>NZ_JAFLRG010000002.1:0-1200000 GCF_017315725.1 Trinickia acidisoli
ATTCTCGCCGTTATCGTCATGTGGCGCACGCGCTGGTCGACGCGGGCTATGTCGTCTATGCGAGCGACCATCGGGGCCACGGCGAGGCAGCGCTCGCAGCCGGTACGCGCGGCGATTTCGGGCCGCGAGGATTCAATGGGCTCGTCGACGATATGGCGACGGTGAGTCGGCATTTACGTGAGCACCACCAGGATTTGCCGCTCGTGATGCTCGCGCACAGCATGGGTTCGTTCGCCGCGCAGATCTACCTGCTCGATCATGCGGCGTTGATCGACGCGCTTGCGTTGTCGGGAACGAGTGCACTCGAGTTGCTCGATCCGCGCCGCTCCGGCTGGACGCTCGAGACGGCCAATGGTCCGATTGAGCGGCCGCTCACGCCTGTGGATTGGTTGAGCCGTGACCCCGCGGTGCCGGCGGCGTATATCGCCGATCCGCTGTGCGGTTTCGCGCTGACCGAGGCGTCGCTGTTTTCGATTTTCGACGATGGCTTGCGGACTGCCGATCTCGCGCAATTCGAGGGCGTGCCGAAAGCGCTGCCGCTCTATCTCTTCACCGGCGATCAAGACTGCGTGAACGGCTATCTCGCGTGGTTCGAGCCGTTGGTTGCCCGGCTGCGGCGGGCGGGCTTCCGAGATCTGTCGACCCATGTTTATGGCGGTGCGCGTCATGAAGTGCTGAACGAGACGAACCGCGACGAGGTGATCGCGAACCTGGTTGCATGGTTGAAACGCGTCGCCCCGTAAGCGTTGGCTTTCCCGCGGCGGTCCGATCGCCGCGGGATTGAACCGGCGGACGCAGATAGAGGTAAGTTGACGTTCACTAATCGTTTAATTTAGTTAGGACTACGAAATAAATTAACGAGCGTACAAGAAGCGCAAAAGGAGGTGGTTGTAGATCGCAAAGTACCGAGTTTAGTTAGGACTACAAAATAAATTATCAGGCATCAAGGAGACGAAGCATGAAGCTGAGTTGTGGTTGGAAAGTACGATTGATAACGGCTGCAATCGGGCTGTCGGCGGCGGGCGCCTCGCACGCGCAAGGTAGCGTCACGCTCTATGGCGTATTGGATGCCGGGCTGCTCTACACGAGCAAGACGCTGGACAGCGCAACCGGTACCAATGCGGGTCATCAACTGTCGCTGATCGATGGGGGTTCCGCGGGGTCGCGATTCGGCATCAAAGGCGCTGAGGACCTGGGCGGCGGCACTCAGGTGATCTTCGATCTGGAAAGCGGCATCAGCATCGTCAATGGCGGCTTCGCCAATTCGGACGGCAACTTCTTCGGCAGACAAGCTTGGATCGGCCTCACTGGCCACCTCGGTACCGTGCAGGCAGGCTTGCAGTACTCGCCTTTCGTGTTGTCGCTGATCAACACCGATCCGCGCAACGTATCGTATTTCGGCAGTGCCGCGCCGATTTATGTCGGCAACGTTCTCGACACCGGTTTGTTCAACCCGAACGCCGTCTCTTACACGAGCCCCGTCATCGGCGGGTTGCAAGGCAGCGCCATGCTCGCGCTCGGCGGTGCGGCGGGTGATTTTCAGGCGGGGCGGCAATACAGCGCCCGTCTCAAGTACGAGCGCAACGGGTTGCTGCTCGATGCGGCGCTGTACAGCGGTAACGCGGGCGGTAGCGCGGCCTCGACACCGGTGCCGACCACCGTCGCTTTCACGGGGCGTGCGCTTGGCGCCGGCTATACGTTCGGCAACGTGACGATGAAGGCGTCGTTCGCCAACTACAAGGTGGCCGGCTCTTTCGACAGCCGTGTCTATGGTGGCGGCGCGAGCTATGCCGTCACGCCTGCGCTCGATGTCGATGCCGGGGCCTGGTACACGAGCGACGGCAACGACACGGCCAATCATTCGATTCTCGCGAGCGCCGGCGCCGAATACTCCTTGTCGAAGCGTACCGCGCTCTATGCGCAGGTTGCGTTCGCCGACAACCATGGCCGGATGAATACCGGCGTGTCGCTGAACGGCGCGCTATACGGCGTGGCCGGTTCCACCACCGGTGTGGCGCTCGGCATGCGCCACGCGTTCTAACGCCGCGTGTGGCGCGAACCCTTCGCGCCACATCCGTGAAACGAACATGGAGACGAACGTGATCGATACCCTCAAGAGAATCAAGACCCTGTTGCTGAGCTGCGCGCTGGCGTTGGCGGCGACCGGTGCTTCAGCGGCGGATTTGCAATTGTTGCCCGACGGCCTGCTTGCGCCGACTTCCGCTGTGCAAACCAAACCGGATCAATACAAGAAGGCCCCGCCCTGGCGGGTGGGTGTGTCGTTTGCCGGCGTCGGCAATAGCTGGATCGACCAAATGATCGAGGAGATGCGACATGAAGCGGCGGCGCACCGCGAGATCGGTCAATTCATTTTCACCGAGGCGGAGTGGAAGCCTGCGAAGCAAGTGTCCGACGTCGAGGATTTGCTCGCAAAGAAAATCGACCTCCTGATCATCGGGCCGATCTCGGAAGCGATCGGCGCGCCGCTCATTGCCGAAGCGGCTAAGCGCGGCATACCGGTGGTGACGTTCGGCGCATACGGCACTGCGACGCAATCCACCACGGAGATCATGGGAGGCGGGCGCGTCTTCGGGCGCCAAGGCGGTCAGTTCCTTTGCGATGCGTTGAAGGGTAAAGGCAAGATCTGGGCATTTCGGGGCGTAGCGGGCGTGGACGAGGAACAGCTTCGTTACGAGGGGTTTCGCCAAGCGGTCGACGCGTGCGGGCTCAAGATAACGAACGAGGTATTCGGAGACTGGAGCTATGCCAAGGGCAAGCAGCTTTGCGAGAACTTGGTGCTCTCGGGCCAGCCCGTCGATGGCATCTGGTTTTCAGGCGCTGAAATGACGCGTGCTTGCATCGACGTGTTCAAGGAAGTCGGCAAGCCGCTCGTGCCGATGACGGGCGAAGCCAATAACGGCTTTCTGCGCGTATGGCGTCAATCGGGCGTCAAGAGCATCGCGCCGATCTTCACGCCCGGCCTCGGCGCAGCCGTGGTACGCGCATCGGTTGCGATCCTGAGCGGCGAACCCGTCCATCGTTCGTACTTCTCCGAGCCGCCGCCGGTGACCGGTGCGACGCTGGATAAGTACTACCGTCCCGATCTGAACGACGCCTACTGGTTTCCGTCGACGCTGCCCGACGCGATGCTGGTGAAAATGTTTCATCGCTGAGGCTACCGATGACTACGCTCTTTGACGAATCGAGCGCGCCGGCGCGGGTGGCGCTACGCGGCGTATCGAAAGCGTTCGGCCGCACGCAGGCGCTATCGCGTGTGACGCTCACGGGCGCGCCGGGCTCGGTTCACGCGATCACGGGAGAGAACGGGGCCGGTAAGTCGACGCTGATGAAGCTGCTGGCCGGTGTGCATACGCCCGATGAGGGTGAAATTCTTCTCGACGGCGAATGCGTGCATCTGGGCAGTCCGGGCCAGGCACGCCGAGCCGGCGTATCGACGGTTTTTCAAGAACTCACGGTGCTGCCGAACTTGAGCGTGGCGGAAAACCTCTGCCTCGGCCGGGAGCCGCGTCGCTACGGCCTGTTGGATCGCGCGGGCCTTCATCGGGCCGCCGCCGACGTGTTGGAGCGCGCCGGTATCGATCTGGATGGTCGAAAGCCCTGCACGACGCTGACGGTGGCCCAGCAGCAGTTGCTCGAAGTGGCGAAGGGCCTCGTGAGCGATGCACGTGTGTTTATCTTCGACGAACCCACGGCGCCGCTCAACGCAGCTGAAGTCGACAAGCTCGAGCACTTGATCGCGCGGCTCAAGCGCGAAGGCAAACTTGTCTTTTACATCAGTCATCGGCTCGACGAGATCTTTCGCTTTTGCGACACCGTCTCGGTCATGAAAGATGGCCGACATGTGGCAACGCATTGTGCGAGCGATCTGACCGAGGATGAACTGATCAGACTGATGGTCGGCCGCGAGTTGACGGCACTGTTTCCGCCGCGGCGTGCCGAGCGAGGCGGTGCGATCGCGCTCGACGTCGGCGAGTTGACCGTGCGAGCCGGCGCCGCCGCCGTGTCGTTCGACGTGCGGCTAGGCGAGATCGTTGGCATCGCCGGGCTCGAAGGGCACGGGCAACGGGAGATCATGCGCGCGCTGGCTGGTATCGAGCGGCCTGAGCATAGTGAAATTCGCTTGACCGACGAACAGGGCACGCCGCGGCGATTCAACCCCGGCGGCGGCCCGCGCGCCGCGGTACGGCAAGGCTTGGCTTTGATGCCCGAGGACCGCAAGACTGAAGGGCTGTACCTCGATCTGACGGTGCAAGAGAACATCTGGCACGGTGCGTTGCGTGGCGTTGCCCTTTGGCGGCGCGCCCGACGCGATCAGCGCTTGATCGGTCGGACGTCCGCCGCCATGCGCTTGCGCTGTCGGCCGACCGATACGGTCGGCTCGCTGTCGGGTGGCAATCAGCAAAAGGTGATGCTCGGGCGTTGGCTTGCGGCCGGCATCCGCGTGTTGCTCGTCGAGCAACCGACGCGCGGTGTCGATATCGGCGCGAAGGCTGAAATCTATGGCCTGCTGCGCGAATTCACCGCACAAGGTGGTGCTGTCGTCGCCGTTTCGGGGGATCTGCTCGAACTGATCGGGCTGTGCGATCGCATTCTCGTCGTGCGCGACGGGGCGCTCGTCGCCGATCTGCCCGCCGAACACGCTACCGAGGAACAGGTGCTGACGCATGCGCTACGCGAAGCCTCGACTGCCGACGGCCGCGCCGCGGCCGTAACCGGAGACGCGCGATGAACCGAGCTCGTTCGGGTTTGACTCGCTACACGGCAGGGCTTCCTGCCATCGCCTGCGTGGCGATGTTGATCACGGTGCCAGGCTTTCGCGATCCGCAGAACCTCGCCAACTTCAGCGGACAGATCACGGCGCTGTTGATCGTATCGCTCGGACAGATGTTCGTCGCGCTCACGGCGGGCATCGATCTGTCGGTCGGATCGGCGATGAGTCTTGCGAGCTGCATCGTCGCGACGCAACCCGATCCGCTTGCGGGTGTCGCGCTCGCGTTGGCGGCGGGTGCGGCGATTGGGCTTGTCAACGGTATAGGCGTCGCCTACGCGAACGTGCATCCGCTCGTTATGACGCTCAGCACCGCCACATTTCTCAAGGGCCTTTGCTACATCGTGCTGTCGATTCCGGGCGGCTACATAGCGCCTGTGCTGGTGCGGCTTGCCACTGCGACGGCGGCGGGCTTGCCGGTTTCGTTTTTCTGGTGCGCGGCGGCGCTCTGTATCGCATCGCTGACATTGCGGCGCAGTCGCTTCGGGCTTTACCTTTTCGCGCTCGGCGTAAATCCGCGCAGCGCGCATTTGAACGGAGTGCGCGTTGCGGCCACGACCGTCATGGCATACGTCGCTTGCAGCTTGATCGCCGTCGTTGCAGGCGTTTTCCTCGCAGCGCGCGTCTCGGCCGGTGACCCGGGGCTTGGCGACGAGTTCGCGCTCGAATCGGTTGCGGCCGTTGCGCTCGGTGGCGTGCAACTCACTGGCGGCATCGGCAGTGGCACCGCCGTTCTTGCCGGCGCTTTCTCGCTGGGGCTGATGACGAACGGATTGAATCTGCTCGGTATCTCGCCGTTCTTGAGCGCCGTCGTGACGGGTCTTTTGTTGTTGACGGCGGTCAGCGTGCAGCGCCGCCGTGTCGTGGGGTTATGACCATGAAAACGCTTATTTTTCGTCTTTCGCCGGCGATGGCGCCGCTGCATCGCGCGGCGGCTCGATGCGTGGGGTCGCCGCCGGCCTATGCGGCGAGCCTATTGCTGGTTGCGTGCGCGGCCATTTGGCGAACGAATCTCGTGACGCCGACGATGTTGTTGCTGATTCTGCGGCAAGCCGCACCGCTGGGCGTCGCCGTGATTGGACAGTCGCTGACGATCCGGTGCCGCTCGCTCGATTTGTCGATCGGCGGCATCGCGGCGGCGAGCACGTATTTGCTCACCTGCGGCGTCATGCACATGTCCGCGCCACTGGCGCTTGTGCTATGCGTCCTGTTCGGCGCGGCTATCGGCGCGCTCAATGGATTGTTGATCGCGCGTGTGCGGGCTTCGGCGGTGCTCGTCACGCTGGCGGTGTCGATGGTGCTCTCGGGTACCGTGATTGCGTTGAGCCGGATGCATGCACCGGGCGATGCCCCTATGCTGCTGACCGACTTCGCGGCCGCTCGTCTCGGGCGTGTCCCATTGGCGCCGCTCGTGTGGCTGGCGCTGCTCGTGCCGACCGCGCTGTTTTTGCGGCGCAGCGCGTTCGGTGCGGCGCTCGATGCGATCGGCGCCAATCCGCGTGCCGCGGAGCTGTCGGGCATGCCCTATCTCCAAGTGCCGTTCATCGCGCATGTCGTTTCGGGAGCGACGGCGGCATGCGGCGGATTGTTGCTGCTCAGCTTCGTCGGCGTTGGCAGCGTGACGCTCGGCGCCGATCTCACGCTGAACTCGCTTGCCGCAACGGTGCTCGGCGGCGTGTCGTTCGGCAGCGGGCGCGGCGCGATGGCAGGACCGGCGGTGGCCGCGTTCATGATGGTCTTTCTGTTCAACTTGCTCACGAGCTTCGGGCTCGGCGAAGCGGGGCATCTGATGATGGAGGGGGCGATCATCGGTGCGGCGGCGCTTGCCTATTCGCTGCGCGGCACGGCCGCCGCACATACGTGATTCGACTTTAAAGAGGAATCCTAATGAAACGGACACTTGGATGGCTGACGGCGTTCATCGTCGCATCGTCGGCAATCGCGGCGAGTGTTGCGAGCGGTGTGATCGGCTTCGGGGGCCTCGGTAGCTTCGGCGGCGAGGAGGCCGCAAGGCTTGCCGGATGTGCTGCGACGGTCGCAATCGGTGCCGCGATCGGGCTCGTTGTGCGTAGGCGCGGTGCTCGGCCGGCGAAGCCTCGCGCCATGCGATAAGTGTGTTGCTCGGCTCGGCTGCACGGGTGGCGTATCGGTCGATTGGTGGCAGTGGTGCTCGAATGAATGGTTAGGAGTGCGAATGAACCGATGGATCTCGATGGGGATGGTCCCGGGCAGAAAATGGATGCGATGCCTTGGCTTTCGGGCGAAGTTCGCTGTACTCGGCCTATTGACGGCAGCGTGTGCGGCGAATATGGCGGCCGCCTCGTTGGCGTCGCTCACAGCATCGTTCGCTGCGTCGGTGACGCGTGTCGGATCGGGCATCGCTCTTTTCGCATTGCTTTACCTCGGTGCGGCATTCCGAGCCGAGCTGCTCGCGTCGCTTGCGCAGTTGCGGCGCATGATCGACGCGGTCGGCGCCGGTAACTTGTGCGAGTCGATCGAGGTCTTGGGTTGCGACGACGTCGCTGATGCCGGTACACGAATCGAGGCCATGACGCAGCGGCTTTCGCAAATGGTCGCGCGAAGCCGGAGCGAGTCCGAACTCATTGCCATGGCGGGGCGCCGCTTGACGACTAGCGCGCGCGAGCTAGCGAGCCGTACCGAGGCTCAGGCAGCGAACTTGCAGCAAACGGCGACGAGCGTGACGCAACTGAACGCGACGACGGCGCGCAGTGTCGACGATGCGCGTGCTGTGACACAGCTTGCCGATCGCGTACGCGAAGGCGTGGATGCGGGTGTGGTGCTCGTCGACCGTTCGCTTCATGCGATGAACCGGATCGAGGCGCAATCGCGTCAGATGCGCGAGATCGTCGCGATCATCGATGGCATTGCGTTTCAGACGAACATCCTTGCGCTGAACGCCGCGGTGGAATCGGCGCGCGCCGGAGCGGCCGGGCGCGGATTTGCCGTGGTGGCGAGCGAAGTGCGCGTGCTCGCGCACCGCAGTGCGCAAGCGGCTACCGGCGTGAAGAAGCTGATCGACGATTCGACGGCGCAGGTGGCGCAAGGCGTGGAATCGATCGGTAAACTCACTAGTTCGCTCGCGAACATGGCAGAGGGTGTTCGCGAAACGGTTTGTCGAATGCATGCCATTTCGCTGGCGAACGAGGAGCAGGCAACGAGCCTGAACGAGATTTCGGCGGCGGTGACCGAACTCGAACGAATCACGCAAAGCAACGCGACGATGGCCGATGCGGCGCTCGGCTCGGCTGAAAAACTACATCAGCAGGCGGAGCTTCTGGGGCGCTCGGTCGGCGACGTTCGGCTGCGCCAAGGTTGCGCGGACGAAGCGAAGGCTTTGGTCGAGCGGGCCGCGCAATTGATCGATTCAACCGACATCGCACGGGCGAGGGCGCAATTCCATTCGCGTGACGGCGGCTTCATCGATCGGGATTTGTTCGTGTTCGTGCTCGATCGCGAAAACTACTTTCGGGCGTTCGGCGCGAATCCCGCGAAGGCCGATCACCCGGCGGTGGCCGCGCCTGGCACCGATATCGCGGAACTCTGCGCGCGCATCTGGTATGCGGCTGATAGAGGCGGCGACTGGATCGAATACCGGGCGCCACACCCTGCGACGAACGCGCTGACCGACAAGATCGGATATGCCTTGTCCGCGGCGGGCGGCCGGTATGCGGTTGTATGCGCGGTCAACCGGGCTGCCGTACAGGCGCGGTGATTGGCTGGCATATCCGAATCCGCGGCTCCGCCGTGTTCAATCTAGAGGAATCGCTAGCCGATCGATCACGGCGCTGGTCTGGGGACGCACGCCGCGCCACCATGCGAACGCTTCCGCTGCCTGTTCGACCAACATGCCTACGCCGTCCGTGACACCATGCACCCCCGCGTTGCGCGCGAGGCGAAGGAATGGCGTCAATCCCTTGCCGTATGCTAGCTCATAGGCCGTGCCATCCGGGCTGAAGACGCTCGGCGGGACGGGCGGTAGGTCGCCGGTCAGACTGGCCGACGTGGCATTGACGACCAGATCGAAGCGCCCCAGCCGTTCGAGATCGGAATAGCCGCACGCGATGAGCGGGCCTCGCCCCGCGACGCTAGCGACAAGCGCGTCGACTTTGGACACGTCGCGGTTTGCCACGACCAATTCGGCCGGATGAGCCGCCAAGAACGGCAATAGCGCACCGCGTGCGGCGCCGCCGGCACCGAGCATCAGCACGCGCTTGCCGACCATCGGCAGGCGCAGATTGACCTCGATGTCGCGGACGAGTCCGATACCGTCGAAATTGTCGGCGAGAAGGCGTCCGTCTTCGAACTTGACGGTATTGGCGGCGCCCGCCAGCGTTGCGCGCTCGCTGCGATCGTTCGCCATTGCGAAGGCTTCGAGCTTGAACGGTGCGGTAACGTTCATGCCCTTCCCGCCCCTGGAGGCGAATGTTCGCACTACGTCTTGGAAAGCATTGCGCGGTTCCAGCGGCCCCTCGATCGCCGTATAGCTCATATCCTGCCGCGTCTCTTGCGCGAAAAGGCTATGAATCAGCGGCGATTTCGTGTGCCCGATCGGATTGCCGACCACTGCGTACTGATCTTTCATCTTTACCTCACTTCGAATAAAGCACGCCTGCGGTTTGCATCGCGTCGATTTCAGCCGGATCGAAACCCAGCGAGCGCGCCACTTCCGTGTTGTGCTGTCCCAGATCCGGTGCGACATCGCGAATCGTCGTATCGCAATCGGAGAACCGAAACGGCAGATTGGGAAGGCGCAGCGTTCCGTAGCGTGGATGCTGTTGCTCGATCACCATGCCTCTTGCCTGGATTTGCGGATCGGCCAGCACTTCGTCGATGCGCTGAACCTTCGCGCAGGGAACGTCGATGCCATCGAGCAATGCGAGGATCGACGCCACTGGGCGGGCGCTCACCCAAGACTCGACGACTGACAGGATGTGCGACCGATGCGCATTACGTCCAACGCTGTCGCGCAATCGCGGGTCGGCCCCAAAGCCCGTCGGGCCGCCATACGCCTCGATCAACCTCGCAAAGCGTTGCCACGCATCGTCCACCTGCGCCGCGATGACGAGATCGCCGTCTGCGGCGCGAAATACGCCATACAGCGTGGAGGTCGGCATGTCGTGTCCTGCCTGTTCGGGCAGCACGCCTCGCAGCGTATAGCCTTGCACCGCATACTCGTGCATTGACACCAGCGTGTCGTACAGCGCCATATCGATGTGCTGGCCACGTCCGCTTTTCGCGCGGCCCAGCAATGCAGCATTGATAGCCGCAACCGCGTGGATACCCGTGTACATGTCGCCGAGCGAGATGCGCAACAGCGGAGGCCGCTCGCCCGGTGTGCCGACCATTTGCATGATGCCGCTTTTGGCTTCGGCGATCAGTCCGAAGCCGGCGCGATGTGCATCCGGTCCCGTATGGCCATAAGCGGAGATCGAGCAGTACACCAGGCCCGGATTGCTTGCCGATAGCGCTTCGTAGCCTAACCCCAACTTCTCGAGAGCGCCCGGCCGGTAGTTTTCGATGAACACGTCTGCCGAGTCGCACAGTCGTTGCATGAACATCTTGCCGCGCGGATCTTTCACGTCGACGCTGACGCCGCGCTTACCCATGTTGAGCTGCAGGAAATAGCCGCTTTGCCGATCGTCGAGCACCGTGGCGTGCTGGCGTCCGGCGTCGCCGGTCCCGGGGCGCTCGACCTTGATGACTTCGGCGCCGAGCGCCGCGAGGCAGCGGCCCACGTAAGGCCCCGCGAGGAAGTGGCTGTAATCGACGACGCGGATACCTTCGAGAGGGCGGGCCTGCATCAGAACGCTCCCGGCCGTCGCGGCACCATCAGGCGGTGCTCGCCGTGTTGAACCACGTCGCCATCCTGATTGATCAACGCCGAAGGCAGCACGACGATACCCCAGCTCGGGCGGCTTTTGCTCGCGCGCATCGAGCCCACATGAAACTTCACGTGCAAGACGTCGTTGACCTTGATCGGCAACACGAAATCCCAGGTCCAGCCGAGCGACATGCCGGGCAGGAAGCGGTAGTCGCTCTGCGTCTTGAGGCCATCGGCGATCGATAGTCCAAACAGCCCGTGTGCCACGATGCAGCCGAAATGGCTCGCGTTCGCATAGTGCTCGTCGACGTGCACCGGGGTATGGTCGCCGGTAAGATCGGCGTAAGCGAGGATGCGTTCTTTCGTCACGCTGTAATGCGGGCTGACGCATTCGTCGCCTTCCCGCGCATCGTCCCAGTATTTTTCTGCGATCGCCATGTTTACCCCTTCGCGCGCGGGTTGATTGCGAGCACTCGCGCAACGCACGAGGCCGGCTCGGCCTGAATGAGTTCGACGGTAAGGCCGTCCGGCAGACGTAGCCAGTTACGTCCCTGAAGCATTTCGGTCACACCGAATCGCTGCGCCGCGGTGAGCGCGGCTTCCAAGTCTTCGCACATCACGCCCAGGTGGGCGAGCCGCCCTTCGGGCCCTTCGTATCGGGGAGCTTGGATGAACTGGAGTCCGCCGATCGTCCAGTACTGACACGGTTCCTCGCGTGTGCCGTCCACTTCGCGCAGGGTCATGCCTAGGACTTCTTCAAAGAAACGGATGTGCCAGTGGATGTCCTTCACCCAGATGGCGACATGTTCGAGGTACGCCTTCGGGATGCTCATGCCGAGATCTCCTCGCGTCGACGGTCGGCCATTGCGCGTTCAATTCCCTTGATGCAGGCGACGAGCGTGGCATTGACCGGTGTCGGTACGCCATGCTGCTGCCCGCATCGCACAACCGAACCGTTGATGAAGTCAATTTCCGTGATCGAGCCCTTCTCCAGGCTCTGCAGCATGGATGTCTTGAACGAAGCGGGTAGACCTTCGGCGGCCAATGTCCAGGCTTCTTCGGGGTCTGCCATCGACAGCTTGACGCCGGCTGCCTGCGCGGCCGCGATCGCTTCTGTCACCGCCGCGAGCGAGGCTTCCTTCAGCAGCGGCTCGTCATAGAGCTGTCCATAGGTCAGACCCGTGATGCCGGTGAGCGCTCCGGTCGCGACATTGACCAGCAACTTGTCCCACATCGTGCCGACGATGTTGTCGCTGACGCTCGTAGCGAGCCCCGCGGCATTGAAGGCATGGGCGATTGCCTTTACACGGGGTGTGATGCGACCGTTGAGCTCGCCGATATAGGTGTGCTTGCCGACCACGCCGGACTCGATGTGTCCGGCACCGCGCAGCACGCCGCCGACGTAGGTCTTGCCCGCGAGCACCCGCTCGCGGCCGACCACGTCGGCGAGAATGTCCTCATGGCCGAGGCCGTTTTGCAATGACAGCACCGTGGTGTCGGGCCCGATCAGTGCGCGCGCGCCGCGCATCGCCGCATCGGTATGGAACGACTTCACGAGAACAATCACGAGTTCCGCGACGCCGACTTCGCTGGCCTGCGTCGTCGCGCGGACGGAAACATACGTCGAGTTGCCGGCGCCGTCGACGCGAAGTCCATCGCGGCACATGGCGTCGACGTGCGTCGCCGATCTATCGATCAGCCAGGTCTCGTGGCCGCCTTCGGTGAGCGTGGCGCCGATCGCGCAACCGAGTGCGCCCGTGCCGAGAATCGCAATCTTCAATGGCTTCTCCTTGATGTGCCGCCAAAGATAGGACTCGCCGCGCATGCTGACAATGCAATGATTACAATAGCCGTATTGCCACACGCAATAACGCTATGATGCTGACCGATCTACCGGACCTCAAGCTGCTGCAGCTCTTCGACCTTCTTTACGACATGCGCAGCGTCACCCGCGTGGCCGAGCAGCTCGGCCAGAGTCAGCCAACCGTCAGCATCTGGCTCGGACGCTTACGGGAATATCTTCACGACCCGTTGTTCATTCGAACGCCTGGCGGCATGGTGCCGACGCCGCAGGCCGATGCGTTGATCGGGCAGTGTCGGGAAATCCTCGAATCGCTGCGGCGATTCACTGCGTGGGAGATTGCGTTCGATCCTGCTACTGCGCAGCGGCGCTTTCGCATTTGCATGACCGACGCGAGCCATATAACGCTGCTGCCGCGGCTACTCGCGCATGTTCGTGCGCAGGCGCCCGGCATTCGACTGGAAGCGACGAGGATCGACGGCAACCTGGAACAGGCGCTGGAGTCCGGCGAGGCGGACCTCGCGATTGGCTACGTACCTTCGCTGGGCGGCGGTATTTATCAGCAGCAGTTGTATACGCAGGACTGGGTATGCCTAGCCAACCGCCATCATCCGAGGATTCGCGGCCGGCTGGGGCCGAGGCAATATCGTTCGGAGGGGCACGTGGCCATCACGGCCGGGACCGGCGCGCAACTCCTCGAACAGGTGCTGATGCGGGAACGCATCGAACGGCAGGTCGTATTGGCGCTACCGGGGTTTCTCGGGCTCGGGGCGATCATCCAGAGCACCGACCTTATCGCCACGCTGCCTCGCCACATCGGCGAGACCCTGGCGCAGGCCAATGACTTGGCGGTTCATGCATGCCCGATCCCCGTGGAGGGGTTCGCGGTCCGTCAGCATTGGCACACTCGATACCATCACGAGGCGGGGAATCGTTGGCTGCGGAGTTTGGTGCATCAGCTATTTGGGCGTTCGTGCTGATTGGAGGGCGATCGAGTTTTTCATGATCTCGGTTCCGTTTCGAACATCGCACGCGTCCGTGCGATAGGCGCGCAATTCTAGGGTATGCTCGAATGACGTCTGAGCCTACAGCACCGCAAATGCACCTTAATCCCGCGCGAGAGATGCCGATATATGTACCAAATAGTTAATCTCGCGAGGTGCTCGTATGAAGTTACGCACGAAACTAACTATCCTCGTTGGCGCCGCCCTCGTTGGCGTCTTACTGCTCGCTGGCGTGGCGCTGCAAACGTTGAGGGGGGCATTGATAGACAGCCGACGGGACGAGGTCGTGACGCTGCTGACGAAAGCAGAACATCTCGTCAACGGGTATCGAGAGTTGGAGGCGCGCGGGACACTCACGCGCGAGCAGGCACAGCAGCAGGCGAAGGAAGCATTGTCGCGACTCAACGCCAATACGAAGAGCTACTATTGGGTGACGACCTCCGACGGCATTAACCTAGTGCATCCGAATCCGGTGTTCATCGGCACGAAGGCCAAAGGCAATCGGACGACCGATGGAAGGACCGATAGCGAGGCTTACCGTGACGGGATGGCGCAATCGCATTTCGCACTCGTCGACATATTGGTCAAACGTAGTCCCGACGCAGCGCCTGAGCCGAAACTGCAAGGCGTCGTCGCGATCCCGGACTGGGATTGGTGGATCGGCACGGGCTTCTTTTATGACGACATCGATGCGGCCTTCATGAAGCTCGCGGTAACACTGGCTTCGGTCACGCTCGGGATTGCAGCGATTCTTTCGGCTATCGCATGGGCCGTGTTGCGCAGTATTAGGCGTACGCTGGGCGGCGAGCCTATGCACGCGACGCGCGTTGCCGTGCAGATCGCTGACGGCAACTTGGACGTGCAGCTCGATGTGGGGAAGGCCGAGCCGGGCAGCCTGCTCGCGGCCTTAGGCGAGATGAAGAAGCGGCTTAGCGGGATGATCGCGGAGATTCAGTCCGTGAGTCAGTGCATCGCGCATGGTGCAGGTGAGATTGCGCAAGGCAATCTGGATCTATCGCAGCGCACGGAGGAGCAGGCGGCCTCGTTGCAGGAAACGGCCGCGAGCATGGAGCAGATCACCTCGACCGTGAAGCAGAACGCCGATAATGCGCGACAGGCTACGGGCATCGTCGGTTCGGCAAAGGAGGCGACGGAACGCGGCGGCGCGGTCGTTCAAGAAGTGATCGCTACGATGCAGCAGATTGCAGGTCAGTCCGTGCGCATTGCGGACATCACGTCGGTCATCGAGGGCATCGCGTTTCAGACGAACATTCTTGCGCTGAACGCGGCCGTCGAAGCGGCACGGGCGGGGGAGGACGGCCGCGGGTTCGCCGTCGTGGCGGCGGAGGTGCGTTCGCTGGCGCAACGCAGTGCGGCTGCGGCTCGCGACATCAAGGATCTGATTCAGGCGTCGGTCGTGAAGGTGGACGACGGCAGCCGTCTCGTCGCGGTGGCCGGCGAGCGCATGGCGGAGATCGTCCACTCGATTGCTCAGGTGGCCGACATCATGGGCGAAATCTCATCGGCATCGGAAGAGCAGAGCACCGGCATCGAGCAGGTCAGCCGCGCGGTTACGCAGATGGACGACGTGACGCAGCAGAATGCCGCGCTAGTCGAACAAGCGGCCGCAGCGGCAGCGTCGCTCGACGAACAGACGGCGAAGCTGCATTCGGCGGTATCGGTGTTCAGGCTTGGCCTATCGATGCGCTGAGAGCAGCGTAACGCCCGAACTTGCACCCGATGCGATCGGACGGATAGGACGGCTCGTCATTGAATACAGATACGGCTCAGGTCGACCGTCCTGCGAAATACGCTTCTGTTCAGCCACGGCACGAACGTGTACTCGTAGTAAGCGTGTGTGGAAACATGGATCCAGTGACTCAAGACGTTCGACATAGCCCTTACCCGTAAATCGACCCGCCGTACGCATGCTGCATTCGCTGCGTACGGCATGACCGCACATCGGCCATGAGACAAAGGTAGGACTACTGCGTCTTCAACGCCATTCTACGAATGGTTTGCCTCGCTCCTGCATTGGCATGCGGCCTTCATACGCACGTATATCCGTATTGGACCCGAGGCATGTGTCGGTGCATCGCCGCGGCCTGTTCAGCCAGGCGACTTCATCGTTTCGGCACGGAGATGCGATCGGCCGCGCGGCCGTTGGAGAGCACACACATGATCGGCACATGCGTAGCGGATGTCGCTGGCCCTGGTAGGGAGCCGGGCCGGTTGCGACCGCTCAGGACGATGATCGGAAAGCGCCGCCGGTTTCGATAAGGGCGTGCGCGGCCTCGCTGCGGTTTCGTCGACATGAGCGCCTTCCGCGGAAAAAGGTAACGAATACATCGCGCAAATCGGGGCGGTACATATTCACGATAGACGAACGGCGCGCAATGCACAAACCTACGAACGGCTGGTTCGGCTCCGACGAGGGGTTGAGCCGATCATCCTTTCGTATAGGATGCTGCTCGATACGTTCGTATAGTGTCCGTTCCGGCGCTTCCAGCCTAGACTGCCGTCATCAACGCGTGCCAGATGTCGACTTGATCACGCTGCATTGTCCGACGCAGCGAGGAGTGACGTATGGGTGCCGGCCGAACCGTTTCGATCGTCGACGATGATGAGGCTGTCCGTTTGGCCGTCGCAAGCCTGGTTCGTTCATTGGGTTGGGAGGCGCGACTGTTCACGTCGGCTGAGGACTATCTCGCGTCCGCACACATGGGCGACGCGACTTGCTTGATCTCCGATGAGCGCATGTCGGGTATGTCCGGCACCGCCATGCACGATCGTCTTCTGCAACTCGGCTATGCAACGCCGACCATTTTCATCACCGCGTTTCCAACGCCGGAACTGTGCGCAAAAATCGGCACGAACGAGGTCTTGGCCGTGATCGAAAAGCCGTTCGACGCGCGTTCGATCGAACATTGGCTCAACGTTGCGCTGAACCGGCCATGACGTTCGGCGCGCGCAACTGCGGCTTGACGTGCAGCGCTTCTGCCTTTCTGACCAGATCGGCCAGCGAGCGAGCGCCCATCTTCTTCATGACCTGGCCGCGATGAATCTTCACGGTGATCTCGCTGAGATTCAGCGCCGACGCAATCTGCTTGTTCAGCATGCCGCCCACCACGAATTCCAACACCTCGCGTTCGCGCGGCGTCAGCGATTCGTAGGATGCATGCAGTGAGGCAATCGATCGTTCGGCAGCGAGACGCTCGCTGTCCCGCGCCAATGCGCTCGAAACCGCATCGAGCATGTCTTGCTCGCGGAACGGCTTGGCAAAGAAGTCGATCGCGCCCGCCTTCATCGCTTTCACCGTCATCGCAATGTCGCCATGCCCCGTCATGAATACGATCGGCATGTACAGGCCGCTTTTTGCCAACTCGTCCTGAAACGCGAGCCCGCTTTCGCCGCGCAATCGCACATCGAGTACGAGGCAACTCGGCGTTTCCTCCTTGGGGAACGCGAGGAACGTTTGCGACGATTCGAATGTCACGACGTGCAGCCCAGTCGAGCGAAAGAGGCTGCTGAGCGCCAATCGCATCCCTTCGTCATCGTCCACGACATAGACGACGGGCCGCTTGTCGCCCGCCGCGCTGCCGGCCGGCGCCGGATCGGAACCCAGGCTCATCCCATGCCCCTTCTCGGTGGGATCGTTGCTGTGTGACGGCAGGCACTCGATAGCGGTGCGATGCCGCGGGTATACGCTTACGGCGATCTCGTCGCGCCGGATCAATTCGATTCTCGTGTCGGGAGAGAAGAATCGGATCGCGCGGGTCAATGCTTTTGTCTATTGATTGCGAACGCACGTGAGCGCTGCTGAAGGTGATTTTACGCGCAAGAAATGTGTGGCAGGCGTGTCTTTGGGCGCGACCGCTGCGATAGTATCTTCTTCGCAGGGGTACCCTGCGAGCGCATGTTTTGGTTCGCCTTCCATGAGGGTCGATCGACCCGATGGGGGGCGTTGGGGAGCGCCATGAGGGGCTGGCTTCTGGCATGCATGTGGGCCGCATGCATGTCCTCGGGCATCGCGGCGCAGCGGTTGTCCGTGGCTTACGCGCTTCCGGTGCCGGTCGTCGCTTCGCACGGCTACTTGGCCGAAGCGAAGCGCGTCGTCGATGCCGCGGAGCAACCCGCTGCCTCGTGGAACGGGCCGCGCGCCGGGCCGCGCGCCGAATCCGGGAAGCACGTCGCGGTCGTTGCCGAAGATTTGCGCAACGGCGGCATCCTCGGCGTCGTCGACGGCGTGCTGGAAGCAGCCAAGGCCATAGGCTGGAGCGTAAAGATATTCGACGCAGGCGGCTCGCCGGATCTACGGTTCAAGATGCTTGCGAACGCATTGGCCGGGCATCCGGACGGCTTGATTGTCGTTGGCGGCGACGCACACGTGCTGCTGCCCGGGCTGCGGCCATTTGCAGAGCGGGGCATTCCGATCGTCGGCTGGCATGTCGCCGCGAAGGTTGGACCGGTGCCCGGCACGCCCGTGGCGATGAACGTATCGACCGATCCCCTCGAAGTCGCCCGAGTGACCGCGCTGGCGGCCATCGTGCAATCCGGTGGGCACGCGGGCGTCATCATATTCACCGACTCCAATTTTCGGGTTGCTCAAGACAAGGCGGACGAAATGGCCGCCGTCATACGCGCTTGCAGCGGTTGCACCTTGCTCGGCGTGCGCGACGTGGCGATCTCGCGATGCGAGGAATTGATGCCCGGCACGACCCGCGCGTTGCTCACCCAATACGGCAAGCGCTGGACGTATGCGTTGGCGATCAACGACATTTACTTCGACTATGCGGTCCCGGTTCTGACCGAGGCCGGCATTCCCAACGGCGCCATCGCCATGCTCTCCGCCGGTGACGGCAGCGAGTCCGCCTTTCTGCGCATTCGCACGGGCACGTTCCAGACTGCCACGGTAGCGGAGCCATTGAACCTGCACGGCTGGCAGTTGATCGACGAGATGAATCGGCTTTTCGCCGGAGAAAGCGTCACGGGTTACGTGTTTCCGGTGCATCTCGTGATGGCCGGCAACGTCGGCGCGGACGGCGGCGATCGCCTGCTTTACGATCCCGCCAACGGGTACCGCGACATTTACCGCCATATCTGGCAACGCCCGTGAAACTTCCGCTGCCCCAGTCCCTCATCGCACAATTTGCGCTCGGAGCGTTATGCTTGGCCGCCTTGATGGTCGCGCTCGGCGCCACGACGCTCTACTCGTTGACCGGGTCGGCATACGCGTTGCGCGAGTTGGCTGGAGATAGGCTGACGCGTTTGCAGGACGCGCAGGATCTGGCCGAGCAAACGCTGACGATCGAACGCTTGGCACTGCAACTGTCGAGTGACGGCACCGTCGACGCGGTGCGCGAGACACAGCGGCGCGTCATCGAGCGCCTGGCGTCGTTCGACCATCTGGTCGACGGGTTGGCCTCCGCGACGCCTACGCGCGACGACGTTGGAGTCGACACGCTGACGTTGCATCGATCGAGCCAGCGCTTTCGCAATATGATCAACATCGAGGCGCGGATGCGCGAGACCTCGCTGGCCGCGGGATCCTCACCGCGGCCGGACGCGTCATTGTCGAGCTTGGACGACGATCTGAACCGCCAAGCCAATACGCTAGCCGTTGCGGCGCGCCAGCAATCCGACCGCCTCACGCGCGACTACCGCAAGGCTGTCCGGGACCTGGCCGACGATACGGCTCGCACACGCGAGTGGGTTGTCGGCGAAGTGGCGATGAGCGTGCTGCTGGCGTGGTTGATCGCTCATGTATTTTTCGGTCGCCACGTTGTGGGGCGATTGCGCCGAGTCAGCCACGCGCTGCTGCATGGCGATGGCGGTGGCGTGAGCGCCGGCGTCCCCGTGCGCGGCCGTGACGAGATCGCCGGCATGGCGCGTGCAGTGGAGCAGTTTCTCGAAGATCGCCGCCAGCGCAAGCAAGCCGAGGATGCACTGAAGGCGCTCAACGCCGAACTCGAGGAGCGTGTCGCGCAGCGCACGGCCGAATTGAGTTCGGCGCTGTCGAGTCGGACGGCTGAGATCGTCGAACGACAGCACGCCGAAGAGGCTGCACGTGCGAGCGAGCACTTCCTGGACAGCATCATCGAGAATATCCCAGACACGATCTTCGTCAAGGATGCGGCCACGCTGCGTTTCGTACGCTTCAACAAGGCGGGGGAGCAACTGCTCGGCTACCGCCGCGAGGAACTCATCGGTAAGTCGGCCCATGATCTGTTTCCGGCGCAGGAGGCTGATTTCTTCGCTATGAAGGATCGCGACGTGCTGCGGGCGCGGCGCATGGTCGATATTCCGGAGGAGCCGGTGCTCACGCGTCACGGGCCGCGCTTGGTGCACACGATGAAGATCCCGATCGTCGACGTGCGGGGCGAGCCTCGGTTTCTGCTCGGCATCTCGCGCGACATCACGGAGCATAAGCGCGCGGAGGCTGAATTGCGCGAGAGCGAGCGGCGCTACCGCGAGGTTCGGATGGCGCTCGCACACGCGAATCGCGTCATGACGATGGGGCAGCTCATGGCTTCTATCAGCCATGAAATCAAGCAACCGATCGCGGCGAGTACCACGAACGCTCAGGCAGGATTGCTTTGGTTGCGTGCACAACCACCCAATCTGGAGGAAGTTCGGCAAGCGTTCGAGCGAATCACCCAGGACATGAAGCGCGCAAGCGACGTCATGAATCGGATTCACGGCCTCGTCAAGAAAGCCCCGCCGGCCATGGAGAGGCTGCAGATCAACGAGGCGATCGGCGAGGTCATTGCGCTCATACGCAGTGAGATCGTGAAGCACGGTGTCTGCGCGAAGACGCAGCTCGCGGAATATTTGCCTCCTGTGGAAGGCGATCGCGTCGCGCTTCAGCAGTTGATGCTGAACCTGATCATGAACGCCGTCGAGGCTATGAGTACGCTCGCGGAGGGGGCGCGGGAAATGACCATCAGCACCGACAGGCTGAGTTCGGGGGCCATCCTCGTCGCCGTGTGCGATTCGGGGCCGGGCGTGAAGATCGACGACATGGAGCGGCTCTTCGAGCCGTTTTACACGTCGAAGGCCAGCGGAATGGGTATGGGATTGTCGATTTGCCGTTCGATCGTCGAAGCGCACGGGGGGCGGTTGTGGGCGTGCCCGAACGTGCCCCGGGGCGTCGTGTTTCAGTTCACCGTGCCTGCCTGGGTGGTGCGAAGCAGTGCGGCATGAACCCGCACGATCGGCTCGCCGTAACGCGTTAGTAAGGCGGCAGTAAACCCTGATGCAAACGTTTTAATCCTGGCCTGGGGTTCAGGTAGCCATGTTTGTGTCCGTTGTAGTGAACACGGTAGGACGGCAATGCCGTTCCGGTGCACGACCTATATCCGTGAGCCGACAACATGGAAAATCATATGAATATTTCAAACATGACTGTGCGGCTGAAACTCACAGTCGCTTTTGGTCTCCTCACCATTCTGGTATTGATCGTTTCGGGCTTGGCGCTGAGTTCGCTCGATGCCGCGAACGCGAGATTCGATGGCTTCGTCAAAGGCATCAATGCGCGCGCGCGGCTGGCCGAGCAGATCCGCACGGCGGTCGATAGGCGCGCCATTGCCGCGCGCGACATCCTCTTCGTCACCTCGCCTGCCGAGGTCGATGCGGAGAAGGTGGAAGCGCTGAAAGCCCACGACGACGTGCATGCGAGGTTGAGACAACTCCAGGACATGCTCGCCAGTGCGACTGACACCAGCGATAAGGCGAAGGAGCTTGCTGCCAATATTGCGAACGTGGAAGAGAAGTACGGACCGGTTGCCGTCGCGATCGTCCAGGCCGGCGTTGCTGGCCGTCGAGACGAGGCGGCCAAGATGATCCGCGAGCAATGTCGTCCGCTGCTCGCCAAACTGATCGATGCGACCAATGCCTACAGCGATTACACGCAGTCGCGAGCAACGGCCATGGTTGAGCAGGCGGCCGAGAACTTCGCCCACCAGCGTGACCTGCTCATCGGAATTTGTATCACATCGGTTCTCGCGGCAGTGGTGGCAGGGGTATTGATTACCCGAGGCTTGACTCGCGCTCTCGGCGCGGAGCCGGCACAGCTCGGCGAAATAACCCGACGCGTCGCCGAAGGGGACCTGCGGCCGGTCGAAGGGGCTTCCACCGCGCCCCGAGGCAGCATCCTCGCGTCGATCGGCGAAATGCAGGCAAGTCTGGTCAGATTGATCGCGCAGGTTCGCGGCGCAGCCGACGGCATTGCAACCGGCTCCAGCGAGATCGCGACGGGGAACGCGGAATTGTCCTCACGTACCGAGCAGCAGGCCGCGTCGCTTCAGGAGACAGCATCGAGCATCGAGGAACTGACTTCGACGGTGAAACAGAATGCGGAGAACGCGCAGCAGGCGAGCGCGCTGGCTTCGAATGCCTCGGAGGTTGCAAATCGCGGCAGCGTCGTGGTGGGACAGGTGATCGGAACGATGGAAGAGATCAGCGCCGAGTCGAACAAGGTGGCCGATATCACCGGCATTATCGAAAGCATTGCGTTTCAGACCAACATCCTCGCGCTCAATGCGGCGGTGGAAGCCGCCCGTGCCGGCGAGCAGGGCAGAGGTTTCGCGGTCGTGGCGAGCGAGGTGCGCAGCCTGGCGCAGCGTTCGTCCGGGGCGGCCAAAGAAATCAAGGACCTCATCAACCGATCCGTGACTCGGATCCAAAGCGGCTCATCGCTTGCCACGCAGGCAGGTAGCACGATGTCGGAGGTGACGCAGGCGGTGACGCGGGTGACCGACCTGATGGGCGAGATTGCCGCCGCCTCTCAAGAGCAGAGTCGCGGGATTGGTCAGGTCAATGTAGCGGTGACGCAGATGGATTCCGTCACCCAGCAGAACGCAGCGCTGGTCGAGGAAGCCGCAGCCGCGTCGAAGTCTCTCGAGGATCAAGGCCGGCAGCTTTCGGCCGCGATCAGTTCGTTCCGGCTCGATGAGATGGCCGTGGGACGCTAGCGCAAAAATGTCCGGTGCCGATCGTCGCATCGTCGATCAAAGCGACTTCGCCAACTCCGGCACGGCTTCGAATAGATCCGCAACGAGGCCATAGTCTGCGACGCCAAAGATGGGTGCCTCCGCATCCTTGTTGATCGCGACGATGACCTTCGAATCCTTCATACCTGCCAGATGCTGAATGGCGCCCGAGATTCCTACCGCGACGTAGAGCTCGGGCGCGACGATCTTGCCGGTTTGGCCGACCTGCAAATCGTTGGGCGCATACCCCGAGTCCACAGCGGCGCGCGACGCGCCGATCGCCGCGCCGAGCTTTTCGGCGAGCGGCTCGAGCAGCGCGAAGTTGTCGGGACTGCCAAGACCTCGGCCGCCCGACACGACGACGCGTGCCGCGGTCAAGTCGGGGCGATCGTTTGCGGCGATCTCGCGGCGCACGAAGGTCGATAGCCTCGTGTCGGCGACCGCGGCCATTGCCGCGACCTCCGCATGGCCGCTTCCGATCTGCGCCGCTTCGAACGCGGTGGTTCTGATCGTCGCGACCTTGATGGGGTCCGGCGATTGCACGGTGGCAATAGCATTGCCGGCATAGATCGGGCGCTGGAACGTATCGGGCGAATCGATAGCGATGACGTCGGAAATTTGCGATGCGTCGAGCTTGGCTGCAACACGCGGGGCCGTATTCTTGCCCGCTGCCGTTGCCGGAAAGAAGATGTGCGAATAGCCGTTTGCAATGGCGATCACCTGCGCGGCAAGGTTCTCCGCCAGCCCATCTTTTAGATGCGGCGCTTCGACCACGATCACTTTATCCACACCGTCGATGGCTTTTGCCGCATCGGCGACGGCGCGTGCATCGCTTCCCGCGACGAGCACGTGCACATCGGCGCCGACCTTTCGTGCAGCAGCAACGGTATGGAGCGTCGAGCTCTTCAGTTGAACGTTGTCGTGTTCCGCAATAACGAGAGTAGGCATTCAGATCACCTTGGCTTCGGATTTCAGTTTCTCGACGAGTGTCGCGACGTTCGGGATCATCACGCCGGCCTTGCGCGCCGGCGGCTCGACGACTTTTAGCGTCTTCAGGCGCGGTGCCGGATCGACGCCGAGATCGGCTGGCTTGACGATGTCGATCGGCTTCTTCTTCGCCTTCATGATGTTCGGCAGCGTCACGTAGCGCGGCTCGTTCAATCGAAGATCGGTCGTGACGATCGCCGGCAAACGTAGGGATACGACCTCGAGACCGCCATCCACCTCGCGCGTGATCGTTGCCGTGCCGTCATCGATTTCGATGTGGCTGGCAAACGTCGCTTGCGGCCAGTCGAGCAGTGCGGCCAATAATTGGCCGGTTTGTCCGGCGTCGTCGTCGATCGCTTGTTTGCCGAGAATGATGAGTTGCGGCTGTTCCCGCTCGACGATCGCTTTGAGCAGTTTCGCCACGGCAAGAGGTTGAAGCTCAACGTCGGTTTCGACGAGCACGCCTCGATCCGCGCCGATCGCAAGCGCCGTGCGCAGCGTTTCCTGGCTTTGCGCGACGCCGCAGGAGACGGCCACGACTTCCGTGGCCACGCCCGCCTCCTTCAGACGAGTGGCCGCTTCCGTTGCGATTTCATCGAACGGATTCATCGACATTTTCACGTTGCCGATGTCGACGCCGCTGTGATCGGATTTGACGCGAACTTTGACGTTGTAATCGACCACGCGCTTGACTGCCGTCATCACCTTCATTGCTTGATCCTCAGGTTTCAATCGATTGTTCAGCAAGGCATGGACGCAGTGTGAGGCGGGGCAATCCGAGTCGCGAAAATATAAGGGGAGTCGATCTTTAGCAATAGCGCGTGCGGTTCATCGTCCAGGAGGCGCACGCGGCGCACGTCTAGGTAAAAACGCTCACTGTAATCGCAATGCGATTACAGTGATTTGCATTCGATTTTTTTGCTCCTATGCTTGGTTCAACGGACGGATCGGCCCATGGGCCGCACACCCGGCGCAACCCAGCGAGGAGCGGTGATGGATGACGGCGCGACATTGATCAGCCGCTTGCAGGCTGAACTCGGACCGGACGCGGTCATCACGCAAGCTTCCGAGATGACAGGCTTCATCGAGGATTTTCGCGGACGGTACAAGGCAGCGGCGCTTTGCGTCGCCCAGCCCGGTACGACCGAACAGGTCGCCGCGGTCGTCCGTCTATGCGCGGCCCACGGCGCTGCCATCGTTCCTCAAGGTGGCAACACGAGCTTATGCGGCGGCGCGGTGCCCGCAAGTGGACGCAAGCCGCCGGTGATTCTCAGTCTGTCGCGCATGAGGGACATTCGCCATATCGACGCCGTCAACGGCTCGATCGAAGTCGAAGCAGGATGCGTGCTTCAAACCGTTCACGATGCGGCCGCCGCGCTTGGACGTCTCTATCCGGTCAGCCTTGGGGCCGAAGGCTCCTGTCAAATCGGCGGTACGTTATCGACCAATGCCGGCGGCACGAATGTCTTGCGCTACGGCAATACGCGCGAGAACGTATTGGGCTTGGAAGTGGTGCTCGCCGACGGATCGATCTGGAACGGCTTGAAAGCCCTTCGCAAAAACAATACGGGGCTCGACCTCAAGCAGCTTTTCATCGGTGCCGAAGGCACGCTCGGCATCATTACGGCCGCCACGCTGAAGCTGCATCCGTTGCCTACGCAACACGCGCTCGCTTGGTTTGCACCGGTGAATCCGGAGGCCGCGCTACGCGTACTCGGCATGTTTCAAGCGGCCTGCGGATCGAGCTTGACAGCGTACGAGGTGATGAATCGTCGCCAGCTCGACCTCGTCATCGAACATGTGGCCGGGTTCCGTAATCCACTCGATGCGACCCACGAATGGCACGTACTCGTTGAGCTGGCCGATGCGCACGATGCGGGAACGATCGAGGCGGCACTCGAGCAAACGCTTGCCGAAGCGGCGGACGAAGGGCTCCTCGTCGATGCCGTTCTCGCCAACAGTGAAGCGCAGCGGACCCACCTCTGGGCGATTCGCCACAGCGTGACGGAGGCGAACAAGAAAGCCGGCGTGGGTCTGACGACCGATTGCGCGGTGCCGGTATCGTCGGTGCCGCAATTCATCGAACAAGCGATGCGCGCGGTGCACGACATCGTGCCCGGGCTCGACATCGTGATCGTCGGGCATATGGGCGATGGCAACGTGCACTTTATTCCGATGTTCTCGTTCGATGCGTGGCGTGCGTTGCCGAATGCCGTCGAACTCTCCGCGGCCGTGCGCCGTAGCGTCAACGACGTGGCCCATCGATTGGGCGGCACGTTCAGTGCGGAGCATGGAGTCGGTCAAAGCGGTTTGGCCGAGATGGCGCATTACAAGTCGGCCGAGGAATTGGTCATGATGCGCGCCATCAAGTTTGCACTGGACCCCCATGATCTTTTCAATCCTGGGCGTTTGTTTCCCTGAATCCCATCCGTCGATCGATGCTTGCCTATCGCCGCTTATCCCCGCCTATCGGGCGCGACGATCGTCGATGTGTCGTTGACTTGTAGCACGGGCATGGCGCTTGACGTCAATCCACTCCTTGGAGATCCATGATGAAGCAGAAACCAACCGCAACCGACGAGATTCAGCAGCCGAGTCGCCGCGCCGTCATCAAGACGGTTGCAGCGGGGGCGGTTGCCGTGGCCTTTCCGTTCGTTTGGACTCCGTCGCGCGCACAGAACAAGCGGATCGTCGTTCGCGACGACGGCGGCATTTATACCAAGGCCTATGACGCCGTGTATTACAAGCCCTTCACTCAGAAGACCGGTATCGAGGTCGTCGGTGTGCAGGCGAACGCCGAGCCGACCGCGCAGATCAAGAGCATGGTCGAGGCGGGCAGCTACACGTGGGACATGGCGAAGATCAGTCAGCCCGCGATCTTGTTGCTGACCAGCGGCGGCAAGCAGTATCTGGAGCGGCACGGTCTCGAGTCGGATCCCGTGATCGCGAAGATTCCGCCGCAATACATGTCGCCGTTCGGCGTCGGCACGAACGTCTACTCGACCGTGCTCGCGTACCGGACCGATGCGTTCAAGGGCCGCACGGCACCGTCATCGTGGGCGGACCTCTGGAACGTCAAGGATTTCCCCGGCCGCCGTGCGATGCGCAAGTATCCGTTCGATACGATCGAAGAATCGCTCATGGCGGACGGTGTGCCTACGGCTCAGGTCTATCCGTGCAACTTCGATCGTGCCTTCGCGAGTCTTGCGAAGATCTCCAAACACGTCGACGTTTGGTGGACGACGGGTGCCCAAGTGGAGCAGATGCTGGGTTCGCACGAAATCGATATGGTTGCCACCTGGGTCTCGCGCGCTCAATCGGCCATCGCCAATGGCGCGCCCGTCGCGATCTCATGGCATCAGAACATTTACGGCGTCGACAACTGGTCGATTCTGAAAGGTACGCCCAATGCGAACGCTTGCCGCGAATTCATCAAGTTCGCGAGCGATCCCAAACGGCAGGCGCAGCTCGTCGAGTATTTTCCGGCAGGCATGACGCAGCCCGAGGCATTCAATTTCGTCAAACCCAACGTGGCGAAGAACTGCCCGACGTACCCGGCGAACATCAAGACCGGCCTGCATATCGACGCGAAATACTGGCAGGAGAACCAGTCGGTTGCGCTCGAGCGCTTCAATAGCTGGATTCTTACCTGATTCCCGTTTTCGATTTACGGATGTCGACTGCCATGCCTGCCTCGAATCTTCAGATATCCCGACTGAGCAAACGCTACGGCGATTTCGTCGCGCTTGCTCCCACCGATCTCGACGTTGCACAAGGCGAGTTTCTGACGTTGCTCGGGCCGAGCGGCTCGGGCAAGACGACCTTGCTCAGTCTCATCGCCGGGCTGGCGCAGCCGGACGACGGTCATATTCGAATCAACGGAAACGACGTCACCTATGGTGCGCCCTACGAGCGTGACATCGGGATGGTGTTTCAGAACTACGCGTTGTTTCCTCATATGACGGTGGCCGAGAACATCGCGTTTCCGTTGCAGATGCGCAGAGTCGATACCAAGTCCGCGCGCGAGCGCGTCATGCAAGCGCTGGACATGGTGCATCTTCCTCATGTCGCCGAACGCTATCCGCGCGAACTTTCGGGCGGCCAGCAGCAACGCATTGCGCTCGCGCGCTGCATGGTCTATCGGCCCTCCATCATTCTGATGGACGAACCGCTCGGGGCACTCGACAAGAAGTTGCGCGACCATATGCAACTCGAAATCAAGCGCATTCACCGCGAACTGGGGACGACGATCGTCTACGTGACGCACGATCAGGAAGAGGCGATGACGATGTCGGATCGCATCTGCCTCATGAATGCCGGTGCGATCGCGCAGCTCGGCACGCCCGCGGATCTCTATTTCCGGCCCAAGAGTTTGTTCGTTGCCGACTTCCTCGGCGAATCGAACTTACTCGACGCGACGGTCACGGGCCGCGACGGAGACCAGGTGCGCGTGAGCGTTCGGGGTGCCGATACCGGGCAAGCGATGGTGTACGACTCGGCGATCAAAGTAGGCAGCGCGGTGAAGCTCTTGTTGCGGCCGCAGAATCTTAGCGTTCGCGACGATGGTCGCAATGGCGGCAATGACGGAGTCGGTGTGAATGGAACGATCCCCACGCAGTTGTCCGATATCGTCGTTACGGGCGGAATGACGAAGCTTTATTTGCAGCCCTTGATAGCCGAGGCATCACCCCTTGTCGCCGCATTTCCCACGAATCGCTTCGGTGCCCAGTATGAGATCGGACAAACGCTCGGCGTTTCGTGGCAGTCGGCCGATGCGGTCGCCATCGCGGGGTAAATCATGAAGCTCACCGCTTTGACCGCGCATATGCAGGCAAGCACGCGCGAGCACTCGCGCCCTTCGCGTTGGCGCACATGGGCACGGCCTGCGGCGATGTCGGCGCCGCTCGTGATCCTGTTGCTCGTCATGCTCGTTTATCCGGTCGGTCAACTTCTGCTGCTGAGCTTTCACGACCGTAGCGGGTTGACGTTGAACGAGTACCGTCGGCTGTTCGCGTCGCCGGTATACGTCGACGTGCTCTTGATCACGTTGAAGATATCGCTGTGGACGACCTTTTTCTCGGTATTGATCGGCTATCCGGTTGCGTATCTGATTTCGATGCTCAAGGGTGCGCGCAAGAATCGGCTTCTGTTCTGGGTGCTGCTGTCGTTCTGGACGAGCTTTCTCGTACGCACGTTTGCATGGGTGGTGCTGCTCGGGCACAACGGTGTGATCAATTGGGCATTGATGCGGCTTGGAATCATTCATGAACCGTTGAACATGCTCTACAGCCTTGGCGCCGTTATCGTCGGTATGGTTCATGCACTAATGCCGCTCGCGATACTGACGATGCTGGCGGTCATGGAAAACGTCGATCGTCGTTTGACGAGCGCTGCGGCCACATTGGGCGCGCGTCCCGGCACGGTGTTTTGGAAGGTGTATTTTCCGTTGTCGTTGCCCGGCGTTTCCGCCGGCGCGTTGATGGTTTTCGTCACGGCGATCGGGTTCTTCATTACACCCGCGCTGCTCGGTGGGCGGCACGAAACGATGATCACGCAACTGATCATCGATCAGGTCATGCAGGCACTCAACTGGGGCTTCGCCGGCGCCATCTCCCTCTTGCTGCTCGTCGTCGTGCTGGTCGTCTTCTTGATCTACGACAGGATGGTGGGACTCTCCACCATGACCGGCGGCGGGGATACCGCTCGCAGGCCGCGACGAGGACAGAGCTTGATGCGCAAGCTCGGCGGTGCCGTTCTCAGCGGCCTCGGCCATGCCACGGATTTCGCGATTGGCCTCGTACCCAAACGCTCCCAGCGCGCATGCGACGGCGCAGGCTTGCCGCTTCGCATCGTCGTGGCAATAGTGCTCGTCTTCTTGAGCGCACCGGCCTTTCTGATGATTCCGCTGTCGTTCGATTCGGCTTCCGGTCTCGCATGGCCGCCGCATGGCATTTCGCTGCAGTGGTACCAGCAGGTCGCTCAATCGCCGCTGTGGATGCAGGCCGTGACCCGCTCGATGTTGGTCGGGGTAGGCACTGCCACGCTCTCGATGCTGATCGGCACGCCGATGGCATTCCTGCTCGTGCGAGGCGGCCTGCGCGGTACCGGTTCGATGCTCGCGTTCGTGCTTGCGCCTATCGTCGTGCCTCGGATGATTCTCGCCGTCGGCGATTTCTACTTCTTCGCGAAGGTCGGCCTCGTCGGTTCGTCGATTGGGCTGATGCTCGGGCATACGGTCGTCGCGGTGCCCTATGTCGTCATCACGATGATGGCCGTGCTGCGCAATTACGACACGCGGCTCGATCTTGCGGCCTACAGCTTGGGCGCTCGCCCGCTGGCAACGTTGCGTCGCGTGACGTTTCCGATACTAGGCGCAGGGCTGCTGTCGTCGTTCTTGTTTGCGTTCGCGACGTCGTTCGACGAATTGACGATCGCGCTGTTCGCATCGGGTGGGTTGAGCACGACGTTGCCGAAACAGTTCTGGGACGAAATCACGATGGAGATCTCGCCGGTCATCGCAGCCGTGTCGACCTGCATCTTCGTATTCGTCGCCGTCCTGATCACTGTGGCCGACCGTCTGCGTCGCCGCAGCCTCGCCTCCTAAATTTTTAATCGAGAGACCTTCAATGCTTTCAGCTCGACAACTTCGCGGCATTTTCCCGGCGATCCCGACCCCGGTGAACAGCGACGACTCCATCAACGTCGAGGCCGCGCGCGTATTGGTGCGTTATGTGCTCGAGCGCGGTGCCGACGGCATCGTGCCGCTTGGCGGAACCGGCGAGTACGGCGCGCTTTCGCGTACCGAACGCATCCTCATGGCCGAGGTAACGGTGCGCGAGGCGCAAGGCAGGGTTCCAGTCGTCGCGGGCGTGCTCGATCCGGGGTATCACGATGCCTTGCAGGCCGGGCGCGACTTCGCCGCGGCGGGCGCGGATGGTTTGCTGGTGCTCACGCCGTACTACACGAACCCGACACAATCCGGGATTCGCGACTATTTCATGCGCTATGCGGATGAATCGCCGCTTCCGATTCTGATCTACGAAATCCCTTATCGCACTCGTATTTCGATCGCTCCCGAGATGCTGCACGAACTGTCGCGTCACGAGCGCATCATTGGGATGAAGGCGTGCAATACGGACATGTGGCATTTCCTGCGCACCGTTGCCGGCGTCGACGAATCGTTCGCAGTCCTAAGCGGTGAAGACTCGCTGTTCCCGTTGCACGTGGCCGCGGGCGCGCGCGGCGGCATTGTCGTGACGGCGACCTTGTTGCCGACGGCTTGGCGCACGATCTACGAACTGGCTGCCGCCGGCAAGACGCAGGAAGCGCTCGCCGTGCATCGAACGCTGATTCCGCTGATGAATTTGGCGTTCGCGGAGACGAATCCGGGGCCGATGAAGTCGGTCATGGATTTGATCGGCGTTCACGCGCCCGCCATGTTGGCGCCGCTCGTGCAGGCCGCGCCCGAGTTGGAAGCGAGCTTGCGAGCCGAGCTTGAAAAGCAGCTCGCGATATTCGAACGGGCGCGTTGAAATTTAGCGGCGCAAGATCGGCAAGCGGGCCTTCGAAATGGAAGTCGCGGCAACCTGAACGTGTTGCGCGAGTTCCGCTTCGACGCGCTCGACCGACCAGCGCGACGTCGGAACCGAGATGTTGATCGCGGCGACGGCCGTTCCGCCATGATCGGTAATCGGTGCGGCCACCGAGATGTCGCCGAGCACGGTTTCGTTTTCGATGACCGCATAGCCGCGGCGCGCGACGAGGCGAATGCGTTCGAGCAGTTTGTCGGGGTGGGTCTCGGTGAACGGCGTCATCGGTTCGAGCCGCGTTTGCGCAAGTATCTGCTTGACGCGTTGCTCGGGCAGCCGGGACAGAACCGCAATGCCGGCCGCCGTGAACATGGCCGGCAATCGCGCACCGACGACGATATCGATGTTGACGAGGTGCCGCCCCGGAAAGCGCGCGACGAACACGATCTCGGCACCGTCGAGTTCGAGCAGATTGGTCGTTTCACCCAGATGACGGCTGATTTCGAGCAGATACGGCGAAGCTTTGTCGATGAGTTCGTTCGCGCGAACGTAGTTGTACGAGAACTGCAGCAGCTTCGTCGTGAGCCCGTAGTTGCGCGTATCCGCGATGCGGGCGAGATACCCGAGCTCTTCCAGGGTGTGCACGATGCGTTGGGTGGCGCTGCGGTCGAGGCCCGCGGTTCGCGCGATATCGCCGAGCGTCATGTGCCGATTCGGCCCATCGAAAGCATGCAATACGCGAAAGGTTTTTTCGGTGGAGCCGAGGAAAAGCGATGAACGAGCGGGGCGCTGATCGCTTGTCGCCGTATCGGTATCGGATGGACCTGCTGGACGTCGGGGCATGGCGGGCAACAATGATTATTGAAATGCGACTTGTTTAATTGTAATGCAATCAATGGAAATTCGGAGAGGTCATGTTTGCTTTATCGTCTCAATCGGTAGGAAGAGCCGGCGCGGGGCATCAGTGAACGGCTCGAACCCATACTTCCGGTAAAACCCCGCTGCATTCTCGTCGATTGCATCGACGACAACGCACTGCACGCCTACGGCCATTGACGTTGTCAGCACTGTGTCGAGCGCGTGCATGAGAAGGTATGCGCCGAGCCCCTGACCTTTATGGTTCTTATTTACGGCCAGCCGTGCCAAGAGCACCGCGGATACCTTGTCTGGAAGCCGTTTAACCGGCATTCCTTCCGTTTCCACCAGAAATGCAGCTAGAGCGTAGTACCCGACGACCTCCTGATGTGTGTCGGACAACGTGGCCACATAGGTGCGCGAGAGGTTTTTTTTCTGATGCTGATTGGCAATGTTGCGTAGCCAATCATTCATCGAACTGACGCCGCAGTCGAAGCTCTTACGGTCGTCATCTTCCTTAAGTCGTCGAATTTGCGGTTCCAAACTTTTTATTCCTAAAGCGTGCCATTGCGCGCTGCAGCGCTTCGTTGGGCTTTGGCGGTTCATCCAGCAGTGCGAAGAAGCGCTTCGATTCGTCCAGCGTCAGGCGGATGGAACGAATGACCTCTTCCTTCTCGATGACTTGCTCCGCAGCCCGAAGTGCAGATTGCACGATGAACTGGTTAAGGGTACTGCCCGATAGGTCCGCAGCGATCTGCAGGATTTCTTGCTTTTCTGCACTCAACCGGGCCGTGACGCGCCCGCGGCTGGAGTTGTCCACACCGTTGTTGATAGCCATCGTTTTTCCTCTTTCCGAACCTCTCCGTAACGCCTCCCGGCGGATACAGTTGTGGGGTTCTGTACTTTGGTCAGTAATGGGGCCTTAGCCCTGCCTAAGGTGACTGCGTTTCGCTAGGTCATATTGGTTCTCCATCCGCAGTTAGTAGTGTGCGTCATTATAACTTGTGAGATGTCAAAATGACACCATGCGTGCAACATTGATGCTGATGGATGTGAGTGTCGAGAGCCCTGTTCCTGCCCTTTATCGAACCGGATCCCGTGCGCGAATTTACTTCCCACCCCACACAACCTCCCCATCCACCGAATAAACGCGGCATCCCTCATGGCCGTTTCCACACCGCACCAACGCGTCATTGATCGGATCAATCCTTGACGCTTCTCCCAACGCCCCATCGGGCCCGCCGGAGACCCATGTGCCATTCGTGCTCCCGATGGCGATTGCTCTGTGCAGTGGCGCCGTAAGAAAGCTCATATAGATCGACGCTTTCTGCTGCGCGTTGAGATAAGGGACTGCACGGCTTTGTGCGGAAGGGTACCCGTCCATCTGGTTGCGGACGCAACTATACAACCTTGACGCAGACGGCCTTGCCGAAGCTGTTCCACAGGTTCACGAGGTTCGCCATGATCACGCCCTCGCGTTGCTGTGATTCGAGCCGGCGCGTCAGCAGCCGCGCGCCGATACAGCGCTTGATGCGCGAGATCTGCGCCTCAACGAGCGCGCGCTTGCCATACCCGTATCTGTTCTGAAACGCATGGATCCCTTTCTCCCTGATATAGCCCACGATCTGATCATGCCAGCGTGTGGTCGGCTGGTTGTGAACCATGGCGTTGGCCGGCGGTGGAATTACCGGCAGCACGCCGCTGCCTGACCAGGCTTCGGTCTGAGCAATGCTGTAGTACGCGCCATCAGCGATCACGCAGTCCACGTTCGCATCAACTGCGAGCACACCGGGCAACGCGGTTTCATCGGCGACGTTGTCTTCGGTCACCGCGATCGCGTGGATGTTCATCTCCGGATCGATCGACAGATGCACCTTGCGCCATGGCGTTTTGCCGGCATCGCGACCGTACTTTTTGCGATGCCATTCGCTGGCCCGGCCGAAATTCATGCCGGTGCTGTCGACGATCAGGCTGACCGCTTCACCCTTCGCCAGGCGCTTCGCCACCCGTTGGCAACGTTGCTGCACCGACACCGTCAGCGTGGCAAACCGTTCGCTGAGCTGACCAAAGCTGGGCACGGCGATGTCCAGGCCGCGCAGGCGCCAGTAGTCTTCCATGAAACCCGTGATCTGGCGCATAGGCAAATGTAGCAGCCGGTAGTACGTGTAGAGCAGCTCGATATAGGCGTTCGTATGGGTCGGGTTGCGCCCGGACACGCCCGGCGCATACGGCTCCACGTTGATGAACAGGGCCTTCAGATCGCCGTATAGGCTGAGCTGGCCACGCCGCTTCAGACTCTGGTTGTACGCACGCGCGTTGGTGACCCGATACGCCGGCTTCGGACGTTTGCGCGGTTCACCGGTTTTCAGTCTGGCCTTGTAAGGCATTGAAAGCTCATGGGTGGATCGGTCGATTTGCTCTTTCTACCCGTTCCGGGCTGCCCTATCGCATACCCTTCCGCACAAAGCCCAGCCAATGCACCAGTGTTCTTGCTGTTCTCATGCGGCTCTGCAGCGGGGAAAGCCCAAGTAGATGAAATCAGCAAGCAGTTTACAACCGTCGCCTCTATATCCGTTGGTCATCGGAAAGTCAAATGCAATCGCCGAGGGGGAATGCCACACGGCGATTGCATTTGAGCATGGACCAATGCGATCAATGTTGCGACGTTGAATTCAAGCGCTGATCAGTGGTTTGATCTGCAGGATGTGCGTGCGATAGTCTTCATCCCACTCTGCCCGCTTCACGCGACTGCGAACGCTGGTCTTCGGTAGGCTGATGTCGAGCTTGATCAGGTTCAGGGCGAAGCGTCGCAGGGTCGCGTAATTGTGTGCGGCGTGGTCCTTTCTCACGCGGCAGGCGTCTTCGAGAAAGGTGACGTCCAGGCTCCAGTGCAAGCTGTTCTCGATGCGCCAGTGGTCACGCACCGCGCGGGCGAAGTCCTTCACGTCACACTGTGCGGAGGTGATGAAGTAACGGCGCTGCATGCTGGGTTCGCCCTTGCCAGTATGGCAAATGGCCTCAACCATACCGATCTGGCGGCAGTCGGGCCATGCATTCGTGTCCACCCTTTTCAGCACGTCCTGGGTGAGCCAGTAGCGGCGCTCTTCGATGCGGCCATGGTCCTTTTCGATGGTCCGAACGTAGCACTCGGGCATCAGCCGCTCAATGCGCCCGCGCTCAGTGGCGCCGAAGAAGCCCGAGAGAGCGTTGAAGAGCTTTTCCTGGTTGCCCTTGACGGCGAGCACGTAGTCGCCCCCACGCTCGCGGATCGCACGGGCAATTTCCCGCTGACAGCCCATCGCATCAATGCTGACGATGCAACCCTTGAGCGCCAGCGCGTCGAGCACCGCGGGGATCGCGTCGATCTCGTTGCTTTTATCAGCCACGCGTTCCTGGCACAGCATGACCCCAAGGCGCGTGGCATAGGCGCTCACCAGATGAACCGGGGCGCGCTCGCCGTCGCGCGAGCCACGCACACACTTGCCGTCAATGGCGATATGCTCAAGCTGCGCCGCTCCCACTACGCTGCCAATCCAGCCCCGAAAGGCCCGCTCGAAACCGCTTCGCATCCAGTAGCCGGAACACCCGGCCAAAGGTGTCGTGCGAAGGCGCCCCGTTCTCGAGCAGCAGATAGCGGCGCAGCCACGGCAGACGCAGTTGTGCAAACATCGCCATGTCTGTGAAGCTTTGCGCGCCCGCGATGATCGCGCACACGGCCACCACCAGCAGTTCAGTCAGGTCGTGTTTAAGCCCGGGGCCGTCACGCGGATCCTCCACGTCTTCCAGCCAATGCACCAGTGTTCGTGTTGTCATCAGGCTCTCCAGCAAGGGAAGGCCCGAGTAAACGAAATCGGCAAGCAATTTACAACCGTCGCCTCTCTATCCGTTGATCATCGGAAAGTCAAATGCAATCGCCGTGGGGAATGCCATAGCGTTATGCGTTGCGTAAGTCATCCGATAGTTCGACGCATGTAGGGTCGCGATGTTAATGGGTTTTTCGGCAAACGGCGGACACGCAAGTTAGGAAGAAGCGAAGCATAAAAGAAAGCGAAGCATATATATGACGGCGCCGTATGGCACCCCTGCATCAGAACCTGCCAATTGGATGTTCGATGTCAACTGGTTCAGACCGGTGAAACAGATGTTCATCGAGTTGGTTGATGTTGTCAACTCGGCGCTTGCTTTCAACGGGTTGGACGTGAGAGACACAAAATGAATCGAATCTATCGCCTGGTATTCAATCGTTGCACGGGGAAAATCGTTGTTGCTTCGGAGCACTCGCGCAGTCACACCAGAGGAGCGGGGGGGCGCAGGGGGCGGGTGTCGCTGCTGGCTTCGCGCTCGCGGATGGCGGTGGCGGTCATGATGGCGGTTGCGGGGTGGAGCGGAGGGGCGTGGGCGGATACGCCGTGCGGCACAGACAGCGTATACGGAATTGATGCCACGACGACGTGCGGGACGGGCGATACGTCCTATGGGTTTGGCGCCGGGCCCGGAGGATCTGTTGATAGCTATGATACTTACATCGGTCTAAACTCCGGCATCAATGTTATTGGCAACAGCAACACGGCTAGCGGTTATGCGTCTGGCGTTAACGTCACCGGTAACCTGAATACTGGAAACGGGACTTCGGCCGGCGCCAGCATCACCGGCAGCTACAACACGGGTAACGGGGCTGCGGCCAGTACCCTCGTCATTGGCAACTACAACACGGGTAGCGGGTATCAGTCCAGTTACAACGTTACCGGCAGCGACAACACGGGTAGTGGGGCTGCGTCCGGGACCAACGTCATCGGCAGCTCCAATACGGGTAGTGGATATGACTCCAGCTACAATGTTATCGGCAACGGGGATACGGGAAACGGGGCTGGAGCCAGTTCCAGCGTCACCGGCAACAACAACACGGGTAGCGGGTATCAGTCCGGCTACAATGTTATTGGTAATACCAACACGGGTAGCGGATATGAGTCTAGCTACAATGTTAGTGGTGATGCCAATACAGGTAGCGGGGCTCTGTCCAGCTTCAATGTTACCGGCCAAGGGAATACGGGAAGTGGGGTTTACGCCAGTTCCAGCGTCACCGGCAGCAACAACACGGGTAGCGGGTATCAGTCCACTTACAACGTTACCGGCGGCGGCAACACGGGTAGTGGGTATCAGTCCAGTTACAACGTTACCGGCAGCGGCAACACGGGTAGCGGGGCTCTGTCCAGCAACAACGTTATCGGCAGCAACAACACGGCTAGTGGATATGCGTCTGGCGCTTTCGTCACTGGCATTAACAACAGCGCCGTGGGGGCGGGCGCAGGCGCGTATGTCAATGGCAATGGCAACGTTGCAGTGGGGGTCAATGCGGGTGCGGGCGTAAGTGGTACTCCTCTGACTATTACGAACACGACAGCGCTGGGGGCGGGTGCGACCGCGACGGGGAGCAATTCGGTCGCGTTGGGTGCCAACAGTACAGACGGCGGTGTCGCGAACGTCGTGAGTGTGGGGAGTAGTTCCCAGACCCGGACCATCACTAACGTCACCGCCGGGGTGAACCCGACCGATGCGGTCAATGTTTCACAACTCAACGCCCTTTCGACATCCGCTTCCACCGGCATCAGCACGGCGCAAAGCGGCGTAGCCTCGGTCTCGACGGGGCTGAGTACGACGAATAGCCACGTCACCAGCTTGAGCACGTCGGCTTCGACAGGGATCAGCACAGCACAAAGTGGCGTGACGTCGTTGTCGACGGGGCTGTCGACGACGAACAGCAACGTGACGAGCTTGAGCACGTCGGCCTCGACAGGGATCAGCACGGCACAAAGTGGCGTGACGTCGCTGTCGACGGGGCTGTCGACGACGAATAGCAATGTGACGAGCCTGAGCACGTCGGCTTCGACGGGGATCAGCACGGCGCAGAGCGGTGTGACGTCGCTGTCGACAGGCCTGTCGACGACCAATAGCAATGTGGCGAGCCTGAGCACATCGACTTCGACGGGGATCAGCACGGCGCAAAGTGGCGTGACATCGCTGTCGACAGGCCTGTCGACGACGAACAGTAATGTGACAAGCCTGAGCACATCGGCCTCGACGGGGATCAGCACAGCGCAAAGTGGCGTGACGTCGTTGTCCACGGGGTTGAGCACGACCAATAGCAACGTGACGAGCCTGAGCACATCGGCGTCGACAGGGATCAGCACAGCGCAAAGTGGCGTGACGTCGCTGTCGACGGGGCTGTCGACGACGAATAGCAATGTGACGAGCTTGAGCACATCGGCGTCGACAGGGATCAGCACGGCGCAGAGCGGTGTGACATCGTTGTCCACGGGGTTGAGCACGACCAATAGCAACGTGACGAGCCTGAGCACATCGGCCTCGACAGGGATCAGCACGGCGCAGAGCGGTGTGACATCGCTGTCGACGGGGCTGTCGACGACGAATAGCAATGTGACGAGCCTGAGCACGTCGGCTTCGACGGGGATCAGCACGGCGCAGAGCGGTGTGACGTCGTTGTCCACGGGGTTGAGCACAACCAACAGCAACGTAACGAGCCTGTCGACGCAAGAGTCGACGGATGTCGGATCGCTGTCGACGGGCTTGTCGACGACGAACAGCAACGTGACGAGCCTGAGCACATCGGCTTCGACGGGGATCAGCACGGCGCAAAGTGGCGTGACGTCGTTGTCGACGGGGCTGTCGACGACGAACAGCAACGTGACGAGCTTGAGCACGTCGGCCTCGACGGGGATCAGCACAGCGCAAAGTGGCGTGACGTCGTTGTCCACGGGGTTGAGCACGACCAATAGCAACGTGACGAGCCTGAGCACATCGGCGTCGACAGGGATCAGCACAGCACAGAGCGGTGTGACGTCGTTGTCCACGGGGTTGAGCACAACCAACAGCAACGTAACGAGCCTGTCGACGCAAGAGTCGACGGATGTCGGATCGCTGTCGACGGGTTTGTCGACGACGAACAGCAATGTGACGAGCTTGAGCACATCGGCGTCGACAGGGATCAGCACGGCGCAGAGCGGTGTGACATCGTTGTCCACGGGGTTGAGCACGACCAATAGCAACGTGACGAGCCTGAGCACATCGGCTTCGACGGGCATTAGCACGGCACAAAGTGGCGTGACGTCGCTGTCGACGGGGCTGTCGACGACGAATAGCAATGTGACGAGCCTGAGCACGTCGGCTTCGACGGGGATCAGCACGGCGCAGAGCGGTGTGACGTCGTTGTCCACGGGGTTGAGCACAACCAACAGCAACGTAACGAGCCTGTCGACGCAAGAGTCGACGGATGTCGGATCGCTGTCGACGGGCTTGTCGACGACGAACAGCAACGTGACGAGCCTGAGCACATCGGCTTCGACGGGGATCAGCACGGCGCAAAGTGGCGTGACGTCGTTGTCCACGGGGTTGAGCACGACCAATAGCAACGTGACGAGCCTGAGCACATCGGCGTCGACAGGGATCAGCACAGCGCAAAGTGGCGTGACGTCGTTGTCCACGGGGTTGAGCACGACGAATAGCAATGTGACGAGCTTGAGCACATCGGCGTCGACAGGGATCAGCACGGCGCAGAGCGGTGTGACATCGTTGTCCACGGGGTTGAGCACGACCAATAGCAACGTGACGAGCCTGAGCACATCGGCCTCGACAGGGATCAGCACGGCGCAGAGCGGTGTGACATCGCTGTCGACGGGGCTGTCGACGACGAATAGCAACGTGACGAGCCTGAGCACATCGGCTTCGACGGGGATCAGCACGGCACAAAGTGGCGTGACGTCGTTGTCGACGGGGCTGTCGACGACGAACAGCAACGTGACGAGCTTGAGCACGTCGGCCTCGACAGGGATCAGCACGGCACAAAGTGGCGTGACGTCGCTGTCGACGGGGCTGTCGACGACGAATAGCAATGTGACGAGCCTGAGCACGTCGGCTTCGACGGGGATCAGCACGGCGCAGAGCGGTGTGACGTCGTTGTCCACGGGGTTGAGCACAACCAACAGCAACGTAACGAGCCTGTCGACGCAAGAGTCGACGGATGTCGGATCGCTGTCGACGGGTTTGTCGACGACGAACAGCAATGTGACGAGCTTGAGCACATCGGCGTCGACAGGGATCAGCACGGCGCAGAGCGGTGTGACATCGTTGTCCACGGGGTTGAGCACGACCAATAGCAACGTGACAAGCCTGAGCACATCGGCTTCGACGGGGATCAGCACGGCACAAAGTGGCGTGACGTCGCTGTCGACGGGGCTGTCGACGACGAATAGCAATGTGACGAGCCTGAGCACGTCGGCCTCGACGGGGATCAGCACAGCGCAAAGTGGCGTGACGTCGTTGTCCACGGGGTTGAGCACGACCAATAGCAACGTGACGAGCCTGAGCACATCGGCGTCGACAGGGATCAGCACAGCGCAAAGTGGCGTGACGTCGCTGTCGACGGGGCTGTCGACGACGAATAGCAATGTGACGAGCTTGAGCACATCGGCGTCGACAGGGATCAGCACGGCGCAGAGCGGTGTGACATCGTTGTCCACGGGGTTGAGCACGACCAATAGCAACGTGACGAGCCTGAGCACATCGGCCTCGACAGGGATCAGCACGGCGCAGAGCGGTGTGACATCGCTGTCGACGGGGCTGTCGACGACGAATAGCAACGTGACGAGCCTGAGCACATCGGCTTCGACGGGGATCAGCACGGCGCAGAGCGGTGTGACGTCGTTGTCCACGGGGTTGAGCACAACCAACAGCAACGTAACGAGCCTGTCGACGCAAGAGTCGACGGATGTCGGATCGCTGTCGACGGGTTTGTCGACGACGAACAGCAATGTGACGAGCTTGAGCACATCGGCGTCGACAGGGATCAGCACGGCGCAGAGCGGTGTGACATCGTTGTCCACGGGGTTGAGCACGACCAATAGCAACGTGACGAGCTTGAGCACGTCGGCCTCGACAGGGATCAGCACGGCACAAAGTGGCGTGACGTCGCTGTCGACGGGGCTGTCGACGACGAATAGCAATGTGACGAGCCTGAGCACGTCGGCTTCGACGGGGATCAGCACGGCGCAGAGCGGTGTGACGTCGTTGTCCACGGGGTTGAGCACAACCAACAGCAACGTAACGAGCCTGTCGACGCAAGAGTCGACGGATGTCGGATCGCTGTCGACGGGCTTGTCGACGACGAACAGCAACGTGACGAGCCTGAGCACATCGGCTTCGACGGGGATCAGCACGGCGCAAAGTGGCGTGACGTCGTTGTCGACGGGGCTGTCGACGACGAACAGCAACGTGACGAGCTTGAGCACATCGGCCTCGACGGGGATCAGCACAGCGCAAAGTGGCGTGACGTCGTTGTCCACGGGGTTGAGCACGACCAATAGCAACGTGACGAGCCTGAGCACATCGGCGTCGACAGGGATCAGCACAGCACAGAGCGGTGTGACGTCGTTGTCCACGGGGTTGAGCACAACCAACAGCAACGTAACGAGCCTGTCGACGCAAGAGTCGACGGATGTCGGATCGCTGTCGACGGGTTTGTCGACGACGAACAGCAATGTGACGAGCCTGAGCACATCGGCTTCGACGGGGATCAGCACGGCGCAAAGTGGCGTGACGTCGTTGTCGACGGGGCTGTCGACGACGAACAGCAACGTGACGAGCTTGAGCACGTCGGCCTCGACGGGGATCAGCACAGCGCAAAGTGGCGTGACGTCGTTGTCCACGGGGTTGAGCACGACCAATAGCAACGTGACGAGCCTGAGCACATCGGCGTCGACAGGGATCAGCACAGCACAGAGCGGTGTGACGTCGTTGTCCACGGGGTTGAGCACAACCAACAGCAACGTAACGAGCCTGTCGACGCAAGAGTCGACGGATGTCGGATCGCTGTCGACGGGTTTGTCGACGACGAACAGCAATGTGACGAGCCTGAGCACGTCGGCTTCGACGGGGATCAGCACGGCGCAAAGTGGCGTGACGTCGTTGTCGACGGGGCTGTCGACGACGAACAGCAACGTGACGAGCCTGAGCACGTCGGCTTCGACGGGGATCAGCACGGCGCAAAGTGGCGTGACGTCGTTGTCGACGGGGCTGTCGACGACGAACAGCAACGTGACGAGCTTGAGCACGTCGGCCTCGACGGGGATCAGCACAGCGCAAAGTGGCGTGACATCGTTGTCCACGGGGTTGAGCACGACCAATAGCAACGTGACGAGCCTGAGCACATCGGCCTCGACAGGGATCAGCACGGCGCAGAGCGGTGTGACATCGCTGTCGACGGGGCTGTCGACGACGAATAGCAACGTGACGAGCCTGAGCACATCGGTTTCGACGGGGATCAGCACGGCGCAGAGCGGTGTGACGTCGTTGTCCACGGGGTTGAGCACAACCAACAGCAACGTAACGAGCCTGTCGACGCAAGAGTCGACGGATGTCGGATCGCTGTCGACGGGCTTGTCGACGACGAACAGCAATGTGACGAGCCTGAGCACGTCGGCTTCGACGGGGATCAGCACGGCGCAAAGTGGCGTGACGTCGTTGTCGACAGGCCTGTCGACGACGAACAGTAATGTGACAAGCCTGAGCACATCGGCCTCGACGGGGATCAGCACAGCGCAAAGTGGCGTGACGTCGTTGTCCACGGGGTTGAGCACGACCAATAGCAACGTGACGAGCCTGAGCACATCGGCTTCGACAGGGATCAGCACGGCACAAAGTGGCGTGACATCATTGTCGACAGGCCTGAGCACGACGAACAGCAACGTAACGAGCCTGAGCACATCGGCCTCGACAGGGATCAGCACGGCGCAGAGCGGTGTGACATCGCTGTCGACGGGGCTGTCGACGACGAATAGCAACGTGACGAGCCTGAGCACATCGGCTTCGACGGGGATCAGCACGGCGCAGAGCGGTGTGACGTCGTTGTCCACGGGGTTGAGCACAACCAACAGCAACGTAACGAGCCTGTCGACGCAAGAGTCGACGGATGTCGGATCGCTGTCGACGGGCTTGTCGACGACGAACAGCAATGTGACGAGCCTGAGCACGTCGGCTTCGACGGGGATCAGCACGGCGCAAAGTGGCGTGACGTCGTTGTCGACGGGGCTGTCGACGACGAACAGCAACGTGACGAGCTTGAGCACGTCGGCCTCGACGGGGATCAGCACAGCGCAAAGTGGCGTGACGTCGCTGTCGACGGGGCTGTCGACGACGAATAGCAATGTGACGAGCCTGAGCACATCGGCTTCGACGGGGATCAGCACGGCGCAGAGCGGTGTGACGTCGTTGTCCACGGGGTTGAGCACAACCAACAGCAACGTAACGAGCCTGTCGACGCAAGAGTCGACGGATGTCGGATCGCTGTCGACGGGCTTGTCGACGACGAACAGCAATGTGACGAGCCTGAGCACATCGGCTTCGACGGGGATCAGCACGGCGCAAAGTGGCGTGACGTCGTTGTCGACGGGGCTGTCGACGACGAACAGCAACGTGACGAGCTTGAGCACGTCGGCCTCGACGGGGATCAGCACAGCGCAAAGTGGCGTGACGTCGTTGTCCACGGGGTTGAGCACGACCAATAGCAACGTGACGAGCCTGAGCACATCGGCGTCGACAGGGATCAGCACAGCACAGAGCGGTGTGACGTCGTTGTCCACGGGGTTGAGCACAACCAACAGCAACGTAACGAGCCTGTCGACGCAAGAGTCGACGGATGTCGGATCGCTGTCGACGGGTTTGTCGACGACGAACAGCAATGTGACGAGCCTGAGCACGTCGGCCTCGACGGGGATCAGCACAGCGCAGAGCGGTGTGACATCGTTGTCCACGGGGTTGAGCACGACCAATAGCAACGTGACGAGCCTGTCGACGCAAGAGTCGACGGATGTCGGATCGCTGTCGACGGGCTTGTCGACGACGAACAGCAACGTGACGAGCCTGAGCACATCGGCTTCGACGGGCGTTAGCTCGGCGCTCAGTTCAGTGAGCTCTTTGTCGACGACGGTCGGCACATTCTCGACGAGCATCAGTTCGGCGACGAGTTCGGTGAGCTCTCTGTCGACGACCGTGGGCACATTCTCGACGAGCATCAGCTCGACGACCAGTTCGGTGAACTCTCTGTCAACAACGGTCGGCACGTTCTCGACGGGCATCAGTACGGCGGAAAGCGGAGTAACGTCGCTGTCGACAGGGTTGAGCACGACGAACAACACCGTCACTGCTTTGAGCACATCCGTTTCGACGGGCATCGCGTCACTGTCCACAGGTGTGGCATCGGTCTCCACCTCGTTGTCGCCACTGATTCAGGCGGCGTCAGCGGCATCGGCCAGTAACGCGACGGCGTTGGGTGGGGTCACGATAGGGGGGGGCACTAACGGCATGGTGCAAACGGCCGGTGCGACGCAAAACAACAGCGTGCTGTCGACGGTGAATGCGGCAACGTGTAATGAAGCAAACGGTGCCGATGCGACGGGCGCAGGGCTTTGCGCGACCGCGGCGACCAATGGCGCGACAGCGATTGGTAGTAACGCCCATGCGAACAGCGCCAACACGACGGCGGTGGGCTTCCGCTCCGTGGCGACCAACGATGGCTCGGTGGCCATTGGTTACCAAGCGCAAGCGCTTGCCGACCCGACGACGGCAATCGGTTCGAATTCGCTTGCTTCGGGTAACAATGCGGTTGCCCTGGGTGCAGCGGCCACGGCCACGGCTACGAACTCGGTCGCGCTGGGTGCGAACTCGATCGCCACGACGCCGAACTCTGTTTCGGTGGGTTCGCCAGGCAACGAACGGACCATCACCAACGTTGCACCGGGTGTGAATCCAACCGACGCAGTGAACGTGGAGCAACTGAATGCAGGTATCAACAATCTGCAAAGCCAAATTACGACCAATCAACAGGAAGCCTATGCCGGCACCGCCGCAGCGATGGCGGCCGCAGGGCTGCGATACGACGATAGTCCAGGAAAGGTTTCTATGGCGGCAGCTACGGGCTACTACCACGGCCAAGCGGCACTGGCCATTGGTGCCGGAGGGACGTCTGAGAGTGGTTCGTGGCGGTTCAACGGCGGACTATCTGTAGTGCCAACGTTGAGCAAACCCGATTTTGGTGTGGTGGTTGGTGTGAGTCATACCTTGAACTGATGCGCGAGTACGGCAGGTCTCATTCAGTCAGGTCGCCGGAGGCGGTTACCCGCCTCCGACTTCCACAGATCCAGACGTGTACGTTTGACACATCCGACTCCTCGAAACATGACTTTTGATGAAGTACGTTCGATCGTGATACCGGACAACTTCGTCAAGCGCTTGAGCAGGAGGCGGAGCGTGCTGCGTCAGAGCGACTAACTGGCCAATGAGCTGGGGAGCCACGATAACATCCGTTGTCAATGATCGTGCGGAGGGATATTGTTGTTGGGTTATCGGGGTGGTGCAGGGGACGCGTACCGGTCGTCCCGCAAGGCGGTGACGCAAAATGCCCTGATAAGGCTATCGACCAGAACGCGGTCCGGGAGAGTGGCGATCGACAAGGGTGGGACCAGTCTGGCGGGACTGGATGACCTGAAGTCACGAAAGAATGAAATGTAAAAGTGGGCTGGCGGAATTATGTTCTGGAAAGATGCACGCTGGCACGGAAAAGGCAGACGTGGATAATGAATGTGAACGGGGTGAAAGATATTGCCCGAGGCGGTGCCGTCATGGCGGGTGGCGCACAGGTGCACCAGCGGCTGGTGCGTGAGTCGCTTGAACATCTTCAGGCAGGACGCGCGGCCGAGGCGCAGCGATCTGCGCGCTTTGCGATAGCCTGTAATCCTGACAGTGGTTTTGCCCACCTCCTTCTTGCACTATCCCATAGTGGCATGGGCCACCTCGATGAAGCGATTGCCGTATTCAGACATGCGGTAGCACTTGCTCCTGAGGACGCGCAGATTCACTACAACTATGCTGTAACTTTGGCTTCAACTGGCCAGACGTCGTTGGCGATGCTTGAGTACCAGTTGTGTCTTGAGCTCGCCCCCGCTTTTGCAGATGCGTTGTGGAACTACGGTGAGATGCTGCGTATGCGGGAGCATTTCGCACGGGCGCTCGAATGTTTTGACCGGCTGTTGGGTATTGAAGGGCGTATGCGCCCGAAAATGGCGCACCGGATGGCGGTATGCTGCGCCTACCTCGGACTGCAGGAACGCGCAGATAGTCTTTTCCGGCAGCAGCTTGCCGAAGACGATGATCCGTTGACGCACTGGGAATATTCGCATTTTCTGCTCGGCTGCGGCCGTATCGATGACGCGTGGGTGCACTATGCGCGACGTTTCGAGGCTGGCCAGAAAATTAGTCTGCGTTGTGCCGACTATCCTTATCCCCGATGGACGGGCGAGTTGAGGTCTGGCACCCTGCTGCTGCTCCATGGTGAGCAGGGCGCCGGGGACGAGATCCTGTTCAGTAGCTATCTCGAGCCATTGCTCGCGCGTGCCGGGGCTATTGGCGCGACAGTGGTGACAGCCTGCCGTCCCTCACTGGTCAGACTTTTTGAAGCAAGCTTCCCCCGTCTGGATGTGCTTCCACATGAGGTCCTCAAGCCCGCGGTACTTGGCAGCTCGCTGTTACGGGAGCACGCCGATATCTGCCACGCGCCAATTGGCGATCTGCCGCTGTGGGTGAAAAAGGACAGTGCCCCCGTGGCATATCTTCGACCCCATCCGGATGATGTGCAGTACATGCGGGCACTATTGCCACGCACGGTTGATACACGCCTGAGGATCGGTATTGCGTGGAGTTCGAATCCGGTCTCGACGGAGGATAACCGCCGTCAGCGCAATGTGCCGGCACCGCATATAGCTGAATTGATTGAAGTTCTTGAGCAGAAAATACCTGGGATTGAGTTTTACAGTCTGCAGACCGACGAGCATCGGTCTGAGCTTGCTGCGATGTCCGATGTCAGTGTGCGTGACATGAGTAGGCACCTGACGGATTTCAGCCGCACAGCTGCGCTGATGGGGGAAATGGACGTCGTAGTGACGGTGTGTACATCGATCGCGAATCTGGCTGGAGCAATGGGATGCGCCACGAAGGTACTTCTGCAGAAGTACGGCGACTGGCGCTGGTACCAGGACTCAACATGGTATCCACACGTGAAAACGTATCGGCAGAAGATGAAATCGAACTGGGTCGATCCGCTGCGAGAGCTGATGGCAGATCTCTCTCCTGCACATAGTTTGTGCGATGACAGTGGGTCATGATGAGGGACGGCGGGGAGTCCATCCGGTTCTGTCGCAGTAGCTTTATTTCCAGAAATGTAGCGAACCGTCACTCAAACGCCCGCCGACAATGAAGTGCTATGGGCAGGTACCGTCACCACCGTGCGCAACATCGCCTCGAAGTCTCGCGCATAGCCGCGGCTATCGAACAGCTGGAACTCCGTGCGCCCTTTGTTGAGATGCGCCTTGAGCACGTTTACACGTTCAGGCTGTTCGAGGAGACCGCTTACTATGCGCACGTATTCTTCCGCACTACTCGCGACGAGCTGGTCGAGACCGACGGCGTGAAGCAGCGATGCCGCGACGCGCGAAGCAAATGTTTCTGCGCTCAAGGTCACCACGGGCACGCCGGCCCAAAGCGCGTCACTGGTACCCGTGTGCCCGCCGTAAGGACTGGTATCCAGCATCAGGTCCGCGCACGTCAATCTCGACAAATGCCTTTGGGAATTCTCAAAGGGTCCGAAAATCAGCCGTTCCGGCTTGACGCCCCGAATGGCTGCTTCGTTGCGCAAGTTGCAAACAGTCGACTCGCAAAAATCGAGTAGCCACAACACACATGTCGGGTAACGGCGTAACAGCGCGCACCAAAGATCAAACATACCAGGCGTGATCTTCCACGCCTGACCGAAGTTGGCCAACACGAACGCGTCGGATGGCAGCCCCACCTCTTCTCTTGAAACGCGTACCGGCAACGGCCGCCGCGCATCGTTAGGCTGGTAACAGCGAGGCAGCCGCACGACTGCCTCGGAATAATTTGATTCGAGTTCTTTTGGCACGACGATGTCGTCAGCGATGATGCCATCCACGAGCGAGCCGCCAAAAGTGGCCGGATAGTATAGGTAAGCGAACTGTACTGGGGCGGGGCGTCGTGCGAGCACACCGCACCGTGCATCCGTCGGCCCCTTTAGGAAAAGCAGCACGTCGATGTTCTGCCGCGCGATGTAGGCAGCGAGCTCACCGTTATCCAGTTCCGCCACGTGATGAAAACGGTCAAATGCCACCTTGATGCGCTGACGCAAAGAGTCGCCTTCGCTCGCGTGACCAAAATCGAAAGCGATATACTCGAATGCCTCGCGATCATGCTCCTCGATGAGTCCGACCATCAGATAGGACGTGGCCTGATTGGCGAAATCGCAGCCAAGAAATCCCACTTTCAGGCGACCTGCCGTACGATTACTTTCGAATTGCCCTACTGACTCGAACGCCGGCACCGCAGTTCGAGCAGCCCGTGTATGTGCAACCGCGGCGCGTTGCGCGCACTGACGCAAACGTGATCCCGACAGCACCGGAGATGCAACGGATGTTTCGCCCAACACATAGCCCCCGTTGTCGACGGCATGCATCAAGATACGTTGCAGGTGTTCGTAGCGATGCCAATAGCAAAGATTGATCGAGCAGCGCAACTCCTGCATCACCGCGTTCAGGTCGCGGGTGAATGGGTCTGCCTCGTGGCAATGCTCATAAAGTTTGCGTGCATCCTCCCAACGCCCAGCCGCCTCGAGCGCCATTGCTTCATCGAGCGTTGCAGCTTTGCTATCCAAAGCCGGGTTAGTCACCGTTCTTGCATGCATCGCTAGCACTCCGTACGCGCTGCGACATCCAGCGCCGCTTCTCACTGTTTGAGCACATCGATTTAGGTAAGGCTTGCGACGAAGAACGCCCTCGCGACGAGACCTGAAAATAGGCCCACAAGCCGCGCCCGCATTACCGCTGGATGTGGCGATTCATCACGGAAACTCAGATAGGGCGCCGGGAAAATTTTGTGGCGCAACCATGGTAACCCGAGGTAAATCGCCGCAGATATGCCTGCAACGAGTACGACCTCTCTAATCGGTGAAACGATGCTGGTCTGGAGTACTTCGCTATCCACGAAATCAATGCCCGCGAACACCACGAGCGTAGTCAAGCCCGTGGTTAGCACATTGCCAATAAATCGGTCAGCTTCGTCGATTGCACTCATGGTCTTTCTCGTTCGCGCCGTATTGCTCACTGTCGTATGCGACACCGGAGAAAGGCGCCCAATGTGTTGCCGATCACTACGGGCTGGCGAATGGAGCGAGCCGCGGCGTTGCAACGGGCATTCGCTTTGGCGCTTGTGCGTGGTACAACTGTAGGTCCCGCAGATGGTTCATTGCCGACAGCGAGGTCGGGCTAGGACGCCCCCATGCTGCCGGGAACGGTCTGTCTTTGCAATCGGACGGGTCACCAGTCACGGCTTGTAGTAGCCATTTTCCAATTGCATCGCTTATCTGATGATCTGGAACGGCCTGCGCAAAGACGTTCCTCCACCCGTTGGTGGTAGGCAGAAAGTACCTGCGGGCGAGCGTGAGCAAATTGCTAAACATTGCAACAACCTCCGGCAACGTGTGTGTAGAAACCCTTGTTCGGCAGGGCACGGCAAAGCACGCGGCTATCGCTTCCCGCAGTGTCGGGGTTAAATCGCCAACCCCACATGCGTTCGGACAAACGGCATGCACTCCCTTGCGTACTGCCATTTTCTGTCCGCGCTTCGTCGATGACTTATGCTCGTGGCTCTCAATCCTTCGCCATCGACTACGACGCATCCCTTACGGATGCCGAACAAAGCTTATCCAATAACAGGGCCATCGCGTTTGACAAAGGTTTATTGGATAAGACTTTCGAGCTGATGACCAAGCATGGAGGCAAGAGCGTTATGGGCGGAAGGCGTTGTTTGTTGGCCGATGCCGCATGCATCGAGAATGGCTGGAAGCTCTTTACGGGCATGGCTCGGTCACATGCAGGCTTGGCTAGTGAGTGGCATGTATATGAAGTGTATGGATGTCACGTTTATGTTAAAGACAGATATATGAACCATTTGCCTATTGGACAACGCCATCATGGACTTCTCCCGGTTACTGCATTCCAATTCGCCGTGGCCACTCGATACCGTGGGCGCCAGTATACGTAACATGAATTGCGACAGACGCACCCCGTCCGAGATTGCCAGAGACAGGGGGTTGAGCCAGCCTGAGCCAGGTTCCCGGATCCCTCTGGGCGCTAGGCCGCTCGCGCGCTGAGGAGGGGATGCCTTAGAAAGGCCTTACGTCGCGGCCGCTTACTATTTGCCGGCCGGGACGTACAAGGATGCGCGAGTCAACCCGCCGAGGTCGTATAGGACTTGCAGGACCTCTGCTTGATCCGACAATGCAGCCACGTGAGCAGGTGTAAATCCATGTGGTCCTGTACGAGCATGTAGGGAGGCTTGAACGGCATCGCCCAAGCCGTGCAGAACTCGCAAGACTTCTACTTGACCCGCTTGTGCAGCGGCATGTGCGGGTGTGTACTGGTCTTGACCGACGGGGAGATATAAGGACGCTCGAGCTGCACCGCCGAAATCGTGTAGTGCTTGCAGGGCCTCGACATTACCCACATAAGCCGCGACGTGAGCCGGAGTGAATTCATGTGGGCCGGCACAACCCCGCAAGCTGTCTCGAGCTGCACCGCCAAGCTTGCTTAGAGCACGCAACACCGGAACCTGATCGACCTGCACGGCGAGATGGGCGAGAGTGAACCCATATGGGCCGGTAGGCATATGCAATGATTCCCGAGCCTCGCCGCCGAAACTATGCAATGTTTGCAAAACTTCAACGCGCCCGTCCTCGGCGGCGAGATAGGCAGGAGTGAATCCATGTCTACCCGACGGAATATGTAAAGAGGACCGGGTGGCGGAACCGAATTCATATAGAACCTGCAACACTTCAACCTGGCCAGATCTTGCGGCGAGATGTGCAGGGGCGTACCCATGTGGGCCAGTGGCGATATGCAGCGACTCCCGAGCCGTATTGCCGAACCTATACAGAGCCTGCAAGACTTCGATATGGCCAACGCTTGCGGCCAGATGCGCAATGGTATGCCCATTTGCATCGGTGGCAATTATGTCAGCACCCAGCCGAAATAGGGCTTGCAGTGCTTGGACATCACCTTGCGATGCCGCTAGCCAAGGATTCGATAAAGTCGCCTTATCCATTTGCGTTTAGAGTGGAAGTTTGGCGTAACCTTGGCATCGCGTCGTATTCAGAAGACCATTGCAGATTTATGATCTGCCTGGTGGGCAACAGGCCCGAGCGCGTCTCGCGAGCCTAACTTTGGAAGAGGATAGGCGACAAGTATTGACATTTTCCATACCGATTTCAAATTTCGATTTGTCTCTCCGATCGACCGCATTTGACAGAGTGGAATCCGGTGACTCTCACAGTCGCAAACGGACGAAACCGACGGATCGGGTGACGAACGCGCAGACCTAGCATCGGTTACTCGGTTGACGATGTCTGCCCTATCAACTGGGTTGTGACTATCCGAGCGCAATCAACGTATGCGCGCTGCAGGGCGTGATTTCGCGCCAGGGTCGCCCGGAACATTTCGCCTTTTGCACGTAGGGCGTAACCCTTCTGCTGCACGATGACGTGTCTCGGTGGCAAATCGTCGCCCAAAAAAAGCCGGCGGCCTGCGCACCCCTCGCGCCCGATGCGAGCCATACTCATTGAGTCGAGCTTTCCCACGGCGAAGACCATCGACAGCAGTGCCGTCGTCGGAAAGTAGATAGCGTCGGTATCGTCGACAATCAGTCCCGGCGACAACATCACGAGTCCAACGTGCGGCGCGAGATAGGCTCGCTCGGCTTCCGGAAGCGCTGCAAGCACGGCATTGTCATTCCAAGGTAGTCGATCCACTAGCGGTGCAGCGTCAATTTCAGATGTTGCAACAATCATTGACGCGTGGGTCCCCAGGTTAACGCGTTCGACTAACTCGGCCTGGCGCCGAATCAGATCGTCATGGTCGCGAACGGGATAGAGACTGTGCAGGATCGATCGCAGACTATCTACACCCAATGCATCGAGCAGTTTGAGCTTGATCAACGTCCCAAGCTCGCTTTTGCCGGTGCGCCACGCGGAAATTTGCGCGCGCGTCAGACCCAGGCACTCTGCCAACTGGGCGTCGCTACCAAACTGTCCACGCCGTTTGACTTCCTCGTAGAGCAGGTGCCAATCGAGCTGTCGAGTAGCGGGTTGATACATGTCAAATCCATTTGACGTTTGCAGCCAACATGCATATTGTTATGCGTTGTTGTTCGAGCTGCGGCGCCACCTATAGTGGCCGTGCATGCAAAAGCGGGAACTTCGACAAGTTGCCGCTTGCCCAAATATGTAGTCCGGAGATCGTCAATGACTGACGCTCAGCGCCACATTCGTCTACCGATCAGTTTTCTCCCGAATCAATCTTCCGTGGTAGCTGCGCCTCCACAGGACGACGAACAATTTGCCGTTCGTCAGGTAGAGTTTATCCAACAGTTGTTCGGACGAGGTGAATATTTACGGACACGATCGCGGGGTACCCCGGTGTCCGACGCTTTTCTGTCCGCATTCATCACATTACTTGATGTGCTCGCCGAAAATACTTCTGCTGACGAGGCGAACCAATGCGTCAGACAATTGCGTCATGTTCTCGGCGTAGCGTTTCCCAGATAACTATCTTTCGGTCACAGTGTCGGCCCTTTTTGCCAACGTTCTTGAGTTGGCATTTTTTCATGCGTGCCAGTCTCCGAAGCGAAGCTCACGATCCGTGGGATGGATTGCCGACAGCGACTCCCAAGTGGACGCACATGGTTGCTACCGATTGTCGTCTTCAATGGTCTCGAGCAACACTACCAGATTCATCAGGTGTGAGTTCGTCATCAGCCAGCATCTTCCACCTCGTGTGCTCGGTGATTAGGCAGCAAGGAACAGGGGCCCGATCAGGTGGAAGATCAAGTCCGCGGGACGAAACGAGAACTAGGCAAGGCAGTACGCGTCGCACGTTCCGTATGACGCATTCCAGTGCCCCGATAATCTAGATGCCTTAATTTGTGGTGTCGACGATATTTCGTGAAATGTAGGCTTTCGTGCTCAGAAGAGCGCCGACGGCGCTCGACCGTATGAACTATTCGATCGTGTAGGCAACGTCATGCCAACGACGCGATGTTTTCGATCCGAGGCGTGTACCGGGGCATCTCGTATTTCTAAGTACCTGTAGCGCTTGATGATCGAGGCTCGGGTCGCCGCAACTGCGCGTGAGTTGTACTGCTTGTACATGACCTGCATCGTCTAAAAGCACGCGGGCCAACACGCGCCGTTTCGCCGTGCCGGGTGGAATACTTCTCGCGAGCAATTTCTCCATGAGGCCCATCGTTTTCCCCACATCTTAGGTTTAGCCGCAAAGAACCCGGCGCCACAGAGAGATGCAACCGATAGGCACATTTCCTATGGAGCTATCCGCTTTTTCAGCCATCGGCGCGTGACACCGCGATATCCATATCGGCAAACCCCGTTTCTGGGATTGCACGAAGTGCCTCGTCGATAAGTTGTAGCGTCCGAGCCGAAATCAGCCCGTTCATAATCAGCGAGCGTAACTCGAGATCACCTTCAAAGCCGTAACTCACTGCTTCGTCCAGCACCGCTTTCGCGAACCACGGCATTCCTTCTGGCTTATCCCCGTGGCTGCCACTGTCGCAGTGTATGCTCACCCCGCATAGTCCCGTAGCGATCAAGGCTTGTCGAGCAAGAGCTCGAGTATCTGTCATTGCTTGTTCCCTTCCAAGGTGGATAGGTATTTGAATCACTCAACGATGATCGTTCGGCTGGGTAAGGTGGTGGATGCGATTTTTTTCGTGGGAGCTATACCCCACGCACCTAGCAATGCGTCGAACGACGGCTCGATTGTTTCTTTGCCGCGAGGTTCCGGGCAGAGACTCTGTCCCGTCAAGCGATATTGAAAACGTTCGCAATATCTCGCGTGTGGGGACAACTCCCGCGTAATTGCGCCGCACCGCATGGCGTACTGGATCGCGTCCGTAGCGGCGCGCGATGTGATGATTCCAGAGCGCGCGATAGTCGCAACCGTCGAGGGTTGATGCTCGCGAAGGTACGTCATGATCTTTTCTGCATTGCGGTGCAGGGTCAGGTAGTCTCTCTTGTGCGTCATGAGGTTCGCGCCCAAAAAACGGAAATGGCTGAATACTTCAGTGAGGCCGACAGAGGACGTTGAGGCAAGGCTGTGGGTGCGTCACCACGGCCGCCAATCATGTCGGAAAGGAGCCTACCGCATCAATACACATGCAGTTATTCAATTTCGCAAAAATTTTGAATCAGTAAGTCATCTGTTTGGTTGTTTTTTCGCTGGGTCGCTAAGATGGGTGGGCCTGCTTTCGCGACGTGGGCGATAAGAAATTTGCTTGATCCTCCTAGGGTGTCACCCGCCTGCACCGGGCCGGAAATACGGTGTGTTTCGTGCTTCGTGTTACATAGCTGAGTTGGAAGCAGAGTGAGAATGAGTGGAGCTTCTTGAGTGAAGGGCGAACTAGCCATCGAACGATTACACAAACGATATGACTGGAGTTTTTGGAATGAGATCCGCGTACATGGCTAGGGTAGTGACCTTTTCGGTGATCTATCTGATCTTCATTGCTTCCGTCTCGGCGCAGTCTTCGCCGCAAGCGTCACCACGACCTCCTTCGGGTATGTTGCGTGCGAGCTTGCCGGATGGGGTGATTGCCATTGTCAATGGAACGCCTATCGCACGTGCCGATCTCGACGATGCAGTGCAACGTTCGGGGCAGCCCGACACCCCGCAACTTCGGCAAAACCTGAAGCAACTTTTGATTACGCGAGAGGTGTTGCGTCAAGATGCTGAGGGCGCGAATTACGGTGCTAAGTCGGAAGTTCAGCAGGCAATGATCACGGCGAAAATGGGAACTGAAACCCAGTTATATCTGAAGGATAACGTGCATCCAAAAGCGGTATCGGACAATGCCATCAAGGCGCGGTACGATGCGATTACGGCATCGCTCGGTAGAGTCGAATATAAGTCGAGCCTGATTTCGGTGCATGACGCGACAACGGCCGCGATGATACTTAGAGAGCTGAAGGCGCACAAGAGGTTTGATGAGCTGGCGCGACAGTACAGTGCCGATTCGAGTGCGCAATTTGATGGAGAGTTGCCGTGGGTGAGCTTTAGGGTTCCTGTGGTGCAGGGGCAGACACAGGGTTTATCGTTTCCTATCGCGCAAGCGTTGGCGGCGCTACAGGTGGGTGCGGTGACAACGGAGCCGCTTCGGATCGGCGACATGTTTGTCATTGTCAAATTAGACGCGCAGCGCCCGACACAACCGCCTTCGTTCGACCAGGTCAAGGGCTCGCTTCGGCAACAGTTGCAAGCTGAAGCGCTTCGGGAAGCGACCGATCAATTCGTTTCCGGGCGTGTGAAGCAGGCATCAATTCAGCAATAGCGCGGTGCGCTTAGCCCAATGCTAGTCGAGTGGCCGTGTTATGTGGCGCTGACAAATTTGGCACAACAGCCCGGCGGGGCATCATAACTACGTCACCGACCTGCATTCCTTTAGGAAGAAACAGCATGAGTCGTGCATCGAGTTCATGCGCGTGTCACGGGCGCGTGCGCAATCGTGTTTGCCGCGGTGCGGCAAGTAAGTGTCGGAGCGTGTTGTGATGGAGCTCGACCGGGAAGAGGTCGAGAAACTGAAAGCGAATGTTGTTTCGATCCTGCTGGTGGCAGGAGATCTTGCTTATGACATTCGGAACGAATGGCATACGCGACGTTACGCACGCGCTCTGGTCGATGAGCTGCTTAGGGTGGCTGCAAAACACCATTTCCGTAGTTGTGAATTGCTTCGAGCTCAATTTGTGGCCGGCGAATTCTCGTCGCTTACGATGCGTTTGGCCATCAACGCCATGCGCCTCGTGCCGCTTGATGTGCAGCGCACTGCGCTTGATCGCGCCGTAGCCAGAGCGGGCGGTGCTTGAGGTTTGACGTGCTTTTGTCAAATGAGCGGCAGGTAGCGCAGGTCTAATTACCCCTTCATTCACTTGGGCCTTCGCTGCCGACGACGCTGCTGTTTGGGGCGAGATGGTGCTTGAGGTGTCATGAACGTATCTAAGCCCGCCTTTCTTATGGCAACCAGAGCAACGTCAGGTGAAACAGGTTGCATGGCTTCTAGTGCTAGGCGGACAGTTATCGCAGTGACTTTTCCCTGTGAAAATAGCGAGCGTAGATTATTTGCATGCACGAACCCGCAACTCTGTGCGGCTAACAGCAGTTCATTCAGTGCGCTTGTCGCTCGGATACGCCATTCGGGGTCGATCTGGCCGCAATAGGCGATTGCGCCGGCCGTGATGAGGAGCATCGCTATATGTGCGTGTGGTGTGTCGCTCAGTCTTTTGGTTGCCGCGTTAAGCGCTGCTTCCAGCTCCTTGACATTGGTTGTCGTCTCGGTGGAACTTGCAGCGAGAATAGCATTGGATTTTTGAGCGGACGTAGGAACGGTAGAGCGTGTACGAGCCGTATGGCTGGGCCTTTTCAGGCGCCGAGGCTTGAGTGGAGCTTGAGTCAGTCTAATACCCAACATTGATGAGCTATGATTCAAAACAAACAACCCGACAATTGAAAACGATTGCAACTGCAAGATAGTTTATTGGAGTGGCATACACTTGAGCCACCGAGTTGCGTTCCAGCAGACGATGTCCTGCAAAGGTTGAAGGTGCATTCCCATTGGACTGCGGCGGATGGATAGCCAAAATGGCCAGCGACGAAAGTAGCTATACTGCAGCAGTCGGCGCCTGTTCACCAAGCAGAAAAGCGATCACGTGAGTACGCATAGATGTCAATACTGCGCGGTTGAACGGAATCTGAGAGTGGACTCTATTCATATGAGCCTATCGGATAACTTACCGAATCCGGAAAGGTTTGATCTGGCAGACGGCGAACGCCGGGTACGTGTTCTCCGTGAAGTTGGCAGCGCAGAGTGCCGATATGCCATGCCTACCGTGCTCGTTCGATAGGATTTCCAATGCGCGCGCCTGTGCGCACCATCTGCTGTATCTCGTCTGGCTGAACTGGTTTGCTATAGAGAAATCCCTGTGCCTGGAAGCAGCCAATTGTTAGCAGAAAGTTTTGCTGCTCGATGGACTCGACGCCTTCCGCGATCACTGCAAGGCCAAGCGTGTCGGCTAGCATGACGATCGCACGCGCTATCGCACCGTCATCGTGCTCGCCGATGTGCGCGATGAAAGTGCGATCTATCTTGATGCGGTCGATCGGTAACGTACGAAGCTGGTTCAGGCTCGAGTAGCCCACTCCGAAATCATCAATCGCGATGGCGATTCCCCATTTGCGGAATTCGGCCAGTAGACGGACCGCGGTTTTCGGGTCATTCATAAACGCACTTTCAGTAACTTCTAGTTCTAACATCGAAGGAGGCATGTGCGTCCTGCGCAGCACCTGCTGTACTGTGGTAATAAATTCATCGCGTTGTAACTGAAGTGGCGAAAGATTGATCGACACTCGGAGCGGGGCGAGCCCCATTTGTCGCCATGCCATGGCTTGCGTACACGCGGTCTCGAGAACCCACTCCCCAAGAGCCGAAATCAAGCCGCAGGCTTCAGCGACGGGAATGAACATCGCAGGAGAAATCTCCCCGTGCTGCGTATCGTGCCAACGCGCGAGCGCTTCTACTCCTACGATTTCACCGCTACGCATGTCCACCTGCGGCTGATAATGCAGATAAATTTGTCCAGCCCGAAACGCGCTTCGAAGGCGAGTGAACATATCCAGTCGTGCGTCGGCCACAGTGCGCATGTTTGGAAGAAAGGTTGCGTATCCGTTGCGGCAGCGACTTTTGGCGGAGTACATTGCGAGGTCCGCGGCGCTGATCAAAGTATCTGCATCGGTGCCATCACAGGGGAATACACTGATGCCGACGCTCGCGCCTACAAAAAGCTCATGCCCAGCAATTTGCATCGGCTCGGCAATGGCGGCCAAGGCGGACTGAGGAAGCGCTCGATCGACGCCTTGCGCTTCCGACGTCGTAAATATGACGAATTCGTCGCCACCGTACCTAGCGATCGTATCGGATGGGTCAACGCATCGCTGTAATCGATCGGCGACACGGACAAGCAGTCGGTCGCCAACATGATGGCCAAGCACATCGTTGATGGTCTTGAAATGATCGAGATCAATAAATAGAACCACAACGCGGCGGTGCGCCTGTCGCGCCCACGCCAGTGTGGTTTCCAAACGATTGCTCAACGTTGCTCTGTTGAGGAGGCCAGTCAGACTGTCACGCTCGCTCATTTCGCGCAACTCGCGGGATCGCTCGTCCAGCACAATCGTCGAATCGTAGACGACCTTGGCCAGTAACAGTGGGTAGGCTATGAGAATGGGTAGCCAGACAACCCCGATCAAGCGATCGTCCGCGAAGCTATGGGTAGGGCCAAAGATCGCGAGTCCGCATAGCAATCCAATCGCAGTGGCGCCGAGTTCCATGAAAAACAAACGGCACCCACCTGTTGCCATCGCGTCCATTGCGAACATGAGTAAGATCACAACGGTAGCGATGGGTGAAAAGTGAATCATTGTGACTATCAGGCCACCCAGGGCTGCATCAACGAGAATATTGCGGTGTTCGCGTAACACAAGAGAGGGGCCGCTCTTCGCCGATTGGTATGCCAGGTGAGGCCAAGTCAAACATGCGACAACCATGCAAGCGATGAGCCAGTGGGGAGCTTGCTGGGAGTGCATGACCAAAGCGAGAGGCATGCAACCCATTCCGAATCCAGCGCAACGCAGCAAATAGACGCGCTGCACGAGGCCCGCGCCTCGCCTCGTGTTCTCATGGTTTGGGTTGCGCCTACGCTTGCCTGCAAGACGCCGATAGCTGGCGCATAAGCCCGACTGGGTCCAGGCGTGACAAGACGTGTACCGGATGATACGTCGCCATTTCATCTGTATCGAAATGCCTATCCTGGTTAAATTGACTAATTTTGGTGGTTTGTAATGCGGGGTTGTTGCGCGAATCGCGAAGTATATAAATTACATTATAATTGCAGCGGATCGCGCTGCTCAGGAATGCCCGGATTTGTAGGTGATCCGTTCTTAGGGTGATTGGAGGGTTGAGGCTGGGTCGGTGTAAGGTGAGGTTGGCATGGCGCTCTTTCCTATAGGAAAATCGTAGCCAGCCAGTGAGGTGGCGGGGGTGGCCGTGCAGTACCGCCGGCAAACGCTGGCCGTACTGTTTATTTCGCGCGTCGGGAAGGCGGAGGTATGCTGTAGGCTGGAGCCATTCCATTACACACAAGTCGGCATGAGCGGTTTGTAAACTGTCGCGGTTTGCCGTTTGCTCTTGCTTTTTGCGCGGCACGCGAATGGCACGAGCAACGGAGAGCTGGGCGGCAATGGAATTCAAGGGCATCGATCTGGGCGACAAGCGCCTGAACCGGCGGGCGATCCTGCTGGCCGAGCAACTGTCGGGCAATCCGACGGCGAGCATTCCGCTGGCGTGCGGCGGCTGGGCTGAGACGGCGGCGGCTTATCGGTTCTTCGCGCAGGACAAGCTGGAATGGACCGACGTCATGGAGCCGCACTGGCAGAGCTCGACCGAGCGGATGCGGGCATGTGAGGTGGTGCTGTGCCTGGATGACACAACCGAGCTGAACTTTAACGGGCAGGAGATCGCTGGACTGGGGCCGTTGTCGTATGAAGCACAGCGCGGCATGTACGTTCACGCGACCTACGCGGTCACGCCACAGCGTGAACCGTTGGGCGTGCTCAATGCCTGGATGTGGTCGCGTGAGCGCAAGGACGCCCGAGGCAAGCGTGGCGGCCTCAAGGAAAGCACGCGCTGGATCGAGGGATACGAGCGGGTGGCCGAGCAGGCGGTGGATCTGCCCGGCACACGGCTGGTGTATGTCGCAGACCGTGAGTCGGACATTGTCGAGCTGATGGCCAAAGCGCGCGATTTGGGTTATCCGGCCGACTGGCTGATTCGCGCCCAGCACAATCGCGTGTTGCCCGAGGGTCAAAGACTCTGGGATCACGCCACGCAAGGCGAGGCGCTTGGTGAAATCCGCTTCACGTTGCCGGGTCGCCAGCGACAGAAGGCGCGGGAGGTTCAGCAGCAAATCTGGAGTCGTCGGATCGACGTGCCCGATGGCCAGGGCGGTGTTGTGTCGATCAATTGCCTTGTTGCGCGAGAGATTGACGCGTCCGCCGGGGCGACGCCGATCGAATGGCGCTTGCTGACCAATCGCGACGTGCCGGATATGACCGAGGCCGCGCGACTGATCGATTGGTACCGCGCCCGCTGGGAGGTGGAAACCTTCTTTCATGTGCTGAAGAACGGTTGCCGGGTCGAGGCGCTACAACTGAGCACGATCGAGCGCATCGAGCGGGCGCTGGCGGTGTTCATGGTGGTGGCGTGGCGCATTGCCCGTCTCATGCGCTTAGGTCGAACTTGCCCCGACCTCGATGCCGGACTGCTATTCGAGCCCGATGAATGGAAGGCCGCCTTCATCCTCAACAAGAAGGCCCCGCCCGAAAAGCCGCCGCGGCTAAACGAAGTGGTACGGCTCGTCGCCAGGCTCGGCGGTTTCCTCGTCCGCAAAGGCGACGGTGAGCCTGGCGTCAAAACCATCTGGCTAGGCATGCAGCGAGTGGTGGATTTTGCTGCCGGCATCAGATACGCACGCGAGCTTGAGTAGCAGACTTGTGTGTAATGGAATGAGCTGGAGCGGCAACCTCGGTCGTTGATGCAAATGCAACGACTCTCACGCTTTACTGCTGCGGAAGAAATCAAAAGGTTTGATTTCGGTGCTCTCGTGGCATCGCGTAAGTGTTGCTTCTGCTTCGCGATGAATGGCTAGTGCGCAAAACTCTGCTTCTTCTAATTTTGCCGCGCGCGCTGCCTTTTGCAGATTGGCGTAGTCGGCGGGATGCAATGCCAGTGACACCTCGACAAACTTCAGCTCTTCTGTCTCGATCATTTTTTTCTCGTCTGTCTGGCTGGTCGGCCCCCCCCCCCCCCCCCCACCCCCCCCCCCCCCCCCCCCCCGCCCCCCCCCCCCCCCCCCCCACCCCCCCCCCCCCCCCCCCCCCCCCCCCCCCCCCCCCCCCCCCCCCCCCCCCCGCCCCCCCCCCCCCCCCCCCCCCCCCCCCCCCCCCCCCCCCCCCCCCCCCCCCCCCCCCCCCCCCCCGCGTTGGAACGGCAAAAATCGAGGCGGAGCGATGTAGCATGCGAATCCGAATATGCCGCCGGCTCCTGTTGTTTGCTGCTTCACCCTGAAGAGTGGTGGATACGATTGAATAATAGGCCGCAGTGACTATCCGATGGCTTACAGCGATGAATGAAAGTTTATGGGGTCAGCTGGAACACATACGGATTCCATGCGGTTGCGCTAATCCCTGATGGTATAAGGGCTGGCTGTCATACATGATGAACGTGTGGCGTGGGAATAAAAGGGTTCATCGTTGGTCGCTGTTCTTCCCGCGTCAGACTGAGTCGTCGGCGTTGCCGCCAGCGGGGCTGGCTGGCCTAAGATGCACGCTTACGGGGTGCTGGTTTGCGCTGCCACGGCAGCAGGCTGGAGACGATGATGAGTATCTGGATTGTGATTCTGTCGAACGCATATGTGGAGTATGCGTGCTGCAATCCGTGGGCGCCGGTGTTAAAACAAATTTGGAAATACCGGCGCACGGTAGATTTGGCTGCTGTCGCGGTGTAACTGCTTTCTAAGCTTTACTCGGCTTTTCGCCTTCTAACGGTCCCGAGTTATGAGGTTGCGCCTTTGGTCTGTTATTCGAACAGATCGACCTTCGCATCCTGCTGCGTGCGGTAGCGCGCGGCGTGACCCCTTTCGTTTTTCAAACAATTGAAGAAGCTTTTCGTCGGGGCATTGTCCCAACAATTTCCTTTCCAGCTCATCGATCAAAGGTATTGCGACGACCGGTTGAATCCGCCCTGGGTACCACAATCCGAATGACACAGCATACCGGGCGCAGGCCGACCACGAAACCACGCCAACGCGCCCGTGGCGAGATCCGCCGTCATGCGCGGCTGATCGCCGGCCCACCGGCACACGACCTCCTGGAAGGCGAAATTTCAGGGGAAGCTTAGTTCGGTGTGCAATCTACCGTGAGGTTTCTCGATAGTTGAGCGTGAACGGGCGGTTTGTTACGTCGGTAATATACGGCAGGGTAAGTACGGAATGTCAAAAGCATCTGACAAAATGTAGGCTTACGAATGTAACAAGATGTTTCGTCGTGCCGGCGGTGAGCGCGAAGTACGCGCTCGGGCTGTAATAATCATAAGAATATTGGGCGATGGGGCAGACTTCTCGCGATCTGCGGCGGAGATCAGTATGGCGCCAAATCATCTCTTCAACCATCAGTGTGTTTTGAACAACAGATGGTTGTTCGATGCAGCACAGAATTGCCTCGTCGATCTTGATGGGCGCATCGATACGGTAGTGTTAAAGCCGGTGGCCACACGCATCCTGACCTTGCTGGTCGACGCGCCGCGTATGCTGTTGCGTCGTCAACAGTTACTCGACGAAGGCTGGCGCGCTTTTGGCTTTGAGGTATGTGAAAACAGCCTTAATCAGGTCATGTGTTCGTTGCGCGGTACATTCGAGGCGTTAGATCCGGGGCAGGCCTACATCAAAACAATTCCGCGTGTGGGCTATTGCTTTCTGGCGGAGGTCCGCACACCGACTGTAGACGACCTGCCGGTATCGGTTGGGATGGGAACAGATGCTTCCCCGATATACGGCGGTACCGCGAGTGCTCTGCTCGACCGTTATGCTTTCGATCAGTTGATGGCGGTGGAATGGCGTCGTGCGCAGAGGAGTGGTTTGCCGCTATCGATGCTGATGATTGGAGTGAGTTGCGACACCAATTTTTCTCGGTTAGATCAAAGTGCCACGGGTGGTGATCCTCTCGCTCGCATCGCGCAGTGCATTGCTGGGGACCTTCATCGCTCCGCTGATCGGGTCGCACTATACGGTAACTCCCGTTTCGTGGCGTTGCTTCCGGATACTAGTAGGACAGGGGCAAATGCCGTGGCACGGAAAATCCTTGCGTCGTTGTGGGCGTTGGAATGGCCATCTCTCGCGGGTCCGATTCAGCTCGAGTTGACAGCCAATGTTGGCATCACTTGCACGGATTCTTGTTGTCCTGCGACGCCATACGCGTTTGTCGAGGCGTGTAGTGCGTCGCTTGACGAAGCGAAACACGGGGATCGTACTTCCAGTTTCGATCATGCGTGCTTGATTACGGCCGCTGCCTAAGCCCGCGGGAGCAGCCGTCTAAAAGGGGAAAGTGTCCGATCTTTCGTAAGAGAAGGGGCCGTTGCCGGACTCGCTGGCATGACGACGTACGAATGCGGCTACGTGTTCGTCCTCGATAAAATCGGCTGCTGACCGCGCGTTGAGAATCGCATCGGGCGATTGCGCGGGTGAAATCACCCAGCCTTGCACATAATCCACACCAAACGTGGCGAGGGTTTCGAGCGTGCCGCAGTCCTCCACCCATTCAGCAATGCTGCGTATGCCGAGGTTGCTCGCGAGCGCCACGATTGCTTCGACGATGGCTGTGTTAGAGGAATGCTCGGCCATGGAACGGATAAATGCACCGTCTATCTTTAGTGCGTCGGCAGGCAGGTTTTTTAGATACGAAAACGACGTATATCCGGCGCCGAAATCGTCGAGTGCGATTTTGGCGCCGGCTGCTTGGAGCCGGTTGATAAAGCGACGTGTGTTCACAAGGTCGTGCAGCGCGACGCCTTCCGTGATCTCGATGCATAGCTTGTTTAGGATCGGTGCATGCGCGTCGAGCAGGTTGAAGATGTCGGACACGAAGTGTTCGTCATTGAGCGATGCTCCGGAAAGATTCACACAGACAAAGCGCGTCTTGGAAAGACGCGCGCTGTGCTGCTCGAGCCATTCGAGCGTCGTCGTTAGCACCCATTTGTCCAGCTCAGAGATGTGGCCGCTTTCCTCGGCGGCAGCAATGACCTTGACTGGTGGCACCGTTCCACCCATCGCATCGCGCATACGCAACAAGACTTCAAAGTCGAGCGTGTCATACGGTGTGCGTACCGACATGATCGGCTGCATTTCCAGATATAGGCCGGCCGAGCGGAGATCGCCACGTAGGCGATCGATTAGACGCAGGGTTTCCGCCCGCTCGGTTAGAACCGCCGCTTCATGCCTGTAGACGACCACATGGTCGTGCTTGAACTTCGCTGCCCGGCACGCACGGTCTGCCGCCGATATCGCGTCGGAGACGTCGATTGCTTGGGATACTTCGAGCATACCGATAGATGCGCGCACTTGGAACGCTCTGCGCCCGAGCTGGTAGGGCGGACCGGCGATCTCGCTGGCGAGGTTATGGCACAACATGGCGGCATGTTCCATGTCACCACTGCGTACAACGATGACGAACTCATCACCGCCGATTCTGCCCAGCGCATCGTCATGGCCAATTTTCGTGTTGATTCGTTCAACCACCTGCTGCAGTACTGCATCGCCGGCATGATGACCGAACAGATCATTGATGAGCTTGAACCGGTCGAGGTCCAGGTACGCGAGGCCAAACGGTACGAAGGCACCCGGTATGGCCGACGTGTTCATCAATCGGGTAATCGTTTTCTCAAGACCAAAACGATTCAACGTCCCTGTTAGGGCATCGTGTTCCGCGAGAAAATGCAACCGCTCGCTCGCTCGCTTGCGTGCCGTGATATCTTGCAACGAACCTTCTATGTGTCCCCGCGTCAGCGTAGCCTTGAGAAGGAACCACTTTGGCAGCTCGCCGGTAGCCGCTGCACTCCGCAACTCGATTTCTTCGCCGCCTCGTCGATGAGCGATTGCTCGCAGCTTGTCCCATGCGCCGGCCTCGAAGTAATCCGTCCACGGGTGATCTTCCGATCGCGAGTCATATTGCATGATCCGTCGCAGCGCGGGATTACCTCGAATGATGTGTCCGTCGAGATCGAGCGTAAAGAGGCCGACCGGCGTCGTATCGTAGGTTTCCTGGAACTGCGACTGCGTGATCGCCAGCCGGCGGTGCTCGATACGAAGCTGCTCGGCTACAGCGAGTGCTGCTATGAGACTCGACAGCAGGGTAGCCGTCATGCTATCGAATGCAGCAACCAGCCCTTTCATTCGAAACGCTGTGCCCAGCACATCGGAGAAACTTGCAAAGAGCGTTATGCTCAAGGAGGCCGCAAACCAGACGGCGACGCGTGAATGTGTTGAGGCGATTAACCTGAATAGAATGAATACGACACCGCCGATCCCTAGCGAAGCAATCACCCACATCACGGGCAAGAACGTCCTATAGGGCAACACTATCGCAGCCAGTAGCAAGGCACGCCCTAGAAATCGCGCCGCTCTGAGAATCAGTTGATGCCTACCAACCGCGGCTAGTTCCTGCTTGAACACGGCATCCAGCATCGAGTAAGTGACGATGAAATACGTTGCCACGGTTAACTGCCGGATCACGGGCATCCACGAGTAAGGGACCGTGTAGCCGAGCCACTGCATATCTGATCCGATGGACAGTTCCGCTAGCCGGAGATTGCCTACCAGCCAGACCGCGAGCAGGATAAAGACACCTTCGTGATTGATCAAAGCGGTGATGAACGCGAACACCGCGAGAATGAGCATGCTCCCTTCAAGCAAGCCGACGTCGCGATGAAACAGTTCTTCGGATTGCCGGAATGCCTTGGCGTTCCATAGCTTGACGGTCAGTCGCGCTGGTCCAATGGAGGTCGCCCGACACAGTAGCCGTATCTGTGTGACATGTTGGCTGAGTCGCAATGCAAAGCCGGCTTTGCGTGCTGTCAGCGATTCGTTCCACGGGGCATTGTCATCGGTGCGCTCGGCATTTCCTAGCGGCATGAGCGACGTTAAATCCCAGCACGCAATGGCTTGAGTGTGCCGCGAAGGGAACTCCACGATGATTGAGCCACTGTCCCATGGAACGGGGGTTTCGACGCTTAGCCAAAATGGTCGCTCGGAAAGGTGTGTATCGCGGTAAAGCACCGCGGGTTGCAGTGACAATGCGCGACGTGCTGTACCTGGATCAAGTGTGCCGGATTCGTCCTTCAACACTTTCATCGCAGCGTGTAGCGTGTCGGATGATGAATAGTAGCGTGTGCCTGACACCGGTAAGAGGAGTGACAGCGATACGATGATGACCGGAACGACGTGCCGGGAGAAGATCGCTTCTAGTCTGTCAATCAGGCGTGGGGTGCCCGAATCGGGTGCGTTGTGCCCTGTAGCTGACGTTGATTTTGCCATAGTTCAGAGCGCCTCCGCGGCACGATGGTCGCGCGCGTATACTGTCAATTCTCGTCATATTGACACGTAGCTAACATAACGGTTTTTGCCAAACAATTAAATTGATCGAGAGATCTATTTTAGCATTTGATCTTGATTTGCATACGGATCGTATACGAGAATTAATATTGCGTTGCTTATGTAGAGGTTTTTTATTTCGTTCGATCAACTTGTCATTGCGGCGTGTTGAGCGAGAGCTCGAGGCAGGGCATGGGCATGCTCGCAGAAGTAAAGCTCGATCGCGGCGGTTGCGTGAAGGTCTAGTACGTGCGTTGGGCGTCGCGGTGACGGTGCAATCTATCGTTCGGCAACACGGGGCGCTAAAACAAAAAAGGCCGCGCACGCGGGGCGCATGCGCGGCTTACGAGGGTTGCTTGAAAATGCCCATTGCTCACCGAGGGGTTGAGCGTGGACAACGCCAGAATAGGGGTGGCAAGCTATCCAATGGCCTACGTAAGCAGTAATAGTGTTTCCTCGCTGTCGCGGCCATCGCATTTGGAAGCGCCAAACTGGACAAGGGATTGAGCGAGTGACGCGCAGCGCTATGGGCAGCGGACATTTCAGTCATCGAGATAGGTCGACCAAACGGTCGTTGTACCTCGTGGTGTTGAGGATGGCATGACGGCGACGCGCGCGCGATTCACCTCGTCGGCGCCTACGCTACGGACCTTGGCCTCGTGCTTTGCCAAGAGCACGTAGCCGATAAGTCCAATGAAATCGATGCGATTGCTGCGGTGCTTCAGGCGCTTGTGCTGAAAGGGGGCATTGTCACCATTGATGCGATGGGTACCCGGCGCGAAATCGCACGAGCCATCTGCGAGCGCGGCGGCGACTACCTCTTGGCGGTTAAAGGCAATCAGCCAGCCTTATTAATGTGCTCACCGGTATGTTTGGCACTAAGGAGCGCGATCGCATCGGTCGGCTGATGCCCGACTGCTACGCCGAGACGGTCGAGAGCGTGTCCGAGACTCGCAGTGGCGAATCCAGCGTATAGCGGCGTTACTTCGCCACCTCGGCCTTTCTGAGGTCGAGGCCTTTGCTCGACGCGTGCGTGGGCACTGGGAAATTGAAAGACTGCATGGGGCGTTGGATGTGGCCTTCGTCGAAGATGCAGGTCGGGTGCGCAAAGGCCACGCTGCTCATAACTTTGCTACCTTGCGTCGCTTCGGCCTGAATCTGCTCAAACTCGATAGAACCTCGCCCAAGCGTCTCAGGACGTTGTCGCCTGCGGCGCGCCGATTGGGACAACGACTATCGCATGGCCATGCTCGGCCTCGTTCCGCTCACTTGCTCTTGATATGCCCGCAAACCCCTATGTTTCCTGGTGTTTCCAAATGCGATGGCCGTGTGCGCCGACTATAGAAAAGACAGAAATGAAAGGCTGGAGTAAGTGACGAGATCAGAAAATGGCGGAGCTACCTGATTGAAGCGAGGTCGTTCAGGTGAGTCGCAGTGGGCAACGCAGTTGCCAGACGTGCATACGGCGACACACCCTCGGCGATTGATGGAGAACCGTTATGCCACGCATATTCTGCAGCAAAGATATAAATGATGCGATTGCCTTCCGGTGGGGCAACTGGCGGGAGGGGACGCGGGAGTACTTCTCCGGTGAAGCGGGCTGGGCTGTTTTTTTTAGGAGCCAGTTTCCCTCCAGTCCGGTCGCCGGTGGAGGCATGGCTGCTTCCTTGCAGGAAGTCGCGCAAATCCAGTGTATTTTGAGACCAGTTGTCGGCGACGAAGCCCAGAACATACAGGTTCGGCCCGCGAGTGCTGCGCATGGACAGCAAAGCCGAGGCTATTCCTTGGAGGTACCCGACGAGTTGGTAAGCCATGCGGGGGAGCCGGCGACCGACGGCATCAGAGGCTTTTTGGCGCTGTATGGAGTGCGGACCGAATTGGAGCCAGTCGTTGCTAAGCTCAGGATGCGGGGCGCCGCTTCTGGGCCGCTTAGGGCAGCCGATCGAGTTGGCGCAGCCCCCGCCGGGCCGGCGGCGATGCTGGCCGATGGTGCAGTAAGGGCTCCTGAGGGCGCTGGGCGCTCCGACGTTGCAGTCGCGCCGTGTTGGCCTGGCGCTTCTCAGTCGACGGTAGCCCGTTGGACGGTAGCCCGTTGTTCAGGAGAACGCTTCACTCCGATGGATTCTGAAGTTTGCTCAGTACCGCGAGCCGACGTCGAAGTCAATCCCTTGGTCCCGCACAATCCAGTCAGCTCGGCTAGGTTGGATTCACTTCGGAGAAAAGACGCTACTGGCGCGGTGCCGGCTGTCGCATCATGCGCTAGCTGTGAGTCATTATCGGTGCCCGGTGATGCAGGCCGGCTCGAGGAAGCGCGACGGCTTGCAGAAGAGCTCAGTCGACTGCTGCGACACGATCCCGATGGAAATCTGACACCTCGGAGTGAACGAATCGTAGATGCTTTCGGCCCAAGAAATCCTCGGCCATGCGTTGGCAGAAGCAGCCGCTAGCGGCGCGGCGACCAGACTTGCCTCGTTCCTTCCGAGACAGGGGTTCCAAATCCAGAATCCCGAATATCCAGTGCACTTGTTAGCGCTGGTGTAAAAGCGACGGTAAACGACGACACAAGGAGTAGGTCGGTTATTACGGGGACACATCCAATGCCCTGCCGCGCGACCTTGATAGGTTCCTGCGTGCGCAGGACCCGAAAGACAAGAACGGGAAGGCCCGGGCGTTTACTGCGGAGCAAAGCGAAGCTGAAGACGCAGCTCGACCAGGCAATTATTGAAAGTGCGATCGCCTTCGAGAAGAAAGGCTGGAAAGCTACTGATGTTGCCGAATTCGCGGATAAGGCGTGGCGCGCGGATCTGGGCGCGACGTTCTTGCAAAAGATGGTTGGTAGCGGTTGTGTGCGGAAGGGTATTCGCCTATTTGGTTGTGGACGCAACTATGCAACCTTGACACAGGCGGCCTTGCCGAAGCTGTTCCACAGGTTCACGAGATTCGCAATGTCAACGCCGGTTGCCCGGCTTCGACGATCACGTCATCAGCATGTATGCGCGCGGCATGAGCGTACGGGAGATCCAGGGCCATTTGCTGGAACTGTACGGGCTGCAAGTGTCGCCCGATCTGATTTCCACCGTCACCGACGAGGTGCTGGCCGAACTCGAGCAGTGGCAGCAACGGCCGCTCGAGGCGATGTATCCGATCGTCTATTTCGACGCGCTGCGGCTGAAGATCCGCGATGAAGGCACGGTCAAGAACAAGGCGGTGTACCTGGCGCTGGGCATCCGTGCCGACGGGCGCAAGGAAGTGCTGGGCTTATGGATCGAGCAAACCGAGGGTGCCAAGTTCTGGCTCAAGGTCTTCAACGAGCTGAAGAACCGCGGCTTGCACGACATCCTGATCGCCGTCGTCGACGGTTTGCGTGGCTTCCCCGAAGCGATCGAGGCGGTTTATCCGGCCGCGCAGATCCAGACCTGCATCATGTCATCTTCCGCCATATAGGAGCCACTGGGCTTCCGGCATAAAGGAGCCGGGGCGTTTTCGGCATATAGGAGCCAGGGAAGGAACCGAGCATCTCGATCGTGATGCTCATTGCGGGCTTACCTTGTGAGGCGTGATCCCCCAAGGGAGGCTGCGATGGGCCGACGGAGAATCGAGATGCATCAATATCGACAGGTTCTCGTGCGCATGCGCAACGGGGATTCCGAGCGCGAACTGGCACGCTGTCGCTACATGGGCCGGCGTAAGCTCGCCGCGCTGCGAGAGTTGGCCGAACAACGCGGCTGGCTCAAACCCGATGCGCCGTTACCGGATGACGCCGAGATCGCCGCCGCGCTAGGTCCGCCACACAAGGCAAGCTCGACTGTCTCAGGGCTCGAGGTCCACTGCGCATTGATCGCCTCATGGATCGAGCAGCAAGTGCCCGGTACGGCCATTCTGGCGGCGTTGCGGCGTGAGCACGGCTACACCGGCAGTTATTCGTCGGTTTATCGCATGATCGTTTCGATCAACGCCGATCGTCCGCCCGACGCGACCGTGCCGCTGAGCTTCGCGCCCGGCGAAGCCGCGCAAGTCGATTTCGGTGCCGGTCCGATGCTGCCCGACGCCGATGGCGTGTTCAGGCGCACGTGGGCGTTCGTGATGACGCTTGCCTTCTCACGACATCAGTACGTCGAGTTCGTCTGGGACCAGACCGTGGCGACGTGGCTGGGCTGCCATCGTCGCGCCTTCGAATGGTTCGGTGGCGTACCCACGCGCGTGATCATCGACAACCCCAAGTGCGCTATCACGCGGGCCTGCACCTATGACCCTGTCGTGCAGCGCGCCTACGCCGAATGCGCAGAAGGATACGGTTTCCGGATCGATCCGTGCCCGCCAGCCGATCCGCCCAAGAAGGGCATCGTAGAAGCCAGCGTCAAATACGTGAAGGGCAACTTCTTGCCGCTGCGCCAGTTCCGCGACTTCACCGATCTGAACCAGCAGGCTCGCCATTGGGTCATGCACGAAGCAGGGCGTCGCATCCACGGTACAACGCGCAAGGTGCCCCTCGAATTGTTCGAGGTCGAACGGCCACTGATGCGCGAACTGCCCGCCGTCGCACCCGACCTGGGTACCTGGCACAAGGTGTCCGTTCATCGAGACTGTCACGTCGCCCATCAGCGGATGTTGTATTCCGTGCCGTTCGTGTTGGTCGGCAAGCAGTTGTGGCTGCGTGCGACCGACGCCTCAATCGCCATCTACGACGATTACCGACTCGTCGCCTCGCATGTACGAGCTCGTCGTCCCGGCGATCGACTCACCGTGCGCGATCATCTGCCGCCCGAGGCGCGTGCGTTTCTCGCTCACGATCGGCAGTGGTGCCTCGAACAAGCCAAACGCGTCGGTCCCGCCTGCGCTGAGCTGATCGACCTGCTGCTGGCCGATCACATCCTCGAGCGCCTACGCGCCGCACAAGGCGTCATGCGTCTGCAACAACCCTACGGTGCCTTGCGCCTGGAAGCGGCGTGCGCTCGCGCGCTGGCACACGCCAGTCCGTTCTATCGGACCGTCAAGACGATCCTCGTCGGCGGCTTCGATCGGCATCCCCTCAGCGATTCGAGCGAACACGTCCACGCACCCAGCGCGCGTTTCGCCCGCGACGCTCAATCTCTGTTTGCCCCCGACGCCGACGTGCGTCATTAACCCTGGAGATGGCCATGCAACCCATGCCAGCCTTGACCCCGCATCTGAAGCAATTGCGCCTGTCCGGCATCCTCGACTCGCTCGAAGCGCGCAATCGCCAAGCCATCGATGCCAAGCTCTCTTACGTCGACTTCCTCGCGCTGCTGATCGAAGACGAAGTCGCTCGGCGTGAACAGAAGAAGTTCGCGCTACGCATGCGCCGCGCAGCCTTCCGCACCAGCAAGACACTGGAGCAATTCGACTTCGATCGGTTGCCGCAATTGAACCGTGCACTCGTGCACGATCTGGCCGGCGGTCGTTACCTCGGCGAACACGCGCCGGTGCTCATCGTCGGGCCTTGCGGTACGGGTAAAAGCCACTTGGCGCAGGCCCTGGGACACTGTGCCGTGCGTCAAGGCGTCGACGTACTGTTCACCACCTGCACCCAGCTGACCACAAGCTTGAATGCCGCCCGTGCCACCGGCGCCTACGAGCGCCGGCTCGCCAGCTTAACGCGCGTCGAACTGCTGATCATCGATGACTTCGGGCTCAAACCGCTTCGTCCGCCTGCTGACGAGGATCTGCACGAGCTGATCGCCGAGCGTTACGAGGCTGCGTCCACCATCGTCACCAGCAACCTCGATCTGACCGAATGGGATCAGGCCTTCCCAGCCAATCGCTTGCTCGCCTCAGCCACCCTCGACCGCCTGCGTCACAACGCCTACTGCCTCGTGCTCGACGGGCACTCTTACCGCAGCCCGCGCCACCTTCCGCAGCAGCACTTGAACCTTGCAAACAGCAGCTAAACGGCCCATTCTTGAACCACAAAGATGCTCGTTTCTACCCACTTCTGCTGGCGCCTATATGCCGGAAATACCCGGCTCCTTTATGCCGGAAGGTGACACATCGTGCATCTGATCCGCAATTCGCTGAATCTGGCGGGTTGGAAGGACCGTAAGCCATTGGCAGCCGCGCTCAAGCCGATCTATCAGGCCGCCACGGCCGAGGCGGCGGCAACGGCGCTCGACGCCTTTGCGCAAAGCGAGTGGGGCCGCAAATTCCCCACCGTCGCGGCGATGTGGCAACGCCAATGGGAGCAGGTGATCCCCTTCTTTGCCTATCCGCCGGAGGTGCGCAGAATCATATACACGACAAACGCGATTGAAAGCATGCACATGCAACTGCGCAAGATCGTCAAGAATCGTGGTCACTTCCCCAGCGACGAAGCTGCCAGCAAGCTGCTGTACCTAGCCTTGCGCAACATCGAAAGGGATTGGAAGATGCCACCAATCACTTGGCGGCAAGCCGTCAATCAGTTTGCGATCCTCTTTGGCGAGCGCTTCACCTGCGCCATGAGCTGAACTTTTTTAACCGACCTCAGCACACAAGATTTCGGACACCTCCCGAGATCTGCGCCTCGGCGAGTGCGCGCTTGCCATTGCCGCATGTGTTCTGAAACGCATGGATGTCTTTCTCCTTGAGGTAACTCACAATATGGTCGTGCCTGCCAGCGTGTCTGGCTTTGTATGGCACGGGATTGCAGTTGTCTTGCCGATTCGAAACATCGTTGCAATAGATTGGGCTTACGTCAAACGTACGCATCGTGATTCTTCACTGCGCGCCGGCCTCTGTTCACCTAGCATGAACCCAACGCAATAGACGTGCCTCGCGACACGGTGTGTCGTATGCCCCTATGAAGCGCAACGAGCCGCCGTACCGTTTTCGGGAGAACATCATGATGAAACGACCCCTTTCCCTATCGGCGATTGCCGCCGCGCTAGCATTCTTGGCAGTACTGCCGCAAGCATACGCCGGAAGCTCTAGTGGATATAGCGATGGCACGGGAACGGCCACGTTCACGACTTCTCTGACGCTGCAAGCCAACTGCACGATCGCGGCGAATCCGTTGAACTTCGGTACGAATGGGGTTCTCGCTGCGATCGTGAACCAACAGACCACGGTTTCCGTGACTTGTACGAACACTACCCCCTACAACGTTGGGCTGGACGGCGGCACCGTCTCTGGCTCAACGGTTACGAGCCGGTTAATGGCCGGTACCGCCAGCGGCAATACCAGTACGACAGTCGGATTCCAACTCTATCAAGACTCGGGCTTCAGCACTGTCTGGGGTAATACACAAGGCAGCAATACTGTTGGCGGCACGGGCACCGGGTCCGTGCAATCGATCACGGTCTATGGACAGGTACCCGCCCAGACGACACCGCAGCCCGACACCTATCAGACAACGGTCACGGCGACTGTGTATTTTTGATCATGACAAGCAACGGGTTGTGAGTTTCGCGCCTGTGCATCCACGAGCAGGCCGCTGATATCGGCTTTGTTCAGACGTGTTTCCGTTAAATTGGTTGCAGGCGCAACTATATAACTCAGATGCAGACGATTTGTCGTGCGTGGTTTAAATGTCGAGATTTTCGCGTCACACGGACTCTTGCTTAAGCATTTGCTGTCGTGATCGTGCGTGAAATGGCGGCGATCGAAAAAGAAATTGAGGCGGGCAGGCCGCTAGGGCAATCTCTATGCCTTTTTTCAGGGTTATCGCATCGTGTGGGCCGGCGCTCTGTGACTTTGTCTAAGAACGGGTGAAGAGATCGTGTCGATTTCGTTGCAATGTTCGCGCACACGAAATCGTTCCTTGATGTATTAGTTGTGCGATTGACAGTGTCCGTAGGCTTTCTCATCAGGCGCGCGGACCGTCAGAGCATCAAGCAATCACGATGCAATGATAGAGAATAGCCGGATTAAGTACTATTTATTCCATTCGTCCTGAGCAGATTCGTGCAGGCGTGTACCCCGCGACTGCACTGGCGCTCCGGCATCGGTAGGGAAGCTGTTGGTCGGCGATACCTACACTGTCATAAAGTCGGCTCGCGCCCGTGCTGGTGCGGTAGCGATAAAGCGTAAAGCGCCGCGTCACAGAAAGAGTTCTGGAATCAAGTGAAAGTGCAAGAAATTCACAAAAAAATGCGGTAACCGTAGGGTGAGATGGTAATGATTATTACAAGGTGTATTATCGCGTCTCATTGTTCGGAGGCTGGGTGAGCTATCTCCTGTGATTTGGTGAGTGCATGGGGGGCGTCTCGGTTGTGAGTGATAAATACCGTTATGCAAGTTGCAGATGGTGGCCCCGTGTTTCGAGTATAAACGCCGTTTTGTCTATTCTCTGATAGAGGAAGTGTGCTCCATTCATGAAATCCAGCGCTCGGCTACTTACGGTGTTTTGCTGTGGATGAATTGGAGTGAAGGCGTGGGGATTCACCATGACGGTGGTTTGCCTGCGCGTTACGGACTCAGTTCTTGCTTCTCGTTAGCCGTGGGATTGTTCACGCGCTCGGCACGTCGCAAGCTGCTCGACAATCGGACCATCAGCGTGCTCGAATGGAGTGCCCAGATTTTGTTGGAGGCGGATTGCGAGCAGCGGATGAGTAGTACGTCGAAAAGCGGTTGCACGATACCGCGTAATGAGAGAGCCGTGATGCCAAATGGAAATGTAATCAAAATGAGCGAACTGCGCCGACGTGCGCGTGAAGTTTGGTGCCAAACACTGCAAATCTGTCGTCGCGCACCGCAGATGCGCATCGCTTCGTCGTTGTCCGCCGTTGAGATTTTTGTAGCGCTGTACTACGGAGGCGTGCTTCGATTTAATCCGAAGGTTTTGTTTGATCCAAACAGGGATCGCTGCATCGCAAGCAAAGGGCACGGTTCGATCTGCTTATATCCGATCTTGGCCGATCTTGGTTTTTTTGACCCTTCGGAACTGATGAGGGCTGGTGAGCCCGGAAGTTTTCTCGGGGCCATTCCCGATCCCATTACGCCAGGATTTGAAACAGTGAACGGCTCGCTCGGTCACGGGTTGGGTGTGGCTACGGGGATGGCGATTGGGCTTGCCCGCCGCCAAGTAGACGCCTGCGTTTTCGTGGTGACTGGCGACGGCGAATTGCAAGAGGGCGCGAATTGGGAGGCGATCATGCTGGCCGCGCAGCATCGACTGGACAATCTGCATTTGATTGTCGATGCGAACGGTATGAGCATGCTGGGTTCTACCGAGTCGGCTATGGGGCAATCGAATCTCGCCCAGCAATTGGCGGCATTTGGTTGGTCGGTATGGACGGTATCTGATGGTCATGATCCCAACTTGCTCGCCATGACCCTCGGCACCATGAAGGCGGAGCGAAACGCAAAGCCGAAAGCGTTGATTGCGCAAACCATCAAGGGACATGGCGTGCCCGGGCTCGAAGGCAATCCACTATGCCATATGCTGGATCCAACCCCCGGCGCGTTCGATGCGCTTCTTGCTCAGGAGATGCAAGCATGAGCGCTGCAACAACACCGCTTGCCATGCAGGATGCATTCTTGTCGCGCGTTGTCGAATGTATGGCGGCCGATCGATCGATTTTTGTGGTCAGTGCCGACTTCGGCTCGCCGGTCATGGATCGAATTCGCGAAGCATTTCCCGATCGCTTCCTTAATGTTGGCGTTGCGGAACAGAACCTGATCAACGTTTGTGCGGGCCTCGCGCTCGAGGGATTCAAGGTTTTCGCGTATGCCATTGCCCCGTTCCTCACGATGCGATGCTATGAGCAGATTCGCGTCAACCTCGCGCTGCTCTCGGCGATCAGGCCGATGAGCGTCACGTTGGTCGGTGTGGGCGCAGGGTGCAGTTATGTCGCGTTGGGTCCGACTTACCAATGCTACGAGGACATAGGGGTGATGCGCGCGTTGCCAAATCTGGAGATTCTCTCGCCCTCGGACGACATGAGTGCCGCTGGACTAGTGGATCACTGCTTGACCGGTGTGAGCGTGAGGTATGTACGGCTCGACGCCCAAGTGTTGCAGCGGCTCTACACTGACTCAGTCGATAGCGAGCAAGGCTTTAGTTTGCTTCGACCAGGGAAGGCGTGTTGTGTGATCGCGACCGGCTATATGTCGCATGTCGCATTGCGTGTTGCGGAGATTTTGGAGAAAGAAGGCATCACGATTGCGGTGATCGATCTTGTGAAGCTCACGAGTTTCTGCTCTCCGGTGTTGACAAAGATGGTGTCGCGCTTCGACCATGTTGTAACGATCGAAGAAGGGTTTCATGGCCGCGGCGGGCTCGATGCGTGCATGCGTGAATGGGCAGCGAAAAAGCTAGCTTCGGAGATTTCGTGGCTTCATCTTGGCGTTAAGCCGATGTACCTTTATACCGTGGGCTCCCGAGAAATGTTGCATGAGCGTCTGGGCTTGGGGGCGCGCACGATTAGCCGGGCGATTCGTGATTTCGTCAGTCCGTCGCACAGAGTACGTCACGCGGGACATCTTCGAGCCAATGTCAGCAATCTTAGGTCGTGAATTTCGTCGTTGTTGAGGACTCGTTATTAGCGGCGGTAAGTGTTCCTGGTAAAACGGTTTGATTTTCGCTAACCTGGCGTTTTTGCCGTTGCTGGTTGCGCGGATGAAATGTGTCGTTGTGCTGACGGTAGTCGAGGAACTGACGTTGCAGCAGATGTCAATCAATCATTTTCAGCGGGATACGCGACACGCGCAGCGGGCCTGCTGATGCTCGGAAGCGGCCTCAAGCCCCTTGCCATTGCGGCCCAGTTGGGCGTGAGCGCACAGAGTGTCTACAACTGGTCGCATGCGTGGTGCAAGCGTGGCGTCTGCGGCTTGATGGGTGTCCACAACGGCGGCCGACATGCGTTGCTCGGTGACGACCAAATCGCCGCGGCCCTGCAAGATCGAAACGCTGGGTGAAGCACTCAAGCGCAACGGTTTTTCGTTCAAGCGCAATCGATTCTCGCTCAAAAAGCGCAACAAAGAAGCGTTCGCCATGAGGCAGGCCACGCTCGAGAAGCTCCAGCAGGCCGCACGCGAGGACGCCGCGCGACTGTTGTATCTCGATGAGGCTGGCTTCCATGGATCACCACCGGTTCAGCGCAGCTGGTCACCACGAGGCTTGCCTCATCAGGTTGAGCCCAAATCACTGCCGCTGTAGCGTGATCGGGGCACTGGACTTCGGCAAGAACACGCTAATCCACGCTGCGCATACCGGTACCATCAAGGCCCCGGATGTCGAGCACTTCATTGACAGCGTGCTGGCCAGCGAAAACGGTTTGCCAACGGTGATCGTGCTGGACAATGCCAGCATCCATCACGCCATCAGCGAAGTAACGCGCCAACGTTGGCTGCTCGAACATAAGGTCATCCTGTTTACCTGCCTGCCTATAGTCCCGAACTCAACATGATCGAGATCGTCTGGCGGCAACTGAAGTACCGATGGCGGCGCGCCATCACCTGGACGCGCGATATCATTGATGCCGAGTTTGCTGCATTGTTAAGCAAAGGAAACGCTGATCAATGAGTTCGCCGGCGGCGTTTTGCACGAGTCAGTTTGCAAGTGTCAGAACGGCGAACGAATTTCGTTGCGATCGGGCTGAGTTTTGCTCGAATGCGGGCCGATCGCTCGCGTTTTTCATACACATGACGGACTTTGCCCATGTATCGAGTTCAACTGGCTCTTTGCGATCACCAGATTGGCCAAGGCGAAGAGGCTGAACAGTTGCGCCGTGTTCTTGGCTAGGCCTTTATAGCGGACCTTGCGGTGGCGGAACAAATTCTTGACGACATGAAACGGATGCTCGACCCGGGCGCGAATTTGCGCTTTGGTTCGCTCCACCTGGATCAGCAAATCCTTCAGCGCCCCGTCTCGCATTGCCTTAATCTTTCCGCGCTTGACAGCCACGCGCCATTGCACCGCTTTGCCGCGCATCTCGTCGCGCTTTTCAACGCCCGTGTAGCCAGCATCACCAAACGCTTCCCGCTCGTGCCCGTGCAACAGAGCGTGCGCTTGCGATACGTCCGTTACGTTGGCCGATGTACCCACCAGGCTGTGCACCAGACCCGAGTCGGCATCGACGCCGATGTGCGCTTTCATGCCGAAGTGCCACTGATTGCCCTTCTTCGTTTGATGCATCTCAGGATCACGGCTGTTCTCGGCATTCTTGGTCGACGGTGGCGCCTCAATAATCGTCGCATCCACCAAGGTGCCTTCCTTCATCAGCAACCCGCGTTCGCACAGCGAAATGCCGATCTCGTCGAACAGCTTGCGCGTCAAGTCATGCTCGACCAGCAGGCGGCGGAACTTCAACAGCGTCGTCGCATCCGGCACGTCCTCGACCGCCAGATCGATGCCGGCAAACGCACGCATCGCAATGCTGTCGTACAGCGCGTCTTCCAACCCTTCGTCCGACAGCCCGTACCACTGTTGCAGGAAGTAGATCCTCAGCATACGTTCCAAGCCAATCGGCGGTCGGCCTCGCTTGCCCTTCGGGTAGTACGGCTCGATCGCCGACAGCAAACGTGGCCATGGGACAAGCTTGTCCATCTCCGCCAGAAAGCGTTGCCGCTTGGTTACGCGCTTCGCGCCACGGCTTTCCGCTTCTGCAAAACCGATCTGTCGCTTCATGTTCAGGGATCCGTTCCGCGTGCCTCTTTCTACAACGTCCTCGGCGGCCGATGCGATGACCGTCGAGTCGAATAAATCAGTGTTTCCCAAATGTGGCTCCGAATTTCAAACGAATTTTTCATGAACACTTATCATGCCCCTCGATCAATATATGAGTTGTATGCGATCGATTAACGACGTCTACCCAGTGATGCTCTGAGAGGCCAGCATGTGTCCACCAATCGGAGGTGGACACCTATGACAGAGCATGACTCAGAGTTGCAGGTTGTTTCGCAAAGCCGCGACGGGCGGCGGCGGTACGACGAGAAGGGGAAACGCGCGCTGGTCGAGGCGGCACTGCGTCCCGGCGTGTCGGTGGCGCGCCTCGCGCAGGAGCACGGAGTCAACGCCAACCTGCTGCGCAAGTGGATCACGAAGTACCTGCTCGAGCGTGAGAGTAGCCGCTGCGCACGGGCCGCACAGGACGGCGCCGTCGTCGTTGACCCGAGCGATGGTGTGCAGGTGCATGACGGCGTGCCGGCCACTATGCACAGCGAGGCGCCTGCGCCGGCATTCGTACCGGTTGTGGCCGCTGCTGCGACTCCATCTGTTACGCCTGCCCCGATCGCGTTTGCGCTGCGCGTACGCCTGCCCAACGGCGTCGAGTTCAACCTGGGCCAGGCCGGCATCGACGAACTTGGCACGCTGGTCCAGATGTTCGGGAGGCTGCCGTGTTCCGGTTCGACGACGAACTGAAGGTCTACCTCCATCGCGATCCGGTGGACTTCCGCTGCGGGATCAACAGCCTGTCGATCCTGGTCGAGCAGGCGATGCACCTGAGTCCGATGGCGCCCGCGCTGTTCGTGTTCGGCAACCGGCGGCGCGATCGCATCAAGATCCTGGGCTGGGAGCGCAACGGCTTCTGGCTGCTGCTCAAGCGGCTTGAGGCCAGCGACCGTTTCGTGTGGCCCGACAGCGACACGGCGGTGGTAGCCTTGAGCGTCGAGCTGCTCCACTGGCTCATCGACGGTGCCGACATCGCGGCAATCCAGCGCCATCCCAGGCGCAACTATCTGCGCGTGAGCTGAACACACGGCCGGCATGTCGGTCAAAGCAGCATGCCGATCAACGTCACCATCGATGCCGACGAACTGAAGGCGCTGCTCGCAATGCGCGAGCAGCACGACGCGCTTCAGCGTGAGCGTGACGAATTGCAAAGCACACTGCGCCTGGTGACGGCCGAACGTGACCTCGCCGAAGAACGGCTGCGCGCGTTCCGGCGCGAGCTGTTCGGCGCGAAGAGCGAAGCGCGCGATTCCGACCAGCTCGGCTTGTTCAACGAAGCCGAAGTGCTCGGCGCAAACGCGACACCCGCACAGGAAGACACGCCCGGAACGAAGGTTGCCGCGCACACGCGCAACAAACGCGGCCGCAAGCCGCTCGATCCCGCCCTGCCGCGCGACATCCACCGTCACGAATTGCCTGAGGCCGAACGGTTCTGCGCCAACGATGGCCATGCGCTGGTCGAGATCGGCGTGGAGATCAGCGAGCAACTGAACGTGATTCCGGAGCAGATTCGGGTCACCCAGCATCAGCGCGTCAAGTACGCATGCCCGTGCTGCGACCTGGGCATCAAGGTTACGCCGGCGCCCGTGCGCATCATCCCGCGAGGGCTGCTCAGCGAATCGGCACTCGCGTGGATCGCCACCGGAAAGTATCAGTTCGGCATGCCGCTGTACCGGCAAGCTGGCCTGCTGCGGCGCTTCGGCGGCGACATCTCGTCGAACACGTTGGCAGCAAGTATGGTGCGCGTGGGCCTCGCGACGCAGCCGGTGATCAACCTGATGCGTGATGCGCTGCTCGATGCGGACCTGATCTACTGCGACGAAACGACATTCCAGGTCCTGAAGGAAGAAGGCCGCCAGCCTCAGACCAAGAGTTATCTCTGGGCGCAGATGACGGACTCGGACACACCCGGGCGCGTGTTCACCTATACGCCCGGTCGCGGCAGCAAGCTGGCAGACAAGCTGTTCGACGGCATTCGCGAAGGCGCAGTGCTGATGACCGACGGCTACGCCGCATACGACGGCATCGCGCAGCGTCATCGGCTCGTCCATCTCGCATGCTGGACGCACGCAAGGAGGGGCTTTGTAAAGGCGGAAGACAACGTCCCGAAGGCAGCGCGTACGCCCGATCTGCTGGCTACGCGTTTCATCAAATTGATCGGCAAACTGTTTGCCGCCGAGGCGCGCAGCGAAACGTGGGAAGCCCAACGACGGCAACGGCTGCGACGACGATACAGTGCGCGCGTGCTCGACGTCATTCACCGGCTGATGCTGCAGCACCTGCCCGGCGTTGTACCCGGCAGCCTGCTCGGCAAGGCGTTGAACTATATACAAGGCCAATGGCCGAAGCTGGTCCGCTACATTGAGAACGGCGACTGGCCGGTCTCGAACAATCCTTGTGAGAACGCCATCAGGCCATTCTGCCTGGGCCGCCGCTATCCACAGGTCTTGGTTATGGAAGGTCATGGCGACGTGGCTTCAAACGTCCCGCTTTTTCAGGGCCCATCTCTTCCGGGAGCCGTCGTTACCTTCCATAATTTGCGGTACTTTCCTCATGCTGTTCTGTGTTTTTTCGAGGAGAGCTACCATGCCCAAATACACACGCATCAGACCCGGCCATCTGCTCTGCGAGCATTGGTTCGAAGGCGCTGCGTTGCGAACGCATGCAGACGCTTACGTTCAATACCTGATCGATCGTGGTTATGCCCGGGAGACAGTGGAATGCTACTTCAGGTGTGTCGCCCACTTCATTCATTGGATGACGCAGCGCGACATCAATCTTTGCGATGTTAGCAAGCCGACGATCGTCCAGTTTCTCGAGCGGCACCTGCCGCATTGCCAATGCGCGTCTCGCTGTCGGCACACAAGCGCCGATGTTCGCGCCGGTTTGAAGCACTTCTTCGCGATGCTCGACGGCGCGCAACCGGAGCATTTGACTCTCAACGTGTTGACGCCTATCGGCACAGAGCTCGCAGAATTCAAGCGCCATCTGGCAGAGGTTCGCGGTCTGTCCGACAGCACATGCACAGTTCGAGTACGGCAGGCCCACGAGTTTCTTGTCGATCGTTTCGGTGCGGGGCCCGTACAGATTTCGAGGTTGACCCCGGGCGATATTGTACGTTTTGTTATGCGCCGAACGAACGGACTTGCTCCAGCGACGATCAAGGGTATCGGTATCTCGCTACGGAGCTACTTGTTATTCAAGAGCAGCCGGGGAACGCCAACCGAAACGCTCATCGCAGCGCTGCCGAGGGTTGCGCAATGGCGTCTCTCCGGATTGCCCGAGGTCCTCTCGTCTGTCGAAGTCAGGCAACTGCTCAAGGCGTTCGATCGTAGCAGTGCTACCGGCATGCGCGATTACGCCATGACGCGCTGTCTTCTAGATCTTGGCTTGCGGCGCGCGGAAGTGGCACGTCTGAGTCTCGATGATATCGACTGGCGAGATGGAACATTGACGATACACGGCAAGGGCAAACGGATCGACATCGTCCCGCTTCCAAGACTGACCGGCAACGCGATCTCCGAGTACCTGCAGCGTGGGCGTCCAAACACTGCACGGCGCGAGGTATTTGTTCGCCATCGACCACCGCTTGATGCCGCAGCCAATCTGGATATTGTCCGTAACGCAGTTCGTTATGCCGCTGCGCGTTGCGGTTTGCAGCAACGTGTGCGCGGCACCCATATTTTCCGGCACACCATGGCTTGCCGGATGGTGCAAGGCGGCGTTCCATTCAAGGAGATCGGCGATCTGTTGCGCCATCGTTCTCTCGATACCACGACGATTTATGCGAAGGTCAACCTTCCAGCCCTTCGTCGCGTGGCGCTTCCATGGCCAGGGAAGCGATCATGAGCGCGCACACATCTTTTTCCAACTGGATCGACGCTTACCTCAACGTCCGTCGTCGAGCCGGATTTGATCTCCGGATCGTGGGCAATCAACTCAGGGAATTCGCGCGCTTTGCCGAACGGATCGGCCACAACGGTGGGCTGACGATACAACTCGCCGCTCAGTGGGCCGGCAACTCCGGCACCGGACGGCGGTCAACGGCGGCCCGCAGAATCGAGGTGCTTCGCCCCTTTGCCGCGTACTGCCGGCAATTCGATCCGGCAACAGAGATCCCGCCGCGATATCTGTTCGGGCGTGCCCATCATCGACTGGCACCGCATATTTTCACCGATGATGAAGTCGTGGATCTGCTGGCAGCCTGCGACGGTCTCTATCCACCCGGTGGTCTGCGCAGTGCGAGCTGCAGGACGATTTTCGGACTGATCGCTGCGACCGGACTGCGTATCTCGGAAGCGACGGGGTTAACCCGTTCGGATGTAGATTTCGAGAAGCGGCTTCTGCATATCCGGAGTGCTAAGTTTGGCAAATCACGGTGGGTGCCGATACACCCTACGACTGCATCAGCGATGCGACGATATGCCTGCAAACGCGACCGCGATTCTTCAACTGCCAACACGAATGCTTTCTTTGTGTTCGACTACGGTCGACCAGCTTCAACAAGAAGCGTCGAGTACGCGTTCAAGATCCTGCGCACCGCATTGAAGTGGCGCGCTCGCGGCGACCATCCCGCACCGCGGATACATGATCTGCGACATTCGTTCGTCTGCCATCGATTGCAGGATTGGTACGCGCAAGGGGTGGACGTCGATCGCAACATTCTTGCGCTGTCGACTTACCTCGGGCATGCCAAAGTCACCGACACGTACTGGTACGAAACAGCCTCGCCCGAGCTCCTGGCAATCGCAGCCCAACGCTTTGTGCGCCATCGCGGAGGTTCATCATGAACATATCAGCAGCGCAGTCCTTTCCAGTCCTGTTGCAGAAATTCTTCACGGAACGTTTGCTTCAGCAACGACACGCAAGCCCATGCACTGTGGCGGCCTACCGTGACAGTTTCCGACTGCTGCTGGCTTTCGCGCATCAACGCTTACACAAGCGGCCCAGCGATATCACCGTCGAGGAACTGAATGCGCCATTCATCCTCGAGTTCCTTAAATACCTCGAACAGGACCGACACAATTCAATTCGTAGCCGGAATGCCAGGTTCGCCGCCATTCGATCGTTCATGGAGTACGTTTCGTTCGCAGAGCCGTCGGCCCTGTCCTTGGCACAATCCGTACTTGCGATTCCCATGAAGCGATTCGAGCAACCGCTCGTCGGATTTCTGTCTCGCGAGCACATTGAGGCTATCCTTGCCGCTCCCGATGTTAGCACCTGGACGGGGCAACGCGACCACGTCATGCTGGCTATGCTTTACAACACCGGAGCCCGCGTTTCTGAGCTGATCGGTATGCGTGTGTCCGACCTCATGCTTGGGCCCACTACATGGGTGCTCATTCACGGCAAAGGTCGCAAGGAGCGTTCTGTCCCGCTATGGCCCGACACCGCGAGAGAACTCAAGCGTTGGCTTCGGCAATATCCCCGAACATCCGAGGAGCCGTTATTTCCCGGGCGGGCCGGCGCTTCGCTTACGCGCATCGGCTTCACCGAGCGGCTTAAGCTTGCAGTTCAGGGCGCCTCGCGACAGTTTCCCGAACTTGCGCGGCACCGCGTCTTTCCACACCTGTTTCGACATTCCGTCGCGATGCATATGCTGCAATCTGGCGTTGATATTACGGTCATCGCGTTGTGGCTCGGTCACGAGAGCCCTGTCACTACGCATCGCTATGTCGAAGCCGATCTGCAAATGAAGGACCGGGCACTGAAGGCACTCCAATCACCGTCGAGCAAGCCACTTCGATATCGACCCAAGGATGATCTTCTTCGCTTTCTGCAAGCGCTGTAGTTATGGATAGTTCGCTATCGGTCACGTCGCCGAGAACACATTCGGCATTGATGCCGTCTCCCCGCAAATGCGAGGGCGCGACATCATTGCCACCCATGCAGCATGCCTAATTCATCCAAGCCTTCCATAACTAAGACCTGTGGATAGTTTCGTTTATAGAAGGGCTTCTATAACCGCCGCGGCTGGATGTTCGCCGACACTGTCGCCGGTGCGAACGCGAGCGCAAACCTGTATTCGCTCGTGGAAACGTGCCGCGCTAACCGCATCGATCCGTACTACTACCTCCACTGGCTCTTCCAAAAACTTCCACTTGCCACGACCGTCGAGGACTATGACGCGTTGTTGCCCTGGAAGATGCCCGCCGACCTCCGCTGAGTTCGCCGCTGCCACACCTCAGAGTTTGACGCTACGACTCTGAGCGGCGTGAATTAAAGACCGCATACTATGAGTTCTCTTCTTAAGAGACTGCACCCGACGACGCTACAAATCGCGCTTGCCGTGAACAGTGAGCCGGCGCTGTCGGACTGGTCACCGTGGGGCCCATGGGAAACACCAAAACAAAGGTGGTATGTCGCCCCGGCAGCGGCACTGGCTGCTGCTGTTCCGGGCGGTGCAGGTGGCGAAGTTGTCGCTCCCCCCCCCGGGGTCGGAACAGGTCCTGCTCCCTGGCAACTAGCAACACCCCCGGCCCCGGCAAAGGCATCGGCCGCGGCAAAGGCATCGGCCGCGGCAAAGGCATCGGCCGCGGGAGTTCCTGGCGGTGCGGATGGAGTTGTGCCATCTACGTTGGAGGATTGCCACCCGATACCATATACAGACGCCTTCCAGGCGGCAGTCAACGCGCTGAATCATGTTGATGAGAGTCGACCATCGGCAGAACGTTTTCCCCCGCGCACGGATCGGTACGAGGCAGCGATCGAAGTGCTGGCTGCGTACTCCGTGGGGGAGACGGGACAAGCTCATCAGGCCCGAGCCCTCTCCTCTGCGTTACGAGCGCTCGCCGCTACCGCAAACTGGCATATCGCACGATGCGAAGATAGGGTGGGCGACTTTAACCTTGCACGTGACCAGGCACTGGGCCATTGGCAAGCGGCTGCAGTGGGCTGGCCGGGCGCACCGTAAACCTGGCGTCATCGATGCGAGGCCGGGACAGCGTTCTTGCCACCTGTCTCTGAGCTTGGACAAGCGTACTGGCAGCCACGTGGTGAACCACCATTGGCACCGGCGGCGCAATATAGGACCGTGGAACGCTATCCCGACTATGTGAATTCGCTACTGGACATGAGCTATTTCGACCTACGTGATGCGGCGGTCGGACTGCGCTCACTGGGGCGTGCTGGACAGGCAGATATGTATGAAGAACGGATGCTAAAATCGGCGGCGGGTCTGCGCATCCCTCCATTCAGCGAGCGGAAGTTCAAATACGCCGGCACCGGGGCAATGTACTTGCCATTTGGTGCACTTCAGCCCGTGATTGACCATCCAGCCACCGCGGTCGCGCCACCCGTTGAGCGCGTGCCGCCACGGCTTCGTTCGGTAGCGCATACGCGAAATTAGTTGCGGACACAACTATAAAATCTTCGGCGTGGTTCAGTGGAGTGTGCCGAAAGCTTGCCGGCGAAGGGGCTTTCTTCGACAGGGGTTTTGTGCGGAAGGGTATGTGATTGGCTAGTAGGGAACGGGTAAAAAGGAGGCGTTGACCTATTTGCCCATGAGCTTTCAATGCCTTACAAGGCCAGACTGAAAACCGATGAACCGCGCAAACGCCCGAAACCGACGTATCGGGTCACCAACGCGCGCGCCTACAACCAGAGTCTGAAGCGGCGTGGCCAGCTTACTCTCTATTGCCCGAACGGCGATCTGAAGGCGTTGTTCATCAACGCCCAGCCCTATGTACCGGGTGTGTCAGGGCGCAACCCGACCTATACGAACGCCTGTATCGAGCTGATCTATACATTCTATCGGCTGTCCGGTTGGGGGATGCGTCAGACGACCGGCCTGATGGAAGAATACTGGCAATTGCGGGGATTCGATATTCCGGCGCGTACTACAGCATCGCGCAAACCGGGGCCTGGTCGGGCGCGGCGTACTGCCGGTGATTCCGCCGCCGGCCAATGCGGTCGTTCACAATCAGCCGGGCACGCGCTGGCATGATCACACCGTGGGCTATATCAGGGAGAAAGGCCTCTATGCGTTTCATAACAAATACGGCTATGGCAAGCGCGCACTGGTTGAGTCGCAGATCTCACGCATCAAGCGTTGCATCGGTGCGCGACTCTTGACGCGCCGGCTCGAATCACAGCAGCGCGAGGGGGTGATCATCGCCAACCTCGTGAACCTGTGGAACAGCTTCGGCAAGGCCGTCTGCGTCAAGGTTATATAGTTGCGTCCGCAACCAGATTGGCGGGTACCCTTCCGCACGAAACCGCGGGTAGCGTGGTAACCGGGGTGACAACCGCAGCGATAACTAGTCCGCTTACGTCGCAGCGTGTTACGAAGCCCTTGGGGAAGGTGTTTGTTTCCGCTGACGCGACTAAAAATGGCGCGACGTCTGGCGTGGAATATCGATCGAGGTGTCCGCTACGGGCAACGCGCTGTCTTTCACAGTAGGGCCCTGATTGGAGCAACCGAGAGAGGGTGTTGTCAGCAGTCGGTGCGATGCGCGATGTGGGGGCATCGCCTTGGTTGAAAATTCTGCCGAACGTGCTCCCGTAAACTATCGGTACATGGTCTTTCGGTACCCTTCATAGGTATCTAGGCAATTCCGTAGACAAGCCATATGTTCCTGATGGGATGTGGCTGGGTCAGGCAGAGCGTTCTGTCGATGCGGCCTGCTTACAGACTTGACAGTAAGCGCCTCACGACGACCGTCATAGACGACGGCGAGAACCGACATCAAAGTGGTGCCCATCATTTTCGATTTGATGGAGATCACTGTGACGGAGTTGGAAGCCAAGCCGGGTAGCCGCAAGGGACGCCCCAATTATGATCGCGAGTTTCGACGCCGTCTCGCGGTCGCGGCATGCGAGCCGGGTGCCTCCGTCGCAAAGCTGGCGCGCGAGAATGGCATCAATGCAAACATGCTGTTCACGTGGCGGCGTCGCTATCGCGAGCAATTGCAGGCCCAAACGACGTCGCTGATTCCCGTGGCGGTGGTCCATGAAACGCCGGCGCAGCGCGTGACCATGCCCTCGGATGCTCGGGCAGCCGGCAACCGGACTACACGAGGCGGGACGATCGAGATTCGATTCGGTGAGGTGGTCGTCAAGGTGGACGGCATCGTCGACGCCGACACGCTACGCGTTGTACTGGGGAGCATGCGATCGTGATCTCTCTTCCCACGGGTACACGCGTCTGGCTGGTGGCCGGCGTTACCGACATGCGCTGCGGATTCCAAGGACTGGCGGCCAAGGTGCAGACGGCGCTCGAAGACAATGCGTTGGGCGGCAACGTGTTCATCTTCCGGGGCCGGCGCGGCGATCTCGTGAAGCTCATGTGGGCGACCGAAGACGGGCTCTGGCTTCTTGCGAAGCGGCTCGAGCGTGGGCGCTTCGTGTGGCCACAGGCCGATGGCGGCAAGGTCCATCTGACGGCGGCGCAATTGTCCATGTTGCTCGAAGGCATCGATTGGCGGCAACCGCGTCGCACCGCTGCACTGTCGATGTTGTAAACCGAGCAGAAGGCTCGTAAACTGCGCCGCATGTCGAACGGCGCCGAACTTCCTGACGATGTTCAAACGCTGCGAGCCTTGCTGCTCGAGGCTCGTGCTCAGCTTGCCGAGCGCGATCTGGAGATCGAGCAGCTCAAGGCGCAGCTCGACAAGCTTAGGCGCATGCAATTCGGGCGCAAGTCCGAGCAATTAGACCGGGAGGTTGCACGGCTCGAAACCGCGCTCGAGGACTTGACGGGCGAGCGCGGCGTCGCTGATGTGCAGCGCGCCCGCCAATCTAGCGCGAGCACGCCTGTGAGCGACGCATCGCCGAAAGAAGCGCTGCCGCCGCATTTGCCACGCGAAGAACGTGTACTGGAGGCTGACGCAACGTGTCCGAAGTGCGGCAGCGCGATGCAGCCGCTCGGAGAAGACGTGTCCGAGCAGCTCGCCCGCGTCGCGGCGGTGTTCAAGGTGATTCGTACGATCCGGCGCAAAACGGTTTGCCCGTGCGGTCACCACTTCTCGCAGCCGCCGATGCCCGGCCTGCCGATTACGCGAGGCATCGCCCATCCGAGCCTGCTGGCCGACATCCTCGTCTCGAAGTACGCCGACCACGCCCCGCTGTACCGGCAGTCACAGATAGCCGCGCGCGACGGCGTGAAGCTGGACCCGGCCAGCATGGGCCGCTGGGTTGGTCAATGCGAGGCCCTTTGCGATGCGCTGACCGAGGCACTGCGCCGCTACACGGTGGCGCCGTCGAAGCTGCACGCGGATGACACGCCTATCCCGGTACTTGAGCCGGGCAAGAAGAAGACGAAGACGGGGCGTCTGTGGGTGTATGTGCGCGATGACACTCGCTCGGGCTCGACCGAACCGGCCGCAGTGTGGTTTGCTTACTCGCCGGACCGCAAAGGCATTCATCCCCAGACCCATCTGGCCGGATTCGAGGGTATCTTGCAGGCCGACGCCTACAGCGGCTTCAACGAACTGTACGAGAGCGGCAAGATTCGCGAGGCGGCATGCTGGGACCACGCGAGACGGTACATATACGACGTGCATGCCCGAACGCCGACCGATGCGACCCGTGAGGTGCTCGAGCTGATCGGCGGACTTTACGCGATCGAGGCCGACATCCGCGGCAAACCCACCGCTGAACGGCTGCGCGTGCGCCGGGAGAAAAGCATCCCGCTGCTCGCGGCCATCAAGACGTGGATGACGGGCAAACTCGCGGCGCTGTCCAAGAAATCCGAATTGGCCAAAGCGATCCATTACTCGCTTAACCAGTGGGATGCCCTCGTGCTGTACTGCGAAGAGGGCCGTGCCGAGATCAGCAACGCCCTGGCCGAAAACGCGTTGCGCTGTGTGAGTCTGGGTCGCAAGAACTTCTTGTTCGCCGGCTCCGACAGTGGGGGGAAACGGGCCGCCGCGATGTACAGCCTGATCGGCACGTGCAAGCTGAACGGGATCAACCCGCGCGCTTACCTCGAATACGTGCTGACCCATATCGCTGATCACCCCATTAACCGCATCGACGAATTACTACCCTGGAACGTGGCAAGTAAGCTGCCAGGGACGTTCCGCCCGCCTGCCTCTACGGGCTGATTGCCAGCGCCCGATACCCAATCATGCCTCACGTGCGCGCCGTGTTGCGAACGGCCTTCGCGAGGTGCTTACACTTGACATTGACATGAAAGAGTTGTTTCGACGAGGAGGACGCAATGAGGTGGCGGGATTTTATGGCGCGGGTGGAGCGGCTGTTCATACGCCCTCGCACGCCAGTGCCAGTAGATGATGAGTTCCCCCTTCGACCGAGTAACACGGCGGACGACCTCTTTCTGTCACCAAGAGGACCTTCCAGTTCGCCCATCGAACTGATGCCAAGATCAGCCGTATTCCACGATGCAGCGGGGCCTGGCGATGTTCCTCCAGATCCTTTAGTGGGTTGCGGTCCTGCGGCGGGTTCGGTTCTGCAGCCGCGTCTGGTTCAGGTGGCGCCGGCGGCACCGGCGAAGGGCCAAACACCTTGAGCAAGTACCGACTTGCAGACCTGACGGTGCAGTACCCACGAATAGACAAGAACATCGCCTTGTATCCCCCGTATGTTTTGCTATGGGCATGGGGGAACGTGGCACGTAGCGCGGTCACGACGTGACCGCGCTACGCAATGGTTGCCGAGTTCGGTGTGCCTCGCGTCATGGGCTGCAACGGTACGATAGCCGCCCTACGCTTCGGTAGCGGAAGCGTTCTCGCTCGCAATATCACGTGAGAAACGAAACGTCCCTTTTCCCGCGGTCTTCGCTTCGTATAGTGCACCGTCGGCTCGCCGCAGCAGACGCTCAAATGAGTCGTTGTCATTGGCAAATGCGATTCCAATGCTGGTGCCGATCGTCACTCGTGTGCCGCTTGAAAGTAAATAGGGCTTGGATACCTGCTGAATCACGCGATGTGCGAGGGCTTCACCGGTAACAGGTGTTGCGCAGTCGAGCACGATGGCAAATTCATCACCGCCAAGGCGAGCAATCGACTCACCCCGATGGAGTATTGCTTTTAGTCGTTCGGCAACGGTTGTCAATACTTCGTCTCCAGCATGATGTCCGAGGTTGTCGTTGACTTGTTTAAAGCCGTCGAGGTCCAAATACATGACCGCCAGCGTTGATTTTGGGTTGTGAGTGACGCGCGGCAGTTTCTGGCTGAGCCGGTCGCACAAGTCCCTGCGGTTTGGAAGGCCGGTGAGCGGGTCGTGACGTGCGAGGTGAAGTACCTGGGCCTCTGCCTGCCGACGTTGCGTCACGTCTTCGATAATGATGACTGCGCTTCCGTCAGGCACGGAATTGCGTGTCATCTCGAGATGACGCCCATCGGTCAGCGGCAAGTCGAGTGAGCAAGGTTCCTCGGACAGCCATTGCGTACATCGCTCGACGAGCTGTTTCCTGAGGGATTCGCCAAACGTCTGTAGTGCCATGTGGCCGATGAACTCCGAAAGCGACACATTAAGCCGTAGCATCTCGATCGTTGTACCGAACAATTCCGCAGTTCGACTGTTGGCGATGATGACCTTGCCAGCGCTGTCGATGGTACAAAGCCCGTGCGGCATATGCGTTAACGCGGCATCGAATTGCGCGGCAAGTTCCGCGTGTTTTTGATCGGCCGTCATGAGGGCAACGAGCCTGACATAGTGACGGCGAATAACGGCAGCCATTCCGCCAATGTACAAGAATAGCGGAGGCACCAGAATCCACACATCGCTGTGCGGTGAGAGCGCGGCGCCCAGGCCAATGGGAAATGCGCCTAAGCATACCTGAGCCATGGCCAGCCGCGGCAAAGCCGCATTTCTGGAAGCGATGCCGCCGAGAATACCTGCTGTCACCATGACGGCGGATGTGGCTAACATGGCGTCTGACGACATCATGCATGCCGTAGTGCCGGCGCCTAGCACCAAGCAATAGGACAGCGCAAGCGGCGCATATCGCGCTGCCCATCGTCCCGGGTGGGCTGGTTCTGCGTCGTTTTGTTTGACGTAGCTGCGCACGATGACAAGCCGTGCGAGGAGCAGGGCGATATCGGTTGCAAGCCATAGTTCGGCCCACGTTTGATGCAGACGAAATACTGCGACAAGCGCAACAAATATGCTGGCGGCCCCAGACATATACAGCGGCAGGGTGTTCTCAAACAGCGCCGAAAGGAGCGACGCGCGAATCGATGCTGCCACGTCGGTGTCTCCTGACGGCGGCGTCGCAAGAATCGATTGGAGAGGTAGCGGCTGATCTCGCATATTTTGCCCCTATCGTTGATCAGGACCGGCCGTCATGGTGATTGTGCGCCGCATGTTGCACGCTGTTCTCCTGGGGCCGTGTCTCACGACGCCATATCTCTTTCGCTCATTAAATTGGATATCGGCAGATGTGGCCCAGGAATTTTATGATCATTTGTGAAATCGACAGCTGAACGCATCGCCATAATAGGTATTAGCCCTGATTTTGTCTGCTCCCCATCTTGACGTGCGCCCCGGCGGCTGGTGTGCACTCGCGCGGCGCCCAGCACCATGGCACCCGCGACAGCTGCTGAAGCGTAAGCGTGAGTTGCGATTACCTGCGGAACGACTGCGCGGGTCAAGGTAGAGCCGGAAGAGGCGAGAGCGCTTTACTTGCGAGGAACGCGTGCAAGCGCTGCCAGGCCGCATCGAACCGGTAGGATGGCAGCGAGCGCATCTGCTCATCGTGTAGCGCGACGATGCGCGCTACGAAATCGGCCTCGTACGTGTCGAGAGTCCAGCGGTTTTCTTGGTGGCCTCTCAGCCCGCAAGCGTTGAGGATTGCTTCCGCTTCGCGGAACAGATCGATGGCATGATCACCGGTCGCTTCGTTCACGAAGTACCCGAGGTAGGCAACCTTCAACAGGGTGGCCATCTGTCTCGCGTTGCCCTGACCACGTTTCATTGTCGCGAGCGCGAGATGGTGTTCGAGCGATAACGTGTTTATATGAGCAGTAGGAAGCGGCAGCAACTGCGCTTTTGAAAGGCGCTGGGTCGGCTTTCGATGTACGCGGAGGGATAATTTGCTGGTCATCTGGTGACAAGGGAAGTACTAAGTTTTTAGAAAGTAATTTCTCATCCGTGAGACAATGGCTGGATGAAATGCAAACGTTCATCAGACGGCCGCAAGCTGGATCACCACACGCTCCAGGTCATGCGCCAACAAGCGGTTAAGGCGGCGCACGAAGGCACAACGGTGGCATCGATAGCGGCTGCGTTCGGCGTGAGCACTCGCACGGTTTTTAACTGGCTCGCCCAGTTCGCCGAAGGCGGACAGAATGCACTTTTGGCCAAGCCGATTCCGGGGCGGCCACCGAAGATCAGTGCCGACGAAATGCGTTGGATTGCCCAGGCGGTTCGCGACAACTCTCCCCAACAGTTCAAGTTCGAATTCGGTCTGTGGACACTGTCGTTGATCAGCGAACTGATCAAGCGCCAGTTCGGCAAATCTTTGGCGTTGGCCTCGGTCAGCCGTGTCATGAAGCTGCTTGGCTTTTCCGTCCAAAAGCCGCTGTATCAAGCTTGGCAGCAAGACACCCAACTCGTGCACGAGTGGGAAACCAAGACGTATCCGGCGATCAAGGCGCAAGCCCGCGCGCAAGGCGCGGTGATCTATTTTGCCGATGAAGCGGGCATTCGCTCCGACTACCATACCGGCACGACCTGGGCTCCGGTCGGCCAAACGCCCGTCGTCGAGGTAACTGGGCGACGCTTCTCGTTCAACATGATCTCGGCGGTCAGTCCTGGTGGCGAATTTCGCTTCATGATTCACGAGGGATCGGTGAGGGCGACGACCTTCAAGGAATTTCTCGCTCGTCTGATGGTCGGTGCAAGCAAGCCAATCTTCTTGATCGTCGATGGTCATCCGATCCATAAATCCAAGCTCGTCAAAGACTACGTCGCATCGCTCGATGGGCAGCTCACGTTGTTCTACCTGCCGCCCTACGCGCCGCAGTTGAACCCCGATGAACAAGTGTGGGCACACGTCAAACGGCGAGTCAGCCGGCAGCTTGTGCAAAGTCTGGACGACATGAAGTCGCTCGCCCTCGGTGCGTTGCGACGCATTCAAAAACTGCCCGACCTCGTCAAATCGTTCTTCCGTCAGCCCGAGTGTCAATACGCTAGCGAGTGAGGCTACTTTCTAAAAACTTAGTAACACCTTTACAGTTGTGTTCCTTAGCAGTGGTGCATTAATTCATCTAATAAATCGTCATAGTATTCGACGAGGGGGGTATGCTCACTCGTGTATCGCGAGAGCATTTGTCGTTGCCGACCGATATAGGCGTCGTAGTTCGAATCATGCTCGCGTATGGCGCGGAGCGTTTGTGCGGCGCCGGTGACAATGTCGTTGCCATTGTAGTAGTAGCCCAGATCGCTGCACATGCTTGCGTTATGAATCAATGGAAACCCTAGCCAGCAGACATCGAAATAAAAGTAGTTAAGCGGACACTCCACTTGATGGGAAATCACGAGGTCGGTGTGCTCGGCCAGAAAAGCGGGGGTGTCGTAGCGATCGAGAAATGCTGCTTTCTGCGCCTGCACAATATCGAGCTGAAGCATCAGTGCTTGAAAATCACGATTGGTTTCGGCTAACGGCTTAGCGTTGCAAACGTTCAAGGAACCTACCTCATCGGGTGCCTCGCGAAACACTCGTTCGGCGATGAGTACGGGATAGATACAGGTCTTGACGATATCGTGATTCGGCTCCATGACGGCGATGCGCTTGGGCCGTTGGCTAGGCCGGTATAACGCGCCGTTCGGTAGCGCGGCTGCGCGTTGTTCCAGGAACATCGGATCCCAAACAAACGGAACTACTTTTGCCGGAGCGCGGCGGAGCGTTTGCCAGAACGGCAAGGTGTTATCCGCTACCTGGGGAATAAACCATAGTGCATCGAAGCCACGGTTAACGAAAAGTGCACCGTTCCACAAGCTTCGAGTACCACTAACGAGGGCTTGGACTAGCATGGCGTATTCGACCGAGCAACAGTAACTGACCAAGCGAGTGCCGCGTTCGCGTAAATGGGCGGTGGCGTCGGCATCCAACTGCCCACCCAATTCGATTAATAGGTCGAGATCATTGACACCGTCGGCAAGCGCAAACGTGGGGAATTGGTCGAGATCCCATGGCAAAGCCCGGTTTATCGGTACGGCTGTTGTGTTGAGCAGGCTCACTGTGTGGTGTAACGGCGATGCTTGAAAGAGCTTGGCCAGAAACAGCGCGTTCTGTTTGAGACCATTAATCCACAGGCTTTCGTCTGGGGAGCGTAGGCCGATCGTGATGCCGATGCGAAGTGGTCGTTTCATTTGAGCCTTCGTGAGCGATGATTTCGTCGCTCCATGAAGTGTACGCAAAGTGGGCCGGCGCTTTCAAGGCAGATGACGCCCACCTATGCAGCACCGCCTGAGGCAACGGCATATGGCGTACTTATTGAGGCCTATACCGTATCCCATATTCACGTCTCGACGAGCGAAGCCCAAGAACTTGGAGCGGTTGCATCGGAAGCACTATTAGTGGTGCAAAAAAAGATCCCGTATACACGGGATCTAAGCACACTACCAACCAGGAGCCAATCGCTTGGCGGCATACACGCACACTCTTTCGTGCATCGGAGGTTTTGCACGAGGTTAGAGAGAAAAGCTTCACGGCGACTATCTTGTGAATCCTAGTAGCAGAATAGTCATCGAAAGAGTTCAAATTACCTACAGATGGTGATGTGCCCTTTGCGCACGGCGATTGCATTTGAGCATGGACCAATGCGATCAATGTTGCGACGTTGAATTCAAGCGCTGATCAGTGGTTTGATCTGCAGGATGTGCGTGCGATAGTCTTCATCCCACTCTGCCCGCTTCACGCGACTGCGAACGCTGGTCTTCGGTAGGCTGATGTCGAGCTTGATCAGGTTCAGGGCGAAGCGTCGCAGGGTCGCGTAATTGTGTGCGGCGTGGTCCTTTCTCACGCGGCAGGCGTCTTCGAGAAAGGTGACGTCCAGGCTCCAGTGCAAGCTGTTCTCGATGCGCCAGTGGTCACGCGCCGCGCGGGCGAAGTCCTTCACGTCACACTGTGCGGAGGTGATGAAGTAACGGCGCTGCATGCTGGGTTCGCCCTTGCCAGTATGGCAAATGGCCTCAACCATACCGATCTGGTGGCAGTCGGGCCATGCATTCGTGTCCACCCTTTTCAGCACGTCCTGGGTGAGCCAGTAGCGGCGCTCTTCGATGCGGCCATGGTCCTTTTCGATGGTCCGAACGTAGCACTCGGGCATCAGCCGCTCAATGCGCCCGCGCTCAGTGGCGCCGAAGAAGCCCGAGAGAGCGTTGAAGAGCTTTTCCTGGTTGCCCTTGACGGCGAGCACGTAGTCGCCCCCACGCTCGCGGATCGCACGGGCAATTTCCGCTGACAGCCCATCGCATCAATGCTGACGATGCAACCCTTGAGCGCCAGCGCGTCGAGCACCGCGGGGATCGCGTCGATCTCGTTGCTTTTATCAGCCACGCGTTCCTGGCACAGCATGACCCCAAGGCGCGTGGCATAGGCGCTCACCAGATGAACCGGGGTGCGCTCGCCGTCGCGCGAGCCACGCACACACTTGCCGTCAATGGCGATATGCTCAAGCTGCGCCCGCTCCCACTACGCTGCCAATCCAGCCCCGAAAGGCCCGCTCGAAACGCTTCGCATCCAGTAGCCGGAACACCCGGCCAAAGGTGTCGTGCGAAGGCGCCCCGTTCTCGAGCAGCAGATAGCGGCGCAGCCACGGCAGACGCAGTTGTGCAAACATCGCCATGTCTGTGAAGCTTTGCGCGCCCGCGATGATCGCGCACACGGCCACCACCAGCAGTTCAGTCAGGTCGTGTTTAAGCCCGGGGCCGTCACGCGGATCCTCCACGTCTTCCAGCCAATGCACCAGTGTTCGTGTTGTCATCAGGCTCTCCAGCAAGGGAAGGCCCGAGTAAACGAAATCGGCAAGCAATTTACAACCGTCGCCTCTCTATCCGTTGATCATCGGAAAGTCAAATGCAATCGCCGTGGGGGAATGCCATAGCGTTATGCGTTGCGTAAGTCATCCGATAGTTCGATGCATGCAGGGTCACGCTGTTAATGGGTTTTTCGGCAAACGGCGGACACGCAAGCTAGGAAGAAGCTAAGCATAAAAGAAAGCGAAGCATATATATGACGGCACCGTATGGCACCCCTGCATCAGAACCTGCCAATTGGATGTTCGATGTCAACTGGTCCAGACCGGTGAAGCAGATGTTCATCGAGTTGGTTGATGTTGTCAACTCGGCGCTTGCTTTCAACGGGTTGGACGTGAGAGACATAAAATGAATCGAATCTATCGCTTGGTATTCAACCGTCGCACGGGGAAAATCGTTGTTGCTTCGGAGCACTCGCGCAGTCACACCAGAGGAGCGGGGGGGCGCAGGGGGCGGGTGTCGCTGCTGGCTTCGCGCTCGCGGATGGCGGTGGCGGTCATGATGGCGGTTGCGGGGTGGAGCGGAGGGGCGTGGGCGGATACGCAGTGCGGCACAGACAGCGCATACGGAATTAATGCCTATGCGACGTGCGGGACGGGCGATACGTCATATGGGTATGATGCCGGCTTCGTGGGATCTGCTTATAGCGATGATACTTACATCGGTCAAAACTCCGGCAACAATGTTATTGGCAACAGCAACACGGCTAGCGGTTATAAGTCTGGCTTCAACGTCACTGGTAGCCTGAATACTGGAAACGGGACTTCGGCCGGCGCCAGCATCACCGGCAACGCCAATACGGGTAGTGGATATGACTCCAGCTACAATGTTATCGGCAACGGGAATACGGGAGGCGGGGTTGACGCCAGCGCCTACGTCACCGGCAGCAACAACACGGGTAGCGGGTATCAGTCCACTTACAACGTTACCGGCGGCGGCAACACGGGTAGTGGGTATCAGTCCAGTTACAACGTTACCGGCAGCGGCAACACGGGTAGCGGGGCTCTGTCCAGCAACAACGTTATCGGCAGCAACAACACGGCTAGTGGATATGCGTCTGGCGCTTTCGTCACTGGCATTAACAACAGCGCCGTGGGGGCGGGCGCAGGCGCGTATGTCAATGGCAATGGCAACGTTGCAGTGGGGGTCAATGCGGGTGCGGGCGTAAGTGGTACTCCTCTGACTATTACGAACACGACAGCGCTGGGGGCGGGTGCGACCGCGACGGGGAGCAATTCGGTCGCGTTGGGCGCCAACAGTACAGACGGCGGTGTCGCGAACGTCGTGAGTGTGGGGAGTAGTTCCCAGACCCGGACCATCACTAACGTCACCGCCGGGGTGAACCCGACCGATGCGGTCAATGTTTCACAACTCAACGCCCTTTCGACATCCGCTTCCACCGGCATCAGCACGGCGCAAAGCGGCGTAGCCTCGGTCTCGACGGGGCTGAGTACGACGAATAGCAACGTCGCCAGCTTGAGCACGTCGGCTTCGACAGGGATCAGCACAGCACAAAGTGGCGTGACGTCGCTGTCGACGGGGCTGTCGACAACGAACAGCAAATTGACGAGTCTGAGCACGTCGGCCTCGACGGGAATCAGTACGGCGCAAAGCGGTGTGACGTCACTGTCGACGGGATTGAGCACGACCAATAGCAACGTGACGAGTTTGAGCACATCGGCTTCGACGGGGATCAGCACAGCGCAAAGCGGCGTGACGTCGCTGTCGACAGGCTTGAGCACAACCAATAGCAACGTGACGAGCCTGAGCACGTCGGCCTCGACGGGGATCAGCACAGCGCAAAGCGGCGTGACGTCACTGTCGACAGGCTTGAGCACAACCAATAGCAACGTGACGAGCCTGAGCACGTCGGCCTCGACGGGGATCAGCACAGCGCAAAGCGGCGTGACGTCGTTGTCCACGGGGTTGAGCACGACCAATAGCAACGTGACGAGCCTGAGCACATCGGCGTCGACAGGGATCAGCACAGCGCAAAGTGGCGTGACGTCGCTGTCGACGGGGCTGTCGACGACGAATAGCAATGTGACGAGCTTGAGCACATCGGCGTCGACAGGGATCAGCACAGCGCAAAGTGGCGTGACATCGTTGTCCACGGGGTTGAGCACGACCAATAGCAACGTGACGAGCCTGAGCACATCGGCGTCGACAGGGATCAGCACAGCACAGAGCGGTGTGACGTCGTTGTCCACGGGGTTGAGCACAACCAACAGCAACGTAACGAGCCTGTCGACGCAAGAGTCGACGGATGTCGGATCGCTGTCGACGGGTTTGTCGACGACGAACAGCAACGTGACGAGCTTGAGCACATCGGCCTCGACGGGGATCAGCACAGCGCAAAGTGGCGTGACGTCGTTGTCCACGGGGTTGAGCACGACCAATAGCAACGTGACGAGCCTGAGCACATCGGCGTCGACAGGGATCAGCACAGCACAGAGCGGTGTGACGTCGTTGTCCACGGGGTTGAGCACAACCAACAGCAACGTAACGAGCCTGTCGACGCAAGAGTCGACGGATGTCGGATCGCTGTCGACGGGTTTGTCGACGACGAACAGCAATGTGACGAGCCTGAGCACATCGGCTTCGACGGGGATCAGCACGGCGCAAAGTGGCGTGACGTCGTTGTCGACGGGGCTGTCGACGACGAACAGCAACGTGACGAGCTTGAGCACGTCGGCCTCGACAGGGATCAGCACGGCACAAAGTGGCGTGACGTCGCTGTCGACGGGGCTGTCGACGACGAATAGCAATGTGACGAGCCTGAGCACGTCGGCTTCGACGGGGATCAGCACGGCGCAGAGCGGTGTGACGTCGTTGTCCACGGGGTTGAGCACAACCAACAGCAACGTAACGAGCCTGTCGACGCAAGAGTCGACGGATGTCGGATCGCTGTCGACGGGTTTGTCGACGACGAACAGCAATGTGACGAGCTTGAGCACATCGGCGTCGACAGGGATCAGCACGGCGCAGAGCGGTGTGACATCGTTGTCCACGGGGTTGAGCACGACCAATAGCAACGTGACGAGCCTGAGCACATCGGCTTCGACGGGCATTAGCACGGCCCAGAGCGGCGTGACATCGTTGTCGACAGGGTTGTCGACGACCAATAGCAATGTGACGAGCCTGAGCACATCGACTTCGACGGGGATCAGTACGGCGCAGAGTGGCGTGACATCGTTGTCGACACAAGAATCGACGGATGTGGGCTCGTTGTCGACGGGCTTGTCGACGACGAACAGCAGCGTGACGAGCTTGAGCACATCGGCCTCGACAGGCATTAGCACGGCCCAGAGCGGCGTGACATCGTTGTCGACAGGGTTGTCGACGACCAATAGCAATGTGACGAGCCTGAGCACGTCAGCCTCGACGGGGATCAGCACAGCGCAGAGCGGCGTGACATCGCTGTCGACAGGGCTGTCGACGACCAATAGCAATGTGACGAGCCTGAGCACGTCAGCCTCGACGGGGATCAGCACAGCGCAGAGCGGCGTGACATCGCTGTCGACAGGGCTGTCGACGACGAACAGCAGCGTGACGAGCCTGAGCACGTCGGCTTCGACAGGGATCAGCACGGCCCAGAGTGGCGTGACATCGCTGTCGACAGGCCTGTCCACGACGAACAGTAATGTGACAAGCCTGAGCACGTCGGCCTCGACGGGGATCAGCACAGCGCAAAGCGGCGTGACGTCACTGTCGACACAAGAGTCGACAGATGTGGGCTCGTTGTCGACAGGCCTGTCCACGACGAACAGTAATGTGACAAGCCTGAGCACATCGGCTTCGACAGGGATCAGCACGGTACAAAGTGGCGTGACGTCACTGTCGACGGGGTTGAGCACAACCAACAGCAACGTGACGAGCCTGTCGACACAAGAGTCGACGGATGTGGGTTCGCTGTCGACAGGGCTGTCGACGACGAACAGCAGCGTGACAAGCTTGAGCACATCGGCCTCGACGGGGATCAGCACGGCCCAGAGCGGCGTGACATCGTTGTCGACAGGGTTGTCGACGACCAATAGCAATGTGACGAGCCTGAGCACGTCGGCTTCGACAGGGATCAGCACGGCCCAGAGTGGCGTGACATCGCTGTCGACAGGCCTGTCCACGACGAACAGTAATGTGACAAGCCTGAGCACGTCGGCCTCGACGGGGATCAGCACAGCGCAAAGCGGCGTGACGTCACTGTCGACACAAGAGTCGACAGATGTGGGCTCGTTGTCGACAGGCCTGTCCACGACGAACAGTAATGTGACAAGCCTGAGCACATCGGCTTCGACAGGGATCAGCACGGTACAAAGTGGCGTGACGTCACTGTCGACGGGGTTGAGCACAACCAACAGCAACGTGACGAGCCTGTCGACACAAGAGTCGACGGATGTGGGTTCGCTGTCGACAGGGCTGTCGACGACGAACAGCAGCGTGACAAGCTTGAGCACATCGGCCTCGACGGGGATCAGCACGGCCCAGAGCGGCGTGACATCGTTGTCGACAGGGTTGTCCACGACCAATAGCAATGTGACGAGCCTGAGCACATCGACTTCGACGGGGATCAGCACGGCGCAGAGTGGTGTGACGTCGTTGTCGACACAAGAATCGACGGATGTGGGCTCGTTGTCGACGGGCTTGTCGACGACGAATAGCAACGTGACGAGCCTGAGCACGTCGGCTTCGACGGGGATCAGCACGGCACAAAGTGGCGTGACATCGTTGTCGACAGGGTTGTCGACGACCAATAGCAATGTGACGAGCCTGAGCACGTCGGCTTCGACAGGGATCAGCACAGCGCAGAGCGGCGTGACATCGCTGTCGACAGGGCTGTCGACGACGAACAGCAATGTGACGAGCCTGAGCACATCGACTTCGACGGGGATCAGTACGGCGCAGAGTGGCGTGACGTCGTTGTCGACACAAGAATCGACGGATGTGGGCTCGTTGTCGACGGGCTTGTCGACGACGAATAGCAGCGTGACGAGCTTGAGCACATCGGCCTCGACAGGCATTAGCACGGCCCAGAGCGGCGTGACATCGTTGTCGACAGGGTTGTCGACGACCAATAGCAATGTGACGAGCCTGAGCACGTCAGCCTCGACGGGGATCAGCACAGCGCAGAGCGGCGTGACATCGCTGTCGACAGGGCTGTCGACGACGAACAGCAGCGTGACGAGCCTGAGCACATCGGCTTCGACAGGGATCAGCACGGCACAAAGTGGCGTGACATCGTTGTCGACAGGGTTGTCGACGACGAACAGCAGCGTGACGAGCCTGAGCACGTCGGCTTCGACAGGGATCAGCACGGCCCAGAGTGGCGTGACATCGCTGTCGACAGGCCTGTCCACGACGAACAGTAATGTGACAAGCCTGAGCACATCGGCTTCGACAGGGATCAGCACGGTACAAAGTGGCGTGACGTCACTGTCGACGGGGTTGAGCACAACCAACAGCAACGTGACGAGCCTGTCGACACAAGAGTCGACGGATGTGGGTTCGCTGTCGACAGGGCTGTCGACGACGAACAGCAGCGTGACGAGCTTGAGCACATCGGCCTCGACAGGCATTAGCACGGCCCAGAGCGGCGTGACATCGCTGTCGACAGGCCTGTCGACGACCAATAGCAATGTGGCGAGCCTGAGCACATCGACTTCGACGGGGATCAGCACGGCGCAAAGTGGCGTGACATCGCTGTCGACAGGGCTGTCCACGACGAACAGCAACGTAACGAGCTTGAGCACGTCGGCTTCGACAGGGATCAGCACGGCCCAGAGTGGCGTGACATCGTTGTCGACAGGCCTGTCCACGACGAACAGTAATGTGACAAGCCTGAGCACATCGACTTCGACGGGGATCAGCACGGCGCAAAGTGGCGTGACATCGCTGTCGACAGGGCTGTCCACGACGAACAGCAACGTAACGAGCTTGAGCACGTCGGCTTCGACAGGGATCAGCACGGCCCAGAGTGGCGTGACATCGTTGTCGACAGGCCTGTCCACGACGAACAGTAATGTGACAAGCCTGAGCACGTCGGCCTCGACGGGGATCAGCACGGCGCAGAGTGGTGTGACGTCGCTGTCGACACAAGAGTCGACGGATGTGGGTTCGCTGTCGACAGGGCTGTCGACGACGAACAGCAGCGTGACGAGCTTGAGCACATCGGCCTCGACGGGGATCAGCACGGCCCAGAGCGGCGTGACATCGTTGTCGACAGGGTTGTCCACGACCAATAGCAATGTGACGAGCCTGAGCACATCGACTTCGACGGGGATCAGCACGGCGCAGAGTGGTGTGACGTCGTTGTCGACACAAGAATCGACGGATGTGGGCTCGTTGTCGACGGGCTTGTCGACGACGAATAGCAGCGTGACGAGCCTGAGCACGTCGGCTTCGACAGGGATCAGCACGGCCCAGAGTGGCGTGACATCGCTGTCGACAGGCCTGTCCACGACGAACAGTAATGTGACAAGCCTGAGCACGTCGGCTTCGACAGGGATCAGTACGGCGCAGAGTGGCGTGACGTCGTTGTCGACACAAGAATCGACGGATGTGGGCTCGTTGTCGACGGGCTTGTCGACGACGAATAGCAGCGTGACGAGCCTGAGCACGTCGGCTTCGACAGGGATCAGCACGGCCCAGAGTGGCGTGACATCGTTGTCGACAGGCCTGTCCACGACGAACAGTAATGTGACAAGCCTGAGCACGTCGGCCTCGACGGGGATCAGCACGGCGCAGAGTGGTGTGACGTCGTTGTCGACACAAGAATCGACGGATGTGGGCTCGTTGTCGACGGGCTTGTCGACGACGAATAGCAACGTGACGAGCCTGAGCACGTCGGCTTCGACGGGGATCAGCACGGCACAAAGTGGCGTGACATCGTTGTCGACAGGGTTGTCGACGACCAATAGCAATGTGACGAGCCTGAGCACGTCGGCTTCGACAGGGATCAGCACAGCGCAGAGCGGCGTGACATCGCTGTCGACAGGGCTGTCGACGACGAACAGCAGCGTGACGAGCTTGAGCACATCGGCCTCGACAGGCATTAGCACGGCCCAGAGCGGCGTGACATCGTTGTCGACAGGGTTGTCGACGACCAATAGCAATGTGACGAGCCTGAGCACGTCGGCTTCGACGGGGATCAGTACGGCGCAAAGCGGCGTGACGTCACTGTCGACAGGGCTGTCCACGACGAACAGCAACGTAACGAGCTTGAGCACGTCGGCTTCGACAGGGATCAGCACGGCCCAGAGTGGCGTGACATCGTTGTCGACAGGCCTGTCCACGACGAACAGTAATGTGACAAGCCTGAGCACGTCGGCCTCGACGGGGATCAGCACGGCGCAGAGTGGTGTGACGTCGTTGTCGACACAAGAATCGACGGATGTGGGCTCGTTGTCGACGGGCTTGTCGACGACGAATAGCAACGTGACGAGCCTGAGCACGTCGGCTTCGACGGGGATCAGCACGGCACAAAGTGGCGTGACATCGTTGTCGACAGGGTTGTCGACGACCAATAGCAATGTGACGAGCCTGAGCACGTCGGCTTCGACAGGGATCAGCACGGCCCAGAGTGGCGTGACATCGCTGTCGACAGGCCTGTCCACGACGAACAGTAATGTGACAAGCCTGAGCACGTCGGCTTCGACAGGGATCAGTACGGCGCAGAGTGGCGTGACGTCGTTGTCGACACAAGAATCGACGGATGTGGGCTCGTTGTCGACGGGCTTGTCGACGACGAATAGCAGCGTGACGAGCCTGAGCACGTCGGCTTCGACAGGGATCAGCACGGCCCAGAGTGGCGTGACATCGTTGTCGACAGGCCTGTCCACGACGAACAGTAATGTGACAAGCCTGAGCACGTCGGCCTCGACGGGGATCAGCACGGCGCAGAGTGGTGTGACGTCGTTGTCGACACAAGAATCGACGGATGTGGGCTCGTTGTCGACGGGCTTGTCGACGACGAATAGCAACGTGACGAGCCTGAGCACGTCGGCTTCGACGGGGATCAGCACGGCACAAAGTGGCGTGACATCGTTGTCGACAGGGTTGTCGACGACCAATAGCAATGTGACGAGCCTGAGCACGTCGGCTTCGACAGGGATCAGCACAGCGCAGAGCGGCGTGACATCGCTGTCGACAGGGCTGTCGACGACGAACAGCAGCGTGACGAGCTTGAGCACATCGGCCTCGACAGGCATTAGCACGGCCCAGAGCGGCGTGACATCGTTGTCGACAGGGTTGTCGACGACCAATAGCAATGTGACGAGCCTGAGCACGTCGGCTTCGACGGGGATCAGTACGGCGCAAAGCGGCGTGACGTCACTGTCGACACAAGAATCGACGGATGTGGGCTCGTTGTCGACGGGCTTGTCGACGACGAATAGCAACGTGACGAGCCTGAGCACGTCGGCTTCGACGGGGATCAGCACGGCACAAAGTGGCGTGACATCGTTGTCGACAGGCCTGTCCACGACGAACAGTAATGTGACAAGCCTGAGCACGTCGGCCTCGACGGGGATCAGCACAGCGCAAAGCGGCGTGACGTCACTGTCGACACAAGAGTCGACAGATGTGGGCTCGTTGTCGACGGGCTTGTCGACGACGAATAGCAACGTGACGAGCCTGAGTACGTCAGCCTCGACGGGGATCAGCACAGCGCAGAGCGGCGTGACATCGCTGTCGACAGGGCTGTCGACGACGAACAGCAGCGTGACGAGCTTGAGCACATCGGCCTCGACAGGCATTAGCACCCAGAGCGGCGTGACATCGTTGTCGACAGGGTTGTCGACGACCAATAGCAATGTGACGAGCCTGAGCACGTCGGCCTCGACAGGCATTAGCACGGCCCAGAGCGGCGTGACATCGTTGTCGACAGGGTTGTCGACGACCAATAGCAATGTGACGAGCCTGAGCACGTCAGCCTCGACGGGGATCAGCACAGCGCAGAGCGGCGTGACATCGCTGTCGACAGGGCTGTCGACGACGAACAGCAGCGTGACGAGCCTGAGCACATCGGCTTCGACAGGGATCAGCACGGCACAAAGTGGCGTGACATCGTTGTCGACAGGGTTGTCGACGACCAATAGCAATGTGACGAGCCTGAGCACGTCGGCTTCGACAGGGATCAGCACGGCCCAGAGTGGCGTGACATCGCTGTCGACAGGCCTGTCCACGACGAACAGTAATGTGACAAGCCTGAGCACGTCGGCCTCGACGGGGATCAGCACAGCGCAAAGCGGCGTGACGTCACTGTCGACACAAGAGTCGACAGATGTGGGCTCGTTGTCGACAGGCCTGTCCACGACGAACAGTAATGTGACAAGCCTGAGCACATCGGCTTCGACAGGGATCAGCACGGTACAAAGTGGCGTGACGTCACTGTCGACGGGGTTGAGCACAACCAACAGCAACGTGACGAGCCTGTCGACACAAGAGTCGACGGATGTGGGTTCGCTGTCGACAGGGCTGTCGACGACGAACAGCAGCGTGACAAGCTTGAGCACATCGGCCTCGACGGGGATCAGCACGGCCCAGAGCGGCGTGACATCGTTGTCGACAGGGTTGTCGACGACCAATAGCAATGTGACGAGCCTGAGCACGTCGGCTTCGACAGGGATCAGCACGGCCCAGAGTGGCGTGACATCGCTGTCGACAGGCCTGTCCACGACGAACAGTAATGTGACAAGCCTGAGCACGTCGGCCTCGACGGGGATCAGCACAGCGCAAAGCGGCGTGACGTCACTGTCGACACAAGAGTCGACAGATGTGGGCTCGTTGTCGACAGGCCTGTCCACGACGAACAGTAATGTGACAAGCCTGAGCATCGGCTTCGACAGGGATCAGCACGGTACAAAGTGGCGTGACGTCACTGTCGACGGGGTTGAGCACAACCAACAGCAACGTGACGAGCCTGTCGACACAAGAGTCGACGGATGTGGGTTCGCTGTCGACAGGGCTGTCGACGACGAACAGCAGCGTGACAAGCTTGAGCACATCGGCCTCGACGGGGATCAGCACGGCCCAGAGCGGCGTGACATCGTTGTCGACAGGGTTGTCCACGACCAATAGCAATGTGACGAGCCTGAGCACATCGACTTCGACGGGGATCAGCACGGCGCAGAGTGGTGTGACGTCGTTGTCGACACAAGAATCGACGGATGTGGGCTCGTTGTCGACGGGCTTGTCGACGACGAATAGCAACGTGACGAGCCTGAGCACGTCGGCTTCGACGGGGATCAGCACGGCACAAAGTGGCGTGACATCGTTGTCGACAGGGTTGTCGACGACCAATAGCAATGTGACGAGCCTGAGCACGTCGGCTTCGACAGGGATCAGCACAGCGCAGAGCGGCGTGACATCGCTGTCGACAGGGCTGTCGACGACGAACAGCAATGTGACGAGCCTGAGCACATCGACTTCGACGGGGATCAGTACGGCGCAGAGTGGCGTGACGTCGTTGTCGACACAAGAATCGACGGATGTGGGCTCGTTGTCGACGGGCTTGTCGACGACGAATAGCAGCGTGACGAGCTTGAGCACATCGGCCTCGACAGGCATTAGCACGGCCCAGAGCGGCGTGACATCGTTGTCGACAGGGTTGTCGACGACCAATAGCAATGTGACGAGCCTGAGCACGTCAGCCTCGACGGGGATCAGCACAGCGCAGAGCGGCGTGACATCGCTGTCGACAGGGCTGTCGACGACGAACAGCAGCGTGACGAGCCTGAGCACATCGGCTTCGACAGGGATCAGCACGGCACAAAGTGGCGTGACATCGTTGTCGACAGGGTTGTCGACGACGAACAGCAGCGTGACGAGCCTGAGCACGTCGGCTTCGACAGGGATCAGCACGGCCCAGAGTGGCGTGACATCGTTGTCGACAGGCCTGTCCACGACGAACAGTAATGTGACAAGCCTGAGCACGTCGGCCTCGACGGGGATCAGCACGGCGCAGAGTGGTGTGACGTCGTTGTCGACACAAGAATCGACGGATGTGGGCTCGTTGTCGACGGGCTTGTCGACGACGAATAGCAACGTGACGAGCCTGAGCACGTCGGCTTCGACGGGGATCAGCACGGCACAAAGTGGCGTGACATCGTTGTCGACAGGGTTGTCGACGACCAATAGCAATGTGACGAGCCTGAGCACGTCGGCTTCGACGGGGATCAGTACGGCGCAAAGCGGCGTGACGTCACTGTCGACACAAGAATCGACGGATGTGGGCTCGTTGTCGACGGGCTTGTCGACGACGAATAGCAACGTGACGAGCCTGAGCACGTCGGCTTCGACGGGGATCAGCACGGCACAAAGTGGCGTGACATCGTTGTCGACAGGCCTGTCCACGACGAACAGTAATGTGACAAGCCTGAGCACGTCGGCCTCGACGGGGATCAGCACAGCGCAAAGCGGCGTGACGTCACTGTCGACACAAGAGTCGACAGATGTGGGCTCGTTGTCGACGGGCTTGTCGACGACGAATAGCAACGTGACGAGCCTGAGTACGTCAGCCTCGACGGGGATCAGCACAGCGCAGAGCGGCGTGACATCGCTGTCGACAGGGCTGTCGACGACGAACAGCAGCGTGACGAGCTTGAGCACATCGGCCTCGACAGGCATTAGCACGGCCCAGAGCGGCGTGACATCGTTGTCGACAGGGTTGTCGACGACCAATAGCAATGTGACGAGCCTGAGCACGTCGGCCTCGACAGGCATTAGCACGGCCCAGAGCGGCGTGACATCGTTGTCGACAGGGTTGTCGACGACAATAGCAATGTGACGAGCCTGAGCACGTCAGCCTCGACGGGGATCAGCACAGCGCAGAGCGGCGTGACATCGCTGTCGACAGGGCTGTCGACGACGAACAGCAGCGTGACGAGCCTGAGCACATCGGCTTCGACAGGGATCAGCACGGCACAAAGTGGCGTGACATCGTTGTCGACAGGGTTGTCGACGACCAATAGCAATGTGACGAGCCTGAGCACGTCGGCTTCGACAGGGATCAGCACGGCCCAGAGTGGCGTGACATCGCTGTCGACAGGCCTGTCCACGACGAACAGTAATGTGACAAGCCTGAGCACGTCGGCCTCGACGGGGATCAGCACAGCGCAAAGCGGCGTGACGTCACTGTCGACACAAGAGTCGACAGATGTGGGCTCGTTGTCGACAGGCCTGTCCACGACGAACAGTAATGTGACAAGCCTGAGCACATCGGCTTCGACAGGGATCAGCACGGTACAAAGTGGCGTGACGTCACTGTCGACGGGGTTGAGCACAACCAACAGCAACGTGACGAGCCTGTCGACACAAGAGTCGACGGATGTGGGTTCGCTGTCGACAGGGCTGTCGACGACGAACAGCAGCGTGACAAGCTTGAGCACATCGGCCTCGACGGGGATCAGCACGGCCCAGAGCGGCGTGACATCGTTGTCGACAGGGTTGTCCACGACCAATAGCAATGTGACGAGCCTGAGCACATCGACTTCGACGGGGATCAGCACGGCGCAAAGTGGCGTGACATCGCTGTCGACAGGGCTGTCCACGACGAACAGCAACGTAACGAGCTTGAGCACGTCGGCTTCGACAGGGATCAGCACGGCCCAGAGTGGCGTGACATCGTTGTCGACAGGCCTGTCCACGACGAACAGTAATGTGACGAGCCTGAGCACGTCGGCCTCGACGGGGATCAGCACGGCGCAGAGTGGTGTGACGTCGCTGTCGACACAAGAGTCGACGGATGTGGGTTCGCTGTCGACAGGGCTGTCGACGACGAACAGCAGCGTGACGAGCTTGAGCACATCGGCCTCGACAGGCATTAGCACGGCCCAGAGCGGCGTGACATCGTTGTCGACAGGGTTGTCGACGACCAATAGCAATGTGACGAGCCTGAGCACGTCGGCTTCGACGGGGATCAGTACGGCGCAAAGCGGCGTGACGTCACTGTCGACACAAGAATCGACGGATGTGGGCTCGTTGTCGACGGGCTTGTCGACGACGAATAGCAACGTGACGAGCCTGAGCACGTCGGCTTCGACGGGGATCAGCACGGCACAAAGTGGCGTGACATCGTTGTCGACAGGCCTGTCCACGACGAACAGTAATGTGACAAGCCTGAGCACGTCGGCCTCGACGGGGATCAGCACAGCGCAAAGCGGCGTGACGTCACTGTCGACACAAGAGTCGACAGATGTGGGCTCGTTGTCGACGGGCTTGTCGACGACGAATAGCAACGTGACGAGCCTGAGTACGTCAGCCTCGACGGGATCAGCACAGCGCAGAGCGGCGTGACATCGCTGTCGACAGGGCTGTCGACGACGAACAGCAGCGTGACGAGCTTGAGCACATCGGCCTCGACAGGCATTAGCACGGCCCAGAGCGGCGTGACATCGTTGTCGACAGGGTTGTCGACGACCAATAGCAATGTGACGAGCCTGAGCACGTCGGCCTCGACAGGCATTAGCACGGCCCAGAGCGGCGTGACATCGTTGTCGACAGGGTTGTCGACGACCAATAGCAATGTGACGAGCCTGAGCACGTCAGCCTCGACGGGGATCAGCACAGCGCAGAGCGGCGTGACATCGCTGTCGACAGGGCTGTCGACGACGAACAGCAGCGTGACGAGCCTGAGCACATCGGCTTCGACAGGGATCAGCACGGTACAAAGTGGCGTGACGTCACTGTCGACGGGGTTGAGCACAACCAACAGCAACGTGACGAGCCTGTCGACACAAGAGTCGACGGATGTGGGTTCGCTGTCGACAGGGCTGTCGACGACGAACAGCAGCGTGACGAGCTTGAGCACATCGGCCTCGACAGGCATTAGCACGGCCCAGAGCGGCGTGACATCGCTGTCGACAGGCCTGTCGACGACCAATAGCAATGTGGCGAGCCTGAGCACATCGACTTCGACGGGGATCAGCACGGCGCAAAGTGGCGTGACATCGCTGTCGACAGGGCTGTCCACGACGAACAGCAACGTAACGAGCTTGAGCACGTCGGCTTCGACAGGGATCAGCACGGCCCAGAGTGGCGTGACATCGTTGTCGACAGGCCTGTCCACGACGAACAGTAATGTGACGAGCCTGAGCACGTCGGCCTCGACGGGGATCAGCACGGCGCAGAGTGGTGTGACGTCGCTGTCGACACAAGAGTCGACGGATGTGGGTTCGCTGTCGACAGGGCTGTCGACGACGAACAGCAGCGTGACGAGCTTGAGCACATCGGCCTCGACAGGCATTAGCACGGCCCAGAGCGGCGTGACATCATTGTCGACAGGCCTGAGCACGACCAATAGCAATGTGACGAGCCTGAGCACGTCGGCTTCGACAGGGATCAGCACGGCCCAGAGTGGCGTGACATCGCTGTCGACAGGCCTGTCCACGACGAACAGTAATGTGACAAGCCTGAGCACGTCGGCCTCGACGGGGATCAGCACAGCGCAAAGCGGCGTGACGTCACTGTCGACGGGGTTGAGCACAACCAACAGCAACGTGACGAGCCTGTCGACACAAGAGTCGACGGATGTGGGTTCGCTGTCGACAGGGCTGTCGACGACGAACAGCAACGTGACGAACCTGAGCACGTCGGCTTCGACGGGCGTTAGCTCGGCGCTCAGTTCAGTGAGCTCTTTGTCGACGACGGTCGGCACATTCTCGACCAGCATCAGCTCAGCGACAAGCGCGGTGAGTTCTCTGTCGACGACCGTGGGCACATTCTCGACGAGCATCAGCTCGACAACGAGTTCGGTGAACTCTCTGTCAACAACGGTCGGCACGTTCTCGACGGGCATCAGTACGGCGGAAAGCGGAGTAACGTCGCTGTCGACAGGGTTGAGCACGACGAACAACACCGTCACTGCTTTGAGCACATCCGTTTCGACGGGCATCGCGTCACTGTCCACAGGTGTGGCATCGGTCTCCACCTCGTTGTCGCCACTGATTCAGGCGGCGTCAGCGGCATCGGCCAGTAACGCGACGGCGTTGGGTGGGGTCACGATAGGGGGGGGCACTAACGGCATGGTGCAAACGGCCGGTGCGACGCAAAACAACAGCGTGCTGTCGACGGTGAATGCGGCAACGTGTAATGAAGCAAACGGTGCCGATGCGACGGGCGCAGGGCTTTGCGCGACCGCGGCGACCAATGGCGCGACAGCGATTGGTAGTAACGCCCATGCGAACAGCGCCAACACGACGGCGGTGGGCTTCCGCTCCGTGGCGACCAACGATGGCTCGGTGGCCATTGGTTACCAAGCGCAAGCGCTTGCCGACCCGACGACGGCAATCGGTTCGAATTCGCTTGCTTCGGGTAACAACGCGGTTGCCCTGGGTGCAGCGGCCACGGCCACGGCTACGAACTCGGTCGCGCTGGGCGCGAATTCCGTCGCGTCGGAAGCCAACACGGTATCGGTCGGTGCGCCCGGCTCGGAGCGTCGCATTACCAATGTTGCACCGGGGGTCAATGGTACGGATGCCGTTAATGTCAACCAGCTCAACGGGTTGGCTAACAGTGTTCAGACATATCAGAAGAATGCTTATGCCGGCGCAGCAGCGGCCATCGCGATGGCCAATATGCCTCCGCCGTATGAGCCTGGCCAGAGCGGCATATCGGTTGGTGGTGGTACCTACATAGGCCAGTCGGCGCTTGCTATCGGAATCAGCCATATCTCGGAAAGCGGGCGAATGGTGTTCCGAGCTTCCGCGAGCATGACCACAGGGGGCACGGTGGGCGCGGGTGCCGGCGCGACGTGGACCTGGAAGTAAGCTCTGTAGTGCGATTAGCTTAAGTTCCGCGAACGTATAGCGGGACTTTGGTTATGCAGGCTGACGACGACACTGTTTTGCGGAGCATACGTGTACAAGTATCCCTGTTTTATGAGCGACAAGAGGTGACGTATGCCCTTTAGTGTAGAAGCCGGTTTTAAGTGCCGTGACGGACTGAGCTGGCCGCGCCGCTTCAGACTCTGGTTGTAGGCGCGCGCGTTGGTGACCCGATACGTCGGTTTCGGGCGTTTGCGCGGTTCGCCGGATTTCAGTCTGGCTTTGTAAGGCACTGAAAGCTCATGGAGCGGAGAGGTCGATTTCATCTTTCTACACAACTCCAACCAACGGGTCCCATACCCTACCGAACAAAGCCAAGCTACCCGTTCTTTTTGCCTACGGATCCATGGTGTCGGGTTGCGAACTCCACAGGGGGGGCTCTACTTTGCAGAGGCAAATAGCTTTAATGGCACAGGGCCTGCAACGGGTGTGTGACGATCATGGCTTCGTCACCTCTCAAACCGGGTGAGCATTTCGGGACGCCTGCTGCGCTTCCCGGAGCGTGAAGTGCTTCGTCTTACCGTCCCTGAGTAAGCACCTCGCGAAGACCGTTCGCAATGCGGCGCGCACGTGAGGCATGATTGGGTATCGGGCGCTCGGGTTCGCCCGCTGGCAATCAGCCCGTGGAGGCAGGCGAGCAAGGCTTGCCCGGCAGCTTACTTGCTACGTTCCAGGGTAGCAGTTCGTCGATACGGTTGATAGGGTGATCGGTCGCGGTAGGGACGATGGTTACCCATCGCCCCCCGCACGGATCCGTACGTGCTGTAAAGCGTCAACTGTGAAGTCCAGCCGAACGACAATTATCTTGTCCGGTCAGCGGGGGTAATTGTCGCTGTTCAAGAGGTCATAGTTGTCGCTTATATGGACGCCTCCCGGTTTGCCAGGTGATATTCGATGTGTGACGGACAGGATGAGGCTGCAGACTTATATCCGGCCTGTTGTGCGGATTTGTTCCGCTGGCCCTGATGGAATCTGCTGGGGAAGGCCTCATCTCCGTCGAGTCCTCTAAGGACAGACAACTTTCAGGCTTGCTTCCCGTAAGCGCGAATTTAAGCGCACCTAGAATTGGAAGCTGAACGAGCGCAGGCTTGCGTCCGCAACGACAACTTGCGGACGCAAGCGATGATACAGAACGAAGTTGATTTCCTTCCGCTGCGGGTGACCGGCGTGAGCGCGGCGGGCAAGCGCAAGTTTGACGCCGAGGGTAAGCGCAAGCTGATTGAAGCCTGTCTGCAGCCGGGCGCGTCAATTGCCGGGCTGGCGTTGAAGGCGGGCGTGAACGCGAACCAACGTATGCGATCGATTAACGACGTCTACCCATTGACGCTCTGAGAGGCCAGCATGTGTCCACCAAACGGAGGTGGACACCTATGACAGAGCATGACTCAGAGTTGCAGGTTGTTTCGCGTAGCCGAGATGGGCGGCGGCGCTACGACGAGAAGGGCAAGCGCGCGCTGGTCGAGGCGGCACTTCGTCCGGGTATGTCCGTGGCACGCCTGGCGCAGGAGCACGGGGTCAACGCCAACTTGCTGCGCAAGTGGATCACGAAGTACCTGCTCGAGCGTGAGAGTAGCCGCTGCGCACGGGCCGCACAGGACGGCGCCGTCGTCGTTGACCCGAGCGATGGTGTGCAGGTGCATGACGGCGTGCCGGCCACTATGCACAGCGAGGCGCCTGCGCCGGCATTCGTACCGGTTGTGGCCGCTGCTGCGACTCCATCTGTTACGCCTGCCCCGATCGCGTTTGCGCTGCGCGTACGCCTGCCCAACGGCGTCGAGTTCAACCTGGGCCAGGCCGGCATCGACGAACTTGGCACGCTGGTCCAGATGTTCGGGAGGCTGCCGTGTTCCGGTTCGACGACGAACTGAAGGTCTACCTCCATCGCGATCCGGTGGACTTCCGCTGCGGGATCAACAGCCTGTCGATCCTGGTCGAGCAGGCGATGCACCTGAGTCCGATGGCGCCCGCGCTGTTCGTGTTCGGCAACCGGCGGCGCGATCGCATCAAGATCCTGGGCTGGGAGCGCAACGGCTTCTGGCTGCTGCTCAAGCGGCTTGAGGCCAGCGACCGTTTCGTGTGGCCCGACAGCGACACGGCGGTGGTAGCCTTGAGCGTCGAGCTGCTCCACTGGCTCATCGACGGTGCCGACATCGCGGCAATCCAGCGCCATCCCAGGCGCAACTATCTGCGCGTGAGCTGAACACACGGCCGGCATGTCGGTCAAAGCAGCATGCCGATCAACGTCACCATCGATGCCGACGAACTGAAGGCGCTGCTCGCAATGCGCGAGCAGCACGACGCGCTTCAGCGTGAGCGTGACGAATTGCAAAGCACACTGCGCCTGGTGACGGCCGAACGTGACCTCGCCGAAGAACGGCTGCGCGCGTTCCGGCGCGAGCTGTTCGGCGCGAAGAGCGAAGCGCGCGATTCCGACCAGCTCGGCTTGTTCAACGAAGCCGAAGTGCTCGGCGCAAACGCGACACCCGCACAGGAAGACACGCCCGGAACGAAGGTTGCCGCGCACACGCGCAACAAACGCGGCCGCAAGCCGCTCGATCCCGCCCTGCCGCGCGACATCCACCGTCACGAATTGCCTGAGGCCGAACGGTTCTGCGCCAACGATGGCCATGCGCTGGTCGAGATCGGCGTGGAGATCAGCGAGCAACTGAACGTGATTCCGGAGCAGATTCGGGTCACCCAGCATCAGCGCGTCAAGTACGCATGCCCGTGCTGCGACCTGGGCATCAAGGTTACGCCGGCGCCCGTGCGCATCATCCCGCGAGGGCTGCTCAGCGAATCGGCACTCGCGTGGATCGCCACCGGAAAGTATCAGTTCGGCATGCCGCTGTACCGGCAAGCTGGCCTGCTGCGGCGCTTCGGCGGCGACATCTCGTCGAACACGTTGGCAGCAAGTATGGTGCGCGTGGGCCTCGCGACGCAGCCGGTGATCAACCTGATGCGTGATGCGCTGCTCGATGCGGACCTGATCTACTGCGACGAAACGACATTCCAGGTCCTGAAGGAAGAAGGCCGCCAGCCTCAGACCAAGAGTTATCTCTGGGCGCAGATGACGGACTCGGACACACCCGGGCGCGTGTTCACCTATACGCCCGGTCGCGGCAGCAAGCTGGCAGACAAGCTGTTCGACGGCATTCGCGAAGGCGCAGTGCTGATGACCGACGGCTACGCCGCATACGACGGCATCGCGCAGCGTCATCATCGGCTCGTCCATCTCGCATGCTGGACGCACGCAAGGAGGGGCTTTGTAAAGGCGGAAGACAACGTCCCGAAGGCAGCGCGTACGCCCGATCTGCTGGCTACGCGTTTCATCAAATTGATCGGCAAACTGTTTGCCGCCGAGGCGCGCAGCGAAACGTGGGAAGCCCAACGACGGCAACGGCTGCGACGACGATACAGTGCGCGCGTGCTCGACGTCATTCACCGGCTGATGCTGCAGCACCTGCCCGGCGTTGTACCCGGCAGCCTGCTCGGCAAGGCGTTGAACTATATACAAGGCCAATGGCCGAAGCTGGTCCGCTACATTGAGAACGGCGACTGGCCGGTCTCGAACAATCCTTGTGAGAACGCCATCAGGCCATTCTGCCTGGGCCGCCGCTATCCACAGGTCTTAGTTATGGAAGGCTTGGATGAATTAGGCATGCTGCATGGGTGGCAATGATGTCGCGCCCTCGCATTTGCGGGGAGACGGCATCAATGCCGAATGTGTTCTCGGCGACGTGACCGATAGCGAACTATCCATAACTACAGCGCTTGCAGAAAGCGAAGAAGATCATCCTTGGGTCGATATCGAAGTGGCTTGCTCGACGGTGATTGGAGTGCCTTCAGTGCCCGGTCCTTCATTTGCAGATCGGCTTCGACATAGCGATGCGTAGTGACAGGGCTCTCGTGACCGAGCCACAACGCGATGACCGTAATATCAACGCCAGATTGCAGCATATGCATCGCGACGGAATGTCGAAACAGGTGTGGAAAGACGCGGTGCCGCGCAAGTTCGGGAAACTGTCGCGAGGCGCCCTGAACTGCAAGCTTAAGCCGCTCGGTGAAGCCGATGCGCGTAAGCGAAGCGCCGGCCCGCCCGGGAAATAACGGCTCCTCGGATGTTCGGGGATATTGCCGAAGCCAACGCTTGAGTTCTCTCGCGGTGTCGGGCCATAGCGGGACAGAACGCTCCTTGCGACCTTTGCCGTGAATGAGCACCCATGTAGTGGGCCCAAGCATGAGGTCGGACACACGCATACCGATCAGCTCAGAAACGCGGGCTCCGGTGTTGTAAAGCATAGCCAGCATGACGTGGTCGCGTTGCCCCGTCCAGGTGCTAACATCGGGAGCGGCAAGGATAGCCTCAATGTGCTCGCGAGACAGAAATCCGACGAGCGGTTGCTCGAATCGCTTCATGGGAATCGCAAGTACGGATTGTGCCAAGGACAGGGCCGACGGCTCTGCGAACGAAACGTACTCCATGAACGATCGAATGGCGGCGAACCTGGCATTCCGGCTACGAATTGAATTGTGTCGGTCCTGTTCGAGGTATTTAAGGAACTCGAGGATGAATGGCGCATTCAGTTCCTCGACGGTGATATCGCTGGGCCGCTTGTGTAAGCGTTGATGCGCGAAAGCCAGCAGCAGTCGGAAACTGTCACGGTAGGCCGCCACAGTGCATGGGCTTGCGTGTCGTTGCTGAAGCAAACGTTCCGTGAAGAATTTCTGCAACAGGACTGGAAAGGACTGCGCTGCTGATATGTTCATGATGAACCTCCGCGATGGCGCACAAAGCGTTGGGCTGCGATTGCCAGGAGCTCGGGCGAGGCTGTTTCGTACCAGTACGTGTCGGTGACTTTGGCATGCCCGAGGTAAGTCGACAGCGCAAGAATGTTGCGATCGACGTCCACCCCTTGCGCGTACCAATCCTGCAATCGATGGCAGACGAACGAATGTCGCAGATCATGTATCCGCGGTGCGGGATGGTCGCCGCGAGCGCGCCACTTCAATGCGGTGCGCAGGATCTTGAACGCGTACTCGACGCTTCTTGTTGAAGCTGGTCGACCGTAGTCGAACACAAAGAAAGCATTCGTGTTGGCAGTTGAAGAATCGCGGTCGCGTTTGCAGGCATATCGTCGCATCGCTGATGCAGTCGTAGGGTGTATCGGCACCCACCGTGATTTGCCAAACTTAGCACTCCGGATATGCAGAAGCCGCTTCTCGAAATCTACATCCGAACGGGTTAACCCGTCGCTTCCGAGATACGCAGTCCGGTCGCAGCGATCAGTCCGAAAATCGTCCTGCAGCTCGCACTGCGCAGACCACCGGGTGGATAGAGACCGTCGCAGGCTGCCAGCAGATCCACGACTTCATCATCGGTGAAAATATGCGGTGCCAGTCGATGATGGGCACGCCCGAACAGATATCGCGGCGGGATCTCTGTTGCCGGATCGAATTGCCGGCAGTACGCGGCAAAGGGGCGAAGCACCTCGATTCTGCGGGCCGCCGTTGACCGCCGTCCGGTGCCGGAGTTGCCGGCCCACTGAGCGGCGAGTTGTATCGTCAGCCCACCGTTGTGGCCGATCCGTTCGGCAAAGCGCGCGAATTCCCTGAGTTGATTGCCCACGATCCGGAGATCAAATCCGGCTCGACGACGGACGTTGAGGTAAGCGTCGATCCAGTTGGAAAAAGATGTGTGCGCGCTCATGATCGCTTCCCTGGCCATGGAAGCGCCACGCGACGAAGGGCTGGAAGGTTGACCTTCGCATAAATCGTCGTGGTATCGAGAGAACGATGGCGCAACAGATCGCCGATCTCCTTGAATGGAACGCCGCCTTGCACCATCCGGCAAGCCATGGTGTGCCGGAAAATATGGGTGCCGCGCACACGTTGCTGCAAACCGCAACGCGCAGCGGCATAACGAACTGCGTTACGGACAATATCCAGATTGGCTGCGGCATCAAGCGGTGGTCGATGGCGAACAAATACCTCGCGCCGTGCAGTGTTTGGACGCCCACGCTGCAGGTACTCGGAGATCGCGTTGCCGGTCAGTCTTGGAAGCGGGACGATGTCGATCCGTTTGCCCTTGCCGTGTATCGTCAATGTTCCATCTCGCCAGTCGATATCATCGAGACTCAGACGTGCCACTTCCGCGCGCCGCAAGCCAAGATCTAGAAGACAGCGCGTCATGGCGTAATCGCGCATGCCGGTAGCACTGCTACGATCGAACGCCTTGAGCAGTTGCCTGACTTCGACAGACGAGAGGACCTCGGGCAATCCGGAGAGACGCCATTGCGCAACCCTCGGCAGCGCTGCGATGAGCGTTTCGGTTGGCGTTCCCCGGCTGCTCTTGAATAACAAGTAGCTCCGTAGCGAGATACCGATACCCTTGATCGTCGCTGGAGCAAGTCCGTTCGTTCGGCGCATAACAAAACGTACAATATCGCCCGGGGTCAACCTCGAAATCTGTACGGGCCCCGCACCGAAACGATCGACAAGAAACTCGTGGGCCTGCCGTACTCGAACTGTGCATGTGCTGTCGGACAGACCGCGAACCTCTGCCAGATGGCGCTTGAATTCTGCGAGCTCTGTGCCGATAGGCGTCAACACGTTGAGAGTCAAATGCTCCGGTTGCGCGCCGTCGAGCATCGCGAAGAAGTGCTTCAAACCGGCGCGAACATCGGCGCTTGTGTGCCGACAGCGAGACGCGCATTGGCAATGCGGCAGGTGCCGCTCGAGAAACTGGACGATCGTCGGCTTGCTAACATCGCAAAGATTGATGTCGCGCTGCGTCATCCAATGAATGAAGTGGGCGACACACCTGAAGTAGCATTCCACTGTCTCCCGGGCATAACCACGATCGATCAGGTATTGAACGTAAGCGTCTGCATGCGTTCGCAACGCAGCGCCTTCGAACCAATGCTCGCAGAGCAGATGGCCGGGTCTGATGCGTGTGTATTTGGGCATGGTAGCTCTCCTCGAAAAAACACAGAACAGCATGAGGAAAGTACCGCAAATTATGGAAGGTAACGACGGCTCCCGGAAGAGATGGGCCCTGAAAAAGCGGGACGTTTGAAGCCACGTCGCCATGACCTTCCATAACCAAGACCTGTGGATAGTTTCGTTTATAGAAGCCCTTCTATAATGTGAGCGGCTGGATGTTCGCCGACACTGTCGCCGGTGCGAACGCGAGCGCAAACCTGTATTCGCTCGTGGAAACGTGCCGCGCTAACCGCATCGATCCGTACTACTACCTCCACTGGCTCTTCCAAAAACTTCCACTTGCCACGACCGTCGAGGACTATGACGCGTTGTTGCCCTGGAAGATGCCCGCCGACCTGCGCTGAGTCGCCGCTGCCACACCTCGGAGTTCGACGCTACCACTCTGAGAGGCGTGAATTAATGACCGCGTACATTTAAGCAACTATCTTCCGGATCAATCGGTCTATGACAGATTGGCTGACCTGGCCTGCGGTCGACCTCGAGTTTGAATTCCGCATAAGCAGGCAAACGGTGTGGAGAAGAAAAAGAATGGCAATGAAATTTGGCCGTGCCTGGTGCGATGAATCTGGGGAGGCGCTGACTCCGTATCGCGCCCGGGAACTGTACACGGACGAGGGCAGTGAGTACTACGGACGCGAACTTACATTTCGGTGTGAAGACAAGGACTGTCGGGTTCGCCTGACTCCGGTCGGGATCTACATGACGCGCAAGTCGAAACGTGCGCTGCACTTTCGCACGAGGGACGAACACAATCCAGATTGTGATTTGGTTCAACCCGGTCGCGCCGGTACGACGGTTCGCCGGCCGCCCGATGGCGAGGACGACTATAAGCCCACCAACTTTCCAACCGAATTCGTTTTGAATCCGCCGAAGCGTAACAGGACCGGTGGCGGCACAAGCGACGATGGCGGCGAAGGTACTGACGGAGTGACAACGGGCGGAAGCGGGACTGGCGGTGGCGGCGGTGGCGGGCGACAGACGAGCACGAAAACTCGTTACCTCGATGAGGTCGTCGACTGCTTTCTTTCCGGCGACGATGACAGCAAGCGCCGCGAGTTCACGATCGGTAACAAGACGAAGGCATTCACGCGGTTCTTCAAGAAGGCGCAGTTTTTCGGTGACGAGACGGGGCTGATCTACTACGGACCGGTCGACTCGTTGAAAGTATACAAGGACAAGGGCGTCGGTTTGCGCTTTGCCGAGCCAGTCTGGATTGACAAGAAGCCGTATCGCATTCGGGTCTACGTACCTCAGGAGCGCATCGACGCGTCCCGGAGTAGGAAGGCGTTCCTTGCCGAAATGGTCGAGCTGGAGAAGGCGATCGCCGCAAAGGAGGAGGTGCTTGCATTCTTCGTTGGTGCTTACCCTGAAAGGGTGACCATCGAGAAGCCGGATGGCACAAGCTTCGATCTCTATAGCGCCGACCTTGCGAGCATAGATCACCTGTCACTGACGTTTGCAAAATCATAAGGCTTCGGCGCACCGGTTGTTCGTCCCCGGCGGAAAACCTGCCCTGACCGTTGAGCACCGTTTTCCGCCGGCAACACGTTAGTGGTCAGCTGTGGTCAGCATTCAAATGTCCGGTGGTCCCGGGTGTTCTCGATGATAGCGAATGTGCAACGCGCCTTTCATTTCAGGATTACCATCGTTGAACGTCTGCCAGATTGACTCGTAGGTGTGCCCAGGCCATAAGTGATTTATCAGGTGGACATGCGCGCCATGCTTGAAATGATTGTCGTGTGGGTTTAGATCACGGTTGTCGAAATAGAAGAACTGCCAGTTAGGGTGAATGGGGCTGTAAAACAAGTGCCCAACAAGGTATCGACGGTCACCGAGCAACTGATACCATTTTCTCATCGCCTTGGCCTGCTCCCTCTTAGGAGGACCGAGTTTGAGGTTAGGCATGTTGGAACTGTCTTCGGATGTGAATTGCAACTTCTCCGGAAGGAAGTCACGCCACGACATGACATGGAGCCAAGGCAATACCTGGGCGTCGCAAACCCGAATGAACTCGTCAAACGCTTCCTCCGTGATGACCGTGCGCCGGCAGAGCTTGTCGAGCTTGCTCATCTTTGATGCCGTAACAATTCGTAGAATGTCGTCTATGATGGTGGGCTGGTCCAAGGCTCGTTCTGATTTGTTGGTTATCCGTGCCGCAACTGCTTTTCAGGCTTTACAACGATCGGCTTGACCTGCTTTTGCCGCACAATTTTAAACGAGTCAAAAGCGGCCCGCGCTTTGAAAATCTCGACCGAATTGATCGGGTCGATCACCAGATCGGCGAAATCGCGCAGCGACGCCTCGCATCTGACGCCAAGGATAATCTCGCGCGGAATCAATCCAGGTTGAAACGCAAGATATGCTTTGCCGTCTGCGTCCCGCTCGCTGCCTTCGGCAAAGATCCGGCACTCTCGCTCGTATTGCCAGTCTTTGAACTTCGTCGTTAGCACCGTCATAATCTGTTCTTCGGTTGGGAGCTGTCTTTGCCCAAGCGAGTCAAGCAAACCAGGTAGGCGGTCGGTACGATAGGAAACCGGACAAACCTGTACATGCTCGGCGGTATCGAATCCAATGCAGACGCCTCGATGTTTATCGCCGTAGTGGGCCCACATGACGGGACTGTGCCAGCTCGTGCTCGTGCAGAGCATAGCGAGGTGGTTGTTCCAGTGCTTATAGATCAGGTCCTTATAAATTTGCCGGGCGTGGCGGTTCTTTATTGACACCGCCAGCAGCTCGAACGGGTCGTTGGCTTCATCGAAAGTCGATAGCTTGAACCGTTGCTCTCGGAGAGTTTTCTCAGCCCATTCGCAGGCTGTCAGATAGTAGAGACGCATGGGATGGGCTAAGCGCGCGGCACTTCATCCGGCGTGGCAGCGACCACTTCGGTTTGAAGATCGATAGCGATAAGCGCCTTGCGGACGCGCGTGGCCAACGTAGTCATGGGCAGATTCCTCGTTAGGAAACAGCGATTACGCAGGTTGTCTCATAGACGAAACAGTCGCCTGATTTCACGTTCTGCTGTCGCCGGCATGCTGTCTCTTTCATACCGCTTGACATTGGCGACAATCGTCTTGGCACGGGTGATCTCGTTGTTGGTCCATTGCGGATATGACCAGTTCGTGGCGAGATTATCAATCACAGTAAAGAAGTATTCTTTCTGGTTTGTTAGCCACCAGAACGTGAGCCCGCACACCCATTGTTCCATTTCGAAGGAGATGAACGGAGACCCACTTGCCGCATTCCAGTACTTGAATAGCCGGATCGTCGGTTTGATCAACGAATTGCTCGCCTTGTTCTTTGCCTCAAGCGTGGAATTGAATGCGCTTGGATTGGTGGCTCTCCATCCGCCCGAGCCATTGGGAATTGCAAGGTCACCGAGCCAAGTCATTGTCGCCGGTACCAGATCAAACTTGATGTGATTCAGTTCCAAAACGATGGTCGGGCTGGATTGGTAGATTGCCGACGTGCCATAGCGCTTTTCTGCAAAGGCCTTCAGGCGATTCAGGTATGTCTGGGGCGTCGCGTTGTTGTCGCTGAAGACGATCATGTAGTCGATGTCGGACTGCTCGTCCATTGAGCGTGGCAGGATAGTCCCTCGTGTTGACGATCCAAAACGAAAGTGCTGCTTGAGCACACCGTTTGTGAAATGCAAGCCCAGGCGCGTTTGGAGAGTGTTGATTGAAGTGGTAATCGACAACTGTTCGATCGGCGAAAGCACAGCGTTGCTGGCCGTGTCCGTGAGAAAGCTCAGTACCGACATGCATCAGTCCTCCTTGTCCACCTTGTGAGTCGCCTCGCCCTCTTCGATGCCCTTACGTGCAGCGACAAACGCCCATCGGGGGATGCTCGGACTCTTGTCGTTCAATTCATTGCGCATGGTCGACAGTGCTTTCAGTCTGTCGCGCAATTCGTCCAGACCATCCGTCTGGAGTAGTTCAATCTCTCTAAAGAAGCGGGCCTGGTTTCGAAGCGACAGAAATTGTCCGGCAGCAGCCCGATGCATGGCAGCGCGCTCGTTGGGCTTAAGAAATGTCATAAGCCCTGTCAAAAGCGACGCCGCAAGGGCGCTAAGGCTGGCAAGCTCAGGATAGCTCTTGAACAGGGTCGCACCGGCTAACGCCGCGAGTATTGTGGCCGGCACGCCAAGCCAGTAATTGCGTAGCATCCAGCTATCTTCGGCGTTAAAGTGGCCTTTGCTGGAATAGGTCGCGTCTTCCTCTAGTCGTTTGGCTTCCCGGCTCAAGGCGGAGATCGTATTTTGATTGGCTGGGAGAGGATCGCTCATTGTCTGGTCTTTGCTTTGAAGTTGTCGTTGTCGTGATCGAGATCTTGCGTGTTTGTTTGGGCGATGTAGGGGGCGCAAGGCCAGCGGCGCACATTGGAGAGAACAATATCACGGCGACTTGCTGATGAGATCGCTGCGCGCAAACCCCGTCTATGGAGCGATACAAGAGCGAGATTGGCGGCATAAATTCCGGAGAGAATCTCCGGGGCAATCGTCTTCACGTTGTGGCCGCAAAGTCTGGAAAACTTTCTCATCAACGACCTAGCACAGGGATCGTCTGGCCTCCGAACGTCAGATGGCCGGGCGGCACGGCTCCGACATTGACAGATGTCAGCGGACAGATCGATACGTTCGTGTCCGTTACGTTCGATGGCGGTACGACGTCACGGCGATTGCATTTGAGCATGGACCAATGCGATCAATGTTGCGACGTTGAATTCAAGCGCTGATCAGTGGTTTGATCTGCAGGATGTGCGTGCGATAGTCTTCATCCCACTCTGCCCGCTTCACGCGACTGCGAACGCTGGTCTTCGGTAGGCTGATGTCGAGCTTGATCAGGTTCAGGGCGAAGCGTCGCAGGGTCGCGTAATTGTGTGCGGCGTGGTCCTTTCTCACGCGGCAGGCGTCTTCGAGAAAGGTGACGTCCAGGCTCCAGTGCAAGCTGTTCTCGATGCGCCAGTGGTCACGCGCCGCGCGGGCGAAGTCCTTCACGTCACACTGTGCGGAGGTGATGAAGTAACGGCGCTGCATGCTGGGTTCGCCCTTGCCAGTATGGCAAATGGCCTCAACCATACCGATCTGGTGGCAGTCGGGCCATGCATTCGTGTCCACCCTTTTCAGCACGTCCTGGGTGAGCCAGTAGCGGCGCTCTTCGATGCGGCCATGGTCCTTTTCGATGGTCCGAACGTAGCACTCGGGCATCAGCCGCTCAATGCGCCCGCGCTCAGTGGCGCCGAAGAAGCCCGAGAGAGCGTTGAAGAGCTTTTCCTGGTTGCCCTTGACGGCGAGCACGTAGTCGCCCCCACGCTCGCGGATCGCACGGGCAATTTCCCGCTGACAGCCCATCGCATCAATGCTGACGATGCAACCCTTGAGCGCCAGCGCGTCGAGCACCGCGGGGATCGCGTCGATCTCGTTGCTTTTATCAGCCACGCGTTCCTGGCACAGCATGACCCCAAGGCGCGTGGCATAGGCGCTCACCAGATGAACCGGGGTGCGCTCGCCGTCGCGCGAGCCACGCACACACTTGCCGTCAATGGCGATATGCTCAAGCTGCGCCGCTCCCACTACGCTGCCAATCCAGCCCCGAAAGGCCCGCTCGAAACGCTTCGCATCCAGTAGCCGGAACACCCGGCCAAAGGTGTCGTGCGAAGGCGCCCCGTTCTCGAGCAGCAGATAGCGGCGCAGCCACGGCAGACGCAGTTGTGCAAACATCGCCATGTCTGTGAAGCTTTGCGCGCCCGCGATGATCGCGCACACGGCCACCACCAGCAGTTCAGTCAGGTCGTGTTTAAGCCCGGGGCCGTCACGCGGATCCTCCACGTCTTCCAGCCAATGCACCAGTGTTCGTGTTGTCATCAGGCTCTCCAGCAAGGGAAGGCCCGAGTAAACGAAATCGGCAAGCAATTTACAACCGTCGCCTCTCTATCCGTTGATCATCGGAAAGTCAAATGCAATCGCCGTGGCTGTCAGCAATGAAATTTAAAATCCGTAAGTAATCGGTATATGCCGTCGTGCTGTTACTAAGTTTTTAGAAAGTAATTTCACATCCGTGAGACAATGGCTGGATGAAATGCAAACGTTCATCAGACGGCCGCAAGCTGGATCACCACACGCTCCAGGTCATGCGCCAACAAGCGGTTAAGGCGGCGCACGAAGGCACAACGGTGGCATCGATAGCGGCTGCGTTCGGTGTGAGCACTCGCACGGTTTTTAACTGGCTCGCCCAGTTCGCCGAAGGCGGACAGAATGCACTTTTGGCCAAGCCGATTCCGGGGCGGCCACCGAAGATCAGTGCCGACGAAATGCGTTGGATTGCCCAGGCGGTTCGCGACAACTCTCCCCAACAGTTCAAGTTCGAATTCGGTCTGTGGACACTGTCGTTGATCAGCGAACTGATCAAGCGCCAGTTCGGCAAATCTTTGGCGTTGGCCTCGGTCAGCCGTGTCATGAAGCTGCTTGGCTTTTCCGTCCAAAAGCCGCTGTATCAAGCTTGGCAGCAAGACACCCAACTCGTGCACGAGTGGGAAACCAAGACGTATCCGGCGATCAAGGCGCAAGCCCGCGCGCAAGGCGCGGTGATCTATTTTGCCGATGAAGCGGGCATTCGCTCCGACTACCATACCGGCACGACCTGGGCTCCGGTCGGCCAAACGCCCGTCGTCGAGGTAACTGGGCGACGCTTCTCGTTCAACATGATCTCGGCGGTCAGTCCTGGTGGCGAATTTCGCTTCATGATTCACGAGGGATCGGTGAGGGCGACGACCTTCAAGGAATTTCTCGCTCGTCTGATGGTCGGTGCAAGCAAGCCAATCTTCTTGATCGTCGATGGTCATCCGATCCATAAATCCAAGCTCGTCAAAGACTACGTCGCATCGCTCGATGGGCAGCTCACGTTGTTCTACCTGCCGCCCTACGCGCCGCAGTTGAACCCCGATGAACAAGTGTGGGCACACGTCAAACGGCGAGTCAGCCGGCAGCTTGTGCAAAGCCTGGACGACATGAAGTCGCTCGCCCTCGGTGCGTTGCGACGCATTCAAAAACTGCCCGACCTCGTCAAATCGTTCTTCCGTCAGCCCGAGTGTCAATACGCTAGCGAGTGAGGCTACTTTCTAAAAACTTAGTATCTCGCGGCACCTGAATTTTCATTCAAGAGTAACGAAGCGAAATGGTGCTTCGTTGTGTTCCGTCAACATCATTGCTCTAGGTTTTTACGTGTTTGCTATCGTCGCGGGTCATTTGGTGATCGGGCGTTGCGTTCCGCGCTGTGCGTGCTTGAGTTGGAGTCCTAAATAAGTTTTTATCACGCTGCACAAGTAAACAGGCCTTCGGCGCTGACCTGTGGGAATAAGTAAAGAAGATTCAATGTGGCCGCCGATATGCAGAGTGAATTGCCCCGAGCTTTCTGGATGGTCATTCTCTTACCGGAATGGAGCTATGGAAAATACAAAGAATTCGCCAAGGGCCGCCTCGCTCGGCGAAACGCGCGCCGACACTCGGAATAGGGGCGAATAGTGTCAAAAACAGCTGCGGCATTCAGGAGCAACCGGGAGAAAACCTACCAATGGATCATGATCGTGGCAGGTGTATGCCTGTGGGGCGTCATAGGCAGTTGGGCGCAATCACACTGGGCGGATCCCAAGGTCGGTCCCGTCGTTCGCCTCTTAGTCAAATACGGAATCGCGTTAGCCATCTTCCGATGGACAGCGGGTGCGGCATATCGTGCCTCGGCGTTTGGCAACATGATCCTGCTCGGACCGCAGCAGCTTCCTGATCTGTATGCGATGGTTGTCCAGGGATCCAGGGAGCTCGGCCTTACGGTGCCACCGGATACATTCATCTACAACTCGAACGGCATATTCAATGCCTTCGCGCGGCGCCTGCTTGGGGGGCTATGTGTTCCTGACTTCTGCTCTTATCGACGCCAATAGCGATGCACAGGTGCGCTTCCTGATCGGTCACGAACTAGGACATCACGCAGCGGGACATCTGAATCCCTGGCTCAACGCACTCAAGCTGCCGGCTCATCTCGTCCCGTTTCTCGGCAAGGCCTATTCCCGCTCGCGCGAATATACCTGTGACAGCATTGGTACGTACCTGTCAAAAGACATCCATGCTTCGCGCAATGCATTGCAGATGCTTGGCTGTGGCTGCCGGCGTCTGAATACCTCAATGAACTGCGACGCCTTTGTGGCCCAGGAGCAGAGGGTGCCGGCCATCTTCGGCTTTTTCACCGAAATCACGCGTACTCACCCGCGGCTAACGCGTCGGGTGGCGGCGATCCGGGATGACTTCACAATTGTGCAGGGCGATGGAAAGGATGACGTTGAGCCGGGATTTAGGACTGCGCTGGTTATGCAGCCTCCCATTTCTGGAGATGTTTGATGAACTTCAACGATTGGGGCTTCGATCGGGTTTCTATCGCATTCACGCGATGGGTATTGGTATTGCCGATGCCTTGGGTCGCCAGGATGATTGTGGCAGCGATGCTTCTGGCTCTAACGATGCCGATCTCTGCCGCGGTGGTATCAGGCAGCCAAGGTGTCCTCAAGCCGTTTGAGAAATTTCAGGACTGCGATACTTGTTCGGAAATAATTGTGCTCCCTGCTGGCAAGTACATGATGGGGGCGACCGAAGAAGAATTTCGGAGCGTGAAAAGTAAATATAAGGTTATGTACGGAGACGAAGTGCCGCGTCATGAAGAGCACGTGGCTTCGTTCGCCATGGCGAAATTTGCTGTAACCCGAGGGCAGTTTGCTTGGTTCGCAAAAGAGACCGGATTCCAAGGCAAGGGCTGCGAGATTTTCAACGGAAAGACTTGGGTTAATGACGCGAACGCGAACTGGCAGAATCCTGGGTTCAAGCAGACCGAGGATGATCCGGTAACTTGCGTGTCGTGGGATGACGCGCAGAAGTATATTGCGTGGCTCAATTCGAAGTTGAAAGAGGCCGCGGAAACAGCCTACAGGTTACCAACCGAGACCGAATGGGAATATGCGGCGAGAGCCGGCACGGTAACCGCCGCTTACTGGGGTAACGATCCTCAGGAGCAGTGCCAATACGAAAACGCGCGAGATGAATCGGCAAGATTTCTTGATTCGGCAATAGACCATGCGTCCTGCACTGACGGGTATGTCTATACCGCTCCGGTTGGTTCGTTCAAACCGAACCCATGGGGCCTGTATGACATGCTCGGTAATACGTCGCAATGGGTTCAGGATTGCAGCCGCCTTGGATATTACGGACCGGTCAATTTGTCCTTGAGTCCGAATGCCTGTAAATACAGAGCCTTGAGAGGGACAAGCTGGGCAGGAGTTCCTGCTAGTGTCCGCTCTGCAATGAGGGCGGGAATGCCGGAGAATACCCGTGACAGTCACTACGGATTCCGCCTCGCCAGAAGTCTCTAACACTGCTCCAAAAAAGGATTTTATTCATGTCTGGAATAGAGATTATTCAAACCGGAAAAGATATCGGGGTATTCTTCAATTCGTGGGTTACGTATGTTACTAAGATTTCCGAAAGAAATGTCACATAGAGGCATATTGACATTCGGGCTGGCGAAAGAAGGACTTCACCAGCGCGGGCAACTTCTGGATGCGGCGCAGAGCACCGATAGCCAATCGCTTCATTTCGTCTTTGGACTGCACGAGACGTTTGGAGACGCTGCGCTTCACGTGCGCCCAAACTTGCTCGTCAGGGTTCAGGTGCGGCGAGTAAGGCGGCAGAAAGAACAGCTTCAGTCGTCCTTCCTGCGCCTTCACGAAATCCTGGACCAGCTTGGCCTTGTGAATCGGATGGCCGTCGACTACGAGGAACACCGGCTCGCGTGCGCCGAGCATCAGGCGAGTGAGAAACTCTGGGAAGACGACAGCGGTGACGGCTCCCTCATGCACCATGAAGCGGAACTCGCCCTGAGCACTGACCGCCGAAATCATGTTCAGCGAGAAACGCCTGCCTGTCGCTTCCACCACCGGCGTGCAGCCCTGCGGCGCCCATGTCGTGCCCGTGTGGTAATCCGAGCGAATGCCCGACTCATCGGCAAAGTAGATGCTCGCGCCAACGGCTCGTGCCTCGGCTCGAATCGCCGGGTAGGTTTCGAACTCCCACTGCCGAACGAGCGTCGCGTCCTGTTGCCACGCCTGATACAGGGGCTTTTGCACCGTGAAGCCCAACAGCTTCATGATGCGGCTCACCCCGGAAAGCGCCAGCTTTTTGCCGAACTGCCGCTCAATGAGCGCGGCAATCAGCGACAGCGTCCACAGCCCGAATTCGAACTTGAACTGCAGTGGAGTATTGTCTCGCACCGCTTGTGCCAGCCAGCGCATCTCTTCGGCATTGACCTTGGACGGCCGCCCCGGTATCGGCTTGGCCAGCAACGCGTTTTGACCGCCGTTGGCGAAATCGGCCAGCCAACGATACACGCTGCGTTCGTTCACCCCGTAGGCCGCCGCCACACTGGCCACGTCCTGCCCTTCGCGTATGGCCTTCACCGCTTGCTGGCGCATCGCCTGCAACGTCGCGTGGTCCAGTTTCCGGCCGTCCGATGTGCGTTTCGATTTCATGCACGTATTGTCTCATGTGTATGACAATACTTTCGAAAAACTTAGTAACAATACAATTGTGGGTGCACCGAACGACACAATCGATTCGGGCAACCTGACCGATTCGATTACTGGCGGGGCCGGCGACACCATCAATGCGTATGGTACGGCGGACGTCGTGACCATCGGGCAGAACGATACGCTGTTTGCCGGTCCGGGCACGGATACGTTCATTTTCAGCCGTGGTGATGGGGCTGTTACGCTAACAGAAAGCTTCTCCAAGACCGCGGGCGTGAGTAGCGACGTCCTGCAGCTGGGTCCTGGCATCACGGAGTCGGGCACCCAGGTCGTGCGCACCATGAGTGGCAACCTGGTGCTGTCGTTTGGGAACGGCGACCAGGTAACGGTGCCCTACTATTTTTTAGGCAACGCCTACACCGGCTCCGTCGCCCAACAGCTTGGTGTTACGTTCGCGGACGGGACCACGTGGAGTTTTGCAGATATCGCGAACCAGGCGGTGCTTACCGATACGACCAGCGGTGGCAATACATTGTACGGACTGCAGGGCGCCGACAGCATCGTTGTTGGGGCCACCAATGACACGATCTGGGCGGGAAATCTGACGGATGAGATTACGGCCGGACGAAACGATGTGTTGTATGCCGGCGCTGGTCTTGATACTTTTATTATCAGCCAGGGTGATGGAGCGGTAACGCTTAATGACTATACCGCGAAGACTGCTGGCAGCAACCAGGACGTGCTGCAGCTTGGGGTGGGCATCACCGAGGCTGGCACCCAGATCACCCGAACGCTCACCAACAGCCTGATCCTGTCATTCGGCAATGGGGATCAGGTCACCATTCCCAGCTATTTTTCCCTTTCCAGTGCACGCCCTACGATTGCTTTCGCGGACGGTACCACATGGAATTTTGCGGCGGTTGCCGCGCGCCTTGTCTTTGTAGACCCCAGCAGCGGCGGTAATACTCTGGAGGGGCTCGCGGGCGTAAACAACACGATTGTCGGGGCGACCAGCGACACCATCTATGCCGGCAATCTGGACGACACAATAACAACGGGCAGGGACGGGACCTTGTATGCTGGAGTTGGTGTTGACACATTTATTTTCGACCAGGGTGACGGCGCGGTCACGCTTCACGAGAGCACAACCAAGACGGCGGGCATCAACCAGGACATCCTGCAGCTTGGGGTGGGCATTACCGAGGCTGGCACCCAGATCGCGCGAACGATGTCCAACGGTCTCGTGCTTTCGTTCGGAAATGGCGATCAGATAAGCATACCAAACTATTTCGAGTCTGCCACAGCCAGCCTTGTCCAATGGCAAAGGAGTCTGGGCGGGGCGGCGTGATTCCAACGGCAAAGGAGTCTGAGCGGGGAGTTTTAGGGGTCGATCATTGCGCGATGGTGATCGACATGAATACGACAAGGCTGGAGACGATCGGGCAAGTCCGGGAGTTCCTGGCGGGGGTCTGCGACGTTGAGCTGCACGTCGTTCAGGACGAGGCTGAGCGACGACGGTTCGTTGAGCGCACGCTGCGTTGGTTCGGCTATTTTCGGCGGTCTCGCGGTGAGCGCGGGCTGCTGTTCGCCTATGTGCAGCGGGTCTCGGGCTACTCACGTGCCCACGTCATTCGACTCATTGCGCAGTACCGCGAGAGCGGCACGCTCGAGCAGCGTGAACGCGGCACGCGCACCCAATTCCCACGTCGCTACACGGACGAGGATGTCGCCTTGCTGGTCGAACTGGACAGCCTGCACGACACGCTCTCGGGGGCGGCCACGCGGGCGCTGGCGCGGCGGGCCTGCCAGGTGTATGGCGATGCGCGCTACGAACGCTTGTCGCACATTTCCGTGTCGCACCTATACAACTTGCGCGCGGGCCAGGCGTACCGCCAGCGGCGCCTCACATGGACGAAGACGCGGCCCAGCCCGGTGCAGATCGCCGTGAGGAAGGCGCCGGCGCCTGAAGGCCTGCCCGGTTATATCCGTATCGATACGGTCCATCAAGGCGATCAGGACGGCGTCAAGGGCGTCTATCACGTCAACGCGGTGGACATCGTCACGCAATGGGAGGTCGTGGCCGCTGTCGAGCGCATCAGCGAGGCGTACCTGCTGCCGGTCATCGCGCTGATGCTCCAGAGTTTTCCGTTCGTGGTGCGCGGCTTTCACTCTGACGGTGGTAGCGAGTACATCAACCGCGACGTGGCTGGCCTGCTCGAGAAGTTGCGCATCGAGTTCACCCGCTCACGCCCGCGCCAGACCAACGACAACGCACTGGCCGAGTGCAAGAACGGCGCGGTCGTTCGCAAGCTCATCGGCTATGGGCACATCCCGCAGAGGCATGCCGCGGCGATCAACCGCTTCCACGAACAGGCGCTCAATCCGTACCTGAACTTCCACCGGCCCTGTTACTTCGCCGTGGACACGGTGGATGCACGTGGGCGCATCCGCAAGAGCTACCCGAGCGAGCGGATCATGACGCCGTGGGACCGGCTGCGCTCGATCCCGGATTTCGAGCAGTACCTCAAGCCCGGCGTCACCGCCCAGACCCTTAGCGACACTGCCATGGCCATGACCGACTCCCAGGCCGCCCAGCAGCTTCAGGACATGCGCCGCAACCTGTTCGCCTCGTTTCGTCGCAAACGAGCCTGAGCCGCTGCCGGTGGCTACGGCATAATCCGGGGGCGGGAGTTGCCCACCGCCGTGCCGGCCGTGGACAACTCCCGCTTTCCGATAGAGACACAGCGACCCCTGAACCCCACACCACCTACAGGTTCAGACTCATCTCAGGATTGGAAAATACTCAGCCCAGCTGTCAATAGCGTTCGCTGACGGAACCACGTGGAACTATACCGCGATCGCGGATCGGGCCGTGTACGCTGATACGACTACGGGTGGTAATGTCCTGGAGGGACTCGCCAGTGTTAACAATACGATTGTCGGTGCGCCCGGCGATACGATTTATACCAATGGCCTGGCCGATACAGTCGTGGGCGCGCTCAACGACACAGTTCAGGCGAATGGCCTGAGCGACACGGTAACCGCCGGCAGAAACGATAACCTTTACGCGGGCGCTGGGGTGGATACATTTCTTTTCAGTGTGGGCGACGGCGCGGTCACTCTGAATGAGAGCACACCCAAGATGGCGGGCGTCAACCAGGACATTCTGCAGCTTGGGACGGGTATCACAGAGGCTGGTACTCAAATTACGCGAACCCTGTCCAACGCGCTGGTGCTCTCATTCGGCAACGGTGATCAGGTAAGCATTCCGAATTATTTCACACTTGCTACGGCTCAGCCGTCGATCGTGTTCGCTGACGGAACGATCTGGAACTACACTTCAATCACCAGTCAACTGGTATTCACCGATACGACCAGTGGAGGAAATTTCCTCGAGGGTCTGTCTGGGGTTAATAACCGGATTGTCGGTGCGCCAAACGATATCATCTTTGCGGGTAATCTGGATGATGACATTACCGCGGGGAAAAATGATACGCTTTACGCTGGCGCGGGCGTTGATACGTTTCTTTTTAACGAGGGTGATGGTGCGGTCACGTTGAATGAGAGCTTTCTGAAAACGGCCGGTACGGACCAGGACGTACTGCAGCTCGGTACGGGTATCACCGAAGCCAATACCCAGATCACCCGTAACACATCTAACGGGTTGGTGCTGTCGTTTGGCAATGGTGACCAGGTGACAATCCCGTACTATTTCAGTTATGCCGTGTGCCGGCCTACGATTGCATTCTCCGATGGCACCCAGTGGAACTTTGCAAGTGTAGCTGGCGCTCTCGGCTACAACACGCCGACCGTCACACAGACGCTGGCAAACCAGAGCGCGTCAGCGGGTACGCCATTCAGTTTTACGCTTCCCGGCACGCTATTCAGTGAGACCGGCGCAAACGATTCACTGACCCTGAGCGCGACGCTTGCAAATGGCAGTCCGCTACCTGGCTGGCTGGTGTTCAATCCGTCGACCGGTACTTTTAGCGGTACGCCCAGCGACCAGAGCACGGGACCTCTTGTCGTGAACGTCACAGCAAGCGATCAGGTTGGCCTTACAGCAAGCACGACGCTGAATCTGCAGGTGAACCCGACCTATGAAGCGCCAACCGTTGGTCAGGCGCTGGGCACACAGACGATCGCCGCTGGCAACCCCTGGAGCTATACGCTGCCAGCTTCGTTGTTCAGTGAGACCGTCGCAGGCGATACGCTGACGTATCAGGCGACGCTTGCTAACGGCAATCCACTGCCGTCGTGGCTCACGTTCAATGCGGAGACGCAAACCTTTAGCGGTATGCCGACGGACCAGACCACCGGTGCGTTAGTCCTTACCGTTTCTGCGACCGACATGGGTGGTCTCACGACAAATACGACCCTGAACGTGCAGGTCAACCCATCATATCAGGCACCGACGATAAACCAGACGCTTGTCACGCAGACGATCGCCGCCAGTAACCCCTGGAGCTATACGCTGCCAGCTTCGTTGTTCAGTGAGACCGTCGCAGGCGATACACTGACGTATCAGGCGACGCTCGCAAACGGCAATCCTCTACCGTCGTGGCTGACGTTCAATGCAGAGACGCAAACTTTTAGCGGTACGCCGACGGACCAGACCACCGGTGCGCTAGTCTTCACGATTACGGCTACTGACATGGGCGGCCTGGCGACGAGCACGACGCTGAATGTGCAGATCAACCCGTCCTATGAAGCGCCGACGGTTAGCCAGTCCCTGACTAACCAGGCGCTGTCGGTTGGTACCACGTGGTCGTATGGGTTACCCTCGACGCTGTTTGCCGAACCGGTTGAGGGTGACACGTTGACGTACACGGCGACCCTTGCAAATGGCAATCCGTTGCCATCGTGGCTGACGTTCGATCCGGCGAACCGGACGTTCAGTGGCACGCCGACGGACCAGACAACGGGCGCGTTCGCAGTGGAAATCACTGCGACGGATCTGGGTGGTTTGGCCACGAGCACGACGCTGAACCTGCAGGTCAATCCGACTTACCAGGCTCCGGCTGTCACACAGACATTGCCTGTGCAGTCGGTGACAACGGGGGCTGCGTGGAGCTATTCGTTGCCCGCATCACTGTTCAGCGAGACGATAGCTGGCGACACGCTGAGCTACGGGGCAACACTAGCCAACGGTGCGCCGTTGCCCACCTGGCTATCGTTCGATGCGACGAACCTTGTGTTCAGCGGCACTCCGCCATCCGGAACAACGGGGACCATAGCTCTTAAAGTCACGGCAACAGACCTCGGCGGCCTCAGTGCAAGCACTGCCTTGAATATCATTCCGTCTGCGCCCGCCAATGCGCCGGCTGTCACGCAGAGTCTCTCGTCACCGACCATTGCTGCCGGAACACACTGGAGTTATGCACTTCCAGCGGGGCTCTTTAGCGAAAGCGTAGCGGGTGACTCCCTGTCGTACATCGCGACGATTTCGAATGGCAATCCTTTGCCCACGTGGTTGACCTTCAATCCGGCCACGCTTACGTTTAGCGGCACACCGACGGATCAGACCACAGGCGCTTTTCAACTGGAGATTACGGCGACCGACCAGGAAGGATTGTCCGCGAGTGCGCTACTCAATCTGACGGTCAATCCGGTTTATGAAGCACCGACCCCGCCGCAGCCACTTTACTACGCCATACCGAACGAGTCGTTGCCGCTTTTCCAGATGACGACATTGGGCCAGCCGTGGCAATACACGTTGCCGTCGGCGCTCTTTACTGAGCCGATTGCCGGCGACACGCTGACATATTCCGCAACAATGGCAGACGGCGGTGCGCTGCCATCGTGGCTCACATTTGATCCGGTCCATCAGACCTTCAGTGGTACGCCGCCTGGCCAGGTGTCTTCGGCGTTGAGCCTGGAGATTACGGCAACTGATATGGGCGGATTGTCATCCAGCGTGATGCTGACAGTGCAGTTGCAGCAGAACGTCCTGAATCTTGCGGCCCAGCAGAGCCTCGCTGCGCCAAATGGACAAACCGCCATTCAGGAAGACAACGCGTATTCGACCGTGACAGCGGATAACGAAAATCACATGCTGGTGGTGGCGGGTGCGTCTGATTCGGCGATCCTCGGTGACGGGAATAACTGGGTAGCGGATACGGGGTCGTATGACACGGTGACGTTAGGCAATGGCAACAATGTTTTGATGCAAACCGGCGTGAACGACTCGGTGACGCTAGGAAATGGCAACAATTCAATCACCGTAGAAAACGGGGGGAATATTGCGGCCGGTAATGGTAACAACGTTATCAACGGGAGCGGTGCTTATGAATTTATCACCTTGGGAAGCGGGGCAAACAACGTCACGTTGAGCAATGACCGTGACAACGTGACGGCCGGTGATGGTGACAACATCATTAGCGGGAGCGGTGGTTCCGAGACCATCACCGTTGGAGGCGGGTCCAACGAGATCACGGTGAGCGGTTCGGGCGCGAATGTATACGCCGGCAACGGTAACAACGTAATCACTGCTCAGGGATACGGCGAGAACGTAACGCTGGGGAACGGGACCGACACCGTCACGGGGAGCGATACCCTTACCGCGACCGTGGGGCACGGTACCTACACCCTGGAGAATTGCGGAGGCCTCCGGTTTGGGGCGGATACCCCTTCCGGCGATCTGTGGTTCCAGCAGGTCGGTCAGGATCTTCAGATCACCGAGGTTGGCGTGGGCGGGACGGTGACGCTGAAAAACTGGTATGAGGGCGCAGCCGAGCAAACGTACAACATCTACGCGGGCGATGGAACGTCAATCTCAGCTTCCGGTGTCAACCAGCTTGTGCAGGCGATGGCCGCCTTTGCTCCGCCGGCTCCAGGCGCGACCAGCTTCACGCCCGCCGAGCAGCAGGCGCTGGCGCCTGTCCTCGCCGCTAACTGGCACTGACCACCACTGACGGGCAATCCGCGCGGGAGAGCGTCCGCGACATTCGTCGCGACGCTCTCCTGAATGATGTCGCCTGATCACCATGACTGGTAGATCGCAGGATGAATGTTCCAGAAGAAGATGCGTCGATGGCCGATCCCGGATTGGCGGCACTCGTACTGATTGCCCAGTATCATGGACTGGCGGTCGATGCCCAGCAACTGCGGCATGCAGCGGGTGTTAGCTGCGAGCCTTTTACCGCGGAGGAGCTTGAGCGCGCCGCGCGTTCGCTCGGTCTCAAAACCCGACGCGTGCGCGTGACTGTTGAACGACTCTCTCGTACTCCATTTCCTGCCCTTGTGCTAGATGGCCAGGGACAACATTGCATTCTTGCCGGCTGCGACGGTGAGAGAGCCCTGATTGTCGAAGCAGGGGCGAGCGGCCCCACCGTTGCGGACACGGGCAGCGTGATGACACGTTCAGATGGCCAGATGCTTTTGTTCGCGTCGCGCGCGTCGCTCGCAGGCGAACTCGCGCATTTCGATTTTTCGTGGTTCATCCCGGCAATCGTCAAATACCGTCGCCTTCTGCTCGAAGTACTCGGCGTTTCATTGCTGTTGCAGATGTTTGGCCTCGTCTCGCCACTGATGTTTCAGGTCGTGATGGACAAGGTGCTGGTCAACCGTACCTACAGTACCCTGAACGTCGTTTGCATCACGCTGTTCATCTGCTCGACCTTCGAGGTGCTGCTCACGGGGCTGCGTACCTATGTCTTCTCACATACGACAAACCGGATCGATGTCGAACTCGGCGCACGGCTGTTTCGTCACCTGTTCGCGTTGCCGCTGAGTTACTTTGGCGCGCGGCGTGTGGGCGATACCGTCGCGCGCGTGCGGGAACTCGAGAATATTCGAAATTTTCTGACTGGTCAGGCACTCACGGCGGTGCTCGATATCGTATTTTCATTTGTCTTCATCGGCGTGATGTGTATCTACAGCGTGTGGCTGACGCTCATCGTTGTCGCCTCGCTGCCGCTGTATGCCTTAATTTCCGGCGTGCTCGTTCCAACGTTACGGGATCGATTGAACGAAAAATTCTCGCGTGGCGCGGATAACCAGTCATTCCTTGTCGAAGCGGTGAGCGGCGTCGAGACGGTGAAAGCGATGGCCGTTGAACCACAGTTCGTCCGTCGTTGGGAGACGCAACTGGCAGCTTATGTCGCATCAGGGTTTCGGGTGACCCAACTTGCTAGCATCGGCCAGCAGCTGATCCAGTATGTCGGCAAGCTGGTCACGCTTGCTACGCTGTTTCTCGGGGCACGTCTGGTGATCGACGGAAAGCTGACCATCGGCGGCCTGATTGCTTTCAACATGATGTCGCAGCACGTCGCCGGCCCGGTGTTGCGTCTTGCGCAGCTGTGGCAGGACTTCCAACAGGTCGGGATTTCAATGAAGCGGCTTGGCGATATTCTCAATTCGCGTACGGAGATTTCGCCACGCCAGCAGGCGTTGCCCTCCATCCGGGGGGCCATTCGATTCGAGCACGTCCGGTTCCGTTATCGCCCCGATGGTCCGCCAGCGCTTGATGAGATATCGCTGGATATCAAGGCGGGACAAGTGATTGGCGTCGTTGGCCGTTCGGGCTCGGGCAAGAGCACGCTCACCAAACTTCTGCAACGGCTCTATGTTCCCGAACATGGAACGGTACGCATCGACGGCATAGACCTCGCACTGGCTGAGCCCGCGTGGTTGCGCCGACAGATCGGCGTCGTGCTTCAGGAAAACTTCCTGTTTAACCGTACCGTCCGCGAGAACATCGCACTCGTTGATCCTGGCGTATCGCTGGCGGCCGTGATGCGTGCGGCCGAGCTTGCGGGCGCGCACGAGTTCATCTGCGAGATGCCGAACGCGTATGACACGATGGTCGGTGAACACGGTGCGAGCCTGTCGGGTGGGCAACGCCAGCGTATCGCCATCGCGCGGGCGTTGCTGACCAATCCTCGCATCCTGATTTTTGACGAGGCGACCAGTGCATTGGACTTTGAAACAGAACGTGTAATCCAAAATAACATGCGCGCAATCTGTGCAGGCCGCACGGTGATCATCATCGCGCATCGGCTGACCGCCGTCCGGCACGCAGACCAGATATTCGCGATGGACAGAGGCAGACTTGTCGAGTACGGCGTGCACGATGAACTAGTTGCACGCGCGGGCTACTACGCCCATCTCGTGTCGTTGCAGAACGGATGAGGCCCATGGCTAGTTTTCGGCTCGAAGCTGCACTCGCCCTTGTGCAACGCTATGCAGCCGTGTTTCGGTTGGTATGGAGTGTCCGTGACCGCACACCAGCTTCACGGCAATTCCTACCGTATGAAGTCGCGTTTCTTCCGGCCCATCTTGAATTACTCGAAACACCGTCGCATCCCGCCGCTCACTGGCTGATTCGGTCGATCGGCGCGCTCGCCGTACTTGTGTTCGCTGTCTTGGTTTTGGGGAAGCTCGACATTGTGGTGAGCGCCAAAGGCAAACTCGTGCCGAATGCCGAAGTGAAGATTATCCAGCCCGCACTGACTGGTGTCGTTCGGAAAATTGAGGTTGATGACGGGCAACGTGTTGACTCGGGGCAAGTACTGATGAAGCTTGACACGACACAGGCAATCGCCGATCGGGATAAGGCGGATGCCGCCCGCGTTGACTCGGCTCTGGCAGCGGCGCGTGCCAGAGCACTCCTGACGGCCCAACAGGACGGCAATGATCCTGTCGTGGAACCTGTCGAGGGGGCGCCGTCGGATCGCGCGCGCGAGGCGCAACGGTTTGCAGAAGGCACTTATCGGGAATACAGCGACAAGGTCAGTTCGGCGCGGGCCGAACTCGCAAAACGGGAGGCGGAGCTGGATGGTACGAAGGCCGAGATCGCCAAGCTCGCCGCAACTGCGCCGTTGGCCCGTGAAAACGCCAATCACTATCGCGACCTTGTAGCCGGAAACTACGTTGCAAAATCCGACTATTACGACAAGGAACAAGCCGCCATCACGCAAGAACACGAGCTGGATGAGCAACGCAGCCATGCGCGGGAATTGACGGCGGGAATAGCTGAGCAACGTGCGGACATCGAATCGACTATCTCAGAGTTTCGACGCCAGCAACTGGATGAACTTGAAAAGGCAACGGAACAACTTACGCAGAGCCGGAACGACGAGACCAAAGCCATCACACGCCAGGCACTGCTGACTTTGACGGCTCCTGTCTCCGGAACCGTGCAGCAGCTCGCTGTTCACACCGTAGGCGGTGTTGTGACGACCGCTCAAAGCCTGATGGAAATTGTGCCGGATGACACGCTAGAAGTCGAAGCGACGATCGAGAACAAGGATGTCGGTTTCGTCAGAATCGGACAACGGGCGGCCGTCAAGGTCGAAGCGTTTCCGTACACCCGTTACGGCATGCTCGAGGGCACCGTTATTGATCTTTCAAACGATGCCGTTCAGGACAAAAAGCTGGGGCTGGCATTCACGGCGCGGATCAAACTTGCATCGAACCGGATGAAGATAGAAAACCGGTGGATCACGTTGACTCCCGGCATGACGGTGACGGCAGAAATCAAGACCGGAAAGCGCAGCGTTGCACAATATTTTCTTGGACCGCTGGTGGAGGGCAGTCAGGAGAGCATGCGTGAACGTTAATGCGAGGACAGTGACGAGCATGGCGTTGTTGGTCGGCGCTGGCGCGGCTTCGTCGGCGCGCGCAATCGATGTCTTCAATACCGAACATGGAATATCACAGACCGCCGCGGGATCGATTCTGGTCTCACCGTCGCTTTGTCAGTTTGGCGCACCGGGAAATCCGCTTCAACTGCGGGAAGCCGTAGAGCGAACACTTTGCGACAACCCGAAAACGCGCGAGGCTTGGGAAAGTGTAAAGGTCCAGGCTGCAGCTGTTGGAGTTGCACGGGCGGCGTATTTGCCGAGCATCACTGGGAATTGGCAGGGTGTACGGGACGATTCCATCACTGATGTTACCGATCATGCGGATCTCAGTTCCGCCACACTTGCAACGATCCGGTCCGACAGCATTTCGCTAAGCTGGACGCTGTACGACTTCGGCGCGCGCAGCGCAGCGTTGGCGAACGCATCGGCGCTGCTGGCCGCGTCACGTGCGACGCAGGATGCCACGTTGCAAACGGCATTCATCAATGTCGCGAAGGACTACTACGCCGCCCAGGCCGCAGCGGGCGCACTTGCAGCTGCGAAAGATATCGAGCGACTGGCAGCTGACAGTCTCGGCGCGGCTCAGGTCCGGGTTGCCAAGGGTGTCGCACCGATAAGCGATGCCCTTCAGGCCCAAACCGCGCACGAACAAGCAACGATTGACGTCATCAAGGCGCAAGGAGCTTTACAGACTGCGATAGGTACGCTCGCGAGCGACATGGATCTGTCACCGGGCACGCCGCTCACGATGCCTTCTGTCGATAACGGCGCGCGACCCGATACGGCGTTTTTAGATTCGATTGATAATCTCATCGAAGCCGTTAAGCAATCGCATCCCAGCGTGCTGGCCGCTCAGGCTCAGCTGGACGCTGCGGTGGCGAAAGTGGAGCAAACGAGGGCGGAAGGTTTGCCAAGCTTCAGTCTGGTCTCGAAATACAGCCGGAACAATCAGCCTGCCAGTCTTGGTCTCGGCATTCCAGAATATCCAGCGACCGGCCGCGAATGGTACGTCGGATTTCAGCTCACGATTCCGTTTTTCGAGGGATTCGGACGGCTGTATCAGGTCCGTCAGGCTGAAGCGCAGGTCCAATTGCAGCGTGATACGCTCAATGAAGTGCAGCAGAAGGCGGGGCTCGATGTCTGGACGGCCTATCAGGACCTTCACACTGCCACGGACACCGTCAGAAGCGATGCGGCGCTGCTGGATATCGCGCAGCGTTCGTTTTCCGCATCAGAACATCGGTACCACGCAGGCGTTGGCAATATTCTCGAACTGTTGAATGCGCAAACGGCTCTGGCGAATGCGGAGCAGCAGCATGTGCAGGCCTTGACCGACTGGAGAGCCGCACGTTTGCGACTCGCGGGCAGTCTGGGCAGGCTCGACTTCGATGACGTAAGAGAAAATGATTGAACAGGAGTAGCCCAATAACATCCAGAAGCGTTCGCATGTATTTACGGCAATCCTGGAGGCGGGTGCGCTCCGTTCCGGGCAACCGTCGGCCGCACACGTAGCAGCGGTTGATTGAGCAAGCAAGGAAATGAACAGGACGACAGCCCCTACCTGACCTTTTTTATTTTTAACAAGGGATTGAACTGGACTGAGAACGGACGACATTTTGAGGTACAGCACCGAGTTGTTCCCCGAGAAATTGAGTGAATTGTTGCGACGAGAAGAGAGAGGCGGTGTTGTGGAAACCGAGGACCTTTCTCAGACGCTAAGCTACGTCACGACTGAACTCCGCCGAACTTACCTGAGTCGGCGGGTCCGTGAGATGACCGGTTGCGTCGTGCAGCACGGACACATGAAGGGCTTCTACATCGGCGATCTCGTAACCTGGTGTGCCCAGGACGACGGTGCAAAGCTGCTTGGCTTTTGCGAGAGGGAAGTGTGTGATCTGCTCGCTGAACTGGGCAAGCTTCACGATACGCTGGTCGACTCGGAAGCGCAGACGGTTTTATGGTGTCGGTTCAATAGTGGCCGGAGCGTTTCGGGAGAGTCATTGCTTTGATGTGAGCGATGATAGCGGGGCAAACATCGCTCGAATTGCTGAGCGCTCGGGCGTTGCAGATCGCGATTACCTTTATAGAGTTGCCACCGCGGAGTCTCCGCGCGTGCTCGCAGCGCGCGGCGTCGCGTTCGATCGCGCGGTGATACTGATCAACATCGAAGGTGGTGAATTTGACGTGCTCACGGACAATTGCCTTCACGAACTCCGGCATGCCAACCTGATTGTGGAGATTCACGGTTTCCTGGGCGAGGGATGACCAAGGGGCAGCCATGTATGGCGAGCTGCTCGAACGTGCATCCAGGATGTTCAACGTCTACAAACTGAAAACGGGGGAACGCGATCCATCAAAAATTCCACTACTCGCTCAAGGCTGGAGTGATACGGATCGATGGCTACACTGCTCAGAAACGAGAGCAACCTTGATGACCTGGCTCCACTTGGAACCGAGGCAAGATCAATAGGATACTTGATCCATGTGCACGGCCCCGGCACCAGCAACCGGAGAACGAGTTTAAGACACGGGACACGTATTGTAATCGACACCTTTCCATACACTTGTCATGCGAACTCAGAATATTGTGCTTACCATCCTCTCCAACAAGCCGGTAGATGGACTGGTGGAAAACCACGCACGTTATGCGCATCAGTGGCAGTATCGCCACGCCGTGGTCGACGCTACCCACGTGTACGGGGAACGCCAGAGCGTGCTACACAAATATCATCTGATTTACCATCACCTCGTCAACAGCGACGACTCTCTGGTCCTGTTGGTTCTCGATCAGTTCGCCGTCGTCTATGGCGCACAGGATCTGGACGCCGTCATCGAGGGCTACGAAATGCTGGTGACGACCCAGGAGCCCGGTAGTGATCTGCCGGCTCCGAGCGCGATGATCTTTCGCAATTCGGCGAGCATGCGCGAGCGCTTAAGAAGCCTGATCTATCACATTGCCAGATGGGCGTACAATCTGCCCGATGTTCCTGAAGGGCCCGAATCGTTGTTGCTCAAGGAGTGGTTCAAGCCCGTCGGGTGCACAGAATACTTGCGCAATGGATACCTCCCATCCGTGCCAGCGGTCTGGGCAACAGGCAGCGCGATAGGAGTTATGGCCCGTGCACAGCCGTTCGTTGCACATGGCGCGCCACGGTGGACGATGTCGAACGGTTGCTGGCATCCCAAACTCGATTACGATTTTCGCTACGTTCAGGTGCTGATCGACGAATCGACCGCATTGGCTAACGGCGCTGTGCCGCCCTCTCAGCTGCTGCATCGGCCTGCCGACAACGAAGCCCCGGAACTTCATCTCAATTCGGACGCGCCAATCGCATTTGTGAGCCTGTTTACGCCTAACGTAGCTGGATACGGCAAGATTCACGAAGACAATTTCTCGCGTTACTGCCTGCGGCACGGCTATGGTTACCATCTTTACCGCGACAATCCTACGTTTCTGCCTGATGGAGTGACGGCAAACTGGGTCAAGATGCATCTGATCAGGCGGCATTTGCTTGAGCACGAATTCGTTTTCTGGGTTGACGCCGACATTCTGGCGATCAACCAGCAGATCGAGATCGAAAGGGTGATCGGACAACGCGACTTCATGATTGGCACCGATCATACCGCTTGGACAATCAATTCATGCATGATCGGCGTGCGAAACGTCTCGGCGATGCATGCAGTGGTTGAGCAACTTTGCGAACGGATCGAGCAGGTTTCAGACCGTTCGACGGTCTACGCGAGCGGCGGCGATCAACTGGCAATCCAGGAAGGACTGCAAGCGCTGAATATGTTAAATGCCGCCTACGTTGTGGATGCGATGACGCTCGCGACTTCACCGGTCTATGCGACACGTAACAGCCATCTGGTGCATTTTCCTGCTCAGATGGAGCACTATCGCGCGGCAACCATGGCAATCTGGGAGCGCTGGAGTTTGGCAAATGTGGCGGATAAGACCATGTGATGCCGCCTCGTGAGCCGTATCATTCGATCACGCCCGGTGCGACGGAGGCCAGGTTGCCTGCGGAGGGGGTTACGTGCTTTTCAACGTGACTGGGAGTTATACGACGTTCGGATGGAATTGCTATTTTCGTCGGCGATAGATGGTGTCCAGATCGGAGATGGCATCGAAGGCGTAACACAGAGGCTGGGTGCACCAACGGTTCAACGGCAGTTTGGAGACAGGATATCCTATATTTACTATCCAAACCCAACGTCATTTGAGCGATTCGATGTCTAGGCGGGCATTGTTCAAACAATTTTTATCGGGCCGCCGTGACGTTCGCGGATTCTTCGGCATCTCTCGCCCCAGGCGATCGCATGGTATCTCATCTTGCCAACGGTTTGTGTTAGCTGGGAGGGGGGAGCACATTCCATTACACACAAGTCTGATGCTCAATTTCGCGCACGTATGTAAGCGGTCGGTTATCGTTAAGGTTTATTCGATGCCAGCCATCGGGCGCATGAATGTGCATACCTCTGCACATGTCGGCAGGCGTCGAATAAGCCCGATGGAGGAAACCGCGGAGTGCCCCGATGCGGTTGGAGATTTCGCGGCTATCGTTAAATCGTTAAGGTTTATTCGATGCCAGCCATCGGGCGCATGAATGTGCATACCTCTGCACATGTCGGCAGGCGTCGAATAAGCCCGATGGAGGAAACCGCGGAGTGCCCCGATGCGGTTGGAGATTTCGCGGCTATGGCGATTGATAGGCGGGGATGCTCAATCGTGCCGGGTGCAACTGGACGGAGTTGGATGCTGGCTGGGCGCTGACAGGGTAGCGAAGCGGTGCCGTCGTGTAATCGCGATGACGAGGCGGCCGTGCGAGGAGCGTGGCGACGTGACACGCGCAAACGTCCGCTCGTGGGCCGCGTTGCCGCAAAGCCGACGGTCGGTTCGGATATCGGGGAACCGTGGAGTTCATGTGTGCGGCCGGTGCGTTGGGGGTGCGCGGATTGGGGCGCTGCGCGCGAATACGTCGATGACGATCATCGGCGCGCCGCAGTGGCGGCAGACGAAGACGGGCCGGGTAGCGATGGTGGTGTCCGGTGACGGGGCGATGCCGGGTGCGACGTGCAGCAGCTCGCGCACTTTGGCGAGACTGGCGCGTCGGACCGGGTTGGCGAGCAGCCCGTAGTGACGGATGCGATGGAAACCACCGGGCAGCACATGGAGCAGGAAGCGGCGCATGAATTCGCTAGCCTCTAGCGTCATGGTTTTGTAGCGGGTGCGCCCCTTCGCGCGATAGTCCTTCCAACGGAACGTCACGCCGCGCTCGTCGAAGGCGAGCAGACGCTGGTTGGAGATGGCGACGCGGTGCGTGTAGCGTGAGAGGTACTCGAGCACCGCCTTCGGTCCGGCGAACGGGCGCTTTGCGTAGACCACCCATTCGCAGGTACGCAGCGGTGCCAGCCACCGGGCAAAGGTGGCGGGGTCCGCGAGCCCGGTGTACTCGCCGAAGAACTGTAGCTGGCCATTGCGGTGGGCCACTTCGAGCGCTTCGAGGAAGCGTCGGCGGAACAGGCGTGAGAGCACGCGCACCGGCAGGAAGAAGCCGGGCCGGCAGGCGATCCAGCGCTCACCATCGGGCGACAGCCCGCCACCGGGCACGATGCCGTGCACATGCGGGTGATGCGTGAGGGCCGAGCCCCAGGTATGCAGTACGAGCGTGGCCGCGATCTGGGCGCCGAGGTGTTTGGGATCGGCGGCGATCGTGCGCAGCGTCTCAAAGGCGATGTCGAGCAGCAGGCCGTAGATGATCCGCTTGTTGTACCAGGCGATGGCGCTGACGGGCGCGGGCAGCGTGAAGACGACGTGGAAATATTCGACGGGCAGCAGATCGGCCTGGCGTGCCTCCAGCCAGCGGTGTGCTGCGCTGGCCTGGCACTTCGGGCAATGCCGGTTGCGGCACGAGTTGAAGGACACCTCTGTCCTTGCGCAGCCTGAACAGCGCAGCACATGCCCGCCCAGTGCCGCCGTGCGGCACCGTTCGATGGCCGACATGACCTTCAGCTGCCCCAGGCTCAACTGTGTGGTGGCCCGCCACGCTGGCCCGTGGCTGCGGAAGATGTCCGCAACCTCCAGCATGAGGCGCTACAGCACGCGGGTCTACTCGGAGGGCAGACGGTCCAGCGGACTGGTGACCTCGCGCAGCAGGTCGGTGGCCACCTGGACGTAGAGCGCGGTGTTCTCGAGCTTCGCATGGCCGAGCAGCACCTGGATCACGCGGATGTCCACCTTCTGTTCAAGCAAGTGTGTCGCGAAGCTATGCCGAAGCGTGTGCATGGACACGCGCTTGTCGATGTTCGCAGCCTCGGCGGCGGCATGAATGGCGCGGTTCAGTTGCCGCGTGCTCAACTGATCGAGCGGATCGAGGCCGGGAAACAGCCACCCGCCATCGAGCATCTTGCCCTGCGCACGCGCCACGCGCCACCACGCACGCAGACGCTCGAGCAGCACCGGTGAGAGCATCGCATAGCGGTCGCGGCGGCCCTTGCCCTGCTCGATACGCAGTGTCATGCGTTCGCTGTCGACGTCGGTGACCTTCAGCGCGACCACTTCGCTGGCGCGTAGCCCCGCGCCGTACGCGACCGACAGCGCGGTCTGGTGCTTGAGGTTGCCGGCCGCCTCGATGAGGCGCCGGACCTCATCGGGACTGAGCACGACGGGCAATATGCGGGGCACGCGCACGGGATGCATTCTGACCATCAGCTCGGGCCGGTCGAGCGTGACGGTGAAGAAGAACTTCAGGCCGGTGATCGCGTGGTTCAGCGACACGGCCGATGTGCCGTGGTCGACCAGATGGAGCTGGTAGCGGCGCAGGTCCTCGACGGTGGCCGTGTCCGGTGAGCGTCCGAGAAACCGCGCGAACTCACGCACGATGTGCAGATAGATGTCCTGCGTCTTGGGGGCAAGCTGGCGCATGCGCATGTCGTCGATCATGCGCTGGCGCAGCGGACTGACGTTTGACTGTGAGGAGGTCATGATGGGACTCCTGCTGAAGAACGAGGCGGATTGCCTCATTCGCCAACATAAAGCCGCGCGACCGGCCTCTCCCTGACCTTCAGCGTCGGATCGTAGCCCCTACCGCGCGAGCGGTTTAGTCCTTCGAGCGTGTGGCGTCGATCCCCATGCCTACCTGCTGCACGTGCTGACCGAATTGCCGCAGCGCCCACCGGATGCCGATATTAGCGACCTGCTACCGTTCAATTTCGCTCGACAGCAAGTCGTTACCGGGTAACTTCAATCGCTATCGCACTGGGCCGAAGTATTGGTCCCACTGCTGCGAATCGGGATCGAGTCGGCGCACGATCGCGTCGTCTGCCCGCACGATCAACCGTTCCAGCATCTGGCGCTTCGTTACCGAGTAACGGCGAGCTAACCGCGTCAAAGCAAGATACGCTTCCGTGCTCATCCACATATCCAGACGTCGATCACCATTGCCGTCCTTGCCTGCCGTCTCGCGTCTTGCCCGATAAGCCGCTTGCCGCTGTGCCGTCGTTTGCGCCATCTTGCACCTCCTTCGTTACCCGGTAACTATCGATTCGAAGAGCTAACGTCAAGAGTGGTGTACGAACATTTTGATGGCGGTCGATTTCAGGCGGCGAGTTTCTGCTGACCCGGCCGATCATCTTGCACCGGTTCGCCGTCTTTGAAGGCAACGCCCTCGAGCAACAGCTTGATCTTTTCCGGGCCGTTGATACGGCGCCAAGTTTTCTCGGCTTCCTCGATCAGTTTGAATGCCAGCCCGAGGAAGGTGGGTCGCGATACGCAGTTACGCGTGCGCGTTGTACGGTGGCGCACCGTTGCGAACGTCGATTCAATCGCGTTGGTCGTGCGCAAATGCTGCCAGTGCTCGGCGGGGAATTCGTAAAACGCGAGCAAGCTCTCTCGGTCCTTCTTCAACGTCTCGGTCGCCTTCGGATATTTGGCCGCATAAATCGACACGAAACGATCGAATGCGGCGTGGGCTTCGGCGCGGGTCGCCGCCATCCAAATCGATTGCATGTCGGCCTTCGCGCGTGCCTGTTGCGACTTGGGCAGCGCGTTCAGCACGTTGCCCATCTTGTGAAACCAGCAGCGCTGGCCACGTGTGGCCGGAAACACCTCTTCCAGCGCCGCCCAGAAGCCCATGGCGCCGTCGCCAACCGCCAGCCGTGGCCCTGCCTTCAGGCCGCGCTTTTTCAGGTCGAGCAGCAGCTCCAGCCACGATGCTTTCGTTTCGCGATACCCATCGCCGATCGCCACACGCTCTTTGCTCCCGTCCGGCTTCACGCCGATGATGACCAGCAAGCATTGCCCGTCGGAGTTCTCGCTGCGCAGCCCCGTGTGAATGCCGTCGACCCACCAATAGACGTAGTGCGACTCGGACATGTCACGCTGGCTCCAAGCCACATGCTCGTCGGCCCATTGCGCCTTCAGTCGGCTCACCACGTTGGCCGACAAGCCCTTGGCGTCATCGCCCAGCAGCACGCTCAACGCTTCGCCCATGTCGCCCGTCGAGATGCCCTTCAGATACAGCCAGGGCAGCGCTGCGCTCACGCGAGGCGACTTCCTCACGTACGGTGGCACGATCGTCGAATTGAACTTCACGCCCGATCCCGATCGATCTCGTACCTTCGGCACCTTCACCGCGATCGGCCCGGCGGCCGTCAGCACCTCGCGCTCGGGCAAGTAGCCGTTGCGCACAACGGCGCGTTGCCCTTGCAAAGTCTTGACGTTCGCGAACCGTTCCATCAACTCCGCCAACTCCGCTTCAATCGCTTGTTGAATCACTTGCCGCGCCCCGTGACGAACCAACTCGTCCAGACCAAGCCCGACTCCCGATAGACCGACGACTGCTTTTTCCGTATCCTTGCTCATGGTGGATGGTTTGTTTGGTTGCTGGTTTCCGACTTCGACAATCAGATTCTCAGCTGAAACCTCCACCGCCTTCAACTTCCCGCCTCAACTCCTCCGTACACCATGCATGGACGCCCCCGGTTTGCCAAGCTCTCATTTGTGACGAACTGAAGGTAGAGATTGCAGCCATGCATCCGGACTTTGACGTCCGGCGCGAGGCCGGCGGTCCCTGATGGAATGCGCTGGCCGGACTCTCATCACTTTCGCGTGCTCTTGCGCACACTGGTGTACTCAGAGTTTCCCGGCCACGGTCTGACCTGTCTCGCCATCACGTCATGATCGCCTGAGCAATCGGTGGTTTGCATCTCTCCTGTCAGTGGCTCACGTCAATGCTGTCCGACCGGATTACGCGGCCGCAGTTGCGGGCGTGTAATCCGGTCGGAACTCTCGGTCGTGAGCGAGCAGCGCCCATATGATCCGGGCGTTCTTGTTCGCGAGTGCGACGGCCGCGACATTTGCATTTCGTCGCTGTAGCAATCCATGCAACCAGCCGTCCTTTTGCAGCTTGCGCTCGGCAACCTGCATAACGGAACGCGCGCCGTGAATCAGCAGCGTTCGCAAATAGGTATCCCCGCGCTTGCTGATGCCGAGGAGAACGTTTTTTCCGCCGCTGGAGTTTTGCTTGGGCACCAGACCGAGCCACGCCGCGAGTTGCCGTCCGCTCCTGAAACTCTTTGCGTCACCGATAGACGCGACCAGTGCGCTGGCAGTCAGTGGTCCGATGCCGGGCACGCGTGCAAGCTTGCAACTTGTATCGTCGCTACGGTGCCAGGCTTGGATTTGCTGCTCGAGCTCGCGGACCTGGCGGTCGAGGTCCTTCAGATGGTCCAGGAGGCGTTGAATGAGCAGCCGGAAGGAACCCGTCAACTCATTGGTGGCATCCTCGATTAGCTCGGGCACCCGACGGGCGAGATGAGCAACCCCCTGGGGAACGACAATCCCGAATTCGCTGAGCAGGCCGCGAATCTGGTTGGCTTGCGCGGTGCGCGCCCGCACGAAACCTTGGCGAACGCGGTGCAGCGACAACACCGACTGCTGCTCGATATTCTTGACCGGCACAAAGCGCATGTTCGGTCGTGCGACGGCCTCGCAGATCGCTTCGGCATCGGCGGCGTCATTCTTGTTCGTCTTGACGTAGGGTTTGACGAACTGCGGGGCAATGAGACGTACCGTGTGGCCCATGCCTTGCAGCTTGCGAGCCCAATAGTGAGCACTGCTGCATGCCTCCATGCCCACAAGACAGGTCGGCAGATTGGCGAAGAACTCCGCCATCTGATCGCGTTTGAGAACTTTTCTGAGCACGGTTCGGCCATGCTCGTTCACGCCATGAACGGCAAACACGTTCTTCGCCAGATCGATGCCAACTGTCGTAATCTTCATGATGGGCGCTCCCCTCGGTCAGGTGGTTGCTTCGACACTTCCACTTTGGCACATCGATGCCGTTTCGGGTGGGGGCGTCCATTCCATTACTTTCGACTTTAGCTCCGATTCGAAACATGTTGCCCGGTAACGTCAGATCTCACGACGTGTGGCAGATTTAGCGCTTACGCTTAACCAGTGGGATGCCCTCGCGCTGTACTGCCAAGAGGGGCGTGCCGAGATCAGCAACGCCCTGGCTGAAAACGCGCTGCGTTGCGTAAGTCTGGGTCGGAAGAACTTCCTGTTCGCCGGCTCCGATAGTGGGGGTGAGCGGGCTGCCGCAATGTACAGCTTGATCGGCACGTGCAAGCTCAACGCGATCAATCCACGCGCCTACCTCGAATACGTCCTGACCCATATCGCTGATCACCCTATCAACCGTATCGACGAACTGCTGCCCTGGAACGTCGCTAGCAAACTGCCAGGGCAGTCTTGCTTACCGGCCTCCACGGACTGATTGCCAGCGGCCAAAAAATCAAATCGCCCGATACCTGATCATGCCTTACGCGCACGCCGTATTGCGAACGGCCTTCGCGAGGTGCTTACGACTGTTCTTCGCTTTTCGCTTCTTCTTCGGCTGTTGCCTTTTGTTCGTGCCCAACCTTCACGGCGAGGCGCAGGCATAGGCGTGCGCGCATGATCTGTCCCCAAGAAGGGCCGCGTCATGAAGCGCCTCGGACAGCGAAAGTGCCGGCATTGCGGGGCCTGGTTTCGTCCGGATCCCCGCAATGCGCGGCACCAGCGGTACTGCAGTGAATCCGCGTGTCGCCAGGCGAGCAAAGCCGCCAGCCAGCGGCAATGGCAGACCAAACCCGAGAACCAGGACTATTTCTGCGGCACGGAGCATGTCGCGCGGGTGCGGCGTTGGCGCGCCGAGCATCCGGGCTACTGGCGTCGAACGAAACGGAAGTCCGAGAGCTGTGCGGATGCGTTACAAGAGGACTGTCTTGCGCAAACCCTTTCCACACAAGGCTCTGCGGTCGATTCGGGCGACGCTGCGTTACAAGAGGTCTTATCGGCGCAACCGGCCGTCCTGATTGGGCTGATCGCCCATTTGACCGATAGCCCGTTACAAGAGGACATCGTGCGCAGCAGCCAGCGGCTGCTACAACTGGGGCAGGACATCTTGAGCGGAGGGCGCGAGCATGCCGATCAAGCGCGTGATTTGCCCTGAGCGGATCCGGCAGATTCCGGCGCACTTCAGTTGGGTCGATCACCGGCTGGTGCGCGAGCGCTACATCGAACGCTGTACCTGTTTCTGGTCTGCGTCGCCGACTCGCAGGGTCTGAGCTATTACGCCGACGCGACGCTCTCGCGGCGTCTGTCGATGGCGCCAGCGCGCCTGGAGATGGCCCGCAGCAACCTGATCCGCGTCGGCCTGATCGCCTGGCACAGGCCGATCTACCAGGTGCTGGCGCTGGATGCGCCGGGGCCTGAACCGGCGCCGCTGCCTCACGCGGACGTGGCGATGCAGCTCGAGCAACTGCACGCGGCGCTGGGCAAGTACCGTGCTTGATTACGAGACGTACTGCAAGATTCGCGACTGTCATGATCGGCAGCACCTGACGATCACACAGACGGCGAGCGCGCTCGGTCTGCATCCGCAAACGGTGTCGAAGTGGGTGAAGGCCGACCGGTATCGGCGCCGTCAATCGCCGCCGCGTGTGAGTCGGCTCGATCCGTTCAAGGCGCAGGTCGTGCGCTGGCTCGATACGCACCCGTACAGCGCGCAGCAGATCTTCCAGCGCTTGCGCGAGGCCGGCTTCGACGGCGGCTACACGATCGTGCGCGACTACGTGAGCAAGATCCGGCCGCCGCGGCGCGAGGCATTCCTGAAGCTCGCGTTCGCCCCCGGCGAATGTGCCCAGGTCGACTGGGGCGAATACGGCTCGATTGCCGTGGGCTCGACCCGGCGGCGGCTGTCGTTCTTCGTGATGGTGCTGTGCTACAGCCGGCTGATGTATTTGGAGTTCACCGTCTCGCAGACGATGGAGCACTTCCTCGCTTGCCATGAGCATGCGTTTGCGGCCTTCCAGGGCTGTCCGCGCAAGGTCATGGTGGACAATTTGAAGTCCGCGGTGCTACAGCGGCTGATCGGACAGGCGCCGGTATTCAATCCGCGCTACCTCGATGCCGCGCGCCACTGGGGGTTCGACATCGTCGCCTGCAACGTCGGCAAAGGCAACGAGAAGGGGCGTGTCGAGAACGGCGTGGGCTACATCAAGAAGAACTTCTTGAACGGGCTCGAACTGGCCGAATTCAGCGCCATCAACCCCGCAGCCCGACTCTGGCTCGATACCATTGCCAACGTGCGCATCCACGGCGAGACGCACCAGCGCCCCCTCGATCTGTTCGAGAGCGAGCGAGTGCATCTGAAGCCGCTCAATGCTTCGCCCTACGACGTCGCGCGCATCCTCACGGTGCGCGCGAGCAGCCAGTTTCGTGTGGCGCTGGACGCCAACCACTACTCGGTGCCGGCGCGCTATGCCAATACGCGCGTCACGCTCAAGGCCTACCCCGATCGGGTCTGCCTCTACTACGAGAACCAGTTGATCGCCCGCCATGTGCGCAGCTACGAGCGTCTTCAGGATATCGAGGATCTCGAACATCCGAAGGCCCTGCTCGCGCAGCGCCACCATGCGCGTGAACAGCGCCTGATGCTGCGCTTCCTGAGCCTGGGCCCGCACGCCCAGGCCTATTACGACGGCCTCGAGCAACGGCGCACCAATGCGCGCCAGCATGCGCGCAAGATCGTCGCGTTGAGCGAAATCTATGGCATCGAGGCCGTCGCGCGCGCCTTGCAGGACGGGCTCGCGTTCCAGGCCTTCAGTTGCGAGTACATCGCCAACATGCTCGAGGCCAGAGCGCGGCAGCGGCCCGAGGCCGGCGCACTGCATCTGATCCGCCATCAGGATTGGCTGGAGCTCGAGCTCGCCCAGCCGGATCTCTCGTGCTACCGCGTGCCGGAGGCCTGCGATGAACAAGACGACGACAAAGACAAAAGCTGAATCGAGCGCGCCGCAATCCGGCGCCGATGGCGCGACGACGCTGCGCATCCAGCTTATGCATCTACATCTGGCCTACACGCTGCAACACTACGAGGCGTTGGCCAGCGAGGCGGCCACCCTGCACTGGTCGCATGTCGAGTATCTGGCCCGCCTGATCGAAGGCGAAGCGCATCGACGCGAAGATCGCAGCGTCGCGCGGCGAGTCGCGCTCGCGCGTTTCCCAGTGCTCAAGACACTGGACCAGTTCGAATGGAACTGGCCCGCCAAGATCAATCGCCTGCAGATCCAGAACTTGTTTCGCCTGACCTTCATCGAGGAGCACGCCAACGTGATCTTCCTGGGCGGCGTCGGGCTCGGCAAAAGCCACTTGAGCATCGCGCTGGGCCATACCGCCTGCTTGCGCGGCTACTCGGTGCTGTTTGCCACGGCCGTGGACATCATCAATGCCGTGAATGCTGCCTGTGCCCATGGTGGGCTCAAGCGTGAATTGCGCCGCTACGTCAAGCCGCGACTGTTGATTATCGATGAGCTCGGCTATTTGCCCATCGACCAGCAAGGCGCCGACATTCTGTTCCAGATCGCCAGTCAACGCTACGAACACGGCGCTACCGTCATCACCTCCAACCGTGCCTTCAAGCACTGGCCTGAGATCCTGAACCACGACAGCACCTTGACCTCCGCGCTGCTCGATCGCGTCTTGCATCACGCCGAGACCGTCGTCATCGAAGGTAAGAGCTATCGCATGAAAGACCAGAGCGACCCCGAACCCGCCGCTTGACGCCGTTCACCATCGTGAGTTTCAAACCGCCTGTTTCGCGTGAAATTGACGCCGCCGCTAACACCAGGGCAGGTTGCACATCTATATTCGACCTTGTTGCAGCCTGATTCGGAAACGGGAGCGACGCAATGGCAGAGAGCACGAGCGGCACGGTTGACCAAGTTGTCAGGGGCCGTTGTGTCCAGTGGGGCGCAGGCGAACACGTCGTCGCACGGTGTATCGGCTACTGAGCAGCGATATGCTGACGAACTCGTGGGCCGAGTGGGGCGCGCACGTGCTGATCGTTGGTCACCCGATACGCCGGTTTGGGACGCTTGCGCGGTTCGCCGGTTTTCAGCCTGGCTGTATGCGGTACGGAAAGCTCATGGGTGGACAGATCGGGATGGCCGAACGCGGTGGTGGATTGGCTATGCCAGCTGCGGCCGATGGCTCAGGGGCTGCGGGCTCAACCGTCTCGATGCGCACGGCGTAGCCCGCCACGCGCCCAACGATTGCCTCCAGCGCCCGCCGTTGGTCGTCGTTGACGCGACACAGTTGGGCCCGCACGACGCGCATCGATCCGGGCTGCGCGCCGCTGCCGGGCTGCCAGAGATGGCGAGGCTCAACGCCGTCAGTGTCAACGCGATATGCCGAGTGCGCGAAGGGAAAAATGACCTCCCGCACGCCGTGCCCGAACCAAGCTCGCTTGATCTCGGTCAGATCGACTCCGAGCGACCCGCAACGGACGAAGATCCATTCAACTATCCGGTCCGGGTCATAGCTGGCGTCGTGCGGGAAGCGGGAAAATGACCCCGCGCAGTCATCTTCGTGCGCCGCCGGACTGGTAGCGACGGGTGCGCCCAGATGGCAGAGCGTGCCGGGCTTGGGCGAGCCTAGGGAAAATTGCTGATCGCCTATGGCACCCCGAATGAAGTAGCGCTGGTCTGCCGCGGGCACGAACAGGCCGCTGTGTTGCATCTTCATCAGGGCCGACTCCAAGTTACGCACCAGCGGGGCGACCCATTGCAGCGCACCGGGCTGGCCACCGGCGATGGGCATCGTGACTGCACCGATCACGCCCATACCGGCGCCACACCACAGACACAGGGACGCTATCTCGTCGCGGCGCAAGCCTGCTTGCTGCAGACGCTGATGCACCGCCGGGCACTCCGTTGCGAGACGACGCAGATGCTGATCAACATTGGCGCGCAAGGGCGACAGGCAATACGCGTCGAGCAGGCTCATGTCCCGAGCGGCCGCTGGATCGGCCGCCGCCTGCAGATTGACTTTCGCGAGGAGACCAGGAACCTCTTCATCCCGGTCGAGATTACGCAAGCTGTAGGCCTCGCCAAATACCTTGCCGGCCATTTGCCAATATCTGCGATAAGGCTGCGGCAAAGAGGCATGGGCGGCGACTAGCGCGTCGCAAAAGAGCTGCACATTTCCGTCCGTGCGTGGGGGCACGGGGGCGACTCCAGTGGGCCACGGGTGATTGAGGGGAGCGTGGTTGGCCAGTCTCGCACTGCTGTGCAGTAGTTGTCCTAGTCCTCGCATTCCTTTTGCTTGCAGGTTTTGTTTGAAATCACAAGGCTTCCCCAAATCCCGGGTTCCAGTTTGTGCCCGCTTGCGAAATGACAATTTCACATGGCGTGCGATTTTTTCCGAATTTTGAAGCCACCCCACATAGGCATTCAACGAAATTCAGCTTGCAAGGCGTAGTGCGTATTAAAAGTGCACTACCTAACGAGCAGTCACCAGATTCTGATGCGCTCAATCCACAATGCTGGACAGGCTACTTCGCAAACTGATGAGAGGACTGTGCCGGGGATCGAGGCGCCGACATCGGTTGCGCACTGTGACCGTGCTGATCCAGCTGCTGCGACATACCTGGCGATGGGGCCATAGGCATAGCCTTATACATAAATCAGCCGAGCCCTTCGCGGAGTGCGCGTAGCGTGTCGGCGGCAGCGTGTACTTGATCCAGGCCTCGCCAAATCGTCTTGGCACCCGGCTCGCCGTCGCCCTTGCGGCCGAGGAAGCCGCCGATTTGCGCGATCAGTCGTACGACCTCGTTCACGGTGGGCGGCGTCGCTGGCATCTTCTTTTTCGCCAACAGATGAGCCCCACGAATTTCGTCCGGATCGAAGAACAACGAGGCGTCCAGCTCCGGACAGGTGCGGCCTTTGCGCATCAGATAGGTCACGCGCCATGCCACCACCATGAACAAGGCCAGAGCACGCTCGATTCGATCGACCGCGGCCAACTGCAGGGATTCCACTTCGCAGCCATTCTTGAGCACGTGGAAATAGATTTCGATTTCCCAGCGCGCCCGGTACCAATTGATCAGTTCGACCGCTTGTTCCTGCGTGGCGACAGCGCGGCTCGTCAGCAGGCGCCATTCAATCGGCTTGGCGCCGGCGGGCGCGTCCACTTCGCGGGCCACCACGCAGTGAACCTTGAGCTTGCCTCGTTGGCCGTCCGCAATCTCGACCTCGCGCGCCCACAGTTGCTGGCGCACGGTGCGGCTTTTTTGATTCTCGCGAGCGCCGGTGACGAAGCTAATCTCACCCAAGGGCGCTGCGCTCGTGGTGCTGGACCACAGCTTCGCCCCGTCGCTATCGGGCAAGCAGCGGTCATGTTTGGCGCGCACCAGCCAGTCCGCTGGCGTGCCCAACTCGCACGCCCGGCGCATCAGCTCCACCATGTCCGCCTCGCGATCAGCCACGTACACCAGCCGTGTGCTCGGCATGTCCGCTGCCATTTCCGCCACGCGCTCGTAGCCTTCGACCCAGCGGACGCTTTCTTTCTGGCCCGCTCGCGTGCCATCGGCCTCGCGTTTTTCTCGCGCCCACATCCACGCGTCGAGCACGCCCAACGGTTCGCGCTCGCTCGTCACCGCGTAGGTCGGATGCAAATACAGGCCGCGCCGTGCTTCGTAGTTCAGCGGCCCCAGTCCGTCGATTTCCTGGCCGTTGAAATCCAACTCGGTCGTGTCTTGAATGCACAGCACGACCGGCTGGCTGCGCATGCGTTCCTGCGTGCTTGCCCAATGCGGCTCCAGGATGGCTTCCCAGGCCACGTCCGTATTGCGCAAAAAACGATAGGCCGCGCATGTCTCGCTCCAACTGTCGCAAGCCTGCGGGATGCTGGCCGTCGGTTTGGCCGCAAGTCGTTCCACCAATTTCTTCGCCCTTCGGTTGAGGCGCGCGTCGCCCAGATCCAGCCCCGCAAACTCCTGCTCGGTCCACTGCTGTGCTGCCTTCGCCACGCGTCCGCCCAAATCACGAGAGTAGACGCGATCCCGCCAAAGTTTACAAGCACCTCTTTCAAGTCATTGAATGTAAACGGTTTGCCGAAGCTCGCCGTCGGCGCGACGCGATGTGTATAACGCTATGGGCCATAGGGGATATCCCAAAGTGCCGCCGAAACCGTTCCCAAAGCTTGTTCAGGGCATTGCTGATTGACTTCATGATGCTCCTTCCTTCATGTATGAGTACCAGACATGCCATTGGGAAACTGTTCGCCCATAGCGGGCTCGCGCATCTGGTCAGTCGTTGTCATAGCGGCGCTAACAGCAGGGCGCTTGACAGCCTTCGCCACGCCTGGCGCCGATTTCGTCCGTGCTGCCGCACTCGCGCGCCCCGTCATTCCTACAATCTCCATCCAAGCGCATTCATCGCCTGTCGGAAGGGCGCGCTCACCGTGCACCGACAGCGCTTGATGCGCTGAGATCTGCGCCTCGACGAGCGTGCTTGTTATAGCCCCATCGATCATCGATCGATGAAAAGGGCCTCGGGTGGAGGAGTTCCAGAGCCGCAGCAGAACACACAAGAACAGGAGGCACATGGCCCGACATACCGAATCTGCAAGCGCACTGTAGCAGCGGCTGCGCCAGGTCGGTCGGGATTTTTTCGGGAAACGTATGTGTTCCGAGAGGGTAATCTCAGAACTACGCGAAACCGGCTATATGCCAGCCGTGAGACCGTGTCGCGCGGCTATCCGAGTATGGCGTCGAACCGAGCGCGGTGGAATGGCACAACCGCACCGCCCTACACGAAGCGGTATTGAGTGGTCATAAAAAACCATGTTCGCGCAGTCATTCGGCAATGAGGTGGTCACCTCCGCCGTGCAGACGAGTTACGCGGTAGATTACGTTTTCCTGGAGACCATTAATGCAAAGCGTGACACTGCGCTCTATCTGACCTATGAGCTTTCGTGTCTACCCCCCCCTGTGGCTACTACCACAGTTCCATCGGCTGCTCACGGCGCCTGGATCACCGGCTCGGCGTGAGCAGCCGGACTGCGAACGGAGGGGCGGGGCTGTAGAGCAGCGTGCGCAGGTGCGGCCTGCGCAGGTGCGGCCTGCGCAGGTGCGGCCTGCGCAGGTGCGGCCTGCGGGAATCCTAAGGACACAGCATTTCCTCGGCCATAGCACCAGCGAGCGCAAGCACGGCGGACCGCGGGGAAACCCGAAGCAGCGACTGCGAGCCCTCCCACGCATAGTGCTGCGCTGCCCCCGATCACCGCGAAGGGGGCCGCCGCCGGCGTCGCACCAACGAGCCATTCTGTGGGATTCTCATTCATATAGCGCATGAATAGGCCGAAGCCCATCGTCGGGAGTGCGACACCTGCCGCTACCGAGCCACTAATCTTCAACACATAATCAGGCAGCCATCTTTCTGTAGGCATTGCTAACATCTCCTTGAACTTTAGCGCATACATACCGATGGGCATGCGCGCAATTAGTTGTGAGTACAACTATACAACCTTGACGCAGACGACCCTCCCAAAGCTGCACAGGTTCGCCATGATTACGCCCTCTCGTTGCAGAGATTCGGGACTAGGTGCAAACAGCCGCGCACCGATGCTAGTCATCTTTTTAAATGGGCGACACCGAGTGTCTCAAATCCGCCGCTTCCACTAGACTATGCACAGTCTCGCATTGTGGTGTTTACACCTAACATACCGATGCTGGACGTGGTTTGTAGCATCGGCTTATACATATCTCCGGGGCCCGTCCTGGAGCTTGGGAGAACGTGTTTACTTTCAATGACATAGCGCTGGACTTGTAAACTGTCGGCGGATGCTTGGAATTACCCACATCTCAAGCAGAAATTCTGTTAACTTCTGATCGTTTAGGATTCCTAAATGATCAATGACAAGAACGGGACAAGAAGACGACACATCGTGGCTCGAGCAGGAGATCGAACGGAGCAGATTTCGGGACGCTCGCCTTCGCAAGCGCTTCGGGTTGCTGCTGGAGCGATTGTGGAAGGGTATGGGACAAACCATTCCGCTCGCCTGCCAGGACTGGGCCAACACCAAGGCAGCCTATCGGTTCATGGACAATGACCGCGTTAATGAGCAAGATATTCTGAGCGGACATTTCCAGGCTACCGCACAGCGCTTTTCCACGACCGATGGACCGATTCTCGTACTTCAGGACACCACCTCGTTTTCGTACAAAAGGGAACGTCCCGAACTCATCGGTTATGCAAGTAGCACACTGACCGCAGCCAAGCGATACGGTCGCGACAAGGAAAGCCCGCAATGCGGCATCCTGATGCACTCAAGTCTCGCCGTCACAACTGAAGGTCTGCCGCTCGGACTAGCCTCCATCAAGTTCTGGAGCCGCAAGGAGTTCAAGAACACCACGAAGAAGCGCAGCAAAGTCAATTTCACTCGCATACCGATCGAGGAGAAGGAGAGCTATCGCTGGATTGAGAACCTGCGGCAGTCAACGGCGCGACTCGGCGATCCAAGTCGCTGCGTGCATATCGGAGACCGAGAAAGCGACATCTTTGAGCTGTTTTGCGCTGCGAGCGAACTCGAAACACATTTCCTAGTGCGGACCTGCACGAACAGGTTAGCCGGCGACGGCCAGCATACGGTTGCAGACGAAATGTCAGAGGTGCGAGTGAAGGGATTACATCGAATCGAATTTCGCGATGCCAAAGGGCGCTTTCACCAAGCGCTTCTGGAGATCAGATATCGCCGCCTCACGGTTTGGACGCCCGTCGCGAAGCAGCGGCACTATCCGGCGCTCAGGCTGACCGTCATCCACGCGACGGAGTGCGGCGAGCCAGCGGGCCGACCACGAGTCGAATGGAAACTTGTCACTGACCTGCCGGTGAACTCACGTTCAGACGCGATCGAAAAGATCGATTGGTACGCGATGCGCTGGAAAATAGAGATGTTCCACAAAAACCTGAAGTCCGGCTGTAAGGCTGAAGAGTCGCAGTTGCGTACAGCCGGCCGGTTGACCAACCTGATCGCCATCTTCTGCATCCTTGCCTGGCGAGTATTCTGGCTGACCGAGATCAATCGATCCGCACCCGAGGCCCCGCCGGAGGTGGCGCTTACCGCAACCGAGGCGTCGCTTCTTGACCAACTCGTCAAGGATACGGCACGTACCGCACAAGCGCCGCCCCTATCTCGCAGCCTCATCAAGCTCGCCCAACTGGGCGGCTATCTCGCACGCGCCAACGATCCCCCTCCGGGCAATAAAGTTATCTGGCGCGGCATGCATCGTCTTGTCGACATCCAGATCGGATACTGCCTTGGGCGGGAAAATAGTGGGTAATTTCAAGTCGGCGGATCGCGTTTACTTTCGCACTTTGCGTGAACGCCTTGGCCCTGGACACGACTTGCTGGACGGAAACGGAATTCGCCCACCTCGATCTTGGCGACGCGCGCCTGAACAAGAGAGCGAGGACATTGATGGAACGATTGGCGGCCAAGCCGACAGTGGGAGTGCCGCAGGCGTGTCGCGGCTGGGGCGAGACGATAGCGGCATACCGCTTCTTCGATAACGAGGAGATCGAGTGGGCCACGATTCTCGAGCCGCATTGGCAGCAGACCCAGCAGCGCATGGCAGCAAACCCGGTGGTGCTGTGCTTGCAAGACACGACTGAACTGGACTTCAACGGCCGAGGCACAACCGGGCTTGGCCCTCTGTCGTATGAGGCGCAGCGCGGCATGTATTTGCATCCGACCTACGCGGTGACACCCGAGCGCCTGCCGTTGGGCGTACTGGACGCGTGGATGTGGGCGCGCGAGGCGAAGGACGCGCAAGGCAAGCGTGGCGGCGTGAAGGAAAGTTTGCGCTGGATCGAGGGCAAGCGCGAATTTAAGCACACCTAGAATCGGAAGCTGAACGAGCGCAGGCTTGCGTCCGCAACGACAACTTGCGGACGCAACCGATGACACAGAACGAAGTTGACTTCTTGCCACTGCGGGTGACCGGCGTGACCGCGACGGGCAAGCGCAGGTTTGACGCCGAAGGTAAGCGCAAGCTGATTGAAGCCTGCTTGCAGCCGGGCGCGTCAATTGCCGGACTGGCGTTGAAAGCGGGTGTGAACGCGAACCAGCTGCATAAGTGGATTCAATTGCGCGAACGCGCGAATGCCGCCGCTGCGACGGTAAGCGTCGAGCCGTTGCCATCGGCATTCGTGCCGGTCGTCACGGTGGGCGAGGTGGCGCCGGTGCGCACGAACCCCGAGCCGGTGAGCGTGCGGCGATCGTCACACAGATACGAAGCGGCGAAGACAGCGACGCCGGCCCGGCTATCGGCGCAGTTGCCCAACGGCGTGACGCTGCAGCTCGAATGCGCCGCACACGATGGCGCTCTCGTGAAGGCGATGATCGAAGCGTTGGGGGCGCGCTGATGTTCCGCTTCGACGCGGACCTGCAGATCTACCTGCACCGCGAGCCCATCGACTTCCGTGCCGGCATCAACAGCCTCGTCACGCTAGTCGAGCAGTCGATGCAACTCGATCCGCTTGCGCGAGCCGTCTTCGCGTTCCACAACCGCAAACGCGATCGCGTGAAGCTTCTGCTGTATGACAGGGCCGGATTCTGGCTCCTATTGAAACGCCTCGAGGCCGACCGTTTCGTGTGGCCCCGCCGTCAGCAAGCCGTGATCGAACTGACGGCCGAGCAGCTTCACCTGCTGCTCGACGGCGTCGATGTCGACGCCGTGCGTCGCCACCCAGCGCGGCAGTACTGCCACGCGAGCTGAAGCAGGGTATCGCCGCCGTTGCCGGTAAACAACGGCGGCTTTAGCTGTTACAAATTCGCGTAAACCTATTTGGCTCTGCGATTCGCTATCGTTGAGCGCATGTCCCCTCCCAATCTCCCCCGACTTCCGCGCACCGCCAAGGCCTATATCCACAAGCTGGAGGAGCGGGTGGCGGCCGATGCGCAGGTCATTGCCGAGCGTGACGCCAGGATCGACGAATTGACCCGGCGCCTGGATGCGCTTGAGGAGCAATATCGTCTCGCGTTGGCCCGACAGTACGCGCCCAAGAGCGAGAAGCGCCGCGACCGCGTGTTCAACGAGGCCGAAGAGGCAGCCCACGCTGAGCCGGCCGAGGAGGACGACGGCGAGCCGCTGACGTTGCCCGATACCGGGTTGCCGGAACCCGGCCAGCCTGAACCGCGCAAGCGTGGCCGCAAACCGCTGCCCGCGGACCTGCCGCGCGAGCGAATCGAGTACGACCTGCCCGAGGACCAGAAGATCTGCCCGTGCTGCAGCAAAGCAATGCATCGGATGGGCGAGGAAATCAGCGAACAGTTGCACATGCAGGTCAAGGTCTCGGTGCTGCAGCACGCGCGTTTCAAGTACGCGTGTCGGCACTGCGAGCGTCACGGCACGCACACACCGATCGTGGTCGCGCCGATGCCGGCGCAGCCCTTGCCGGGCAGTCACGCGAGTCCATCAATGATCGCCGCCGTCACGGCCGGCAAGTATGTCGACGGCACGCCGCTGTACCGAATGGAAGACGTGCTCGCGCGCTCGAACATCGCGGTCGGCCGCGGCACCCTGGCGAACTGGATCATCCGCCCCGCCGGGCTTCACTACACGCGCCTGTTCGAGGCGCTCAAGAAGATTCTGCTCAGCCAGTGGCTGATCCACGGCGACGAGACCACCGTCCAGGTTCTGAAGGAAACGGGCCGGAACGCGCGGGACAAGTCATACATGTGGGTCTACCGAAGCGCGGAGGATAGCGAGCAGCCGGTGGTGCTGTTCGAGTACCAGCCGGGGCGTGGCCAGCAGTACCCGAAGGAGTTCCTTGGAGAGTACGCCGGCACGCTGATGACGGACGGTTGGCCGGCGTGGCGGACGGTCAAATCGGCCACGCATCTCGGATGCCTTGCGCATGGACGTCGCCTATTTACGGACGCGCTCAAAGGGCAGAAGAACAAACCGAGCCCCCGCATCACGAAGGCGCTCGAATTCTTCCAGGCGCTGTACCAGGTTGAGACGCTCGCCAAACAGAGCTTACCCGAAGGCGAGACGCTGGCCGACTACCGGTATCGCCTGCGCCAGCAGCACAGCGTGCCGTTGCTAAACGCCTTCAAAACCTGGCTCGACGAACTCGCGCCAAAGGTTCTGCCCAAGAGCCTGCTGGGCGAGGCGATCGGCTACTGTCTCAGGCAATGGCCGTATCTGAGTCGCTACGTAGAGGACGGCCGGTTTGCAATCGACAATAACGTCATCGAGCGCGACATCAGGCCCTTTGTGACCGGACGAAACTATCCACAGGTCTTGGTTATGGAAGGTCATGGCGACGTGGCTTCAAACGTCCCGCTTTTTCAGGGCCCATCTCTTCCGGGAGCCGTCGTTACCTTCCATAATTTGCGGTACTTTCCTCATGCTGTTCTGTGTTTTTTCGAGGAGAGCTACCATGCCCAAATACACACGCATCAGACCCGGCCATCTGCTCTGCGAGCATTGGTTCGAAGGCGCTGCGTTGCGAACGCATGCAGACGCTTACGTTCAATACCTGATCGATCGTGGTTATGCCCGGGAGACAGTGGAATGCTACTTCAGGTGTGTCGCCCACTTCATTCATTGGATGACGCAGCGCGACATCAATCTTTGCGATGTTAGCAAGCCGACGATCGTCCAGTTTCTCGAGCGGCACCTGCCGCATTGCCAATGCGCGTCTCGCTGTCGGCACACAAGCGCCGATGTTCGCGCCGGTTTGAAGCACTTCTTCGCGATGCTCGACGGCGCGCAACCGGAGCATTTGACTCTCAACGTGTTGACGCCTATCGGCACAGAGCTCGCAGAATTCAAGCGCCATCTGGCAGAGGTTCGCGGTCTGTCCGACAGCACATGCACAGTTCGAGTACGGCAGGCCCACGAGTTTCTTGTCGATCGTTTCGGTGCGGGGCCCGTACAGATTTCGAGGTTGACCCCGGGCGATATTGTACGTTTTGTTATGCGCCGAACGAACGGACTTGCTCCAGCGACGATCAAGGGTATCGGTATCTCGCTACGGAGCTACTTGTTATTCAAGAGCAGCCGGGGAACGCCAACCGAAACGCTCATCGCAGCGCTGCCGAGGGTTGCGCAATGGCGTCTCTCCGGATTGCCCGAGGTCCTCTCGTCTGTCGAAGTCAGGCAACTGCTCAAGGCGTTCGATCGTAGCAGTGCTACCGGCATGCGCGATTACGCCATGACGCGCTGTCTTCTAGATCTTGGCTTGCGGCGCGCGGAAGTGGCACGTCTGAGTCTCGATGATATCGACTGGCGAGATGGAACATTGACGATACACGGCAAGGGCAAACGGATCGACATCGTCCCGCTTCCAAGACTGACCGGCAACGCGATCTCCGAGTACCTGCAGCGTGGGCGTCCAAACACTGCACGGCGCGAGGTATTTGTTCGCCATCGACCACCGCTTGATGCCGCAGCCAATCTGGATATTGTCCGTAACGCAGTTCGTTATGCCGCTGCGCGTTGCGGTTTGCAGCAACGTGTGCGCGGCACCCATATTTTCCGGCACACCATGGCTTGCCGGATGGTGCAAGGCGGCGTTCCATTCAAGGAGATCGGCGATCTGTTGCGCCATCGTTCTCTCGATACCACGACGATTTATGCGAAGGTCAACCTTCCAGCCCTTCGTCGCGTGGCGCTTCCATGGCCAGGGAAGCGATCATGAGCGCGCACACATCTTTTTCCAACTGGATCGACGCTTACCTCAACGTCCGTCGTCGAGCCGGATTTGATCTCCGGATCGTGGGCAATCAACTCAGGGAATTCGCGCGCTTTGCCGAACGGATCGGCCACAACGGTGGGCTGACGATACAACTCGCCGCTCAGTGGGCCGGCAACTCCGGCACCGGACGGCGGTCAACGGCGGCCCGCAGAATCGAGGTGCTTCGCCCCTTTGCCGCGTACTGCCGGCAATTCGATCCGGCAACAGAGATCCCGCCGCGATATCTGTTCGGGCGTGCCCATCATCGACTGGCACCGCATATTTTCACCGATGATGAAGTCGTGGATCTGCTGGCAGCCTGCGACGGTCTCTATCCACCCGGTGGTCTGCGCAGTGCGAGCTGCAGGACGATTTTCGGACTGATCGCTGCGACCGGACTGCGTATCTCGGAAGCGACGGGGTTAACCCGTTCGGATGTAGATTTCGAGAAGCGGCTTCTGCATATCCGGAGTGCTAAGTTTGGCAAATCACGGTGGGTGCCGATACACCCTACGACTGCATCAGCGATGCGACGATATGCCTGCAAACGCGACCGCGATTCTTCAACTGCCAACACGAATGCTTTCTTTGTGTTCGACTACGGTCGACCAGCTTCAACAAGAAGCGTCGAGTACGCGTTCAAGATCCTGCGCACCGCATTGAAGTGGCGCGCTCGCGGCGACCATCCCGCACCGCGGATACATGATCTGCGACATTCGTTCGTCTGCCATCGATTGCAGGATTGGTACGCGCAAGGGGTGGACGTCGATCGCAACATTCTTGCGCTGTCGACTTACCTCGGGCATGCCAAAGTCACCGACACGTACTGGTACGAAACAGCCTCGCCCGAGCTCCTGGCAATCGCAGCCCAACGCTTTGTGCGCCATCGCGGAGGTTCATCATGAACATATCAGCAGCGCAGTCCTTTCCAGTCCTGTTGCAGAAATTCTTCACGGAACGTTTGCTTCAGCAACGACACGCAAGCCCATGCACTGTGGCGGCCTACCGTGACAGTTTCCGACTGCTGCTGGCTTTCGCGCATCAACGCTTACACAAGCGGCCCAGCGATATCACCGTCGAGGAACTGAATGCGCCATTCATCCTCGAGTTCCTTAAATACCTCGAACAGGACCGACACAATTCAATTCGTAGCCGGAATGCCAGGTTCGCCGCCATTCGATCGTTCATGGAGTACGTTTCGTTCGCAGAGCCGTCGGCCCTGTCCTTGGCACAATCCGTACTTGCGATTCCCATGAAGCGATTCGAGCAACCGCTCGTCGGATTTCTGTCTCGCGAGCACATTGAGGCTATCCTTGCCGCTCCCGATGTTAGCACCTGGACGGGGCAACGCGACCACGTCATGCTGGCTATGCTTTACAACACCGGAGCCCGCGTTTCTGAGCTGATCGGTATGCGTGTGTCCGACCTCATGCTTGGGCCCACTACATGGGTGCTCATTCACGGCAAAGGTCGCAAGGAGCGTTCTGTCCCGCTATGGCCCGACACCGCGAGAGAACTCAAGCGTTGGCTTCGGCAATATCCCCGAACATCCGAGGAGCCGTTATTTCCCGGGCGGGCCGGCGCTTCGCTTACGCGCATCGGCTTCACCGAGCGGCTTAAGCTTGCAGTTCAGGGCGCCTCGCGACAGTTTCCCGAACTTGCGCGGCACCGCGTCTTTCCACACCTGTTTCGACATTCCGTCGCGATGCATATGCTGCAATCTGGCGTTGATATTACGGTCATCGCGTTGTGGCTCGGTCACGAGAGCCCTGTCACTACGCATCGCTATGTCGAAGCCGATCTGCAAATGAAGGACCGGGCACTGAAGGCACTCCAATCACCGTCGAGCAAGCCACTTCGATATCGACCCAAGGATGATCTTCTTCGCTTTCTGCAAGCGCTGTAGTTATGGATAGTTCGCTATCGGTCACGTCGCCGAGAACACATTCGGCATTGATGCCGTCTCCCCGCAAATGCGAGGGCGCGACATCATTGCCACCCATGCAGCATGCCTAATTCATCCAAGCCTTCCATAACTAAGACCTGTGGATAGCTCACATTATAGAAGGGCTTCTATAACCGCCGGTCGTGGCTCTTTAGCGATACGGTCGACGGCGCAAAAGCGAGCGCGATGGTCTACAGCCTGATGCTCACGTGTCGAGCCTGTGGCGTTGATCCTCACGCCTATCTGCGGCACGTGCTGACGGAATTGCCGCAGCGTGCGCCGGACGCCGATATTAGCGACCTGCTACCGTTCAATTTCGCTCGACAGCAAGTCGTTACCGGGTAACTTCAATCGCTATCGCACTGGGCCGAAGTATTGGTCCCACTGCTGCGAATCGGGATCGAGTCGGCGCACGATCGCGTCGTCTGCCCGCACGATCAACCGTTCCAGCATCTGGCGCTTCGTTACCGAGTAACGGCGAGCTAACCGCGTCAAAGCAAGATACGCTTCCGTGCTCATCCACATATCCAGACGTCGATCACCATTGCCGTCCTTGCCTGCCGTCTCGCGTCTTGCCCGATAAGCCGCTTGCCGCTGTGCCGTCGTTTGCGCCATCTTGCACCTCCTTCGTTACCCGGTAACTATCGATTCGAAACATGTTGCCCGGTAACGTCAGATCTCACGACGTGTGGCAGATTTAGCGCTTACCTTCATCACGTCGGCGCCATGCGGCGTTCACGAATTCGCCCGCTGCGTACGTGAGCATTGGCACATCGAAAATTTCTTGCACTGGAGCCTGGATGTGACGTTTCGTGAAGATGCCTGTCGGGTGCGTTGCGACCATGCGGCACACAACTTCGCGACGCTGCGCCGTTTCGCACTGAACCTGCTCAAACTGGATAAAACCTTCCCTAGGCTGAGCGTGCGAAGCCGTGTCAAGCGCGCCGATTGGGACGAGGATTACCGCATGACCGTGCTCGGCCTGAAGCCGATTCGCACACCCTGAAATCGAGCCCTTGTCGCCTTGCGCACCGACGTCGTCCCAAATGCAATCGCCCTGTTCCGTGGCGCAGGGCGATTGCTACAAGGAACTCCTCGTGAGCGCGAGCGTCACGACGTTTTTGTAATCACGTTGCATGACCCGTTAGGTTTCAGTGAGGTGAAGGACTGCGTGGCGTGGTTCAAAATCCACGTTTTTTGCGTTACTTCGCACTTCGGTTGCAGCGGCAGCCCATGAACAGATTCGAAATCGGTCCATGGACCGAAGCGAATCGTTGCAACTGCCGCGCTGATTTGAAGCGCCGCATGATCTTCTCACGCGCTCGGGTCGGCTGATGCGAATTCTCCGCCCGGTTGTTCAGCCCCTTGTGCTGTCGCTGCTCCAGCTCGTTTTGCCGTTGCATAGCTGCGCAGCTTGTCGGTCACGATCACGCGTAGGCGGCCATGCCGTTGAGCAGCTTGCGCATCAGTCGTTTGGCCGCCGTCTTGTCGCGACGGCTTGGCACCAGCACATCGAGCACCGCGCCATGCTGGTCGAGCGCCCGCCACAGTCAGTGTTTCTTGCCGTTGATAGTCACGACCACTTCATCACGGTGCCACTTGTCGCACCTCCCGATGACGTCGAACGGATACGCTTGTCGATGCTCAGGCCAAACTTCGTGGCCCAGCAACGCACTGTCTCGTACCTAATCAATGCCGCGGGTCGCCTGCATTTCCTCGACCATGCTCAGGATCAGCGGGAAACGGTAATACCGCCATACCGCGTGGGTGATCACGTCTGGCGGAAACCGGTAACCCTTGAACAAAATCCGTGCCTCAGCCGGAGGCAGTACAGAGACAGAAGTTTTCTTCATGTCCTATTTATCCGCCACCCTGGCAATACCCCTGCGGTTCGATTCTCGTGGACTATTTCACCTATGAGCCACGCCCGTCAACCCCGAACTCGGTTGCGAAATCGGATTCCTCGCCGCACCCATTTGCATCGCCAACACCCCCGAGGCTAACGGTACGGGATCGCTAGCCGTTTTCCTGGCCCCATAGCAGGTCCATCGCAGATATTTCCACCATGGGGGCTCCGAAAGGGCTGTCAAGCCCCCTTGATCGCCATGCACAGACGTGCATGGTTTTACGACGTACTTTTGTGCTCCAGGAGCCTGGGATCTAGCGACAAGTAGTGGAGGGTGCTCGTCTGCGAATGTTACACGACGACCCTTCGACTCCGCGCATGCTCTCGCACCGGGCGCTAATGTCATCTTCCGCCATATAGGAGCCACTGGGCTTCCGGCATAAAGGAGCCGGGGCGTTTTCGGCATATAGGAGCCAGGGAAGGAACCGAGCATCTCGATCGTGATGCTCATTGCGGGCTTACCTTGTGAGGCGTGATCCCCCAAGGGAGGCTGCGATGGGCCGACGGAGAATCGAGATGCATCAATATCGACAGGTTCTCGTGCGCATGCGCAACGGGGATTCCGAGCGCGAACTGGCACGCTGTCGCTACATGGGCCGGCGTAAGCTCGCCGCGCTGCGAGAGTTGGCCGAACAACGCGGCTGGCTCAAACCCGATGCGCCGTTACCGGATGACGCCGAGATCGCCGCCGCGCTAGGTCCGCCACACAAGGCAAGCTCGACTGTCTCAGGGCTCGAGGTCCACTGCGCATTGATCGCCTCATGGATCGAGCAGCAAGTGCCCGGTACGGCCATTCTGGCGGCGTTGCGGCGTGAGCACGGCTACACCGGCAGTTATTCGTCGGTTTATCGCATGATCGTTTCGATCAACGCCGATCGTCCGCCCGACGCGACCGTGCCGCTGAGCTTCGCGCCCGGCGAAGCCGCGCAAGTCGATTTCGGTGCCGGTCCGATGCTGCCCGACGCCGATGGCGTGTTCAGGCGCACGTGGGCGTTCGTGATGACGCTTGCCTTCTCACGACATCAGTACGTCGAGTTCGTCTGGGACCAGACCGTGGCGACGTGGCTGGGCTGCCATCGTCGCGCCTTCGAATGGTTCGGTGGCGTACCCACGCGCGTGATCATCGACAACCCCAAGTGCGCTATCACGCGGGCCTGCACCTATGACCCTGTCGTGCAGCGCGCCTACGCCGAATGCGCAGAAGGATACGGTTTCCGGATCGATCCGTGCCCGCCAGCCGATCCGCCCAAGAAGGGCATCGTAGAAGCCAGCGTCAAATACGTGAAGGGCAACTTCTTGCCGCTGCGCCAGTTCCGCGACTTCACCGATCTGAACCAGCAGGCTCGCCATTGGGTCATGCACGAAGCAGGGCGTCGCATCCACGGTACAACGCGCAAGGTGCCCCTCGAATTGTTCGAGGTCGAACGGCCACTGATGCGCGAACTGCCCGCCGTCGCACCCGACCTGGGTACCTGGCACAAGGTGTCCGTTCATCGAGACTGTCACGTCGCCCATCAGCGGATGTTGTATTCCGTGCCGTTCGTGTTGGTCGGCAAGCAGTTGTGGCTGCGTGCGACCGACGCCTCAATCGCCATCTACGACGATTACCGACTCGTCGCCTCGCATGTACGAGCTCGTCGTCCCGGCGATCGACTCACCGTGCGCGATCATCTGCCGCCCGAGGCGCGTGCGTTTCTCGCTCACGATCGGCAGTGGTGCCTCGAACAAGCCAAACGCGTCGGTCCCGCCTGCGCTGAGCTGATCGACCTGCTGCTGGCCGATCACATCCTCGAGCGCCTACGCGCCGCACAAGGCGTCATGCGTCTGCAACAACCCTACGGTGCCTTGCGCCTGGAAGCGGCGTGCGCTCGCGCGCTGGCACACGCCAGTCCGTTCTATCGGACCGTCAAGACGATCCTCGTCGGCGGCTTCGATCGGCATCCCCTCAGCGATTCGAGCGAACACGTCCACGCACCCAGCGCGCGTTTCGCCCGCGACGCTCAATCTCTGTTTGCCCCCGACGCCGACGTGCGTCATTAACCCTGGAGATGGCCATGCAACCCATGCCAGCCTTGACCCCGCATCTGAAGCAATTGCGCCTGTCCGGCATCCTCGACTCGCTCGAAGCGCGCAATCGCCAAGCCATCGATGCCAAGCTCTCTTACGTCGACTTCCTCGCGCTGCTGATCGAAGACGAAGTCGCTCGGCGTGAACAGAAGAAGTTCGCGCTACGCATGCGCCGCGCAGCCTTCCGCACCAGCAAGACACTGGAGCAATTCGACTTCGATCGGTTGCCGCAATTGAACCGTGCACTCGTGCACGATCTGGCCGGCGGTCGTTACCTCGGCGAACACGCGCCGGTGCTCATCGTCGGGCCTTGCGGTACGGGTAAAAGCCACTTGGCGCAGGCCCTGGGACACTGTGCCGTGCGTCAAGGCGTCGACGTACTGTTCACCACCTGCACCCAGCTGACCACAAGCTTGAATGCCGCCCGTGCCACCGGCGCCTACGAGCGCCGGCTCGCCAGCTTAACGCGCGTCGAACTGCTGATCATCGATGACTTCGGGCTCAAACCGCTTCGTCCGCCTGCTGACGAGGATCTGCACGAGCTGATCGCCGAGCGTTACGAGGCTGCGTCCACCATCGTCACCAGCAACCTCGATCTGACCGAATGGGATCAGGCCTTCCCAGCCAATCGCTTGCTCGCCTCAGCCACCCTCGACCGCCTGCGTCACAACGCCTACTGCCTCGTGCTCGACGGGCACTCTTACCGCAGCCCGCGCCACCTTCCGCAGCAGCACTTGAACCTTGCAAACAGCAGCTAAACGGCCCATTCTTGAACCACAAAGATGCTCGTTTCTACCCACTTCTGCTGGCGCCTATATGCCGGAAATACCCGGCTCCTTTATGCCGGAAGGTGACAGCTAACGATACAGTCGGCCCCCGGCTGTCGCCAGGGGGTGGGCCGACGGGATGCCCTGCAGGCCAGCGGGGAGCGCACATCGGCGCTGCAGGAGTAACGCCAGTATCCCGACGTGCCGGTGAAGGGTGACGTGTGGCACGCGAACACTGCAATTTATCGGTTGGTGGAATCAATGTCGGCTGCTCGTCACCGGGAACATATTCTCCAAAGCGGCCCTCGAGAAGCCAGGCGCTATATTCGACGGGATCAACTCCCGCTGGCACTTTCCGTGCGAGTCTTTCGCCAGCAAGCGGCGCAGCCAATACCGGAGTCCCGCTGACGGAGGGATGTGCTACCGCTGCCACGGCCGAACAACCGCCAGGTGCGGCGCTGGACGCACCGAACCCAGTAGAAAGCAATGGCGCCGCCTGTACGCAACCAAATTGACGCGCATCGTATTGACTGCTCACGTCTAGGGGAGGATAAACTCGATAAAAAGCGGAGCATGTCTGTTGCTGGAAACTAAATGGCCCAGCATAATAAGTCCGCTGCACGGCCGGACACTGAGCCGAAGAAAGCGCAAGACGCAACTGCGGTACATCATCGGAATACTCGCCGTGGATATACCGATAAAATGTGTATGGTGACGAGGCAGTAGGGATCGGGGGCGACATAGGATAGAGTTCCTCAGCAATTTTCGAGCGAGTGTGCGGACATTCCCCGAGCTGGGTCGACAAGCATACTCGCGCGTCATCAACGCATGCCATACCGATTGCCGAACTGTTTTCTGTGGGTTGTCAATTACGATGACCGCCGGTCGGCGGGGTTAGTTGCCGCTGTTCAGCTCGCCATAGTTGTCGCTTATATGGACGCCTTCCGGTTCGGGTTGGGGTAATTGACGTCACCGCGCAGGTACATCGCCGTCGTCGCAATCGGGGCGTGGTACGGATTGTTCGTCGGCAGTCGGTTGCGATCGTAGGTGGTCCGGTAGTGCAATTCAGCGACCAGTTGGTCGGTGTTCCCCATCGTCGAACGTTGAGGAGTCATCTGTTTGGTGGCGAAGCGTGCGGCATTCGTGATGCAGCACAATCACCTGGTATTGGCGCAGTCCTTGCGGGAACTCCGCCACGTAACCCCAAAGCTGTCGTATGGTCTCTTGACATTGGTGCAGGCCTCGCTAGAAAAACGACCGGAGTTGCAACAGGACGCGGGCCCCTTCGGGTGGCCGGAGAAGCCACGGTATGTACAACAGCGGCCAATCCGGGCACACTCGTGAACTGGACGGGCGCCCCGGGAGGCATTCGAACAGCTTCCGGGTGCTGGACCGTTCGAGAAGAAGGGCCCAGCACCTGCCGTAGCTTGCTCCCGCCAGGGGCATACAGCGCGCCGACCTGTTGCATCGGCGCAGCCGCAGCCAACATTGGATCGGTGCCAAACCGATTCACCATTTGCCGCAGTTCATCACTGGTTACGGCTCCTGGGCACACGCGGTTGATGGCATTCCAAAGCAACCATGCGTTCTGCCGAGCCTCGGGCGGCATGGTCAATAGCTGCTGGCGCATCCATTGAGGTAAGGTTGCATCAAGCGACGCAAAAAGATGGCTTTGCCCCTGGATGAGGTTTCCAAGTGACGAATAGCCCTGACAATGCAGGTATTCCCATGCGAGACCCCGAAACTGCGCTGGCTCCAACTTATCGCCGACTGCTGACGTCCGATCACGCGGACCCGCGGCCGGTGACACTCCACTCCCTGCTGGCGGCGCTGATCCAGCCGCTGCACTCATGCCAACCGGCGTTGGTGCTGGGGCCGGCTCTTCCAATGTCACGGCCTGTTGCCCGCAGGCCTCATCCAGCGCAGCAGGCGCTACAGAGACCCAAACGCCGTAATGTCCGACTCCGTCTGGGTCGCTGGGTCCCGGCGGTGTATAGCGCAAAAAGATTTCGGGCACGTTCGGACCCGCTTTCGGACCATAAGAACGAAAGGGCAAATCGTGCTGGACGACCGTAACGCGGATCGGCTGGCCCGACTTTTCTCTGCTCAGGGCAAAGTCGGCCAATTCCCGCTCGCCGAATGGTGCGCCGCGCCCATCCAGGGCGCGGCTGTGCAAATCGGTCCGCGCTTCGCCAATGACCGTAAACCCTGGTTCCCGAAGGTTTCTACCGAGCATTGCCTCACACCGGATCGGATCAACCTGAGTGCGCGCGATCGCAGCAAGCGCGCCCAAGTCGGCTACGCTGATGATCGGATGCGCGGGGGTGCCGATACCTCTTTTGTCTGCTGCCAAGGCAATGCCGATGGCCAACGGGGCACAGTCGTGAGTGTCCCCAGGTACCTGAATTTCTAGGGAAACGCTGATCAATGAGTTCGCCGGCGGCGTTTTGCACGAGTCAGTTTGCAAGTGTCAGAACGGCGAACGAATTTCGTTGCGATCGGGCTGAGTTTTGCTCGAATGCGGGCCGATCGCTCGCGTTTTTCATACACATGACGGACTTTGCCCATGTATCGAGTTCAACTGGCTCTTTGCGATCACCAGATTGGCCAAGGCGAAGAGGCTGAACAGTTGCGCCGTGTTCTTGGCTAGGCCTTTATAGCGGACCTTGCGGTGGCGGAACAAATTCTTGACGACATGAAACGGATGCTCGACCCGGGCGCGAATTTGCGCTTTGGTTCGCTCCACCTGGATCAGCAAATCCTTCAGCGCCCCGTCTCGCATTGCCTTAATCTTTCCGCGCTTGACAGCCACGCGCCATTGCACCGCTTTGCCGCGCATCTCGTCGCGCTTTTCAACGCCCGTGTAGCCAGCATCACCAAACGCTTCCCGCTCGTGCCCGTGCAACAGAGCGTGCGCTTGCGATACGTCCGTTACGTTGGCCGATGTACCCACCAGGCTGTGCACCAGACCCGAGTCGGCATCGACGCCGATGTGCGCTTTCATGCCGAAGTGCCACTGATTGCCCTTCTTCGTTTGATGCATCTCAGGATCACGGCTGTTCTCGGCATTCTTGGTCGACGGTGGCGCCTCAATAATCGTCGCATCCACCAAGGTGCCTTCCTTCATCAGCAACCCGCGTTCGCACAGCGAAATGCCGATCTCGTCGAACAGCTTGCGCGTCAAGTCATGCTCGACCAGCAGGCGGCGGAACTTCAACAGCGTCGTCGCATCCGGCACGTCCTCGACCGCCAGATCGATGCCGGCAAACGCACGCATCGCAATGCTGTCGTACAGCGCGTCTTCCAACCCTTCGTCCGACAGCCCGTACCACTGTTGCAGGAAGTAGATCCTCAGCATACGTTCCAAGCCAATCGGCGGTCGGCCTCGCTTGCCCTTCGGGTAGTACGGCTCGATCGCCGACAGCAAACGTGGCCATGGGACAAGCTTGTCCATCTCCGCCAGAAAGCGTTGCCGCTTGGTTACGCGCTTCGCGCCACGGCTTTCCGCTTCTGCAAAACCGATCTGTCGCTTCATGTTCAGGGATCCGTTCCGCGTGCCTCTTTCTACAACGTCCTCGGCGGCCGATGCGATGACCGTCGAGTCGAATAAATCAGTGTTTCCCTAGGAACCCCATGCGACCGCGTAGCCTAAGGCCACCTTGAACATTAAATGGCATACATCATCTCTCGTCGCTCTGAGGAAACAGAGACACCCGTTGTATGCAGGTGTTCCGCAAAACCATGTCGAAAGCGGCGCCAGATATCGCCGACGCCATTCCCATTGGATGCAAGTCTCGCACTGCAACACTTACGTCCAGTCCACCGATGCCTGATGTGGCTTGTGGTGCTTGGGGGGGCGCCGCGCCAAGATAGCGATACGGACGCTGCGCATAGACTATGCGTAGCTCACAGGCGGCCGTACTCGTTGCTGATTGCGATCTCGAGGTCGGTGCGGCCGATCAGGTGTTTCTTGCCGCTGATCTCGGCGATGAAGCCGCGCAGCGCATGGTATGCCTCGATGAGTTGCACTAGCAACAACACAAGGGGTTGAACAACCGGGCGGAGAATTCGCATATCAGCCGCCCCGAAGATTGGGCATTCTTTCGGGGCTCGGCCCACAACATCATCCTATGTGTATCAATCACGGGTATGGCTTAACAGTCCATTGGAATCTCTGCAGATGTCAGAACGCGTCACCTTTTTGCCCCGGGCGCTGCCGGCAACGGTGTCGCCGCGCGTGGGGGAGAAGGGGGAACCGCTAGCTTCTGCTGAGCCTCTTGCAGCGATCGGATCACCTCGCTATGCCCACACGCCGTTGCTATGTCCAGAGCGGTAAGCCCTGCTTGATTTTTCGCGCCCAGATCGGGCTCGCACGAGAGCAACAGAACGACTACATCATGCATGCCCTTCGCTGCCGCGATGTGCAGGGGGGTCTCTCCTCTTTGGTTCTGCACGTCCACGTCAGCGTCCGCGGCGAGTAGATCCCTGACCTCGACTTCATTGTCGGCGGCTGCGGCTCGGTGCAGGGCGGTGTTTCCTTCCGCGTCCTTCACATCTACGGCGGCGCCCGCTTCGTACAGCGCATCGAGGGCACCAATTTCTGTTGGATCTGCTTGAGGCGCGGCAGGTACACCACATTGTCTAAGCGCATCGCTCAGTGGGGGCAAAGGACGTGGCGCTGATCCTGGCGCAGGGGGTACTAATCGACGTCTCTTAGCGTGATGTTCAGTATCATGGAGTGGACCCGTCGTCGACAAATCTGTTTGTAGCTGATCAGTAGTGGAATATTCCGGCCCCGATGCTGCGCGCGGGCGCTCCGCCTGTCTGCGCAAGTGCCTCGCCACGCTCCACAGGCAGTTTGCTTCGCGCTGCTGGTCAGCCGCTCTGCAATGGACTGCCGGTGGGATATCCGGCGTTTCAATGACATTTTTACAGGCAAAGTGAGCAGTATGAAAGTGCACCAACGCATTAGCCCACCTCCCTTCGGTCAAGTTATAGATTCCTAGCGCGTGCTCTCTACAGGCCAGTGCGAGCGAAGTATACCCTTGGGCCTCGGTACGCTGCGGTAGCGGCAGATGCTGCGCGGCAGCAATGGCTTCAAAAGTCTCGTGTGCACAGTGATAGTGCTGTACCGCGTCGCGGAAGTTTGCGACTACGTAAAGATGGTCCCCTTGTGTGAGTGCTGTCAGACCCCTCTGCACCTCGGCATCAGGCACGTGCGGTGGCCCATCAGGGGATGCAGCGGTTTCTTCGGGCCCATGATGGGCATCGGTACCCGGAGGTGGTGCTATACCGGCGACGCCTACGGCTGCGGCAGCTGGGCGAACCTGGGCGTTTGTCTGATCGATTAGTGCCCGGGCTGCGTCGCATAGCTCAGGAGGCGCGTGTCGCACTTGTGCGGCTCTGGCCCAGTATTTGACCGCTTCTTCGCGACACGCTGCTTGCGTACCAAACTCCTGTTTTCCCAAAGCGATGTCGCTACGTGTGAGCCATGTGTAGCCACGCGACATGTGCGCCCGCGCAGCCGCTTCGGCACAAATGTTCTTAGGCACCTCTTTGCCGCGGCGGCCTAAATGACTAACGTTCGCAAATGAAGATTCCGCCCAGCGAAAGTGGTCCTCTGCGGCGTGCAACGGCTTCTTTTTTTGCAACACATCTAGTCCGAGTGCGTAGTGCTTGTAGCCATCTGCCATGCGCACATGCATAGTTTGCTCGGAGGTAGCCGCGTATGCCTCGCGCGCAGTATGAAACTGCGCCGCCGCCTCGTGCGGCTGCCCTGCCCGCAGGCACTCTAGACCACGCGCATACGCTGCATGGCCTGGTAGTAATGGTAAATCGGGGGGTGTTGACATAATTATTACCGGCTAATGTTCGATGGGGTCCCCCATATGGGTTGGGGACGCGAGGCATGGTTCAGTTGGGCATTACACTCGAGGCAGATAATTAATCGCTTTGCCAGTGCGGCTTCGATCATTTTCACGGTATCGCGGAAATCGTGCGTGCGTTCTGAACCACACGTACAAAGCCTGGTGTTTGCGCATCGAATCCGGCTTTCTGGGCAACCCCATATGCAATGATCTGATCGCTGGCGATCCGGGAATTCGGCTCGCCAAGACTCTGCATCACTGGCCCATACACGTTCCGTACGGTCACGGATCGCTGTTTACTGCTCGCGTCGGGGTGTCGGGCGGTTGCCCTGTAGATCGTCAACTACTTCGGCCGGTCGTGGAAAGACCATTTGTTTCGGCACAGTCCAGCCGCTCGATTTGATCTGGGTCCGGGCAGGTCAATCGAAACGGTCTGCCAGAGACAACTGGCCAGTTACGAGGCGCGGGTCGTGACATACGCTGTCGCACACCGCGGTTACGTACCTTCCGAACTGGAGGGCGGCCGTGCATTGGTTGGGGCGCGGAAAGAAGAGATCGCCTAGGCATTAGAGGCGTATATCCGGCGAGCCCTTACACCGCCGCTTTCGGTGTTTGTCAACGTAGTTGTCGCGTCGCTTCACGCGCACTGCTTTAGTTCAGCTCGGGGCGTACGCTCCGGATTGAGCCAGACCTCGTCCTTCAATTCCCAATTGCGAGTCGAGCGAGACCAACGGTGCGGGTTGCTCGCCTTGGCCTGCGCGTAGACGGCATCGCGTTGCGCCAACACGGCGGTGGCGACGCCGTTATGACGCTGCGCCGGCGTGACGAATTTCAGGGCGCTGTGCTTGTGCTCGTGGTTGTACCAACGCACGAACTGCTGCGTCCAAGCACGCGCAGCGTCGAGGCTCGCGAATGCTTTGCGCGGGTAGTCGGGCCGGTACTTGCAGGTGCGGAACAGCGCCTCGGCGTACGGGTTGTCGTTAGTCGGCCCTGCATAAGGTAGGCGAGGCAAGCGCAGCAGGGCGTTGGAGGAAGATCACGATTTAGCGAACTCCCAGAATCGATTTTGATCTGATTGGTTTTCTGGGAGTTTGCGAGCTACGCCGATGAGCACGCCCGACTTTTTCCGCAGCCGACTGGACACGATGATCGACCTTCGTCACCCCCTGGCGGTGTTGGCCACGCGCATGCCGTGGGCATCCATAGAAGCGGCGCTCGCGCCTATGTTTGAGCGCCGTGCTCGTGAAGGTCGTGTCCTGGAAGGCTCGGATCTGTTCGGCGCGACGGCGGTACTGGCTGGCAGCGGCCCGAGCGCGGCAGGCCGCCCTCGATTGCCGATTCGCTTGATGGCGGGGCTGCTGTACCTGAAGCATGCGTACAACGAGAGCGACGACTCGGTGTGCGAGCGCTGGGCGCAAGACGTGTACTTCCAATTCTTCTGCGGCGAGGAGTACTTTCAAGCGCGCATGCCCTGCGATCCGACCAACCTCGTTCGCTTTCGGCAAGCCTTGGGCGAGGCCGGTGTCGAGGAGTTGCTGGCGACGACGATTGCCGCGGCGACGCAAATGAAGGCGATCACCCCGGCCGAATTCGAGCGGGTGATCGTCGACAGCACGGTTCAAGAGAAGGCGATCGCCTATCCGACCGACAGCCGGTTGCTCGAGGTGGCTCGGATCAAACTGGTGTGCCTGGCGCAGCGCGCGGGTTTGGTGCTCAAGCAAACGTATCAGCGTGAAGGCAAGCGGCTGCGCCGGCGCGCTGGCGGCTACGCACATGCCAAGCAGTTCAAGCGCCTTCGTCGAGTGCTCAAACGCCAGCGTACCGTGCTGGGCCGCGTGTTACGCGACATCGAACGCAAGATGTCCGAACTCTCGCACGAACGACAAACGTCATTGCGGGTTTGGCTGGAGCGGGCGTGGCGAATCTGCCGTCAACGCCCAAAGGATAAGAACAAGCTGTACGCCTTGCACGCGCCGGAAGCAGAGTGCATTGGCAAAGGCAAAGCACGACAGCCGTATGAGTTCGGCATCAAGGTCAGCTTGGCGATCACCGAGCGGCATGGCTTGATCGTCGGCGCGCGGGCGTTCCCGGGCAATCCGTATGACGGGCACGTGCTGGCCGAACAATTGGAACAGACTTCGATCCTGCTGCAAGAGGCGCAAGGTACACCGCGCGTGAAGACGGTGCTGACCGATCTGGGCTATCGCGGCGTGGACGCCGACATTGCACCGGTGCAACTGGTCCATCGCGGCAAGAGCAAGACGCTTTCGAACAGGCAACGGCGCTGGTTAAAACGCAGGCAGGCCATCGAACCGATCATCGGGCACGTGAAGCACGATCACGGCATGCGCCGCTGCTGGCTCAAGGGGCAAACGGGCGACGCCGTGCATGCCGTGCTGTGCGCGGCCGGCTACAACCTGCGTTGGTTGCTGCGAGCCATTGCTCGTTTGGGCCTGAAGGCCTTTTATGCGCTCGCCGCTTTGCTCGGCACCGAGAAGTTCACGAAACGCCAATCACGCGGCTCCCACAAATCCTTCACGCTGTGGGCCGAGCGCTGGCGCCAAACATCCCATCGCTGGGCGCACTGAATTTTGCAGGGCCGACTCGTTACTCACGCGCGGTCGACTGAACGAAGCCACCACGCCCAGGTTTTCCAACGTGGCGAGCATCGTCGCGCCCTTCATCGCGCTGCCGTTGTCCGAATGCAGCACCAGCGGTTGTCCCGCCAAGCCCTCGGCCAAGCTCGTGCGCCGCATGAGCAACGCGGCAAGCTCAGCCGATTCGGCCTCGTGCACTTCGTGGCCGACGATCTTGCGGCTGAACACGTCCAGCACCATGTACCAGTAGTAATACTTGCCCTTGATCGCCGCAGGCAGTGGAGTAAGAGGCAGGGCGTAGTCGAACTATCTCCCGGCCTCTCCTCCCCGAACCGGACTTGCACCTCTCAGCGCATCCGGCTCTCCGTTCAAGCGTTGCTCATAGCAAAGGCGACATCGGGATAGCGCGACTCGATGGTGTTCCGGGTCTCATCGCGCATGATGTACGGATTTTCCGACGGCGTACGCCACCTGAATTGACCCTTCCGACTGGTAACGAGACGCCGAAGCGCCACCGCCCCATACCAACCTCGACTGTTTTGGCCTTGCAGCACCCATGTCGTTGCCTGTCCCGGCTCTGGTGCCCGGATGTAGTCTCGCATCAGCGACGTGAATCTGCGCCGATACCTTCGCGCGAGCCAATGTCCGAATTTCCAGAAGATCGTGCGATCTAGTTTGCTGAACATGGTGGCCGTGAAGTCGGTGTATTGGTAGAAGGCAGCCCAGCCAGCGATCTGCCGATTCAGGCTTTTCCATCAAGTCCATCCGGTTCATGCCGTAGTTGCCCGACAGTTGTTTGACTAACCGCTCGGCAAAGCCCCGATACTTCTCCCACGGAATGGTCGTCACCGGCCGCATGCGGCCACGTGGTCCGCGCTTGCGGATGATGCGGTGACCGAGGAAGACGAAGCCGTCGTTCACGTGTGTGATATGGGTCTTCTCCATATTCAGCGTGAGCTTCAGTTCGCCTTCGAGGAACTCACGGCATGCTTCACGCACTGCCTCTGCATGTTCACGAGTTCCCTTGACCACGATCACGAAGTCATCTGCATACCGACAGTAGGCGATAGCTGGTTTCCACTGCCGGTTTTCTCGAACAGCAATCGGACGCTGCTTGAGAATCGCGAAGTTCCACGCCCACCGATCCTTCCGCACCTTCTTGCTTAGATAGTTCCTTTCCATCCACGCATCGAATTCGTGCAGCATGATGTTGGATAGAAGCGGCGAGATGACACCGCCCTGAGGAACGCCTTCACTCGCGGCTCGAAACAGATCGCGATCAACGCAGCCTGCCTTGATGAACCTCCAGAGCAGGGCAAGGAAGCGCTGGTCGGCGATTCGCTTGCGGATTCCCTTCAGAAGCAAACGATGGTGAACGGTATCGAAGTAGCTGGCGAGGTCGCCCTCGATGACCCAGCGTCCGGCGACACTTTGTTCACCACCATCCTGCAACTGAAGTTTCACCGTGCGAATCGCGTGATGCACGCTTCGGGCAGGCCTGAAGCCATGTGAAGCCGGATGGAAATCACTCTCCCATATCGGTTCCATCGCCATCAGCATAGCCCGTTGCACGATCCGATCCCGTAGGCTCGGAATGCCGAGTGGTCTGAGCTTGCCGTTCGCTTTCGGTATATACACGCGTCGTGCGGGCAGCGGACTATACGAGCCCGCCAACAGCTCTTCGCGTATCGTCGCCAGTTCATGCTGGAGATTCGCTTCCAGCATGTGCTTGTCGACGCCATCCACGCCCGGCGTGCGGGCACCGCTGGAGACCAGCGTAATACGAGCCGCTTCACTCAGCCAGTCCCTGTCGGCAATCAGTCGCAGGAGTCGATCGAACTTGCGCTCTTTATTCTCCGTCGACCAAGTCGCCAGTTTGCTTTGCATTTCACTGATTATCAAAGGTCTTCACCTCTCTACGGTCAGTTAATTAACCAAGCAAACCACTTCAACTGCCTCCCTTCGCCATGTGATCGGCTTTCCCGACCTCGGACTACTACGGAAGCTCCGCCAGCCTGCACGTCATCGGGGGCACACTCCCTTGGCATCCGTGCAGACCTTCCCCAGTTCACATGCTGGACTCATCGCATGGGCGAGGTTGCCTGTCGCAGTCTTTATCCTTGCTTGCCGCAAGTCGTCGCGAACATCGCGTTCTAGCTGCGCGCTCCCCGTGATTCCGTGCTGTCTGGCATACATGTCCACTCAGCAGTCGTGTCGCCAGCCTTTGGATGTGGCCGGTGACAGTTCGCGCCCTGCCTGTTAAGCGGTGTAGACAGGGGTGACATTTCAACCCTCAGATGCGGTTTAACAGGTTCGTGTTCCTCAACCGTCCCATGCTCAGCCTAGAGACTCATCTTGGCGTATCCGCTTCGCCGCAAGCCCCGTTTCCTACGGACTACGTCACCTTGCCAGTGTCGGCAAGTCACCGCCGCTTCGGCTCACTTCCTCTCGCAGCAGAGGAAGGGCATGCCCCGGTACTACAACGTCGACTCCTCCGGGTACTGCATTCCAAACATGCTCAAGCAGCTTCACCCCCATACGGGCGGGCTACGCTGGCTGGGCGTACTCCAGGTGATGTCCCAAGACCACAGTTGATTCGGCGCCTTCGCGCAATGACTGGTGACCACATGTCGAGAAGGTTGGCGCGCACGGCCTCGGCGGTGCTGCTGCGAAGCGTCGCGCAACACACGGTAAAAGCTCGATTCCGACGCGAGGTACACGCCGCGGTCGGCGAGACTCGGCACGATCTGACTGGGCGGCAAGCTCGCGAACTCGGCGCTATTGGCCACCTCCAGAATCTGCCGCCGCTCGGCCTCGCTCAACTTGTTACGCGGCTCCGGCCGATTGGCCGTGCTGCGGCCGTCGGCGCGTGCAGCGTCGCCGTCACCAACCCAGCGCTGGAACGTGCGCGCACTCAGGCCCAGCTCTGCGCACGCCTTGTGCAAGCGGCAACCCGAGCCCACCGCCTCGCGAATCAACGATATGCATAACAGGCGATCCGGGACGTTGATCAGTCGTCCTCTTGTTCTCCCCAGATCGCCTGGACTTTTTTTCGAAGTACAAGCAGCGCCGCTGCTTCCGCCAGCGCCTTCTCCTTGCGATGCAACTCCTTCTCGAGTTGCTTGATGCGCTGCTTGTCTTCTTTGGACTGTTGACGTTGCTCGCGCGCCTGCTCGGCAGCATTGGCGTTGGCGGCCACACACGAGGCCCGCCATGCGGTGATCTGCTCGGGATACAGGCCCTTGCGCCGGCAATACTCGGCCAGCTCCGCTGCGTTCAGCGGGGCAGTTTCCAATACAACGGCAAACTTGTCTTCCGAAGACCATCCTTCGGCATTCTTCCCGTCGCCCGGCACGGCCAATCCCTTTCCTTTCGCCTCGCGGCGCCACACGTACAACGTTTGTTCGGTGATTCCCGTTTCTCGCGCTAGCGCGGATACCGGCACATTTTCCGGCGGCATCATACGACGCACCAGGGCTTCTTTTCGTTCTGCTGAGTAGGCTTTCATTCATGCCGATTCTACCGCCCCCGGACCTCGTCTAAGATTCAGACGACACGACAGCTAGTCTGACGCCGGGGGCTTTGGGGCTAGAACCACCTTGCGCCGCGCGCGAAGTCTGGGCGCGGTAGGGGCAAGACGAGGCCAGGTTGCCGCTTGTCGAACGAAAGACGCCGAAAGCTAGTTCAACAATCGGTATGGCATACGTTGATGACGCGCGCATACACTAACAAGTAAGTCCAAAGTGAGAACTAGCGCACTCGAGAGTTGCTGAGGAGCTTTGTCCTATGGGGTCGACAGTTAACTACGGATGTGGGCTAAGCGCGAATTATTCGTCTCGTATCGACAACGGGGATTACGGTGGCGCATTGTTGTGGGCGAACCAGGAATTTTTATCGAATCAGTGGTCGACCCAGCAGTGGCCTTCTTATGTTGGGTCATACGACCTGGCATGCGCCGCTTTTTGTGGAGCTTGGCCTTCTCTAGTCGCTAGCAATCCAGGCTATGCGCCTGCGGCGCCCGTACCTTGTGCTGCTTGGAACGCCGCCCCCGAGCAAGACAGCTTTTACGGAGCTTGGCCTAATCCAGGCTATGCGCCTGCGGCGCCCGTACCTTGTGCTGCTTGGAACGCCGCCCCCGAGCAAGACAGCTTTTACGGAGCTTGGCCTAATCCAGGCTATGCGCCTGCGGCGCCCGTACCTTGTGCTGCTTGGAACGCCGCCCCCGAGCAAGACAGCTTTTACGGAGCTTGGCCTAATCCAGGCTATGCGCCTGCGGCGCCCGTACCTTGTGCTGCTTGGAACGCCGCCCCCGAGCAAGACAGCTTTTACGGAGCTTGGCCTAATCCAGGCTATGCGCCTGCGGCGCCCGTACCTTGTGCTGCTTGGAACGCCGCCCCCGAGCAAGACAGCTTTTACGGAGCTTGGCCTAATCCAGGCTATGCGCCTGCGGCGCCCGTACCTTGTGCTGCTTGGAACACCGCGATGATGGGGCCGCACAACGTGGGTTGTGCGAGCGATTGCGCGCCGCAGACGGAATGGCATTCTCCTCAGGGTGCTGAGAGCTTGACTACAGCGGTCGCCTCGGCTGGGGCGGCTGCGGTGCAGCCTTCCGTAGGGGCTGGGCTGTGTGCCGGCGACACAAGCCCCCGGGGCGTCCCCAGCAAGGTGCCCGCGTGCCATGGACAGATCGAGGGGGCGCAATGGGAAGAGGGTGTCAGCCAGGACCCAGGTCCCTCCTTGGTCGTCTCCCGTCCTCCGTTCGGTACCGGGACTGAGCTTGGCGGACGCAGTGATGATTGTGGGCCGAAAGTGCGAGTGGTGCCGGTAGATGAGATACACAAAATTGATCGCTCTACGTATAAAATAGGGTCGTACCCGACTGTCATATATCAGCAGACCCCTGAGTTGCGTCGGGCTTTGGAAGCAGGAGACGCAGACGTCGGCTTTTTTGCCCACGACTGCAACGATCCCGTGACAACGAAGGCGGGACAGCCACCGGGGGCTGCGAGGCCTGGGAGCGCTGCGCCATCGCCACGCACACCGGTCGTGACGCCCCGTGCTGCTCGATAGGATTCCGCCCAATCGGGTGCGAATGCTCTCGAACAAAGTCTTCGACGTGTAGTTGAAGCGCGGCTTTGTTCGGAAGGGTGTGCGTTCAATTAGTTGCGGACGCAACTATATAATCTTGACGCAAACGGCCTTGCCGAAGCTGTTCCACAGGTTCGCGAGATTCGCGATAATCACGCCCTCGCGCTACTGTGAGGCGAGGCTTCAGGAGCCGCGCGCCAATATAACGCTTGGTCCGCGAGATCTGCGCCTCGCCCAGGGCGCGCTTGACACAGCCGTATTTGTTCTGAAACGCATGGATGCCTTTCTCCTTAATGTAGCCCATGATCTGATCGTGCCAACGTGTGGTCAGCTGGTTGCGAACAATGGCATTCGAGGTGGTGGAATCACCGGCAGCACGCCGCAGCTTGCGCGATGTTGTAGCACGCGTTGTTGGTGATCACGCAGTCGACGCTCGCTTTGACTGCCAACACGCTCCCCATGGCAGCTTCATCCGGGACGTCGTTCTCGGTCACCGCGATCGCGTGCATATTCATGTCCGGATCGATCGACAGATGAACCTTGCCCTAGGGCATGCGGCTCGCGTTGTGGCCATACTTCTGATGACGCCAATCGTTAGTCCGATCGAAATTCATCCCAGTGCTGTCAACGATTAGGCTGATCCGTCGCCTTTGGCCAAGCGCTCGCTGAGCGAAGCGAGGCACGGGAATGCTTCGTCGGTTTTCAGTCTGGTTTTGTAAGGTATCGAAAGCCCATGGGGCAGATAGCTCGATTCAATCTTTCTATCCGCCCCCAATCCGTCGATTGCATACCCTTCCGAACAAAAACCAAACAGGGGCAAGGTCAGATCGCATCAACTATGAAGGGAAGCAGAGAGTGGTTTTGTCATATCACTGTGCCTCTTCAATGCCCAAATGCAACCCAGTACATTGGGTAACCGGAATCAGATACGTTTGCTGAGGGAGATGGCCTTGTTCCAACAATCGCAAGCGATGTATCGTAAACGTAACCATATGGAACATCAGTGTAAGTACCTTCGGACTCAGCGCTGAGCACCAACGAGTCAACATTATTCGGGAACGGCGGATTGAAAACGATCTCTCTGTTAGTTATCCCGCAGTTGCAATCGTTAACACCAGGAACAAATCCCCACTCCTCAATCAACCCATTGGAAAATTGCACGTAATTGTTAGATGAGGCAACGATGCCGCTAACAGCTTGCCAGATGTTGCTCTGGCATGTGAGCAGGTTGCCGTTTGAGTCGGTTGCAACTTGGCCAGGGCCACCGCAGCCCAAGCCAGACACTGCGGATGTTGGGAGCTGGACCGTGCCGTTAAAGGTTGCCATGCTTCCCACGGTTAAGTTTTGCGAGACGTTTGCGAAGGTTGTGTTGGCCGTGCCGTTAACGGTGCCGTTGTTGGTGGTGTCGACCGTGCCGCCGTAGGTGTTGACACCGCCACCGAAAGTGTTAACGCTGCCGCCGTTGATAGTATTGACGTTGCCTCCGATATCGGCGTCGCCGAAGGTGGAAAGGCTGCCAATCGTGGCAGTGCCGGTTACACTCGCATTGCCGGAGGCATTGACGGTAGTAGCGCTGAGCGTGCCAACATCCGTGATGTTATGGGTGTTCGCATTCATGTCTCCTTGAAGCGCACGCGAACCATCGAGCTCGTAGAACATTGTCGTATCCACATACCCAATGGTTCCGCTGCCTGCTTTTATCATCAACTGGCCTGGTAAGTTGTTCGGATCCGCTGCCGTCCACGCTCCGCCATACGACACAAACTCGATGTTATTGTTGCCGACAACTTCCGACTGGGCAGCGTTGAGCCCGGCTGCCATTACCGCGTAGGAAAGAATATTGTTGCTAACCTGGCCATTGACCAGATATTGATTGTTGGAGGTGATAGCTGCCTGGAGCTGGCATCCGCTGGCGCCGAGGCCGTTGCAATTGACCGGCGTGATCGATACCGAGAAGGTCAGATTCGACGGATTCGTTTGGGTGTAACCAGCCGGCATAAAGCCGTTGTTTTGTAGATCGCTGACTAACGGCGCTAGAGGATTGTTGTTGGTAAGCGTAATTGCATTGAGGGACGGATTTTTTATTGTTTGCGGGTTCACCCCATTTAGCTGGTTCACGATCGCGCCGCTGTTCACAGTGAGGTATTCGTTCACCGCTTGTTGCAGTTCGAACATGTATTGCCCGGTTGCGGCCGCCTGGGCGGCCTCAGCTGCGTGGACTGCCTGCGTGTCGGCTTGAACGATTGCGATCGCCCCTATGCTCATGGCGAGCATTGCATCGATAATCATGGGCATATCAGATTCTCCCCGTAAAAACAAAAAACACGCATCGATCCGCGATGCTTAACAAACTCGCCAACTGTGACTTACGACGCGCGAAGGACGACGATGGTATTGTTTTCATCGAGACAGTTCATCAGTTGCGGACTGAATGCCTGGTTAAGACCCTTGACCAGGACGCCGTTAACAGTCACGGATCCGGAGGCGTTTTGGACAGCTGTCGTGAAGTTTTTGCATTCGTTCTGGTCTAGTCCCGTGAGCGTATATTCACCGGAGTCATCGGCGCCTTGGAGGGTGCCAGGACTAACAGTCAGCGTACCGGCCGCACCGACAGTGAGAGGGATATTTCCGCCGCCCAAGTCGTTCCACGAGGTGTAGCCCTTGAATAGTCCTGCACTGTCGGCGTTGACGGTAGTGAAGGTGGCCCAGTTGCCCTGGAAGGTTTGGCCGGCGTCAGCCGCCAGCGCCGTGAAATCCTTGATCAACGCCTGAGAGTTGCTTTGCTCGTTTCCGCGCAAGTAGGTTGCAACGGATATAGCGAGGACGGCAGCGGCAAGCAATGACCAAAACAGGTATTCGCCCGTCGTCGCACCGGCTTGCCGACGCATCGAGCGACGATTGACATGGCGGCCGTGCTGTAGATGACTGGCCCGGTGCGTCGTGCGATCCGACGTTTGGTCGTTCATGTCGACGCTTTGAGCGCTAGCCTCTTGGGCTTGATGATTATGTTGTTGCATGGTTTTGCTCCTTAGCGTGAGTACGCGTTGAGGGTAACTGCGTTTTGAAATTCAAAAGAAAGGTAATAGAACCCGGCCGAGATCCCGAACACGATGCTCACCATGATGACGCGAGAGATAAATTGAATGCGTTGCGCACGACGTTCCATTTCCTTCGGGCTGCGTTTCAGGATCGTCTTTCCCACTTGATCCAGCATGTCCGCCATGTCCGCATATTGGGCAATGTCGATCATGCGATATTCCATTTGCTTGCTGACCATGCCGGTCGCGAAGTTCTCGCCCTTGCCATCGGAGTTCTCTTCCATGTTGACGAGGATGCGTTCGATATGCCAACGCACCCATGGGGTTGCGTCCGCATGCATTCGCTGTAACGCTTGTGGAATCGGCAGAGCGGAGTTGTTGATGTTCTGCGTGATCGTGGCGAGCGAGGTCAGGAATTGCGCGGCACGGAACTCGCGATATAGCTGAAAATAAAGAACATGGCGGTCGAGCCAAGGCCGCAGGCGGCCGATGTAGTTAGGCACGGCCCAAAGTGACACTCCGACGAAGGCGATGATCGAAGCAAACCACAGCGGCCAGAAAGTCCGCACGCTGTAGCTGAGCGTATGCATGAACGATGCAACGGGCCCGATGTCCATGATCGACAAGTTATGCGGAAGACCCGATTCGATCTTGGGAATGATCGAGAACGAGTAGAAGCCGACATAGAATTGCAACACCACGAAAACAAGTATGGTGGATGAAAATACCGTCACCATCGCCTCCTTGGTTTGGTCCAGGCCAGCGATAACCTCGGACAGTGCAAAAAGGCCTGTCTTCAGTTCACCAGCCCTTTCCGAAATAGCGATGGGACCGATGTCGTCATCAGGAACCGTCCCGCGCACCGCTTCGGAAAACGATCCTTCTTCGCGAAATGCGTTGAGCCAGTGCGCGGAGAGTTTGCCGATAGGCTCCTTGGGATAGCGTTCCGCGTACCGGCTCAGAAAGGTTGTGATCCGCGTGCCGGGTTCGGCCTCCATGTTCTCTGCAAGGTCGTTGTAGAAGGTCGCGCGCTCCGACCGGAACGCCCGTTTGGCCCAATAAAGTGGGTCGGTGAACGGGGCCATGACGATGGATATCAGATTGGACATAAACACTTTCTCGCGTCAATGAGGCAATGAATCAATGAACGGTCTCACGGCCTACTTCGCTATGCGGCGGGTTCGCGCAGCTCCTGCGCAGCGCTGTTCTTGGTGCGCACCGGAGCCAAGAATCGTTCGGATCGCGTTCCCAATTGCTTGATTTGATGCTCGTAGGCGTCGATGGATTGGAAGCGTCGCTCAACCTCGGAGAAACAGAGCTCGCCGGCGGCGACGTTGAGCATCGCGATTTCCATTGGCGTTTTGCCGTCCGTATTCTCGTTGTCGAAATCCGCGGCGCGCATCGAACGATAGAGGCGGTAAAGCCCGATGTTGTCAGCTCTGCGAATTGCTTCGAGCATGTCGTAGGTCGGCTCGACCATTTGTGCGACGAGCTGCCGGCCTCGCAAGCCGTTGAGGTCCGGTACGCCTTCGCGCGCGCAGTGCTGACAGCCAAGCGGGTTTCGCACACGCAGGTGTTTGACGTCGATGTGGAAAAGGCGCTCGATGCGGCGCAGGATGGCGGAAGACGCTACACGGTTGGCTTTTTGTGCGAGCCGCATTACCACGGCATCGTGCCGGCCGTGCGACGCAAGAATGTTATCGAGAAGCTTCATTGTTTCGATCGCCGTGGGATCGAGCGCGCATTTCGGGCAGTTCTTGGGTACCAGCGCTTGATAGACGAGCAGCTTCAAAAATTCCGGCAGCGAAATGAGCTCACGTGTTAGCCCAAATTCTTCCGATACGAGACGTTCGGGGATCATGAGGGCGTTCGGGGCGTGGATCGTTGCGATGACACGCTGCCCAGAGAGAACGGAGTCGCGAAAGGCACTAGCGGTGTCGCGGTCGCGCAGCTCTCCGATCCACGTCACGTCCGGGTCCATCCGCTTATTCATGAGCTTGAACGACGTGAACGTATCCGAGCCCGTGTCGTCGCCGAGCCGGCGCGATGTCGAGTGTTGGTTGGCGCCCGGATGACGAAGCGGATTTTCTACCGGATCTTCGGCGGAGTTGACTTCCACATCGTCCGGCAACATGCTCAGGAGGGTATGAGCCGTCTTGCTCTTGCCCGAGTTCACGACGCCGGACAAAAGAATCGCGCCGCCCGCGGAATATAAATTCCGTTCCCACATAGACACTTGATGCGAGGTGAAGCCTGCACCGCCCTTGCAGCGGCCAAGCGACGTAAACGCCTCCTCATCGTCGAGCCGTTGCATCCGCAGAACGATTTTCAGGCCACCATGCACGGGCAATTGCCCCCAGCGAAACGCGAGCCGCATCCCGGCAATCGTTTCCTCGATTTGACATTCGAGGGGCAAAGACAAACTGAAGTAGTTGGATGTATTCGAATTGCCGTGAAAGCTGTACATATAGCCCATCACGTTGACGAGCTGCGATGTAAGCACACGGAAGCGCCGCGGACGTGCCACGCTGCCGTCCATGCGGAAGCTAATCTGCGAGTATTCCGCGTCGGTCCTGAGCCGGATGTGGAAGTCCGACGCACCATGTTCGATGCCGAACATGACGAAGTTGGCGAAGTGATTCCACAATGCACTGTCGCGCTCCGCTTCATTCGCCTTGACGCCCTGTGTATCGCGCGAGCGAAGCGCCAGTTCGGAAAGCACGTTCTGGGTGGCGATGTAGACGCACGGAGAGGCTGGCTGGAATTCGCGGCTGAGCGCCTGGATGACGACTTCCGTCATATCCGATCTCAGTGCCTTCGGGATGACGACGACGGCGAACGTGCGCTTGCCATCCTGCATTTCGCTCGCGAGCTGAATCGGGCAGAGTTCTTGTCTGTGCTCTTCCAGCACAAAGTCTTTCTGGATTGTGCGCGTGAACTTGGGCAGATCGCTAACCGCAACTACTTCGCTTTGAGCGACCTGGATGCCGCCGAAGATTTCGTTTTCGCGTGCGTCCGCGGAACGAACGACGACTGAATCAAAGCGCTTTTGCGGCAACAGCGCATGCACGGCGCTTTCATGGTGTGAGCTCGGAGCCCTGCGGCCCAAGTGCTTGAGCCGTTCTATTAGCGAGGCCATGAAGGGTTACCTCCGAGGAAAACTGAGCGCGGTTGGCGGCTGAGCGAATTGCGTTTGCTCGATCTTCAGTTCTGTGGGATCAGCTTGCACATCGGCCTCACCGGCGAACGGCACAGTGTGGACACGCCCTCGTGCATCGGCGTATGCCAACTCATGCGTCGAGATGTCCCTGACGGTGTATCGGCCATGTGGCGTGACGAAATGCTTGCCTTTGTAGACCGCTTCAACAAGACCATCGATTGCCAGCAATCCGTGATAATTGTTGTCGCCGCCGTCGATATGCATGCCGTAGACGGCATAGAAACATGCGGTGTCGATGTCATTGCAAGAATCGTTGGCTCGATGCGGTTTCTTTGGCGAGTAATCGGTTCCCTGAGCGCCCGGCGCCTGTAGTTGCCCTGGTAACGGCGGAAGGGCGGTCTGCCCCGACTTGCCGCTCTCGCTGTTCAGCTTGGCGAGTTGCGCCTTGAACGCTTCCCGTTCGGCGAGATCTTCCCAATCACCGAGCGTTGGTCGACCATTCGGCATGGACAATTCCGCAGGTGCCGTGGTCGATTCCGGCACGGTAAGCGGTGATGCAGCTTGTGTGGGTGAGGCCGTACCAGTCTGGGCAATCGTCGTAGCGGCATACGCGACGGGCGAGATACCTAGCAGGATCAGCACGGCGGTCACGAAGGGGCGAGTGTTCACGGTGCGTCTCTCCTTGTAGGGCATGCAACAATTGCGTTACGTGTGATGACTTCGCCGGTTACGTCTGCAGTGAACGGGGTTTCGTTCGCATTGGGCGATTGGCTGATGGTGACTGCAGCGCTCGTGATCGTCGTGTATGGCGGGAATTGCGATAACAACTCGACATAGTGGAGCGGTGTAGTGATATGCCAGCCTGCCCGCGACCATGTCGGCACTCCGCACACCGCTCCGGCACCACCCGGTATGGTCAACAATGGCGCCGGCGATCCGATGCGGGCATTCCTGCCCGTTCCGGCCGATGCTGCTAGAGCGTCAGCCTGCTGAAGCTGTGAGATGAAATGCACGTCGCGATCCGTCGCATCGCCTGATACGTTCAGCAGCGCGCGTAATGGTGTCGGACGCAATAGATTCGGCTGAAGCGAAACCTGCATTGAATCGCGATTCACGTTGTAGAACGAAGCGTTCCGCCAGTCGGTCGGAATTTCACGCATGAAGGTTTCATTCGTTGCAAAAGCGCGTTCGGTACGTTTATAAGTCAAGACGCACTGTGCTCTCCCGTCCCACGGAACATACGATGTCGTCGGCCCCGACTGCTTATTGTGGAAGGAGCATTCAGCATTTTGGAGTGTCCAGCCGCCGTAAATTGGCGAGAGCGAGCGAACCCATGCGTACCAGTTTGCATAATCGTTTGCTGGGACAACCGGGTCGTTCTCGTGTGCGGCAAGCAGCCGCCGATATTGTTGCGTCGGGTCGACGGGTTGTTGCGCTTGTGAGCCCTTATGGAAGGTATGCCACCACCACGGCCCGAGCACGGCGCCGATGACGCAAAATACGGCGCCGTAGATGAGTGCCTTATACAGGGGTGTTCGATTTGGCGTCTTGAGCAAGCACGAAGGGTCGGCGAGCGTAGCCAGTTCATCGAGTGTGAACGGCGTGGTTCGTTCGATGAACGGAAGGTCGGTATCGCCAACAAACGCAAAACCTTCATCGCCGCACAGATTGCCGAACTGGTCGTAGTATTGCCGAACCTCGTCGGTGGTGAGCCCGCCATGGTCGAATCCGCGGCGCGGCCTACCACCGGTGATGCCGACCATCGCAAAGCTGTTGTCCGCTGTCTTCAGTACGAGAAGGGCATTGGCCGGTAGCCCGGGCAGGCGCCTGAATGCGACGGCTGCAGCATAGAGATGCGTCCCGTTACTCGGGGTACGTCCATCGTTTGCAGGGGGCATGAAGCCGGCAAACGCACTCTTTCCGTCGTGCCACATCAGTGGCGCTTTTGCGGTCAGCGCATACTGAGTCGCGAGCGAAGCGGGCGATCCGCTTTTGACAAGCAAGCGCCACTCGAGCCCGAAAACCAGCTTTTTGCCGTTCTTCTCCAGGATCTTCACGATCAGATACCCCGGTTGTCGTCACCTTGGCCGGCACCCATGTCGCGGATCGACGCGCTAATGACAAACAGCGTAGTTGTGCGTGCGTCGGATGCGTTGACGGAACCTCCAGCAATAATCGGAACCTCGTAGCCAAGCGCATTGCGTGCGTACTGCATCAATGCATGGTCATGAGCTGCGAGCACGATAATGCCGCCGTTGCGTACGATGCCGTCGGTTGACGCACCATACTTGTTCTTGTTGACTTCCTGAACAGACTGTTGATTGGCCCCAGAACCCGACGTGAAAGTTTGAATCGGACCATTCAACGCTGAGTTGTCCATCGAAACGGTAATCGCGATGTTGTTGTCGTCAGTCACATCGCCATAAATGAGGAACTTAAGGCCGACGGAGTCCATCGACGTCGTGATACCCGGCGTACCGCCCGTGCCGCCGACGGTCGATGCCGCGGGGGTCGTCTCAGAAACGTAGGAAAACTGATTAACGTTGTCGTAGTAGCCGCTATGACGGTTCTGGACTTGCATCGGGATGTCGTCGGTACTGACCGTGTCGCCGATTTGCGAGAGCGCGTTGACGACCGCTTGCGTTCCGCTGAACTGGCCAGACGTGATGTTCAGGCCGAGCGAGCCGGCGGCACTCGTGGTGAGTGTCAACGGCGACGTCGTGCTCAGCGCGAAGCCCGGTATGTTGTGCAATGCCTTCGTCAGCAGTGCTTGCCAATCGACGCCGAGCTGCCCAGCGTTGTTGCGCGTAATCTGCACGACGCGAATATGAAACGAAATGAGTTTGGACAGGATCGCGCGATGGAATTTGATGATGGCTGCCGCGCGGTCAACGGCATCTTTCGTATCGGTGAGCGTGATCGTGCCGTCGGCGACGTTGCCGGACACCGATCCTGAGCGCGTCATCACGGTCTGCACGTCATTGAGGATCGAAGTCATTTCGTTGATGTTCGAAGCTTCGGCCTTATTCCCGTTCTTGTCGGCTGAATTGCTCAGGGCATTGGGGTTGTTCGATTGCGCGGTACTCGACTCGAATTGCGTGTTGTAAGCCATGTTGGCCGGCTTGACGGGTATCGACCACGTTTGCGTCACCATCCGATAAATGCGAATGACACCTTTCTTGGCGTCGTACGACCAGTTCACGCCCAGACGGCTTGCGATCAAGTCGAGTGACTGAGAAAGGGGCATTTCGTCACGTTGAACATCTACGTCTTCGGGGGTGTCGATCGAGGGTGCGGCCGAATAATCCGCTCCCACGGCGCTTGTAAGAGAAGGCAGGGGGCCTGCCGCGATGCGGCCTGCACTCGTCATCGCGGCGGACGGGATAGCGTTTGGCGAGCCGCCTGACTTGTTATCGTCATCGAGCTTTTGCGCGCGCGGCAAGAGGGCCGCTTGCGGCAGGTAGACGTCGGGCGAAATCACGACGGGAATGCCTGTTGCAAGCGTAATCTGCTCTGCCGCAACGGCGAGCCGAACGTGCTTGTTGGGAAACATGAGCGCGGTTTTGACATTCGCGCGCAGTGCCAACGGAAGATTGGCCACCTGCGAGAGCGCGACGCTTTTGCCTGCCAGATAGGGGTAATTGACGAACGCGCTACGACGCCGCGCATCGCGCGCGTTGTCGGTTTCCTGCGTCACTTGGCTCGCCAGTTGTTGAGCTATGTCGAGCTGCTGATTGGCGTAGGTTTTCGTACCCTTCGAGATCGATGGGTCGATACAACCCGAGAGCAACAGCGTCGCGAGAGCAGGGATGAGTGCAAGACGAAGCGCGTTCATGATCGGCCTTATTTAGCTGTTATCAGGATTGCAGACGACGCTCACGGGAACGATCCGCACAACGTTGTTGGTGTAAAAGCATGGGTGGATTGGCAAATCGGTGCCATTCGTCGAATTAGTAACGGCGAACACGGCATCGGTAAACTTACCCGAGAACGTGTACTGGCCGATCACGGGGATGTCCTGAGGGACGTCCCACACTAACGTCCAGTCTGCCAACTTCGCCCATCGGTCGAACAGTTTTTGGAACGTGCTGTCGGTCAATTCGACTTGCCAGACGGATTTGGTGTCCGAACTCGGCTCGGCAGATTCGGCCGCAGGCGCGCTGGCGGTCGAAGGCACATAAGCCGGCTCGGCCGTGGGTGCAGACACGGGCGTCGGGGCAACTGCGGATGCCTCAGAGGGGTACGCTGGGGTGAGTTGTCCGTCTTCGATGACGAGTTCGGCCCGGCAAGCGAGCGGCACCAGCAAAAGTGCGAAAAGTAGCTTCCTCATTGCATCCCTTTAAGTTTTGGTTGACGTTCGATGGAGGAGACGATTTGCATCACCGGTTTGGATTGGCGATACAGCTCGGCCGAAGAGGGCGCGCGCGAACCAATCGCAATGTCTTGAAGCGCGTGGGATGGCAATGAGGCAATCTCAATCTGCTGAAACCCGAGCGGCGTTTGCAATACCATGCCGAGGTCGAGGGTGAACCATCCACGCCTAGGCAGGGCCGCCTTGGGTGTGGGTATCCGTATGCTGTGTTCGGTCCACATCTCACTTACCTTTCGCGATCAAGGCTGCGTTGTATGGCGGCCAGTTGCTGACGCGATTCCCGTTCGGACTCGCACCTCTTGCCTCGTTCTTGCTCATCGCTTTGAGCAAGCAAGCGGTGTTTCAGCGATTCTTTACGTATCGGGCGATTGAATCATCGAAACATCGCCGGTTACAGTAAGAGTGATTGAGGTAGGCGTACATCTGACCCACAGATGGCGGGAGCCCCCACGGTGCCGCATCCGACAAAACCCTCATGTGCTGAATTGTCGTGGTTGTGGGGCTGACGCCAGAGCGCCGCTTGCTATCGGTATTGAATCGGTGGGATGGAGGGGTCGCTTTCGCGCCGCGGCTGCGCTATCTGAGTAGGCGTGACGGCGAGCTCTGAATGCCTAACAGCGTGCGGTAGATCGATCTGGCGTAGGCTTCTCGTTTTGCTGGCGTTGCTGCATTAAAAGCACCGACGGCATTCCAATTCAGCCCGAGTTGGGCAATATTGCTTGCCAAAATCCAATTTCCGACATAGGCGTTGATGCACGCGTTGAACAGATCTCTTTCCTTGATGCCGTAGCGGCTCAATCGCAGAAGCCAGGACGAATTGATCTGCATCAGGCCGATGTCGCGAGTGCCGTTTTTGTTGCGGCCAACTGCATCCGCTCGCATGCCTGATTCGTATGTTGCGATCGCGCGCGCGAGGGTGGGCGGGATGCCCCAATAGTTGGCGGCGTCATCAAGGCAATCTGCATGGCTGGTCAGCGGAGAGCATGCAAGGAGTCCGCTGCATAGGGCCAGTGCCATCGCTCTTGTGGGGCGTTTGGCCATGCTTCGAAGGTTTGCCGAATAACTCATGAAACGCCACTTTAGTGTTACGAATAGCATGAGCAAGGATGGACGCAGTGAACGTACATCTGCCTCACACATGGTTTTCATGAATGACGGGAAATTGCGGCTTCTGGACCATACCGTTTCGCGGTATGCCTTAGCTATCGTGCCCGTTGGCGGCTGTCCGTGCGAGCCGGATCGGCCCGTCGCGGGGCAGGGTTTTTTGCCCGCTGATTCGATGTGAACTTGCTTTCAGCATGGTCCAATACGCGCGACGAGGTAAGAGGATTGGTCAACGCGACTGTCGTAGCGGAGACGCCAGCCGAGCGGGCCGCACTTACAATCGTTGACACACCTGCCGAACTGTTTATCGTCAAAAGGCCCAAAGCAGAGAGCGCGCCTACAGACATCGGCAGTCCACCGAAAACAAATTCGATTGCCTTATGCCGGGTCATTCCTTTGGACTGTTCGTCCCGGAAAGATTTTGCGAAATTCTTCCTGTAGCTGTGCGCGAAATCGGCGATCGTTCGCATCGTTCGAACAGCAGCGGGCTGGTCAAGTCGCTGCCGATTGGCGACGGCTTGCCTGGAGTCAAAGGTCATCGTGCCATTCGCATCGACGGCGACACCAAACAAGGGGGCATGGGTGCGTTTGTCCATTAGATCGCGTAGACAGAACGCTAGTGGAGCAAACGCTGTCCCTACGACGGTCATCAGCGGCGAACCCAAGAAACTGAGCCACGCGGGCACGGACTGGACGAACCCCAGGAGAAGCTTCAGCGCGACGGTGAAAGCAACCGATGCCGTCGTGCCAGGCGCCTGCGCGACTAGTTCCCGCCCCCAGGCACCTTTCATGGTTTTGGGCCGGGCCACCAGCGTGAAACGGCAGCGCGAGGTACCGTCGGGCCGGATGGACCGGCTCATCTGTGTGCCGATGCCTGCGCCTGCACAAAGCGCATGCACCCCGTATTTCCAGAAGAACCCTAATGCGATGAGCCCGGGAATGACGATCGCCATTGCCGGGGGGAATATCAGACCGGCAATGACAGAGCCAACCCATAACAGGATGCCAGCGGCGCCATACGATGCAGAACAGGCGCGCAGGAAATTGAGATAGGTATGCCCGAAGTCCGCCCGTGAAGCTTTACGGCAGTACTGCCTGATCTTTTCTGAAGAATCCAAGCCTTGGGCTGCACACCATGCGGCTAGCTCATCAACGACGGCATCGTATTGACCGTACAGCGATTCCTGCTTATCCGGAGGCACCTTGTAGGCGCGAGCCAGTACGTCGGGCGTGCCCAGCGCAGATCGAATGGCGGCCTTGAGGTCGTCATCCTTTGCCGTCGGAACTTTCTGAAGTCGGTCACGCACCGCGTTACCCGTTGAGGGCCATGAGAACAGGCCTGATATCCATCAATATGTCGTGCCGCTACATCAAGACCACACGCGAGCGCCGACGTGAACCGATCCGGAATCAGCGAACCGCTTTAGTTCGCTTTTATCTCTGAGCATCAGCGCTCAGTGCCGGAGCGGAACATTGACTTTAATTACGGATACCGCAGAAGCCAACCATGTATAAGCGATACGCTTAGCTGAGTTTCGAATAAGGATTGGCGAGCCTCAAAAGATGAGTTTTCAATATCCAGGCCGCTTTTTATAAAGATGAATTCGACGCTATGGCGAGCGGATGTTGTGTAGCCGAACAGCGCATCAACATGCCTGTCCGATGCTCGCGCCCGGCAAGAGCGAGCCGCCACGGGGCGAAAGTGGGGCTATGTGCGCGACGAGCGCTTGGCGGGATCGACGTAGCCCGCTGTGCTCTGGATGGCCTTCACTGCGGATCGCAAAGGCGAACATTTGCGGCGGCACCTTGAACCCGTCGCGGGCATCCTGCGCGCCGACAGGTTTGCTGGATACGAATTTCCATCAATTTATCGAGCAAGCCATCTATTTTTCCGAATCGAAATCACAGTCCGTGTTTTCTATTTATTTGCGTTGCCCATTATAAAAAATCGAAGTTCGGAAACCCGTAACCGGTTGCGATGTCGCTTTGTGCGGGCTCCTGCTTCAGTAGGGTCCCCTCATCGGCATGCCCCTGTCGCGCTAGCCGGCTTGTGTGGAGAAGGAGGGCACGAGTCGATTTGTACTGAGGTAGGGGCGGGACTCGGCTGCCTTGGGGATTTGAGGGTATGTCGATGCTGCGGTAACTTCTACCTGGTCGCCTTGCCGCTCAACCAGCATCGCAGCTGTGGATCGAACCGATTCTGGGTTACTAGATGGGCTCACAGCACTGACGGCTTGAGTTGCCCGAAGATCAGCCAACATTGCAGTGGGCGTTGGCGGGTCGGGTGGAGTAGCCGATCGTGAAGCCTGAACAGCGGGACCCGACCCGCTCATATCATTTGGTACCGCGTTGGTACGAGCGACTATGTCGTCACGCATAGCAACTGGGGCGGATGCCTCCGCCGAAAGATAGCATCGAGCCCACGGTCCCTGGTGGCTCTATGCCGTTTTCCGTGGAAATTGACGGCTCAACAAACATGACGGTAGCGGCCGTAGTCTCGAGCAATGGCGGGCACCAAGGGGTTGCTCGGTAGATGCGTGAGCTTGGACATGCGCAGATAGGCGATCGAGATGAAGTTCTCGATGTTTCGAAACCCTCGAGCGGTCCTCTTGGTCTGCTGAAGCAGGCCGTTCATTGCCTCGAACGTAGGCGTTGCTACGTCCGTCGAGCATGCCGCGTACTACGCCGCCCAAGTGTGCTTTCAAGGTGCTCGCCAGACGCTTGAAGGGCTCCAAGCGAGAGCGTTTGGCCCACCCCATCCACTTAGTCAGCGCCGCCAGGGCGTTGTCCTCGCAATTGCTGGCGAGCGCTTCGCGATAGACCAGCCGCAGCGCCTGCTTCAGGCGCCAAGCCCGCGCTTTTCAAGTTCGAGCGTTGCAGCCAATGCATCGCCTCGGACTGTGCCTGACTCCACTGCACCGGGTTCTTGCGCATGCCCCACAGCAATTGTCTGAGCGTGTGTTTGCCGGCCGTGCCCAGCGTTTGGCGAATCGCCTCGGACGAGCTGCGCATCTCTTCGCGGCGTACCTCGTCCATCGCGGCATTGGCCAGCGCGACGACATGGAAACGGTCGTAACTAATCTGGGCGTTCGGCAACGACTGCGCAATGCCCTTGGCGTAGGCCGCGCTCATGTCGATGCAGGCATGCTCGAGCCGTTCGGGATCACCGCCGTGAGCGCGCAGATCGTCTGCAAACTCCTTCAACGTCCCGTGGTCGCGGCCCGGGCACGCGAACAGCAGCCGCTTGGCCTGCAAGTCATGCACGACGGTGATGTACTCGTGCCCCCGCTTCACGCTGGTTTCGTCCACGCCGACATGGCGAACGCCGCTCATATCGTCTTTGGTGCGCGCGGCCTGCACGTAGTGACGAATCCGCCGCCACAAGCGCTTGGATGCCACGCGCAGATGGTTGGCCGCCAGACTCACCGGAAGCTCCCGGCACAGCGACAGACCCAGCGCCTCGAATAACAAGGTAAAGCCACTGCCTTCACGCGCCCACGGCACTGCCATCTGCGTCGTCTTCCCGCAGCCGCCGCACTGAATGCGAGGCACATCGGCGTGCAACCACGCCTCGAACTGGAAAAAGTCCAGATGTCGCCAACTGCGACGTACGCGGTCGTGGATCAGTTGATGCTCGGCCCCGCAGTCCGGACAGGCCGCCCGCTTGCCCGCGTGCTCCACCTCGAAGTCGATGCGCCGCTTGGCCGTGTCCAGTTCCACCTTGGCAACGTGCCACGGTGGCTGCAAGCCGAGCGCGGTCGTGAACAGCGCTTCGATCTGGTTACTCATCATGTCTGGGTACTCGAGCAGAAAAGCGGTATTGAACCACCGATCGTCATGTTTGTTGAGCCGTCAATTTCCACGGGAAACGGCATAGAGCCTCAACGTATCGGGCGTGGCTCAGGACGTGCGGTTTTCGCGTTTCACTGAAAATGGTTGAAGTCATGCTGGACAAGCGACTCCGTTTTTGAGGGTAACGCCCAATTGAACCACGTCTGATCTGTTCGGGCAGATTTGGTACGTTTTCCAGGATCAAGTATTGTGATGTAGAACTTTCCGCTACTTACGGGGGAAGCAATGAATGATTTCGGTTTGGGATATGGATGGTCATTTCCAGGATGGCCATTACCGGCAGTTTCCGTTGATGGGGGGCGGCAGCGCTGCGGCCGGTGCGGGTCCGGCAGGGCTTGGCGGTGATGCGAGTGTAGTGTTGGGCGGAACGGCCAGTGGAATGCCGGGTGCGGCCAGTTCTCAGGTCGGGTTAGGTTTAGGTGTCAGGGCCGGTATGTCAGCGTTAGATGGTGGAGCCTGTCGTGCCCCTGTTCCGGCGGGGGTACATCGGTAATAAAGTGTCCCGCCTTGAAAAGGCGGGACACGCGCAACAAAGCATCTGCCCGTAGCTGTGCTGCCACGAGGAAATGAGGGAAGCGCTGGTGATCTTTGGGATGGTGGCGCTTATCTACTGGGCTTTCGGCATGGATTCAAAATCCGCGTTTTGCATTATGCAGACGAGTGGAAGCAGTCCACGTCCGACTGCGGAATGGGTGTTTTTGACTCGACGAAAGTTACGGTCGGGTGCCGCTACGGCGTCAGGTTTGCCCGGGCTCGAGTGGGCTGAGCTTGAGCGGTGTATCCAGTGATCGTGGAACTGGGCGGTCATTAATTCCGTGGTAGTTCGTCCTGCCTGTTCGTTCAGCATATCGGTGCGGGCGAAGCGGCGATGGTTGAAGACAAACTGCAGCAGACCAAGCCGGGACCGCCTGCCGTTCAGGTGACGTCGGTTAGTCAGGCAGGCGCGAGCGAGTTGAGGTGTTCGACCAGCGAGCTACTGCGTGGTGTGTCTCGTAGTGCCTGGGATACGCCGGTGTAGACATTGGAAACCTGCGACCCATGCGGGCAAGCAGGTGAGCCCATCCTTGCTGCTTTGTTCGGAAGGGGGAATGCCCATTTTGTTGCGGACGCAACTATAAAATCTCGACGCAGACGGCTTTGCCGAAGCTGTTCCACAGGTTCACGAGGTTCGCGCGTCGCTATCGGCGGGGATATCTCAGTGATTGAGATGGGCCGACTAAACGGTCGCCGTACCTCACAGCATTGCGGATGATGACTTACCGTTTCGCAAAATCGCGCGCTTCGGATTCTTCGCAGCCTTGATCGGCATTGATCTTGTCCTCCCGATTACCGATCTTATCGGGTTGCGACAGGATGGCTACCGCGTAGTTGGCTGAATAACCACAACAGCGAGTCGGCACTGATGATCAACGCAACGCCAATTACTGGACGATGGGCCATCCAGACAACAGCAATAGTCACGAGGGTTAGTGGTATCGTGAGCATCAGCGTAGGCAGGAAAACTCCAGCCTCAACGATATCCTCAAGGAACGGCAACATCCTGGAGCTGCTGAATACGCAAACGGCGCTGGCCAACGCGCAGGAGCGCCGGATACAGGCGTTGACCGATTGGCATAACGCGAAGATCCAACTTGCGTCGAAGTTGGGGCGGTTAGAAATGGGCCAGATCGGAAGCGACTGACCGCCGCCAGGCAGTACGAATTTCCTGGACGACGTCGTTGTGATAAACGACATGTCCAGGTGTCCGCATGAAGTCAAGCGCACCTCGTTATACATAAGACTCGTCACCGCCTTCGTCGCGTAGCAAGCGCATTGTTTCTGCGGCGATGCGCACGTGAGTGAGTCCCTTCCAGATTGTTTCCGCACCGGGTTCGCCGTCGCTTTTGCGTGCTAGGAATCCGCCTCGGCGAGCAATCAAGCGCAGCACCTCGTTGAGTTTGGGTTGCGCTGTGCGACGGGTCTTCGTGAGAAGGTAGGCAGCGCGAATTTCATCGGGATCGAAGAACAGATGGGCGTCCAGATCGGGGCAGGTTCGGCCCAGCCGCATCAAATGAGCCACACGCCAGGCCACCACCAGAAACAGCGCCAACGCGCGTTCGAGCCGTTCAATCGTACCCAACTGCAGTTCTTCGACCTCACAGCCGTTCTTCAGAACGTTGAACAGGATCTCGATTTCCCATCTCGCCCTATACCACTCGATCAGTTCGATCGCTTCATCGAGCGTGCTCGCCCCACGATTAGTCAGCAAGCGCCATTCGATCGGTTTGACGCCGGCAGGCGCGTCGAACTCGCGCGCAACCAGGCACGTTGCAGCAATGCTTTTCCCTTTGCTGGCGGGCAACTGCACACGCTCAAGCCACAGGCGCTGGCGTACCGTGCGCGCTTTCAGGCCTTGGCGCGCGGCCATCGTAAAGGCGATTTCGCCCACCGCTTCGCCGCACGTCGTGCGCTCCCACAACTTATCGCCTTCAGGCAAGCTGCGGTTATGCGAGGCACGCACCAGCCAGTCGGCCGGGTTGCCCAATGCATCAGCGCGCTCCATCAACGCCATCAGATCCGCTTCGCGGTCCGCCACATATACCAGGCGAGTCGAGGGCATATCCGGCGCCATCTCGGCGATGCGCTCGTAGCCTTCGATCCAACGCAAACTTTCCTTCGGGCCACCGCGCTTTCCCGACTCGTCCTTCTTCTGGCGAGCCCACATCCACGCGTCCAGGATGCCCAACGGCTCGCGCTGTGGCGTCACCGCATAGGTCGGATGAACGAACATCCCGCGCTGCGCCTCATACGTCAGCGGACCCAGTCCGACCGCCTCCTGACCGTTGAAATCAAGCTCGGTGGTGTCTTGAAGACAGAGCACGACCTGATGCGCCCGCATCCGCTTTTGCGTCTGCTGCCAATGCGGCTCCAGAATCGCATGCCATTGGACCTTCTCGTTATCGAAGAAGCGGTACGCCGCTATCGTTTCGCCCCAACCATGGCATGCCTGCGGCACACTGGCCGTCGGCTCGGCCGACATTCTTTCCATCAAAAGCCTCGCTCGCTTATTCAGGCGCGCGTCGCCCAGGTCCAGTTGCTCGAATTCCGTTTGTGTCCAGGGCGTCGATTCGGTGACCAAGGCGTGCGCTCAAAAGCGCAAAGTAAACGACATCCGCCGACAGTTTACAAGCGCCGCGCTATGTCATTGAAAGTAAACAGGCTTTCTCGCCCGCTCGGCGTGACCGCGACGTTGTGTATAACGACATGAGTCAAGCGTGGCGCTAGCAGTCGTCGCTTTGATGAATCGTTGTATTTGCCCAGGGGAAGGGGGATGAACGAATTGACGGTGAACTGGAAGATTGCGGCCAGCATCTATTGGGCATACATTTGGCGCGGGTTAGCACTGGGCCTCGCATGTGGCGCGGTGGTCGGCGTCATTGCGGGATTGGGAATGAGGTTTCTCAACTACAAGCTCAACGGTACTGTCTTTCTGATCCTTTGCACGGCGATAGACGTCGTCGCGCAGGTTGTCGCGATCCGTATGGCACTTCGGAAGGGTTACAGGGGATTCAGGATTCTGTTCGTGGCAACGGATTGGACTCCGCGCGAGCCGACCCTTGCCGAATAAATCGGGAAAAGTGTCCATATCGAGCGCGTCTTCAGACGGCATCCTAAATTCTCTCGGATTTATCCGAAAAGCTAGCGCAGTGGGGATCTGTCGGTGGCGTCTGCCGTATTTCCCGTGGTAATTGCTGGTGGTGCACAAGTCGCGACGCGACAGACGTTGCGGTTAGCGCAATGAGTCGATGCGATACAACCTGACCGGAGTTCCGTGTGGGCTTCAAATTTTTTCGCAATATCCCCGAGGGCATCTTGCTGGCAGTGGGCTTACCGGCATGCCTGCTCGCCTTGCCGACGCTGGCGCTCGTCATTGGCTATCTGGACTGTGCGAGATGAAGGGTGCGCGCTCCTTAGTTCCGGATTCAACCGCACGGAAGCATCGGGTTGGTGGGTGTCCGGTGTGCACGACAATATGCATGCGCGTCGTTCGTTCCAATCTGTTACGGCTGCTCGTTTCATTACTAATCGCGGCATCGAGACTCGCCCATGCCGATCTTGACCTGTCGGGCGCCGAGCCGCCGCTCGATGCATCGGTTCATGAGAGGTGGCCTCGTTCGTTCGTTCGGACAGGATCTCCGAGTTTTTAAGTGGAATCGCTGTGGCAATCAAGCTGCCGATTTTATCGCTGGCAGCGTCGCGAAGTATGCTTCATCCGGTGTCTGGTCGGAAAGCCTCGAATGAGGCCGGTTCTGGTTATACCAGTTTAGGTCGTTGCTGATTGAGCGGCGGGCGTGGCTGACCGAGTCGTAGGCTTTCAGATAGACCTCTTCATATTTGACGCTGCGCCACACACGTTCGACGAACACGTTGTCACGCCAGGCACCCTTTCCATCCATGGACAGAAGAACGTTCCGGCTGAGCACCGCGTCGGTGAATTCGGTTGCCGTGAACTGGCTGCCTTGATCCGTGTTGACGATCTCAGGCAGCCCGTATTTCGCAAACACCTCCTCCAGCGCCTCGACTGCATGGCAACTCTCCAGCGTGATCGCCACCCGGTGTGTCAGCACCCGACGGCTCGCCCAGTCCACGACGGCCGTCAGATATACGAAGCCCCGCGCCATCGGGATATAGCTCGTATCGAGCGCCCAGACCTGATTGGCCCGGTCGATCTTCCGGTTGCGCAGTAGGTACGGCCAGATCCTGTGGGCTGCATGCTTGCGGCTCGTGTTTGGCTTGCTATACAACGCCTCGATGCCCATGCGCTTCATCAGGGTGCCGACGTGCCTGCGCCCGACCTTGATGCCTTCGCGACGCAGCAGCCGTGCCAGCATTCGTGCCCCTGCAAATGGATGCTCGAGGTGAAGCTCGTCAATCCGGCGCATCAACTTCAGATCCACTGCGCTGACCCCACGCGATTGGTAATAGGCGCTCGACCGGCTGATGCCTACCAGCCGCTCCTGCTGTGTCACCGGCAGGGCATGATCACGATCGATCATCGCGTTACGCTCAGCAGTCCCGCCTTGCTGAGCGCGCTTTCTAAAAAATCGTTCTCCAGCGTCAACTGCCCGATCTTCGCGTGCAGCACCTTCACGTCAACTGGCGATGCCGCCGGCGCCGCGTTGCTCGCTTCGAACACATCGGCAACCCGCTCCTGCAGTTGCTTCTTTCAGTCCGTGATCTGATTCGGATGGACATCAAACTGCTGGGCCAGCTCTGCCAGCGTCTTGTCGCCCTTGAGCGCCGCCAGCGCCACCTTCGCCTTGAACGCCGGTGAGTGTGTCCGTCGGTTTCGTTTCGTCATCTTCTGGTTCCTGGTTGCCGGCCATTATGACCGACTCACGCCCCAGCTTTTCCACTCAACGAACTGTTCGAATTTCCGGCGCCACCTCTCTTTCGATCGGCCAAAGGCGACTGCATTTGACTTTCCGATGGCCAACGGATGGCGAAACTTCGTTTGCTCGGGCTTTACCCGCACCTGTCGGGCGCGGAACTTGTTGAGCCGATCATTACCGTGAGCGCCGACGCGGCGTTCCACGACATGATTTCCGGCGGCGTACATCGAGTTCGTGAGGTCGAGGGCTATCAGGCCGGAAGAAATGGCGACTGTCGGATGTACTCGTCACGCCATGAACGTAACTCGTCAATTTCCATTGACCCATGTCGACCAGTGCTCTTTGAGATCCCCTTCAAGGGATGCAGCTTGTAGCCTGGGTGGTTCAGTTCGCACGGCGAGCATGGTCGGCAGATGCTCGCCTGATCGCGGCAGAACTATCGAGCTCACCTAAGAGACGGTGCGTTGCTGGGCAACCAGTTGCCAGTCGCTAATTGTTATAGCCCCTGTTGACCACCGCCTGTTTGCACCAGTAAGTGCGACCGCAGTTGTTGGGGTCATCGGGTGGCAAACGATTGATGGAAACCGTATACGTGTCGACACCAGGGGCCACCCCGCCAAGCGTGCCCCGCTCCCCGCTACTCAGCGCGAACGCGCGAACGCGCCCATCCGCTTTGTCGCGGACATCAAAATGACACTTGGCACCAGGCACAGCATCACAACCGAAGGTAACTGTTTCCAGCCCCTGGGCTTGTGAAAGATCGGTGAACGTCAGCGTCGCTAGCAACACAGAAAACCAAAGGTACCCAATTCTCATAAAGATTCCTTGACGGGTTTAAAACAACTGGTTGAGCGCAGGATGAGGCCTTGCACTTCGTACTCGATCCTTTGCCACAGATAAAATCTGTGCCTTTCTAGGTAGCCACGCTTGGTTCTGTATTGTTCAGTTCAGATGCCCGGATATTTTGATTGCTTGCGGCATCGATGATATTGTGCATTTTCGATACCGAATGCGGATAGCTGAAATGCGAAAGCCGCCAACGAAGCTTTCGAGGCTGCAGAACCACAAGATGGACAATACCGCTGCATGAATGTTGTCATTACAACGATTGGAGATGACGTTATTCATATACCCGGAATCGAATCGTCTTACAGCGCCGGTAAATCTATTTAACACCCGTGAAATCGGAACGTCAAACCGGCGTGCCGCGAATGTAGGAAAACGGTAGGCGGTCAGTGTTGGTGAGCCAAGGCTACGGAAGAGGGCTTCGGTTCGCGGGACGAAGGGCCAGTCTATCCGCATAGACGTCGGCGCCGTGCTTGAGCGCAGCTCCCTAACCATGTGTCGCCACCATGCTTGATATAGCCCACGATCTGATCGTGCCAGCGTGTGGTCGGCTGATCGTGAACTGAGCTGGCCGCGCCGCTTCAGACTTTGGTTGTAGGCGCGTGCATTGGTGAGCCGATACCGTTCCACGACATGATGTCCGGCGTACATCGAGTTCGTGAGGCCGAGGGCTATCGGGCTGGAAAGAAATGGCGGCTGTCAGATTTAGTCTAGGCTATTGCACATGAGCTTTATCATGTGCGGCCCCTATCTCCTCCGAGAATGGGCGTCCGGGCGGCAGGCCTAGCCTGTTCGGCACTCCGCAACAGGGCGGCAACAGGATGGTGTGCAGCGTCGTCAGCCAGGTCGGCTGCCGTCCTACCATGCAGATGTCCTTGCGTAAAGACGCGATCTCGCAGACAAGGATTGGCACCGAGCCTCAAAAGCGCATCAACGGCCGCGCTGTGCCCGTTACGTGCCGCAGCGTGCAGGGGCGTCCACCCGTCCGCTGCCTGCGCATCGAGATCTACAGGGGCCGTACCGGCTGGACGCGGTGCCGTCACCAGCGCCGTAATGACCGGCGCATGCCCGCGTGAAGCCGCCAGATGAAGCGCTGTCACGCCGAGGCCGGGCAGCTTCGCGTTTACGTCTACGTACCTATTTGCTACCAGTGCGGTGACTGTTTTAGCTAGTCCGCGTCGGGCTGCCATGAGAAGTGGCGTTGCGCCGTCGGTTCCACCGCGCGCGTTTGGATTCGCGCCGCCGAGGTCGCATAACTGCGTGCATAGCTCTGCCCGATTAAAGGCTGCGGCAACTTGCAACGGTGTCTCTTCCCAGTATCCTATGTGCGCGTTCGGATTTCCTTTCGCCCTGAGCAACGCCTCTACCACCACTGCCGCCCATCCCTGTCGTGCTGCTGCATGTAGCGGCGTACCGTGACCGCGCACGTAACAGTTGACGTTTGCGCCGCCTTCGGCCAGAGCCCGCACGACCAATTCATGCCCACGCTCAACGACCAGGTCCATCGGCTTTTTGCCATTCAAAGCGACGGCTTCAGGGTCGACGCCGCGTGTCAACAGTTGCCAGACGATTTCGTCGTGACCATTGGCTGCTGCCAGATGCAATGCTGTGCAGTATCTAAAATCCTGCGTGTCGGGATCGGCGTTACGCCCAAGCAGCAATCTAACGAGTTGCTCATGTCCACTTGCGGCCGCCAGATGCAATGCCTGTTGTCCGTTATAGTTGCGCGCATCAAGAATGGCGTGCCGCGCAAGCAATAGTTCCACCACGTCTTGCTGTCCCGCGCGCGCCGCTGCTAGCAAGGGGTAAAGCCCTGGACCTGCGACACCCCCATTAGGATCGACGCCGTGGTCAAGCATTGTTCTAACCACCTCCACGTGTCCTCGAACTGCCGCCACACTCAAAGACGTGGTGTGATCTGGTGCAGCCAGCAGAGCATTGGCTCCTTTGTCGAGCAGTTCCCGGACGCTTGCCTCATCGCCGGCTTCGGCCGCTGCTCGCAAGTCTTGATCCAGTCCTGGAGGGGGTGGGGGCATTGTGCACGTCCTTGCTTATTGCTGATACGTGGCGTTATATCAGGCGAACAGATCTTGTCGAATAAAAATAACTTTTCTGCTTGCTGGTGTACGTAAAATTTCGAAAATCCAAATTGGCACCATGGCGCCAATTTGAGGCTTCGCCTCAGCCTCTGAAGGAAGAAGTTCCCTTATCCGACAGCGCCGGACAGCAAACGTTTTTTTAATGATTATGAAAGTTATCCGATAGATGGACGCACCCATGATGAAGGCGTCTACTTAGTCTCTATTTTCAAGTGCAATACTCGATATGAGGTAGGGTGTTGCGATGAATAAGAATGGTTCCGACGTGCTTGCACAGGACGCGCGCGCGCCCGGGCATCCATCGCGACATTACCGATGACGTTGGCATAGGTTTCCACTCGTTGCGTTGAATAAGGCCAGCGGGCGTGGTTCAATCTGACGTGACACTCGAAACACGGAATCGCTGTGCCGGTGCGGCTCCGCTTCGCCCTTTTGAGGGTAATACGGAAATCGTGCGTTCTAATGGACCACGCCGGATTTCCGATCGTCGTCAACAACAGTTACTCGAGAGGAAAATACCGCGCGACGTGGATTCGCGCATCGGCATTTTCGCTTGCCCGAGCCAACTGAAGGCTTACACACCTTTCCGCCAAATGAAAGTGTTTCTTCCTGCTCCGGACGAGGTGCAAGTAGCTTCAATAAGCGCTGCTTTGAAATTCGGGTTACTCACCATATTCTTCTTGCCGCGACACAACCACGAATACCCATCTGGCCCGAAGTGTCATTGCGGGGATGGCCGCTCCGAGTGGCGCCAGGCGCACCAGCAGTTCGGGCGAGGTGATCCGTCCCTGCGCGAGTTGCCACGGTGTTTCGCCACCATCGGACACGGCCGTACGATCCGCCCCAAGCTGCAGCAATGCAGCTATGGCCGCCTCGTGGCGGTGAATCACTGCGCTGTGCAGCGGCGTCAGGCCCCACCGGCCGCGGGCATCCATGGGTTCTCGTACAGTCAGTTTTGCGGGCCGGTACTGCGCGATGGTGGGTTCGAGGCCGCTATCACCGGAACGCGAAGCGGCCGCGCTGTCGCTGATCCTGCTGGAGGACCAGGCGGTTCTGCCGGCATTGGCGGCGGGGGATCTGATGCCGTCGGCGATCGCGCTGGTGGACGCGGTGTCCGTGGCGACACGGACCGGGAACCGACCGAAACAGTTAGTAGCGTCATGTCCGACCCAGCAGGATCCCCGGCTCGCTCAGGAGGGCGTAACGCAACTGAGGGCGGTCTGGAGGGGGCAGAGTCGGGGTTTACGCGAATTGAACGAAACCTTTGAAACAGGCGTTGCAGGCGCTCCAATGCAGTTGGCATTGCGTCCTCCTCGTCGGAACAGTCAATTCTGGCTGGATCTCCAGGCGATGAACCCTATACCCGAAGCCACCTCTTTGGCAACTGGTTGCCCAGCAATGCATCTTCTCATAGGTGAGCTCGATGGTGCTGTCGCGATAAGGTGAGCAGCTACGTAAGCACCTCGCGAAGGCCGTTCGCAACACGGCGCGCACGTGAGGCATGATTGGGTATCGGGCGCTGGCAATCAGCCCGTAGAGGCAGGCGGGCGGAACGTCCCTGGCAGCTTACTTGCCACGTTCCAGGGTAGTAATTCGTCGATGCGGTTAATGGGGTGATCAGCGATATGGGTCAGCACGTATTCGAGGTAAGCGCGCGGGTTGATCCCGTTCAGCTTGCACGTGCCGATCAGGCTGTACATCGCGGCGGCCCGTTTCCCCCCACTGTCGGAGCCGGCGAACAAGAAGTTCTTGCGACCCAGACTCACACAGCGCAACGCGTTTTCGGCCAGGGCGTTGCTGATCTCGGCACGGCCCTCTTCGCAGTACAGCACGAGGGCATCCCACTGGTTAAGCGAGTAATGGATCGCTTTGGCCAATTCGGATTTCTTGGACAGCGCCGCGAGTTTGCCCGTCATCCACGTCTTGATGGCCGCGAGCAGCGGGATGCTTTTCTCCCGGCGCACGCGCAGCCGTTCAGCGGTGGGTTTGCCGCGGATGTCGGCCTCGATCGCGTAAAGTCCGCCGATCAGCTCGAGCACCTCACGGGTCGCATCGGTCGGCGTTCGGGCATGCACGTCGTATATGTACCGTCTCGCGTGGTCCCAGCATGCCGCCTCGCGAATCTTGCCGCTCTCGTACAGTTCGTTGAAGCCGCTGTAGGCGTCGGCCTGCAAGATACCCTCGAATCCGGCCAGATGGGTCTGGGGATGAATGCCTTTGCGGTCCGGCGAGTAAGCAAACCACACTGCGGCCGGTTCGGTCGAGCCCGAGCGAGTGTCATCGCGCACATACACCCACAGACGCCCCGTCTTCGTCTTCTTCTTGCCCGGCTCAAGTACCGGGATAGGCGTGTCATCCGCGTGCAGCTTCGACGGCGCCACCGTGTAGCGGCGCAGTGCCTCGGTCAGCGCATCGCAAAGGGCCTCGCATTGACCAACCCAGCGGCCCATGCTGGCCGGGTCCAGCTTCACGCCGTCGCGCGCGGCTATCTGTGACTGCCGGTACAGCGGGGCGTGGTCGGCGTACTTCGAGACGAGGATGTCGGCCAGCAGGCTCGGATGGGCGATGCCTCGCGTAATCGGCAGGCCGGGCATCGGCGGCTGCGAGAAGTGGTGACCGCACGGGCAAACCGTTTTGCGCCGGATCGTACGAATCACCTTGAACACCGCCGCGACGCGGGCGAGCTGCTCGGACACGTCTTCTCCGAGCGGCTGCATCGCGCTGCCGCACTTCGGACACGTTGCGTCAGCCTCCAGTACACGTTCTTCGCGTGGCAAATGCGGCGGCAGCGCTTCTTTCGGCGATGCGTCGCTCACAGGCGTGCTCGCGCTAGATTGGCGGGCGCGCTGCACATCAGCGACGCCGCGCTCGCCCGTCAAGTCCTCGAGCGCGGTTTCGAGCCGTGCAACCTCCCGGTCTAATTGCTCGGACTTGCGCCCGAATTGCATGCGCCTAAGCTTGTCGAGCTGCGCCTTGAGCTGCTCGATCTCCAGATCGCGCTCGGCAAGCTGAGCACGAGCCTCGAGCAGCAAGGCTCGCAGCGTTTGAACATCGTCAGGAAGTTCGGCGCCGTTCGACATGCGGCGCAGTTTACGAGCCTTCTGCTCGGTTTACAACATCGACAGTGCAGCGGTGCGACGCGGTTGCCGCCAATCGATGCCTTCGAGCAACATGGACAATTGCGCCGCCGTCAGATGGACCTTGCCGCCATCGGCCTGTGGCCACACGAAGCGCCCACGCTCGAGCCGCTTCGCAAGAAGCCAGAGCCCGTCTTCGGTCGCCCACATGAGCTTCACGAGATCGCCGCGCCGGCCCCGGAAGATGAACACGTTGCCGCCCAACGCATTGTCTTCGAGCGCCGTCTGCACCTTGGCCGCCAGTCCTTGGAATCCGCAGCGCATGTCGGTAACGCCGGCCACCAGCCAGACGCGTGTACCCGTGGGAAGAGAGATCACGATCGCATGCTCCCCAGTACAACGCGTAGCGTGTCGGCGTCGACGATGCCGTCCACCTTGACGACCACCTCACCGAATCGAATCTCGATCGTCCCGCCTCGTGTAGTCCGGTTGCCGGCTGCCCGAGCATCCGAGGGCATGGTCACGCGCTGCGCCGGCGTTTCATGGACCACCGCCACGGGAATCAGCGACGTCGTTTGGGCCTGCAATTGCTCGCGATAGCGACGCCGCCACGTGAACAGCATGTTTGCATTGATGCCATTCTCGCGCGCCAGCTTTGCGACGGAGGCACCCGGCTCGCATGCCGCGACCGCGAGACGGCGTCGAAACTCGCGATCATAATTGGGGCGTCCCTTGCGGCTACCCGGCTTGGCTTCCAACTCCGTCACAGTGATCTCCATCAAATCGAAAATGATGGGCACCACTTTGATGTCGGTTCTCGCCGTCGTCTATGACGGTCGTCGTGAGGCGCTTACGCAGCTACCGACCGCACTGGGCTATGATCATCAGCTTTCGCCCCAAAGGGCTTGAGGCATTGTTTAGCGACGACTCGACGCGCGGTGTCTAGGCCGTGCATGAATCCAAGTTGCGGCGCATATTGGATGCTCTCGACGCGGCAGGTTAGCCGAGCGAATTGCTCCCCCCAGCCTATAAGCTGCATTCCTTGAAAGGGGAGTTCAAAGGGCATCGGCCGATATGGGTCAATGGAAAATGGCAGGTTACGTTCCGGTTTGTCGAGCGTGTTGCAACCGCTCGGAATCGATGTATCCGAGTCCGCTGCGCGGCTCGGCTATAACCCCACGCTTTCCCGTGTGCTGAACGGGCGCGCCGGCATCAGTCCAGATCTCGCAGTGCGCCTCGAGCGGTCAAACGTCAGCAATGCTTATCGGTGGAGCCCACGGTATCGCCGCGAAGAACTCTATGCGTCGAGCCCGCGGTGCGAGCCTGTCGTTATTGAAACCGGGTATCCATGCACAGCAGCACCCAACAGCCACGCCGGAACATCGCACTTGCCGTTGAGTACGCGCCAGACCTCGATGTGGTCTTCGCGCTCAATGTAGAAGATCAGATGCGGATCGCGATCGAGCGGCCACGACCGCAGCCCCGAGATGTCCAGCTCACATAACCCCGTCAAGCCTTTCCAAATGCGATACCCCTGCCGCGGCTTTGCACGGCGATTGCATTTGAGCATGGACCAATGCGATCAATGTTGCGACGTTGAATTCAAGCGCTGATCAGTGGTTTGATCTGCAGGATGTGCGTGCGATAGTCTTCATTATGGCGCGACGATCTGGATGAGAGACGCGCGACAAACAAGATGAGAATGTCGCGGTGACGCTGATGATGCCGACGTTGATTGACGCTGGCAAGCGCTGCGCGTCAGTCGGCGAGGTCGATCGCGTAACGCGTGACGATGGCCGTCAAGATGCGCATAGCGGACTGGCGCTTGGCCTCGATCAGCGGTGGCGGTACGGTGCCCGTGTCGAGCGCCGCCAACTCCTGCCCGAGCAAGGTCAACAGCGTCACGCGTGACGCGGTGAGTTCGTCGCCGATCGCATCGATGACGGCGCGTTTGCGCCGTAGGCGATATGCGCGTTGCCGTTGCGCGGCAGTGCGCGCAACGGGCGTCGAGCTTGAGCGATCGGGTACGTCGTCGCGCGTGATGCTCGTCAGTTGCGGGTTGTTGCTCATCAATGATCCTCCTGGCGCGGCGGCACGCCGACATTGCTCGGCGTGGCGAAGTTGGCGGGGCGTCCTGGGCCTTGCTGCTTGCGCTGCAGGGCGGTACGCCGGCGATAGCTTTCGACGTTCAGCTCGAAGATGGTCGAGTGGTGGACCAGCCGATCGACGGCGGCCAGCGTCATGGCCGGGTCGGGGAAGACCTTGTTCCATTCGCCAAATGGCTGATTGGCGGTGATGAGAAGAGAACGACGCTCATACCGGGCGCTGATCAGCTCGAACAACACCGACGTCTCGGCTTGGTCCTTAGTGACGTACGCCAGATCGTCCAGGATGAGCAGATCGAAACGATCGAGCCGGTTGATGGCCGATTCGAGGGCGAGTTCGCGGCGTGCCACCTGCAAGCGCTGTACGAGATCGGAGGTGCGAGCGAACAGCACCTTCCAACCCTTCTCCACGAGGCTCAAGCCGATCGCCGACGACAAGTGCGACTTGCCCCCTCCGGGCGGCCCCATCAGAATCAAATTGGCGCCGTTTCGCAGCCAGCCGTCGCCGGCGCACAGCGCCGAGACTTGCGCCTTGGATACCATCGGCACCGCGTCGAAGTCGAAGTTCTCCAGCGTCTTGCCTGGCAGCAGTTTGGCGTCTGTGAGGTGACGTTCGATACGGCGTCGATCGCGCTCGGCGATCTCATGTTCGGCCAGCGCCATCAGCAGGCGCGCTGCAGGCCAGCCTTCCTTATCGGAGCGCTCGGCGAAGCTCGCCCACATGAGCTTGATGGCAGGCAGGCGCAATTCGCTGAACAGCAGCGACACGCGGGTCGCGTCGAAGTCGTGACTCATGCCGCAGCCTCCATGTCGAAGCTGAGCAGGGCCTCGTAATCGCGCAACGAAGCCAGTTGTACATGCACTTGCGGCACACTGGCGGGATCGGGCGCGAAGCGCGAGCGCAGCGCTTGCAGGTCGGGCAATTGCCCCTGGGCGAGGCACCGGTCCAGCTCCTGAGCCAACTGGGCTTCGCAGGCGCGCTCGTGGGCCATGCTCAGCAGTTCCACCATGGTCTTGCACGCCGTGCGCGGCGGCATTTGCTCGCACAGGCGATCGAACGTCAATCGATAAGCCTCGCGCGGGAACAGTTGGTCGCGGTAAATCAGGTTCATCAGTGCCATCGGCTTGCGGCGTAACGCGTGAATGACGTGCCGATAGTCGATGACGTGTCCGTGCTTGCCGTTTACGCCCGGGCGCCCGCGCTGCAGCGTCATCAAGGCCGTGCCACCCAGAAACAGCTCGCGCCGGTCGTCGTATAGCCGCACGCGCAGCCGATGGCCGATCAGCCGCGACGGGACGGTGTAGAACACCTTGCGCAAAGTGAAGCCGCCGGTGGAGGTCACGTACACGCGCGTTTCCTCGTAGTCGCTGGTGCGCTGACCCGGCAGCGGCTGCAGGAAGGGGCGCTCGGCTTCGATGCGCTTGCCGTTGCGCGCGTTCTGGCGGCTGACGATCTCATCGACGAAGCGGCGATAGTCGGCCAGATCGATGAACTCGGTACTGCCGCGCAGCAGCAGCGCGTCACGGATGGCATTCTTGAGGTGACCGTGCGGGCTCTCGATGGAGCCGTTCTCATGGGCGACGCCGCGGTTGTTGCGAGTCGGTTGCATGCCGCAGTGAGCGCACAGCGCTTCGTAACGCGTGGTCAGATCGTCGCGTGCTTCGCGATCGAGATTGCGGAACGCCGCAGACAGACTGTCGCTGCGGTGTTCGCGGGGCGCACCTCCCAGCGCCCATAACGCGTTCTGCAGGCCTTCGGCGAGCGCGACATAGCTCTCGCCGCCGAGAATGACGTGCGCGTGCTCGAAGCCCGAGCAGGCCAGTCGGAAGTGGTACAAGCGGTGATCGAGCGCGCTACCCGCCACGCTCACGCCCAGGCTTTGCATGTCGGTAAAGTCGGACAGCCCGAGGCGACCGGGCTCATGTACCTGGCGGAATATGACGTCGCGCTCCTCGCCGTGCCGAGCGCGCCAATCGCGGATGCGTCGCTCCAACGTTCGTCGCACGGTGCGCGACAGGCTCGGATGCCGTCGAAGCATCTCCTCGAGCACGGCCACGGGCCGAATACCCGGAGCAGCTTGCAGCACTGGAACAATCTCGGCGTCAAAGATCTCGGCCAAGGGATCGGGGCGTCGGCGCTCGCGCGGCGCCTTCTTCTGCGACGGCAATCGCAAATCCTGTTCGATGCGATAGGCCGTGGCCACGCTGAATCCCGCGCGCGCGGCCGCCGTGGACAGTCCTTCCGTGCGTCTGTACTTCATGTAGAGCCTCATTTGGTGGTCGTTGACGTGTCGTCCGGGCACGGCGGCCTCCCTTGCAAGGAAGACTCGTTCATACCCGATTCACCGCGACCACCGACAAGGCTCTGTGCTAAAGGCGAGCACTTTCGGCGCGACGCAGCGGCGCCGGTTCCGGGCTACGCCCGTCACCGGCGCCGCTGCGTCCGCATTCTCATCCTGATTGACGCGCTGTTCTCATCTTGATTGACGCGCGGCACTTCATCCCACTCTGCCCGCTTCACGCGACTGCGAACGCTGGTCTTCGGTAGGCTGATGTCGAGCTTGATCAGGTTCAGGGCGAAGCGTCGCAGGGTCGCGTAATTGTGTGCGGCGTGGTCCTTTCTCACGCGGCAGGCGTCTTCGAGAAAGGTGACGTCCAGGCTCCAGTGCAAGCTGTTCTCGATGCGCCAGTGGTCACGCACCGCGCGGGCGAAGTCCTTCACGTCACACTGTGCGGAGGTGATGAAGTAACGGCGCTGCATGCTGGGTTCGCCCTTGCCAGTATGGCAAATGGCCTCAACCATACCGATCTGGTGGCAGTCGGGCCATGCATTCGTGTCCACCCTTTTCAGCACGTCCTGGGTGAGCCAGTAGCGGCGCTCTTCGATGCGGCCATGGTCCTTTTCGATGGTCCGAACGTAGCACTCGGGCATCAGCCGCTCAATGCGCCCGCGCTCAGTGGCGCCGAAGAAGCCCGAGAGAGCGTTGAAGAGCTTTTCCTGGTTGCCCTTGACGGCGAGCAGGTAATGGCCGCCGCGCTCGCGGATGGCCCGGGCAATCTCGCGCTGGCAGCTCATCGCATCGATGCTCACAAGGCACCCCTTGAGGGCGAGCGTCGGCAGCAGCCCGGGAATTGCGTCTATCTCATTACTCTTGTCGTCGACCTTCTGCTGACACAGCATCACGCCCAGCCGGTTGGCGTACGCGCTGACCAGATGGATGGCGCGTTTCTCGCCGTTGTGCGAGCCGCGCACGCACTTGCCATCGATCGCGATATGCTCCTGCGCAGCACCCACGACGTGGCTGATCCAGCTACGAAAGGCCAGTTCGAAGCGCTTCGGGTCCAGCAGCCGGAACACCCGGCCAAACGTGTCGTGCGACGCGATGCCGTTCTCCAGTGGCAGGAAGCGGCGCAGCCAGTTCAGTCGCATCTCACCCCACCCCACTCGGCGATATCGGTCACGTTTTGCGCGCCGCATAAAATCGCACACACGGCCACCACCAGCAGCTCGGTCAGGTCGTATCGCAAGGCTGGGCCGTCACGCGGATCATCCAGCTCGCCTAACCAGTGGACCAGGCTTGTTTGCATGCGGCTCTCCCATCAGGAAAGCCTCAGTTAACGAAATTCGACGCCTGTTTACAACGGCACTCCGTTGCTGGGTTTCAATCCGTTAGTCAACCGAAAGTACGCCCTGAGTGAGGGAGCGGTCGGGCAATCTGCATCGGACTGCAGCATGCGCAACAAGAGCTTGCGGCGATGATGGCAGCTTCCCGATCGATAGATCAGGTCCGGTCGCATGTATCGAAGTCGATCATCACCAGCCTTGCGGGCACGGGCTTCCAAATGCAATCGCCCTGAGTTTACAACCGTCACCTCTCTATCCGTTGGTCATCGGAAAGTCAAATGCAACCGCTGTGGACTGCTGTATCTGATGAGTCCACGCGTAGGCGTCCGGTATGTTGTGGTTCGAGAAACTGCAAACTGCAAAATGTGTACGTGTTCGCTACGAGCGTTGGTGTGGCGCATCATCTTGTGGATGACGATCCCGGGAGAAACTTATGAAGACCATTGTGTTCGCTTTGTTGTTGTGCCTGCTTTGGGTTGGCGTTCCTAGTGCGCATGCGCAAGGTGTTGTTGTTGACGATTTTGCGGTGGAAACGGACGGTTTGCAGCTTAACGATTTGACGACACAGGGCAATGCGCAAAATGAGCAGAACGCGCTGACACTGCAGGGCATAGCGACGGGAAGCTCTCCGTCGTCGCTTCTGCCTGATGGTTATCCGTCGGTGTCTTGCGCGGGCGCGGCGGTTGATAGTGCGCAGCTAACGGCGGCATGCTTGACTGCAAATAACTTGCAAGCTGTTGGCGATGACGTGTCTATGAATGGTGTTGAAAATGTGGATGTGGCAGCTGCGCAAGGTATAGTTGGAAAACTAGACGAGTTGACGATGGAGCAACAGGCTGCTAATCAGGTTGGGAGAGACAAGGACGAGATGAATCAACAAAAAGATGCATTTCTTGTGGGGCAGTTGGCCGCTTTATTACTTCCTTGAGGATGTGTCCATCTTCGGATCCACGAGCGGTTGCATTTAAGAATCAATGTGAGCAATCCTGTGCCGACATTGAAAGAGATTTGAGTCCGAGTATGTGGTGCGGTGTCCTCATCTCGCTGGGTGCGTTTGACGTGGCGGCGAACGCTGGATTTTGGCGGGTCCGTGTCGAGCTTCATCAGGTTCGAGGCGAAGTAACGTAACGTCGCGTAGTTATGCGCGGCGTGGTCATCATGTAACACTCGGGTTTGGTTGGATGCGCTCACGTTCAGTCGTGCCAAAGAGCGCGTGAGCGCATCGAATGAGCCCTTGACCGCAAGCACATAGTCGCCACCACGCATTTATATCGATCGTCTGTGCTTGAGCCGTGCGGCCTTAGCAGGCTTGAAGTACCGGCAGTAATGTCATCGCGGAGGGCCCCTGAAGCGTTGATGGAAGATTCCCCCTCGCCCCCTGGAGATCATGCGCGGCGCCGACACATTCACCGAGAGTAATGAGATGGTCACCCCCATCCTACGCGCGGGCTACGCTGTAGGATGTTTTCTTCTCTTCTGGAGGTGCGCCATGCAAAACGTGACGCTGGTTAGGATCGATCTTGGTAAGCATACCTTTCACCTTCATGCGCAAGACCGGCACGGCAAAGCGGTGTTTCGCAAGAAGATGAGCCGCAAGCAGCTGGTAGAGTTCTTCGCCACGTTCCAAACTTGCGTCGTGGTCATGGAAGCGTGCGCCGGCGCCCATCGCATGGCACGCAAGCTGACCGAGTTCGGGCACCAGATAAAGCTTATCTCGCCACAGTTCGTGCGCCCGTTCGTGAAAGGCAACAAGAATGACTTCGTGGACGCCGAGGCGATCTGCGAAGCGGCTTCCCGTCCGTCCATGCGGTTCGTCACGCCCAAGACAGAAGCACAACAAACGCTCTCTGCCTTGCACCGGGTACGCGAATCGCTGGTGCGCGACCGAGTCAAGGCGGTCAATCAAATGCATGGTTTTCTGCTGGAGTTCGGGATCAGCCTGCCGATCGGCAACGCCGTCATCACGCGCCTGCCCGCGGTGCTCGCCCAGCATGCGCTGCCACCGCGCCTGATCGCCATCCTCGAACGCCTGCACACCCACTTCAAGTACCTCAGTGAACAAATCGCCGAGATCGACAAAGAGATGGGCCGGCAACTGGGCGACGACGAACTCGGTCAGCGTTTGCTCACGATTCCCGGGGTTGGCCCGATCACCGCGAGCGTGCTGGTTTCCGAACTGGGCGATGGCAAGCAATATGACTGCAGCCGGGACTTTGCGGCGTCGGTCGGACTGGTACCACGTCAATACAGCACCGGCGGTAAGGCCAACTTGCTGGGGATCAGCAAGAGAGGGGACAAGAACTTGCGCAGATTGTTAGTCCAAGGCGCGCGATCGTACATGCGTCGGCTCGACAAAAAGTCGGGCCGTTTGGCGGACTGGGTACGCTCGATGCTGACGCGGCGACATCCGAATGTCGTTGCCTGCGCACTTGCGAACAAGGTGGCACGCACCGCGTGGGCTCTGGCGACCCGTAACACAAAATTCGAAGCAGGATTGGCGACCATGCCAGCCTGAATCGCGGATCCCGCTTCTTGCTTTTTGCTTTACCGAGGCCTACCCACCTGGTTTTGCGACCGCTGAAATTTGATGACGTGAAAAGGACCACCGGCCTGACGGATAACCTGGCAAAACAATGGGCTCTCGAAGCCGAGAGAGTTTTATAGGATCGTCAGGCGCGACTCTCATCATGGCGCGGGGAATACCCAAAACACTGACGCCGGATAGATTTAGGCAAACCCAACCACGACGTCAAAAATCAGTGTTGCAAAAATGGGGGTGACCATAGATTGTTTTCCATGCGCAAGCTGGACGAGTTCGTTCCGAAGTCGCATCCGTTGCGTTCGATCCGTGTGGTGGCGAACGAAGCACTGGCGAAGATGGATCGGCTGTTTGCCGGGATGTACGAAGCGGACATCAAGGGTGGGCGGCCGAGCATCGCGCCGGAGAAGTTGCTGCGAGCCATGCTGATCCAGGTGCTCTACAGCATCCGCTCGGAGCGCCAACTGATGGAGCAGGTGCAATACAACCTGTTGTTTCGCTGGTTCATCGGCTTGGCCATGGATGACGAGGTGTGGGTGCCGACGGTCTTCACGAAGAACCGCGAACGTCTGATCAAGCACGATGCGGTGATCGAATTCTTCAACGAAGTGGTGGCGATCGCCGAGAAGAAGTGCCTACTCTCGGGCGAGCACTTCAGTGCGGATGGCACGCTGATCCAGGCGTGGGCGGGGCACAAGAGCTTCGTGCCCAAGGACAGTGACGATCAGGACAGCGACGGGAGTGGCGCAGGCGAGTTCAAAGGCGAGAAGCGCAGCAACGAGACGCATCAGTCCAAGAGCGATCCCGGCACGGCTGTATCGCAAAGGCAATACGGCCAGCCAATTGCGTTACATGGGGCACACGCTGACCGACAATCGACATGGCTTAGTGGTCAACGCGTGCGTGACACGTGCAGACGGACATGCCGAGCGCGAAGCGGCCAAGGTCATGATCAACGACGCGCGGCAAGCGGCAGACGATGCGAGCGCGGAGATCACGCTAGGCGCAGGCAAGGGTTACGACGCACAGGAATTCATCGAGGCGTGCCAGCAGATGAAGGTCACGCCGCACGTTGCGCAAAACACCTCGGGGTGGCGTTCGTGCGTACCCGATACGATTGCCGCGAGCGTGGGCTACGCCATGTCGCAGCAAAAGCGCAAGTCGATCGAACAAGGCTTCGGGTGGACGAAGACCGTGGGGCGCATGCGCCAAGTGATGGTGTGGGGGGTGAAGAAAGTGGACCAGATGTTCGTGCTGAACATGGCTGCCTACAACCTCGTGCGCATGCGCTCACTGGCACAAGTGCGTCCGTAGCGGCGAAAACGTGGCAATGAGGCTAGAAATTGGCCTCAAACCGCCGAACAAGCGTTGAATTCGCGTTGAAATTGCACAATGCGATAAATCTTGCGGTGAGCACCGCGTGAGCGCAGAAAGGCTGCTTCTGTCCGGGTGTATTTCGGCAGCCTGTTAACCACGCCATTGGCCCAGACAAAAGGCCATTTCGAAATCTTTGAGTTGAGCAGGCGGAGCATATGTCCGAAGGTATCGTGCGACGGCACTCCATTCTCAAGGGCGAGATAGCAGCGTGACCATCGTAGACGACGCTGCGTGAACATCGCCATGTCCGTGGAGCTTTGTGCGGCGACGATGATGGCAGTCCGTATATCGACTGTATGTCACCTAGGATTACGTTGGTGTCGAATGATGAGGCATTCTCGACACCAGGAGTTCGATCATGTGTGCTGGCTGGAGGTCCTCGGGGCGGCGCTCTGTCTGCGCGGAGTCGCGGAAATGTCGTGCGCGGAGGCTGGGCGCTTTCCGGCGTGGTTGTGCTCGGGTATGTTTCGGCCATTGCAGGCGTTGACGTAATTGTGTGTCGTGCGCTGTGCAGTACATAGTCCATATGCAGTCCGATTCCAGCCTTCGGAGACGAAGGTGATAGCGAAAGTGGGTTCTCGGGAAGTGAAAATACGAGAGGCTGCGGCTGGTACCTACTGGAAGTGGCTGCGCCAGCTAACGTAACGAAGAGGTTTTCATGCCAATTGATATGCAGTATCTGACGATGATCGAGAGGGCGGCCAAAGATCTGCGGTCGTTTCATGACAGTCTTGACACCAAGGATTTGCCACCAGAGATTCTTGCGAAGACTTTACAAGACAACTGGAAGAGTTTCTGTGAGCCCCTTCTCCGGAAAGAGAATGGATTCAGTCAGGACGAGCTTCAAAAGGTAATGGACGCAGCTGTGAAGGGTTTTTTTGGAGAACCCGGTCGGGCTGCCGGTGCAGGAGCAGGCCCAGCGGGAAAAGCCCCAGCCCCAGCCCCAGCAGGAGGAGGAGCCCCAGCAGGAGTAGCCCCAGCAGGAGTAGCCCCAGCAGGAGTAGCCCCAGCAGGAGTAGCCCCAGCAGGAGTAGCCCCAGCAGGAGTAGCCCCAGCAGGAGTAGCCCCAGCAGGAGGAGGAGCCCCAGCAGGAGGAGGAGCCCCAGCAGGAGGAGGAGCCCCAGCAGGAGGAGCCCCAGCCCCAGCCCCAGCCCCAGCCCCAGCCCCAGCAGGAGGAGTCCGAGTAAGGGGGCCTGCCTCTTTCTACAACGTCCTCGGCCGCTGAGGCGATGGCCGCCGAGCCGAATAAATCAGTGTTTCCCTAGCAAGAAGGGGCACGAGCAGCCATACGAATCTGAGCGAGCGCACAACTGGAACGGGCGAATATCGCAACGGTTTCGCATCTGGCGAATCTATCCCGGCTCCACGAATGCTCGCGCAGATCGCACAGCCCAAACACCGAGACCCAAACCGACATACACGCCAGACAACACATGAGCAGCGACAACTTCGAACCGCCGGTTCCTCATGATGGCCGCCGCATTGCATTCGACGGCTCGCCGGTGTGGCTCGTGAACCTACCGCTCATGCTGCGCGGTATCGCCGTCCTGTTGCTATTGGTCATCGGTGCGGTGTTCGTGGCTTCACGGCCGCGACCCGTGCCGTGGGTTGTCTCAGCGGCGTTTGTGGTTCTTATGGTCTGGGTCCTCTCGAAGCTTGCGTACCGCGTTACCGCAACGGCCTGTACGCGTATGGTCATCGATGATGAACGCCTTACATGGCGCGATGGCATCTTCATGCGGCGAGTGGTTAGCGTCGAGCTGTACCGCATCCAGAACGTGGAAGCGAGAATGACCTGGTGGCAGCGCATGGCCGGGTTCGGCACACTGATTATCGAAAGCAGTGATGTTGCCTATCCCACCTGGGTGCTGCCGGGCATTCCAGAAGCCGAGCGTTTGCGCGAAGGCCTCATTCGGTACGCCATCGCATTGCGCGACGTAAAGGGCGTAAGAGAAATCAATACAGGAAAAGTATAAAGAGCGAATTTGTCACGTTGAAGTGCACGACGTGAGCTAATGGATGTCATGTCACGCGCAGGACACATAAGTCCAGCACGATAGCGTGCATGTCACGCTCCTCTTCTTGCGCCCCATCCGTCAAAGATGTCATTCATGTCATTCGTGAAAAGGTCGGAACACTCGAGACGGTGTTGCGCGCGGGTGGCATGTCGGCGGCGGAAATTGATGCGCTGTCTCCAGAGAAAAAAGAGCACCTTCAGCGCGGCTTGGACGATGCAATAGAGCAGGCGGCGCAATGGTACGTCAAGAAAGGATTTTCACCTGATCAGGTGAGGTGTTTGGCGCATCGCGCGTCAAAGGCCGACGGTGCGCATAGTTTCTTCAAAGCCCTGACGACCAATGCAGTCTCCAGCATGGCCGTCAATCTCGCTGTTCTGGCCTTCACCATTCCGCTGTCGTTTGTAGTGCCGGTCCTTCCCCTGATTGCAATTTCGGTTGCACTTAGCTTTGGATTTTCATGGTGCTATGGCATGCATGCTTGGGCAGCCGGCAAAACGATGGCCAAGCGCCATGACGAATCGTGCAATTCACATGGCTTCAAGCGTACCCGCTTCGGACACGCCGTGCCGCCAGACACGATGGGGCGCGCGCTTTCGCGAGAAGGGATAGCGGAATGTGCGCGCACCGGCACTCGTTTGGCGGCGTCGGCACCGCTGATGATCATCACATTGGTGTTGAGTGTGCTTCAAACGGGTACGGCGATTTTGCCGATCCTCGGCGCATTTCTGAGCCCTATCGCAGCCTTGTTTGGGCCGGTTTCCAACGGCTTGCAGGAACTCGTCAGTCATCACCTCAGTAAAAGGGACGGCCGCTATACCCAGGCCAATCTGTTCGGAGTAAGTTGGAACCGGGAAAAGGGGTTCAGCTTTGATGCAGGCCAAGCAGAAGACAACAGCAGGCGGCTTCATCCTTCGGCTGGGCAGCGTGCTCTTGGAACGATGTGGCGGATGTTCGACTTCTATCGCAGGGATTTTTCGCGTGAGGTTGAGAAGGAAAAGAAGCGAGGTATAGACGGTCCTAAGGCGAAAGAGCTACTCCTTGGAATGACGGCGGGGGCGGTTATGGGCGATGCCGCGAGCGCTGGGGCTTCGTTGTTAGGAGGTTCTATTGCGCCGGGCGTAAAAGCTGGTGGAACCGTCGCAGCCATGTTGGCAGCCGGCATGCTGCATGTTGGAAAGCGTCCGCTAGTCGAAGCCGCTTTGGAGGAGTGTGGTACTCGCCCAGGAGTACGCACACCAGTCCCGATGCCGGCGCAACGTTGCTAACGGTGAAGCTGCCTGCAACAAAGCATTCGGTCGCCGCGCGCACCGCTCCGCGAAGAGCCGCGCCAGTAGTGTGTGCGCACGGCCTAGGCAGGTAACCGATTCAATCGCGGGAACCCTCTCGATCGGTGCACGCTCGACGTGGCGTCTTTACGAAGCGCTTCCAGCTCGTTTGCTCGATTCCTTCAAGGCCGTTTCCAGAATAGCGCTTCTAGCCTGATTCAGGTGCAGACCATTTGATGTAGATCATGAGTTTGGTTGCTTCTCATTCGTCCTAAATGCAGGGCCTGCGCGCGATCAGTAGGGAGTCTGTTGGGCGCGACAACCTAGCATCGGAATCATTCGGTAGGCAGTACGGCGTGTATGAAGTGAGCGCAAATACTCACGCGCGTCGTTAACAGGGGGGGATTGCGTGCTCAGTATGTGGGGCATTGTAGTGACGGGCAAGTTTTTATAGAGGGGATCGTTATGATAGGCGAGACGGGAATCAAGCGAGGGTATCGTGGCTCGATAGCGGCATATCTGCTTTGTGCGAGCGTGCTGTTGCTCTTTAGTGGTGTTGCCGACGCGCAGAACACGTCGGCGTTCAATCAGTTGAACGCCGCGATGACAAACATCATCACCGCATTGCAGGATGCTGGCGCTGCGGTCGTCACTGTAGCAATCGTATGGGCTGGTTATAAGATGATTTTCCAGCACGCACGATGGGCCGATGTGGCGACGGTCGTGCTGGGGGCGATGCTGATCGGCGCGGCATCCTCGATTGCTAGTTGGTTGGTGCCTGCTTTTACTTGACGCCTTCTAGTTGAATGGTCCTGCCGGTGGCGGTGATTGATTTGCGGTGAACTGATCGCTGTACAAATACAGCGGTAACGGGCGGTATATCCGTTTGCGTTTGAGTCGAGGCGGTCATGGAAGATTCAATCCGGGAGCAGTTGCGCGATCCGGTTTTTAAGGGTTGCACGCGGCCAGCAATGGCTTTGGGTGTGCCGATGGTTCCGCTGATTATCGTCGGCGGAGCCTGTTTACTGTTTGCTATGTGGGGGCTATTGGTCTCTCCATTGCTTGCATTTGGTTCGTTGGTCCTCGCTGTCGTGTTGGTGTTGCTTATGCGGCAGATTACACGTCATGACGATCAACGATTGCGTCAATGGCAGTTGCGCGCCGAGTTGCGGCTTGGGCATCGCACGACCCGTTTCTGGGGTGTAACTTCCTACTGCGCCAACTCCTACGAGCGTCGCTAGCCCTATGTTTGCCCAGCCTCAATACGCTCATATCGCCCGTGCGGAAGTCTCGGTCGCGAAGTACGTGCCATTCTCTTCGCATGTGACGGAACATGTCATTCGCACTACCGAAGGAGATTACCTGCGAAGTTGGAAGGTACGGGGTATCAGCTTCGAGACAGTAGACCCCGAAGAGATTCTTGTGCGCCACAATGGTTTCAATCAATTTGTGCGTAGCTTGAGCGATGGCGATGTGTCGATTTGGGTGCATCGGTTACGCAGGCGCATCACGGATCGATTCGACAACGATTACCCCGATACGTTTTCTCAAGAGGTGAATGAGCGGTATTACGAGCGGTTCGCTGGCTATACGATGATGGCCAGTGAGTTGTACATCACGCTCGTCTATCGGCCTCATCGCGAGAACTTGGAGCGGCTGTTCAAGCGTACCGTCAGACGTAGCCTCGATGAAATCACCCGTACCGAGAATGATGCGGTCGCCAAGATAAATGATCTCGCCTCGCGGGCCGAGTCGAGTATGAAGCGTTACGGGCTCGAAGCGTTGGGTGAGTACGAGCGCGATGGGCAGAAGTATTCGAAGGCGCTCGAATTCTTGAGCTTCTTGCTCAACGGTGCATGGGAAAGTGTGCCGATGCGCCGCAGCGCCATTGCCGATTATTTGCCCACCTCGAGGCTATTCTTTGGGTGCGAGAACATCGAGATTCGCACCCCCACGGGCGTTCGTTTTGGCGCGCTGCTCGATCTGAAGGACTACCCTCCCTATTCGGAACCCGGCATTCTCAATCCCATCCTGTATGACGGATATGAGTATCTGGAGACGCAGAGCTTCTCTATCCTGAATAAGCGTGACGCGATGAACGCGCTGACGTTGCAGCGCAATCAGCTCATTGCGTCCCAGGATGCCGGAACGACTCAAATTCGAGAGATCGACGACGCGTGCGATCGACTCATCAACGGTGAGTTCGTGGTGGGTGAGTATCATTATTCGCTCGCCGTGTTTGGCGAGACGTTGGATGATGTGGCCAAGCATGTAGCGAAGGCGCGCGCGGCATTACAAGACGCGGGTTTTCAGACAGCGCTGGTGGATGTCGTGCCTGATGGTGCATGGTTCGCGCAGTTGCCGGCAAACTGGCGCTATCGCCCTCGCGCGGCGAAGATCACTTCGCGCAACTTCTGCGGGCTTTCGAGTCTACACAATTTCGATGCCGGCAAGCGGGATGGTAATCCGTGGGGTGAAGCGGTCACGATCCTGAAGACGCCGAGTGGGCAACCCTATTATTTCAATTTCCACGTTTCCCCGGAGCACGAGGAAGCGGCCGATCGCAAGCTTCCCGCCAATACGATGGTGATCGGGCAAACGGGTTCGGGCAAGACGGTGCTCACGCTCTTCTTGCTTTGCCAAGCGCTCAAGTACGGCCCGACTGTGGTGTACTTCGACAAAGATCGCGGCGCCGAAATTGCAATTCGCGCGATAGGGGGGGCGTATCTGACGCTTGCACATGGTCAGCCAACGGGGCTTAATCCATTTCAGCTCCCACCGACCGAGGCCAACATCCTGTTTTGGGACGCCCTTGTGCGGCAACTTGTCCATCATCCGTCGATGCCGCTCACGCCGCGCGACGAAGAGGAGATTGCGCGCGCCGTGCGCACGGTCGCTACGATGCCGGCGAATTTGCGGCGTTTGTCGGCTGTGCGGCAGAACCTGTTGAACACGGAGATGAACAGCCTCAGCGCGCGTCTTAAGAAGTGGTGCTGGGGAGAGCAGCTTGGCTGGTTGCTAGACAATGCCATCGACCAATTGGATCTTGCAACGCACCGAATCTATGGGTTCGACTATACGGATTTCCTCGATGATCCGACAACGCGAACACCAATCATGATGTACCTACTGTATCGGACCGAGGCCCTGATCGATGGCCGTCGCTTTATGTACTTCATGGCCGAATTCTGGAAACCACTCTCCGATCCCGTGTTCGCCGATTTTGCACAGAACAAGCAAAAGACCATTCGGAAACAGAATGGCTTTGGTGTGTTCGACACGCAGTCGCCCGCGGACATTCTGCTTAGCCCTGTTGCCCGAACCATGGTGGAGCAAACGGCGACATTTATCTTGCTACCCAACCCGAGAGCAGACCGCGAAGACTACGTGGATGGGTTGAAGGTAACCGAGGCGGAATTCGAGGTAATCAAGAATTTGGGTGAAAGCAGCCGCCTGTTTCTGGTTAAGCAAGGACACCGTTCGGCGCTCGTAGGATTGGATCTCTCCAAAATGGACGACGTTCTGAACGTGCTTTCGGGCACGACCGACAACGTTGCGTTGCTGGAGGAGATTCGCGCACAGGTAGGGGAGCGCGTGGAAGATTGGTTGCCTGTTTTCATCGAACGACTGGCGCAGCGGCGCAACGCTCGAATTTGATGAGAGCCCTTAACACTGCGATGTCCGTGAGGATCATGCCATGAGCTTTTTTGCCGATCTGGGCACTAGCGTCACTAGCCAGGCGACTGGGCTCGCTGATCAAATAGCCCTCTCGCTTGTTAGCGCGATAGAACCTTTGTTCGTGACTGCTACCGCTTTGACGCTGTTGTTTCACGGGCTGGCCTTGATTCGTGGCGAGTCACAGCAAGCGTTTGGGGCATTGTTATGGAAGACATTCAAGGTTGGGATTATTTTAGGTGTTTTGAGTTATTACATCGATCCGAATATCGGTGTGGTCGTCAATGTGATAGGTATTCAAAGTGGTTTGGTGACTTCAATCACTAATGGTCAGGCAAGCAGTGCATTTCAGATGGTTGATCAGGCGGTTGTGCCACTCATGGGTTTTTTTGCTGGACTTATGATTTTTGGTATATCGATGATCAGTGGTGGCTCGATGGGTAACATAACGATTGGGTTACTCATATTCACTTTCATTATCTTGGGTGGTGGAGCGCTGGCGCTCGCACTGTTTTATGCGTTGTTGTCAACGCTTGGTCTGGCAATTGTGCTGGGGCTGGGGCCATTATTTATCGCGGGTTTGGCATTTGGTCCAACCGCGCGATATTTTGAGGGTTGGCTGTCCAGTGTGTTTAGTTTTTTACTGCTTGGAGCGGTTTCTTCTGTCGTATTGGGTTTTGTCATGGCTACGGAAGGAAATATACTTGTGCAAGCGTTTCCGAACGTGATCCTAGGTGCATTCCAAGTGACGATGGTGAGCTTCGTATTTTTGTTGTTCATGCTCGAAGTGCCGAGGCTAGTTTCGCAATTGACTAGCGGCGGCGCGGACGTCACGAGCGGTGTCGTAGGATTTGCACAAATTCGCGGGATTTACGGGGCGCCGTGGCTCGGGGCAGCAGGAGGTGGGATTGCCTCTGTTGCAGAGCGTGCCGTGGCCGCGGGCCGGGTTGGTGGTAGGTAAGGGCGACGATATAGGCGACGAGCGTACCGTTTGGCGGACAGTGATCGAGCAATGCCTCTGAGACGTCTATGGTTAGGAGTCCTAGTTAAAAGAATGGCCGAAGAGGTGGAAAGGAGACAAGGCAAATGTTAAGAGCTATCTCGATTTTTCTGTGTATCAGCATGCTGGCGGCCTGCGCTTCGCCGAAGCCCCTCTTGCCTGATGGCCAGAGCCGCGTGCCGGTCAACCAGACGATTCCAACCACCGGGATGGGTTCATGATGGGTAAGACCACTTCGGATGATGCAGCAGGCGTGGCTACGAGTGACGCGACGTATTACGGTGAGGCGCGTAGCTGGGAAGATTCGCGCGTGCTGATGATCGAGCGTTCCGAGCGCCGTGCGTGGCGGGTTGCGGCGGCGTCCGTGGTGGTGGCCGTGGCCGCGGTCATCGCACTTGCGCTACTTACTCCGCTCAAAAGTGCCGTGCCTTTTTTGGTTTACGTCGATCGCTTCAGCGGCGATACACAGGTGCACGAAGCGATGGATGCACGTGTGCAGTTCAGTGAAATCATCGATAAGCATTGGCTGTTGCAGTACGTGACTTCGCGGGAACGCTATTACTGGAACCTGCTGCAGTCGGATTACGATCGTACGATGGCGCTGAGCGATAGCGTGCCTGCGCGCGAATATGGCCGCCAATTTGATGGCCCAAACGCTTTATACAAGAAGCTCGGGCGAATGCAAGAGTACGCCGTGAGGATCATTTCGATTACGGTGATGCCTCATGCGCCAGGTGCGCCTGGTTTGGCAACAGTGCGCTTCGAGAAAACCCTGCGCGCCCTGGATAGCGATCAACCGGGCGAAACCCAACACTATGTGGCGACGATCACGTACGTTTACCGCCCTGCGCCGCTCAGTTCGGAGAAAACGCTGATTTTGAATCCGCTTGGATTTACCGTGACGGCTTATCGTGTCGCTCCTGAACTGGCGGAGGTGTTACCTTCCGGTCCGGCACTCCCACCTAGCTCGTCGGATGCAACACCCGGAACAGCGCCTGGCGCAATGATGTCGACAATGGCTGCGCACGGCATGGCAGCGACACAAGGCGGAGGCGCACGATGAAGCGGTTTCATGCATTTTGTTCTTCTGCTGTTTGCTTGATGCTGGTTGCCTCCGGGGTTGCCCGCGCGGCTGACCAGGATTCGCGGTTGCGAATGGTGCCGTTCGATGATGAACGTGTCGTGCCGGTATATGTGGAAGAAGGCTATGCCGTGCAGATTGTTTTAGGTAGCAATGAGCATATCGAGGCAGCTGGTACAGGTGCGGATTCACACTGCGACGATCCCAACGCGGCATGGTGTGTCGTGGCGCATCGGGGTGATCATGATGTCTATATCAACGCGCATCGCGGCGCTACGAGAACGAACTTGTTCGTGCAAACGAATTTGCACAACTACAGTTTCGATTTGATGACTGGCTGGTCCGGCCGGCATGTTTATCGCGTGCAGTTCACCTATCCAGACGAGATCTTAAAACAGGCCGCTGCGCTTCGGGCCGCGCAACGAGCTCAGGATGATCGCAAGCTGTTGCAGGACCGTCTCGCGCAACCACCCGCGGTACGCAACTGGAACTACACCATGCAAGTCATGCCCGGCAGTGATGGCATCGCGCCGACCATGATGTACGACGATGGGCGCTTTACGTACCTCAAATTTCCGAATAATCGGGAGATCCCATCGATCTATATGGTCTCCGCTGACAACAGCGAGAGCATGGTGCAATGGCATGTTGAAAATGACGTCATGATTGTTCACCGCGTTGCGAAGCGCTTTGTGTTGCGCGATGGCTCCGCCGTTGTTGGATTGTGGAACGAAGCCTATGACATGGATGGCGTGCCGCCGCACGATGGGGTGACGGTGCCGGGCGTGGATCGTGTGATCAAGGAACATGTGAGCATGCCGGATAGCACATCCGGTTCGCAGAGCGTGTCAAGTGCGCCCGTGGCTGCAGCTCAAACCGCAACGGACGCCGCCGCGACAGGTACAAATGCGGTTGCAGATGCGATAGCGAAGGCAAATGCCATCGCAAAGGCAATCGCAAATTCGGCGGCAGCGGCAGGACGTACCGCGGCTACGCCTCTTGCGCCGCTAACTCCTTTGCTTCCCGCTCCGTCGGGCAACGTTGGAGTGCCTACGCAGCGCAATGACGATTCGGACAACTAAACGATCATGAACACTCCTGAATTCAACGGCCGTGGTTTACCTAGCGTGAATGAACGCCGTGTGCGCAGGGCTCGGCTGTTGCAGTGGCTCATGGTAATCGTGGTGTTTGCCGTAGTAGGCCTTGGCGTATTTTGGCTCATTCATAGTGTCCGCTCGACTTGGGGTAATCGAACTTCCGACGCTGATCAGGCAAATGCGATGGCGAATGCTTGGTCCAAGCGTATGTTCGAGTTGCCTGCCGTTACAGCGCCAGCGCCGCCCAAGCCGGTGGTGTCGCGGCCAGCGCCGATCGCCGCGGTGCCTGCCCCTGCACCCACCCCTACGAACAACCCCGGTGACAGAATGATGTTGACGGGAAGCGATGCAGAACGCGGTATTGCGCTTCCCTCGCTTGGCACCGGTGGCGGTAATTCCGTTGCATCGCAGATTTTCGGCAAGGGGGGGGGGAGTACGAGTTCCGCAGATAGTGGGCCACTCCAAGGGATGCTGGCAGGCACACGCACTGAGCGGGCGCGCGCCGGATTGCTGGGTGACCGCAATATGATCCTCGCCAAAGGTGCGACGTTCGACTGCATCTTGAATACGAAGATCGTATCGACGGTTCCGGGCATGGTCAGTTGCACCGTGGCACGTAACGTCTATTCCGACAATGGCAAAGTGGTACTCATCGAACGAGGATCGATGGTCACGGGCGAATACAAGTCGGATCTGCAAACGGGCCGTGAGCGTATCTTCGTGCTCTGGGATCGCCTAAAGACGGTAAACGGCGTCACCATCGATTTGGGTTCGCCGGCCACCGATTCGCTTGGTGAAGCGGGCGTCGGTGGGTATATCGACAATCATTGGTGGCAGCGCATTGGTGCGTCGGTTCTGCTGAGTCTCGTGGAAGACGCAGTTGCCTACAAGACGACTGAGGAAGCCTCGTCGGGTAATGGTAGTTCGGTCGTGATACTCCCCAATACGTCGCAGCAGACGCAAACGCTTGCAGGAAAGATACTGGATAGCACGATCAATATTCCCCCCACGTTGACGCGCAATCAAGGTGAGAGGTTAAGTGTGTTTGTTGCGCGGGATCTTGATTTTGGCAGTGTCTATGAGCTACGACCGGAGTGACAAGACGCTTGATGCGAGGCTTCCCGACGATGCGTCGGTAGGGCAATTGCTTGCACCGTTGCGCCCCTTTTTGGAAACGCCGGGCGTCACGGAGGTTTGTGTGAACGAGCCGTGCGTCGTGTTCGTCGAGTGCGATGCGCAATGGCAGCGCCACGACGTTTCGGAGCTTAGCTTCAAACATTGCTTGTCGCTGGCCGTAGCGATCGCCTCATACACGAATCAAGATATCTCGCCGGAGCGGCCGCTGTTATCGGCGACGCTGCCGGGCGGTCAGCGTATTCAGGTGGTGATTCCGCCGGCGAGTACTCGCGAACGGGTATCCATTACGATTCGGATGCCCTCGCGTGCCATCAAGAGCCTGGATGAGTTCGAAAGCGAGGGTATGTTTGAACGGCTCGCATGGCGCGGACGTGAACGCTACGCGTGTGCGGGTGAACGTGTAGCGCGCCTCGATGAAAGCGATCAGTGTTTGCTGCATTGCTTGGAAGACGGACGTTATCGCGCGTTTTTTCATGAGGCAGTGCGTGCGCGCAAGAATATCGCGATTGTGGGCGACACCGGTTCCGGCAAGACCACATTTATGAAGACGATCTGTCAAAGCATTCCGACGAATGACCGGCTCGTGACGATCGAAGACGTGCGCGAGCTTTTTCTGCCCAATCATCCCAACTGCGTGCATTTGCTGTACAGCAAGGACGGACAAGGGCTTGCGAATGTCACGCCCGCATCGCTCATTGCATGCACATTGCGGATGAAGCCGGATAGAGTGCTGCTTGCCGAACTGCGTGGCGCGGAGGCGTTCGATTTCCTGAAGCTGCTGACCACCGGGCATGCCGGCTCGATCACGAGTTATCACGCGCAGTCGTGTTCACTCGCCATCGAACGCTTTGTACTGATGGTGAGAGAGCATGCGCAGGCAAGCCGCAGTGATGACGCGGCGCTGTACCGCTTGCTCTACCTGACGGTTGACGTGATTGCCCATTTCGTACGCGAGGGCGGACGTCGATATGTTTCCGAGATTTATTTCGACCCGTTTAATAAGCTCGAGCAATCACGTGATGCGCTTCGAGAACGGGCGTGATGCGGTGGGAGGAGGTAGATGCGCACGTTGTTGAAGATCGTGGCCTGCGCGATCGGTACGTTGGTGGTAGTGGCCCCAGCCGGATTGTGGCTGGCTGGCGCGATCTATATGCTCGAAAGCAAGCTACCGATTCGCGGTAGCTCGGTAGTGAGTTGGTATGAGTATTGGTATTGGTACCGAGGCGATCCGATTCAGGCCTCGCACTTATATGCCGCGCTCGGGAAAGCTGTCTTTATCGTCATCATTCTGATTTTCTTCCTAATCTTGGCGGTGACTCGTCGCCGTCGCTCGCTGTATGGTGACGCACGCTTTGCTAACCGCTCGGAAATTCATCGGTCTGGACTTTTGGGCACACATGGCGTCATTGTTGGGAAGTATGGCGACCGCTATTTGACGCTTGGCGGTCAACAGTTCGTCATCGTGGCCGCTCCAACGCGCTCCGGGAAGGGGGTGGGTATCGTGGTGCCGAATCTGCTGAATTTTCCCGATTCGGTCGTGGTGCTCGATATCAAGCAGGAGAACTTCAACATTACCGCGGGCTACCGTGCCGCGCACGGGCAACCGGTGTTTCTGTTCAATCCGTTCGCATCGGACGGGCGAACGCATCGATATAACCCACTCACCTATATCAGCGATGATCCGCACTTGCGTATCCGCGACATTTTGACGATAGGTACGATTCTCTTTCCGCCCGAAGGCAAAGATGGATCGGGCAAGGATGCATTCTGGTACGACGCCGCACGCAATCTTTTTCTTGGACTGACGCTGCTCGTTTGCGAAACTCCGGAACTGCCACGGACGATGGGCGAAGTCATGCGGCAAGCGTCCGGCTATGGACGTAAGCTTCCTGATCACCTGAACGCGGTGATCCAAGGGCGCTGGGCGCAGGGCAGACCGTTATCGTCGTCGTGCGTCGACGCGCTATACCGGGTGTTGGACAATGCCGAAATCACTTTTGCGAGTATTGTGTCCACCTTCAATACGGCGCTTACGAACTGGGCCAATCCGATTTTCGATGCGGCTACGAGCGAAAGTGATTTCCTGCTGACCGACGTGCGACGCCGGCGTATGAGCATTTATCTGGGCATCACGCCGGATCATCTGCCCGATTCCGCTGCGCTAATCAACGTCTTTTTCTCTCAACTCGTCAATTTGAACCTACGCGAGCTCCCGCAGGCCAATCCTGAACTGCGCTATCAATGCCTTTTGATGATGGACGAATTCACTTCGATGGGCAAGGTCAATATTATTGCCAAAGCGATTGGGTTCATGGCGGGTTATAACATGCGGTTGATGCCGATCATCCAATCTGTGTCGCAGCTTACGGCTGTGTACGGTCAGCAAGATGCGCGCACGTTGATGACCAACCATGCGTTGCAGGTCATTTTTGCGCCGCGCGAGCAGCAAGATGCGAACGAGTATTCAGAAATGCTCGGCTATGTAACGCAAAAGAACACGAGCATTTCGCGCCCAGCGGGGTTTAGCTTTCAGAAGCAGGCTTCGCGCAACGATACGACGTCGGATCAGCGGCGCGCGTTGATGTTGCCACAGGAGCTGAAGGAGCTGGGACAGGATCGCGAAATCATTATGCTCGAGAACACCAAGCCGATCCTTGCTGAAAAGATCCGCTACTTCATGGATCCCGTCTTCAAGCAGCGCGTGCGTGCAGCGCCGTCGATTTCTTCTGTGAGTATGCAGGCACACGAAGCGGTGGTTGCCAATTGCCGTGCGTTGATGGCGCAATATGTGTTCAATCAACCGGCGCCGCAGCCGCAGACAGAACCCAACAATAACGCGGGGGGTGAGGCGCCAGTAGCCGTTTCGCCGCAACCGACGCCGCAGAATGCGCCGGTTCAGGGAGGAGGGTAGTTGCAAATCTCGAAGTAATGGCTGCTCGTCGAGCGCCGATGCTAAAACACCTGTGCATCGCGTGGATCACGTGTGGGCGCATCGTTTGCCGGGTTATGGTTCGTTTCGGTGCTATCGGTTGTGTTGTGTTGTGTTGTTGTATCGGATGATGCCTTCGATTGCTGTGGCGAGTTGACGGATGGTTGCGGTTGTAGCGCGGGCACGAGCGGAATCGGCATCGCGCTCGTATTGTTCGCGGCCGTGACCACTTTCTGCACGTATCCTTGCGTAAAACCATCGCGCTTATTGCCGCTGTAGTAGCAGGACAGTGCGATACGCAATGCTTGCTGAGGCTGCGGATTCGTATTGCGCGCGCCTTGGAAGCATGAGGCGAGGATCTTGGAACTCGCCCACAGGTTTGTACATGGCTCGAATCCGCCTTCAAGAGACAGGCCGTAATGCGCTAAGTTGGTTCGCTTGATTTGCGCGAGGCCGACACTGTAGGTATAGCCTTGCGCGTCGAGGGCGTGGGCGGTGGCTAGCGCTTCGGCCAAATTGCGCGGTTGCCTGACCAGTCTTGCATGCACGATCCCAATCGCGTAAGGATTGAAGCTGGATTCGACTCGCACGACCGCGGCCATCGTATGTGGATCGACGACGGGGGCGCATTGCTGTGCCAGTGTTAAAAAGTCGATCATGGTTCATTCCTTGCTGGTTGGAATTGCTGATCGAGCGGAGACGCAGGCGTAGTGTGTTTCGGCGAAGACGTAGGGGTGCTCTCGATGCGGGCGTTAAGGATGGGGGCGGTGGAGAACGTCATTGTCCTTGCAGCTGGGCAGGGGCATGGGGCGGGTACCTTGGGCTAAAGGGGGAGGATGCCCCGATAGCAGCGAGGGGCACGGGACTAGGGGGGCGCGTGCTATGGGGCGCTGGGCAAGCGCTCACTGTGATGTTGCCCTCTCTTAAAAGTTCCTGTCGGCGAGATGCGGCCGGGTTTCCAGCAGGCGGGCGAACGCGAACTGCGCCGTGCAGCCGATGGAGTTCGGCGTCCATACCTAGTTGCAATGCTCGGGCCCCTCGAGGGGACCATACAACACTGGGATTATCGGGTAGGCATACCCCGTACGCTTGTTCATCTCCCACCATATATCGATGAGTTGGACTCAGACGTGCTGGCGCTCGCGGGTGTGGTCTGCCGGCTGCATAGGGGGGGGCTTCTCGTGCAGCCGGTGCCTGCTGCGCTGAACCTGGGCTAGCTGAATGTGCAACAACGGCTGGCGATGGGGAAGCGGCGTCCGGCTCAGGGCCGGCTGATGCCGCTGGCGGTGGGGGGGCGGCGCTAGAAGCGGCTGCCACCGCCGGTGCTAGCGCTACCGCTACCGCAGCAACTGGTGCCGGCGCAGCAGGGCCAGCAGGCCTAACACCACCCGGAACCGGAGTCACAGCTCCCCAGATTAGAAGCAAGAGTAAGTATGCGCCTGCCGCATCGGTGGTCGCAGCTAAACCCGGAGCACCTTCTGCAAAAGCGGTAGCTGCACCAATGCCACCGCCAAATGCGTCGCCTCCTAAAGTTGCGGCAAGATAGGCGCCGAATGGGCGGCTCGCTTGCTCCCACGAAACCTTCCCACGACACAAAATATCCGATGGGCCGGGCTGGGGTGGCCGGAGCGGCAATTCGCTGTCTAGGCCGCGCGTAGGCAATCTGAGTCGATTGACCATCCGCGCCCGTATCGATAGCCCGCCGGCCTCGATGTCGTCCTCGCCCTCGAATATCGTTTTGGGATTCAAATAAGTCGGTTGTCCCGCGCGACGCCCATATCCAAATAGCACTCCGCCCGCGCCCGACGCGACCGGTCCGAGAACACATCCAGCTGCGGCGGAGGCCCATTGGCGCCCCAGCCACTCTCCGCCTGTCACTGCCGGGTGCTCAAAGGCGCCCGCAATGGCCGCACGGGCTACGAGCAGTGTTCCGGCGGGTAAGCCATAGCCCGCCAGCGCCGTAAACATGCGCCAGGGTGCCGAGGCAATTGCTGGTGTGGTTGCCAGTGCATATTTACCATTTGGGTCATTAAATAGCTCTGCCGCTCGCGCACCACCCCGCGCGGAGAGCCAGCTTGCAAGGCTATCTGCGGCGAACGTAGAGAGCTTCGAGCCAAGCCAAGCGGCCAAGGGCCCCCCCGCCGACGCACCAATTGCGCCTCCAACTGCACTAGCGCAGCCTCGTGCGACGCCGAACGCACCTGCGGCAGTAAAGCCAACTGCCCAATCGCGGACAGCCCCTTCGTCGCGCGATATCTGCTCAAAGCGGCGCTCGAACTCTTCGGTATGTAACCGTGCTAGGGCATATTCGGTAGCCAGGGCCGTTGCATAGAGCTGCCGCTTGTCGATTGGCAAAGCAGGGTCAAAGCGCCCATGCACTGCATCCAGCAGGGCGCGCCAACTTCGCACCTGTTCGTCCTGCCCATCCCGAACTGGGAACGGCGGGGAAGGATATCGCTCTGGTTGACTTGCGTACGGCATGTATGCATCTCGTGACACGGGCTCATGAATGTGCTGCATGGTGCGGCACAGAGCCTGGAAAAGGGTGGCAGTAGCGTTGTGGGATCGCTAGATTTCTGCTCTACGTTAGTTGCGGTGGCCTTTCCATTCCCATACCAATTGCGACAGGGCTTGCGAGTGCACGGGCCATTCACCTGCAGTGCTTTATCCCGCGAAGCTTTCGAACTTGTGAGCAAGCACTGGAAGCGACCTTGCCGGTGTGCTCCGCCATGTTCCGCACGATTGGTATCGTTACCGCGAGTAGGTCATCGGTATACCCCGTGCCGATATCGTTGGAAGCAAGGAGTAGGTCGGTTATTAAGGGGGATGCGTCCAATGCCCAGGTCGCGCGATGACGATAGAGCGCCGCTGATTCAGGGGGCGGGCAGAGCTTTGCCGGCGCGTTTTCCTGCTCCATCCTTTGTCCTTCCTCCGACCGGTAACGAAAACGTCGATGCTATTGCCGATTGCATCCTCAGCAAAGTCGGCGACTTCGATAAGTTCCTGCGTGCACAAGATCTGAAAGGCAAGGACGGGAAGCCTCAAGCGTTTACCGCGGAGCAAAAAGCGAAGCTGGAGAAGCAGTTCCAGGCGGCAATTATTGCAAGTGCGAGAGCCTTCCACGAGAAGGGCTGGACGCCCGCTCGTGTTGCCGAATTCGCGGATAAGGCGTGGCGCGCGGATGTGGGCGCGACGTTCTTGCAAAAGATGGTTGGTAACGCGGTTACCTATTGGCCAATGAGCGCAGCGGGTATTGCGGCGAGTGTCTTGCTCGCCCCTCTCGTCCCTCTTGCCCCGATTCTGGTGATCGGCGCAGGTGTATTGGTAGCGATGTGCGTTGCCTTTGGGTGGTCTGTGCGCGCTATGACAGCCGCTGGTAAGGTCGACGGGCACGTCAACAACGCCACGGATGGGCGAGGGCGATTCTGGCAGGTATGTCCCACCAAGGGGCTGGGAGAGGCGCTTGGCAAGGAGGTGCTTGCGGATCTGGCTGGACGGACTGGGCCGCGCGCGTTGGTGACGTGGCCGTTGCGAGGTCTCGAGTTCGCAGGGGTTGCTTCGGCGCTCTCTATCTTCATCAGTCCGATCGCGATGTTGATTGGGCCGCCCACCAACGCTTGCATGCAGGTGATCAGCCAGGTGCTGCGCGGTAAAGGTGGACAGCGTTCGGCGGCACCGCTGTTCGGCATCAGGATGGTGCCGGACAAGCTCGAAATCCGTACTGATCCAGATGCGATCGCGAGCGACGTTAACCGCAATATCGACCGGCTGGGTAAGCCTGTCGTAACGCGGTTCGGCAGCATGGTGAAGAAGATGTGGGGGGGGTACCGGGATGTATTTCCTGGGGCGTTGCATGATCAGATAAAGGCAGGCTTCACTCGGGCGCAATGCGTCGAGGGCGTTTTTGGATCCAGTGCGATCGGCTCCGTGTCCGGCGGCCTTGCCGACCTGTTAGGCGTTGTGATGCCCGGCGGAGGGGGGGGCATTGGCAGTTTTGTAGCAGGCTTGGTGGCTAGCGCCGTTGGTTGGCATGGGAACGTCTTTACTCGCTCGGAAGTGGGAAGGCACGTGCCTGTGTTGGCGAAGTCGAAAGCTGAGAGAGAGAAGGCGAAGGCGGCAGCACCGGCAGCACCGGCAGCACCGGCAGCACCGGCAGCACCGGCAGCACCGGCAGCACCGGCAGCACCGGCAGCACCGGCAGCACCGGCAGCACCGGCAGCACCGGCAGCACCGGCAGCACCGGCAGCTCTCCCGCCGGGACCATTGCCCGCAGCAGCGCTACCACGGGTAGCATCACCGCCAGCATCGCCTACTGGATCTGGATCGATGGGTTACACCAGCGACGGCGGGTCTCCTGTCGCGCATCCCCCCCGCCACTTCCCTATCTCTGCCGCCCGCCAGATGTCATGACACCTCCGATGTAATTTTTCTCACCAGCGATTGATATCCATTTCCCATTATTCGAATTGGACATCACAATAATGAATAGAAAAATTAGCCTGTCAAATAAGCCACTAAGCTACTGAATCTTGGCCATTGCTGCTCCTCGTATCCTGAGCGAGGACAACCTTAGCTTGAAGCTGTGATGGCGGTTTGTATATCGGCTGTGGGTCCTATTACTTTTCAATAGGGGAGTTGCAAGGCAGCTTTGCTTTGTGTCATGGGGAGTTCGATCATGGGTGTTGGTTTGAGAATACAGCGAATGCGCTCGTCGACCCGTAATTCGAACTTATGCCGCGGAAGTGGAGTAGGCGGCCAGAGCCGACAACACTCTATCGGCGCGACGGCATGGAAGTCTATGTGCATGGGTTGGGCTTTCGTTGCCGCGATTGCATTCGGGTTTGCGCCGGCCACTGCAAACGCCGGTCCGTGCGAGGTGCTTTTGTGCTTGAGCGGTTGGCTCGAAGGAGGATCAGGCGGTCCAATGTGCAACGTGTGGACTTATGATTACTTTGCCATTCAGGTATGGGACCCGTTCTATGATCCCGGAAGTACCGCCGCCTTGCGCGCTGGGTGGTTAGCGGGGTGTCCTGCACCAATGGACTATGCCTGGATGGCAGCGGTCGATAGTGCGTTTGGCACATCGCTCAGTGGACCTATATTTTTTTGACGACGTCATTCGCCCTCCCACGGGCGACTTGAGCTTCCCTCGAAATTTCGCCTGCAATAGGTCGTCAACTATGATGGTCACCTGTGCTGCCTCAAGCGATGCATCCCACCCTTAGCGAACCGTCGAGGCGGCGACGGGCGGCCGTCGGGAATGGGGGTAAATACTCGGTAATTTCACGACGCTGGGAGATGGTTGCGACTCCCAACATGTTTCGGGTGTTCTCCCGTTGCGATCTGGCAGCGAGGGATTTGCGCCCAGTTCGATCAGACGGCGATACACACCGCGGTTCTTTTTCTCCGCGGCCAGATGCGCAGGTGTTCGGCCCAACGCGTCACGAACATTCAGATCGCCACCCATTGACGCCAGCTCCTCGATGATCTCCGCATGGCCGCCTTGAGCCGCGAGGTGAAGAAGCGAAAGATGCAATGGGCCATCGACGACGACTCTATCCCACCGAGTCATGACTCCTCTGCCCCAGAGGACCCGTGGAGGATCCGCGAGCAACACCGTCAAGCTGTATCGATCTCCTTCTCGCGCTGCATCAACGAGGCGCCTCACATACTTGTGCTCGTCAAGTAGCAATTGCACTCTATTTGGCACGAGAATTCCCCCAACAATGATTACTCGATTGAACGTGCTTCACTGATACGAGCGCTACGTGAAGTGTCGGTAACGTGCCGAAGCTGCGCGTCGCGGGTCGACCACTGCGTGCGCAGCGTAACCAGTACCCCCATCATGAACAGCGTAGAACCGAAGATCTGCATCGGAGTAGGAAAGTGTGCTGTCCATAAGCAACCATAGAGCAGCGCAAACATTGTCTCGCTCACAATCAGTTGTCCGCAGCGGCTAGGCCCTAAGCGTCGGCTTGCGATGTTCCAGCAGATCGTGGCAAGCCATGTGGAGCCGATGCCCGTTAAGAGCGCCAATGCAGCAAAAGTGCCTAGCTGAGGTGAGTGCAGCAACGATTTGGCGCTCGATCCGCAAAACAGCCAGACGAACGCGCTGCTGGCCGCTGCACCGATTCCCAGCCAGTGAGCCCAGTCCATCGCGCTCATTTCAGGGTGACGAGCAAGCCATCGCGCATTCAGTACCGCAAAAGCGGTCCAACAAGCAAGTGCCGCGACAGATAGCTGAATACCCTTTGTCACATCGGTGACCGGCGCTAGAGGCGCGGATGTCAATCGCCCAGTGGTGAGCACGATGCCGAGCAGTGTGGCGGCAAGCCCGGGTAGCAATTGACTCCACCGCAAATGCCGGGATTTGCCGCACACCATGACAGAAACGGGCAGCATTCCGACAATCAGTGTCGGTAAGGTACTTCCCGACGTATCAATTGCGCAGGCCAGAAAAACGTAGAAGGCCGTGAAGCCCAAGATACTCAGGCCAAGGGCGACGGTAGCATGCGATGCGGTGAGCGGCGTACGTCGTCCGACGATCAACGCGATGAGGGAGAGGGTGCCGTAGACCATAAATCGCCCTGCTGCCAGGTCGATAAACCAATGACCTGGCAGCAGGGTCGGTGCAATAAACACCAAGCCCCAAAGCGCGCCGGAGGCTACCCCGGCTAGCACGCCTGCAATCATACTTGCAGAAGGAATCGTGTCACGGCGGTCATGTCGGTGAACACCATGTCCGCACCCGCTTCAAGCAACGCGGATCGATTGGCTGAGTTCTGCGGGGCGCAGTATGCAAGCACCGTCGCGCCCGCACGCTTGCCCGCCGTGACACCTGTCACCGAATCTTCGAGCACCGCGCAGCGACTGGTGGCGACACCCAATGCCTGTGCGGCTGCCAGATAGACATCTGGCTCAGGCTTGGTACGGGGCATCTCGGGCCCACAAAATATTCGGCCTTCGAAGTATGGCATCAGCTTAACCTTGCGTAACTGCAACTCAATCTTGGTTCGGTCGGATCCCGATGCGCAGGCGATACGGCCGCCACATTTTTCGAACGCGGTATGAACGACATCGCCCACGTGTGTCACCGCTTGCACTTCCCGCTCCAACGCGGTGTTGCGGCGGCTCCGGTAATCCTGTAGCCACTCAGTTGTCAGCGGCTTACCGGTGTGCGCCTCGATCAATGTGGCCTCGTCTTCAGGGGCCTTGCCGACGAAGAATGTCATGCATTCTTCGTCACTTAGCGCCCAGCCTTGCTCGGCAAGCATCTGGCGCAGCACGCGTTTTGTGATGTTTTCGGAATCGACTAGAACGCCGTCGCAATCAAACAGCACGGCATCAATGCCGGCTTCCTGATTGATTCGGGGACGGTTCGATGCATTGCTGAATGAAAGCTCGTGCGCACTTTCCATCATGCCGACACCCGCGCTGCGAATTCGCGGTACTTTGCACCAAGTTCGGTTGCCCACTCGTCGACTTCGGCTAGAGGCATACGCTCGCATTGGTACCCGAGCATGTCATGCATGATCTGCATTTGTGCTGGTGCAAATACGGTTGTGCCGTTAGGTTCGATCGACTCTATGCCATCGTAGCGCTGACACTGCTGATTGATTTCGATCAATTGAGAAAGCATTGCACGTTGTGGAACAACCACGTCGATTTCGCGCGATCCGACGCGCACGCAATAGCCGCCGGGTAGACCATCCGGTGCGGGGGCGTGCACTTCCGCATGACGACCGCGCAGCAGGGGCATCAGGACAGACATCGCGGATGCGGCTGTGATCAGTTGACGAAACGCGCCACCGGTGCGTTGAAAGCGCGTCTGCACCAAACCAAAAGCCTGCTCGAGGTCGATGTCGCTGCTTACATCGCGGCCATTGCAACTCACTTCCGCGTAATACGGCGCACCCCCCGAATTTCCATAGGCCGGCACGCGGTGACTGAGGTAGTGCTGCGTAAAGAGCCTGACAGAAACATCGCGAGCGCGCTCTTTCAGCATCATCGCAATCGCGCCGCGTAATGCCGGAATGACGTTCGCCACGTTACCGATCCCGATGTGAGGCGCAAGCCCGGTCGTTTTTAGCACCGGTCCGACAGCGTCAGGGAATGCGGCATTCACCACGATGGGTTGCACGCCGCTTTGGCGCACAGCACGCATAAGCTTATGAACAAGCGCCAAGTGCATTGGCAACCACGGGCCGTACTGCGCCTCGTCGAGTTGACGAAAGATTGGTGCGGGAAGTTGCGTTATGATGCGCCACGATTGCAGCGTAGCCGTGTTAAAGATGATATCGGGTTTGACTTCGGCAATTGCCGCGGTGGCTTGATCTTCATTACGCAAGTCGAGCTGTACGCAATCGATGTTGTGAAATCGACCTAGCTGTGCGGAAAACAGCGTGGCAAGGTTGCGCCGCCGGGACATTTCCTCCATATTGCGCCCAGCCAATACGATACGGCCGAACTCTTCCTCTTGTGCCAAAAGATTTAGCGCCAAGCCAGCTAAATCACCTATGCCGATGATCATGAGGGTTTTTTGCATTGTGAATGCTCCGAAATGAGGAAGGTTATTCAAAGCGACACAAGCGCACGATATCGATACCTCGCCGCCATGCGGCGTGGACGTCCTGAAGGCCGGTGAGAAATGCGGGGTGGAAGCGGAAATTTTCCGGGGTCATTCCAGCCGGGTCCCATGCTTCCAGGAAATACGGAATCTGTCGAAGGAGTTGTAAAGCACGGGCTGGCACGGGTTCTTGGCCAGATGTGTCGCTTAAATTCCACTCCGTGCCAGGGTCAAGCAACTCCATGAGCAGTGCGGGAGGAATCGTATAGGCACACATCGAACGTCTGCTTTGCTCGATATGAAAGCACCGCTTGACTCCATCTTCGATATCCACGCGCAAGCTGCACAGGAGCATCTTGATAGGTAAGCCAGTGCTCTTTACTAGCGGTTCAATGCGTTCGATCAATGCCCATTCAGCCTGCCGCATTAGTTGCGGCGTGAGTTTGATGTCGCGCTCGGTTGCTTGTTGACGAAACTCGGGTTCTCCGCCGAAGCGACCAGTCATATGCGTAATAACGGCTCGCCACCGCGTCATATCAACTTTCTTTTCCAGCGCAAGCCGGTGCCCTTTGGAGAGTGCGCCTAGCGCACAAAGAAACTGTGGGACCGAGAAGGAAAGCGTGTTGTTGATCGCTACGCCTTGACTTACCAAGCGTTCGATGACCTGATACCCTTCAGCGCTACCAACGACTTTCACCATGACGTTGGGCGCGATTCGAGCAAGCTCGAGTCCTTGACGTTCCATACGGTCTACGTCGAAGCTCGAGGATGGCGGTAACTGTGCGCAAACCCAGCCGTGACGGCCAGCTGATGCTTCCCACTCGGCGCGCCATAATGCCGCTTCTTGAGCGTATGCGGCTTTGTAATATTGCCAATACAATTCGTCGTCCGTTGCGTTCGGACATTCGCTTAGAAAATCTCGGATTGAGGTTTTTGCAGCCGGAAGATCGAGTAAAACGTTTTCAAGAAACAGTCTTGGATTGGTTGTGGCACTTTTAATCAACCCTGAGCCCAGCCCCTCATGTTTCTTTAGCCCTTCCCAGTGGGCTCGAACTCGATGCTCGTGTTGTGCGGAGCAAGCCTCTACCGCGCGGTTGACCCATTTGGGTAGGCTTGTCGGCATGGAGTCCCACCATATCTCCATCTCCGGATGCTGACGCTGCAGATCGTGCAACATAGAACCTTCTCCTTGTTTTAATAGCGTGTCGCTTCTGCGGAATGGTAAGCGGGCACGAGTGGGGGAGGGTGGGATGGGGCTACATACGGATCACAAACAGATTGCGAATTATTCTTGTAAAAGTCGTATCTTAGTATTTTCGTGCCTCTTCGCTTGGTGAACGGGGCCTGGACAGATTGGGAAGGGAGCCGCGCGTTGCACGAGCCTCCGATCTGCGAGAAGTGCATTCGTGGTCGAATGAAGTGACATGACGACATTTTTTCGATATTTTTTCTTGCGTAATCCAAGTCGCGTTACTACCATGCAGTATGCTTAGTACCGAGTGAGCTTCGCTCAGCGAATTGCGTAAACCGCTTCACACCGAAGGCCATGAAAGGATTGTAGTTGGCCGTGTTCAGTGATCTTTTAGATGTTGGAGGGCATGCTATGGCAGAGTCACAGTTCGAGGCTTTGCACGAATTAATGTTGACCCCGAACGGGGAAGGGACGTTGATGTCCGTTGATGAGCAGAGGCGTATGGAGTTGCTTGCTGGGCTTGTTGGTTGTGCGAGTCGCGTTCCGCCGCCACAGGCCCATTCGCCGTCCGTCGGTGCGTCATCGCGATAGGTTTCACTAAACTCGTTGATGTCAGTTGCCCTGCATTTGTTCAGCGTTTGCTCCAACTCTACGCCCTTCGTTGACTGGAAACGGAGGGCGCTACAACTATCAATTCCACGCCAATAAGCCCCTTATAGCACCCGAATCGCTATCAAAAACTAATAGTGGCCGTAATCGTGTCGCTATAGCTACCCGGCAGCGGAGTTGTTTGCGACGGGACTTCGCCGTAGACAGTAAGCACGACCGAATTGCCGGTACCTGTTCCGGTCTCCATCGTGGTGCCGCTGGTGCCATCGCCCCATATTTGCGAATGCGTCGAATTGGTGTAGAGCTGATAGCTGATCGTGCCTCCGCCGCCCGATCTTTGCATCTCGCGCGCTGTGACGCTGCCACTAGAGCCGCCGTTCAGCGCAATCCGCCACGCGTCGCCGCTGGTGCACTGCGCAGTAATCGAACCCGTGGCGTTCAGTGCGGTAGTCGTCACGCTAGTTGCCGCGAAAGTAACATTTGTCGCGTTGATATTGCAGTCGTTGATAACGGTGGCAGAAGCGGTGAACGTGACGTGCTTCGATGAGGAAAGCGACGAGCAACTTGGCTCGGCGGATGAATAAAATCCATAGGTTATCGTTGCATTGGTACCGCTGAAGCTTTCCGTGTACGAGGTGCTGGCATTACCGGCAGTCGGAACCGTTGGCTGGTTGGCCGTGATCTGGCCGTATATCGTTACCGCCTGAGAGGTGCTGGTGCTTGTTGAGGGCTTGGTTAGCGTGAGTGAAATAGGTGTCGTCCCGTTGGAGACGGAGCCCCACATGATCGAATAGGCTCCATCCTGGTACAGGCCATATTGCATGGTGTTGCTTCCATGCTTGAGATCGAGGGGCGTCGCCACGTTCTGATTCAAGCACACCAGCACATTGGGTGTAGTGGTGTTTTTCGGCCAGGTGCATGTAACGGTGATCGTGCCGGTAGTGTCGACTGCGCTGAGGCTAATCGGACTGACGTTACCGAAGCTGATTGCGGATGCGGCGGCTGAGCAGCTTTGAGCGTTCGCCAAGCTAGGGAGGCAAAGCGTCAGCACACAAAGAATGAGCTGGAACGTGTACCGCTTCATTGCCGGCCTCCGGTCAAGCTTCGACACTTTAGCGGTCCGATTGTCCGCAACGAGCCGTCGCTCGGAGGGGTATACGTGAACTCTGTTGTGCACCTCGATGTGCCGCTGCCGATCAACAAGTGATTGTCATGCACGAGACCGTCAATGAAGGCGAGGCCGTCGTAGCCGACGATCGTGCCCTTTCCGCTTTCTTCATGGTGGACCTGTGTGCCAGGTGGGAGGATCTTGCCGTCCGGGCCGTCGAGGATCACGGAAGCCGCCTGGTAGCGTGTCATACCAAAGTGCGCGAGCACGCCGGACTGTGCCTGCGGCGTCAGGTTCATCGAGGTGGCGGCAAGCCGGACATTGGCGGGTAGATTCATGGGTTCGATGCTCACCTCGTTGTTCTGATAGGCGTTCAGATCCGGGATCAGCAGGTGCCCGGAGCCATCGGTGACGCCGATCAGACGGTTCTCGTGCAACACTGGAATTCCTGCGACACCATCCGTGGACACCAGCGCGAATCCATTATCAATGCGGCGCGAGAGTTGGACGCTTCGATCCATCAGCACCGCGGCACCGGTTATATCGAGCGATGCGTTAGTGACTTTACCGATATTCTGTGCGGCGGCGGTCACTTCGCCGTCGTTGCCCAGGTATTGCACTTGTGCTTGCCGGAAAGGCGTATTCCCCATGCCTTCAGCTTGTGCACCCCAGCCCCAGCCACCCGCATAGTCGGGCGAGCGTATCGCGTTGATGTTGTAGTTCGATTGACCATTTTCGCGTCCGACAGTGGTGCTGATCGAGGTTTTATGTAGGAATCCTAAGCTTAAGGTGATGAACGCGCCCGACCCACTATGTTGCTCGAAGTCTTTGTAGGCACTCAAACTGAGTGATGTCAGATGGCCGAAATTCAGCGTGCAGGAAATCGAGCCGATTTTCGAGGAGGGTGAATCCGGATATTTTGATCCGATGTAGCTTAGTGAGAAAGTTTGGTGTCGCATGAACGGGAACGAGAACGTCACCTGATCGGTTGCCGACGGCACTAACGAGCCCTGACTCGAGGCAAGGTCACCGAAATTGCCAAACGCCCGCACAGTTTGCGCGTTAATCGAAAAGTCACGCCGGATTAGTTGATAGCCCAAGCTCGCCTGGGTGCCGGCAAAACTGCCGGAACTAGCCGATAACGAGCCGTTGACTACGCCGAGCTGGCCGAACCGCATCAGCGCACCGCCACCGGCATTGACGAGGTTGTGCGTGGCCTCGGCATGACCTTCCAGTGTGAGTGTGCTGGTCAAGCCGTATCGCATGGTGCCGCTCAACACGGGATGGGGATCGTAGGAAAACGATTCGAGGCCGTAGGCACGGCGGACAAAGCCCGCTTCGAACGAGTAGCTAGAGAGGCCAGCCGCAAGCATGCGCGGGTCGACGTAAAGCGGCATCGACGTGGTGATCGTACGGCCGAGCGCATCGCGTGTGATGACCGTTGCTTGCCCCGCACCCGTAATCCCTGGCACGTTGTTCATGATGAACGGGCCACTGGGTACGTTGCCGCTGTACTGCTTCACGCTGTTGATATACACGTCGACGGCAGACGGTACGACAGCCGACCCATAGAGCGCCGGGACCGGAAAAGTCACTAAGTCGGGCCGCAACGCAAAATTACTGCCCCATTGGAATCCACCGATGCGAATCGAGCGAGTCCAAGCCAGTGATGCTGAAATGGTGTCGCCGATTTGAGTGGTGTTGTTCGTCAATACGTTCGAGTGACTCCACGATGTGTCGTACCGCATGTAGTGATGCTCGGCGCCTGACAGGTACGCGACGCCCGAATTGCTCAATACGCCCAATGGCATAAAGTAATGTTCGTCGTTTGCCAGCGCGAGCTGTGTGTCCGAACCCGTTTGCGTGAACGCGTCGTAGTTGATGAACAATCCGGACGACGAGGTTGCGTGAGGTGCTTTGGGTAGTATGCGCGTATCGAACTTGTAGGGCTTGCGGATGTTGTCCGGTGCTTGCAGGTCGACGGTTTGCTCGGCGGCGTTGTACGTATAGTGAAGGCCGGGAATGGAGTCTAGCTGTACATCGGTTGCTTGACTGATCCCAAGACGATCGACGTTCAACCCAACATCGCCCAAGTCCTTGCCTGCCACGGTGAGACGTCCATCCAGTTCACGAAAATGTACGATCAACGACGTGGGCTGGCCGTTCAGGTTGACTTCGAGGTAGAGGTCATGAACGGAATGCACGTTCGCATCTTTCGTGTGCGATGAGGCTGCAAAGCCCTCGCTTTGTGCGTGCACACATCCGGAGCTGATCAACGCCGCGGCAATGAGCACTGTGCGAAAGATGCCCACAGGTCGTCCCCGATAGCGTTTGATTTGTTTTGCTTGAATGGCAGCGCAGGGTATTCACCGCAGGCACTACAGAAGATAAGCGGTGGGAGCGTCATCTATCATTTCGTTTGTTCCACGGTTACCACCGCCTCGGTGTGGAGCGAATTGATAGCGGCGCGGACCTTCACGACGCCGCTCAAATCGGCCTGTGGAGGAAGCGATATCTGCCATTGTCGACCACGTCCGGCCAGTGCATAGCCAAGCAGTCCCTTATTGATCTCATAGACTTTGGCGTTCTGGTTCACGAGTTCAATCGCGGCAATCTGCGCGCGTCGCGTGCCGGTGTTGTCGACCCGCATGATCCACCCTTGGTCAGTGTGGATGAGATGCCATGAAAGACTGGGTTGGCCCATTGCGCCGGCTGGCTCGATAAACACCGGTAACGAATAGCGCAATCGAATCGTGATGCCGGTCGTGGGGGTGAGGTTGGGCCGTGGCAATTCGTCGACGACCATGCGGTAGCTTTGTTCAGTGGTAGGCGGTGCTGTTGTGATGCGCACCAGCCGCACCAATTGACTCGTTCGCGGAGCGATCTCGACGATCGGCGGACTTGCGACGATGTCTTGCGTTGGAGTGAGTGTGTCATTACCGTCAGCCTGGTCCCAACGGAACAGCCGCACTTGCCCATAGAGAGGCTGGTCGTCGGGGTTACGCAGCGTCAGGCCAGACGCATTTTCGCCTGCTTGGATCTCCACCATGACCGGTGAAACCTGAAGCATCCCGGCGACACTGTCTAGAGGTGAAAGGCCCGCTATGAGAAGAAGGGCGATCAGACATTGACGTAGCTTGTCCATGTAGATGTCACGTGTGATCAGAAATACACGGTCGCGGTGATCGTTGTTTGATAGGTATCGGGCTGCGGCGTCGTTTGAGCCGGCACTTGCCCATAGATCGTGATCGATTGTGCGGAGCCGGTGCCCGTGCCGCCGACAGTATTGCTACCTTGCGTATTGCCCCAGACAGTGCTGTGTCCCGAGTCTTGATAAAGCTGGAAGCCGACTGTCGTACTGGTATTGCCGCTGGCGGTACCGGCCAATAACCGGCTCGTAACGGTTGAGCCGGAGACGGTGCCGCCGTCCAGCCCGACGTTGTAGGGGGTGGTGTTCGTACAAGTTACGGATACCGTAGTTTGCTGATTGACTGCCGAGGAGAGAACTCCGTTCGTGCCGAAATTCAGCGGATTGGCGGAAATCGTGCAGTTGCCTTGCAATGTCAGAGAAACCGTGAACTGTGCGGTTGCTGTGCCATTGGTATAGGTTCCGGCGTGTGCTTGCGGCAGTAATGCCACGCATGCAAGTGTTGCGGCAATTGCCGATAAGGAAAGGTATTGTTTCATGCTGTTCCCCCTGAGAACGATACGGCAGTTTGTTGTAGGCCATAGGGAGATGCCGCACTCCGCGTCGTGAGCCCTGCTGATTGCATGGCTTCCATGCTATGGGAACAGAAGTAGGCACGCTATGAAGAATTGTGAATCGTATGTCGTGCGTAGGCCTAGTTCATTGCAGGCCATGGGGAGACGCAGCACTCTGTGTCGGGAGGATTGCTTGTTGGATTGCTTTTGCGTTCTGTGAATGGGGCGATGCCTTGCTGTGAGGGATCTCGATACGTATGTTTGGTATGGGCCAGGATTATCTCGGGATAGATCGCGCGCCTAGGCCGGGCGCGCTCGCGCTCAAAGCCTCCCTCTTACGACGATCGTGGGAGGCTAATGCTCGTCTGTGTAACATCAAACAGCCAATTTCGAACCACGCCTCATGTTGGTCTAACGACCCTGTGACCCTCCGGGGGTAGAAGCTGGGACATGTGACTGGATAACCCTATTGGGTGACTGGGCAGTCGGGTGTGCGGCCGGCGCGGAACATATGCTTGGCACTCGCAGGCTTGCGGGCGGCGGGATTGCCGATAATAGTCGTGAATATCGCGCGTCACCTTGGGGCACCGGAAAGGCAGAAGCGGCAGAAGCGGCAGGAGCAGCAGGAGCAGCAGGATGGACATCGAGTCTACTCTCCGAAGAGCGAGGTGGGCTTTCAGGAACTGCTTGAGGAGGATCTTTTTGTGAATCTGATGTGTTTAACATAGTGGGTTCCGCTAATAATTGGAAAGAGGATGACGCAAAGAATTGATGCCAGTGAGTAATCCGTTGAAGTGAACCCCGTGTACCTCTATGACTGAGACCGAGTGTCCCTGAACTCGCCACTGCCACTGTGTGACGATAACCTTCCCGCAATGAGCACCTGGTGAGATGCGCGAAGAGCTAGCGCTGGCGCGCGTACAACGGTACTTGTTGTAGGCGTAACGTACCTGCGGTTGACCTACTCATCTGGTTATTCCACAAAAAATCCAGTCGGGTCGCTGGCGTCTGTCGCCCCGAAAGCCCTGCATTTGCCTCTCGCAATCCGCCTGTTCTCCTAGTTGCGAGCGTCAACGTCCGCGTCCGCGTTTGTTGTCGCCAACGGGTTTGTGCGTGCTCGGTGGCATAGATCCAGGTGTATCGGCCGCAGGTTGATCATGCCGATGTGCAACTGGTTGTTGCTCTCGCAGAGCGGCTAGCCCCGCTAGCACAAATCTATCTGCCGGGGCTGCTGTCGCGCACGCGGTGAACGCATCCGTCTGGGTGGACTGCGGGCGTGCATGAGAGCGGTCGGTCGACCACTGTGGTGTCGAGGCCTTGTGATAGGCAAGCGCAAAACGTCGACCCAGTGCGGTTAAGTCGCGTTCGAGTGTTGGATCTCTTGCTAGCGCTTCTCCCGCAACGTAAGCACCTCGCGAAGGCCGTTCGCAACACGGCGCGCACGTGAGGCATGATTGGGTATCGGGCGCTGGCAATCAGCCCGTAGAGGCAGGCGGGCGGAACGTCCCTGGCAGCTTACTTGCCACGTTCCAGGGTAGTAATTCGTCGATGCGGTTAATGGGGTGATCAGCGATATGGGTCAGCACGTATTCGAGGTAAGCGCGCGGGTTGATCCCGTTCAGCTTGCACGTGCCGATCAGGCTGTACATCGCGGCGGCCCGTTTCCCCCCACTGTCGGAGCCGGCGAACAAGAAGTTCTTGCGACCCAGACTCACACAGCGCAACGCGTTTTCGGCCAGGGCGTTGCTGATCTCGGCACGGCCCTCTTCGCAGTACAGCACGAGGGCATCCCACTGGTTAAGCGAGTAATGGATCGCTTTGGCCAATTCGGATTTCTTGGACAGCGCCGCGAGTTTGCCCGTCATCCACGTCTTGATGGCCGCGAGCAGCGGGATGCTTTTCTCCCGGCGCACGCGCAGCCGTTCAGCGGTGGGTTTGCCGCGGATGTCGGCCTCGATCGCGTAAAGTCCGCCGATCAGCTCGAGCACCTCACGGGTCGCATCGGTCGGCGTTCGGGCATGCACGTCGTATATGTACCGTCTCGCGTGGTCCCAGCATGCCGCCTCGCGAATCTTGCCGCTCTCGTACAGTTCGTTGAAGCCGCTGTAGGCGTCGGCCTGCAAGATACCCTCGAATCCGGCCAGATGGGTCTGGGGATGAATGCCTTTGCGGTCCGGCGAGTAAGCAAACCACACTGCGGCCGGTTCGGTCGAGCCCGAGCGAGTGTCATCGCGCACATACACCCACAGACGCCCCGTCTTCGTCTTCTTCTTGCCCGGCTCAAGTACCGGGATAGGCGTGTCATCCGCGTGCAGCTTCGACGGCGCCACCGTGTAGCGGCGCAGTGCCTCGGTCAGCGCATCGCAAAGGGCCTCGCATTGACCAACCCAGCGGCCCATGCTGGCCGGGTCCAGCTTCACGCCGTCGCGCGCGGCTATCTGTGACTGCCGGTACAGCGGGGCGTGGTCGGCGTACTTCGAGACGAGGATGTCGGCCAGCAGGCTCGGATGGGCGATGCCTCGCGTAATCGGCAGGCCGGGCATCGGCGGCTGCGAGAAGTGGTGACCGCACGGGCAAACCGTTTTGCGCCGGATCGTACGAATCACCTTGAACACCGCCGCGACGCGGGCGAGCTGCTCGGACACGTCTTCTCCGAGCGGCTGCATCGCGCTGCCGCACTTCGGACACGTTGCGTCAGCCTCCAGTACACGTTCTTCGCGTGGCAAATGCGGCGGCAGCGCTTCTTTCGGCGATGCGTCGCTCACAGGCGTGCTCGCGCTAGATTGGCGGGCGCGCTGCACATCAGCGACGCCGCGCTCGCCCGTCAAGTCCTCGAGCGCGGTTTCGAGCCGTGCAACCTCCCGGTCTAATTGCTCGGACTTGCGCCCGAATTGCATGCGCCTAAGCTTGTCGAGCTGCGCCTTGAGCTGCTCGATCTCCAGATCGCGCTCGGCAAGCTGAGCACGAGCCTCGAGCAGCAAGGCTCGCAGCGTTTGAACATCGTCAGGAAGTTCGGCGCCGTTCGACATGCGGCGCAGTTTACGAGCCTTCTGCTCGGTTTACAACATCGACAGTGCAGCGGTGCGACGCGGTTGCCGCCAATCGATGCCTTCGAGCAACATGGACAATTGCGCCGCCGTCAGATGGACCTTGCCGCCATCGGCCTGTGGCCACACGAAGCGCCCACGCTCGAGCCGCTTCGCAAGAAGCCAGAGCCCGTCTTCGGTCGCCCACATGAGCTTCACGAGATCGCCGCGCCGGCCCCGGAAGATGAACACGTTGCCGCCCAACGCATTGTCTTCGAGCGCCGTCTGCACCTTGGCCGCCAGTCCTTGGAATCCGCAGCGCATGTCGGTAACGCCGGCCACCAGCCAGACGCGTGTACCCGTGGGAAGAGAGATCACGATCGCATGCTCCCCAGTACAACGCGTAGCGTGTCGGCGTCGACGATGCCGTCCACCTTGACGACCACCTCACCGAATCGAATCTCGATCGTCCCGCCTCGTGTAGTCCGGTTGCCGGCTGCCCGAGCATCCGAGGGCATGGTCACGCGCTGCGCCGGCGTTTCATGGACCACCGCCACGGGAATCAGCGACGTCGTTTGGGCCTGCAATTGCTCGCGATAGCGACGCCGCCACGTGAACAGCATGTTTGCATTGATGCCATTCTCGCGCGCCAGCTTTGCGACGGAGGCACCCGGCTCGCATGCCGCGACCGCGAGACGGCGTCGAAACTCGCGATCATAATTGGGGCGTCCCTTGCGGCTACCCGGCTTGGCTTCCAACTCCGTCACAGTGATCTCCATCAAATCGAAAATGATGGGCACCACTTTGATGTCGGTTCTCGCCGTCGTCTATGACGGTCGTCGTGAGGCGCTTACCTTGAAGCTGAAGCTGAAACCGGAGCACTTCTTCTTGGGCCAAAACGCCGATATAGCCGTTGTGCGCCGCCGCCTGGGCCTTGAGCAGGAGCGGGAGCTGCGCCTTGAGCGGGAGCTGCGCCTTGAGCGGGAGCTGCGCCTTGAGCGGGAGCTGCGCCTTGAGCGGCAGCTGCGCCTTGAGCGGCAGCTGCGCCTTGAGCGGCAGCTGCGCCTTGAGCGGCAGCTGCGCCTTGAGCGGGAGCTGCGCCTTGAGCGGGAGCTGCGCCTTGAGCGGGAGCTGCGCCTTGAGCGGGAGCACCCCCCCCTTGAACTGCAGCAGGTGGATTAGCGCTTTGCTTTTCGCCCTTATACGCACAATAAGCCCCTCCCGCTACTGCAAGCGCAACCGCAGCCACAACAGCAGGAAGGATTCCTAAGCTCAACACGCTGCCAGCGACGAGGAACCCGACGCCCCCACCGATGGCCATCCCAACTGGAACTTTCATTTCTGTGCCCCTTATCGACCTCGGCCTTGCAGCGTTGGCCTACACGCGCTATCTCAATGGTGCCGCCGAGCCGGTGTATGTCGCTCTTTCTTCACAGCAGAGAACATAGCGCCATGCGTCCAATAAATGACCTACATCTTCTCAAACCGGCCACGCGGCGTTTGCGGAAACCAGCACTCCCCCCCCTCATTGCAGATCATCGAGCGAATCACTCACGCTGCATGGGTGTGCAACGGACGCACTGATTGCTTGTCCTGTACACCTACTACTCGCAGGCGCCACCCGCTTGTTCCTCCTGCAGCATGCGTTTCAGCGTCCGATGATGAACGTTGAATTTGCGCGCCACCTCGCTAACTGGCTGCGACGAGAGCATGACCATCGCCTCGCGTCGTTGTACAGGTGTCAGCGAACGCCGTCGGCCTACCGATTTCCCTCGAGCTCGGGCCGCAGCCATACCAGCGCGCGTTCGCTCGCTGATCAGGCTGCGTTCGAATTCCGCAAGCGCCGCCATCATGTGAAAAATCAATACGCCCCCCGGTGAACTCGTATTAATTGATTCGCACAACGAAGTAAATTGGATATTCCGATTGCCAAGATGAGTCACGAGATCTACGAGCTTGCTCAGTGAGCGGCCTAGCCGATCGAGTCGCCAAACCACCAACGTATCGCCGGACAAGGCTCTGGCGAGTGCCTCGTCTAATCCGGGGCGACAAAACTCAGCACCGGATATCCCCTGATCGGTGAGCACGACATCGCAGCCGGCTCGATGCAAGGCATCGATCTGAAGCGCCAAATTTTGTTCTTCCGTCGATACGCGCGCGTAACCGATTTTCATCGGGCGAACCGTCTCGCGCCTCGTCGGTGCGCGGATTGTTCGTTCCGCTTGAAGTTGATGTTGAAGTTGACGGGTGAGTCATCAGCACATGAAACAGGGAAGAGAGTGTTGTTTTGTTGTGTCATGTTTTACCAGTTCGGTTTTGTTCGTATTCGCTCGCCACAAGCTGGCACACGATGAGCCAGGAATGGTATTGCGCCGACAGCTGGATTTGTCTGCCTACCTACCGATTGCATACCGGTTCCACGGATCGCGATCAGCTAAGCCTTCTAGATCTTCGGACTTACCCGAAGTGTACTGGACAAAAGGGGTCCTTTTTGTCCGCCCAAAAGCGAACAGCCCCGACCCTTGCCCGACGCGCGTTTGCGGCAGCCACTGATGCGTTTGTACAACGATGTCACAAAGGACCCTTTTTGTCCGCGTTTTGACCCTGATGCGCCGAATTGCCAAAGGTGAACGGCTGAATGTGATTCGGTGAACAGAGAGAAGCGTCCAGCCGCCGCAGAGACCGAGGATAAGGGGAAGGGAGATGAGTGCTCAAAGTGTACTCATAGAAGTCAAGAATCACGCTCATCTCGTCCGTAGCTACGGGGAGCATGTGGCCGAGACGCTTGAAGAAGAAATCGCGCAGCGAGCACGCGAGATTTGCGGCGAGCATGCACATGTCATGCCCCTTGGTATGGGGCGTTTGGCCGTGAGATGGGAGGAAGTGCGTAACCTATCCGCCTCTCACGGTGCCGTACAAACTTCGTGCGACGAGCCGGACGTCGATGGGTTCATCGTCGAATTGTGTAGCTGGGCATCGCGATCTTCTGGCTTTACATCTTTCGCAGTCCTAAGTGCCAAGCGAATTGCAGACGAGGACATGATCGCTCAAGCCGCTGGCGAAACGATCGCGCATTCGCTCGAGCAACCGTTTTTGCCCGCGCAAATCGTGTCCGACATGGATACGGTGGAAATGATCGCAGGTGCGATCGAAAGTGATCGGTTTCTATTCGAGTTTCAACCTGTTTGCCACATAGAGCGGCGGGACAGAGTGCTCTATCGCGAGTGTCTGTTGCGGCTGCCGTCGGAGCGGCCCAACGAGGTCGTGCTACCGGGTGCGTTTATTCCAACACTGGAGCGCCTTGGGTTGATGCGGATGCTGGATCGCTATGTCGTCAGGCGGGTTGTTGCGCTGCTCAGAACGCGTCCGGACTTATGCCTTGGGGTGAATATCTCCGCTCAAAGCGCTGTGGATGACGCCTGGTGGGGCGGCATGCTGAGCGATTTGTCGGCTGAGCCTGGGCTCGCTCAACGCCTCGTGATCGAGATTACGGAAACCGCGCCGCTGCGTGCTGGGTGCGGCAGAGTGTTTGCGAATCGCTTGCGTCAGCTTGGATGCCGTATTGCTATCGACGATTTCGGAGTGGGCTATGGCGTCGAGACCGGTATCGAAATTCGCTCGCCCGACATTATCAAGATCGACGGCTCGTTTTTGTATGGGATGAATACGGGGCAATACAACATTCATCCGCTCGCCGGTATGGTGAGGTTAGCGTCGAAGCTGGCGTGTGACGTGGTGGTCGAGGGGGTGGAAAACGACGCCGCGTTACGGCTGGCGCGCAAGGCCGGAGCGCACTGGGTACAGGGTCATTACGTTGGAGAGCCTGATATTTTGCCGTTGGCTTGACAAGCTGAACGCCAACATTTGACCGATGAATCGATTCGTTTTTCCTTGATCGCATTCGCGAGGGTGACGATTGATTTCACATAAATGTGTGAAACTATGGTATGTAGAGGGATATAATGAATAAAACATATCGGGTTATTTTTAACCGGACGTTAGGGCGAATTGAGGTGGTTTCGGAGCATGCTAGTGCCAAGGGGAAAGGAGGCGGGGTAGGTGCGATTGATCAACGGGTGAGCGTGAAGAAGGTTGCGTCATTTTCTCCTAATATTCGTGCCTGTGCTTATGCTGTGGTTGCTTATTTTGTCACGGCGAATTTTTCATATTCTTTCGCTGCTCCTAACGTCGCAGGGATGTGCTTTAGTAATAATGGTTCATCCTCAAGTGCTTATTCTGGATCTGGATCTGGAACTGCGATAACAAATGGTGATTGCACTAATGTGCCTAATCCATTTGGGGTGACAGCCGGTGCTGGAAATTTCTTTTCAATAGGAATTCAGAATGGTGCCGATGGATTTCAAGCGGGCATCGCTGTTGATTAGGATGCAGGTGAAATAGTGCTTAGTAATGGCGATGCGTCCATGACTTGGACAGGAAGCACGTGGACGTTTACCGGTGTCACGATTGCTGGCGTTAATGTGGGTTCACTGTCGGCAACGTCAACTGATGCCGTTAACGGTGGTCAACTATTGTAATGCGTTGAATAGGAGTGCGCTGGGCGCGGTGTTCACACCCGTGTCTAGAGAGAAAGAGTGTGGGTCAGTTCGATACGCGCCGATAACGTTTTGATGCTCTAGCGGTACGGAGTTTCGGGGAGTAGTTAGTGCCGCAGTAGTTTGGATTGCCGGGGGATATATGCGAGTCGGGATCTCAGTAATGACACACGCCGGTCAGAGCGTGTGGGAAAACGGGCTTGGGCAGAACGTCATTTTTTTGGGGCGGCTATTACGTTCACTGCCGGGTGTTGACGACGTGGTGTTTCTGAACTGCGGCGATCAATCCGGTTTGCCGGACGAGGTGGATGCGCTGGGCTTCGGGTTTCGGCTCGTTAAACCACGCGAAGCGACCGATATGATCGACGTCGCCATTGAAATGAGTGGAGGGCTAGACGTCGAGTGGCTGGACTATCTCAGAGCGCTTGGCAAGAAGGTAGTTTTTCACTGTTGCGGTCAGCCCTATGCGGCGCTGGCAGAACCGACAGTGTTCGACGTGACAGGGTTTTTCTCACGGGCGCAGCGTTGCGACGAGATCTGGATTCTCCCCAGTTATCGCGATTTGATGCCGATGTTACGAACGCTGCATCGGTGCCCAGTCGTTGAAGTGCCTTACCTGTGGGATGCGACGTTTCTCGAGCGACGTGCCGCCTTCGTTGGCGCGAATGGTTTTACCTTTGGCTATCACGCGCTTGGCGCACGAGAGTACACGTATCGCGCGCTGCGCGTAGGCATCTTCGAACCCAATATTTCGGTGACGAAGACATGCAGCATTCCCATGCTGATCGGCGATGCGGCCTATCGTGCAAACCCGGATTCAGTTGCGGAATTGCACGTGCTGAATTCGATCGGAATGAAGGACCATCCGACCTTTTCTTTTCTCGCGAACTCGCTTGACTTGACCCGCGCGGGCAAGGCGCGGTTTGATCAGCGCCACGATTTCGTGGGCTATGTGAGCCAACACCTTGATGCCATCGTCAGTCATCAATGGCACCACTCACAAAACTATCTCTATCTAGATGCGTTGCATGGCGGTTATCCGCTGATCCACAACTCGCCGTGGCTTCATGATGTCGGCTATTTCTATTCAGGGTTCGATGTTGCCAAGGGTGCGCAGCGTCTTATCGAGGCCTCGCGCGAGCATGATGCCAATTTGGAACGTTATCGCAGTCGTGCGCAGGCATTTCTCGCGCGTTTGAGTCCGGATGCTGCCCACAACGCAAGCGCATATGTGCGACGTTTGCTCGCACTGACGTCCGCGCCGCAGATGGAGATGGCGCAATGAAACCGGAACGTTTGAAGGTTGGCGTAACGCTGTTTGTCCGGGCTGGACAGCAATCGTTGTGGGAAAACGGCATTTTTCAGAACTGCTTCTTTCTGATCATGCTGCTGCAGCGTTCACCGCTTGTGGAGAGCGCATACCTGGTCAATGGTGGAGACGGTCGTCCAGAGGACGCCAAAGGCTTCCTGGAGCACGCGCCTGCCCCCGTCATTGATTTGCCTACCGCTCAAGAAAAGCTCGATGTGATCATCGAACTGAGTGCGCAGCTCAATCCAGACTGGGGCAGGTCGTTTCGCCAGCGCGGCGGTCGCGTGATTGGTATGCGCGTAGCCAACGACTATATGATCGACATCGAGCGCATGATATTCCAGCGCCGCCACGGAATGCTTGTTTCGGGCACGCCGTATCACACGGTTTGGATGTTGCCTGCGTTCGAAGAAAGCTGCGCGAGCTACTACGAGCATGCACTTCGAGCCCCGGTGCGGGCAATGCCGCATCTGTGGAGCCCGATGCTGCTCGAACGTGGCATTAAGGAGTCGGCGTTGCGCTCGCCGTTTGGCTATGCGGAGGGACGTAAGCGTTGGCGCCTCGCGATTCTCGAGCCGAATATCTGCATGGTCAAGACTTGCCATATCCCTATGCTTCTGGCCGACCTTGCTCATCGGCAGTCGCCGGAGATGATTGAAGTGCTGCGCGTATACAACTCACTTCACATGAAGGAAAACGCGCAATTCGTCGGTTTCGCAAAAAGCCTGGATCTCGTGCGCCATGGTATCGCCAGCTTCGAAGCGCGCTTTGCCACTTACGAGATCATGGCCTACGAGGCGGATGCGATTGTCTCCCACCATTGGGCTAACGCACAAAACTATCTCTATTACGAGGCCTTGTACGGGGGCTATCCCTTGATTCACAACTCCGCGTATCTCGGCGGTTGCGGTTACCGGTATCGCGACTTCGATTGCGAAGACGGCGCGCTCGCATTGCGCGAAGCATTCGTTGAGCACGATAAGCGTTTGAAGGATTACCGGCGCACGGCGCACGCGTTTATTGCCACGCTCGATCCGTGCGCGCAGCGCAACGTCGAGCACTATACCGCGGCGCTTGCGCAGCTATACGACTGATTACGCAATGGGATGGCTTTATGTTCAAGTTCATGTTTCGGAGATCGCTGACCGGTGACCTCACGCGGCTATCGCGGCGGGTGAGTTTGCTGGCGTTTGTGGTGGGCGCTGTGCTCGTGCGTCCTGCATACGCTCAGATGCTGCCGCCGGTACCGGCCCAAGGTGGAGCCACGGTCCTTGCTCGTGCTGCACAGACGCTCGGCATTCGGCAATGCTACAGCGCTATCGATCAGGTTTCGCAGCGCGTACTTACGGGGAGTCAGCGTCAGGATGTCGTGTTGGATTGGGATCATAACCATGCGGACAGCTCGCCGTTCTTTTCTCTTACAGGGTTTAGCGAACCAGGCCCTGCAGAGGTGCTATCGCTGACAACGGTGCCCAACATCAACGGTACTTGCGCAGTGCTTGCCGAGCGGATTTCGGCTAGCCCGTTACCGTGCCCGGATGTCGCACGCCGTGAGCTTGTCGGCTATCACGGTACACCGCTCGTGCCATCGGTTATGGTCTACACGACACCAGCACGCCCGCGCGAGACGGTCACGCTTGTCGAGAACGCCCATTCGTGCGTACTGGTGCGCAGGCAGGTCGAATACGGTTGGCCCGGGGTGACGAAATGACAAGCCACGCTGTCATCGACGAACGTGGGCCGTTGCGCATCGGGATCACCATTGGCCTGAGCGATGCGGCGGAGAGTCTATGGATTAACGGTATCAAGCAGAATGCGTTGTATTTGGCGCGGCTCTTTCAGCATTCGCCGTATGGCCATCAGGTCACGCTTGTCAACACAACATCGGTTGCCATCACCGATCGGCTGCCGTGGGATACACGTCGATTTCCGGTCGCTACGTTCGAAGATGCGAAGGATCGCCTCGATGTGCTTATAGAGTTGGGTGGGCAGGTGGGACTGGAGGCGACGCGGTATCTGAAATCACGTGGTACGAAGCTCGTGAGCTACTGCTGCGGCCCTGAGTACGTGCAGAACATCGAGGCGATGATTTTTGGTCGTTCTCAACATCGAGGCATTTTCATCAACCAGGAATACGACGAGATTTGGGTTGTCCCTCAGGTGATGGAAACGAGTGCGCACTTTTTCAAGGTATTGAGAAGGCAGTCCGTGCGGGAGGTCCCGTTCGTGTGGGACCCGATGTGCTTGGAGCAGCGATGTGCCGCACTGCCGCACCAAGGCGAGTACCGTCCTAGGGGAGGCGCGCGGCGTATTGCGATCATGGAGCCGAACGTCGACGTGCTGAAATTTTGCCTGTATCCAATGCTGATCGTTGAACAGACATATCGAGAAGCAGCTGGTCGCATCGCACAGGTGTATGTGACGAATGCTATGCATTTGGCCCAGCACAGTACCGACTTCATTGGTATCGCACAGTATCTCGATCTGGTGTGTGACGGCAAAGTGGTGTTTCTGGGCACGTTCGATACACCGACATTTCTATGTGAGAACGCCGATATTGTCGTGTCTCACCAGTGGGCGTTGCCGTTGAACTACTTCTATTTCGACGTGTGCTGGAAGGGCTATGCGCTCATCCATAACGCGAGCCTATGCAAGGAGTTGGGCTACTTCTATCAGGGCAACGACGTCGATCAAGGAGCGAGCCGCCTATTGAGCGCAGTTCACACGCATGATGAACATTGGGAGGGTTACCGGGCGCGTCAGCGGGACATCATCGCGCCGTTTCTGGCGACGCATCCTCCACTTGTCCAGCGCTATGACAACTTGTTGTACAACCTTCTTGCGGGTATAACGACGTGAATTTAATGATTGGTAGTACTGATTAATTGTGGTGTTGTTAAGCACAACAACGGTGTCGGCGAAACGAAGGAGAAAGCCATGAGCGCAATCGAAGATTCGGATCGATTTATTTCCAACATGCTATCCACAGCGTTGACCACGTTTGTGGTGATTATGGTTTTCGAGTTTATCGAGATGGCCGATCCTCAGATCGAGATCGCGTCACCGATCGGAGAGCTCGCCTACTGTGCGGGAATTTCCACCGTGATCTGCTTTGCGGGACCGTGGTTACGTCTCAAGTTGACTCGGCGGCCAGGTCCGATCGTCGGCAATCGAACGCAACGTTCAGGGGTTGTGCGTGCGCGGTTCGTGGGGTTGCTCGGAGGGATTTTCGCGGGTGCAATGATCATGATGAGTGTTCGCTACTAGGTCGATCTTTGAAGTTGCTAAATATCGTGACATAGAGCCGGGCGAAAAAAGGGAGAAATGGCATGAAGGTATCAATCGTTACTCCGATGTACGGGGGTGCCTGCATGGCCAACTATTGCGTCGCGATGGTCGATCTAGCACGTACGCTAACGCAGCACGGTATCGCGTTCGACTTCTTCACGTTGTCGAATGAGAGCCTGATTCAGCGCGCCCGCAATGTGCTCGTTCACCGTGCTCGTAGCGATGCCGAGGCGACGCACTTTTTGCTCGTCGATGCGGATATTGGTTTTCAGGTTCACGACGTATTGGAGCTGCTGAACTTGGATGTCGATATCGTGTGCGGGGCCTATTCACGCAAGGACATTCAATGGGAAAACGTGCGTCGAGCCGCGCTCGCCGGCGCTTCTCCGCTTGAGGAATATGCGTCGTCGACTTTCGTCGAGGGCCTCGATGGGCCGCTCGATGCGAAGGTCATGCGCGATCAGCGGCTCATCGAGGTTCGGCGTGCGGGTACGGGCTTCATGCTAATCAAGAAGGAGGTGTTGGATCTGCTCGAGGCCTCGCCGTTTATCCGACGCTATCGCAACAACATGACGATCTTGAGAGAAGCGTTGGCGGTGCATGAGGACTGCATCACAGCGTTTTTTGATTGCCCGATTGATCCGATAGAGGGCACGTTGTTGTCGGAGGACTATTACTTTTGCGACGCATGGCGTCGATTCGGCGGAAAGATTTTTGTTGCGCCCTGGGTCAAGCTGACCCACTTCGGTACGTATTGCTACGTCTAAATCGGCGCGGCCGGGCTAGGCGAAAGAATGAATCGGGGGTGTGGTATGGAGTTGGAGGCATCGGTTAACGATTATTTGGCGCGGTGCTGCTTGACCTTCCTACGTGAGGCACTTGCCGCACGTAGCGAGCGGCGCGATGAGGCATGCGCGATCTGGCTCTCGGCGGCCAACGTGCTGCGCGATTTGGATGACGACTCGATCTTGCAAATGTGCGAATCGTGGTTGCGGCGAGATCGTGGCGAGGATGCGGCTGCACTGGCGGATGTATTCGCACAGTTATATCCGGATCGCGCTGGGGCACAGTTTTGTCTCGGCTATGTGTTGCAGCGCGTGGGGCGACATGCATTCGCCATCGACGCCTACGAACGCGCAACCGTGCTTGATCCCAATTACCCGAGTCTCCGTAATAATTTTGCGGCAGCACTCAAACTTACCGGAGGCGATAAAGACAAGGTCTGCGAGCTGCTCGAGCAGGCTCAACAGGTTGATCCGGACGATGTCAATGCCGTCATCAACTTGACATGCGTCTATAGCGAACGCATGGATATCGCACGCGCGCTCGAAGCCGGAGCGAAGGCCGTCGAGTTAGCGCCACACAATGCGCTCGCCCTCGGAAACTATTCGCTCGCGCTTAAGGAGGCAAAGCGGTGGGATGAGGCCGAACACATGGCATTGCGCGCTTATCATGTGGCACCTCAGGATTTGGCGGGCGCATTCAATCTGAGCATTTTGCACCTCGTCCGTGGCAATTTTGCGGATGGCTTGCGTGAGTACGAGGCTCGCTGGGATGGCTCTGCGGAGTTGCGCGGGAAGCGTCCTGCGTTCCCCAAGGCTCCGTGGCGAGGGGAGTCGTTGCGCGATAAGACGCTGCTTGTGTGGGGCGAGCAGGGTTTTGGTGATGTGTTTCAGTTCTGCCGCTATATTCCGCTGATTGCAAATCGTGTGCGTGAGCAAGGCGGACGCATTGCGTGGACTGTCTTTCCCACATTAGCGCCTCTCCTCGCGCGCAGCCTTGGCGGTTACGTGGATACGTTCACAACGGGCGGCATCGAGTCACTGTCGGCGTTCGACTGCGAGGTAGGTTTGCAGAGCTTGCCCCTGTTTCTCGGTACCCGAGCGAACACGATTCCGGCTTCGATTCCGTACCTCCTCCCCGATCTCGAGAAGGCCAATGCGTGCCGGACGTGTTTGGCAAACGAGCGGCGACTCAAGGTGGGGCTCGCATGGACCGGCAGCAGAAAGCATCCACGCAATCCATTCCGTTCGATTCCGATTGAACGATTGGCTCAGGTGTTTGCGTCACTCAATCAGCAGGTCGCGTTCTATTCGTTACAGAAGGGAGAAAGTGCGGCCGTCGAGCGGGCCAGGCTGATGGGCTTGGACGTCGTCGATTCCACCCTGTCCTGGTCGAGTTTTGACGACACGGCAGCGTTCATTGAATCACTTGATCTCGTTATTACGGTGTGCACATCTGTAGCTCACCTGAGCGGGGCGTTGGGTAAGCCGACCTGGGTGTTGCTGGACACTAATCCGCACTGGGTCTGGCAGCTCGAGCGTAGCGATAGCCCCTGGTATCCAGATGTGCGTCTTTATCGACAGCCTGAGTTTGCTCAATGGGCTCCTGTGCTGGACGAAGTCCGCGCGGATTTGACGATGTACGCGGGGCAGCAACAGGGGGGGCTTGCAAGTGAACGGGGCATGCAGCCACTACCACGATTTGCTTTTGACAGAACGATGTAGCCACGATGTAACTATGAACCACACTTAAGGCTTGATTGCTTGCTGTTCCAGCCTGATGAGGCAGACCATGACTGACAACGAATTGGAAGTGTTTACTCCATCGCGGGGTGTGACGCACGATGACACGATGCTTCGACTGGCGCTCGTGCCGCGGTTTACCCTTGATATGGCGCAGCGCTTGAGTGGGCGGCGCGACATTCAAACGTTACTTGCATGGTTGACCGAACAGCGCTTCTGCGAAAGCAGCGGAGTTGACGACTCGATCCGATACGTGTGGGCACCCACTGTGCGCGAGACATTGCGCATGCGCGCGCAGTGCACGTTTTTGCCCGAGCACCTGGACATGCTGGAAACGGTGAGCGTCGCGCTTTTGGAGGAGCATGGTTTCGTGGACGAAGCCGTGCGCCAGGTGCTCGACGCTCATCATTGGCAGGCTGGCATTGAATTGATGTTGCGCCACGCCGGGTTCTGGCTCGAACGGGGTCGTGCTGGAGATCTGCTCGAGCTACTCGAATTGGTGCCACGTACGATACGTTTGTCTGACACGCGTTTCTGCTATTTGCAGGGCCTTGCACTACTGCATACGAAGCCTAGGCGTGCCGTTTCTGTCTTCCGCAGAGGCTTGGCGGTAGCAGCCAACTCAGGGGCGCAAGATGAGCAGGCGTTCGCGTGCTTGAGCCAGTGGATGACCACTTGCGTCCTCGTGCTGAAGATGCCGGGCCAACTTCCGCTAAGGGCCTGGGGGCAGGTGTGCCGTCCGCCGCTCGACGCGAATGCCCGTCTTGCAGCCAACACCGCATTTCTCTACGGCAGTTGGTTTCAGCCTGTGCGATCGATCGCGCTGGCACGTCGTGTCGTGGAACTCGAACGTGCGGCGCAAATGCCAGGCCCGGTACTGCCGAGGGTGCAGGCGGCGATTGCCGTTCTGTTATATCTTGCGTCCGGTGGCGCACTTGGGCGAGCACGTGCCTTCATGCAGGCCATCGCCCCGCTCGTGCTGGGCAATGAGTTACCCGCGTTGATTCGCGTTTGGTGGATGCTTGCCTGCGCGTTTTGCAAGCTGGTGAGCGACGATTCCACGGGCGTTGAAAGTCTACTGCAGCGCGCGAGCGCATATCTCGAGGAGACTGGGTCAGTGCGACTGACTCGCTATGTTGCGCTTTTGCAATGTGGTGTGTCGCTGGTTACCGGTGATGGTGCCGGTGCCAGAGTGCAGCTCTATGCCGCGCCTTCTGGGAACAATCCGGTCGATAGACTGTGGGCACTCGTACAGGTATGGCTGGCTTTACGAGAGGAGCGGATTGGCGATGCGCTTACCGGGGCTCATACCGCGTTGCGCCATCCATGTAGCACGGCACTGCCTATGCTCGAGCTGCATGTGCGTTTGACATACGGTTACGCCCTTCTCAGGAACGGCGATCAAAATGCCGCTCGCCAGGTGTTTGCGGTGGTGCGGGAAAATGCCGTGGGACGCGGTTCTATCCTTCTTCAATATCACCTGCTTTTGAATGAAGCACTGCTCGAGCATACGAGCGGGCACATCGAGTGCGCACGAGAACTATTACGGATGGCGTTTCGTTTGGCGCGCCACCATGGCCTGCTTCCGAAACCACCCTACTGGGCGCCTGCGGTATCCGCTCAACTGTGCGACTTTGCGTTGCAGGAGGAAATTGATACCGCGTTCGTGACGTCGCTCGTCAGCAAATATAATTTGCCCCCGCCTACGCGTGGCTGCACGCAGGCGTGGCCTTGGCCGATTCGCATCTACTCACTGGGGCCGTTCAGGCTTTTATATGATGGTGTGGCGACCGAGTGCTCGGGCAAGACGCAAAGGCGGCCCCTCGAACTGCTCAAGGCTATCGTGGCCTATGGTGGGCGGGCGGTGGATGCGCAGTTGCTGGGGACGATGCTGTGGCCCGATGCCGGCGGCGAGGCAGCGCAACGCTCATTCGAGATCACTTTGCACCGGTTGCGTAAGCTCCTCAAAAACGATGACGCTGTTCATGTCAGCGACAAGAAAGTATCGCTCAATACCGCATTTATCTGGTGTGATGCACTCGAATTCAAACGGTTGGTCAATACGGGCTTGGACATGCTTTTGCGCCCCCAGGACCAAATCGACGTACATGACCTGCTTGCTTTTTCACATCGTGCGTTGAACCTGTACCAAGGCGATTTCTTGCAACTGGAGGAGGCATCGCCGTGGATTCTGATGGCACGGGATAAGCTGCGCAGCCAGTGGTTGCGGTTCGTGCTCGGCGTGGGGCAGGTTCTCTCTCAGGAAAGGCAGGTTGATCTCGCCATCGGGCTTTATCAGCGGTGCCTGGAGAGTGATCCGCTGGCGGAAGAGGTGTATCGACGCCTGATGCAGTGCTACCAGGCGGCAGAACGTTATGCGGAAGCGATTCGTGTGTACCAGCGATGCCGGGAGATGTTCTCGATTGTGTTGGGCATCGCGCCTTCGGAGAATACGACAGCGGTCTATCGGGCCTGTCTCGGCCGATAGTGTGCTTGCGCTATCGGTGTAGGCCCCGATGGAGCGGGGTGTGAGATGAAACTGACGAGGTAGTCTTGAAGACGATTGATCTTGCGCATACGGTGAATGCCACTTTTTCGAATGGTGTGTTAAAGCAGTTATCAGAGAAGTTTGGACTCTCTTCGGAGATTCTTCAGCGTCTCGTTGCCCATACTGGATCGGTGCTGATTCTATCGATGATGGCTACGGCGGTGAGCGCTGATGGAGTACAGACCGAGACGCTCTTCGCATCGATCATTTCGGCCGATGCGAATGCGCGTATTTTGCAGGAACTACCGGACCTCGTGATAACGACGGAGGGCTTGAAGACACTCGAATGGGCCGGGCATACGCTGGTGTCGCATGGTACTCAATGCAGTTTCGTGATGTTGAGCGATTACATTGCCGGTCAGAATGGTCTGCCGGTGCAAGCGGTATATGCATTCGTGGGCTTGGTGGCGGCAGCGCTATGGGGAGCGATGAAGTACCACTTGCTGCTCGAGCAAGGTACCGTGGATCAAGTGCCTATGCTATTAAGCGACCAGTGGGTCGCGGTCAAGGGGTACATGAACGATGCTTTGGCTATTTCAATGAGGTTTGATAGTGCGACGGAATTTGCGGATGCGGTCCCCGGGCAGCTACGCGTGTTGTCCGGGAGGTTGAAGCGTGCGCGCGAAGAACGGAATGTAACGGAACTTGAAGCACAGGTTCAAGAAGCTGTCATTGCGTCCAGCATCAGGGAGCAGAGCCGCGATCACTGGGGTGTGCTGATGATCATGCTGCTAGGCTTGGCAATGACGTCAGTGGCCGTGTGTGCGCTCGCGTGGCTTCGCCCGGATGTCTTCGATTATGTCGTCAAGCGCGTGAAGGGAGCACCTCCAGATACCGCGATTTCCGCCGTTCCGGCTTCAGCATCGGTGGGCGCATCGATTGTGGCGCGGCCTCCCGCTAGTGAATCGCAAGTCGCTTCTGTCGCGTCAGGTGCTGTATCGGCTAGCGCGAGTATGAGTGGCGCGAGTACGTCTAGCGTGTCATCGGCTGCGTCGACTCCCACGGTTGCATCTATGCCTGTCGCGGCGACCGAGCCGGCATCGCAGGTTTCGGCAACGCCATCGCTCAAGGACACGCGTTTGGTGTGGCACGTCAATCGAATAGGTGCCCCGACGTTGGAAGCGACGGTTGCGAATGAGTCGGAAAAGGCCCAGCTTATCGACGTACTGAATCGCAAGCCCATCGCGGGCCATTTCGCAGCAGATATCACGGTTGACGCGAATACCAAGCGGGCTGACTGGCTTGCGCATATGGGCGATCTGCTGCAGCTCTTGATGTTGCCTGGCGTGGACGTGACGATCAGCGGCGACCATGTCGAACTGGGCGGGGTTGCCGCGGACGAGCGGTTGGGTTGGCGCAATTATCTGGTCACCCGCCTTGGATCGTCATACCACATCAACGACTTCAATGTGGATCAGGCAGTGGCCATGGCAACGACTCTGTTCGATCAAGCGCTCGATGATAGGCACCGATCCGGTGACTCATGTGTGGCCAGTGATGTGACGAAGGTGCTGATGGTGCAAGTCGTCGATTTTGCGAAAGGGAGTGGCAGGGTGCCTGCCGCGGCTGTGAACAACCTCAGTAAGTCGGCGCGCTTGCTCAAGGCATGTGCCGAGAGTGGGAAGCCGGTGAAGCTCGAAATAGCTGTGTTCTCGGACAATACGGGCGAGCCCCGGGCTAATTTGGATCTATCGAAGAAGCGTGCCGAGGCAGTGCGCACGCTTCTGGTCGAAGCTGGGGTGCCGGCGAACACGTTGAGTGCGCGAGGCTATGGTTCGGCAAATCCGGTTGCCGACAATCTGACGTCTAGGGGGCGTTTCTCAAACCGGCGGATCGAGTTCATTGCGACGCAGTGAACGTATCGTTGATGTTTATGGAATCGATCATCGACTGGCCACGATCCGTGCTGCGTGAATCAAGGTCAGGGCTTGCTCAATGGCATCGTCCCACTGTCCTGCACGCGAGGCTCTCACGATTTGCACGCTGGGGTAGAGGGCGGTCTGATGATCGCTTCCCCATCGCGAGTCGGGTTTGGGGCTGAGCAGTAAGATTGTTGAGATGCCGAGCGCGCCAGCAAGATGTACTTGCGCTGTGCACGTCGTTACGATCATGTCCATCGAGTGCATGAGCCCTGACAGATCGCTGAAATCTCGAATTGCATTGCCAGGGAATGTGACGTTTTCATCGAGGGCGTCGTCTTCTCCAATCGGGTCTTGATTCAGGCTAAAGCTTGCGGCGTTGGATGTTTGCGCCAGTGGCGCGAAATCGCGCAGGCTGCTCGCGCGATGAAAGCGCGCGTCACTTTCGGCTTTACCTCGCCAGTTCAGGCCAAGTCGCCACGCCTGTGTTGGATCGTGCCGATCGACCCACGTTCTCCATGTCCGACGGTGTTCCTCAGGGCAAACGAGATACGCACCCTGCGGTATCCCCGCAGGGTGCGGTTCGAAACTGAAGTGCGCCGCCAGCGTGATGAACGTACACCAATAGTCAAAGGTAAATGCACTTCCATCCATCCATGCGGCTTGCACGGTTGCTACCGTGATTTCAGGGAAATTGTGGCGTAGCAGTGCCGTGAGCCCAGGATGCACTATGACGGTCAGTTGCGCGGCCGCTGCTCGTAGCGGATACAAATAACGACAGTGTTGAATTTGGTCGCCTGCTCCGCCATAGCTGACGATAAGCAGGCGTTTGCCAGCGAGGGGTTGCCCAAGGTATTCCTTATGCGGCGGTAGCCCGATGATCGGTGTGCTCAGAAGCCGTTCACTGGTCATGCAGGCCGCCGCCGCTTCTACATGGCGATCTCCTCGCAGCAGCAGCCATGTGCGGACATGCTCGATTCGTCCACGCAGTTCAGCGGAGATCGATTCATCGCTTGCCAATTTTTCGAGAGATCGAAGCCCGGCGTCGACCTGACCGGCGTAACACAGGCACCAGGCCATCTGCAGCGTAATGGTGACATCATCGAGACCCTTGCCAAATGCCCGACGCCAATTTTCGAGCGCGTGCCCCCATTCGCAACGTTCCTCATGTGCAAGCGCTCGATTCCAGTATTCTGGCGCCTGTTCGGAGCCGTCGGCAACGACGTTGCGATTTAGTGTATCCATGATGGCAAGGGAGTAGCACGAGAGAGGTTACTGCGCCTGCCGGATGACAACGAGGCGCTGGGTATATAGCGTGTTGTACCAGATCGCCTGGCCCGGCTCGGTTTGAATGCCCTTAGGGTAGCTCGAATAGCTTGCGTTAAGCCAATTGGCATGCCTAAATTGGTAAGCAATCGGTAGCGCTTGCGATCCTACCATGCTTATGGCAAAGCTCACATTGAGTTTCCGCGTGGTAATCATGAGAATACATCCCAGTTCAGGGTAGATGATTTCGCCTTGAATCAACGGACCTCATGAACCGACTAATCGAGCTACTTGAAAATATCTCGCGGCGACTGCGGACATCATCCTGAAAAATCTATGAACATCCTGCTTATCGGAGGGTGCGGGTACATCGGGGGGTTTCTGTATCCGCGCTTGCTGAGCATCGGCGCGTCGGTTACGATCTGCGATCTGCTCAAGCGTGGAAATCCGAGCGGCAGTCCTGTTCTCGAGTGCGACTATGCACAGTTGGATATCTCGTTCCTCGAACGCTTCGACACGGTGCTGTGGTTTGCCGGTCACTCCAGTGTTGGAGAGTCAGTGCTCTATCCGAGCCAAGCAGTACAAAACAATTGCTTGAATCTGTTTTCCTTCGCGAAGCGTCTGCCGATAAAAACCCGACTGATCTATGCGTCTACAGGCAGCTTATACTCGACAACGGGCGATTTTACAACTCCCGCGAGAGAGGATTCACTAGTCAGTATTCCGTCACAGAACGCCTACGACGTATCGAAGTTTGCGTTCGACTACCTTGCTAGTCATTTCCTCGCAGGATGTTACGGCCTTCGAATCATGTCGTTATACACAACGTCGCGGTCACGCCGAGCGGGCGAGAAAGCCTGTTTACTTTCAATGACATAGCGCGGCGCTTGTAAACTGTCGGCGGATGTCGTTTACTTTGCGCTTTTGAGCGCACGCCTTGGTCACCGAATCGACGCCCTGGACACAAACGGAATTCGAGCAACTGGACCTGGGCGACGCGCGCCTGAATAAGCGAGCGAGGCTTTTGATGGAAAGAATGTCGGCCGAGCCGACGGCCAGTGTGCCGCAGGCATGCCATGGTTGGGGCGAAACGATAGCGGCGTACCGCTTCTTCGATAACGAGAAGGTCCAATGGCATGCGATTCTGGAGCCGCATTGGCAGCAGACGCAAAAGCGGATGCGGGCGCATCAGGTCGTGCTCTGTCTTCAAGACACCACCGAGCTTGATTTCAACGGTCAGGAGGCGGTCGGACTGGGTCCGCTGACGTATGAGGCGCAGCGCGGGATGTTCGTTCATCCGACCTATGCGGTGACGCCACAGCGCGAGCCGTTGGGCATCCTGGACGCGTGGATGTGGGCTCGCCAGAAGAAGGACGAGTCGGGAAAGCGCGGTGGCCCGAAGGAAAGTTTGCGTTGGATCGAAGGCTACGAGCGCATCGCCGAGATGGCGCCGGATATGCCCTCGACTCGCCTGGTATATGTGGCGGACCGCGAAGCGGATCTGATGGCGTTGATGGAGCGCGCTGATGCATTGGGCAACCCGGCCGACTGGCTGGTGCGTGCCTCGCATAACCGCAGCTTGCCTGAAGGCGATAAGTTGTGGGAGCGCACGACGTGCGGCGAAGCGGTGGGCGAAATCGCCTTTACGATGGCCGCGCGCCAAGGCCTGAAAGCGCGCACGGTACGCCAGCGCCTGTGGCTTGAGCGTGTGCAGTTGCCCGCCAGCAAAGGGAAAAGCATTGCTGCAACGTGCCTGGTTGCGCGCGAGTTCGACGCGCCTGCCGGCGTCAAACCGATCGAATGGCGCTTGCTGACTAATCGTGGGGCGAGCACGCTCGATGAAGCGATCGAACTGATCGAGTGGTATAGGGCGAGATGGGAAATCGAGATCCTGTTCAACGTTCTGAAGAACGGCTGTGAGGTCGAAGAACTGCAGTTGGGTACGATTGAACGGCTCGAACGCGCGTTGGCGCTGTTTCTGGTGGTGGCCTGGCGTGTGGCTCATTTGATGCGGCTGGGCCGAACCTGCCCCGATCTGGACGCCCATCTGTTCTTCGATCCCGATGAAATTCGCGCTGCCTACCTTCTCACGAAGACCCGTCGCACAGCGCAACCCAAACTCAACGAGGTGCTGCGCTTGATTGCTCGCCGAGGCGGATTCCTAGCACGCAAAAGCGACGGCGAACCCGGTGCGGAAACAATCTGGAAGGGACTCACTCACGTGCGCATCGCCGCAGAAACAATGCGCTTGCTACGCGACGAAGGCGGTGACGAGTCTTATGTATAACGAGGTGCCTTCGAATGGGTACGCTCGCTGGCTATAGCTCGAACCTCAGACAGGAACTGGTCTTCAACGCTATGAATATCACGGCGATTAAGCAAGGCTGCGTCCGTTTAAAGAACCCCGACGCTTGCCGTACTATTCTTTTCCTGCCCGATCTCTGGATGCTTATCGAACAGTTGCTGAGGAAGGAGCATGAGCCTGGATTTTACAACGTCGGAAGTATTTCATTGACGATTGGCGAACTTGCGAGTCGAGTGGCATCGGTATGGGACGTCCCTGTGATCTACGAGGGGACGAGTGAAACCTATTCATTCACACTGGACTGTGGAAAGATGCAAGCGGTATGCGGTGAGAATAAAGCATCGATATCGCTCGAGGAGCGATGCCGGGATTTCATTTTCAGCTATAACTCGAAGGAGGCAACGTGAGGACAAGCGGTCGGACTTTACTCAATTGCCTTTGTTGCGGTTCGTCGGACTTGCGCGTTGTTCTCGATCTGGGTAAACAACCATTGGCGAATGGGTACACTGATTCGCCGGATGAGTCCGTTGAACACTTTCCGCTTGAATTGAACGTTTGCGGTAAATGCTGGCATGCGCAATTGAGTTATTGTGTCGATCGGCATGCCATCTTCGATCGCTATGCTTATACCAGCGGCACGTCTAGCACGTTGAATCATTTCTTCGCCTGGTTCGCACATGCGGCGGCTGTCTGTCTGAAGCGCGGGGCGCGCGTACTCGAGCTTGCCGCCAACGACGGCAGCCTTATCCAAGCATTGCTTGCCAACGGCCTCGATGCTTTCGGTATCGATCCCGCGCAAAACATCGTCGAGTCCGCGCAGTCGCGAGGCCTGCCTCTGCGTTGTGGCTACTGGCCACAGACGTCCGATATCGCCGAGGGCACGTATGATGCGATCGTTTGCATGAATGTTGTAGCTCATGTTGACGACCCGCAAGCGTTTGTCGCGGCGTGTTGCGATAAGCTCTGCCCTGGCGGCGTACTCTTGATACAGCCTTCTCAGGTCCGCATGTTCGGCAACGGTGAGTTCGACACTTGTTACCACGAGCATATATCGTTCTTCAATACGCGTTCCATGGCTGTGCTCGCGGAATCCTCTGGCCTCAAACTATATGGCTCTGCGCTCGTGCGTATTCATGGAGACAGCCCAATTTATATCCTGGGCCGTTCGGATGCTCCACCGGCCATCGATAAATGGGTATCGTCATTGGGTGACGGCGCATTCGCGATTTCTGAGCGCTTGTCCGACTACGAAGCAAAGATTGGCCTTTATGAATGGGACACCTACCATCGCTTTCGGAAGCAAGCGCAGGCGACGCTCAATGAGCTTGCGTGCGTCGTTGCTGCTCATCGCAGCGAGGGCTTCGATATCGTGTTCGTGGGCGCTGCTGCCAAGGCAATGACTGTCATCAACGCCGCGGGAATTCGACCTGATCGATTTCTCGATGAAGCAGTCCTCAAGATCGGACTCTGTGCTCCGGGCATCGGAACGCGAATTGAACCGCTCGAGGTGTGCACGACACTTCTCCGACCGGCGCTCTTCGTTATCACGGCATGGAATTTCCGCCAGGAGCTGCATGCCAAGCTTTGCGATCGCGGCGTTCCGGTCGGTTCGAAGTTTTATTGCTACTTTCCAGTACCCGAGTATCTTTGATGCGACAAGTATGAGAACAGTCATTTCTCACTTCTATAACGAGGCTTATCTCATGCCGTGGTGGTTAAAGCACCATCTACCGTTGTTCGATTACGGAATCCTAATCGATCACGGCTCCACGGACGAATCTGTCGACATAATTAGGACCATGGCGCCACATTGGCGTCTTGTTCGTAGCACGTTGCTCACATTCGACTCCCTTTTAACCGACTTCGAGGTGATGACTTATGAAAGGGACGTGCCAGGATGGAAGATCGTACTGAACACAACCGAATTCTTGATGCCTGCTTGTGATCTGGCTGCCGTGGAGGCGCAAACGCTAGGTGAGGGGCGTAAGGGGCTGGCTTGCTCCGGCGTGATTTGTGTCGATGAAGATCCGTCCACCGCCCCTGATCCAGCAAGATCTTTATTGCTGCAAAAGCATTGGGGCATCGACGACAACCTCATACTTGAGACCGAGGATCGACTGGCAATCGGCCTTACATTCGAGCCCGAGAGAAACCGCTTTTATCACTGTAGCCCTATCGGTGCTTATCAGCCCGGTCGTCATCATTCATATCATGTGGATTCCGCGCATAGATATTTGGATTTGATGGTGTTTTATTACAATTATGCACCTTGGAATGACAGAGTAATCGCCAGAAAACTCCAGATCAGGGCAAGATGTAGCCGTGATGACTTGAAGCGAGGATGGAGTGCAAAACACACTAAGGATATCGCGTCATTGGAAAAGGATTACGACAGAATTCGCCCTCATGCTGTCGATCTCTACTCGCATCGATATTGCGCAGATGCGCTATATCGACTTGCGGAACGTGAAAAGTTGCAGCTAAGCTTATCGGCACGGCAGAGTTGACTGGCAGTTGAGTTGCATTTCTAATCTTACTGTACCAATAAATCGATCTTGAAAGCGGAGCAAAACGGACTTTACTGAACCCGACGCGCGATGTAGGCCGCGATACGCTGGCGCAACGTGGTAATAGAGTCAGTCACGTGGTGCCGCGTACGGTGGGGACCCTCGTAGTACGTAACTGTTAGCGCCGATGTAAGCTCGATAACGCGTGGTCGGTGATTGTCGAGCGCGACGCGCTCGGTGAAGACGAGCATCGATGGAATATGTCGTTGCTCGCACTGACGGAAACGTACGGCTTCACACCGAAGGTGTGGAGCCTCCATCGGGCTAAAATAGCCCTGTGTCATTGATCGCGTACCCCTTGTCGAACAAAGCCCGGCATCGGCAGGGGTAGTGTAAGTCGCAGCAAGCCACACTTGTGGCCATTAGCCAACGAAAGGGGGAGGATGCCGATTCTTGATGGGGAGACATGTGGTGGCGCTTGCTCGAACAGATCGTGCCAATCGCACTCCCTGCGCGTTCCAGTCTACGGGAAAAGGGGATTGTCGGATGGCGATACGGTAACACAGTTGCTCATTAGCAAAAGAACGGGGAACTCTTATGAACTATATGTATGTCGACATGGCGGGGCTTTTGCAACGGTTCGACAAATTATGCCCGAAGGCCCCGGGCGTCTCGGAGGCTTTTGTGGGAGAAAAACAGGTAGCAGAGGAATGCCGTTCTCGTTTGCTAAGCCGCGCGATGTGCATGTGAGAGTTGCGGAAATGAGGTTTGTTTTAACGTCGCTGTTTGGCAAGGATGCGGCAAAGGTTGACATTCGTGCTGCGGATGCGGATCATTCGGCACTCGGACTTCGAGAAAGAAGCAGGGGCTATTATTTGGGTGTGCCAGCCGGCTTGCTCTTGGCCGACCCAAGTACTCGAGCCGGGTCGACAAAGCCAGCGTACGAGCGAATCACGGATTGGTTAACGCAGTGTGGTGCCGTCGTCAAAGTAGTTACTCCTGAGATTACTGTTTCGCCTGCCGCCGCTGCTCCGGCTGCTGTACTTCGGTCATCCAGTCCTCTACCACAACCACAGGTGGGCGGGCCAGGTCGCGTATAAACTCGACCAAGGAAGGAAAGAAGAGATGTTCAAGGTACCGTATCAGGTGTACACGGCAGAATTCAAGGAAGCGGCCGTGCAACGAGTTAAGGACGGGCAAGGCATGAGCGCCGTGGCGCGCGATTGGGTATGCCGTACAGACGCTACGCAACTGGCTCAAGGCGTCGGAAGCCGCCAAGCTGAACGGCTCGGGGGCGAAGGTCGTCACGGCGGAACAGCTGGAGCTCTCGCGCCTGGGGGCAGAGAACAAGCGCTTGCAGATGGAGCTGGAAATCGCAAAAAAATGTATGGTCCGCCCCGGTTTTGCAAGCGAGCCCTTGGACGATGAAGCAGTTTGCGTAAATGTATCCGGCCTCTCGCGAGTCAGCCGCTTTTGACGGCAAGGCCATGATGGGATATGCGCGCCCGGTTCCCAATAAGTGGCTCGGCCTCGAGCAGCCGTTTTTTGCCCCGGGTTTACCGAACGCCGTAGCACAGTTTCGTCATCAGGTATCAGCCTGCAAACCTGGAAGGATGTTCACTGCGTCCTATTGCTGTTTCGGTTGCCGGAGATAGAGCGCCCCCGGTCTGGTCAGCACGGGCCACGCGATTCGGGCGAGCTTGTTTGCGAGGGCAACGATGATCTTGTTGCGATGTATGCCTCTGGCTTCCATCCGACCGATCCATGCGCCTGATGATCTCTTGCGCGATCAAGGTGCAAGACGCAGGAGCGAGCGCCATGCACAAGCAGCTTGCGCAAATAGGGATTGCCACGCTTGCTGATTCCGAGCAAGCGCTGCTTGCCGCCCGTGGAGAACTCTTTCGGCACGAGACCGAGCCAGGCGACCAGACTGAAACTGTATTCCTGTGCCGGCGAAAGCGGTAATAGCTGTCGCCGTCAGTTGACCAATTCCCGACACTGATGTCAGCCGTGTAGCGGCATCGTCGGCGCTGCGCGGGCAAGAAATTCGATGAGGCGGTCGCGCGTAAATCTACTTCTGAACATCGGCTTGCCAGCAAAATCGAGACCGGCGGGCCCTCCGCAGCTCCTGGAGGTCTTAGCGAGCTTGGCAACCTAGGGCCAAAAATCGAGGCCACCGCTTGTCGGTGGCTTTCTTGCAAATGTTTTTCCGCTTCTCTTCGGCAATGCTGTTCAAACATTAGCCGCTCGTCCCGGCGCACGACCGCAAAGGCGCGCACCTCATGGTTATAAGGGGAAGGCTCTACGACACCAGGTTCACTTGCTGCACATACTTTATCGGCTGCGCTGTCCAGCACCTTGTTGAACCGATGGCTCTCGCGACAGGGTATGGCGTATCCATTTTCCTTGAGTGCAATTATTCCTATTCTTTGGGCTTCCGACGCTAGCCAATCTGTTTGACTGCTTGTCCTCCCGTATTCGCAAACGTAAGCTGCGTGCAGAAGTCGGGTTATTTGCCAATGAATCTCATCAGGAGACCCAGGTGAGGGATGGCGCTTGTCGGCTGAATAAGTCGACGCAAAGACCCTGTCACGCGCAGCGACCGAGTATAAAAGACGAGCGTCCCAAGAGGTAAGGTGAACGTATTGCTCTTCCCCGATTGTAATCGCACTCATTATCATTATAGATTCCCTGTTAATTGTAAACGGTTGTTCATAGCATTGGCTTATACAGAAGTGCCTGTGTTCACGCGACTACATAATGCATGTAGGGCTGTAGATTAGATGCAGTCGACGTACATAGGTTATACGAATCGCAGGACTTTCGGCACGAACCTCGCGGCGATTGCGTTTGACTTTCCGATGACTAACGTATAGTGAAGCAGCGTTTGTAAGCTGTTGGCCGATTTCGAATGTAAGGAACTTCCCCGTCCCGAGGCTGCGGCGGAAGCCGCAGCCTCGGCATCAAAGTGCCATGATGAGGTCTCGGCCTTCATCAAGCACCAATAGGTGAGGAAGTCCATGTCCATTGCTACCGTCGGCATCGATCTTGCCAAGAACGTGTTTGTTATCCATGGCGTGGATAAGGCTGGCAAGGCGGTATTGCTCAAGCCCATAGCATCTACATAAGTCATTAGCCGAGGCCTTCACGGAGGGCACGTAACGTGTCAGCGGCGGCAAGCACTTTATCAAGGCCGCGCCAGATGGTCCTGGCGTTCGTTGGGTGATGCGATTCATACGCCGCTGTGCGGCGCTAGCCACAACCTGCGGATAATTTTGCGCAAACTGCGGCTTTTTGCCCTGATTCTCGTCGCTTTGCTCAGCTTCCAAATCGCCGCGTCGTCGAAGGCGCAGCTACATCTGCGCGACAAAACGAATTGTTCGGGGGTCGACTTCTTGCGCAAGCTAATTTCCCGTCTCTATTTCAGCCCGTGTTACGGAGTTTTCTGAGACTCGCCCCATCAATAGCGCATCTTCAAACTTTCCGTTTCGACGTGCAATGCATCGAGCGATACCTTCAGTTTTAAAGCCGGCTCGCTGATAAATTCGAATAGCATGCTCGTTATCGGTGTAGACCATCAGACCTAGTCTTAATATGCCGAGCCAATTCTCGGCAAGGTCAACCCCTCGCTCTAAGAGAGCACTTCCTATGCCCTGTCCTTGAAATTCCTCATGAACTAGCAGGCCAATCTCGGCAGAATGTGAGCGGCGACCAGACATTGGGGAAATCGATATCGTCCCCAACACGCGTTCGTCGGACGTCCGGACGGCGATTAATCTGGTCACATTGGGCGGCGACTGCTCGAGCGTTTTTCTTATCGCATCCCGTGACTGTAGTGGCATTTGTAACCCACCCCATTGACAGCTTGGCGATAGCCAAATGTCGGCAATGCCATTCCAGTATTTCATTTCAAATCCAATTATCTCGTATTTCATGTAACCTCCTTTGTTGCGTATGGTTTAAAAAAGAGCCCGATGGGGCTGTGAACTTGCTCAAACCCCAATCGTCGTGACAGAGGATCGAGGGTATACGAAAACGAATCATTAAGGGTGAATGGTCGATGTTGATTGAGTTATTTCTTCCTCGGGCAAAAGCCACGCTGCCTCAAGTATTTCGGCTGCAAATCGGTGCTAGACAGGGCTGTATTAGCAGGCATTCTGTTTGTAAATGCGGATCGGGGCTGCGATCACGACAAATACCGTCGCGTCTCTCATGAGTGTAATATCTCTAACTACATTATTTGATATGGTTATTTGCATGAAAATTGCCATGGGAAAGTACAGTGGACCATCAAGCGTACGCATGCTGGGTTGCATTATTTCTATATTCAACGTAGCGCTTCGAGCATTGCTCCGACATTTATGAGGCATTTCTCAAACTTAGCTGTTACTTGATCTGGTGGAACACCTTCAGGCAGCTCAGCAGTCCTTATGAAACCGTCTCCACCATGACTGCGCGAAGCTAAATCTTGCAGTACAAGAACCATGGCGATCGAGACGGATACGACTACACCGGTCAATACAAACATCAGCTTCGGATCCACGGTAAGATATGAAATCGAAGAAGCGAAAAATACTGGTGCGATCGCTCGTCCCATTTGATTTACTAAGTTAAACCGGGCTGCCCAGTCAGATCCCTCCGCCTTCGACGAAACATGTTTGAAGAGAAAGGCGCGTTGCACCATTCGCATGAGACTATTTCCTGCCCCCATAAAGAGTGAACTGAAGCAAACGACAAAGAGCAAATTACTTGCTACCAAAAGACAATGTGCTAATAGATATCCAATGCCAATCGATAGTTGCAGCAGTCGACTTGAATGGGTGAGAAATTTGCAGGTGTATCCGATTAAAATGGCACCGGCCGCCGCAGTAGCGGATGCGAGTCCATAGCTTGCAGCACTCCATCCTTTCGCGTTTAAAAATATCAAAGGCACCAGAAAGTTGAAGGCCCCCACTTGAATTGCAATGAGTCCAAGGATTGCTAGGCTTCCCATCATGCTGATGGAGTTTTGTAAGCTCCTAATGCCTCTTCGACTCGTATCCGTGGGAGGCGATGTGCAGATTGCGTTGTTAGAACGTAATTTTGCAAAATCGGGAAACAACGATGGTATCCAAATGCCAACCCACATAGCTAAGGCAATCGCAAATAATTCGATACCCAGTCCCGTGCTTCCTAGCAGCAACCCAGCTAGCAGAGCACCAAAAGAAGCACCCAACTGAATGCTTGTCTGCAAAAGGCGTGATGCCTCAATTTCGGGTAGAACACCATCAAATGCTGCAAAGGAAAAATGAGTTTCCAGTGTTTGTTGAGCTAGACTTCCGAACGCAGTGCATACAACCAACAATATGTACAGGACCCATAACTCGGTGACGAAATATGTCAATATATAACTTCCCGCGATCGCCAATGCGGAAAGTACTCGTAGGCGCTGAAATTTGATGAGTGGGCGGTGTCGTACGCTCATTGCTAAGCGCCGCGAGATTCTTTGAGCAATAAAAGGGATTAGGGTAATTAATGTAAGCACAAGTCCGAGAACGGCTAATGACCGGTGATTTTTGAGCAGACGCCATACGACAATAAAATTCATCATTGAATCGCCGCACAGCGTTATTGCCAAAAATACTGTCAGCGATATCCTCTCTGCGCGGCTCATCATTCGGTGATTAGATGAATTTCTTTCGAGAGATCCAAAGCTAATTTCTCAGCAATCGCCGCATCAGGAACCCCTTCGCACTCGATGCCAACAGACAGAATAGCGGCAATATCAAAGCCGTTTGGTGCCGAATGCACTTGCGCCCCAATCGGCGCCAACGGGTAATAGTCGATAAAACCGGACTTGGTCTTTGCGATTCCGGGAGAATTGCAAATAATTCTTCCATCACAATACATCAGCTTCATGCACGTCGCTCGCGTGGGGGTGTGGCGCCTCATAAAGCCCGCAGGGGTAAATGATAATTGTGGCATGAGCGACGCGAGGTGAGCGGAAACCATATCTACCCCGTACACATCAAAAATATTGCGGTAGACGCGACCACCTGACAATCGACAGCTAAACTCTACCACTCGAAAATTCCCATTAGCATCGCGTCGCAGTTCGACGTTAAACATTGAATTTTTGACGTCAAGTGCGTCGCAAATCGCTGCAGCAATGCTGGATAGCTCATTTTCGCGCTCAGGTTCTTTAAACGGTAAGGAATATAAATCTTCTTCAAAATATGGGCCACCCATGTCCTTTTTATTATGAATGCCACCTAAAAAGAATGTGCCGTCAATTACTACACCATCTAGCGTGACCTCGGTGCCAGGGAGGTATTCCTCGATGATCATACTGCTTGAGTTATCTGACTCCTTCGAGAAATATAGCCCTTTACTGGTTCCCATGAAATTCTCGATCGACTCTACTTCATTTTTCAGGGAGTCTTCATTTTGAGCAAGACTTACATTTATACTTGAGGCAGCTCTGGTTGGTTTTATGATGACAGGGAAGCCAATTTCCCTTGCTGCTGCCAATGCTCCTTCGATATCTTTGACGGGTCGATACTTTACGCTAGGGATGGCGGCGCTCGACAAAAGCTTGCGTTGCATGGATTTGTCTCGACAAATTTTCGCTGCCCATACGGAGGCACCAGGAACCCCTAGCGCTTCATTAATATGGGCGCACAATATAATGTCTGTTTCTTGGAATGTAACGGCGCAAGAAACGCCATGCTTCTTTGCTATTTCAATGGAGTGATCAATTTCATTACTCGTGACATCGCCGCCAATATGCTCGATGGTGTAGAAGCGAGACGTATCCTCGATGTCGTTGCGCGCAGTGAGGGCTACTATATTAATGCCTAATCGCTTGATTTGAGCGATGTTCTCGCCGTGTACAGCGCAACCTTTTCGCATTACTAGCAAAATTGTTTTCATTTGAGTTTGCGTTTAATGTTTTATGGAAATTTTATGAATCAATAAAGCCATATAAGACCGTAATGTGAGCGGCGCGAATTCCACTGCGATTTGTTGAATAAATCGCGGTTTCAACCCCGATTGCTGAAGGTTACGCCATGCAGTAAAGTCGCACGGGGCGGCTTTCCCATGGCTTACTTTTTGCGAAAATATTCCTGCCGCTTCAGGGCTTTGTTTGGTAGAGGTATGCGATCAGATGGTTGGGTGCGGGTAGAAAGGTGGGGGCGATCGATCCACTTTATGAGCTTTTCGTGTCGTACCAAGCCTGTCTGCAAGCTGGTGAAGCGCGTAAGCGTGCCAAACCGGCGTATCGGGTGACTAGCGCACGGGCCTATAACCGGAGCCTGAAACGGCGTGGCCACTCGGCTTGTATTGCCCGAACGGCGATCTGAAGGCGTTGTTCATCAACCCAGAGCTGTATGTGCCGGGCGTGTCTGGCGCAATCCGACCTAAACGAACGCCTATATCGAGTTCATCGAGGAGAGCGTATCCGTCGAGGTGGCCCTGGCGAGCGTGCTGGCAGTCGGCGAGCGTCGACTGCGTGATCGCTGACGGCGCGTACTACAGCATGAGGCCTGGCCGAGCGGTGGCGTGCTACCGGTGTCCGCCGCCAACACCAGCCAACGCCATTGTTCACAGGGTGTGATCATCATCGCCAACCTCGTGAACCTGTGGGACAGCTTCGGCAAAGCCGTCTGGGTCAAGGTTATATAGTTGCGCCCGCAACTAAGTGGATGCGTACCTTACCGAACAAAGCCATTGGCTTTTTTGTTAACTGGAGGTGATGATGTTAAGCGCCGCAGAGAAGTTCGCACGCGGTCGGGCAGCCTGGGAAAGCGGGAGCGAGGCGTACCGCGCTAGGCAGTATGACCAGGCGGCACAGCTCTTTGCTCAGGCCGACCGGGCCTTCACAGCTGCCGCGGACGTGGGTGGTGTGCCCGCGAATATCCGTTTCTCAGCGCGCGGGTTGGCGGGGATATTGCGTGGCCAAGCAGACTGCGCGCGCGGACACGCGGCTGACTGCGCTGAGCAGTACGTCGAGATGACAAAGTTCTTTGCTCGCGCTCACCAAATCTTCACAGCCGCCGCGACCGTGCACGATATGCCGGCGGATCTGCGCGCCGAAGCACGCAGGCTGGCGAGCGGGGCCCGGGGTCAGGCAGGTTGCGCGAGCGGGCGCGCGGCTTACATTGATGGGCACTATGCTGCAGCGGCAGAGTTTTTTGATGTGGCCCACAGGTTCTTCGTAGTTGCCATGGCTGGTGTGCCGGCCGGGCGCGCCGAAGCGAGCATGTTTGCTCACATGGCGAACGGCCAGGCAGAATACGCGCGCGGATGCGAGGCGAGCAGCGTCGGGCGGCATGACCTGGCGGTTAAGCATTTTAATCATGCCAACTTGGCCTTCACTGTCTCAGCGGGCATGGATGGAGCATCGCCGGATTTGCGTGACGAAGCGCTCAGGCTGGCGAGAGCGGCGCACGGGCAGGCAGCAAGCTCGCGAGTCAGGGAGACTACTAGTACGTTGGATCCGAGTTACCAAGCGGTGCAAGACCTGTTGGGTCTAGCAGGCAGTGGACGCCCTCGTGCTTCAAAGAGGCCCCGGGGTGCCGACGTCGCAGCTCCGTCTGCAGCGGTCGCTGCCGGTTCGCCATCACGCACACCGGTCCCGCAGCAAGGCGGTGTTCGATAATATTTCAGCGTATTGCCAAGTCGTCCGTGCCGGAGTTCGTCGAGAGAGCTGGATCATGGCGACGGATGTTAAAGAGGCCCGCGCCTGCACTACGTGCTGATTCGGGCATGCGAGCGTAGTTGGGTGGCCGGTGCATGTGCGAGAGCGCTCGGAATGGGCTCAAACAACGCTTCGAGATCGCCGGCCGAGAACTTGGCTGTGCTGGCGGCATCGTTGGAGAGAATCGCGTCGGCAAGCGCGGCCTTCTGCTGCTGCATGACGACGATTTTCTCCTCCACACTGCCCGCGGTGATCAGCTTGTAGACGAACACGGGCTTGTCCTGCCCGAGCCGGTGCGCGCGATCGGTAGCTTGGTTTTCCACGGCTGGATTCCACCACGGATCGTAGTGAATGACAGTGTCGGCCGCAGTGAGGTTCAACCCCACGCCTCCGGCCTTTAGGCTGATGAGGAAAAGCGGCACTTCACCCTGCTGGAAGCGTCGGATTGGGGCGGCACGATCGGTCGTCTCGCCGGTCAAGACGACGTATGGAATCTGTGCATTATCGAGCGCGGCTGCGATGAGATCGAGCATGCTGGTGAACTGCGAAAAGAGCAGGATGCGGCGGCCTTCCTCGATGAGCTCGGGCAGCATCTCAAGCAATAGCGCAAGTTTGGCCGATTCCTTCACCCGAGTGGCTTGCGTGGTTTTGAGCAACCTCGGATCGCAGCAAACCTGCCGGAGCTTAAGCAACGCGTCGAGCACGATTAGATGGCTGCGTGCGAGACCATTGACGGCGATCGCATCGCGAACCTTCTTCTGCATCGTGGCGCGCACAGCCTCGTAGAGATCACGCTGTGTGCCTTCGAGGTCGACGGTACGAACGATGATCGTCTTGGGTGGCAGTTCAGTGGCGACCTCGTTCTTACGTCGACGCAGCATGAAGGGACGGATGCGCCGAGCAAGCAGTTCGCGCCGCACCGTATCGCCGCTCTTTTCGATCGGGGTGCGCCAGCGTCGCGTGAAATCGTCACGAGAGCCGAGAAACCCGGGCAGCAAGAAGTCGAACTGTGCCCACAGCTCGCCCAGGTGATTCTCCAGCGGCGTGCCGGTCAGGCATAGACGGTGCTTTGTCCGCAGGGAGCGGATGGTGGCGGCCGCTTTGGTGGTCACGTTCTTGACGTACTGGGCCTCGTCGAGGATCAGCAGATGATACGGGTGCTGAGCGAGCATTTCCTCGTCGCGCCAGGCGAGCGCATAGGTGGTGAGAATGAGATCGTGTTCTGCGATCTCATCAAATCGCGTATGGCGTTGTGCACCATGCAGGTTGAGTACGCGCAACGCCGGCGCGAAGCGTTGCGCTTCGTCGCACCAGTTATGCACAAGCGTGGTGGGCACGACGATAAGCGCGGGTTGGGTGAGTCGCCCCGCCTCCTTTTCGGCGAGGATATGTGCGAGGGTCTGCACCGTCTTGCCGAGTCCCATGTCATCGGCCAGCACGCCCGAGAGGTTGTGTTCGCGCAGGAACTGCATCCAGGCGAGCCCCTGACGCTGATAGTCGCGTAGTTCAGCCTGCAGCCCTTGCGGCACAGGCACCTCGGTGACACCGGGGCCGGCCATCAGATGCTGTGCGAGTTGGCGAATCGACGCGTTGCCATGAAACTGCCAGCGGCCGGTATCATCGAGCGCCGCGAGGCGTGCGGTGTCCCACTCGGAGATTTGCATGCCGCTGCCGACATGCTCGAGCAGGTCGATCAGTACGCGCACAATTGGCTTCAGGCGTCCGGCTGGTAGACGCAGCCGCTCGTTGCGTGCGGTTTTCAGTTCAATACCTTCATCATCGGCGATGGTGTTCAACTGCCCGGAAAGCCAGCGCGCATCGCGCGCAAAGAGGTCGGCCAGCAGCGGCTCGATACGCACCCTCTCGCCGTTGACCGTAATACCCATCTCGACATCGAACCAGCCTTCATCCGACTGCCGCAGGCTGCCCTCGATTACGTCGACCTCGATCACGTTGTGACGGAATTCGGCTGACATCTCGACCTGCCAGCCTTTCTCGCGCAACGCTGGCAGCGTGTGCTTCATGAAGCTCGGCCAGTTATTTTCCCTGGACGGTGCGAGCATGCCTGCCGGGAAAGCGCGGGGACCTTGGGCTTGACCGGAAGGAATCGCGCATAGTCCGGCGCGCTGCAATTCTGTCAGGTGACGCTTCTCGCCGACGGCATCGCGCTGGATCTGCATAAGTTCGCGGTGCGCGCCGAGACGGATGAGCGTCGTGTCTCCCTGCGCGGAGACACGTTCGCCCTCGTAATCAAAGTGGAGGGTCGCGAAATCCAGTGCATTATGAACGTTCGTCGACGACCAGTTTGAGTTCCACGCTGGGAATGTATCGAGCAGGAGCACAGGCACAGGCGGGGATTCGATGACGCGTACGGTCGATTGGTCATACGCTGGCGGCAGCGGTAAGTCTGGCACCACTTCGCGCAGCACCTTGCCCACGAGCGGAGCTTCGTCAAGGGTGATGGCGGGTATCGAAAGGACGTCGGCGATATTTGAGGCAGGCCAGGCTAACTCGATGGGGCCGGCTTCGCCCGCCATGGCATCCAGATACCAGCAGGGCTCGGTTGCCGTGATGAGTAACGTGGCATCAGGTTCGGTTTGCAAGGATGGACGCACTCTTGTGTCGGGTAGCGTGTGCCACGCAATGCGTCCAGGGCGAGCCGATCCGCCGCGCAGGGGGCTCGGTTGTCCAGAATGCATGGTACTGACCGTGGGCGAAACAAAGGCGCGGCCGGTGGCAATGAGTTTTTCGAGAAGAGCGGCACCGTTGGTGCCTTGCAGGCCAAGCTGACCGGAAAATGCGTTGCGCGAGCGCCCGAGCCACAGTCCGCGCAGGATCGGCAAATCTTCTTCGCTCACAAATTTCGGCGGCTTAACGAGCGCATTCTCGATGTTGTGCCACGCATCATCGAGCGAGCGGATCGTGCCGTCAGCGGCCACGCGCGATTTGTACAATACAAGCTGCGGGCAGCCCTGATACGTGCCGGTGATCACATAGGCAAGCGCATGGGATGACCTTGCACTTGCCTTTTTGCTGCCTGGAGTCGCGCCCAGATGCCTGGCCCGAAAACCCTCGAGCCAGCCTACCAGTTCGGGGCGCACGCCGGTGACGGCTTGTTTGGGTAGGTGGGCGAGGCCCGCGATCAGGAGAGCAGCCACGTGCTTGCAATGGCCGCCGACCGGACAGGTGCATTCGCTCTCGATCCAGATGTCCTCATCGATGTCGTTGAACCAGATCCGCACCTCATAGGGGTGTGAACGGTTACCCTGAACCTTTCCGGTTAGCGTATCGCCGTCCTGCCACTGTAGATGTGAGACGGCATGTGCGTAGTCGTGGGCCTTGATGACCGTGTGGGAGTCCAACCACGCTGTGATTTGTTTGCGATCGTATTGGATGCTCATTGGCAGAAGATCCAGGTCATGCTTAACGTGGGTGGTTTGAAGGCGTTCTCAGGAGCAAGCTGAAGCGATCGTATTTTACGCGTGCGCCGGTAGTGTCAAGTTATTTGGCAGCCGGACAACCGGGTGCGATAGGAATGTCAACTGATTGGTTTGGGCTCACGAAGCCCAGGCCGCCCTGGCCGAGTACGTGCTTCGCGTTTGCACTGCGCGTTGCAGTTGTAACGGTAGCCCATGAACAGATTTGAAACCTGCCCATGGACCGAAGCGAAACGTTGTAGCGGGTGGGCCGATTTGAACTGCCGCATGATCTTCTCGCGCACCCGTGTGGCAGGTGCGCATTCTCCGCCCGGTTGTTCAAGCCTTTGCGTGTAGATGCGCGACGTTCACGCCGGCTGAGCGTGAAGCAAATTACATGAGGCGATGACCCTGGCTTGGTCACAAATAACCTGAGTCAATGCGTGATGAAGTCGCGCCAACCTCGAGATTCTCTTAACGGGCCAATGCCGACGCACCTGTTCGAGCAATTAGTACGGGCCGCGGAGCCACTGCAGCTGCTGAGGAAGTTTGGTGGTCAATTACAACAGGCTGAATGGGAGGAAAAGGCAATGCCATCGCGAAATCGCCGGCATCTGAACAGTCGGGTCGATACAATGATTCGCAAAACTCCTTCAAGAGTATCGCCTCTATGTTTCGCCCAAATTCATGTATGCGTTGTATTGTCTTTGTATGACGACGATCACGAGAATCATCTAGCAGCGAATGTCCATAGTCGGGGTGCTTTTGCACGACCCTCACCTGCTGCGCCGCCGGCGGCGGCTCGCCCGCCGTTAGTGAGGGTAAGAACAATTGCCCGGCATCACATCGGACACACCAATCCTGTGGTGCATCCATCCAGCCGATTTTGGCCTCTTGCCAATACTTTCTTGCCCGGTTGGCCTTCAATTGCATGTCACCCAACCTTGGTGGATCTGCAAAACAGTCGTTAGCGCAGGCCGCTGTCTCAGCGAGCGCTTGTAATGCCCAATACAGGGCGCGGGCTTGCTGAGAGTAGGGCGAATCTTTGTCAAGATACGGCGCTAGGCGGGCACTCGCTTCATCGTATGGCTTTGGATTGAAGACCATACCTTTGCGGCGGTACGGGCCTCGATTCAGTACATCGACTGCTGCCTTGAAATCGTCTTCATACGACATAACGTAGTGACCCGACGTGGTTCATTTTGGGGTTACGCTCGAAACACGGAATCGCTATACCAGTTCGGCTCCGCGCATTCTCAGCGTGATGCGGAAAGCGGGCTTCCGAACCGCGCCGGATTTTTAGAACCGACGGGTGGTGATTGGCCGTGAGGAAAATACCGCGCGACATGAAATCGCTCATCGATACTCTCGTCTGCTCGGGCCCACCGAAGACTTACTGGATCCTTGTTCCAATCGACTTTGTTCGACAGGGGTATGCGGGGCGATTGCATTTGGCCGAGCGGCGCCAGTAAAGAACTTGCAGCCATTCTCGATGCATGCGTCGTCGACCAAGCAACGCCTTCCGCCCATGGCGCTCTTGCTGCAATGCTTGGTTGTCAGCTTGAAAGCCATATCCAATAGGCCTTTGCCAAATGCGATGGTCGTGCGACTAGAAACCCCGTTCATGAATCTGTAAGCAGTTTGTTGTGCGACGTGTGACACCCTGCTTCGAAGCATTTGCGCTCACATACGTCGTCGGAGCGACAGCTAGATCGCCCATAAATGATTAAGCCCAATGCAACAGCCGAGGTGGCCCGGCGAGACCTATCTGAGGCAGGTTAGTTGCAGACGAAGCACCAGTCCTATGCAAAGGAGGTCGCATGCATACCCTGCGCGCGCAGCCGTCCCCAGCAGACCTCGCAAGCTCGACATGGCTTGAGGTCGGCGAGGAAACGGAATGGTGGGTCAGAAGTGGAGTTGCGCCGGACATCACGTTGTGTTCGTCCTTTCAGCCGATCTTTAGTCTACGTTCCGGTAATGTGGCAGGGACGGAAGCCTTACTCAGGGCGTATCTCAATGATGGGGCGCAAATTTCACCGCCGGCAATGTTCGCCCAACGTTCCATGGACGAAGCCGTTTCGCTCGACCAGCGTTGCCATCGCACGCATCTGCATAACGCCGCCAGCGTGCTCTGCAGCGGCGAACAACTTTTTCTCAATTTCAGACCCGAGACGCTGCTCGTGGCCGGCTACGCTAGCGAGCTCGTTCAAACGGTGAAGCGAGCCAGCCTGGCACCGGGGCAGGTCGTCATAGAAGTGGTCGAGGCTGGCGGTTCATTGCATCAGCTTGCTGATGCGGTAGTGGAATTTCGTAATAGTGGTTTTCAGATTGCGCTCGACGATTTCGGTGTCGGCCTGTCTAACATAGACAGGCTGGTCCAGCTTCAGCCGGATGTTGTGAAACTGGATCGCTCGCTGCTTACGTTTGCAATGCGCAATTCGCGGGCAGCAGCGGTGTTTTTGAAACTCGTTGCCCTGCTGCGCGAGGCGGGGAGTGCTGTGGTTGTGGAAGGGGTTGAAACGCAGGCTGATTTGGATTTTGCCGCCATGGTTGAAGCCGATATGGTACAGGGCTTCTATCTTGCTCGGCCCGCGTCACTTCGAATGCCGTACGGCCATGCTAGCACCGTGATCGATAACGTGTGGTTTGTAGCGCGCTCGTTTCGACGTGCACGTAGACGGAATATGGAAGAGTCCAAAATTGTCCGTGACGGTGCGGCCTGCCAGTAAATGAGAATGAATAGGTGGCCCTCTGGATTTAGATCTTCTCGTACTGACCCATATCCTCGATGGCAGTCTTATCGGATTCTATGCGAGCAACCCTTGTACACGCCAGGTGCGAAGGACTGACCGAGAGGATGCGCAACTATTCGCGTCAAGGTTGTGTAGCGTGGCACGATACTGCGGTTGCCGAGTTCGAACGTTTGAAAACAGATATCAAAATTCAACCCATGATCGTCTCCGGGATTCCTCTGGCAAAATGACGTGAACTCGAAGATCCAAATCGACCCGGTAGTCAGCTTCCGCAATTCGCAACGCGAGCAAGTGCGGGGCACCATCATTAATCTCCGGAGAAATTCTCTGGTGATGGAGATTTACAATCCTTACTCGATCGTTCAGGTGAGTGAAGTGCTGAGTGATCTGACTGTTCGCATAGGCACTAGAAACGCATATCTGGGCAAGGCTGTGGTCATTAGCCTTGTGAACACCGGCCTCACTGCCGTAGCTTCTCTGACACTCATCGACGAATGGCGGGACTTGGCCGATCTTCCCAGCGGAGGAAAGTCGGTTGGCCGCGAAGCAGAGCTATTTGTCAGTGATTGGGACGCGCGTTTTAGCATACGCCGAGATTATCAGATCGTGGTAAATGAAATGCGTGCATTTCTAGCGGAAGTTTCGCGCTGGGTCGAGCAAGTTGATCTGACCGAAGATCTTCCGAAGGAAGACGGACGGCTGCGGGTGGATGTGTTCCGCGAACTTGCAGAGCCGATCATGTTAAAGGTCAAATCTTACCTCGGAGGGCTCGAGGAAGAGGCCGCAAGGGTTGATTCTGAAATCGCGCCCGTGCATCGTAACTATGCTCAAATGGCACTGCACCCTTTACTGCTGCGCGCACCTTTTGTGTATAGAACCTTCACTAAACCACTTGGTTATGCAGGTGACTACGAAATGGTCAACCAGATCCTGGGTGACCCGCAGCAAGGCCCCACCACGTACTTTCAAATTGTCAATAGTGCCTTTTTGATGGCACCCGTTGCCACCGCACATCGAAATCGGATCAATATTTTGGTCGATTTCTTGACGCGCCAGGCCGATGCGGCAAACGCCGCAGGTAGGCCGTTTCGCATTCTCAATGTCGGGTGTGGGCCGGCCTGTGAAATCCAGCGCTTCGTGCGTGAATATGTCAGGCCTGAGCTACTGTTATTTCAGTTGGTGGACTTCAGCAAGGAAACGCTATCGTTTACAAAGGACTCGATCGAACGATTCGCCAGTCATGAGGGCTGCAAAGTGTCGGCCGAATTCGTGTGTCAATCCGTGCACGAATTACTTAAGCGAAGGCTTGGTCCGGATCCTGATTTGCGAGAGTTCGACGCGGTGTACTGTGCTGGCCTGTTCGACTATCTCTCGGATAAGGTGTGTGCACGGCTACTTGCCTATTTTGCGGCACGTACGCGACCCGGAGGTCAAGTGCTGGTCACTAACGTTCATTCGTCTAATCCCCAGAAATACGGGATGGAGCATTTGCTCGAGTGGTACCTGATCTACCGGGATGAGGCGGGTATGAACGCCTTGCTGCCGGCGAACTGTGTGGAACGCAATCTTTACGTCGACGAAACAGGTGTCAATGTATTCGTGGAAGCCACCATCAAATGAAACACGGGCAGTCAACCTCGGCCGTGAGTACCGGCCAACTTCATACAGGCTATCAAGCTGAATTGTCGGATTTTCGACTAGTATTCAGTCGTGGTGGAGCCTATACAGCTATCGCATTGGTGTTGTTGGGAGCAGGGCTGGACTATGGACAGTACCCTCATCTGCAGGTGGCATTCGCTGCGGTGCGTGTGCTGGTTTCGCTGCTGATCGCTGGAATTATCATGATTTTGTACAGCGAATACGGAAAGCGCTTTACCTCGGGGTTGACTTTTTTATGGTTATTGCTTCCGCAGATGATGATTTCCTGGATGATTTTCAGGACTGACGGCGCGCAATCTCCCTACTACGTAGGGCTAAATCTGGCTATATTTGCGTCTGGCATCGCTCTGCCTTTCGGCCTGTGGCAGAACGTTGTATTTGGAGGGGTGTCCTGCTTGCTGTATCTGTTGGCCTGTTTGCTGCACAGAGATGGAGGCACGGGGCAGGTGGGCGCGCTGCTGGTCAATACACTATTGTTGTTGTTTGCCGCAGTGGCCAGTGCCGTTTATACCTTTTTCAATGAGCGTGCGCGCTTCATGTTGTTTAGCCTCAAGGTCGAGGTGTCGGAGAAGAATACGGAACTCGAGGCCATCAACCGCAAGCTCGTCGACATTAAAGGGCAATTGCTTCAACAAGAAAAGATGGCTGCAATCGGTACGTTGGCGGCAGGTTTGCTTCATGAGGTGAACAATCCCGTCAATTTTTCTTTGATGGCTATCGAGGTAGCCATGGAAGAGCCTGCTGCGAAGTTTGAATCTGCGTTGCATGAATGTCTGACGGACGCTAGGCAGGGCATGCAGCGTGTTCAGCATATCGTCTCGGATCTCAAGACCTTTGCTTATCGAAAGCCCGGCGCCGAGGTGGAGCAAGGAACGCCTTTCCTGTTTGAAAAGGCGCTTGAGTCTTCGATGCGTTTGACCTCGCATGAACTGCGCGGTGTTGCTACGACACGTGATTTGCCTGCCGATACCCTTGTGCTCGGCGATGAGGCCGCAATCATCGGAGTGCTGATAAATCTCATCTCCAATGCTGTGGTGGCGATGCGTAAGGCGGGGACAGTCGTGCCAGCGATTCATACGTCGGCGAGGTGGATAGAAGAGCGTCTGCATATCACTGTTCGCGACAACGGTCCTGGGATAGCTAGTGAAAATCTTGCCCGAGTATTCGAACCGTTCTTCACTACGCGCGACGTTGGGCAAGGATTGGGCCTTGGTTTGTCGATCAGTTATGCGGTCATTGAACGCCATGGAGGCGTTCTTTACGCTGAAAGTGAGCTAGGTAGCTGGGCCGCGTTCAGCTTCGATCTTCCTAGAGCTAGTTAAGCGATGTTGATTTTCTCATTGTGGTGCAGATGATTTCGGATTGTATGGGTATCGAGAGTCGTATACACAGGAGTTGCTGATGAATGAACCGTGTGCCATAGAGGCAAAGCCGCCAATGATCCTGTTCATTGACGATGAGGCGACGGCCGTCAAATACTTTCAGCGAGCTATCGGCAACCTCGCTCCGGTACTGGCCGGTGGCTCGGTTGAAGAAGGCAAGGCCTTGCTGGATGCGCACTCTGATAGAGTAGCTGTTCTAGTGTCTGATCAGCGTATGCCTGGCGAGTGTGGAAACGAGTTACTGCGCTATGCGAGTGAGAGGTATCCGCATGTTGTGCGAATACTGACGACTGCCTATTCTGAAATCGATCAAACCATCGAGGCGGTCAATCACGGACAGATTCATCGGTATATCAAGAAACCGTGGGACATTACCGCATTGCGGCTGGAGTTACGGCAGGCGCTTGAGCTGGCGGGGCTGCGCAAGGAGCGTGATCAGTTGGTGCGAGAGAAACTCACTGTGTTGCAGCGGCAGACTATTGCTACGCGCATTGCGGTAATTCGCACTGTTGCGGCCAGCCTGATCGGTCCGGAGCGCTTCCAGCCAGTGGAAACATATCTCGCTTGCGCCGCGCTTGCGGGGGTTCATGCACCGGAGCTCGATTGGTTGCTGATGGACTACGCTGATCTCGTGGAAGCGGAGAGCCTTCGTGGAGGTGCTTTCGGATATAGGGTGGCAAACCATCTCACCGCTCTGCGCACGCGAGGCACTGGACCTCGGGAAGGCCAGGCCACGATTGTGCTGGCCGAGCTTCTTGAAGCAGCGGGAGGCGCGGTACGGCGCGAGGCCGATACGCTTATTTGGGGCGATCCTGCGGGATTTGCCGAGTTTCTTGGCGCTTCCACAAATACTGCGGTATCGGCTCCGCACGCTGTATGGATGGCTACGCTCCTCTGGCTTGACGAGAATGGCCTCGCACTGGCAGCCGCAAAAGAAGGTGAAGTCATAGTGTTACGGCCTACCATTCCGGCGGCCGAGTGGGGGGGGGACCGGCTAGCAACGTGGATCGAGCATTTCCGAGTGTGAATGTTTCATATGCTCCGTGGAAAATGCGTGAGTCGGTCGAACTCATTCCATTACACACAAGTCGGCATGAGCGGTTTGTAAACTGTCGCGGTTTGCCGTTTGCTCTTGCTTTTTGCGCGGCACGCGAATGGCACGAGCAACGGAGAGCTGGGCGGCAATGGAATTCAAGGGCATCGATCTGGGCGACAAGCGCCTGAACCGGCGGGCGATCCTGCTGGCCGAGCAACTGTCGGGCAATCCGACGGCGAGCATTCCGCTGGCGTGCGGCGGCTGGGCTGAGACGGCGGCGGCTTATCGGTTCTTCGCGCAGGACAAGCTGGAATGGACCGACGTCATGGAGCCGCACTGGCAGAGCTCGACCGAGCGGATGCGGGCATGTGAGGTGGTGCTGTGCCTGGATGACACAACCGAGCTGAACTTTAACGGGCAGGAGATCGCTGGACTGGGGCCGTTGTCGTATGAAGCACAGCGCGGCATGTACGTTCACGCGACCTACGCGGTCACGCCACAGCGTGAACCGTTGGGCGTGCTCAATGCCTGGATGTGGTCGCGTGAGCGCAAGGACGCCCGAGGCAAGCGTGGCGGCCTCAAGGAAAGCACGCGCTGGATCGAGGGATACGAGCGGGTGGCCGAGCAGGCGGTGGATCTGCCCGGCACACGGCTGGTGTATGTCGCAGACCGTGAGTCGGACATTGTCGAGCTGATGGCCAAAGCGCGCGATTTGGGTTATCCGGCCGACTGGCTGATTCGCGCCCAGCACAATCGCGTGTTGCCCGAGGGTCAAAGACTCTGGGATCACGCCACGCAAGGCGAGGCGCTTGGTGAAATCCGCTTCACGTTGCCGGGTCGCCAGCGACAGAAGGCGCGGGAGGTTCAGCAGCAAATCTGGAGTCGTCGGATCGACGTGCCCGATGGCCAGGGCGGTGTTGTGTCGATCAATTGCCTTGTTGCGCGAGAGATTGACGCGTCCGCCGGGGCGACGCCGATCGAATGGCGCTTGCTGACCAATCGCGACGTGCCGGATATGACCGAGGCCGCGCGACTGATCGATTGGTACCGCGCCCGCTGGGAGGTGGAAACCTTCTTTCATGTGCTGAAGAACGGTTGCCGGGTCGAGGCGCTACAACTGAGCACGATCGAGCGCATCGAGCGGGCGCTGGCGGTGTTCATGGTGGTGGCGTGGCGCATTGCCCGTCTCATGCGCTTAGGTCGAACTTGCCCCGACCTCGATGCCGGACTGCTATTCGAGCCCGATGAATGGAGGGCCGCCTTCATCCTCAACAAGAAGGCCCCGCCCGAAAAGCCGCCGCGGCTAAACGAAGTAGTACGGCTCGTCGCCAGGCTCGGCGGTTTCCTCGCCCGCAAAGGCGACGGTGAGCCTGGCGTCAAAACCATCTGGCTAGGCATGCAGCGAGTGGTGGATTTTGCTGCCGGCATCAGATACGCACGCGAGCTTGAGTAGCAGACTTGTGTGTAATGGAATGGGTTTAACCATCATCGGCTCATGGAACCGCTCTGCTATATGACGCCCGCTGAAGCTGACGCAAACTACTATTGCCAATTCAGCGGCGCCATTGCTGTGCCGGCATCAACTTAAACCAACCAGCCTTCAGGATTCCCGGGCGGTTCTGTATTCCAAGGAAGGAGCTGAGGATGCCTTTAATCCCCACGGTGCCACTGGATGCGTTGCAAATCGTCTTCAGTTTTTTGATGCCGCCCGATCTGTGGGCGTTTGCACGGACGAGTTCAGATGCTTGCCATGCGGTAGGGCTTTGGAGATTGGCTGATGCGTGGTTACAACATATGTATGACAACGGGCTCAAGTGCACCCATGGGCCGCTAGGCGATCGGGCAGCGGTAGACCGTCGGGCAAACGCGCTGTGTGGGCTGGCTGAGACCATCCGACACCTGCCGCCAAACCGGCGAGTGGCTGCATATAAAGACTTGTGCGTGGCCGTCAAGCCGCTGCTGTGTCAAGAGCGGTTGGAGTATGCGGCACGCGTGTTGCCCAGGCTGGGTATATCCATCCTGGCCTTGCCGGAACGCGAGCTACAGGAAGAGTATGAAGCGTTGTTCCGCTGCTCACCATTCGCGCGGAGCGGGCTGGTCACGGCCATCTCAGGCTTGCCGCTAGGCACGCGAGCGAAAGAGTATGACCGTCTGTGGGCGGCCTGCGGCTCGTTCCCAACTCGAGCCGAGCTGTGCGCGTTTAGCGCGGTCATCTCAAGCCTGCCGGAAGCAAAGCAAGAGGCGGCGTATCGCAACGTGTGCGAGGTCGCGAACAAGCAGGGGCCACGCGATAAGGCAGCTGTACGAGGCGCGGCCATCCTGGGCCTGCCGGAAGACAAGCGAGTGGCGGAGTATAAGAGCGTGCTCAGGGCCGCCACGAGTCTGAGTTCTCGCGATCGGGCGTGCGTGCTGGACGTGCTATGCACGGTCGTCCCGAGGCTGCCGCAAGACGCGCAGGAGGCGGCTTATCGCAAGCTGTGCAAGGCCGTCATGAAGCCGGATCCTTGCGATCCTGGCTTGCTGGTTAGGCTATGTATGGTCATCCCGACCCTGGAAGGCGGGCGAGAGGTGGCGTATCGTAAGTTGTGCGAGGCCACCGACCAGATGAGGGAGCTGGATCCGGTATTCAGGCTGGGCATGCTATGCGCGGCCATCTCGAGCTGTCCGGCAAACAAGCAAGAGGATGCGTATCATGCGCTGCGCGCGGTCGCCGACAGGATGTCGCCGTTGGACGTGACATGCATGCTGGGCGCGCTGGGCGCGGCCATCGAGCGTTTGTCGACATCTAGATTAGCAACCATGCCCCCATCTGTAGCCGCCGGTGGCTCGGCTGCACCTGCCGGAGGGCCTCAGAGTGGCGCCCCGATCGACAGGAGTCTCAATGTTCTCGACGGGCACTCATGCCGTGCAGACGCACCACCAAGATCGCGCAGACCAGTACGGGTCCCCGACCGTGGTGGTCGTTGTGTGGTGGCGTGAGTGGCGTTGGTGCGTAGAGGAAAGTGAGGGGGCAATGGTCCCTTCCCTCATGCGCGAGGCGGTCTATCCCTTGCTGTCAAATAAAGTACTAAGTTTTTAGAAAGTAATTTCACATCCGTGAGACAATGGCTGGATGAAATGCAAACGTTCATCAGACGGCCGCAAGCTGGATCACCACACGCTCCAGGTCATGCGCCAACAAGCGGTTAAGGCGGCGCACGAAGGCACAACGGTGGCATCGATAGCGGCTGCGTTCGGTGTGAGCACTCGCACGGTTTTTAACTGGCTCGCCCAGTTCGCCGAAGGCGGACAGAATGCACTTTTGGCCAAGCCGATTCCGGGGCGGCCACCGAAGATCAGTGCCGACGAAATGCGTTGGATTGCCCAGGCGGTTCGCGACAACTCTCCCCAACAGTTCAAGTTCGAATTCGGTCTGTGGACACTGTCGTTGATCAGCGAACTGATCAAGCGCCAGTTCGGCAAATCTTTGGCGTTGGCCTCGGTCAGCCGTGTCATGAAGCTGCTTGGCTTTTCCGTCCAAAAGCCGCTGTATCAAGCTTGGCAGCAAGACACCCAACTCGTGCACGAGTGGGAAACCAAGACGTATCCGGCGATCAAGGCGCAAGCCCGCGCGCAAGGCGCGGTGATCTATTTTGCCGATGAAGCGGGCATTCGCTCCGACTACCATACCGGCACGACCTGGGCTCCGGTCGGCCAAACGCCCGTCGTCGAGGTAACTGGGCGACGCTTCTCGTTCAACATGATCTCGGCGGTCAGTCCTGGTGGCGAATTTCGCTTCATGATTCACGAGGGATCGGTGAGGGCGACGACCTTCAAGGAATTTCTCGCTCGTCTGATGGTCGGTGCAAGCAAGCCAATCTTCTTGATCGTCGATGGTCATCCGATCCATAAATCCAAGCTCGTCAAAGACTACGTCGCATCGCTCGATGGGCAGCTCACGTTGTTCTACCTGCCGCCCTACGCGCCGCAGTTGAACCCCGATGAACAAGTGTGGGCACACGTCAAACGGCGAGTCAGCCGGCAGCTTGTGCAAAGCCTGGACGACATGAAGTCGCTCGCCCTCGGTGCGTTGCGACGCATTCAAAAACTGCCCGACCTCGTCAAATCGTTCTTCCGTCAGCCCGAGTGTCAATACGCTAGCGAGTGAGGCTACTTTCTAAAAACTTAGTAACTCTATGGTTCACCCCATTTTTGCAACCCCGGATTATCAATGTCGCGTTAGCTTGCCTAAACGTAGGGGAAAATAAAATTGACTTGGTTTTGGCTGACGCGATAGCCCGAGAATTCGCCAATTGCGGCGACATCCGTAGGTGACGTGTAGGTTGTGCGATGACAGATTGGTTTCAATAGACCGCGCAGTGATTGGCACGGCTTTATGCAGTTTGTCTTTTATTCGGTTTGAATTTGTCCATCTTTAGCGTCACGTCGTAATCAGTGTCTCGCCATCTGGCTATCGTTGCTGCGAGCTTTACCCGGTGAGTCGAGATATGACCATTGGTGCGACGAATATCCGTGCGCAAAAAGTTCCATCGAGAATACACGGCCCTGGTAGGCAGGGTGAACCGGAGAGTCTATGAGCTTCAAACATCGTACTTTGCTGGCTGCTTGCCCCAGGCGCTGCTGGAGAGAAGCACGATGACGCCCGGCGGTGAAGGCGAGGTTATGGGGTTTGCTCAGGCGGCGCCTTCTTTGGCGGTTGCCGACGAAGCAAAGATAGCAATCGCGACCATGGAGCGCGTGCTGGCTCAATTGAGCGAGCTTCAGGACGACGAAACAAGCGCCTGTGCGAAGCAGCTTCAGGTATTGGTTGATGCGTCGATCAGTGCGTGTTGCCTGCTGTGGCAGTACTGTCAAGCATCCGATGCTACAGACGATGTGCGCGAGCAAGTGTCCGCTGTTGCGTGCGACCTCAGTGCCCGCTTACTGCGGACATATTTGGCCCGGGTTCGTGCGCTTGAACAACGAATGTTGGCCAGTCTCAGCGCGCAGTGGGCCGGCGTATTGTTGCGCTCGATGACGACCGCGCGTTGGAGTGCTCGATGGTCATGGCTGCGCTATGAGCGTCCATCTGAGCAGTTCTGGGCGTTTTGCGCTTATATCTACGAAAACGCCGAGCGTGGAGGCGTTGCCCGCACCGAATCCCAGTTGGTGGCCGGCCAAGATCCCGTATCCATTGAGATGGAATACCTTGCGCTATTGTTTGCACAATGGATCAACCCGCTTTCTCTCTCTCCGACGGCATACTTTCTCGTCGAACGCGTTGTCGATTCCTGTCGCAGGGATCTCTCGTTTAGTCCGCTGGAAGGTCCGGACAACGACGAGATCGTGGATCTGGACACCGGGCGGGTCGTGCTGCCCCAAAATGCCATTGCGCCTCGCCGTAAGAGCCGTCATCGCTATGTGCCGCTCGGGCGCTTGCGAGACCGAGTGCGCGCGCAACTACTGCAGGTTAGCGAAGATCGGGCGGCGAGCGTTTTGCTCGATGCGATCGCGCAGATATCGCGCACGGTTATCGGACACCAGCAACGGCATCTAGTTCGTCTGGGATACCGGACCAATATCGTGCGTACCGTTCATGCCACGTTCGGCTATGAACAAATCATGGCCACCTGGGAGGCAGCCGATGCTCAGGTAGCGCAACCTTGGGGGCATGAATGTATGTTGCGCGATCGTAGCATTCAGGGATGTAGGCTTTTCGTCCCATTCCCCAAGGTCAGGATCGGCATGCTGGTTGCGGTTGCGGGCGTGTTCGGCGCCGAGCGTGCGTTGGGCGTCATTCGCTGGCTGACGCGCGCGGGTACGGACAGTTGGGAAGCGGGAGTGTGGTTGTTGCGAGGCACGATCTCCGTTCTGCAAGCTCAGCCGCAAGAGGGCCTTTGGCCCGAAGGGCAGGTTATGCATCCTGTCATGGTCGTCGATACGGAGGAGGCCGAATATAACGGTCTAACGCTCGTTCTACCCAAGCACAGTTGTAAGGCGCAGTGCTCTGCGGAATTGATTACGCCACAGGCACGGCTTCGGTTTCTGCGGCGCAAGTATCTGGAATCAGGCGTCGATTTCGACTTGGGACTATACGTTGCGGAGGAGATCGCGTAGAGCGAAGCTCGCGCGTTGCTGGTTGATAGTCGATTCAAGCTAACGATGAACAATGAACGTTGTCGGTTGCTTCAGCGGCGCCTTGAGACAATGAACGCCTTAGCGTTCGGTGATGGACATGGAACGTTTCTGCAACGAACGTTTCGGAATGATTTCGTAATAATTCCTTTGCTTGCGCGCATTGCTCTGGGGTGAGCGCTAACGGACGCCCAGGCTTGCTGCCACGCTGACGTGCTGCTGCAACGCCGGCGCGAGTGCGTTCGCTAATCAGCGAACGCTCGAACTCAGCGAGCGCGGCGATCATATGGAACATGAACATGCCGGCCGGTGAGTTAGTTTGGATGCTCTCGGTGAGGGAGGCAAATTCAACACCGCGCGCGCGCAACCCGCTCATCACTTCGACCAAATGGCCGAGCGAACGTCCTAATCGGTCAAGGCGCCAGACGACGAGCGTGTCGCCCTTTTGTGCAAGGCTCAATGCCTCTTTGAGTCCGGTTCGATCAAAGCGGACACCGGATATGCCTTGATCAGTCAAAACGCGGTCACAGCCAAACGTATTCAAGGCGATTAGCTGCAAGTCAAGATGCTGTTCTTCTGTCGATACTCGAGCGTAACCAATTTTCATGATGTTATTTGTCGAGTCGTAAAGAAATGCGCGTTGCGTGAATATTTATGATATGGTCTTGCTCGGGTGATATGGATTTCACCTGAAATTTAACAGTACAAATCTATATTTCGCCCAAGAATTCTTCTTGGAGAAATATTTGACTCTAAATAGCATGTCGTGTGGGGACTCGGTGGCGTAGATGTGGCTGTTACTACTCGCTGTGAATTCCCTGATAGCCGCACCGATGCGATCCAGTTGGTTAGTGCGAGCTGCTCCTGATGGAAGGTGCCTTCGCACACAGCGACGCACTCCCATATGCCGCTTGGCATACGTTCCTGAAGTTCAAACATGATGAGTGTCCAACATAACGCTGGGACCCATTGACAGATGGGTGCATCGAGTCGATCCACATGACGGTAAATTCAGTCTGATAACTCGCGAATAAAATTTTCGGCGGCATAGCATCCCGCGAGTACCGCTTCTTGTCGATCAGTGAACGGTACGCCATCTGCCGCATTTAACGTGAAGGTAACGGACGTGGATGATCTGGGTGGGCGGTGAATCTGAACCCTGCAGATGTAGTTTTGTTGTTGCTCCATCGACACACTTCGTTGCGTAGGAGAGACGAGAAGTGGGGCGATGGCGATTTGGAAGTCGCGATAGCGATAGAGGCTCTGTGTCATGGCGCTGCCTTCTCAAGAACATTACGTGTGATCATGGTAGGCAGAGGTGCTTGATGACGGGGGTGTGCAACTATGAAAATTTATGATCAACTATTTTTATAGTTAGGATTTTGTTAGCTTTCCGGGGGGTGGGTGGTAGGGCGAGCGGAATTGCTCATGCGTGGCTCGATCCCGCCCCGATCTCCTCCTTGTCGTGCAACGTGCTTGATGTCGCGCTCATCTGCCGACGCTAGCTACCGTGTACCTGCGCATCTAACGAATTGCGTACCGATTGACTTCGTTGCTCACTGCTTGGTTTGTTGTTATGACATGCTGATTTCTGAGATAGCGGCGCGCGACAGGTTCGTTACGGATCGAGTGAGTTGAAAATTTGCTTCGAGAAACAGAGGAGACCGCCATCGTGAGATGCCGAGTGCAAGTCTTGCTTTTGGTTTTAGTAGGGATGGGATTTTGCCGAGCGGCTTTGGCACAAAACGCAGGCGATACGATTGTCTCGGTCGGTGGTGCTTGGATAGACTTCGCCTACTCATCATCGTCCAATTTTCAAAGTGCCTCGGCGATTGGCGATGTCGTCTCCCCGGGAACTAACGCGCAAATTCACAATGCCGTGACAGGTGAGTTTCAGTTTACGCATTTCTTGTCAGGCCACGCCGCGGTTGAACTCATTATGGGTTGGCCTCCCACACTGAATATGTATGCGCAAGGCAGCGTTGCCCCTCTAGGTGCTGGTGGTCCGCAACTGCCACTTGGTAATTTTCAGCCGCTCGCTAGTGCCAGTGCATGGGCACCGATGGTGCTATTCAAATATTATTTTTCCGGGGCGCAAGCGCGCCTTCGCCCGTTCATTGGATTTGGGGCCAACTACACTTGGTATTCGAATATCGGACTGAATTCGGCGTTTGAACAGGTTGCTCAACAATTTGCTGGTGCTGGTGGTAGTGTGCAGTCTTCTGTCAGCCCATCGTGGAATCCTGTTGCTGAGGCTGGATTTTCCTACCGGCTGGCTGATCGCTGGTTTGCTACGGCCACACTTTTGTATATGCCTACGCGCACCAATGTGACGATCACTTCCGTTGAGGTTAATGGCGTTGCCACGCTGACAAGTAAGACCCGTCTCGTAGCAAATCCGATTATTGCTTATCTTGGCGTTGGATATCGATTCTAAGGGAAGATTATTTGTCCCAGGGCCATCTATCTGAACGTCTGATTTGCCGTTACCATAGCACCATAGATACAGGTTAATGAGTTCGGCCTTCGATCAACTCACATCGATACAAGCGGCGTTCCGCGCAACAACAAATCGGGCGCAAACGCCACGCGAACGCATCCCCAATGCTGGCCTTCGACATGGATCGGTAGCGATAACACGCAGGTGACGTCGCCCGTATCGCGAACATACGTTTGCAACAGATGATGACTGCGGGACATCGCCGCGCGTTTGCCCGTATCGTCGGCAAAGATGCGCTTGTGACGACTGTGTGCCAGATCGATGTGCGGATCGCCGGTCATTGGCGCGGAGAAACGTCGATGATGCGCCGGCATATAGCAGTTGCAATCGTAGGCGACCGCGAAAATCAATCCCTCTCGCGTTTCGAGCATCGCGTCGAAGAGTTGCTGCAACTCCGCTTCGACCGCTTCGTCGTACGATGTCGTGTACTTTTGCGGCGAGGTGCCGGGCACCTCGCGGTAATTTCGGTCGAAGATGTCGATACCGCTTGCCGCTGCTTTGCATAAGTACCGCTGCACTCGATCGCGAAAGGATTCCGAATCCGCTAGCAAGGCATCGTGGACGCTGCCGGGAAGGCGCACCGTCGAGCCGATGCCGTGTAGATTTTCCGTTTCATCGCGCAGCACGACACTGCTAGCCTTCGCACTCGACATCGCATCGGCGACCGTGATCGACCGTTCGTGCATCTCGCGAGACTGAACGGAAAGCGATGCGTTTGCGCGGTGGACGTCCTCGAATGCGCGTCCCACGTGCGCCATGTTGCGGTCCGTCGCTTCGAGCTGAGCGACGACGTCGGCAAAGCGGTCGACGCTATGGTCGATGACCCGCGAGCACTCATTGCTGTCGCTGTGCACGCGCTCGATTTCTTCGCGGAGCCGTTTGATGTCGGACGATATCAGGCCGGCGATGGCGGCGATCGATTGGTTCGCGTCCTGCACGCGCTGCGCGAGCGCCTTCACCTCGGCCGCTACGACTGCGAAGCCGCGGCCGGCGGGGCCCGCGCGCGCCGCCTCGATCGACGCGTTGATCGCCAGCAGCTTCGTCTGTGCCGATACGCCCTCGATGAGTTGCACGACATCGTGGATCTTGGTCGTGTTGCGATGAAGGCCGCTGATGTCGTCGGCAACTTGCCCCAGCCGTTCGTTCGCGGCACGGTTGGTCACCGAGACGCCTGCGAGATCGCCGTGGGCGTTGCGTATCGCCTGAAGATTGGCGGCCGTCGCGTGACACACGGTGTCCACGTAGGCGCGCGCTTCATCGACGACGCGCGTCACTTCCATGGCTTGGCTATCGGCACCCGTTGCGAGTTCGAACTGTTCTTGCGCGAGCTCGGCCGTTGCGACGATGCATCGCCCGAGCCGAGCCGACTCCACGCCGATGCGCGTACTTGCGCTGCGCAGGTCTTCGATCATGGCGGTGCCGAGCCCTTTCTCGCTCCACATCCACGCGCCGATCGCGGTTCGCAGCTTTGCCAGCAAGCTTTTTCGGCCGTCGGTATGCATGCCTTTCGGCGAGCGTGAGGGATGGGGTGAAACTGGCGGCATTGGATTTTGACTGATCGAACCGTGATCCATACATCCTTCCTTGCTATGCCGACGCGCGTTGGCTGGATCGCCTGCGCGCTACCGGTCATGGCTCTTTCGGGCGGATTGTGAAAGGGGCCCTCGCAAGGCGTCCAGGGAGAAAAATAAATCGGACGCATAAAAAAAATGAATGTGATGGTCGAGCGGGGATATGCGACATGTCCGCGGGCGATAGTTTGCGTTTCTACTCCTCAACGCCGGCTGCGGCGCAATTTCTGCCTCGAAATCAGTGTTTCCCCGTACCGCTTATGAAATTTTATTTCCCGGGCTCGACCCTACACTGTGCACGCACCCGGCGCATGCGGAAGGGCGCCCGGAAATGGGCGCTTTCCAACTGGCGTACTATCCATCCTCTTTCAATCAAGCGACATCGATCATGTTCGAACACGTTGACGCCTACCCCGGCGATCCTATCCTGTCCCTGAACGAGAATTTTCAGAAGGACCCGCGCGAGGACAAGATCAACCTGAGTATCGGCATCTATTTCGACGACGACGGCCGTTTGCCTGTCATGCAGGCAGTACGCGAGGCCGAAGGGGCCATGCTGTCCGACCTGGGGCCCAAGCCGTACTTGCCGATGGCGGGCTTGGCCCCCTATCGCGATGCCGTGCAGTCGCTCGTATTCGGGCAGCAATGCGCCGCGCGTACCGAACGGCGTATCGCGACGGTGCAGACGCTCGGCGGCTCGGGCGCGCTGAAGATCGGCGCCGATTTTCTGAAGCGTTATTTCCCGCAGGCGCAAGTTTGGGTCAGCGATCCTACTTGGGAAAACCATCGTTTTATTTTCGAGCGCGCCGGGTTCGCGGTGAACACGTATCCGTACTATGACGATGCAACCGGCGGCCTGAAGTTCGATGCCATGCTGGCCGCGATCGATACATTGGAAAAGCGCAGCATCGTGGTACTGCATGCGTGTTGCCACAATCCGACTGGCGTCGATTTGACCAACGCGCAATGGGAACAGTTGATCGCGGTATTGCAAAAGCGCGAACTGCTGCCGTTCGTCGACATCGCTTATCAAGGATTCGGCACCAGTCTCGAAGACGACGCATTCGCCGTACGCGAACTCGCGCGCCGCGGGATACCCATGCTGGTTGCAAACTCATTCTCGAAGAATTTCTCGCTCTATGGCGAACGTTGCGGCGGGCTCAGCGTGCTTTGCGAAAGCGTGGACGAAGCCGATCGCGTACTCGGCCAACTCACTAGCGCCGTGCGTTCGAACTACAGCAATCCGCCGACTCACGGTGCAAAGATCGTCACCAAGGTTTTGACGACGCCGGCGTTGAGTCAGATGTGGCGCGATGAGTTGTCCGCGATGTGCCGGCGGATCGCCGATATGCGCGTGGCGATTCACGATCGCTTGAGCCGACACATCGGCGGCGAAGCCCTTTCGCGCTACGTCAAGCAACGCGGCATGTTCACCTATACGGGGCTCGACGCCGAGCAAGTCGATCGTCTGCGCGAACAATACGGCGTGTATATCCTGCGTTCGGGCCGCATGTGCGTAGCCGGCTTGAACGAGCGCAACGTCGGGCCGGTAGCGGATGCGATCGCGCAGGTCCTTCCGAACGGCGCTTGACCTAGACGATAGGCATGCAGACGACAGAAATCGAATGCATTGCCGCATCGAAAGACGAACCTATGCATAGGAAAGGTATTTAGCTACATGACACTTCTCAAGACACTCTCTCTCGTCTGCCTGGCGGCTATCGCGGCTTCGGCTTTGCTGCACTATCTGCTTGCGCATCCGCACCTGTAACGAGGTTGTCCGTCCTCGTATCGTTGCCGCTAGTGCGAGTGACGATGGTGAATGTCCGGGTAGTGAGCATGCGTATGCGCGATGGCCGCGTGACGGTGCGGATGCGTATGCGGCTCCGCCCCGTCCCATTCGAAATCATGCTCGTGCTGATGATGTTGATCGTGGCGATGTCTATGGGTGTGCTGCAATGGCTCGTGCGTGTGGGCGTGTTCGTGCCGTTCGCGCAGATGCAGCCATACGCCGATCGCCATTAGTGCAGCCGCGCACCAGAATAGCGGCGACGGCATGGCGGGCCACAGTGCAAGCGATAGCGCCACGCCGAACAGCGGAGCCACGGAGAAATAAGCGCCCGTGCGCGCGGTGCCCAGATTGCGCAGCGCGACAATGAACAGCACGAGGCTTACGCCGTAGCCGGCGAATCCGGTTGCCATTGCCGCAGCCGCTTGGCCTACGCCGGGCGCGGATGCCCCGAGCAAGTGTGCGATGACGAGATTGACGGGCCCCGCGACGAGGCCCTTCAGGCAGGCGATCACCATAGCGTCGTTCGTCGATACCTTGCGCGTCAGATTGTTGTCGATCGCCCAGCACACGCAGGCGCCGGCAACCAGTAACGCACCGATAGGAAGACCGGTAGCAGCGCCGCTTTTCCACGACAGCAAGACTCCGCCGGCGACGATTGCAACCATGCCGAGAAAGATTTGCCGGTCAACGTTCTCGCGAAATACCACCCACGCGATGATCGCGGTGAATACCCCTTCGAGATTGAGCAGCAACGAACCGGTCGCGGCCGGCGTGCTGGTCAGTCCCAACATCAGCAGCGCGGGCCCGGCGACGCCGCCGGCGATGATCGCACCGGCGAGCCACGGAATTTCAGTCTTTTGAATCTTGCTTTCGTGGTGCTGTGCCTGCTCCGTACGGACGGCGCGCCGCGCGAGTATCGTCAGCCCCAGGCCGACGCCGCTTCCCAGATAGAAGAGCCCCGCCAACATGAAAGGGGACAGCGTACCCAGTAAAAGTTTGGCTAGAGGGGTAGTCGCGCCGAACAGGGCGGCGGCGAGCAGGGCGGTCAGCGCTGCGTTCAAGCGGGCATGCATGAGAATTCTCTGTGGGGTGTCAGGCAAGAGAAGAGCATACAGAAATGCTCGCGCAAAGCGTACCTCCCTCATGGGGCCGGCTGCGCCGGAACCAGCATGCCCGGATTGTTCGGCGATACGGCGTACAGGTCAGGCTTTTCGCCATTCAGTGCCGCCAGCACAGCGTTCTTCACTGCGTTGCCGCCGTGTTGACCGACGATATATTTCGTCCGCCCATCCGAATGTCCCATGGCCTTGTGATAATTGAGCAGCGCCACGGCCAGCGTTGCGGCGATCCCCTTGGGCCGGACCGACGGCGGCGGATTCAGGAAGACGCGGTCCGCGTGGAAGTCCAGCGTGTTCGTCGCCGCGTCGTAGCCTGCGCTCGCCCGAAACACGCCGTCCTGAATGGCCTGTCCAACGAGGCGATGCGCTTCCTCGGCGCGCTTCGCGTTCGTGCACGCCGAGATCGTCACGCTGTAGGCGATGGCTTCATGACTCGCCGGCGTATCGTTCGCCGCAAGCGCTCGGGCTTCCTCTAGAAGCCCGAGCGCTTCGCTCAGCCGATTCGCCTTTGCACATGCCAAGATCGCCGCGTTGTAGACGATGATGTCCGGTTGCATCGATCGATCGCGCCGCGCCAGTACTTTCAGTTCTTGGAGTAGGGCCAGCGCCTCGTTCGCCCGGCCCGCTCTCCCGCACGCCGAAACCGCGGCGGTGTAGGTGAGGACGTTTGGATGCATCGCTTGATTCTGTCGAGCCAAGGTTTTCAATTCGCCGAAAAGTTTGAGCGCCTCGTCGGCCTCGCCTTGTGCTTCCCACGCCGAAATCGCCGCGGTATAAGTCACGACGTTCGGATGCATCGACGCATCATGCTCGGCCAGCCCTTGCAGTTCCGCGAGCAGCTTCGCGGCTTCGGTCCCGCGGCCCGCTTTCGCGCACGCCGAAATCGCCGCGGTGTAGGTCATCACGGAAGGCCGTATGGCGAGTGCCTTGAGTTCGCCCATGAGCCCGAGCGCCTCGTCCGCGCGACCCGCCTTTGCGCATGCGGAAATCGCCGCGTTGTAAGTGATGACGTTCGGGCGCATCGACGCATCCGTCCGCATCTGCGCTTTCAGATCTGCAAGCAGCGCTAACGCTTGGTCCGGCCGGCCGGCGTTTCCGCACGCGGAAATCGCGGCGTTGTACGTGGCGAGATCCATGCGCATCGACGGATCTTGAGTGGCCAACGCGTTGAGTTCTTCGAGCAGGCCGAGTGCCTCGTCGGCGCGCCCGGCCTTGACGCACGCGGAAATTGCCGCGTTGTATGCGATAAGGCTCGGACGTATGCCGGCTTTCTGCACCGTCCGGAATAGGTTCATCGTCGTCTCGAAGCTTCCCGGCTGACTTAGGAGCGATGCCGTGACCTTCAGCACGTCGAGCGATGAACGCTTGCCGGCGTTGTACTGCGCGATCACCGTTGCATTCGAGCGTGTATCGGTGCCTTGAAAAGAACCTACGCCTCGGCCGCGCGTATCGCGTGCCCGAAAGCCCGACAATGCCGTGTCGTTTTGCCCACGTAGATCGTAGGCGGGGATGTTTCCCGGCGCGGGCATCGCCCGACCTGCGGCGGGGAGCAGGCGCGCGCTGCCAAAGGCCCGCTGCGATACGGCCGGCCGGGGCTCGGCGGGCCATGTGTGTCGCGCTTCATCGGATACAGCGTCGCTGCGCAGCAGAGATCTGCGCGGGTTATGCGAGCTCGGCGACGGTTGCGTGCCGGTACCGTTGCCCGGAGAGATGACACTGCCCGGCAGGACACCGCGTCGCGGAGCGGAGCGCTCGCTCGGGATGCCGCCCGCCGTGCCTGCGCGAATGGACGCAAGCGCATCGAGCGGGCCGCCGGCCGATGCGCGGGGACTGCTTGACGATGACGACCGTTTCTGCCCCTGGGGCGGTAACGACAATGTGCCGGAAGCCGTGCTCGATGGGGTGTTGGCGACTTTCGAAAGGCTCATTGACTCGCCCGCAGATACAAATAGACTTGGCTGAGGCGCTTCGAGGCAATCGCAAACATCTTCCTTCGAGGCGACCCCTGCCAGGCACTCCGGCACGACGCTGCGACTCTACCGACTTCCAAGATTGCGATGACGCAAAAAGCGAAAGTGCGATTCCGGAAACGATACGAATGAGTCTGTCGAATAAACGGCAGCGGCCCGGAAGCTTGCGCTCGGCATCTGATTCCGCACGCTGTGTCCTGCGCCGTCGGCTATGGATGGATTACCCGGCGCCGTACCGCGAATCGTCCAGGACTCCTCCCCAGAACTCATCGGGCGAAATCCTTGCGGCCCGCGCTGGCCTGACGTCCGAAGTGCCGTCTGCCGTCGCTACGTTGCTGAGCCTCGAGCGCCTACCGCTTGCACCCGCGCCGGCTAGCACCTCGATGGAGGCTCCGCTGAACCGGCTCGATCCATCGTATGAAGTGAGCCTGCGGGACGAATCGCTCGAGTAGGCGAGACGCCGTGATGCAAGCGCGCCGGCGAGATCATGGCGCTCGGACAAATGAAAGCTGCTGTCGGTAGGCGTCGAGGCCCGACTTTCCGTATAGACGCTACCGCGGCCCAACCGCCCCGTGTCGAGCGCGTTGAGGATGTCCTCGCGATCGGTCAGATGCAAGCTGCTCACGTCGGTGGGCGTGGATGCGCGGCTTTCCGCTCGAATGCTGGGCGCAGCGAGCCGCCCTCGAATACGCGCAACCTGCAGCGCGAACTGTCCCGATGGCGTGAGGCTGCCGCGGTAGCTGCGTGTGATGGTCATGGTGTCGCTGGCCACGCTCGACCCCTCATATGACGTGAGCCTGCGAGACGAATCGCTGGAGTAGGCGAGACGCCTTGACGCAAGCCCTTCCATCACGCTCCCATGCTCGGACAGATGGAAACTGTTGTTCTCGTCGAACGAACTCGCTTCCGATGGCGGATTGCCGCGGGATTGATTCGACACGCTCAAGTGGCCGCTGCTCGACCTGGATAGGTTTGGACTTTGACCTACGCTAAAGTTGTAGTCGATCCAATCGCTGCTGCGACTGTGATGCTCGCTGCTCGTTCGGGAGGAGACAAGGCTGGAATTGGCGTGCCGATTACCGTTCGCCTGAGAGAGTATCTCGACGACTCCGGCGTCTCGATCATGCTCCTGAGAGCCTACCTCGCTGGAAAATGACGAGGTCACGGAAAAGAACGACTCGTGGCTGCTTGTTCGGGACAGAACGTTCGAGGTTGGCTGAGACTGCGAGTAGGTGGAATTGACATCCGAGGCATTCGCACTGGAATACGACGATTCACTCTGCGCGTGTGGGCGGGAATCAACGCTGCGCCGCGACAAGTGACTGAGTGCGCTGTTGGTTCCGCGTCGGCTTCGCGGGGAGCCGGATGAGGACTGTTCCGTCACTCCGGCATCGTTAGCCGTATACGTGGATTGAATTTCGGATGAGCTACTGATTTTGCTGAACATAAAGATTTTTTCCTTCACTTCGAACTTGGCATTCTTGCTGCGTTACGCCGAGCGTGAGCACCTTGGTGCACAGCCGCGATCGCAGGGCGCAACGCATCGCTGACGAGCGAAAGCCCACTCGATCGGCTAGTCTTCCCTGAACATCGAAAATGCATTTTCAAACGCCTTGACCCAGTCGTTCTGCGCTTCTGACGTCGCGCCCGATGCACTCCGCGGCGGGCTCGACCAGGCGTAACTGCTGGTTGCCTGTGTTTCAGGTTCCGGAGCGGGTTGCTCCGGCGGCTTCGCCGATACCCATGCGGGTGGCGCCCATGAATGGGTATCGGCTGCCTCAGCGCTTCTTGCCGTGGATCCCGAAGTGGTCCACGGCGGCGGGCTCGGCCAGTGGCGCGCGCCGACTGCCGATGTCGAGGGCTCCGGCTGCCCCGAGGCATGAGGGCTGGATTGCGGCACGCCGAAGCTGCCGAGCGGCGGCTGCTGCGGAGTTGGCACCGGCATGAAGTGTGGCGTCGGTGCATCGTTCAGCGGCGCGCCGATGCCCGATGCGCCGCTTGAATGCTCCGCGTTTTGCAAGCGGGCAAGCTCGGCCATCAGCACGGGCGTGGGCACGCTTGCCAGCAGCGAAACTTTCTCGGCCATTTCAGCCTGCGGCAAGCTCAACAATTGAGTCAATAACGCCCCCACTACGTTTGGGGCGACCTGGGGTGCAAGCGCTGGCGGCGCATACGAATCGAGCATCGGCGCCGCTTGCGCGGCGCTTAACGGGGCCCCCATAGCCATCGAAGAGAAGGTATTCCAATTGGCCGCGTACTGCTGCGGTTGCGTTGGTGGCACGTGAGCGGGCGCGGCACCATACCGATTGCCATAAGCTGCACCCCGTTCATCGAGCCAAGCCCCTGTTCTCTCTTTCGTCCAATCCGGTTGCGCTCCGTACGCGCCGGGCCCCGGCACAGGTTGCTGCTGACCGACACGTTCCATGCCGAGAACCTGTCCGGGTTCGGCGTGTTCCCTGAAGTAGTCGAGCACCGAATAGATCGAATCGCAGTCGGGATCGAACTGCCCCCGGACGGGGGGGCGTTCCTGCGTACGCAATGGCCGATCGCCGACATCGATGCCACGCCCGGGCAGCAAGCGGCCCTCCTGCACCAAACCTTGGCGGATTTGCGTCCCCTCGGTGTCAACCACAATATTGCCGGCGGCATTCTTGAGGAAATGGTCGTTGTATCGGCTCTCATATTGGAATCCCTCGAAGTCTTTCGGCAAACTCACCATGTTTCCGTTTTTCTTGAGATGCAGAGTGAGTTTCTTCACAGGCAGGCCAAATTCCAGAGAGCCGAATGTGGCGGGCAACGCTAGTAAATTGTTGTCATTCAGATCGAGTTTCCGTAGGCGGGCAAAGAGTGAATCCCACTTATCAGGAAGATTGCACAACTGATTGTTGTTGAGATTGATATCGCGCAGTTGCGATAGCTTGTGCATTGACGCCGGGACCTGCGAAAGTCTATTGAATCCCGCGGAAAGGACTTTGAGATTGCTCAGGCAATCCATTTCATCGGGGAACCGACTCAACCTGTTGCGATCCAGATAGAGATGGGTCAACGACGACATCTTGCCGATAGATTTCGGTAGTTCACTCAGTTGGTTGTCTCTCAGATCAAGCCTTCGCAGCCGATGCCATGTACCGAGTTCTTTCGGCAGACGCTGCAGGTCGTTCTCCTGAGCGTGCAATGTCGTGGTTCGCCTGAGCTCCCCAATTTGCTCGGGCAATCGTCGCAAACCGAGTTTCGATAGATCGACCTCGGCTCGATCCGTCAGCTCCGCGGTCTCGAGACGCTCGACCGCCTCCTTGCGCTGTTCCGTGTCGCGTCCGCACTGCGCCCAGCCGTCGAGGCTCTGTTTGAACACCGTACGCTCGCGTGGCGTCAATGCAGCCAGCGCACCATCGCGCCTTCGCGGCCGGGATGCACCGACCTCGGCCACCTGGTGACTTTGCGCACTGCGCTCGCGCGATCCCTGAGCTTGCGGAATGCAATTGACTGCGTCGGCACCGCAGAGTAGCAAAGATAACTTATTGTTTCCCATAGGAAGCTCTTCAATTGGATGACGTGCATGCCGGAAGGCGCGAAAGCCTTCCGCATGCATGTTCAGAACCCATGCGCATAACGCCAGGCTGCCCTGGCTCCCGTTTTCTGCTCCTGCAGAAACTGCTGCCAGAAGGGCTGCCGCCTGACGAACTCGGCCAGATGGCGGCCGCCTTCCCGCGTTTCCGCCTGCCGCACCTCGTCCTTGATCTGCGTTCTGACTACGTCATACCGCTCCGGGGCGGCCACGGACTTGAACATCCTCTTGAAGTCTTCGTTTCCATCCAACTGATTGCGCAAATCGTGGAGCCCGAGGATTTGCAGCTCCGAGGGCTTGCAAACGAGCGTTTGGTAGACGAGTGCGATCGACAACGGATCTTCTATGAGATCGGTTCTGCTCGGGTCCTGCGTTTTCTTCTCTTTATTGACCACTGCGACTCGCTCTGCCAGATTGCAGATGACGTGCTGGCGGAACATCATGATTCCGAGACTCCACAAATCTCTTGCGAGCAGATCTCTTGGGTGGGCTGGGTCTCGTCGATTGGCCTGGGCCTTGAGCTTTGCTTCCTCCACGTACTGTTCCAATCGCGGGCCTTGCAAGTAGATCCGCTCCCGGTGCTCCTCGGCCAGTCCCGCAAGTAAGTTCTGCTGGACCTCCTCTATGCCATGCATGTCGAGTTCGAACTGGTGCTCCGCGTCGTTGTACGCCGGCGTCGAGTAATCGAACAACGTCCTGCGATGATTCGCGGGGGCAACCGGCGCCGAATGAATGTATGGCGCGTATGGCGGTTGCGCTCCATAAGAGAGCGTAGTCAGCCGCTGAAACAACTCCGCGAGAAGCGGGGCTTGCGTGGCCGCCGATGTTTGCGGCGCAAATCCACCGAGAGGATTCGAAGAACTCGGCGGCATATTCGAGGGCGCCGCCGGCGGCGGTGTGAACGAAGGCACGCCTTCGGGCTGGCCCGTTCGTGGGTTGCTCGCGGGAACAGCGGACAGAGGTGGAGAGGCATGAGCCGGGGCGAACGTGGGCGGTTCGCTGGAAGACTCGCTGTCGACGCTCTCGACTTCCGCAAAGTGAACGGCGCGCCGCGGCGGCACGATTCCGGCGTGCTGCTGCGTAGGTGCGCCGCCGTTCGAAGGCATGGCGGTACCCGATTGTTCTTGTGACGCTTGTGTGGAAGCCACGGGTTGCGCGCCGCCCGCCAGGCGTCGCAGCAGTTCATTCAGCGGGCCGAGGTGGGTCGTACCCAGCGCCGTCTGTGCCGCAAACAATTCAGGCATGACCGGTGCCATCGTTGCGATGGGGGGCTGCGTGAACTCGGGTGACGGGCCGTCGTCGTCTGCTTCTTGCAATGCCCTGGCTTCTTTGAAGTAGAGCGGTTCGTATCGCGGTGGCGGTGGTGCATCCGCACCTCTCAAAGCAGTCAGGCGACCTGCCAATGCCATGGGCAGCGGCGTATTGCCGATATGGATCGTCGGGCCACGGGAAAGCAGCGTTCCTTTTCCCAATTGCCTGATGGTCAGCCGACGTTTCGATGCGTACTCGAACGCACCGAAGCTGCTCGGCAGCGACGTCAGCGGGTTGCCCGACACATCGAGTTCCTCGAGATACTTCAATTCTCCGATCGGCTCGGGAATGGCCCGCTCGCGGATTTCGCCCGCCTGGTAGTCGGCCAACTGATTGTTGGCGAGGTTGAGCTTGCGAAGCTTGACCAGCGCACCGACTTCGTTCGGCAACAACGCAAAGTGATTGCGCGAGAGATCGAGCGTTTCCAGGCTGGTGCAGCCCAGGATTTGCTCAGGAAGGTCCGACAGCATGTTTCCGCTGAGGGTCAGTTGCTTTAGTTTGCTAAGGTTGCCGGTCGCGGCGGGCAGGACTTTGAGTGCGTTGTGTCCGAGATTGAGCGACTTGAGTTTGCGAAGATTGCCAATTTCGGGCGAGATCTCTGCAAGCCCGTTATGTGATGCATCGAGCGACCGTAGCTGAGTCAGTTGTCTTAGCTCTGGCGGCAGCGTCCCGATCTCGTTGCGCGATAGGTCGAGCTTCTCCAGTTTGTCGAAGCTCAGCAGCGTGGGTGGAATGGCCGGCAGGTTGTTGCCCGATAGCGACATGCCCTTCGCTCCGGTAGCCGGTTCCAGCACGAACCCTGGCAGCTCTGTCAGCCCCAGTTGGTCCAACTTGAGGTTCGCGTCCGGTTGCGCTTCGTCGATCCTTTTGATGGCCTCATTTCTGCGCTCGTTAGCGTTTCTTCTTCTGTCGTTGATCCAGTTCAATGTCGCGAAATGATTCTCTTCATTTCGGCGGGGTTGAGGCGCATTCGATGCATTCGACTTCGATCCCGGCAGGCCGATCGGGATCGAAATGCTCGTTATTTTCCTGAGATACATCTTGGTTCCCTAAAGACGAAAGGGCGATGAGAAGCAGCCGGCCTGCAAAGGCCGGGCTTCTCGATCAAGCAGGTTTTCTCCGGCGCGCGGCCGGGTGGCGAGCGCTTCCTGGCGTGCCGCTTACGGCTTCGGTGGAAGCGGCGGCCGGCGCGATGGCGGCGGCGCCGATGAGGGGGCGGTGTTCAGATAAAGATCCGAGGCTGTCAACCACTCTTCGTCGCGACGGCGAACGGGACTGCTGACGGCACTGGCGGGTATGTCGACGTCGAGGCCCTCGCGTACGGCAGCCAGTCTTCGGGCTATGTCCGCTCGTTCCGCTGAACTGCTACGACCGGTCATCTCGGATGGCGCTGCTCCACGCCGGCCGAAGCGGCCCGTATCGCGTGCCGCAGCGATCGCCGCAATCTCCGAGTCGTTCAGACTGCTCGGGTTGCCGGACGCTATTGAGCGAAGTTTGCGACGTTCGCTGCTGGCCCCGGAAGACACAACGTTGGAGCTCGACGAAAGTGGGAGGTGAGAGCCACGATCCGACGACCACGAGGAGTGCGAGGACATCTGAATGTGTGACGATGGGCGGTCACCTGCCTCGGAAAGATTCTCACTGACATCGCTGGGGTGGGACGAGAGCGGGAGATGAGATCCACGATCCGATGACCACGAGGAGTGCGACGACATCTGAATGTGCGACGATCGGTGATCGCCCGACTCAGACAATGTGTCGATTGAACTGCTCGATTGATTGGATCCTGCATTCGATCGGCTATCGTTCGAGAACGACGTATTCGCAGTGACGAACGACGCGTCGCTTCCCTTCTCCGTATGGCGAACCCATGCCGAGTGCATTGACGGGTTGTAGAAGGGATTGTCCCAATGCTCCGAAGATGCATGCCGCCAGTCGGTGGCGACGGAGCCGAAGTCGCTGTCTGCCGCATGCCGCGACTGAATTGCGCTGAGTGCAGCGTTGGACGAGCGCCTGCTTCGTCGTGATTCGGGCTCGGACCGAACCGTCGTGGAGTCGTTTGCTTGAGAATAATAAGTTGATGCACCAGATGAACTGCCGACTTTGTCTGGCATGTTTTCCGTCCTTTCATTGATGACCTTCGCCGAATTTTCTGGTGAAACATTCGGCGAACCATAGCCTCCGAATTTATCGGCGGCCCCAAAACACAACGACCGGGTAGATGGCCGAGTGAATTGAGTATGTTGTCGATGTCGAATGTCGAGTGCCTTGCCGGCGAGCGAAAATAGGGCGACGGCAGCGAAACGAAAAATCGCATCGACGAGTGAGTTGCTTTTCGAAAGGATTGGGAGTGTCGTCGAGACGAGGTCACCTCACGCTGCGTAAGCGCCCCATGCGTCGCGGGGCACGTGCAACCTTTTGTCTTCCGCGAATGTTTCCTGCAGGTAGTCCAACGTTACGCTCACGCGTGGCGCCAGCAATGCTCTGTGCGGATATTGCAGGACCATCTCGTAGCTTCCAGGCTGGTGATCGCGATGGAGTACGACTTTCAGCGCACCGGAGCGAAGATGATCCCAGGCGAGATGGACGCCGACTTGGGCGATGCCCACGCCATCGCATGCCGCTCTTACGACCGCTTCGGGTGCCGACAATGTCAGCACCGCGGTTTCCGCTGGATCGAATGCGATGAGGCTGCCGTCTTCCGCCTTACAGCTCCATGGCGAAACCTGGCCATTCAAAAAGCGTCGTGCAATGAGCCTGTGCTCCCGCAACTCATGCGCAGCTTGCGGCACACCGTGGCGAGCCAGATATTCGGGCGATGCGACCAATGCCAGGTTCAAACGAAAGATCGGACGCGATACTAAAGCGGAATCCGGAATGTTGCCGCCTCTGATTGCGATATCGTAGCCGTCGCGCACGAGATCGACGATACGGTCATCGAAATCCACGTCGACGGACAATGCCGGATAGCGCGACAACAGTTCAGGCAGCACGGGCATCAATTGTTCTCGTCCGAACGCCCAGCTCGTCGAGATGCGAACACGTCCGCTGGGTAGGGCACGTTGTGCCGAGACCGTGTCGATTGCCGCATCGAGTGCTTCGAGGGCGATACGGGCCTGCCGGAGAAATGCGATGCCTTCCTCCGTGAGCTTCAGTGTCCTCGTCGTACGGTTCATGAGTCGTACGCCCAGTGCTTTCTCGAGGCTGGCGACGTTCTTACTCACTGCCGCTGAACTAATGCCGATCATGCGGCCCGCCGCTGCGAAACTCCCTGCGTCCGCGGCCTGGACGAACGAAAGAATTGCGCGGACGCGTTGCGATGAATCCAAGCCGTTCTCCCTCTTTTAGCGCGCCGGCACGCGGACGATCCGCATGCGCTTGCGAGGAGGCGTCATTATCAACCTTAGGTTGAGAGCGGTTCAACCTGCTCACGACTTCTGGCAGGCGCCGGTGCCGCGCAAAATGCCGTGCATCGACAACCCATCGCAAAGGATGAAATCCCATGTTGGCAACCATCATCTACGACAGTGGCTATGGCCACACTGAAAAACAAGCGCGTGCTGTCGCGGAAGGCGTTCGTCGCGTGCAGGGCGCCGAGGTGCAACTGATCGCCGTGACCGACGGTGAGATTCCGTGGGACACGCTGAGCGCCAGCGACGCAATCATCTTTGGTTCGCCAACGTACAACGGCACGATCAGCGCACGTCTGAAGAAATTCATGGAGGACTCGACGCGTTCTGCGTGGTTGCCGCAAACCTGGCGCAATAAGGTCGCTGCGGGCTTTACCAACTCTGGCGCTCAGCACGGCGACAAGCTCAATTCGCTGGTCACCATGGCGCTGTTCGCCGCCCAACACGGCATGATTTGGGTCGGGCTCGACCTGTTCGCCGGGCGCGCGGCGGACGAGCCGAACCGCATCGGCGGCTGGCTCGGAGCCATGGCTCAGTCCGACGATGTATCTCCCGACCTCTCACCGATCGCCAGCGATTTGCAGACCGCCGCTCATCTCGGCCAGCGCGTGGCTGAAATAGCAAGCCGATTCAAGGCTACCGCTTGATCTGATTGCCGTATTTCTACACGGGAGCTTGATCGTGAAACTGCTATGCCTTGACATTCCATTGCCCGGCGCGAGCGCGAAAAGTTATCAGCCTCATCTGCGGGACGAAGTGCGTTACGGCTGGGCGCTCTACAAGAGCGGCATCGTTCGCGATATTTATTTTCGGCAAGATCGCCCTGGCGTCGCCATCATTGCCGAGTGCGATTCGGTGGAAGCCGCCAGGCAGGCACTGCGCGAGTTTCCGCTGGCCAAGGTTGGGCTCATTGAGTGGGAAGTCATTCCGCTCGGTCCTTTCGTGGGCTGGGAAGCACTCTTTGCAGCCGACAACGCCTGAAGTTGACGACGATCAATACGTCGATCGAGTGACCTACCTTGACCGCGCAATGGCGTATTTCGGTCAGGCCATTGGAGCAGAAAGCGCGCAAGTACTCGCTAGCATGGGCAACGTAGATCTCTCATCGACCGATATGCAGCAGCCAGGGGCTAGTTGGCGGCGAGAGTGGGGACCCAATCCGGGATCGGCACAGCCGTCCGTGAATGCCGACAAACATACCGATTCGTGATTCGGACGAAGGACACGGCAACATAGCCCCGAGCCTTAGACTCGCCGCCGCCCGCGCGACCTCGGTTTTGCCGGGACGCTTTTTCCATACTCACTCCACCAAGCTGTCAGCGCCTCCATCGTTGGTCCAAGCCCGCGCGCCTTCTGCGTGATCTCGTATTCAACACGAGGAGGGACTTCCGGGAAGACAGTGCGTGACACGAGGCCATCCGCCCCGAGCTCGCGGAGCTGCGCCGTCAACATATGCTGAGTGATGCCGGGAATGGCCTTCCGCAGTTCCCCAAAGCGGTAGATCTGCCGGTTGAGCAGCCACATGACACAGAACGCCGCGCGCGAAGTGCCCTCGCCTTATGCTCCCGCGGCGATGGTGCAGCAGGGAATGCCCGATTGATGCGAGCCGCCATGCGACGCTATATGGGATGTCGGGGCACCTGGTTCACGTTGACCACTTTTGCAGAATGAGAGGCAAGCGGCATCTGGTTCCATCACAGCGATACGACTTGCGAGCGGGGATATACAATCGCTCGTTGGCCGATGCTCGCATGCGGATCGAGATGAGGGCCCAGTCGCTGTGGAGCACGGCCGTGGCGATCTTGGCGGCAACGACGGCACTTTGGCAGGTCGCGGTAGTCCTTGGGGCACCTGCGGCAACGTGAAGGAACACCAATATGATCAAGAGCATCACGCTGACCAGCTTCCTGAGCTATGGGCCGGCGGCAATTCCGATCGAACTTCGTGCATTGAACGTAATCATCGGTGCGAATGGCTCGGGTAAGTCCAACCTCATTGAGTCGCTCGAACTCCTGCGCGCCACCCCGAAGGATCTGCTGACACCCGTGCGAGATGGTGGCGGCGTCCGGGACTGGCTTTGGAAAGGGGCCGCTAAGCCACCAATCGCCAAGATCGATGCGGTGATAGACAACCCAAAAGGTCCTGTTCCTCTTCGCTACGTCCTGAGTTTCACGGAAGTCGGACAACGCTTCGAGATTGTGGACGAGCGAGTAGAGAACGAGACTCCTGATCGCGGGCATCCGAAGCCCTACCTGTACTACAAGTTCGAGCATGGGCACGGCGTCCTCAACGTGAAGGGCAAGGAGCGTCGCTTGCAACATGAGGACATCGACCCGGTGTCATCGATCCTTGCGCAGCGCAAGGACCCTGACCAATACCCGGAGTTGACCTACCTAGGAACGACCTTCGGCAAGATGCGGTTGTACCGAGAGTGGAGCTTTGGCCGCTACACCGTTCCGAGATTGCCCCAGAAGGCAGATCTTCCCAACGAACGTTTGGAGCCGGATGCGAGCAACCTGGGATTGGTGCTCAATCGTCTTCGCCGCGAGCCCGCAGTCAAGAAGCGCTTGCTGGAAGCGCTGCAGGCGTTGTACGAGGGCATCGATGACTTCGACGTGCAGATCGAAGGAGGGACGGTGCAGGTATTCTTTCACGAAGGCCGATACACTATCCCTGCTACACGCCTGTCGGACGGTACGCTCCGCTACCTCTGCTTGCTCGCTGTTCTGTGTCACCCCAGCCCGGGGCCGTTGGTATGTATCGAGGAGCCTGAACTCGGTTTGCACCCCGATGTCCTTCCCGCGTTAGCTGGGCTCCTCAAGGAAGCGTCCGAGCGCACACAGTTGATCGTCACCACGCACTCTGACGTCTTGGTGGATGCGCTGACCGATACGCCCGAGGCCGTTCTAGTCGCCGGGCGCTCGGAGCAGGGCACCACGCTCCAACGGCTGGATGGGGAAAAGCTCAAGCCCTGGCTGGCAAAGTATCGTTTGGGGCAGCTCTGGACTCGTGGCGAGATCGGGGGGACGCGGTGGTAAAGCTCTATGTCGAAGGCGGGGGAGACGCTACCGTACTGAAGACGGCGTGCCGAGAAGGCTTCACGACCTTCTTGACGAAAGCGGGCATTAGAAATCGCCCGCGTGTGGTGGCATGTGGCAGTCGTCAAGATGCCTATGACTCGTTCCGCACGGCCGTCGCGCAGGGAGAAGAAGCGTTGCTGCTCGTGGATAGCGAGGCTGCGGTAGCGGAACAACATCAAACGGGCGACGCGGACCAGTGGCTGCCGTGGGGACACTTGCTTCAGCGCGACAACTGGAACAAACCAGCCGGCTCAAATGAAACCGACTGCCATTTAATGGTGCAGGTGATGGAGACGTGGTTTCTTGCGGATTCGGCGACCCTGAAGTCCTTCTTCGGACAAGGGTTCAGCGCGAACGCATTGCCTGCGGCTGCAAATCGGGTTGAAGACACTGCCAAGGTCACGGTCTATAACACCTTGCAGCAGGCGACGAAGCGCTGCAAGACCAAGTCGGCCTACGGGAAAGGAGAGCATTCATTCAAGTTGCTGGCCAAGATCGATCCAGCCAAGGTAATCGATGCATCGCCCTGGGCGATGCGCTTCATCGACGAGATCAAAAAGAAGATGGACGCATGAACGATCTCGGGCACCGCCCCTATACCCCCCGATGCCAAATCATCGGCACCACCGACGCGACCAGCAACGCCGCCATGCTCCAATTGAAAGCCCGCAGCATCGCCGGACCCGATAAAAATCGCCTTACCCCAAGGCCAAAAGCAGCCCACACCGTGATGCTCGGCAGGTTGACGATGGCGAACGCCACGGTCAAGAAAAGCGCATTGATCAGTAGATTGTCGCTAAGGTGGAACGCCGTTGCGCCGGTGACCGCCATCATCCACGCCTTCGGGTTCACCCATTGAAATGCGACGGCTTGAAAAAACGTCATGGGTCGCTCATGGGCGGCGCTAACCGAGAAGGCACGTGACGCGGCGATTTTCCACGCGAGATAAAGCAAGTAGGCCGCACTAGCGATCTCCATCACGGCGTATAACGTGGGGAAACGCGTGAATATCTGCCCCAGCCCCAGCGCAATCGCCACCATCATGACCATACAGCCGCAGGTAATCCCCAGCATGTGCGGCACCGTGCGGCGAAAACCGAAGTTCACGCCCGAAGCGAGCAGCATCGTGTTGTTCGGCCCCGGCGTGATCGACATCACCAACGCGAAGGTCATGGCCGCGGAAAGCGCGGCGTAAGGCAAAGCAGGCAGCATGGTGTCGGTAACGTGTCGTGTGGTTGCGCGTGAAGACAGTCTACGAGCAGACGACGGCACAGTACCGGTACAGTCTAGTGGATAGTCGACGGTACGGAATAGGGTGATCCTCGAAAGGCTATCCATGAAGACGCGCCGTCTGCCCGCCTAGGTACGCGCTGGGTCCGCTACTTGCTTGCTTCGATGCGTTAACGTATTTGCGTATTTGCGCTGTCCGAAGCGAAGGAGTAAAGCATGGAGAAAGCAATGAGAATGCAAGGGAAGATCGCGCTCGTTACCGGCGCGGGACAAGGCATTGGCCGCGCGATCGCCGTGCGCCTTGCGCAGGAAGGCGCGAAAATCATCGTCAACGATCTTCACGACGACAGCCGCGCCGAGCAGACACTGGCGGCCGTGCGCGCGGCGGGCAGCGATGGATGCGTCGTGGCGGGCGATGTCAGCGTGACGGAGGCGAGTCGCCAATTGGTCGCGCAAGGTATCCGACAGATGGGCCGGATCGACGTGCTCGTCAATAACGCAGGCGTTGAACACAATGCGGCGTTTCTCGATGTGACCGAAGCGGACTACGACCGCGTACTCGACATCAATCTGAAAGGCGCATTCTTCATCACGCAAGCATTCGCCAGTCATTTGCGCGATACGCAGCGCGGCGGCCGCATCGTCAATATCAGCTCGGTCCATGAGGAACTGCCGTTTCCGCATTTCACCAGTTACTGCGCCAGCAAGGGCGGGATGAAGATGATGATGCGCAATCTCGCGATCGAACTCGCTCCGCTCGGCATTACGGTCAACAACATCGCACCGGGGGCGGTCGGCACTTCGATCAATGATCGCTTGCTTCACAATCCGACTGAGCTCAATGCGCTGCTCGCCAACATTCCCCTCAAACGGTTAGGCGATCCGCTCGACGTCGCGAATGCCGTGTTGTTTCTTGCGTCGGACGAGGCCGCCTATGTCACCGGCACGACGCTCTATGTCGACGGCGGTTTGCTGTGGAACTACGCTGAGCAATGAGAATGACGATCACCGCGGAAAAAATGCTGGCGGCCGGCGGCGCCGCACCGGATGTCGGGCACGTCGCGTCCGCCGACGTGCTGACGCCGACCGATCGCTATCAAGAACTGTTCGTCGCTGTGCAGACGGGGCGCGTGTTCGAGGACAGCAAGTCATTCGTGGATTGCGTGCCGCTCGTAGAACCCGAGGAGATCATGCGGCGCTACCGCGCCGATCATGCGCTGCCGGGTTTCGATCTGAAGGGCTTCGTCAACGCGCATTTCGCACACGAGCCCGTGCCGGCCGATCACTATGTGGCCGATCCGCAGCAGACGCTCGCAGCGCACATCGACGGGTTATGGCCGGTATTGAGCCGTCATCCGACCGAGCATCCGGCAAACAGTTCGCTGCTGCCGCTGCCCTACGACTATGTCGTGCCGGGAGGCCGCTTCAGCGAGATGTACTACTGGGACTCGTATTTCACGATGCTCGGTCTCGCGCAAAGCGGTCGGCACGATCTGCTGCGCAGCATGGCGGACAATTTTTCGTTCTTGATCGATCACTACGGACACATCCCGAACGGTAATCGCACCTATTACCTGAGCCGTTCGCAGCCGCCCGTGTTTGCGCTGATGGTCGACTTGTTCGAAGCCCATGGTGTGAAGCGGGCGGTCCGGTATCTGCCGCAGTTGAAGCGCGAGCACGCGTACTGGATGGAAGGCGCGGAGGGTCTCGCGTCGGGCGATGCGGCGCGGCACGTCGTGCGTTTGCCCGACGGCGGTCTGTTGAATCGCTACTGGGATGAGCGCGAGACGCCGCGCGACGAGGGGTATCTCGAAGACATTGCAGCGGCGGCGCACAGTACGCGCGCGCCCGGCGAAGTCTATCGCGACCTGCGTGCCGGGGCGGAATCGGGTTGGGACTTCAGCTCGCGCTGGCTGGCCGATCCGAACGATCTATCGACGATACGTACGACGTCGATCTTGCCCATCGATCTCAATAGCCTCCTGTATGGGCTCGAAGTGCAGATCGAGAAGCTTGCGCGCGTGCAGGGCGATACGGCGACGGCCGATTCGTTTCGAGGCCATGTCGACGCGCGGCGCCGCGCTATCGATCGCTATTTGTGGAGCGAAACGGACGGCGCATTCGTCGATTACGATTGGCAACTCGGCGCGCAACGAAACGAGCTCAGCGCCGCGCTCGCGGTGCCTTTATATATGGGGCTTGCAACGCGCGAGCAGGCGCATCGGAGTGCACGCGCGCTGGAGGCCCGGCTATTGGCGCCGGGCGGGATCAGGACGACCGAGCAAGCGAGCCCGCAGCAATGGGATCGATCCAACGGATGGGCGCCGCTGCAATGGATGGCGACGCGCGGATTGATTCGCTACGGCGAAGGCGCGTTGGGGCGCGATATCGGCCATCGCTGGCTCGCTACCGTAGCGGCGCTCTACGAGCGCGAGTACAAGCTCGTCGAGAAATACGCCTTGCATGTCGACGTCGACGCGACCCGTGGCGGAGGCGGCGGCGAGTATCCGCTGCAGGACGGCTTCGGTTGGACTAACGGAGTAGTACGCAAGCTGCTCGAGGACCATCCGGACCATGAGGCGCATAGCAGCCGAGCCGGTGAGCCGCGCCGACGGAGCAAGCGGTAGTGTTGCGTCGACGGGCGGTTCTTTGAACGGTTGATCAAAGCACATTCAGCATCGCAAGCGCGGTTTCTTGCAAACGCGGCAATACGCGCTTGAGCGCGGCATCGGCGCTTTCATTGCCGATGGGCATGTTCGTGCTGAGCGCGGCGATGACTTCTCCGTGCCGATTCCTGAGCGGTACCGCGATGCCGCGCACGCCGACCTGCAATTGTTGTTCGATCAACGCGTAGCCGTCGGCGCGCGCCTGTTCGATCTTTTCCTGCAAACGTGCTTTGATCGTCAGCGTGTGCGGCGTGTACGGCGGCAACTCGACGCTATCGAGCCACGCTGCGACGGCGTCCTGGTCGTCGTCGTAAGCGAGCAGCACGACGCCGGGTGAAATCAGCGGTGCAGGCACGCGAGCGCCTAGCACGAAGCCCGTGGTCATCACGCGCGAGACGCCGTTTCGAGCAATCACGACGAGTTCCCAATCGTCGAGCACGCTCACGTACGCCGATTCGTTGATCGATGCGCTGAGCTGCTGCAAGTACGGCTGAACGGTGCGCGGCAACCGCGCCGAATCGAAGTAGGACCAGCCGACCCGAAGCACGCGCGGCGTCAGGCCGAACAGGCGGCCGTCCGTATAAACGTAGCCGAGCGATTCGAGCGTCAACAGATAGCGGCGCGCGGCGGTACGCGATAGCCCCGTTCGTGCGGCGGCTTGCGTTGGCGTCATGCGCGCATGCTCGTTGTCGAAAGCCTCGAGTATCGCGAGGCCCTTCTCGAGCCCCGCAATCCAGTCGCGCTTGTCGAGCGGAACCTTCTTCATGCCAGCCGTGGCCTCGTCGTCATGTCATTGTGGCTTCATTCGTGCGCCGACGATCAGCGAAAGCAAGCAGCCTATTGCCAGATAGCCGGCAACGAGATGCCACGAGCCGCCCGCGAGGCTCGTGAGCGCCACCGCGATGAACGGCGTGAAGCCGCCGCCGACCACGCTCGCGAATTGGTAGCCGACGCCGGCGCCGCTATAGCGATACTCTGCGCCGAACAGTTCGGTGAAGAGCGGCTGTTGCACGCTGACGACCATGTCGTGCGCGATGTTGGCGAGGAGCACCGCGAAGATCACGATCCAGACCGTCGCGCGCGCCTCGAGCGCCATGAAGAACGGCACCGCGGATACGAGGCCGATCGTCGCGCCGACGAGGTAGATGCGCTTGAGCCCGAAGCGGTCGGCGAGCCAGGCGAAACAGGGGATCGTCACACAACTGACCGCGCCGACGAGCAGCCCGATGTTGAGGAACAGATCGCGCGACATGCCGAGGTTGGTCGTCGAATAGCTCAATGCGAACGCGGTGACGATATACATCGAGAACAACTCGGCGAGCCGCAACGCGATGATGTACGCAAACGCCTTCGGATGACGCGTGAGTGCTTCGACGACGGGAAGCTTCAGCTTGCGATGCTGGTGCTCGACGTTTTCGACGAACTCTTGCGACTCATCCATGCTCGCGCGCACCCAGAGGCCGATCGCGACGAGGACGATGCTGAATACGAAAGGCAACCGCCAGCCCCACGCGCGAAATGCCGCATCGCCGAAAGCATGACTCAACAAGGAGACGATGCCGGTGGCGAGCACGAGGCCGATCCCGTATCCCACTTGCACGCCGCTGCTGTAGAACGCCTTGTTGCCGCGCGGTGCGGATTCGACGGCCATCAGCGCCGCGCCACCCCATTCGCCGCCCACGGCAAAGCCCTGGATCGCACGCATCGTCACGAGCAGTACAGGGGCCCACCAGCCGATCGATGCGAATGTCGGCAAGAACCCGATCGCAACCGTGGACAGGCCCATCATCATCACGGTCAGTACCAGCATCCGCTTGCGCCCGAGCCGGTCGCCATAGTGGCCGAACACGATGCCGCCCAATGGGCGAAACAGAAAACCTACGCCGAACGTTGCGAAGGCGGCGAGGGTGCCCATCGTCGGGCTGACCTTCGGAAAGAATGCGGTATTGAATACCAAGGCGGCGACGATGCCGTAGAGCAGAAAATCGTACCAATCGACGACGGCGCCCACGGCACTGCCGATCGCGGCTCGATGCGCCTGGCTCTTGGGTTGATAGTGGCTCGTGGTATCCGCGGTATGAGCGGTATCGAGGTGCGGGGTCATTCGGTGTCTCCTACTGTATTGGCTGCCGAGTCGTTGCAGCATAGGGCTGCCGGCACACCATACGCAATGCGGCTTTCGCGCTTTTCGCGCGATTATCGCGCAAATATGTTCGATAATCGCACGGTTTTCGGGTTTGCCCCGACCCGGTCGATTGCCTCTAGCGTTTCCCTGCGCTGCCGCACGGTGAACGATTTGGTTAAAATTGGCGCAACGCCGTTCGGAGGTTTTGCATGTGCCCTGTCGTTTCACCGTCTGACGATGCATCGGCCCCGGTTACCGGTCCGTTCAATCAGTTCAACCCGCTCGGTTTGGCCGGCCTCGAGTTCGTCGAATTCGCCGCGCGCGAGCCTGCGGAACTCGGCCGGCGGCTCGAGCAGCTCGGCTTCAAGGCCATTGCTCGGCACATCAGCAAGGAAGTGAAGCTGTATCGGCAGGGCGACATGAATTTTCTCGTCAATGCCGAACCCGACTCTTTTGCGGCGCGGTATGCGCAAGAGTACGGCATGGGCATCTGCGCGCTCGGCATGCGGGTCGAGAACGCGTCACGCGCGTTCAAGCGGGCGATCGGGCTCGGTGCTTGGCCGTTCGAGGGGGAGCGCACCGGTGAGTCCGAATTGAAGATTCCGGCGATTCAAGGGATCGGCGATTCGCACATCTATTTCGTCGATCGTTGGCGCGGGCGCGGCGGCTTGCGCGGCGGCGTAGGCGACATCTCGATCTTCGACATCGACTTCAGGCCGATCGACATCGCAACCGCGCATGCGGACCTCGCCCATCCGGGCACTGGCTTGCAGCGCGTCGATCATATGGCGCAAACGGTCGGTGCTGGGCGAATGCAAGAATGGCTCGAGTTTTATCGGGACCTGCTGCATTTCAGCGAAATCCACGAAGTCGATCCGGACGGACGCGTCTCGAACGATTCGCGTGTAATGGTGTCGCCTTGCGGGGAAGTGCGGATTCCGCTCTACGAGGAAGGGACGGCGCGCACGGAACAGATGCATGCGTATCTGCCCGATCATCCGGGCGAAGGCGTGCAGCATATCGCGCTCGCGACCGATGACATATTCGCGTGCGTCGATGCGCTCGGCGGCAACGGCGTGGAGTTCATCGAGCCGCCGCCCGCCTATTACGATGCCATCGATGCGCGTTTGCCCGGCCATGGCGTCGATATCGACGCGCTGCGTTCGCGCGGTATTTTGATCGACGGAGAAATCGGCGCGGATAGCGTGCCGCACCTTTTCTTTCAGACCTTCGTCAAGCATCGGCCCGGCGAAATCTTCTTCGAAGTCGTGCAGCGCAGCGGTCACCACGGTTTCGGCGAAGGCAATCTCGCGGCATTGGCGAGCGCGCGCTCGGCGGCTCGATCGGCGTAAGCCTAGCGTTCCTTCTTCACGAACCGCAGGATCGCATCGACGATCATCTCGCGATGCTTCGCGCGTAGGCGCGGATGCGAAGGATCTCGCCCGAACGCCGTGCCGAACGTCGATCGATTGCTGACGCGATGAAAGCAAAGCGAGCTGATCATGAGATGCAGATCGATCGGATCGACGTCGCTTCTGAATTTCCCCGACGCCATGCCGCGTGCGAGCAAGTCTTCGATCGTGACGATCGCGCTCGCGTTGCGGCTTCGGAACGTCTTCAATTGCTCGAGATACTTCGCGCCGTGAATGTTTTCGATCGTGACTAAACGGACGAAATCGCGATGCCGGTCGTGGTAATCGAAAGTGAATTCGACGAGCCTGCGCATGCCCTCGACCGGCTCGAGCTCGCTCACGTGCAAATCTTGCTCCAATGCACGGATGTCGCCGTATACCTTGTCGAGCACCGCTTCGTACAGCCCTTCCTTGCTGCCGAAGTAGTAATAGAGCATGCGCTTCGTCGTATTCGTGCGCTCGGCGATAGCATCGACGCGCGCGCCGGCGAGGCCCATTGCGGAGAACTCGGCCGTCGCTACTTCGAGAATATTGCGCTTGGTCTCTTCCGGATCGTACTTACGCCGAGCGTCGACTTTGGCGCGGCTGCTGTTGGACGAGGCCGCCGGTCTTCCCATGTCGTCTTGCATCTTCAGAGTGGAATGCGCGCGATTCTAGCATGGCGCCTTTCTCCAAAAAACGACCAAGCCCGGCGATAGAGCTTGGTCGTAGGGCGGCCGGCGGTGCCTACAGTTCGATGCGCTTGATGTCGCCGACGATGAAGATATAAGACGCCGCACCGATCAGCGCGATGACGCCGATGAACGCAAGCGCCCAGACGAACGAGCCCGTTGCCGCCACGATCAGGCCGATGACGAGCGGCGTGATGATGCCGGCGAGATTCGCCGCGACGTTGAAAATCCCGCCGGTCAAACCGAGCAAGTCGCTCGGGGCGATGTCGGAAACGAGCGTCCAACCGAGCGCGGCCATGCCTTGCGCGAAGAACGCGAGCGACAGAATCGCAATGACGGCCATGTTGCTCTGCACGAAGTTCGCGAGGACGATCGTCGACGCGAGCAGCAGCCCGGCGATGATCGGCAGCTTGCGTGCAACGTTCGGCGATTTGCCGCGGCGCAGCAGCCAATCCGAGAACGTACCGCCGAACATCACGCCGATCGATGCGGCGATGAAAGGCATGACCGCGAAAAAGCCGATCTTCAGCCAACCCATATGGCGCTCCGTTGCCAGGTAGGTCGGAAACCAGGTCAAGAAGAATACGAGCGTCGAGTTGCCGGCGAACTGGCCGAGGCAAATGCCCGTGAGTTGCCGGTGCTTGAGTAGCCGGCCGATATCGCGCCAATCGACCTTGGCATGCTTGCCCGCTTGTTCGCTCGGGCTGTGCCGAGTGACACCGCCGCCCGCTTCGATGTACGCGAGTTCGGCATCGTTGGCTGCGGGATGATCGAGCGGTTCGCGATAGAAGCGCCACCACACGAGACCAAAGACAACACCGACACCGCCGACCACGTAGAAGAGGGAGCGCCACCCGAACGTGCCCATCAGCGCGAACAGAAGGGGACTGAAGAATGCGAGGCCGATATATTCGCCGACCGTATAGGTGCCCGTGGCGAATGCGCGCTCCGTTTGCGGAAACCACGTCGCCACGATTCGGCTATTGGTCGGAAAGCACGGCGATTCGGTCACGCCGAGGCCGAGCCGACAAGCGAAGAGCGCGCCGACGCCATTTACGAGTCCCTGCGTTAGCGTGCACAGCGACCACAGCGTCATCGACAGAAAATAGGTCAGCTTGCTGCCGAAGCGGTCGAGGAATACACCGCCGGGTATCTGCGATACGACATAGCTCCACGAAAACGCCGAAAAGATCAAACCCATCAACGCCGCGTTGATGCCGAGCTCCTTCGTCATTTGCGGAGCCGCAATACCGAGCACGGTTCGGTCGAGGTAATTGATCATCGTCCCCGCGGCCAGCAGACCTAGGACACGGTAGCGGGCGCGCGAGCGCCGAACCGTGGACGGTTGCGCAGCCGCTTGCGGTGGCGCCGAGCCGAGCGAGCGCGGTGAAATCGGAGGGGCCATGTCGTTGTGTCTCCTATCGACCTGAGTCGAGGTTATTGAATGAGCGCGAGCTATCGCGCGAGCAGCGCTTGCAGATGCGCGAACATCCGGTCGGCGTCCGGCTCTACGCCGGTGAAAATGCGGAACGCGTCCACGGCTTGGTAGACGGCCATGCCGCCGCCGCTCAGCGTGCGGCAACCGATTTTTTCGGCGGCTTCGATGAGTGCGGTGCGGATTGGGAAATAGACGATGTCGGCGACCCACAGCGCGCGATGCAGCAACTCGGCGGACAAAGGCATGCCCGGCAGCTTGGCCATGCCCGTCGGCGTGGCGTGAATGAGACCGGTTGCCTCGCACATCGCGTCCGCGAGCGAGCCGCCCGACACGATCTCTGCCGTGGTGAACCGTTGTTGCAATTCGGCCGCGAGCGAGGCTGCGCGCGTCTCGTCGACGTCGAACAACATCAGTTGCTCGACGCCGAGGCTCAGTGCAGCGTGCGCCACCGCGGCGCCCGCACCGCCCGCGCCGAGTTGCACGACGCGCGCGAGCGATGCATTGGGCAGGCCGCGCTGAAACGAGCGCGTGAAGCCGGACCAATCGGTGTTGTAGCCGAGCCGCCGGCCGTCTTTGAACAGCACGGTGTTCACCGCGCCCAATGCGTTGGCGTCGTCGGACAGTTCGTCGAGCAGCGGAATCACCGCTTGCTTGCACGGATAGGTGATGTTCAGGCCGTCGAAGCCCATGCGCTCGGCGGCCGTGAGCAGGTCGGGCAGTGCGCTCACGTCGACGCCGAGTGCTTCGAGATCGATGCGCCGATACACGCAGGTGAGCCCTTGTTGCCGCGCTTCTTCCTCGTGCATCGCCGGGCTCAGCGATCCGCCGATGCCCGCGCCGATCAGCCCGAGCAGGATCGAACGCTGATCTCGCTTCGTCTCGGCGCTCATTGCTTGCCTCCCTTATCGAGCAGGGCTGCCATCCGTTCCAGCGCCAAGACATACCCTTGGGTGCCGCAGCCGATGATGATCGCCTCGGCAATGGGCGAGACGAACGAATGATGTCGGAATGCTTCGCGCTTGTGCACGTTCGAGATATGAACTTCGATCACGGGCTTGGCGATTGCCGTCAGCGCGTCGGCCAGCGCGATCGACGTGTGCGTATAGGCGGCGGGATTGATCACGATGCCGTCGACGCGCTCGCGTGCGTCATGGAGCCAGTCGATCAATTGATGTTCGGCGTTCGACTGCCGGAAGTCGACGGCCAGCCCGAGACGTTCGGCGGCTTGCGTGCAGCGCAAAGCGACATCGGCAAGCGTCTCGCTGCCATAGATAGCCGGCTCACGTGTGCCGAGCAGATTGAGATTCGGTCCATTGAGGACCAGAACTGAAGCCAGTGCCATAACAACCACTCCATCTTGTAAGGGAACGCTGCACGAACCGCGCAGGTATCGTTCCGAATGCACGCAAGTGTGCAGCCGATCGCGTCACAAGTCATTCTAGGGTTTTCTCGAATTTGTACCAACTAGTTAGTTCACGTACAGTTCGCCTTATTCTCGCAAGCGGGCATACCGCCGCCTCGTTACCAGCCGCATTCGTATGAACGGAGTGCGGAAAGATCGGCGCGAAGCGGCAGTTCGTTTGCTTCATCCATCGTTTCCAGCGCAGCACATAGCCCATGCAGACCCATTCTTTTCGTCGTGCCGATGCGCCGTTGCAGCGCTCGATCGCCACCGTTTCGATCAGCGGCACGCTCGTCGAGAAGCTGCGGGCGATTCACGCGGCGGGGTTTCGCTGCGTCGAGATCTTCGAGAACGACTTGCTCTACTACGACGGAACGCCCGCCGACGTCCGCCGCATTGCCGACGATCTCGAGTTGCGGATCGTGCTCTATCAGCCGTTTCGCGATTTCGAGGGCGTGAGCGTCGAGCGGCTGATGCGCAACGTCGAGCGCGTCAAACGCAAGTTCGACGTGATGCATGCGCTCGGCACCGACCGGCTGCTCGTCTGCAGCAATGTGTCCCCTGACACGGTTCGTGACGACGGGTTGATCGTCGATCAACTGGGCGTGCTCGCGCAGCAGGCGCAAGCGGCCGGCGTGACCGCGTGCTATGAGGCGCTCGCTTGGGGACGGCACGTCAATTCGTATCGTCATGCGTGGCGGCTCGTCGATGCAGTCGATTCACCGAACCTTACGCTCGCGCTCGACAGCTTTCATACGCTGTCGATCGGCGATTCGCTCGATGAAATCGCATCGATTCCGGGGGAGCGGATCGGATTCGTGCAGATTGCCGATGCGCCGCAAATGAGCATGGACGTGCTCGAATGGAGCCGCCACTATCGCTGTTTTCCCGGGCAGGGCGATTTCGCGTTGGCCGAGTTTTCCGCACGCGTGATCGAGAGCGGCTATCGCGGCCCGCTTTCGCTCGAGATCTTCAACGACGGCTTTCGCGGTGCACCGCCTGTTGCGACTGCTGCCGACGGGTACCGCTCGCTTCTGCTGCTGGAAGAGGACACGCGTGCAGGGTTGGGCGGCGGGGAAACGACCGCCGCGTTGCCGCTCTATGCGCCGCCCAAAGCACCCGCGCATCTGTCTACGCAATTTCTGGAGTTTGCCGTCGATACCGCGTCGCGCACGCATCTCGTCGACTGGCTCGAGAAACTGCACTTCCATTGCGCGGGGCAGCATCGATCGAAAGACGTCACGCTGTATCGGCACGGCGCGGCCGCCATCGTGCTGAACTCGGAACCCGATTCGTTCGCGAGTTCGTTCTTTCAGCAACATGGTCTTTCGCTTTGCGCGTCGGCGTTTCGTCTCGACGATGCGCAGCTTGCGCTCGAACGTGCTGCCGGTTTCGGCTATGTCCCGTTCTCGGGACGCATCGGGCCGAACGAGCGCGTGGTGCCGTCCGTGCGTTCGCCCGATGGCAGTCTTAACTACTTAGTGAACGAAAAGTCGGGGCAGCCGACGTTGTTCGAAGCCGATTTCGTGCTGACGGACATCGATGTTTCGAGCGAGGCCGGGCCGTTGATCGGCATCGATCACCTATGCCTAGCGCTGCCGATGGGGGCGCTCGATAGCTGGACGTTGTTCTTGAAAGCCGTGTTCGGGCTTGAAGCATCGCCTGGCGTCGTAGTGCCTGATCCGTATGGGCTCGTGCGATCGCGTGCGTTCTGCAATCGCGATCGCACGCTGCGCCTCGTGCTCAATGCGTCGGTCGATCGCCACACGGCCGTGGCCGAGACGATTCAGGCGTATCGCGGCACGGGGCTCAACCACGTCGCGTTCGGTACCGCCGACATCTTTCGTGCGGTTGCCGACTTCGAGGCGGCGGGCCTTCCGCTTTTGCGCATTCCTCGCAACTACTACGACGATCTGGAAGCCCGTTATGCATTGCCCGAATCCGTTCTCGCCAGTCTGCAAGCGCACAACCTGCTCTATGACCGCGACGAGCGTGGTGGCGAGTTTTTGCATGCCTATACGGAAACGCTCGATCAGCGCTTCTTTCTAGAAATCGTCGAGCGGCGCGGCGGGTACGACGGCTACGGCGCGCCCAATGCCGCGGTGAGATTGGCCGCCCAAGCTCGGCACCGGCAGGAACGTGCTGCGAATTAGCAGCCGGTCGGCCCTCGGAGCAAGAGGCCGAGCATGTGTTGTTCCCATTTGCTTTATCACAGAGACCTCGGACGCAACCTGGGGCGATGACCTTTGGAGTGGAGAAAAAAGCTAGATGAAGACCTACAGCAAACAGATCGGCCGTGTGGCCGCCGCCGCAGCGACCCTCGCGTGCACGTCGGCGTTCGCGCAGAGCAGCGTCACGCTTTACGGCGCGGTGGACGACGCCTTGACCTACGTCAGCAATCAGAAGGGCAGCTCGAACGTTTATCTGCGGCAGGGCAACCTTTACGCATCGAAGTTCGGTTTGCAAGGCAAGGAAGATCTCGGCGACGGCACGACCGCCGTCTTCGATCTGCAAAACGGCTTCGATCCGAACACGGGAGCGCTTTCGTCGTCGGGCGTCCTGTTCAATCGCGAGGCATACGTAGGACTCCAAAACGTTCGCGCGGGCACGCTGACGGCCGGACGCCAATACACACCGTATTACATGTTCGTCGGCCCGCTGACCGGCAGCTCATGGCTCACGGGTGCAACGGGCGCACACCCCGGCGACATCGACGGACTCGATACGACAGTGCGCATCAATAGTTCGTTGGTCTATACGTCGCCGAACTGGGGCGGGTTGCAGGCGAGCGCGATGTACGCGCTAGGCGGCATTGCGGGCAGTACGGGGAAGGGGGAGACCTATAGCGGCGCGCTGCGCTACGCGAGCGGCCCGGTTTCGCTCGGGCTCGGCTATCTGCGCATGGACAACGCACAGCAAACCACCGGCTTCGATTCCGCGTCGACGGGCAGCTTCGGTGTCTCGGCGCTCAATGCCGGCTATGTGTCGGCGAAGGCGGTTCAACACGTCGCCGCGGCCGGCAACTATACGCTCGGCAATCTCGTGCTCGGGCTTTCGTATTCGAACGTCGAGTATCAGGCCGGCGCGCATTCGCTGTTCGGTTCGACGGCGGTCTTCAATACGTACGCCGCGCTGGCCGTCTATCACTTCACGCCCGCGTTCGACGTCGGCACGGGTTTCGCGTTCACGGCGGCATCGAAGGCGAACGGCATCAGCGATGCGGCACGCTATGAGCAATATTCGCTCAAGGAGGCGTACCACTTGTCCAAGCGCACGACGCTCTACGCGTTGCAGGCTTATCAGCATTCGAGCGGGCAAACGCTCGGCAGCGCCGGGGCCGGCGATATCATCGACGCGGCACCGGACGTGGGCGATTCGCAAGATTCAACGCCGTCGTCGACGCATGGACAATTCGTCAGCATGTTCGGTATCGCGACGCTGTTCTGATCGCGTTTCCTGACGAGCGCCGCGCGGTCATCGCGCGGCGCTCGTAGCCAGCGTTCGTCGGTGCCGCTTACCTGTGTGCCGGTCACCGGTACGAACGCGATTCAAGCCTGCCCGTCTTCCTCACGAAAGATCCGGTCGGCCAGGTGGAAGGCCGAATTCGCCGCGGGCACGCCGCAATAGATGGCCGTTTGCATCAGCACTTCCTTGATCTCGTCGCGCGTCACGCCGTTGTTCTTCGCGGCGCGCAGATGGAGCGCCAACTCTTCGCCGCGGTTGAGCGCGACCATCATCGCGATCGTCAGCAGGCTGCGCGTATGGCGCGGCAATCCCTCGCGCGTCCAGATCTCGCCCCACGCATAGCGTGTGATCAGTGCCTGAAATTCTTCGGTCAAAGCGGTGCGGTGGGCAAGCGAACGGTCCACATGGGCGTCGCCGAGTACCGCGCGTCGCACCTGCATGCCTGCTTCATAGCGTTCTTCGTCTTTCATTTTCGTAATCGCAGATTTCGGTAGTCGCAGATCGATTCAAACAAGCATTTCACGAGCGCGCAGCCCGATAGCGTTCGAGCACGGCATCGACGAACTGTTGCGCCTGCCCGCTGTAATTGGCCGGATCGAACAGGGTGTCGAGTCGAGGTTCGTCGAGCGCGCGCGTGACGTCGGGATTGTCGCCGAGCACTTGACGCAGGGTGCGTCCGCTTCGGATGGCTTCATGCGATGCGTGCTCGACGAGTTCGTGAGCCCGCAGGCGTCCGATCGATGCGCCGAGCGCGAGCATCACGGCCTCGCCGAGGATCAGGCCACGCGTCATATCCAGATTCGTCGCCAGTCGTGCGGTATCGACGTCGATACCGTCCACGATTTCGGTGACGCTCGCCAGTGCGCCCGCGCAGAGCCTTGCGATGTCCGGCAACGTTTCCCATTCGGCTTGCCAGCCGCCGAGCGCGCGTTCGTGCTCTTGCACCATCGCGGCGAGCATCGTGGCGACGAGCCCCGGTACGCGCGCGGCAGCCGTCAGCGCCGCGGCGCAGCCGACGGGATTGCGTTTATGCGGCATGGTCGACGAGCCGCCTTTGCCCGACGATGACGGCTCGGTCAACTCGCCGACTTCGGTTTGCATCTGCAGCGAGACGTCACGCGCGATCTTGCCGAGCGTGCCTGTCAGAAGGCCCAGCACCATTGCCGCTTCCGCGATGCGATCGCGTTGCGTATGCCACGGCACGGTAGGCAAGGGCAATTCGAGCGTGTGCGCCAGCGCTTGCGCGACGCCCTGTGCCGCATCGCCGAGGCTGGCCAGCGTACCCGCTGCGCCGCCGAACTGTAGGGCGAGGGAGCGCTCGCGCAACTGCGCGAGCCGTGTGCGATGGCGCTCGAACGCATCGAGCCATTGCGCGCATTTCAACCCCAACGTGATCGGCAACGCGTGTTGCAGCCATGTGCGGCCGATCATCGGCGTATCGCGGTACTTCGCGGCTTGACGCGCGAGCACGTCGCACAGCGTATCGACGCCACGGTCGATGAGATCGAGCGCATCGCGCAACTGCAGCACCATGCCGCTGTCGATGATGTCCTGGCTCGTCGCACCCCAATGCACGTATTTGGCGGCGTCAGGCGCTTGTTCGGCGACGCGCGTCGTCAACTGCTTGACGAGTGGTATGGCAAGGTTGCCCGCGCTTGCGGCCGCCGCGGTCAAGGCGTCGGCATCGATTCGATCCGCATCGCAGGCCGCTTCGATCGGCGCGACCGCGTCGGCCGGAATGACGCCGCCTTTGGCGAGTGCGCGCGCGAGCGCCGCTTCGACGTCGAGCATCCGTTGCACGGTGGCCTTCGGCGAAAACACGGCGAGCATGGCGTCGGTCGAGGTTAGCCTGTCGTTGAGTCGTCCTTGATACGCGAACATGGGCGCCGGATTCAGCTATGAAGAGAAAGGAGAGCGATGACGCGGGCGTCGTGGGGCGAGCGCAGCGCAGTCACGCATTCGATAACCGAATCGTTCATTCGGCGATTTGTTCGATGGCTTGTGCGATTATCGAACAAGTTAGTGAATATCGAGCAAGTGCCTAGATCGTAAGCTCGTGAGATGGCGATGGTCAAGTCTGTTCTCTCCACTTTGTTCGCCGCCTGGTTCACCAGTTAGTTCACCCGCTATGTTCGCGCGGTCAGCGTTTTTGTTCGCGTGATGCGGGTGGGCGGCGCACGGGACGACGCGCACGCGATTGTTCCGGCTGTGCCTCTGCGCTCGTCAGGTCGCGCAAGATCTCGGCTAGCGCTTCGACGATCTCGGACGGTTCGACTTCGCTGCGGCGCAGGATACCGACAGGCTCCTCGGCATTGGCGATCGCGAGCGGCAGCCTGGCCAGTTCGCCGCGTTCGAGATCGTCGCGGGCCGCCGATTCCGGCGTAATCCAGACAGCGTCGGAGCGCCGCGCGAGCAAGCGGGCGACGGATACGGATAGCGTTTCCGTGCAACTGCCCGGCACGCGCAACGCGTGGGCGTCGAAGAACGCATCGGTGTGGAGCCGCGGCACCGTGCCGCTCGGCGCCACGACGAGCGGATAGGCGAGTACGGATTGCGGAGATACCGATCGTGCGCGCAGCAAAGGGTGCCGGGTTTGCACGGCCATGACCAGCGGCTCCGCGTACAGCAATTCGAACGACATGCCTTGCATCATCGATGGCTCCGCCATGCGGCCGATCGCACAATCGAGGCGCCCCGCTTTGAGGGCCGATAGCAATGCTTCATTCGTCGCCGTATGCAGCCGCACGCCCGTTCGAGGCTGACGTTCGCGCAGCCGCAGGAGGGCATCGGGGAGGATGCCGCTCGCGACGGTCGGCAACGCGCCGAGTTCGAGGATGGTGGCCGGCGGCGCGCCCGGGCCTTGCAACGCGGATGCCGCCGATTCCATGGCCTGTTCGACACCGATGGCATAGCGAAGGAAATGCTCGCCGGCCGGTGTCAAACGCGCGCCATGTCTACCGCGTTCGACGAGACGAACGTTCGCGAGCGATTCGAGCTCGGACAGCGTTTTCGAAACGGCCGGCTGCGTCAGGTTCAGTCGCCCGGCGGCGCGGCCGAGATGGCGCTCGCGAGCGATCGCGAGAAAGCAACTGACGTGACGAAAACTGATTCTGGTTTCCATTACCGGAGGTTATGGATTGACGGAACGGAAGTCAATTTACGCGCGCGTGCGTGCGCCATAGAGTGGACCTCGAAAATATCGGCCCTGCGGCGGCTAGCGGCGGGGCGTTTATGCGCAGGAGAGCGATCACCATGTCAGACCTACCGACGGCTGTTCCTGGCCGCCTTTACGGCGACTTTGCCCAGCGCGACACGGCCGCGCATCCGGCGGCTTATACGCCGGGCTATAAGACGAGCGTGCTGCGCTCGCCGCGCAACGCGTTGATTTCCACGCTCAACACCTTATCGGAGCGGACCGCCCCGGTTTTTCGCGCCGACGAGCTGGGGCCGCTGGACAACGACCTCATCCTCAACTTCGCCAAGGACGGCTTGCCGATCGGCGAGCGCGTCGTCGTGCACGGCTATGTGCGCGATGAATTCGGACGTCCCGTGCCGAATGCCCTGGTGGAAGTCTGGCAGGCGAATGCGGGCGGACGGTATCGACATCGCAACGACAAGTACATCGCCCCGATCGATCCGAACTTCGGCGGCTGCGGGCGCATGCTCACCGACGAAAACGGCTATTACGTCTATCGCACGATCAAACCGGGACCGTATCCGTGGCGCAACCGGATCAACGATTGGCGGCCCTCGCATATTCATTACTCACTGAGCGGCGACGGTTGGGCTCAGCGCCTGATTACGCAAATGTACTTCGAAGGCGATCCGCTCATTGCGCAATGTCCGATCATCAAGACGATGCCGAGCGAGGAACAGGTGCGAGGATTGATCGCGCTTCAAGACACCGGCAACAACATCGCGCTCGACAGCCGTTGTTATCGCTTCGACATCACGCTGCGCGGGCGGCGTATGACCTATTTCGAGCCCACGAAGCAAGGGGATAAATAATGAGTCGCTTCGCGTTTTCTCCGCTTCCTCCGAACGTCCCGTTCGCTCCGGTTCGTCTGCCCGAGACGGCCTCGCAGACGGCCGGCCCCTATGTGCACATAGGGCTCGCGCCCAAACAGGCCGGCTTCGATATCTTCGAAAACAATTTCGGCCCGGTGCTCGTTGCACCTGATACGCGCGGCGAGCGTATCGCCATCGAAGGGCGCGTGTTCGACGGATCGGGCTCGCTCGTCCGCGATGTTCTCGTCGAGATCTGGCAGGCGAATGCGCAGGGCAAATACGCGCATCCGGGCGATCGCCAAGATTTACCGGCCGATCCGTCGTTCCGGGGTTGGGGACGGGCGTGCGCCAGTTTCGAAACGGGCGTGTTCCGCTTCGACACGATCAAGCCGGGACGCGTGGCTGGGGTCGGCAACGCGCAGCAAGCGCCGCACGTGTGTCTCGTTCTATTCGCGCGCGGCATCAATCTGGGGCTGCATACGCGACTCTATTTCGACGATGAGGCCGAAGCGAATCGGAGCGACCCCGTCCTGACCGGTATCGAATGGGAAGTGCGGCGCCGGACGCTGATCGCGCAACGCGGCGAGCGCGATGGCGCCGTTGTCTACACGCTCGATATCCGTCTGCAAGATACGCCGGACGGCGGAATCGAGACGGTGTTCTTCGATATTTGAGCCCGTGCCGATCCGGATCATGTGTGTTCGATAATCGAACAGTATTTCGATAATCGCCGTTGACTGAGAGCGGGTAGCCCTCTACATTGTTCGGCAACCCGAAGCTGGAGGCGCTACCGCTGGCGCATATACGATGATCGACAAGACTATTTCTTCGCTCGAAGCCGCCGTTGCCGATATTGCCGATGGCGCTACCGTCATGATCGGCGGCTTCGGCTCGGCCGGGCAGCCGGCAGAGCTGATCGATGCACTGATTGCGCAAGGCGCGCGCGAACTCACTATCGTCAACAACAACGCCGGCAACGGCGAGATTGGCCTGGCGGCATTGCTCAAAGCGCGGCGCGTGCGCAAGATCATTTGTTCGTTTCCTCGGCAGGCGGATTCGCAAGTGTTCGACGCGCTGTTCCGTGCCGGCGAAATCGAGCTCGAACTCGTACCGCAGGGCAATCTCGCGCTGCGGATACAAGCGGCCGGCGCTGGACTCGGTGCGGTCTTCACGCCGACCGGTTATGGCACGCGCTTGGCCGAAGGTAAGGAAACGCGCGTGATCGACGGCAAGCCGTACGTGCTCGAATATCCGATCAAAGCGCAATTCGCGCTGATCAAGGCGCATCGCGGCGATCGCTGGGGCAATCTTGTTTACCGCAAGGCGGCGCGCAATTTCGGCCCGATCATGGCGATGGCGGCAACGACGACGATCGCGCAAGTTTCGGAGATCGTGCCGCTCGGCGCACTCGATCCCGAGACCATCGTCACCCCGGGGATTTTTACGCAGCGCGTCGTTGCGGTGCCCCAAGCGCATGCGCGCGCCGCGTGAGGAGATTCAGATGAACAAATGGACGCGCGATCAGATCGCTCAACGTGTTGCCCGCGACATTCCCGAAGGTTCGTACGTGAACCTCGGCATCGGCCTGCCGACGAAGGTCGCCAATTACTTGCCGGCCGAGCGCGAGATTTTCCTTCATAGCGAGAACGGTTTGCTGGGCATGGGCCGCGCGCCCGAGCCGGGCGAGGAAGATCCCGAATTGATCAATGCCGGCAAAGAGCCGGTGACGTTGCTCGAGGGCGGTGCGTTCTTCCACCATGGCGATTCGTTCGCGATGATGCGAGGCGGCCATCTCGACATCTGCGTGCTCGGTGCATTTCAGGTATCGAAAACCGGTGACTTGGCGAACTGGCACACGGGTGCGGCCGATGCGATTCCCGCGGTCGGCGGCGCCATGGATCTCGCGATCGGGGCCAAACAGGTTTTCGTCATGATGGATCATCTGACGAAGTCCGGGCAATGCAAGCTCGTGCCGGAATGCACTTATCCGCTGACGGGTATCGGATGTGTCGATCGTATCTATACGGATCTGGCCGTGATCGACGTGACGGCGCATGGCCTTGTCGTCGTCGATATCGTCGAGGGGCTCACTTTCGAAGCACTGCAGGAAGTGACGCCTGTGCCGCTTGCGCGGTCCTGATCTAGCCTGAAGTTAGGAATCCTAATTATCTACCTGACCTGGATGCCGGATCGAATCGGCATCGCGGTGAATCATCGGCATTTCGTCTCATCGGGACACTGACATGCAGCATGCGCACGGCATCGCCTATACCACCGCAGGCCCGGACGGCGCACCTGCCATCGTCCTATCGAACTCGTTGGGCACGACGCTCGACATGTGGCTGCCGCAACTCGACGCGCTGGCGCAGCGGTATCGCGTCGTACGCTACGATACGCGCGGCCATGGGGCCTCGCTTGCGCCATCGGGTGAATGCACGCTCGACGTACTGGGCCGCGACGTCCTTGCCGTGCTCGACGCGTTGAATATCGAGCGCGCGCATTTTTGCGGCATCTCGATGGGTGGTTTGACCGGGCAATGGCTCGGCGTGCATGCAGCCGAGCGCATCGGTAAGTTGATCGTCGCCAATACTGCCGCGCGCATCGGATCGTTCGAGGGATGGCATGAGCGGGCAGCGCTGGTGCGCGCTCGCGGCATGGACGAGGTGGCGGCCGGCGCGGCAGGGCGTTGGTTCACGGCCGATTTCATGGCGCGAGAGCCGGACGTCGCGGCACGACTGACCGATCAATTGCGCGGCACGCCCGCTGACGGCTACGCGGCTTGTTGCGATGCGTTGTCTTCGGCGGACCTACGTGAAGAGATCGGCCAGATCGCGGCACCGATGCTCGTGATAGCGGGCCGATACGATCCGGTGACGAGCGTCGACGATGCACGATTCATCGCCGAGCGCGTGCCGGGTGCGCGTACCGTCACGCTAGATGCTTCGCATTTGTCGAACATCGAGGCGGCGGACGCATTCACCGCGGCAGTCTTGGCGTTCTTGGCGTAGTCAGAGCGCGAGCAGCGCCAACTCTTGGGCCCCCTCACGCAGAACCGGCAGGATGCGGCTCTCCATTTCCGCCGTCGATACGCGCGCGGCCTGCACGCCGACATTGAGCGCGGCAATCGCACGGCCGTTCGCGCCATAAACGGGCACGGCGATCGAGCGCAGCCCAATCTCCAATTCTTGATCGACGAGCGCATAGCCATTGGCGCGCACGGAGCCGAGCGTACTGCGCAATCCTTCCCGCGAAACGATCGTGCGCGGCGTGTATTGAATCAGCTTCGTGCGATCGAGATAGGCGTCGAGCGCTTCGGCGCTAAGTTCTGCCAGCAATACACGGCCCATCGACGTGCAGTACGCGGGCAGCCGGCTGCCGATATGAAGATCGATCGACATGATGCGCGAGGTCGACGCGCGTGCGATGTAGAGGATTTCATCGCCGTCGAGCAGCGCGACCGAACTCGACTCGTTGAGCGTGCCGCTGATATGGCGTAAGACAGGCTGTGCTGCGTGCGCCAGCGGCGTGGTAGCGAGGTACGCGTGGCCGAGCTTGAGTACGCGAGGGCGTAGCGAAAACAATCGATTGTCTTCCTCGGCCACGAAGCCCAGCTTGGCGAGCGTATAGAGGCAACGCCTGACGGCCGCACGCGGAATGCCCGTGCGCTGACTGATCTGAGACGTCGTCAAGACGCGGCGTTCTTGCGAAAACGCTTGAAGCACGGCCAAACCCCGCTCGAGCGAGGTCATGAAATTCGGATCGCTGGGCGGGGCCGCATCCGCATTCGCATCCGATGATTCGGTGTTGTCGGGCGTGGCGTGCTCGATGGTCTCTTCGGGTGTTTCCGGTTCCGGACGGCGGCTCGCTCGTTTCATGGTGTTCGCTTATTTCCGTATGAGGTTCGATAATCGCACGGTATTCTGATAATCGCACTTGACGATTGTGCCATGCATCCCCAAGATTTGTCTTCGAATGCCATGAAGCGGGGACTGCCGGCGTGTTGATGGGCCGACGATGTTGAAACACCCTAGCGCCAGGCATCGTTGCCAATCTGATGCGCGGCGTGCGATGGCCGCGCCTATGCCAAGGACTTTCGATGGAAAACGCCTTTATCTGCGATGCAATTAGGACTCCTATCGGTCGCTACGGCGGCGCGCTGGCGGCAGTGCGGGCCGATGACCTCGCCGCGGTGCCGATCAAGGCGCTGATCTCGCGCAATCCGGAAGTCGATTGGAGTGCAATCGACGACGTCATCTTCGGTTGTGCGAACCAGGCGGGCGAAGATAACCGCAACGTTGCGCGCATGGCGAGCCTGCTTGCTGGTTTGCCCGAAGGGGTGCCGGGGGGCACCGTCAATCGTCTTTGCGGTTCAGGGCTCGATGCGCTGGGGAGTGCGGCACGCGCCATCAAGAGCGGAGAGACTGAACTGATGATTGCGGGCGGCATCGAGAGCATGAGCCGCGCCCCGTTCGTCATGGGCAAAGCCGAGAGCGCGTTCAGTCGTGCCGCCAAGATCGAAGACACGACGATCGGCTGGCGATTCGTCAATCCCGCGATGCGCGCCATGTACGGCGTGGATTCGATGCCCGAGACCGCGGAGAACGTGGCGGCCGAATTCGGCGTGAGCCGTGAGGATCAAGATGCGTTTGCGCTGCGCAGTCAGCAGCGCGCGGCGGCGGCTCAAGCGAGCGGTCGCTTCGATGAAGAGATCGTCTCGGTCACGATTGCTCAGAAGAAAGGCGATTCCATCGTCGTCACGAAGGATGAGCACCCGCGCGCGACGACGCTCGAGGCGCTCGCCAAGCTCAAGGGTGTGGTGCGTCCCGACGGCACGGTGACGGCGGGCAACGCATCGGGCGTTAATGATGGCGCTTGTGCGCTCTTGCTGGCCAACGAACGGGCGGCATCACGGTTTGGCTTGCAGCCGCGTGCGCGCGTCGTAGCGATGGCGACCGCGGGCGTTGCGCCGCGCATCATGGGCGTGGGGCCGATCGATGCCGTGCGTAAGGTGTTGAAGGTTGCGGGGCTGACGCTCGATCAAATGGACGTGATCGAACTGAACGAAGCGTTTGCCGCGCAGGCACTGGCTGTCGCACGCGTGCTCAATATCGATGCCGACGACGAGCGCGTCAATCCCAATGGCGGCGCGATTGCACTCGGCCACCCGCTGGGCGCTTCCGGTGCGCGTCTCGCGACGACGGCGGCGTATCAGCTCGCACGCACAGGCGGCCGTTATGCGCTGTGCACGATGTGCATCGGCGTGGGGCAGGGCATCGCGGTCATTCTCGAACGCGTTTAGATTGGAGCGCGGTGCTTATTTGGCGTCGTTGTAGACGGTTGCGCGCGATACGCCCACATGTTGCGCCACGGTCTCCATCGACCGCCGCAAATCCAGATAGCCTTCTTCCTTCAAGGCCTGCATCAGCGCCTTGCGCTGCTCGGTGCGAAGGGCCTGCGGTGTCGTTGCAAGACTGACCGCGAAGCGGTCGATTCGCTCGCGCAGCGAGTCGGCCGTCGACGGGTCCAGCGATTCCTTGACCACGGCCCCTTTCGGAACGGAAAACTGTTCGAGCATCGTCGCGATGCTGCGAAACAGGGTCACGTCCACATTCAGACAGAGTGCGGCGAAGTAATGCCCCTCGGAATCCTTGATGCCGATCGAGGTGCTCTTCGCCTGGCGGCCATCGCTAAATCGGTTCGCGTAGTTCGCGAGAATCTGCGGGTAGTCGTCATCCGCAATTCGGGCTAGACCCAATTCCGTCGTGGGGTCGCCGACTTGGCGTCCCGACAGATTGTTGTGGATCGCCAGCACGGAATGCTTCGGCGAGCGCAGATCGTGGACCACCACCTCCGTAAACGGCGCAAACGTTTCCCCCAGGCCCTCCGCGATTTGCTTGACTTGGTCGAGGATGGCCTGTTGTTCGCTGGTGAATTTTCTTTTGCCCATATTAGACGCTTCATCTAATTTTGGCCTCATTGTATAGGGTACTTCGGCGATCTAGCAAACCGGCTCGATTCGCAGCTCGATTCACAGCCCGATTCACAGCCCGATTTGCAGCGGATTCCCCGTAGTTGAAGGTACCGTCGAAGTGGCGCTTCCAGCCTCCAGCGCACGATCGCGTCGATTTGACAATCGGTAGAAAATTGGACACACTGTCTAACGAGGTCGATGGTCTCGGCTATCGAACCGAATACCGTGGCCCACGAAAATACCGGGATGGGTCAGTTCGTCATCGTCTTTTTTCGCCAATGCCTACCGACGCCCAACTCCTTCTTCTCGATCGCGATGCGGTTGAGCCTGCCTTGCAAAGCGAGCACGTGATGGCCGCGGTTCGCGAAGCCTTCGTCTTGCATAGCCAGCGAGCCGGACGGGTTTTCCCGCTTGTCCGTGAGAAGCTGCACACCGGCGGCGTCTTTGGAATCAAGTCAGGGGACGTCGCAAGCCAAGATTTGCTCGGGTTCAAAGCGGCCGGGTTTTGGCCAGGTAATCGAGCGCTGGGTGGCGAACCTCATCAGGCGACCGTCGTGCTCTTCGATCCGCATACGGGGCGCCCGCTGTGCATCATGGACGGCAATGCGATTACCACGGCGCGCACCGGTGCGGCCGGCGGCCTGGGGCTGCAGCTTCTCGGGAGGCGGGACAGTACGCGCATTTGCGTGTTCGGCACCGGGGTGCAAGCACGTGTTCAACTCGAGTACACGCTGCAGGTTCTTTCGCAACCATGCACGGTCCAATATGTCGGCCGCAGCGCAGAGCCCGAGCCGGCGTTCGAGGCCGCGTTTCAGGGCCGATGCGCGATTGGCCTCGCGCGGGAGCGCAATGAGGCGGTGGCCAATAGTGACGTCGTCATTACGGCGACGACGGGCAGCGGCACGTTGTTTGACGGTGACGCTGTTCAGCCCGGCACGCATTTGACTTGCGTGGGCACCGATACGGCCGGCAAACGCGAACTTCCGGAAGGCGTGTTGAAGCGCGCGCATATTTTCGTCGACGATCGAGCGCAGGCTCGCAGCATCGGAGAATGCCAGTGGGCGCCGGCGCTGCCTTGCACGGAAATTGGCGATCTTCTTGCCGGTACGGCTACCATCGAGCGGTCACCTACCGACATCACCGTATTCGACATGACCGGGCTCGCGCTTCAGGACCTGACGGTCGCACGCTTTCTTTATGATTCGGCTATCCGCAAGGGATTTGGAACGGCCGTTGCATGGCCTTGGTAAATGACATCCGACTAGCGAGTCACTTATATGACCACCGTTGAACTTCCCACCTATGCAGACGTCGAGGCAGCAGCGAAGCGTATCGAAGGGCACGCAAATCGCACCCCGGTGCAAACGTCGCGCACGCTGAACGAACTCGTCGGCGCCGAGGTTTTTTTCAAGTGCGAAAACTTCCAGCGCATGGGCGCCTTCAAGTTTCGCGGCGCCTTCAATGCGCTCTCCAAGTTCTCGCCCGAGCAGCGTCAAGCGGGCGTAGTGGCTTTTTCTTCAGGAAACCACGCGCAGGGCATCGCCCTTTCCGCGCGGATTCTGGGTATGCCCGCGACGATCATCATGCCGCACGATGCGCCCGCGGCAAAGGTTGCGGCGACCAAAGGCTACGGTGCCAACGTCGTCGTCTACGATCGCTATACCGAAGATCGTGAAGCGATCGGGCGTCGCCTCGCGCAGGAACAAGGGCTCACGCTGATTCCGCCCTACGATCATCCTGATGTGCTTGCTGGGCAAGGCACCGCGGCGAAGGAGCTGTTCGAGGAAGTCGGCGCGCTCGATAGCCTGTATGTGCCGTTGGGCGGCGGCGGGCTGCTGTCCGGCACGGCGCTCTCGACGCGGGCGCTTGCGCCGCGGTGCGCGTTGTACGGTGTCGAACCCGAAGCCGGCAACGATGGCCAGCAATCGTTTCGCCGTGGCGAGATCGTGCATATCGATACGCCCAAGACCATCGCCGATGGTGCGCAGACTCAGCACTTGGGTGCTTATACGTTTGAAATCATCAAGCGCGATGTCGACGATGTCCTCACGGCGTCGGATGCGGAGTTGGTGCAGGCCATGAAGTTCTTCGCCTCGCGCATGAAGATGATCGTGGAGCCCACCGGGTGCCTCGGGCTCGCCGCGGTGCTGCGCACGAAAGACGCGCTCAAGGGTAAGCGTGTGGGCGTCATGATCAGCGGCGGCAACATCGACCTCGATCGATTTTGCTCGCTCGTGTCGGCTGAGTAGGTGTCGATTGGTCGTCGAGTGTGCTGGACTTGAAAATGACTCGAGAGGGGAGTAATCATGCAAGTCGCAAAATGGGGCGATAGCCTTGCCGTCCGACTGCCCGCGAGCGTCGTAGAGGCGCTCGGACTGCAGGAAGGTGACGACATCGAAATTTACGCCGACAAATCTGGTGCGTTCTCTGTGAGCAAAAAGCCCACGGTCAATGAACGGATCGAGCGTCTGCGGAAGTATCGTGGTCGCCTGCCTGCCGACTTCAAGTTTGATCGGGAATCGCTCAGCGAGAGGGGAAACGCAGAATGACCGTTGACGCGCCGGCGCAGTTCGCCGTCGATAGTAACGTGATCGTGTTCCTGCTTTCTGGCGATCAGGCAAAGGCGGAATTCAGCCTACCTCAGTCCGACGCATCCTCCGATTCCGTCACGCGTTCGAGATACGCCCATGGGTAGATTCCGCGCGTGTGGCCGTCGCTGAATCGGAACTGGACGCCATAGCCCATCGGTTCGATGCCGAGCAGCATGATGTCTGTTTCTATGTCGATGTGGCCGCCGCTACGACGGTGCGCCGTGCATTGCGCGCAGCGACAGGCGGCACGCAACCGCGCGTACTCGATACGCTGCGTGCGTCCGTCCGGCCACGACAGATTCAGCGTGCGCGTGGCGGCGTCGAGCGAGATCTGCGCGGGTATCGTCATCGATCGTCCTCTCCGATTTGTGCGATTGCGATCCGCGCTGCCTTGCGTACGTCCGGATCGCTGTCGAGTAGCGCGTCGCGCAGCGCTGGCAGCGTGCCTGTATCGCGCAGCTCGCCAAGTGCAAGCGCCGCCTCACGGCGCAGATTGCCGATCGGGTGGGTGAGCAAAGCGGCAACGGCGGGCGCTGCGCGCGCATTACGGATCTGCCCGAGCGAGCGAACGGCGCGCAACTGAATTTGCCAATAGGGATCGTCGAGCGCGGCGACGAGCGGATCGACGGCCGATGGCGTGCGCAGTTTGCCGAGTGTTGCCGTGGCTTCTTCGCGGACCTGCCACGCGTCGTCGCGCAATGCAGCGAGCAGCGCGCGCGCCGTCGTCTCATCGGCGGCGGGCGCGAAGCCGAGTGCGCCAACGGCCGCACGGCGTACCCCGGCGTCGGCATCGCCGGCGGCGCGTTGAGCAAGCGGCCCGAGCGCACGCTCGTCTTTCAGCCAGCCGAGCACCGCGACGGCTTCGAGCCGCACGGTGGCATCGTCGTCGTCGAGCGCCGACAGGGCGTGACCGAATGCTTCGGCACAGCGCAGCTCTCGCAGGCCGCGAAGAACGGAACGCCTAACGAATGGGTCCGGCTGTCGTACCCAGCGTTGCAGCACCGCGCCGGAGGATGCCTGCTTCAATTCCGAGAGGCTGTCGGCCGCGGCGGCTCGAACGTCGTCGTCCGCGTCGAGCAGTGCCGCGCAGAGCGCGTCGACTACGTCGTCACGTTCCCACGCGCCGAGTATCGATGCAGCTTCTTGCCGGATCTCGGCTGCCTCGTCGCCGCGTAGTGCGGCGATGAACGCAGGTATCGTCGCGGCGCTTTCGAGATCGGCGAGTTGGAGCAGTGCGATGCGGCGCACGGCTTCGTCGGGTGATTGCAAGCGCGCGAGCGCATCGGCTGCGCGGTCGGCGATTGCGTCGAGGTCTTGAAGAACAATGGGACTCGTATTCATCGGGGCAGGGCGAGATCCGTCAGGTCGTGGCTGGTCGGGGCATCCGCCGCGCGTCGCGGCGAAGCGGGCGGATGCGCGGCATCGCGCAGTGCGCGAATGCAGCGGCGTTTGAGTTCGATGAATGCCGGCTCTGTCGTGCTTTCTTCGCGACGAGGCCGAGGCAACGGCACCGCGAAGTCGTCGACGATACGCGCGGGGCGGTTCGACAGCATCACGATGCGATCGCCGAGGAAGAGCGCTTCGTCGATATCGTGTGTGACGAATACCACTGTCGTGCGGATCGTCGACCAAATATCGAGCAATAGCGTCTGCATCATCCGGCGCGTTTGCGCATCCAGCGCGCCGAATGGTTCATCCATCAATAGGACTCGCGGGCGGTTGATCAGCACGCGGGCGATCTCGACACGCTGCTGCATGCCGCCCGACAAGTGTGCGGGATAGTGATGCTCGAAGCCGGCGAGACCGACGAGCGCAAGCAACTCTGCCGCCTTCTGCCGCCGCTCATGCTGAGCGATACCCTGCATCTTCAATCCGAACGCAACGTTGTCGATCACGCGCTTCCACGGGAACAGCGTGTGCTGCTGAAACACGAGCCCGCGCTCGGGATGCGGGCTATCGACGAGGCGACCATCGATGCGGATTTCGCCGTGCGTGGGCGGCACGTGTCCGGCGATCGCACCGAGCAGCGTGGACTTGCCGCAGCCGGACGGGCCGAGCACGCAGAGGAATTCGCCCGGCGCGATGTCGAGGTCGAGCGAGCTGAGTGTGCTCAGGCGTGCGTCGGGGGGGCCGACGTCGATCGATAGCGCCTGCGCTTGCACGCGCGCGGCGCGATTCGTGGCGAGTTCGCTCATCGATGGCCTCGGCGTGCTTGATGCCAGGGGGTGAGCGCGATGCCGACGCGCTTGAGCAGCAGGCTGCTGCCCATGCCGAGCACGCCGATGAATGCCATGCCGACGACGATGTCCGCATAGTTCTGCAGCGTGTACGACTCCCACGTGAAATAGCCGATCCCATACTGGCCCGCGATCATCTCGGCGGTGACGAGGCAGAACCACGCGGTGCCCATGCCGATCGCGAGCCCGGCGAAGATCGCGGGTGCGGCAGCCGGCAGGATCACCTCGGTGTACACGCCGAGCCGAGTCGCGCCGAGGCCGCGTGCGGTGGCGACGAGGCGCGGGTCCACGGTATCGACGCCATGCAGCGTATTGAGCAGGATCGGGAAGAGGGCACCGACGAACGTGATGAAGATCATGCTGATTTCGGACGACGGAAAGAGCAGGATCGCGAGCGGAATCCACGCCACGGCCGGGATCGGCCGCAGCATTTCGAGCGGCGGAAGCAATAGGTCTTCGAGCGCGCGATGGCGGCCGATCGCGAGTCCGAGCAAGATGCCTGTCGCGGCAGCGGCACAGAAGCCGGCGAGCACGCGATAGACGCTGGCCGCGAGATCGAGCGGCAGCTTCATCGAATGCAGCAGACTCCACAGCGCAGGCGCGACATCGGCAGGCGCGGGCACGTTCCCGAAGGAGATGAAGCCAAGCGATAGCTTGTACCGGACCGCAAGCTGCCACAGCCCGATGCAAAGGGCGATCGAACCGACGCGCAGGAACCGCCTGCGTCGTTGCGACGTGACGTTGTGAGTGCGGTTGGCTAAGCGCGGAGCCGGGGTTTCGGTTTCGGGTCGTTCCGTAAATTCGAGTATGGCTGCCATCTGCGTTTCCGTTCGATTGAGGTGCGTCGGAGGTCTGCGGGTTTGTCAGCGTGCTGCAACCGCTTCGGTCGCGCCCGATGTCGCGTTGGCGTAATCGACGACGGCGCCGGCCGTCGAGCGGGCATAGGCGTCGGCGCTCGATTTGAGCAGGAACGCGGCCAGGCCGCCGTGCGCATCGCGCACATACCACGCTTGTTTCGCGAAGAGTTCGAGCCCGCTCGTGTGGTCATGCACGAACACGGCCCTGACTTTGCCGTCGGATCGCTCGATCGTCTTCAGCGATGCGAAGGCTTCGGCGGGTTTGTCGTAGCTGCGGACCTTCGATTCATTGACGACCCACACTCGCGCGACGTCTTTGAAGTTGCGAATCGGCTTGCCTGTCACGGCATCGTTGGCGACGAGCGGCTCCGGCGCGTAGTTTTTGAGTGCGGCTTCATAGTCGAGCCCGGATTCCTTGAATGCCTCGCGGATGAAGCGATCGTCGACGAACGTATCGACGTTCAGATCCACATCGGTTTTCTTGAGCAGCTTGAGCGTGGCGATAGCGGTGGCGACCGCACGGCGATATTCGGGCTTCCACGTCAGGTCGCGCGTTTGCAGGCCGAGCGGGCCCAGGTAGAGGTAGTCGACGGGCGCTTCGATGCCCGTGACCTTTTCGATCATCAGGCTATATTTCTCGGGGTCCTGCGTGAGAAGGCGATTGGCTTCGAGTGCCGCGCGCAGATAGGCGACCACCACTTCCGGATATTGCTTTGCATAGGCGGCGTCGACGAGCGAGCCGTGGAAGGTGGGCGCGTGGCTTTGCGAGCCGTCATAGATTTTGCGGGCGATGCCGCGGTATTCGAATAGTTCGGAGAACGGCGCGAAATCCGCATGCGCGGCGATGCGCCCTGCCTTCAACGCACTGCCGGCCACTTCCGGAGCCTGCGTGATGACGTTCACGTCGACATCCTGTTTCCATCCTTGCGCGGCGATCGCACGCAGCAACATGCCGTGCGACGTCGATGCGAATGGAACGGAAATCGTCTTGCCTTTTAAATCGGCGAACGAGTGAATCTTGGAATCGAGCGGCACCACGATGCCGTTGCCGCTGCCGTCGATACTGCCCGACAACACCGTGATGAACACGCTTTTCTTGCCGGCTTTTTGAAACGCGGCGCCGTTGAGGGAGCCGGGGAAGTCGGCCATTACGCCGAAATCGAGCTTGCCGGCGACCATCTCGTTCGTGATCGGCGCGCCCGACGTGAAGTCTTTCCATTGCACGTCGTAGGTCACGTGTGCATATCGGCCAGTATGCGGCAGGTATTTGTCGAGCAGATGCAATTCGCGGATCAGCAGGCCGCCTGCCGCGCAATTGATGGTCGTATCTTGCGTACCGATGGCGACGCGGATCGTTTCGGCGCGGACGGTGCCGACGGTGGCGAGCAGCGCGAGCGCGAGCAGGCCGAAGATCGGATGACGAAGTTTCATGGTGTGCCTGGCTTTGTCGTGTTTCGTTGTAACGGAATCGAGTCGCGCGTCAGCGCAGCAGATACGGAATGTCGACCTTCACGGCGCCCGTCGGGCAATCCTTTTCACACGGCATGCAGTACCAGCATTCGTCGAACTGCATATAGGCCTTGCCTTTCGTCAGGTCGATCGCGAGCAGGTCGAGCGGGCAGACGTCGACGCAGACCGTGCAGCCCTTATCGGCGATGCAGCGCGTTTCGTCGATCGTCACGGGCGCGCTCGTGCGGCTCGCGATGGTTCGTGGCAAGTAGGACACGGTGTGATCTCCTTAGATTGCGGTGGCAGGTGTCCGGATGCGCAGGCGCTCGTAAGCGCCGCGATCGACTTCGTCGAGCGGCACGACATAGGGCTCGACGCGATGTTTCTCGGTCAACATGTGGCCGCGCTCGTCCTTGCGCAGCCACGTGTGGCAGAACCATTCGGCGTCGTTGCGCTGCGGATAGTCGACACGATGGTGGTAGAGTCCCCAGCGGCTTTCCGTGCGAAATAGCGACGCACGTGCTGCCATCTCCGCACAGTCTCTGATTGCGCGCACTTCGGCCGCACGCATCAGTTCGTGCGGGTGCTGCGCCGAAATCGCGTCGATGTCATCGGCGATTTCCTCGAATCGCTCGAGGCCGATCTCCATCTTGCGGGTGACCTTCGGCGGTTGCAGATAATCGTTCACCATGCGGCGCAGCTTGTATTCGACCTGAGCGGGCGGTAGGCCATGCTCACGGTCGAGCGGCGCGTAAATGCGTGCGCGTTCGGCTTCGACTTGAGCCTCGTCGACGCTCGCATGCTCGCGGCCGGCAATATAATCAGCGGCGTTCTGGCCGGCGAACCAACCATAGGTGAACGCGCCGAGCATGTAGTTGTGCGGGACGGCGGCCATGTCGCCCGCCGCATAGAGCCCGGGCACCGTGGTTTCCGCTCGTTCGTTGACGTAGACGCCCGACGCGCTGTGGCCGCTGCAGAACCCGATCTCGGAGATATGCATTTCCACCATCCGTTGCCGGTAGTCGGTGCCGCGTCCGGCGTGAAAGCGGCCGCGGCTCGGCCGCTCGTTCGTGTGGAGAATTTGCTCGATGGTCTGGATCGTTTCTTCCGCGAGATGGTCGAGCTTCAGGAATACGGGACCGTTGCCGCCCTGCAGTTCCTGGTAGAACTCCCACATCATCTGTCCGCTCCAGTAGTCGCATTCGATGAAGCGCTCGCCTTTGCCGTTCGCCGTGAAGCCGCCGAGCGGCCCCGTCACGTACGCACACGCGGGACCGTTGTAGTCCTTGATGAGCGGGTTGATCTGAAAGCATTCGAGGTTCGAGAGCGCCGCACCCGCGTGATAGGCCATCGCGTAGCCGTCGCCGGCATTGGTCGGATTTTCGTAAGTGCCCATCAGATAACCGGACGCGGGCAGACCGAGCCGCCCGGCCGCGCCGCAGCAGAGGACGACGGCCTTCGCGCGGATCACTTGAAACTCGGCCGTCCGGCAGTCGAAGCCGAGTACGCCGCTCACGTGTCCGTTCGAATCGGTCAACAGGCGCGTCGCGACGATTCGGTTCGTGATCGCAATGCGCGAGCGCTTCAATTGCCGATACAGCATCTTCTTGATGTCGTGACCTTCGGGCATGGGCAGAACGTACGATCCCATGTGGTGAACCTTCTTCACCGCATAGTCGCCGTTGCCGTCCTTTTCGAATTTCACGCCCCAGCGGTCGAGTTCTTCGATGGTGGTAAAGCTGTGCTTCGCATAGGCGTAGACGGCCGACTGATCGACGATGCCCTCGTTCGCGAGGGTGATCTCGCGCGTGTATTGCTCGGGCGTGGCGTGGCCGGGAATGATGGCGTTGTTCAGACCATCCATGCCCATCGAGATTGCGCCGCTGCGCTTGACGTGCGCTTTCTCGAGCAAAAGCACCTTGAGTGCGGGGTTGCGCTCCTTGGCCTTGATGGCGGCCATCGGGCCGGCTGTTCCGCCGCCGACAACCACTAGGTCGTATTCGTGGACTTGCGTGTTCATTGCGGGTTTCCCATGTCGTGCTTATCGTGCATGCCGTGCTTATAGTGCTTGCGGTCCGTGTTGTGCCGGCCTGTTGCGATCGGTCCTGAATCGGTACTGAAACGCGTCGCCGCGGAAATAGAGGTGCTCGTAGTCGATCGGCTTGCCCGTCGCGTCGTGGGTGAGGCGATCGACGCGCAGCACCGGGCTGCCTTCCGTGATATGCAGGGCGTCGACGATGTCATCGTCGGCAAGGACGGCGTCGATCGCGATGTCCGCGTGACCGAGCGCGATCGCGCAGTCGTTCTCGAGTACCAGAAAAATGTCGCGTGTCGCGAGGTCGGCATTCATGACGCGTGCGCCGAGATCGCGCGGCAGCCAAGTGATCTCGAGCGATACGGGTTCGCGATTGAGCAGGCGGACCCGACGAATCTGCGTGACGGGCGTGGCGGGCTCGAGGCGAAGGCGCGCGGCGACTTGGCGGTCCGCCTCGACCGTTCGGGCGCTGCGCAACTGGTTGACGATTTCATATCCCATTGACGACATCGCTTCCGCGAAGCCTTGAAGCGAACCGATGTTTTGAAATGCCTTCGGCTTGGATACATACGTGCCTTTGCCATGCAGCTTGAAGAGCAGGCCTTCCTTTTGCAGATCGCCGAGCGCCTGGCGCACCGTAATGCGACTCACGCCGAACGTCGCGCAGAGCTCATGCTCGGACGGCATCTGGCTGAGCGGCGCATACGTGCCGTCGAGGATGCGCGTGCGCAAAATGTCCTTGATTTGGGCATAAAGCGGCGCGGCGGTTAGGGCAATGAGGTTGCTGGCTGGGTTCGTCATGGCTCGACTTGTTATGACAAGCTGCATCGCAGTGTATGGAGGCTGCGTGCCGAGCCAAACCAACTATTTCTGCTATCGATATCGCGACACGGTGTCGCGGCACTGTGATTCGACTCATTCGAATCACTCGAATGGCGCATTGCCTGCCGTGGCGCGAGGTAGCGTTCGAGCGCAGGACGTCGGGTGAATGCGCGCCGCGGACTTTGCTTAGTCGAAAGTATTCGTTCGCTTTCGTTTCCTGGCTTTCGATAATCGTTGTTCGATATGCGTGGACCAAGACGCCCGCGCGATGGACACGACAGGGGATAAACGATGAGCGGACCTCAATCCGGCGCGGCTCATGCCGGGAACGTGAATGGGCACGAAGGCGAGCACAACGCGGGCCGTGACGCGACGCGGCGCGGCTTCTGGCGCGAGTGGACGGCGAAGGAGGATGGGTGGGCGATCTGGATCGGCTTGGGTCTGGTTCTTGTCGCTTACGTCCTTTATGCGAGCGGTACCAGCATCCGTTGGCTCGCCGTGGCACCGGCGCAATGGGCGAGCATCGACAACGCCGCGCATCACTTCGCCGTGCATCTGCCGAACTACATCGCGCTGTTCGTCGTACTCGGCGGACTCTTTTCGATCGCCGTCGCGGCGCTCGGCCAGCGGGTTACGCACTTCATTGCGTCGTTTGCGATCGTGTTCATCGGTTCGGTCGTCATCTTCGAACTCGGCGCGTGGGTCGATGCGTCGAAGTACAACCTCGAGCCGCCGCTCGTCGCGCTTCTTGCGGGTCTTCTGCTGTCGAACTTGTTCAAGCTGCCTGAATGGTTTCATGCGGGGCTGCGCGTTGAGCTTTACATCAAAGTCGGCATCGTGCTGCTCGGCGCGACGTTGCCGTTCACGTTGATCATCTGGGCCGGCCCCGTCGCGGTGGGACAGGCGAGCATCGTGTCGCTGCTGACGTTCTCCACGATATTTTTCGTTGCTTCGGCGCTGGGTCTCGACAAGCGCTTCGCCGCGGTGCTGGGCACGGGCGGCGCGGTGTGCGGCGTATCGGCATCGATTGCGATCGCGGGCGCGGTGCGCGCGAAGCGCGAGCATGCATCGGTTGCGATTACGCTCGTCATCGTCTGGGCCATTGTGATGATCTTCGCGCTGCCGTTCGTGTCGCGTGCGTTCGGCTTGCCGACGGGCATCGCTGGGGCATGGATCGGGACGTCCGAGTTCGCCGATGCCGCCGGTATTGCCGCGGCACAGGCGTACGGCGATTTTGCGAAACATGGGGTCGGTGCGATTGCCGGTGCGCCCGAAGCGTCACTGCAGGCATTCACGTTGATGAAGGTCGTCGGCCGCGATATCTGGATCGGCATTTGGGCATTCGTCCTCTCGATCGTCGCGACGACGCTTTGGGAGCGCGAGGGCGATCTAACCGCGCGGGCGAACGCGAGCGAGATCTGGGCGCGTTTCCCGAAGTTCGTGATCGGCTTCGTCGTCGCGTCGGCGTTCGTCACGTGGGTCGCGAGCGGCCATACGCTCGGCGATTACCGTAAGGTCGTTACGCCGGCATTTACCGCGCCGGTGACGGTGCTGCGCACGTGGGCGTTCATCTTCTGCTTCTTCTCGATCGGATTGACGACGCGCCTGAAGTCGCTGTCCGCGACGGGCGTCAAACCGTTCCTCGCATTCACCACGGGGGTGGTGGTCAACGTGATCGTCGGGTACGTGCTGTCGGTACATGTCTTCGGACACTACTGGGCGGGCCTTGGGCAATGAATACAACTTCTCGTGGTTTCCTGCAGGGCGCATCGTTCGCCTCGCCCGAGTTGCCCGCTTCGCTCGCATTGCAATGCGCCAATTGCATCCATGGCGACCACGATCCGGCCAGCATCGAACGTGCGATCGCAGGGCTCGTTGCATTCGGCTCCGCATACGGATCGAGCATCGCCGACAGCCTGCTCTGTATGGTGCTCGACCGATTCGTGTCGCCGGGCGATTGCTGCTCCGACTTCGCGCCGAAGCAGGCCGGCCGTCAAGTGTGAGCGGGACGGCTGCTCTAACTGCCATTGGTGGAGAGATAAATGCGCACGTGCGGTAGGAACGATTGGCCCCCACGACTCGTGACGGTCCCAGGCCTGCATGGCAGTGAGGACGCTCATTGGCAAAGCTGGCTCGAGCGGCAGTTCGCTCGCTCGCTTCGCGTCGAACAGTCCGATTGGGATGCGCCGAGTCTCGAGGAATGGGCCAAGACGATCGACGATCAGCTCGCGAACGAGCGAGGGCGGTTCATCCTCGCAGCCCATAGCTACGGGTGTCTTGCGGCCGCGCACGCGCTTGCACGTAGCGGACGCACGGCGGACGTTGCCGGCATTCTGTTCGTTGCCCCCGCGAGCCCTGGGAAGTTTGCGTCTTGCGGTAGGTTCGATGCGCGGCGGCTCAACGTGCCGTCGATTTTGATCGGCAGCGAGAACGATCCGTGGATGCAGGCGGACGAGGCGCGCGAACTGGCACGGCGCTTCGGTAGCGCGTTCGTCAATTTAGGCGAGGCAGGGCATATCAATACGGTGGCGGGTTTTGGCCCTTGGCCGCGCGCTAAATTCTTCGTCGATACGCTGATTCATTGCGCTGCTGCTAGAGCCTTCGGTCATGCTAATGAGGAGCGCGTGAGCGAGTTGAACTGACGATCGGGTTTTTCCCTGGCACTCGTGACAAAGCTCGCGAAGACGGCTCTCGTGACCGCGCACCTGTCGCGGCCTGAAACAGTCCGTCGTCACATTCTGAAGCAGTGATCAAGGAGGTAGATCCTTTCGGCGTTCGCATCGCCAACGCCGAAGCCCATCGAGCTCGTCCCGCATGGTTGGCATACATGTTGCTCTTCTCGCGCCGCATTGATTTAGATCGATATCAGCGGAGAGACATCAGTGACCTCGATGGAATTGACCACGCAGAAGCATCGCAGCTTCGAACCGTCCGACGACGCGCGCGCCGGCGCGAACATTGCCGGCATGGAGGCTTATCGCGCGTTGGTCGCGCAGGCCGAACATGATTACGAAGGGTTCTGGGCGCGGCTCGCGCGCGAAACGATCGAATGGCACGAGCCGTTTTCCAAGGTGCTCGACGAGTCCAACGCGCCGTTCTATACGTGGTTCGAAGACGGTGAACTCAACGCGTCGTACAACTGCCTCGATCGCCATGTCGCCGCCGGCCACGGCGAGCGCGTAGCGATCATCTTCGAGGCCGACGACGGCGCCGTCACACGCGTCACCTACGCACAGATGCTCGCGCGCGTCTCGCGGTTGGCCAATGCGCTCAAGCGGCGCGGCATCGCACGCGGCGATCGGGTCGTCATCTACATGCCGATGTCCGTTGAAGGCATCGTCGCCATGCATGCCTGCGCGCGGATCGGCGCGACGCACTCGGTCGTCTTCGGCGGCTTCTCGGCGAAGTCGCTTCATGAGCGCATCGTCGACGTGGGTGCGGTGGCCATCATCACGGCAGACGAGCAGATGCGCGGCGGCAAAACGCTGCCGCTGAAACCCATTGTCGACGACGCGCTTGCCATGGGTGGCTGCGAAGCCGTTGAAAGCGTGATCGTCTATCGCCGCACCGGCGGCGAGATCGCATGGAACGCGGGCCGCGATTGCTGGATGCACGACGTCGTGGCCAACGAGTCTGACGTTTGCGAGCCGGAGTGGGTCGGCACCGAGCATCCGCTCTTTATCCTTTACACGTCCGGTTCCACCGGCAAGCCAAAGGGCGTGCAGCACAGCACGGGCGGCTATCTGCTCTGGGCCGCGCAGACGATGAAGTGGACGTTCGACTGGAAGCGCGAAGACGTCTTCTGGTGCACGGCCGACATCGGTTGGATCACGGGCCACACCTATATCGCCTATGGCCCGCTCGCATTGGGCGCGACACAAGTCGTGTTCGAAGGGGTGCCCACTTATCCGAACGCCGGGCGCTTCTGGAAGATGATCGACGATCACCAGGTATCGCTTTTCTATACGGCACCGACCGCCATCCGTTCGCTCATCAAAGCGGCCGAGGCCGACGAGCGCGTGCATCCCGCACGTTATGACCTCTCGAGTCTGCGTATCATCGGCACGGTCGGCGAGCCGATCAACCCCGAGGCCTGGTTGTGGTATCGCCAGCACGTCGGCGCGCTGCGCTGTCCGGTCGTCGATACCTGGTGGCAAACCGAAACGGGCGGCCACATGATCACGCCGTTGCCGGGCGCCACGCCAACGGTGCCAGGCTCGTGCACGCTGCCGCTTCCCGGCATCATGGCTGCCGTCGTCGACGAGACGGGGCAGGATGTGCCCGACGGGCAGGGCGGAATACTCGTCGTGAAGCGGCCGTGGCCATCGATGATCCGAACGATCTGGGGCGATGCGGAGCGCTTCACGAAGAGCTACTACCCGCAAGAGCTCGGCGGCGCGCTGTACCTCGCCGGCGACGGCGCGGTGCGCGACACGAACACGGCCTACTTCACGATCACGGGCCGAATCGACGATGTCCTCAATGTGTCGGGTCACCGGCTGGGGACGATGGAGATCGAATCGGCGCTCGTTTCGCACGAACTCGTCGCGGAAGCGGCCGTGGTCGGGCGGCCTGACGAGACGACGGGCGAAGCTGTCGTGGCGTTCGTCGTGCTCAAACGCGGCTGCCCGCGGGGCGAGGAGGCCGCGCAACTCGCGAAGGCGCTGCGAGACTGGGTCGGCAAAGAAATCGGTCCGATCGCGAAGCCGAAAGACATCCGATTCGGCGACAACCTGCCGAAGACACGCTCGGGCAAGATCATGCGGCGCCTCTTGCGTTCGCTCGCGAAGGGCGAGGCGATCGCGCAGGACACCTCCACACTCGAGAACCCCGACATCCTCAATCAGTTGGGTCAAGCGCGCTAACGGCGGCTGAAGCGCTGAGTATCGCAATATCGCTCAGCCGAGTACTCACTCGTCAAAATAATTAGTACTCCTATTTAATCAATAGGGTGAGTTGTTCGATAAATCAAAGTCAACACAACGGAGGTAGACAATGAGTAGCAAAAAAATGTTTTGGTCGGTAGCCCTGCTCGGCGCGGTTGCCAGCGCGCCGTGCTTCGCACAGAGTAGCGTTACGCTTTACGGGGATCTCGATGGTGGGCTCCTTTATACGAACCGCACACCCGGTGCGAGCGCCGGCCAGAATGCAGGCCATCAGTTCTCGTTCATGGATACGGGCTTGACCCCGTCGGCGTTCGGGCTGATGGGCACCGAGGATCTGGGCGGCGGCCTGAAGGCGAAGTTCCAACTCGAGAGCGGCATCAGCGTGGCGAACGGCGCGCTGAGCCATTCGAACGGCAATTATTTTGGACGCCAAGCCTGGGTTGCGCTCGACGGCGGTTTCGGCGAGGCAAAGGCCGGATTGCAGTTTTCGCCGTTCTTGCTTGCGATCGACGGCTCCGATCCTCGCAGCTTCGCGCACTTCGGCAGCGGCCTCATTACCTACGTCGACAATGTGCTCGCCACCGGCCTGTTCAATTCGAACGCGATCTCGTACACGAGCCCGACGCTCGCGGGCCTAACGGGCAGCGCGATGCTCGCGCTCGGCGGCCAGGCGGGCGACTTCCAGGCAGGACGCCAGTACTCGGGCAGCCTCACCTACCAGAGCGGCGGCCTGATGATCAACGCGGCGCTTTATGACGGCAACAGCGGCGGCACGGCCATCACGCCGCTTTCGAGCACGGTCGCCTTCGTGGGCCGCACGGTCGGCGCAGCCTATCAGTTCGGCGCGCTGACGGGCAAGGCCTCGGCTACAAGCTACAAGGTAGCGGGATCGTTCAGCAATAACGTCTATAGCGGGGGGATCGATTATCAAGCGAGCCCGGCGCTCGATCTGAACGGCGGCGTTTGGTTCACGAGCGACCGCAACGATACGAAGAACCATTCGGTGATGGCGGCGCTCGGCACCGTCTACAGCCTCTCGAAAGCAACGCAACTCTATGGGCAAGTTGCCATGGTCGACAACCATGGTGCGATGGATACCGGGTTCGGCCTCAGCGACAGCACGGTTTTTGGGTTGCCGGGTACGACCGTTGGTGTCGATCTCGGTGTGCGCCACACGTTCTAAAGCAATTTAAAGCGTTATAAAGCGTTTTAAATGTAAAGACCGCTCGAGCGCCGCTTGCAGTTGCGGCGCTCGAGCGAATGTTTCGCCGTGGTCGAATCCACGGCTTCGTCAATGCGCGCTCGCGCTGACGTAAGCCTTCAGGCCGGCAAAACCCGGCTCGCCCCTCAACCGCTCGAACGCCATCACTTCGATCTGGCGCACACGCTCGGCGGATAGGTTCAACTGTCGGCCGACTTCGCGCAGCGAATGCTCGTCGGCGACGCCGATTCCGAAGCGCAGCCGCAGCACTTGCGCTTCGCGCGCGGGCAGTTGATCGATGGCCGCCATTACCGCACGCCGCATATGTCGGACCATCGTGATTTCTTCGGGCGTCGGCCTATCGGCGTCGGCGATCGCGTCGCCGACCGTCGTGTCGCTTCCCGGCCCAACGAGCGTTTCCATCGAAACGGGATCGCGAACGATGTTCGTCAGGTCGCGGACTTTGTCGAGCGACATGCCCATCTTTTTCGCCAGCGCCGCGTGCGTGGGCCTGCCGCCCACGCGGTTCACATGATCGAGCGTGATGCGGCTGAGCTTGCTTAGCGAATCGGCTGTGTGCACGGGCACGCGGATCATCCTTCCTTGGTCGCCGAGCGCATGCAGCACGGCTTGGCGTATCCACCAGGTCGCATACGTGGAGAACTTGAAGCCGCGCCGATGATCGTATCGCTCGATGGCCTTCACGAGCCCGATGTTGCCCTCCTGCACGAGATCGGCGAGCGGCAGCCCGCGTTCGGCATAACGCCTCGCAATCGAAACGACGAGGCGTAGGTTGCCTTTGAGCAATCGCACTCTCGCCTGGGCTGCACAGTGATCGATGGCGTGCAGGCGATCATGGATACGTCGAGCAAGCTGCTCCGGCATACCGTCCTGCCGCTGTACGAGCGACTGAGCCAGGCGCTCGATGGTGCGCGCCGTGAAGCGTAGCGCCGCCAGTCGCGCGCGCAGTTTGCGACGTGCGCGCCGATAAGGCGCCGAGCCGTAGCGATCGTGTCGCATCGTTTCGCGCAGCGTCGAGGCGGCTTCGTCGATGCAAGTCAACTGGGCGACGATTGCCGCCTGCCATGCAGGCGATTCTTCCTCTTCAAAGACGCCGCTCGGCGCCATGCCATCGAGCAAAGCCGAATCGGCCCCCTCTTGAATGAGGCCGATCACATAACTGCCGATAGGCGCGCGGCGCTGGACGATCTCTTGTCTGATCGACGCGAGTGCGTCCAGCGCCGCCGGATGCGCTGCGAACTGCATCATGCTCGTGGCGCGTGCCGCTTCGATTTGCCGCGCGAAGCCGAGCTCTTGCTCGCGCGTGAGAAGGGGCGTCGCCGCCAGATCGCGCAGATAGAACGAGACGGGGTCGTTCGATGCGGAGCGGCTCGGTTGCAGCGCCTTTGCCAAGGGGCTCATCGATCACGCACTCACTTCGACGAAACGGTGCCCGCGCCCGCATGGGCGGCGCCGAGCGGGCCCGCGTTGAGCAGCATGGTTGAACCGCGCGCACTGTCGCCCGTCATTTTGGCGCTGCCGGGAGCGTATCCGTTCGCGTTCAGCAAGTACGCCATGAGGTCGGCATACTCGTCGTCCTTGAGTTTGCCTGGGCGGTCGGCCGGCATGTTGGTCGACATGTAGGTATAGATGCCGCCGATCGTCAGATGCGAACCGGTTGCGGGTGCAAACGCCGGCCCGCTCAGCGCCGGCGCCGTGATGCCTTGCATGTTCGCGCCATGACACTTGGCGCAGTTGCTCCCGTAAAGGCTCTTACCGTGCGCGATTTGAGCGCGGTCGAACGAGGGGGAGGCCAGCGTCGCCGCCGCTGACGACGAAGCGATGGCGAGTGCGGAGGCGGCCACCGCGGCCACCGCAAAATGCTGAAGATGCGTTTTCATGATCGTACTTTCGATGAGTGCTGCGTCGCGCCACGACCGCCGCACCGAGCGGGCGGCCGTGACGCTTCATACCAGCGCTTGAGATGAGGCGGGCTAATCTAGGCCGCGCGAATCAGCCGTGATGCAAGGCGAACACATAGAGCGTGCCCCCGCGCGGCACCTTGTCCGCAATCTTCGCCATCGGGCCGCCCCAGATCGGGTTCGCCCCGCCGTAACCGGCGAGCACGGCCACGTACTCTTGCCCGTGCGCTTCGAACACGGAGGGCTGCGCGACGATGCCGCTCGCCAGCTTCGGGCTCTGCCAGAGGACCTTGCCCGTCGCTTCGTCGAACGCGTAGAGGTGACCGTCGAGCGAACCGCTGAACGCCAGGCCGCCGGCCGTGCTCGCCACGCCACCGTTCCACGGCATCTTGCTCCAATGGCTCCAGACCTTCTTGCCCGTGTCCACGTCGATCGCCTGCAACTCGCCGTAGCCGTGGCTGCTGGGTTCGGGCTCGATCTCGAAGCCTTCGCCGAGATAGGGCAAGCCCTCCATGTAGCTGACCGACTTGCCCGAGAGGCTCATGCACGCATGCAGCGACGGCACGAACGCCAGATGCTTGGCCGGATCGTACGAGACGGACCACCAGTTCTTGCCGCCCAGAAAGCTCGGGCAGGTATCGATCGTCGTGCCGACGTTGGGGTACTTCGAAGCGTCCTCGATCGGCTCGCCGTCATGCGTATAACCGGTGACCGAAGTCGCCTTCACGAACGCGCTGGCGTAGATGAGCTTGCCCGTCGCGCGATCGATCGCGTGGAAAAAGCCGTTGCGATCGGCATGGATGATGGCGTCGTAGTCCTTGCCGTCGTATTGGATCTTCGCAAGGACCGGCGTGTTCACGCCGTCGTAGTCCCACGTGTCGTTACGCGTGTATTGGTAGTGCCATTTGATGTCGCCTGTTTTCGGATCGAGCGCGAGCAGCGAATCGGTGTAGAGGTTGCTGCCGGGGCGCAGCTTCGCGAGCCACGGGCCCGGATTGCCGACGCCCCAGAACAGCGTCTTCGTGGCCGGATCGAAGGTGCCGGTCAGCCACGAGGCGCCGCCGCCGTGCGCCTGCATGCCGTTGGGCCAGGTGTCGCCGCCTTTTTCCTGGGCGCTTGGAATCGTCGTGCGCTTCCACAGCACGTTGCCGTTGTCGGGATCGAGCGCGGCGATGAACCCGCGTGCGCCGTATTCGCCGCCCGAGTTGCCGACCACGATCGCGCCGTCGATCGCAAGCGGGGCGAGCGAGAACGCGTAGCCGGTGCCCGGATCGAACATGCGCTTTTTCCAGGCGACGGCCCCCGATTGCGCATCGAGTGCGACGATTTCACCGTCGAGCATCGCGATATAAGCATTCTTGCCGTAGAGCGCGACACCGCGATTGACGACGTCGCAGCAGGCGTTCTTGAACGCTTCGGGACCGAGCTTCGGCTCGAACTTCCAGAGCTGCTTGCCTGTGATCGCATCGAATGCGTAGACGTTATCCTTAGGCGTACTAACGAAAAGATAGCTGCCGTTGACGATCGGGGTTGCCTCGAATCCTTGCTGCAGATCGGCGGGAAATTTGTAGCTCCATGCGAGCGAGAGCTTGCTCACGTTCGACGTATCGATTTGCTTGGCGGGGGAATGCGACTGCCCGTCGTACGTGCGGTAGTAGGTGAGCCAACCCGGATCGCTCTGCGCGTTCGAGAGGCGCTCGTAGGTGACCGGTGGATAGTCGCTGCCCGCGTGCGAGCATTGCGGGGCGAGGCCGATGGCGGCGAGGGCGCATGCTGCGAGCGCTTTTCGCCAAACGGTCGAAGCGGAACTTCGATTCATGTATGTCTCCTGTGTCGATCCGAGTGGGGGCCTCAGCGCTGGCTCCGCTCTCATGCGGATCACTCGAACAGAGTCAGCGCTTTGGAACCCAATGCGGTCCTATGCCAAGCTTTGGTTTGTCGATTTATCGCGGCGCGACTGCGTCGAGTGCGAGTACTCGGCGCTCGAGCAATGGCCGCGGGCCACGCTGAACGCAAATGGTGTGCCATCGCCGCTGCGATGCCGCGTGAAGCTGCGCGAAGCGCCGATGGCCGTCTTGCGCTTACGTTTATCGCGCATCGATCTCGATGTGACCGGCGAAACCGGTCGCTAAAAACTGAAACACCCTTGGCGAGCCAAGTGTCGCGAAACGAAACACTGCGTTCGCCGTGAGATATCCCGATCGAGCGTCATGGCGCAGCACGTCGACACACATGGGATTGCCCCGTCGATGGAAGCGGGGGTATCCCCCGATACTCGTCGGCGCACTCGAGCGTCATCGTATTGGATCGATGCGCTCGAGATCACGCTTTGACGGGAGGGCATCGCAGGCGGTTGAGAGCTGGCGCAATTTTTGCTCTTGTGGGAGTCAAAAGCGTTTAGGCTGCGAGCCGACGCTCGATCAGGAGGAGACAATGCGCAACGTCGTTCATCGCCCCACGGATCCCGTGGCGGGTGGCGAATCGAGTTGGCCTACGCCGTGCATTCAAAAGGCGCATGAACGCTCGGAGGGCTACGGCCTCATGATGGGCGCGCGGCCCGACTACGACATCCTGCCGGCCCCCGAGCTGGCGCTGAAAGTCGAGCAGAACCGCATTCTCTGCGCGCACGCCATGCCGGTGATGGAAACGCTGCGCGAGCAGATCGTCAACACGCAAAGTATGGTTGCCCTGACCGACGCGCAAGGGCTCATCCTGCATTCGATCGGCGACGACGACTTTCTCGCCCGCGCCGAAAAGGTCGCGCTGCGCCCCGGTGCGCAATGGTCGGAGGATAGGCAAGGCACTAACGCGATCGGTACGGCGCTCGCCGAGCGCAGCCCCACCGTCGTGCACGGCGACCAGCATTTTCTCGAAGCGAATCACTTCCTGACTTGCTCGAGCGTGCCGATTCTCGACCCCTACGGCGATCTCATCGGCGTGCTCGACGTGACGGGCGACTACCGCAGCTACCATCAGCACACGATGGCGCTCGCGAAGATGTCGGTGCAGATGATCGAGAATCACCTGTTTGCCACCACGTTTCGCGACACGCTGCAGGTGGCTTTCCATAGCCGCCCCGAGTTTCTCGGCACGCTGATGGAGGGCATCGCTGCCTTCACCGGCGACGGCCGCTTCCTATCGGCCAATCGCAGCGCTCAATTCCAGCTCGGCATGCCGCTCGCCGCGCTTCGCGCGCATACGCTCTCGTCGCTGTTCGGCATGACGAGCGCTGAACTCGTCGACCGCTTGCGCACGAGCCACGACCCGATGCTTTCGCTCAATCTGCACAACGGCGCTGTCGTCTGCGCGAACGTGACGTTTCGACGGGCGCTGCTCACGGCCAGCGGCTGGCAGTCCGAGGCACGCCGCGAGACGAGCGTGCAAGGACAAGCGTGCGCGGCCGCGGCGGCGCGCAGCAGCCTGCGCATGCTGCGCCTCGATCAACTCGATACCGGTGATCCGCAAATCGCGGCTGTCATCGCGAAACTGCGCAAAGTGATCGGCAAGGACATTCCGTTGCTGATCACCGGCGAGACGGGTACCGGCAAGGAACTGCTCGCTCAGGCCATCCATAACGAATCGTCGCGGCGCTCGGGGCCATTCGTCGCCGTCAATTGCGCATCGATTCCCGAGACACTGATCGAATCGGAGCTGTTCGGCTACGAAGAGGGTGCCTTCACCGGTGCGCGGCGCAAGGGTGCGGTTGGCAAGATCGTGCAAGCGCACGGCGGCACGCTCTTTCTCGATGAAATCGGCGACATGCCCTACCCGTTGCAAGTGCGGCTGCTGCGCGTGTTGCAGGAGCGCGTCGTCAACCCGCTCGGTTCGACGAAGACGATTCCCGTCGACATCGCCATCGTCTGCGCAACGCACCGCGATCTGCGCGAGATGATCGCGCAAAACCGCTTTCGCGAAGACCTTTATTACCGCTTGAACGGCCTCGTCGTGAAGCTACCTCCGCTGCGCGAACGCAAGGATCTCGCGATCGTGATCGGCAAGATGCTCGAGCGCGAGGCGCTGACGGGCGGCGACGGGCAGTGCCTATCGGTTGCGCCCGAGGTGATGACGCTGTTCGAGCAATGCACGTGGCCCGGCAACTTCCGTCAGCTCGGCAACTTGCTGCGCACGGCGGCCGCCATGGTCGACGAAGACGGCGAGATTCGCCGCGAACACCTGCCCGATGACTTCTTCGACGATCTGCAGCAGGGCGATACGCAACCGCCGCCGGTTGCCGCCGTGGAAACACCTGCGCAGCAAGGCACGCGGCTCGAGGATGTCGCCGCTCAAGCGATCGCGGCCACGCTCGCGCAATATGGCGGCAACGTCTCGGCCGCGGCGCGCGCGCTCGGAGTTTCACGCGCCACCCTCTATCGCAAGATGCCGAACGTCGGGCTCGCGAAGCGCGACGATCGAGACTAGCGCTCATCGCTTGGCATTCGCCTGTGTCGCATTTTGCGACATGTGTCGCGGATTGAAACACAGGCTGTCACATGATTGCGTCCACAACGAGTTGGAGCCAATCCGCGCGACCCCGCATGTAACGGCACATTCGCGGTAGGCGCAACATCCCCCCACTCATCCGCTCGACGATGTGGCCCCCGCACGGGCCGTACGTTCCCATCGCATCGCTTCCATTGCGTTGAACTGCCGCACCCATTGCGTTCGGCATAGGCCTTGCTTTAACGAAGCGGCCGCACATTGAACAACCGCGGTTGCTCGGCATCATCGAGTTTCACTCAATCAAGGAGACAGTTATGCAGTGGACTACGCCCGCCTATACCGACCTGCGCTTCGGCTTTGAAATCACGATGTACATCGCCAACCGCTAACTCCGGATCGCGAAAGGCGAGATGAAACTACAGGTGCAGCCGTGAATACCCTATCGACCCCCGCCACCCCGACAGAGCAGCCGAGCGATTCGCCCTGGACACCGGATCAGTTCGAAGCGCATTTGCGTGCGCTCGGTGCGCGCTACCACATTCATCATCCGTTCAACGTGCGGCTGAACAGCGGCCAGTGCTCGCCCGATGAGATTCGTGGCTGGGTGGCGAACCGCTTTTACTATCAAATCAATATTCCGCTGAAGGACGCGGCGATTCTTTCCAATTGCGACGATCGCGAGACGCGGCGCCTTTGGGTTCAGCGCATCCTCGACCATGATGGATATGGCGACGATGCGGGCGGCATCGAAGCCTGGGCGCGGCTCGCCGATGCCGTGGGCCTGTCGCGCGATGCGCTCTGGTCGCTCGAGCATGTGGTGCCGGGCGTGCGTTTCGCCGTCGACGCCTACGTCAATTTCGCGCGCCGCGTGCCGTGGCAGGAAGCCGTTTGCTCGTCGCTCACCGAGATGTTCGCGCCGCAGATTCACAAGGACCGGCTCTCGGGGTGGCCTGCGCTCTATCCGTGGATCGACCAGCAAGGGCTCCATTACTTTCGAAGCCGCATACCGCTTGCCACGCGCGATGTCGAGCATGGACTGGCCGTTACGCTCGACTACTTCCGAACGCGTGCGACGCAACGGCGCGCGCTCGAGATTCTCGCGTTCAAACTCGACATCCTATGGTCGATGCTCGATTCCGTCGAAAAGGCGTACACGTGATGAACTATGCCAACGCCGAGGGCGGTGCGCCGTTGCGTCCTCGCCTACGTCCGATGTTCAGATTGCAATGGGAAATCGAGCAAGACGCTTATGTGCTGCTCTATCAGGAGGAGCGGGTCAAGCTCAACCCGAGCGCGGGCCAGATACTCGCGCGTTGCGACGGCACACGAGAACTCGACGACATCATCGCCGAACTCGAAGCGCTGTTCAACGCGCAGGATCTCGCGGCCGACGTCTATCGGTTTCTCGATCACGCGCGACAACTCGGCTGGGTCGACTGACATGAATGCGATCGCTCCCGCACCCGTATCGGCACCGCTCTGGCTGCTTGCCGAGCTCACTTACCGCTGCCCGCTTCATTGCGCGTTCTGCTACAACCCGGTCGACTTCGCGAGTCACGGCCCCGAACTCGATACCGAAACATGGCTTCGCGTCATCACGGAGGCGCGGGCATTGGGTGCCGTCCAGATCGGGTTTTCCGGCGGCGAGCCGCTCGTGCGCGACGATCTCGAAACGCTCGTCGCGCATGCGCGCAGGCTCGGTTTCTATACGAATCTGATCACCTCGGGCGTCGGCCTCACCGAGCCGCGCATTGCCGCGCTGAAAACAGCCGGGCTCGATCACATTCAACTCTCGTTTCAGGATTCCACGCGCGAGCTCAACGATTTTCTCTCGAGCACGCGCACGTTCGAGCTCAAGCGCAAAGTGGCGCACTTGATCAAAGCGCACGGTTACCCGATGGTGCTCAACTGTGTGCTCCATCGCTACAACCTGCCGCACGTTGCACAGATCATCGAGATGGCGCTCGATATCGGCGCCGAGTATCTCGAACTTGCCAACACGCAGTACTACGGCTGGGCGCTGCTCAATCGCGAGCAATTGATGCCGACGCATGAGGCGCTGCGCGAAGCCGAGGATACCGTCAATCGCTATCGAGCCCTGGTAGGCGAGCGCTGCCGAATACTGTTCGTCGTACCCGACTACTTCGAGACACGCCCCAAAGCCTGCATGAACGGATTGGGTTCCGTGTTTCTCGGCGTTGCCCCCGACGGCACCGCACTACCGTGCCATGCCGCTCGCTCGCTACCGGGGCTCGATCTGCCGAACGTGCGGGAGACGCCGTTATCGACGGTTTGGTACGAGAGTGCCGCGTTCAATGCATTTCGCGGCGAGCATTGGATGCGCGAGCCGTGCCGAAGCTGCGATGAGCGCGCGACGGACCACGGCGGATGCCGCTGCCAAGCCTATCTTCTGACGGGCGACGCACGCGCGGCAGACCCCGTATGCGCGAAATCGCCGCATCACGGCGAGGTCGAACGTGTCGTCGCGTTTGCCCGACAATCGCCGCGTAGCGATGAGCGACCGCTCGTCTTTCGCAGCATGAAGTTGGACTCGAAGCGGGAGTAAGCCCATGTCACCGATCGCCCTACATTTCATCGTCGATGCTGCGTTGAGTCTGCTTGGCGCAGCTTCGGCGCTTACGTGGATCGTCATTCTGCAAAAGGGTTCGGGGTATTGGCGCCTCGCCATCCAGAATCGCGGATTCGATACGGCATGGGGCGAGGCACTCGAGCAGGCTTCGTTTGCATCGATGCGTATCGGGCTTGCCGATGCAAAAGGCCCCAAAGCGCGCGTGACGCGTGCCGCAGTGGCCGCGTTGGCGCTTGCGGCGCCCTTTGATGGGGCCGATCGTCCGCTTCCTCCCGAGGTGGCACGGCAAGCGCGCAGGGCGCAGCTCGAGCGCGTGCTTGCGCAGCAAATCCAGCGCGAGCGCCGAATGCAGGAAGCCGGACTGACGCTGCTCGCCTCGGTCGCGAACGTCGCGCCGTTCATCGGGCTGTTCGGTACGGTCTTCGGCATCATTCATGCGCTCCACGCCGTGACGGCCGATGGCGCCGGCGGCATCGGCGATATTGCCGGGCCCGTCGGCGATGCGCTCATTGCGACGGGGCTCGGGATCGCCGTCGCGATTCCGGCCGTGCTGGGCTATAACGCCTTCGTGCATCGCACGCGAACGAGCATCGATGAACTCGAGGAATTGAGCGCCGAATTGGTCGATGTTGCCGAGCGGAGTGGCTTTCGGATTCGTGAAGGTGAAAGCGGCATGCGCCAACCGAGCGCGCAGGCGAGTGCGTTTTCGGATCGCGAGGTGGCGGCGTGATCTCGGGCTCGAAAGGCGGCCGTCACGATGTGCCGCTTGCCGACATCAACGTGACGCCGCTCGTCGATGTCATGTTGGTGATGCTCGCGATCTTTCTTGTCGTGGCGCCTGTGATGACGAAGGCGCTCAAGGTCGAATTGCCGAGCGTTGCGGCACAAGCGGCCTTGCCGCGTAATCATGCCGTGACGGTAAGCCTCGATGTCGGCAATCGGGTTTTTGTCGATGGGCGGCAAATCGAGGCGGGTCAGCTAGAACCGGTGCTCGCGCGTGCCGTCGCGCGAGATGCCGACGCGAGTGTGAGCCTGCGGGCCGATCGTCGGGAATCGTTCGATCAGGTGGCTAAGGTGCTTGCTGTGATCGGGCAGGCGGGCGTGACGCAGGTATCCGTTGTGACGGCGGCCGGTGCTTTGCCGGCTCGGGCTGCACCGTGAACAAGGCACCTGAGGCATTCGGCGCGCGTGGCGAGAATCACGACGCGCGCGCTTCTTGCTCGGCGAGGGCACGCAGCGCGAGTTCGGACGTGCGCTTGATATGCGCGCAGGACGCCGCCGCCGCCGTTTCCCCGTCGTGACGCTCGATTGCGTCGAGCAGCGCGTTCATCTCCCGGTTCGATTCCTCGCCGCGGCCTGGCGTTGCGATGGTCAGCGCACGCAACCGGTTGATCCGAGCATTGAGCGATTTCACGACGCTCAGTGACACGAGCTTGTCCGCGCCTTCGAACATCGCGTCGTAGAACGCTTCGGTATGGATGAGCACATCGCGCATGTCGCCTTCGGCGAACGCAGCTTCGATCTTGCGACGGACGTCGCGCAGCCGGAGGACGAGGTCCGGCGTCGCCCGCTCGGCGCATGCACGTGCCGCGTTGGCTTCGAGCAGGCTGCGCAGCTCGTAAATCTCCCCAACCTGGGATGGATCGAGGCGCGCGACGATCGGCCCTTGCCGCGCGACGGTTTCGACTAGACCTTCGGTCTCGAGGTGCCTCAGCACTTCGCGCACGACGGTGCGGCTCACGCCCAGTTCGTCGCACAGCGTGCGCTCGACGAGGCGCGCCCCCGGCTTGAAATAGCCTTGCACGATCGCGCCGCGCAGTTTGTCCAGCGTGAGTTCTCTCAGCGTCTTAGCCGTTCGATCGATTTTGAGGTCAGACATGGCGTAGAAAAGGAAAAGCTTCCTTCCAGAAAGTGGCCGGAACCGGTCGGTCCGTACGTTGGCATTCCGTATTATCGGCGATCTCGCGCTCGCGAGCGCATCTGTCCTGACCCCAGCAGCCTACGCCCCGAACACCTGCGAGGATCGTGCCAGTTTCCCTGCAACTCATATCATGGTATTCCATAATATATAGACTTCAGTGCGTGCCATAAGCTGGTATACCATAATCTCAACCAATGACACACGCGGCCTCGCGGCCCGGTCAGGAGAACGTGATGAACCTCGAAGTGCGCAAGCTGGTTACCTATGTCGAAGACACCTTTATCGAAGGCGGGAGGGCGGCGCCGCGGCCGCTGAAGTTGTTTGGCGTCGCGGCCGTGCTCCGTAACCCGTGGGCCGGTCGCGGCTTCGTCGAAGATCTGAAACCGGAGATTCATGGGCTCGCGCCGCAACTCGGCGAACTGCTGACGTCGCAGATCCTGCGGCTCGCGGGCTCGGGAGACGCCGTCGAAGGCTATGGGAAGGCGGCGGTCGTCGGCACATCCGGCGAACTGGAGCACGCTTCCGCGCTGATCCACACGCTGCGATTCGGTAATCACTATCGCAAGGCGGTGGGGGCGAAGAGCTATTTGAGCTTTACCAATTTGCGCGGCGGCCCGAATTGTCCGATCTCGATTCCGCTGATGCATAAGCACGACGAAGGGATGCGCTCGCATTACTTGACCGTGCAGTTCTCGATCGTCGATGCTCCCGCGCCCGATGAACTCGTGATTGCGTTGGGCGCGTCGATCGGAGGACGGCCGCATCATCGCATCGGCGATCGCTATCAGGACCTGAAGGAGCTCGAGTCCCATGAAGCCTGAGCGCGCGCTCGACCACGAGGTGGCGCACGGCATCGCCGCGGGGACGAGCTACGGCGTTCACGCGTCGCAAGCGCGCGGCGCGTGCGAGACGGTCGTGTTGATCCACGGCGTCGGCATGAACCAGAGCGTGTGGTCCGCACAGATCGATGCTTTGACCAAGCGCTTCCGCGTCGTTGCCTACGACATGCTCGGTCATGGCGGCAGTGCTTTGCCGACGGCGAAGCCCACGCTCGACGAATATGCCGCGCAACTCGAAGGGTTGCTCGACGCCTTGCACATCGAGCGCGCGCATGTGGTCGGTCATTCGATGGGCGCACTGGTTGCCCTTGAATTTGCCTTGACGCATCCGGGCCGCACGCTCAGTGTCGTCGCATTGAATGCCGTGTACGACCGCACGCCCGGGCAACGCGAAGCGGTGATGAGCCGCGCGTCGATGCTTGGCGAGGCGCCGCTCGATGCGGGCGTCGACACCACGCTCGAGCGTTGGTTCGGCGATCCTGTTCCGGCTCATCTGACGAAAGCGGCGGAGGCGGTGCGCGCGCTGCTGCTGGCGGTCGATCCGATCGGGTACGCCCGCACGTACCGTCTCTTCGCATCGTCGGACAACGCGCACGTCGGACGGCTGGCCGGTCTTGCCGTGCCCGCGCTCTTCCTGACCGGCGAATGCGACGCGAACTCGAACCCCGCCATGTCGCGCGCGATGGCGGCTGCCGCACCGTTCGGCCAGGCTCAGATCATCGCGAACGAGCGCCATATGATGAACGTGACCGATCCGGCGCAAGTGAACGAACGGCTGCTCGAATTTCTGCTCGGCGCAGCGAAAGTGGGTGCGACGGGCGATCAGTGCAACGACGATGTCGGGAGGATGCAATGACTGAGACGATCAACGAACAGCCGATCGATATCGCCGAATTTCGCCGGGCGCTCGGTGCGTTCGTGACGGGCGTGACGGTGGTCACGACGATTCAGCCGGACGGCTCCCCGCGCGGCTTCACGGCGAATTCGTTCACGTCTGTCTCGCTCGATCCGCCGCTGATCCTCGTTTGTATCGCGAAAACGGCATCGAGCTATGCGGTGTTTTCTCAAACGCGTCATTTCGCGGTCAGTGTGCTTGCCGAGGATCAGAAGGCGGTGTCGGGCGTGTTCGCCTCGAAGGCCATCGACAAGTTTTCCCAAGTGGCCTGGCAGGCGCGTGTGACCGGCGCTCCGATGATCGAGGGTGCCGCCGCGAGCTTCGATTGCGCGACGCATGAAGTCGTCGATGCCGGCGACCACATCATTCTGATCGGCCGCGTCGTGCACTTTCTCCATACGGCCTCGTCGCCGCTCGGTTATTGCCGCGGCGCTTACGTGAACTTCAGCCTGTCGCTCGATGCATTGGCCGCCGCCGGTTCGCGCGCACGGGTCGGCGCGATTCTCGAACATCGCGATGGGCTCGTGCTGATCGATACGCTGCAAGGTCTTCAATTACCGGCGGGTGCGAAGCTCGAACCGGAAAGCGATCCTGCGAGCCTGCTTGGCGCGCTGGCGAAGCTCGGCTTGAAAGCACATCTGGACTTTCTGTTCGCCGTATTCGAGTCGAGCAGCGGACCCGCGCCGGGCGTGCAGATCTATTACCGCGGCCGCGTGAAGAACGATATTTCGCCGCAATCGGGCGGCGCGATCCGGATCGTACCGTTGACGCAGATCCCGTGGGATGCGTTTAGCGACGCCGCCGTGCGCTCGATGCTGGAGCGCTATGTTCGAGAGCGCAGCGAGGACGCATTCGGCATCTATGTCGGCGATACCGAAGCGGGCACGATCCAAGCGCTGGCGCCCGCTCATTGAAACCCGCTCATTGAACGAACTGGATAGTCATGACGGCCGCGCGGCGACCCGATGCATCCGCGATGGCTTACAGGAGACGAGACATCATGAAGTTTTCGCTGTTTCTGCATATGGAGCGCTACGACGCTAAGACGTCGCATCGCGAGCTGTTCGACCAGATGACGGATCTCGTACAAATTGCCGAGCGCGGTGGGTTCGAGACCGCATGGATCGGCGAGCATCACGCGATGGAATTCACGATCGCGCCGAATCCGTTCGTCAATTTGTCGTACCTTGCCGCGAAAACCGAGCGTATTCGCCTCGGCACGGGCACGGTGATCGCGCCGTTCTGGCATCCGATCGCGCTCGCCGGCGAAGCGGGCATGGTCGACGTGGCGAGCAACGGCCGGCTCGATCTTGGCATCGCGCGCGGTGCTTATTCGTTCGAGTACGAGCGTTTGTTGCCGGGACTCGATGCGATGGGCGCGGGCGCGCGGATGCGCGAACTCGTTCCGGCATTGCGCAGGCTCTTCAAGGGTGATTACGCGCACCAGGGCGAGTTCTGGTCATGGCCTTCGACGACGCCCGTGCCGCGTCCCATTCAGCAGCCGCATCCGCCGCTGTGGCTTGCCGCGCGCGATCCCAACTCGCACGCATTCGCGGTGGCCAACGGCTGCAACGTTCAAGTGACGTCGCTGGCGTCAGGCGATGCCGAAGTGGCGAGCCTGATGGATCGGTTCAACGCCGCGTGCGCCGCGAATCCGGATGTGCCGCGCCCGCAAGTGATGATGCTGATGCACACGTTCGTCGGTGCGAATGCGGCGGAAGTGGATGCGGCCGTGGAAGACCTCGCGCGCTTTTATCGATATTTCAGCAAATGGTTCAAGAACGAACGCCCGGTCGAGCAGGGATTCATCGAGCCGCTGACCCAAGCGGACGTCGATATGTTCCCGCAGTACTCGCCCGAAGCGATCCGCAAAAACCTCGTGATCGGCGAGCCGAAGCAAGTGATCGAACGGCTCAAGTGCTACGAGGAACTCGGCTACGACCAGTACAGCTTCTGGCTCGATAGTCATATGAGTTTCGAACGTAAGCGTAAGTCGCTCGAACTGTTTATTTCGGAAGTGATGCCGGCATTCGGCGGGCGTTGATATCGGCCCTTTGGCCACGTTCACGAAGGGAGCGGCCTGACATGTTGCAACGGTTTCAGCAATACATCGATGGTGCATTTGACGATGCCGCTGAGCATTTCGACAGCATCGATCCGTCTACCGGCAACGTATGGGCGCAGATGCCCGCGGCGAGCGCGCACGACGTCGATCGTGCGGTGCGCGCGGCGCATCGCGCGTTGGGCGAGCCCGCATGGGCCAACCTGACCGCGAGCGCGCGCGGCAAGCTCTTGTATCGCCTCGCCGAGTTGATCGAACGGGATGCGCCGCGTCTTGCCGAGCTCGAAACGCGGGACACCGGCAAGATCATCCGCGAAACGCGCAGCCAGATCGGCTATGTCGCCGAGTACTACCGCTATTACGCGGGCGTAGCCGACAAGATCCAAGGCGCATGGCTGCCCGTCGACAAGCCCGATATGGAAGTGACGTTGCGGCGCGAGCCCGTGGGCGTCGTCGCGGCGATCGTTCCATGGAATTCGCAACTGTTCCTATCGGCGGTGAAGCTCGGCCCGGCGCTCGCGGCCGGTTGCACGATCGTACTCAAGGCTTCCGAAGACGGTCCCGCACCGTTGCTGGAATTTGCGCGGCTCGTTCATGAAGCCGGTTTTCCGAAAGGCGTCGTCAATATCGTGACCGGCTTCGGCAACGACTGCGGACGCACGTTGACGAGCCATCCGCTCGTCTCGCGCATTGCGTTCACGGGCGGGCCGGAGACAGCGCGCCACGTGGTGCGCAATTCGGCCGAGAATCTCGCGGCCATGTCGCTCGAGTTGGGCGGCAAATCCCCCGTATTGGTTTTCGACGATGCCGACCTCGACAGCGCATGCAATGCGGTGATCGCAGGCATCTTCGCCGCGACCGGGCAAAGCTGTGTGGCGGGTTCACGCCTACTCGTGCAGCGTGGCCTTCACGATACGCTCGTCGAGCGGTTGATTGCGCGGGCAGCCACGATTCGAATCGGCGATCCGCAGGACACGGCAACCGAGATGGGACCGCTCGCGACGCGCCGGCAACTCGAGCATATCGAGCGCGTGCTGCGTGCGAGCGTCGAAGCGGGCGGCCGCGTCGTCCTCGGCGGATCGCAGCCGCAAGGCCAAAGCGCGGGCCACTATTTCCTGCCGACGATCGTCGATTGCCCGCATGCGCAAGTGCCCAGCGTGACCGAAGAATTGTTCGGTCCCGTGCTCAGCGTCGTTACGTTCGATACCGAAGCCGATGCCATCGCCCTCGCGAACGACACGCGTTACGGCCTCGCGTCCGGCGTGTTCACGCGCGACCTGACGCGCGCGCATCGGCTCACGCGCGCGTTGCGGGCCGGCATCGTATGGGTCAACACCTATCGCGCGGTGTCGCCGATCGTGCCGTTCGGGGGCTATGGCTTGAGCGGTTTGGGACGAGAAGGAGGCTTCGAGGCGGTGCTCGAGTACACGCGGACGAAGTCCGTATGGATTCGCACGTCGGATGAGCCGATCGCCGACCCGTTCGTGATGCGTTGAGAGAACGGACGCGTTGGTTGGAACGCATGCGGCGATGCGATGCGACGCCAGCCACCTACGCAAGTGCTAGAAAAGATAGGAGTCCTAATGTTCTACGAAATCCGAACCTACCGCATCAAGACTGGTGCGGTGCCTGCTTACCTGAAGCTCGTGGCGGAAGAAGGCATCGAGTTGCAGAAGCGGTATCTCGGGCAACTCGTGGGTTACTTCCATTCGGAAATCGGCCCGCTGAATCAGATCGTTCACATCTGGGCCTACCCGAGCCTGGACGAACGCGAGCGCCGGCGTGCGGCGCTCGCCGAAGATCCGGCCTGGCGCGATTTCGCACCGAAGATTCAGGCACTGATGGAAGAGATGGAAAGCAAGATCATGAAGCCGGCCGCTTTCTCGCCGCTCACATGAACGTGCAGGTATTCGCCGATATCGCGGCTCGATGATTCTTAAAACTATTCAGGAGACAAGCATGAACAGCAAAAGCGTTTTTTACGCGGCAGCGGTGATCGCGGCGTGTGCGACGACGTGTGCGGCAACCGGCGCGCAGGCGGCCGACTCCATCGTATTCACGAGTTGGGGCGGCACGACGCAATCATCGCAGGACAAGGACTGGGCGCAGCCCTTCACGAAGGCCACCGGCGTCAACGTGCTGATGGACGGCCCAACCGATTACGGCAAGCTCAAGGCGATGGTCGATAGCGGTAACGTGAACTGGGACGTCGTCGACGTCGAGGGCGATTTCGCCTATGCCGCGCAAAAGGCCGGCTTGATCGAGCCGATCGACTATTCGGTCGTCAAGAAAGACAATCTCGACCCTCGCTTTACCTCGCCCGATGCGGTGGGCAGCTTCTACTACTCGTTCGTGCTCGGCTACAACAAGGCGACGTACAAGGGCGCGCAGCCTTCGACGTGGGCCGACCTCTTCGATACCAAGCGCTTCCCCGGCAAGCGTACGTTTTACAAATGGTCTGCGCCCGGCGTGCTCGAAATTGCGCTGCTCGCGGACGGCGTGCCGCCGAACAAGCTCTATCCGCTCGATCTCGATCGCGCGTTCAAGAAGCTCGACACGATCAAAAGCGACATCGTTTGGTGGGGCGGCGGTGCGCAATCGCAACAATTGCTTGCATCGGGCGAAGCGCCCATCGGCATGTTCTGGAATGGACGTTTGCATGCGCTCGCGCAAACGGGGGTGCCGGTCGGCATCTCGTGGAATCAGAACCTGACGGCAGCCGACATGCTCGTGATCCCGAAAGGGGCCAAGCATCGGGCCGAAGCGATGAAGTACCTCGCGGCCGCGACGAGCGCCGAGGCCCAAGCGAAGTTTGCCGCCGACACCGGCTATGCGCCGATCAACGTAAAGGCACCGTCGCTGATGCCGGCTGCAATCGCCAAGACGCTGCCTGATCAGTACAAGAGCTCGCAGATCGACCTCGATATGAAGTACTGGGCGGAACATCGCGACGAGATTGCGAAGAGCTGGTACGCCTGGCAGTCGAAGTAGGCGATGTCGTCAGGCAAAGCGCTACACGGTTTGTATTGGGAGTCACCATGCCTAACGTCCTAAGTTCCATCGTGCCGCCAGCCGCGACGCCGCCGCGCCGGCGGCGCGATTGGCGCAGCGTCCGTCTGCTGGCGCCGGCGCTGCTGCTGCTCGTCGTTTTCTTCGTCGTGCCGGTGTTGTCGCTGCTGCTGCGCAGCGTGCTCGAGCCGACGCCCGGCTTGCAGAACTACACGCAGTTGCTGGGCTCGACGACGTACCTGCGCGTGTTCGGCAACACGTTTCTCGTGGCAACCGTCGTGACGGTCGTGACCGTTGCGATCGGTTTCCCGACTGCATGGCTGCTCGCGATCGCGCCGCGCAAAGTGAGCTCCCTGTTGTTCGCGATTCTGCTGCTGTCGATGTGGACCAACTTGCTGGCGCGCACGTTTGCCTGGATGGTGCTGCTGCAAGCGACGGGACCGATCAACCGGATGCTGATGGCGCTCGGGATCATCAGCCAGCCGTTGACGCTCGTCAACAACCTCATCGGCGTGACGATCGGCATGACGTACATCATGCTGCCGTTTCTCATCATGCCGTTGCACGCGACGCTGCGCGGTATCGATCCGTCGACGTTGCGGGCCGCGGCGATCTGCGGTGCGAGCCGTTGGCAGGCGTTCTGGCGCGTGCTGGTACCGCTTGCGATGCCCGGCGTTGCATCGGGCGCGCTGATGGTGTTCGTGATGGCGCTCGGCTATTTCGTGACGCCTGCATTGCTCGGCGGCCCTTCGTACATGATGCTCGCCGAACTCATCGCGCAGCTCGTGCAGGAATTGCTGAATTGGGGGCTCGCGGGTGCGGCCGCATTCGTCCTGCTTGCCGTGACGTTGGCGCTCTATGCACTGCAACTGCGCTTCACGGGCGGTGCGCGCGCAAGTCTTGGAGGTCGCTGACATGTTGCTCGATTTCGATCGCCTAGGCGCACTGCGTTGGGCGTTGCTGGCGGTAGGCGGTGCCGTCGCCATCTTTCTCCTGTTGCCGATCGCGTTTATCGTCGCGCTGTCGTTCGGCGATTCGCAATGGTTGATCTTTCCGCCACCTGGCTGGACGCTGCAATGGTATCGCCAGCTCTTGACCGATCCCGGTTGGATCGACTCGCTGCTGACGAGTGCAAAGCTGGCGGCGATCGTCACGACGCTGTCGGTCGTGATCGGTCTGCTCGCCTCGCTCGCCCTCGTGCGTGGCAAGTTTCGCGGACGCGGCGCGCTGCAAGCGTTTTTTCTCACGCCGATGGTGTTACCTGTCGTCGTGCTCGCTGTGGCGTTATATGCCTTTACGCTGCGCGTCGGCCTGAACGGCACGATGACGGGGTTCGTCATCGGCCATCTGATCATTGCGCTGCCGTTCTCGATCATTTCGATCAGCAATTCGCTGGTGAGTTTCGATACGGCACTCGAGGACGCGGCGCTCATCTGCGGCGCATCGCCGCTCGAAGTGAAACTGCGCGTGACGCTGCCCGCCATCAAGCTTGGGCTCTTCGCCGCGGCCATCTTTTCGTTCCTCGCGTCGTGGGACGAAGTGGTGGTGTCGATCTTCATGGCGAGCCCGACCTTGCAGACGCTGCCGGTCCGGATCTGGACCACGTTGCAGCAAGATCTGACGCCCGTCGTCGCGGCGGCGTCTTCGTTGCTCGTCGGCTTGACGACGATATTGATGGTGGCGAGCGCGCTGTTGCGCCGCCGCGCCCGTTAGAGAGGTGAACCGGCCATGACTGCCGCATTCCTGCAAATCCAGCGCTTGCGCAAGACGTACGACGACGTGGTCGCTATCGACCAAGTGTCCTTGGACGTGCGCAAGGGCGAATTCATGACGTTCCTCGGGCCGTCGGGTTCGGGCAAGAGTACGACGCTCTATATCGTCGCGGGTTTCCAAGAGCCGAGCGAAGGGCGCGTTCTGCTGGACGGCAAACCGTTGCTGTCGGTGGCGCCGAACAAGCGCAACATCGGCATGGTGTTTCAGCGCTACACGTTGTTTCCGCATTTGACTGTCGGCGAGAACGTCGCTTTTCCGTTGCGGGTGCGCCGGCGCCCCGATCGCGAGGTGAAGATGAAAGTCGAGCAGATGCTCCGGCTCGTGCATCTCTCCGATTGCCGCGACCGTATGCCTGCGCAGCTATCGGGTGGCCAGCAACAGCGCGTTGCGATCGCGCGTGCGCTGGCTTATGACCCGCCTGTGTTGCTGATGGACGAACCGCTCTCGGCACTCGACAAAAAGCTACGCGAAGAAATTCAACTCGAGTTGCGCCGCATTCATCAGGAGACGGGCGTCACGATTCTCTATGTGACGCACGACCAAGAAGAAGCGCTACGTCTATCGGATCGCATCGCGGTCTTCAACAAAGGGCGTATCGAACAAGTCGGCACCGGCGAAGAACTGTATGCGAACCCCGCGTCGCGGTTCGTCGCGAACTTCATCGGCAATTCGAATTTTCTACCGGTGCGTATCACATCGAGCGGCGAAGGCCGCATGAACGGCGTGTTTCCGAACGGTCACGCGGTGGCGGCGGCGGGGCTCGGCCCGGCGCTTGCGGCCGGCGACGACGGCATGCTGATGATACGCCCCGAGCAAATGCGCATTCGCGCCTTGCCGAGCGCGCAGGGTGCGGCTGGGTTGCCGGTTACGGTGCGCGACATCACCTATCTCGGCGATGCAATGCATTACGCGGTGGCGACGCCTTGGCAGCAGGAAATTTCGATTCGCATGCCGGCGGCCCATCGTCGTGACAATGCGTTGACGATCGGCACGCATGCGCTCGTGGAGTGGGATGCGAGCGATGTGCGTCTCTTTGACGAGGCATGACGACGGATATGGGTGACGCGTTTCCTTCACTGAAAGTCGAGCGCCGTACCACGACGCTGCGCGAACTCGCGCTGGAGAAGATGCGCACCGCCATTCTCGACGCGCATTTCCTGCCCGGCGAGCGGCTTGTCGAACGTGCGTTGTGCGAGGAGCTCGGCGTGAGCCGGACCGTCGTGCGAGAAGTATTGCGACATCTCGAAGCCGAGGGACTCGTCGATTCGATCCCGAACCAGGGGCCGATCGTCGCGGTGCTCGACGCCGAGACGGCGGCGCAAATCTATGAGATTCGCGCGCTGCTCGAAGGCGATGCCGCCATGGCCTGTGCACGGCATGCGGACGAAGCCTTGGTGTCGCGGCTTGCCGATTGCATCGAGGGTATCGCGCGCGCGTTCGAGACGCACGCGCATCAGACGGTGCGCGAACTGACTACGACGTTCTACGAGCATATGTTTCATGGAGGCGACAAGAAAGTCGCTTTGGAAATCGTGCAGACGTTGAACGCCCGGATCAACCGATTGCGTGCGATGACGATCGCGTCGGACGATCGCGGACGCCAAGCCGTGGCGGAAATGAATCTGATACTCGACGCCATTCGTTGTCGCGACCCCGAGCGCGCTCGCGATGCCGCGACAACGCACGTGGAGCGAGTGGCGGCGATTGCCGCGCAACTCTTGCAGCAAGGGCGCGGACAGGCGTCGGGTGCGCACTACGCGCTCGCGAGCTGACGGGTTTTTCGAATGACTTTTTACTGAAGGTGGTTCATGGGGTTGTTCATGGATATCAAGCAGACGTTGAAAGATCCATCGCTACTGAGGCATCAAGCCTATCTCGCCGGCGATTGGCAACCGGCGGACTCGGGCGCGACGATAGAAGTGTTCGACCCGGCCACGGGCGAATCGTTGGGCTACGTGCCGAACATGGGTGCGGCGGAAACGGCGCGCGCGATCGATGCGGCGCAAACCGCATGGGCTGCCTGGAGAAAGAAGACGGCAAAGGAACGTGCCGTCATCATGCGCCGCTGGTACGAACTGATGATCGAGCACAGCGACGATCTCGCGTTGATCCTCACGACGGAGCAGGGCAAGCCGCTTGCCGAAGCCAAAGGCGAGATCGCCTATGCAGCCTCGTTTCTCGAATGGTTCGCCGAGGAAGGAAAACGCGTTGCCGGAGATACGCTCGCCACGCCCGCTTCCGACAAGCGCCTCGTCGTGATCAAAGAGCCGATCGGCGTGTGTGCCGCCATCACGCCGTGGAATTTCCCTGCGGCGATGATTACGCGCAAGGTGGGTCCCGCGCTCGCGGCGGGGTGCCCGATCGTCGTCAAGCCGGCGGAGGCGACGCCGTTTTCCGCGCTCGCCATGGCGGTGCTGGCCGAGCGTGCGGGTGTTCCCAAGGGGGTACTGAGCGTCGTCACCGGCGACCCGAAGGCCATCGGCGCGGAGATGACGCGCAATCCCATCGTCCGCAAGCTGTCGTTCACCGGTTCGACCGCCGTGGGGCGGTTACTGATGGCGCAAAGCGCACCGACCGTCAAGAAGGTCACGCTCGAGTTGGGAGGCAATGCGCCGTTTATCGTGTTCGACGACGCCGATCTCGATGCGGCGGTCGAAGGGGCGATCGCATCCAAGTACCGCAACAACGGACAGACGTGCGTCTGTACCAATCGCTTTTACGTGCATGAGCGGGTCTATGAGGCATTCGCGGACAAGCTCGCGTTGGCGGTGAGCGGGCTCAAAGTGGGTCGCGGGACCGAGCGCGGCGCGGTGCTCGGGCCGTTGATCAACGAGGCAGCGGTGAAGAAGGTCGAATCGCACATTGCCGATGCGCTTGCCAAAGGCGCCACACTTGCGGCGGGCGGAAAGCGACATGCATTGGGACACGGCTTTTTCGAGCCTACCGTGTTGACCGGCGTCATGCCGAACATGAACTTGGCGAAAGAGGAAACCTTCGGGCCAGTTGCGCCGCTGTTCCGGTTTTCGTCGGACGAAGAAGTCGTGCAGTTCGCCAACGATACGGAGTTCGGCCTTGCCGCGTACTTTTACAGCCGCGATATCGGGCGAATCTGGCGCGTTGCCGAAGCGCTCGAATACGGCATGGTCGGCATCAACACGGGATTGATCTCGAATGAAGTCGCGCCGTTCGGCGGCGTGAAGCAATCCGGTCTCGGGCGCGAGGGATCGCATTACGGCATCGACGATTACGTCGTGATCAAGTACTTGTGCATGGCCGTTTGATTGGGTTTGGTGTCGTAGGAAGTTGAATTAGAAAAATCGATTGAAAACTTGGAGACAGTAATGAAATTGAATCATAGAAATCAGTTAGTACTCCTAAGTAGCTTGTGTGTGGGATGCCTGCTTCCCGGTATCGCCGCGGCGCAGTCGTCCGTGACGCTGTACGGGGTGATCGACGAGGGCATCGATTACGTCAACAACAGCGGCAGTCATCCGTTGTGGCAGATGCGCGACGGCACGTACGACGGCATGTACGGCAGCCGCTGGGGCTTGAAAGGCAGCGAGGACCTGGGCGGCGGCTTGAGTGCGATCTTCAAGCTCGAAGCCGGGTTCAGCTTGGAAAACGGACAAATGCGCCAAGGCGGCAGAGAGTTCGGCAGGCAAGCATACGTCGGCCTTTCCAAGGCGAACGTGGGTACGGTGACGTTGGGGCGGCAGTACGACTCCGTGGTCGACTACGTTCAGCCGGTGACTGCGGTAGGTCAATTCGGCGGCCCGTTCGTGCGCGGGGGTGACATCGACAACACGGACAACTCGTTTCGTGTCGACAACGCAATCAAGTATGCGAGCCCGTCGATTGCCGGCTTCACGTTCGGCGGCATGTATTCGTTCACGAATTCGAACGCGCCTGGCGTAGGCACGACGGGTATGTGGAGCGTCGGCGCGGGCTACACGCACGCAGGCTTCAACGCGGGCGCGGCTTACTTCTACGCGAAGAATCCGGCCAGTCTCTTCCCGGACGGCGACTTCATCGGCAATACCACGGGTGCCGCGATCGGCGCGAGCGGCCCCTTCAGTTATGTCGGCAATCCGCAAAACGAGCGCATCGTCGGCGTTGGCGCGGACTATGCGTTCGGGCCGGCCACGGCGGGCATCGACTACACCAACGCGAAATTCGACGATGCCAACGGTACGACGAGTTCGGTCGTGTTCAGCAACTACGAGGTGTGGGGCAAGTACAGCATCACGCCGAAGACGACGCTGGGTGCCGCCTATGCCTTTACCGACGGCAAGGTGAACTACAACGGCAGCAACCCGAAATACCATCAGGTTTCGCTGATGAGCAGTTATTCATTGTCCAAGCGTACGACGTTGTATGCGATGGCGGGATTCCAGCAGGCCGCGGGCGATGCCAAGCAGGCGGACATCTTCGACTTCTCGATCGCCGACGCATCGACGACCAACCGGCAATTGATGTTCCGCCTGGGCATGGTGCATCAGTTCTAAAAAGCGCGCATAGGGGACCGGCGTCGATTGCGCCGGAGCCCCCGTGCGTGTGTGGCTCAGAACTTGTGGACCATGCCGATCCCGATGCCGCGGCTGTCGGTACCGGGCGTGACCGAAAGGCCCGAATACGCTGTGCCGGAGAGCGTGTATTCCGCCTGATTCCTGTTCTGGAGGAAACCGACTGCCGTATAGAGCTCGGTCGATTTGGACAGGTAGTACTCGAAAAGCAGACCCAATTCCTGCGCGTTGTTGCCCTCTCCGGTGCGGTCGTGCACGTAACCGTACATCAACGAAACGAGCGCGAACGGGTCGACCTTGTACGAGTCCGATATCTGGTAGACGTCGTGCTGCAGGTATTTCGGCGAATTGGTCAGTTTCTCCGTGTGATAAGCCAGCCAAACGCGGTCGGCGCCGATCGCATACGAAGCCCCCGCATTGAACACGCTCAGTACCGCGCCGGCACCCGCGATAGCGCCGCCCGACAGCGTATAGGCGCCGCCCGCTCCGACGCTAGGTTCGTCTCCTCGTTCGTAGCCGGCCGCGATATTCAAGGGCCCGTTCTCGTACTGGACGACAGCGTTGTAGAACCCCAGGCCGTTCCCCGTTCCAGTCGTCGGATCGCGCAGCGCCACCATGAACTTAGCATTCAGCCCGTAAAACGTGGGGGTGTAATACGAAATGCCGTCGTTCGCACGGATGATCAGTGAGTTGAAATTATTCATGGGCGACGCAAGACTTTTAACCCATGACGGATCCATTGCCGCCTGAAGTACGTCGTATTCCGGTGAGTTCTGCAAGCCGAGGCGAAACTCTCCGAAATTGCCCGAGAGCCCGACAAACGCTAGACGATTGAAGGCCTCGGCCGGGTTTGTCGCCGCACCCGTTTGCCCCGAAAAAGCCTGCTCCAACTGGAAATTGACGTGCAGGCCGCCGCCGATATCCTCGCTGCCTTTAAAGCCGAAGCGTGTCGAGAAGAGTCCGCCGGGTACCGCTCGGATCGCTGAATTGTTGCCGCCCGCACTCTGATAGACGAGGCCATTGTCGAGCACGCCGTAGAGGGTGACCGACGACTGCGCGAACGCGGAGGAAACGGGCGCGCAGGAAAAGACCGCGCCGAATGCGAGAGGGATAAACCTTTTCATGCCATGTCTCCAGCTTTTATACACATCGAAATGCAGTGGCTTTTATGCACGCCTATTCTTCTGGCGGAGCTATTACGAATGTCTTGCAGAGGATCGATCGCGCGTACCGAACGTACGGTTACGCCTGGGCAAGCCCGGTCTTATGGATCGCGCGTGCGGTTCGGGCACGGCCGGTCCAGGTGTTGTTTGTTGAACTGGGAGGTGGGTAACCGCGGAACGAACCAACGGTTTGAATCAGTTTCGATGCTAAGACTTATCTCCTTTGCTTTCTTTTAATATTGCGATTCCGGCGCAAAACATATCGAACATCATTCGACAAGATTAATGATCTGGACGCGATGGGTCCATGTATAAAACGTCGATTCGATGGCATTTTTTTGCTGGTAGGCGGGCCGGGTAAACCAGTGCCGATCCGGCGAACCGCGCGCAGGCGGTGAAGGTCGCCGGATGGTCTATGAGTGCGAAGTCATGCCGGAAGGACCGCGACGGGTCCCTGCGAAGAGGTGATGCTCGTGGACGGCGCGTGGGCGATGTCGCGATCCAAGTGCGCCGTCACTTCGCTTCGGAGACGATCTGCTTGATGGCCTGCTCGAACGCTTCCACCGGCTGTCCGCCGCTCACCAGATAGCGCCGGTTGAAGATGATGGCCGGCACCGACTGAATGCCCATGGCTTGGTATTCCTGTTCTTCAGCGCGAACCTCATTGGCGAATTTCTCGCTTTCGAGCACCTCGCGCGCCTGCCCGGCATCGAGTCCGACCGAACGTGCGGCATCGATCAGGACGCTGTGGTCGCTGGGGTCCTTTCCGTCCGTATGGTAGGCCTGCAGCAGGGCCAGTTTGAGCGGCACCTGTTTGCCTTCGATCCCGGCCCAATGCAGCAGCCGGTGAGCGTCAAAGGTGTTGTAGACGCGCCCGCGCAAACCGAACTGAAAGCCGACAGCCGCACCTCGCTCGCGGATCATCGCCTGTGTTTCGGCGATCTCGCTCGGCGTGCGGCCGTATTTCTTCCCGAGGTACTCGATGACGTCCTCGCCTCCGGGCGCCATCCCCGGATTCAGCTCGAACGGATGCATGACGATCCGCGCATCGACTGCGCTGCCGAGGCGGGCGAGCGCTTGCTGAAGCGATGAGAGTCCGATTGCACACCACGGGCATGCCACATCGGAGACGAAATCAATTTCAAGCGGTTGTGCTGTCATGGCGATCTTCTGAGGATGAGCTGTCGAGTTGTTTGGCTGACCTGCGGCCGGCCTGGGTCTAGTATCGCCACTGCCCGGATATTTCATCGGCGAGCAAGAGCTTCTGACGAACGATCTCGGCGATTGGGCTTTGCGAGCTGCCCGATGCTTCCATCTGCGCGAGCAGAAATTTTTGCGCTAAAAAATTGATCGATCGCAGCAGCCGACCGTCGATTTCCGACATCCGTTGAGCATTGCGCGTCGCCTCATCAACCAGATTTCTCGCAGCACTGAAGTCTGGTGCCACACCGGTGGCCGCTTGAAACTCGGAACGTAATCCGGCGGCATACGCCGGCGACTGTCCGAGTCGATCGGCGTCAAGCAGGAGATCCACGTCGTTAAGCATCCGCCAGGCGGAGACGATCCACAACGCGACGAATGCCCGATAGGCTTCGACGCCTTCAACCGTCTGTGCGTAATGCGCGCAAGCGGCTGTGTACGCTTCGTCCGAAGCCGTTTCAACACGCGGCAATTTCACGCCGCACGTGGCGATCGCTTGCCTGACGATCGGCTCGCTCTGGTTGAGGCCCAGCACGCGAAACGGCGCTGCAACGAAAAAGGGATTGCGCCACTCCTGCCTCAGCATCCAGCCGGAAGCAAACTGGGCAGCGGGGTTGCGCAGGAGGCCCATGTGCATGACGTTGGGAAACGCGCGCTTGAGCCAGGGTGTCCGTCCTTGAGAGCGGCAGAACTTGAGCACCGGGACCTTGCCGTTCTCCGCCGAGATGTCGCAGAGATCTTTCAAATAGGCGCACAAGGCCGAAAAATCGTCTCCCGGTATGTCTCCAAAGCGATCGATTCCGAAATTCTTTCGATATCCATTCACACCACGCCCGGCCTTTCGCATGAATGGCCGGTACTCTTCATAGTAGGGCGAACGCATCGATGGGTGGCCCGAGGTGTAATCAGGCCGGATGCTAGGAATATCGGCAACGCTCAACTCTCCGAGCAGTTCGCCCAGCGGTTCATAGAGAGCGCTTACCGATTCCAGTGCGCGGAATCGCGACCATAGCCAGGTCCCCCCGCTCCTCCATCCCGTGTGCAAAAAAATTCCCCGCAGCCGCTTTTCTTGCGGCACCGGAGTGCTTTGCTGGTCGGTTTGAGTTGTCGAAGCATCCACGGAGCCTACTGTCGCACTGGGTGAGTTTGCATGTATCGGATTCATTGCTTGTTCGCCGTGAGGAAAGAGGGTACGCACTCTGCTTTCGTCTGGAAGAAAGACAATTCCTGTAGGGCACCCTACGGATTCGAGACTATAGCCGAATGAACTTTCGGTTGCATGCGCCGCCCTGGACGTCGGATTGGCTGTGGTAGAAAGGCTATGTGCTTGCGCGTCGGCGTTCCCTCCTACTCACCGCATTCCCCATCGATTGATGAAGTGAAGGCGCGCTACCTCCGTCGCGATATCGTTTATCTGCTTGGTACTAAGGAACCTCTGATCAAGTGACGACCCGGGGGCTTGTGGGTAAGATGCTCGCCGACACGAACGAACCAAGAACAAGAAGGACGATGAAGCAGATCAGCTTTGCAACGCTGGCCGAGACGGGCAAGAAACGCAGGACCAAGCGCGAGCGGTTCCTCGAAGAGATGGAGCAGGTGGTGCCGTGGGCGAAGCTGATTGCATTGATCGAACCGCACTACCCGAAAGCGGGCCGAGGTCGCCGGCCGCGCGGCTTGGAAACGATGCTGCGCATTTACTTCATGCAGCAATGGTTCAACTTGTCCGATCCGGGCATGGAAGACACGCTCTATGACGTGCCGTGCATGCGGGCGTTCGCGAAGCTGGACCTGTTCGACGAGTCGATGCCGGACGAAACGACGATCCTGAAGTTTCGGCGCCTGCTGGAGCAGCACCGGTTGATGGCAGCGATCATGAACACGATCAACGAGGTGCTGGAGGGCAAGGGCCTGCTGCTCAAGGGCGGCACGATGGTCGATGCGACGATCATTCATGCACCGCCGTCGACCAAGAACGAGAGCAAGCAACGCGATCCCCAGATGCACCAGACGAAAAAGGGCAACAACTGGTTCTTCGGCATGAAGATTCATGTGGGAGCAGACGTGGACAGCGGACTGGTCCATACGGTCTCGGTGACGCCGGCCAACGCGCCGGATGTGAGCCAGTTGCCCAAACTGCTGCGCGAAGACGACCGGGCCGTATTCGGCGACAAAGGCTACGTCGATAATCGCATCAAGCGCGCGGCGCGTCAGGCAGGCGTGTTCTGGGGCGTGTCGCTCAAAGCGAGCGCGCAGCACAAGCTGTCCGGGGCGAACAAGCGGTTCAACCGGAAGATGTCGTCGATTCGCAGCCGAGTCGAGCATGTGTTTCGCGTTATCAAGCGGCAATTCGGCTATAGCAAGGTGCGCTACAAGGGACTGGCGAAGAACGCGGCCCAAGTGTTCACCTTGATCGGGCTGACCAATCTCTATCTGGCGAGGCGAGCGATGCTGACGTAAGCGGGGAAGATGCGTCCGCTGCACGCCCAGCGGGCGCACACCGGGGCGAAAAGCCACGGGATCAGCGGGAAATCGGGCGTATTTCAGACCCACCCCAAAAAAATCGGCCCTTCCGGCCGATCGGCAACGCATCAGCAGAACCTGTTCAGAGGTTCCCTAAAGACACCGCACCGGACGCAGACGGACTAGATCGGTCGTGTGCTGCCGAGGCGCAAGGGGCGTCGCGTTATGCTCGCGGACTGGCGGCATTGTTTGACAGGCCGGGCTGCGGTACAGCTTCGGAATGAGTGCCTTGTGCAGTGGCGACTACTGTCCTTAGGTGGGCTACGCCACTTGGATGAATCTCCATGCAACTGCACGGAGTGGGCGTGGTTGGCCGGGTGCGGCCAGTTTCTGCCGCTCGCCTCAGTGACAGGGTGGCCACTTGAACGGTCGGTTCAGTTAATGGAACGGACTCATCGTTTTTCTTATTCTCAATTGAAAAGACCATCAGAGTTGACGCCCACGGCAACGTTTTAAGGCGATCAAGGATGACCTCCTTCATGCCTTGCGGCGTCGGGAGCTCGTCGATCATCTTCGGCCATGTGTGCTGAGCGTCGGATACCGCTGCTCTCACCGCGGCGGTCGCGATACGCTGAGCAATTCCTGCGGCTTTAGCGAGTTCCATGTAGGTATCGAACGTCTGAGCGCGCTGCAAAACTGCGACTCAACGCGACAAAAACTGCCGTTTTTGTGAGCCGACGCGACAAAAACCCGAGTCGGGAGCGCTCTCTGTGACTCTACGCGACACGCGTGCCTCCCCACGGGTGCGCGACGATCTGCCCCGTATTGAATTCTGTTAGCCTATGCGACAAATTTGATCACTTCTGAGACTCTACGCGACAAAATCTCGTTTCAAGGCGATAAAATGTGAATCTACGCGACAACCCAGCACCTTCATGACTGCGACCCTAGAGCCCGTAACCAAGGATGTCATCTTCATGTCCGGCCTCTCGACGGCGGAGAGACGGCGTGTCCAGCGCCTCGCTGCGGCTGGCGTGCTCACGAATGTGTTTAAGGGCGTGTATGTCAAGAGCGAAGGCGGGGATGCGGAAGTGGAGAGGCGAATTCGCACGCACTGGATGGCTATCGGCGGTGTGCTCATGCCTGGCGGTGTGGTCTCGCACGTGAGCGCCCTCCGGGGCATGGCCCAGGAAAACGTCTGGACCGTATCGCATCCGACACTCGTCCGTCGAAAGCTCGAGTTACCAGGCCTTGCGTTCCAGGTCGTCGAAGGGCCGGGGCCGTTACCCGGAGACATGACGCTGGGGCAAACCGGGCTGCACTGGGCGAGTCAGCCACGTATCCTGCTTGAGAACCTAGGTCACAAAGCGGCGCGCCGTGCGGGCGCTCACGAAGTTGAAGATTGGCTCATCAAACATCTGAATGCGTCTGGGGAGCAGTTTCTCAACGATATTCGGGACAAGGCGGCGTCGCTGGCCGAACGACTTGGCATGCAGGAGCAACTTGAGACGCTGCGCGGCATGATTGGCGAACTCCTCGGCACGCACGAAAAGGGTGAGCTGAAAACTCACGATGGCATCCTCATCGCCAAGGGCAAGTCCGTCGACCGAGACCGTATTGAGCGTTTTGGACTGCTCGCGAACTACCTGCGAGCCGCTGCTTTACCGCGTGTTGAAGAAACGGTGCCCGTCGGCACGGCGCGGCACAATCGCGCCTTCGTAGAGTCGTATTTTTCGAACTACGTCGAGGGGACAAAATTCGCCATTGAGGATGCGCGCGACATTGTCATGCACCAGAAGGTGATGTCCACCCGCCCGAAGGACTCCCACGACATCCTCGGGGTGTACCAACTGGCGGTCGAAGCGCCATACCGACATAGCCCGCCTGTGTCCGGCGAAGAGTTCCTGCCGGCGCTGCAGGAGTGGCACGCTCTCATGTTGCAGGCCCGGCCGGAGGCGAACCCCGGCGGGCTGAAGACAGAAATCAACTATGCCGGGACGACTCAGTTCGTGAACCCTGGGCAGGTTCGCGGAACGTTTGAAGAGGGCTCGCGCCTGGCCATGAGTGTTCCTGAAGGCATTGCGCGGGCGATTTTCTACCTGTTCCTGGTGGCAGAGATTCATCCGTTCGTTGACGGAAACGGTCGGGTTTCACGCCTCGTGATGAACGCGGAACTCTCACGTACAGGGCTGTCCCGCATTATTGTGCCAACCCTCTTTCATCCGCAGTTCGTCGATTGCCTGCGTAAGCTCACCCGCGAGAACGAGCCCGCCGACTACGCGCGCAGTCTTGCAAAAATGGCGCGCTGGTGCGCACAGTTCGACTACGCGAATCTGGACGGCGTCATTGCGAACCTGAAGAAAACGAATGCGATGGAAGAATCACTAACCAAGTTTCAGCTACTCAACATCGACGGCTCACGCATCCTTCCTGAATGACGCCTTGTCACGCAAGGCAAGAAATCTCACCTTACGGGTTCCGCTACAGGTTGATGAATCGCCCGCCGGAACTCTGAGTGGCCGGTCCCCAACCAAAACCTGCCCCTGGAACGAAACGTACTCGAACGGCGGAAACGGGTCGAAGGACTAAACCGCTCGCGCGGTAGGGGCTACGATCCGACGCTGAAGGTCAGGGAGAGGCCGGTCGCGCGGCTTTATGTTGGCGAATGAGGCAATCCGCCTCGTTCTTCAGCAGGAGTCCCATCATGACCTCCTCACAGTCAAACGTCAGTCCGCTGCGCCAGCGCATGATCGACGACATGCGCATGCGCCAGCTTGCCCCCAAGACGCAGGACATCTATCTGCACATCGTGCGTGAGTTCGCGCGGTTTCTCGGACGCTCACCGGACACGGCCACCGTCGAGGACCTGCGCCGCTACCAGCTCCATCTGGTCGACCACGGCACATCGGCCGTGTCGCTGAACCACGCGATCACCGGCCTGAAGTTCTTCTTCACCGTCACGCTCGACCGGCCCGAGCTGATGGTCAGAATGCATCCCGTGCGCGTGCCCCGCATATTGCCCGTCGTGCTCAGTCCCGATGAGGTCCGGCGCCTCATCGAGGCGGCCGGCAACCTCAAGCACCAGACCGCGCTGTCGGTCGCGTACGGCGCGGGGCTACGCGCCAGCGAAGTGGTCGCGCTGAAGGTCACCGACGTCGACAGCGAACGCATGACACTGCGTATCGAGCAGGGCAAGGGCCGCCGCGACCGCTATGCGATGCTCTCACCGGTGCTGCTCGAGCGTCTGCGTGCGTGGTGGCGCGTGGCGCGTGCGCAGGGCAAGATGCTCGATGGCGGGTGGCTGTTTCCCGGCCTCGATCCGCTCGATCAGTTGAGCACGCGGCAACTGAACCGCGCCATTCATGCCGCCGCCGAGGCTGCGAACATCGACAAGCGCGTGTCCATGCACACGCTTCGGCATAGCTTCGCGACACACTTGCTTGAACAGAAGGTGGACATCCGCGTGATCCAGGTGCTGCTCGGCCATGCGAAGCTCGAGAACACCGCGCTCTACGTCCAGGTGGCCACCGACCTGCTGCGCGAGGTCACCAGTCCGCTGGACCGTCTGCCCTCCGAGTAGACCCGCGTGCTGTAGCGCCTCATGCTGGAGGTTGCGGACATCTTCCGCAGCCACGGGCCAGCGTGGCGGGCCACCACACAGTTGAGCCTGGGGCAGCTGAAGGTCATGTCGGCCATCGAACGGTGCCGCACGGCGGCACTGGGCGGGCATGTGCTGCGCTGTTCAGGCTGCGCAAGGACAGAGGTGTCCTTCAACTCGTGCCGCAACCGGCATTGCCCGAAGTGCCAGGCCAGCGCAGCACACCGCTGGCTGGAGGCACGCCAGGCCGATCTGCTGCCCGTCGAATATTTCCACGTCGTCTTCACGCTGCCCGCGCCCGTCAGCGCCATCGCCTGGTACAACAAGCGGATCATCTACGGCCTGCTGCTCGACATCGCCTTTGAGACGCTGCGCACGATCGCCGCCGATCCCAAACACCTCGGCGCCCAGATCGCGGCCACGCTCGTACTGCATACCTGGGGCTCGGCCCTCACGCATCACCCGCATGTGCACGGCATCGTGCCCGGTGGCGGGCTGTCGCCCGATGGTGAGCGCTGGATCGCCTGCCGGCCCGGCTTCTTCCTGCCGGTGCGCGTGCTCTCACGCCTGTTCCGCCGACGCTTCCTCGAAGCGCTCGAAGTGGCCCACCGCAATGGCCAGCTACAGTTCTTCGGCGAGTACACCGGGCTCGCGGACCCCGCCACCTTTGCCCGGTGGCTGGCACCGCTGCGTACCTGCGAATGGGTGGTCTACGCAAAGCGCCCGTTCGCCGGACCGAAGGCGGTGCTCGAGTACCTCTCACGCTACACGCACCGCGTCGCCATCTCCAACCAGCGTCTGCTCGCCTTCGACGAGCGCGGCGTGACGTTCCGTTGGAAGGACTATCGCGCGAAGGGGCGCACCCGCTACAAAACCATGACGCTAGAGGCTAGCGAATTCATGCGCCGCTTCCTGCTCCATGTGCTGCCCGGTGGTTTCCATCGCATCCGTCACTACGGGCTGCTCGCCAACCCGGTCCGACGCGCCAGTCTCGCCAAAGTGCGCGAGCTGCTGCACGTCGCACCCGGCATCGCCCCGTCACCGGACACCACCATCGCTACCCGGCCCGTCTTCGTCTGCCGCCACTGCGGCGCGCCGATGATCGTCATCGACGTATTCGCGCGCAGCGCCCCAATCCGCGCACCCCCAACGCACCGGCCGCACACATGAACTCCACGGTTCCCCGATATCCGAACCGACCGTCGGCTTTGCGGCAACGCGGCCCACGAGCGGACGTTTGCGCGTGTCACGTCGCCACGCTCCTCGCACGGCCGCCTCGTCATCGCGATTACACGACGGCACCGCTTCGCTACCCTGTCAGCGCCCAGCCAGCATCCAACTCCGTCCAGTTGCACCCGGCACGATTGAGCATCCCCGCCTATCAATCGCCATAGCCGCGAAATCTCCAACCGCATCGGGGCACTCCGCGGTTTCCTCCATCGGGCTTATTCGACGCCTGCCGACATGTGCAGAGGTATGCACATTCATGCGCCCGATGGCTGGCATCGAATAAACCTTAACGGGCTGCGACCGCCCGACCCGGCGCACACTCAATCTCCCTTTGCCTGAAAGGAGATTGTCATGGAAGCCCCGAATGTCGTTGTTGGCCACCGTGTGCCATGGAACAAAGGCAAGCTCACCGGACAGAAGCCGCCATTAAAGCTCGGAGAAATCTGGGCGATCCGGACGAGACTTGAGATGGCGTCAAACCTTCGCGAGCTCGCGATGTTCAATCTCGCAATTGATAGCAAGCTCCGAGCGTGCGACCTTACGCGGTTGCAGGTCCAGGATGTCCGTCACGGCAGCCACGTGGCGTCCAGGGCGACTGTGATGCAGCAGAAGACCCAGCGGCCGGTGCAATTCGAGATCACGGAACAGACCCGTGAGAGCCTCGAGGCATGGATCGAAGCGCGGGGACTGAAGGCGGCGGGTTTTCTGTTCCCGAGCCGGGTGCATACGTCACCACATCTGTCGACGCGGCAATATGCTCGGCGGGTACATCGCTGGATTGCATCGATTGGCCTGGACGACACCGCATACGGTACCCATACGATGCGCCGCACGAAAGCTTCGCTGATCTATCGGCGGACAAAGAACCTTCGGGCGGTGCAGTTGCTGCTCGGACATTCCATGTTGGAGAGTACGGTGCGCTATCTCGGCATTGAGGTCGACGATGCCCTTGAGATGGCGGAGCAGACCGAGGTTTGACAACGGGGTCGCGGCCGACGAGCGGTGGCTTGCCAGCCAGGAAGCAACCTTCGGCAATATCGTCGTAGGCCATTTTTGTGTTGTGCTAGTCCCGAATTGGGACTAAGATGCAAGGCATGCGAATCGTTGCCAAAAGAACCTTGCTTGACTTCATCGCGCGTCACGCGCAAGCCGAACAGCCGTTGTTGGCGTGGCACGCGGAAGCGTCGAAGGCCAACTGGAAGACTCCGCAGAACATCAAGGACCAGTACGCCAGCGCGAGCTTCGTCGGTCGGAACCGCGTGGTTTTTAACATCAATGGCAACGATTTCCGGTTGATCGTCGCGGTGGCCTACCAGATCGGCGTGGTGTATGTGAAGTTTGTCGGTACGCACGCGGAATACGACAAGGTCGATGCGGTAACCGTAGAAATGGAGTAACGAGATGGATATTCACCCGATTCGAACCGAGGCCGATTACGAGGCCGCCCTGAAGGCGGTGTCTGCGCTCGTCGACATGGATCCTGCTTCGGGCACGCCGGAAGGCGACGAATTGGAGATTCTGGCGATTCTCGTCGAGAAGTATGAGGCGGAGCACTTCCCGATGGCGGCGCCGAACCCGATCGACGCGATCAAATATCGGATGGAACAGGCGGGGCTGTCGGTGCGCGACATGCAGCCGTACATTGGGAACAGCAACCGCGTGTATGAGGTGCTGGCGGGCCGGCGCGCGTTGAGCCTCGGTATGATCCGCAAGCTGCACGATGGGCTGCATATTCCCGCCGACGTGCTGATCGGAATCGCGTAACTGCGACATCGACAACGGTCGCCGAAGAGGTGCCGGCTGTCGCAAATAAACCAATGAGCGCGGCATCTCCGCAACCGCCGATTACATGATGAGACGTGCAAGGACAGAGATGAGTAGGCTCCGGCGTCGTCTTCTCCTTCCGGCCAAAAGCAGCCGTTCGACAGAGCGGGCTAGATAGCAGAGAATCCAACAGGCGACGACGCTTAATTTTCACAATCTCCTTGATATGGCTAATCGACGTACGACTATTTGGGTAAGCGCCGTCATAGCTTTTGGGGCATTGTTATTTTGGCTCGCGTGCCTGTCACGGGATGCCTACCCAACGCCAGTCCTTGGACGCTGGCTGCCAATAGCCAGTGGCGTGGTTGCCGGAGTTATTAGCATCTGGCTGTCGCGTGGACTACGTCCGCCTTTAGAAAATCCTTTGAAGCATATCGCTACGTCTTTCGCGACTGGCGCTATGGCTGCGGGTATGTTGGTAACAGTGGCGCTGAATACATTGGTGCGCTTTACGTCAGATCAACCACATACAGAAACAGCAACTTACTCACATACATCAGGATCAAGAAGCTGTTCGTATGGGATTGTGTTTATGGATTCTGTGCTGCATGGGGGCATCCATTTCTGTGGGCCACGCTGGGATGTTCCTGCAAACTCCAATTCGGGCGTACTTCATATTACCGAGACAAGCGGACCATTCGGCGTAGTGCTTCAGCAGGTGACGGTAGAGAGTACGTCGCAATGAGGTGCCGGATTCGGCCACAAACAGCCAGTCGACACGGCTGTGGAAATCGCTGACACTACCTCCAGTGTTGGACGGCGAGATCACATTGCTGCGGACCCAACCAGTCCCGGTCGATTTGACGAAGAAATCACACGAGCTATGACGACGTTAATTAAGCGAGCAACGGATACCGGGGAAACTATCGAGTTTAGGTTGGGCGGGTGGCCGTTGGGCATAAATCTCATTCTCTTCCTGTGGTCGTTCCATTCCATTTTTCATCCGAGCACCTGGATGATCTTGTTCCGATGGCCTTGGCTCTCGGCCTTGTGGTGTCTTGCGCTTCTCATCATTATTTTGTGCCACGTAGCATGGTCGCCATTTTATGTTGGACCGACGATCAAACTGACTAACACCGCGATATCGGGTCGGGGAGGTTGGGGGCACAGACCTTGGCAATTGAACTTAGATCAGGTGGAACGTGTCGATTGCGGACGCAACGGCGTCGTTATTTACAAGAAAGGGCGACAGAGTTGGGACGTTCCATACTGTCAGCCCGGCCCATTCAACATCTCTTGCCGAACAATTGTGCGATGCATTGAAGCGCGACTGAAAAAATGACAATAGTTTCTCGCGCGTCGACAGCCAATAGCCCTGTCAATGTGCTGCGAGCGCCCGTTTTCGAGATCGGTGATCGGCTGCTCCGGGTCGGGCTAGATCTCCTGCGGCGTCGAGCGTCGAGGCGGCGTCGTCGGTCGCCGGTCGGTCAGCACGCGCCATTCGACGGGAGTGTCTGTCGGGCATTCCGGTGTCAGCGCTCCCTAAGCGGCCGTCCTGTTGCTCCCTCAAGTTTCACGTGCGGCTGCCGTATAGCTGGTGTGATCGCCCCATGTTCGGGTTCGGACGGGCTGTCCAATGCATCCGGGGAGAGCTGCAATGCTAGAAGCGAAGAGCCTCACGATCATGCCGATCAATGATCTGGACGTTTACTACTGCGAGAGGATGCGCAGCTACACCACGTTAAGCTTGCATGTCGATGGGGCGACTGTCTATACGTTGGATGTGCGCGGCGTTGTTAAGCCCCTTTCTGGAACAGGCACAGTGGGCGCGTTCACTAGTTCCGACAAAGGCTCGCTGGTTGCATGGATTGATCCAGTGTCAGGCGAGTTTGTATCGGCCGATTCAACTGTTTCCGATGCGCTTTATTCGATTCCCATCTTCATTGGTGTTGGGGTGATGCTAAGCGCCGCGTTTCATTTGAATAAGTGGCTTATTGCGTCGCTCTTCTCTGTGATAATCGTTGCAGTATGTCGACGTTTATTGCGCGGGTGGAAGAACGATTCCGAGCTGAAAGCCATTCTGCGAGGTGCGCGAGGTTGGGGGGCTGGATGGGGCCAACACGAGAAATTTGCCTGTGTGGCCGATATTGGCAACAATTTGCCATGCTCGCCCAGCAACGTCACTATCAAGAGATTCGGAAAATGAGGCACCAGCGCGCCGTGTGGATGGTGGTGACACTAACAATATTTGCGGTATGGGTATCCAACTGTGGGGCATTTGAGGTTTGGGGTTTCACCAGTGGCACAAATCGGGCGGCCGTAGAAAGCCAAGCGCGTCTGGAAGGGGACCAAGTCAAAGCTCTCGCGGGTGTGACTGCCATTAATCGGTTCGACAAAGGGTCCGGGACATGGAGTGTTCTGCTCCTCCAGTTTTGTGACGATCGGCTCTTCAAGATCGGAAAGCCGCGGAATATCAACTCGCCGTCTGCAGCAGATTTCCTGAACACCTTGTATGGTTACATAGAAGAGCGCGGAAGCCCGACTGTGTTGGTCGCACGTAACCCGCTGCCGAACGGAAATTCTATCGAGGAGATCGAATACAGATGGGGAGACCCCCCTGATACGACCTCCCTCATCTTTAACACTCCGGCGCACCCGGTGGAAAACGTGATCCCAGGAATAAGAGAGGAGCACCGCGACACGACGCAGTGCGCCAAGGTGCCCGATCACCTGCGCTGAAAAAGCTTGCTGTGCATGTGAATGTCTGTTTTTCGGGAGCGCCAACGTCTCTTCAGGGTCGGCTGCGTCCTTCCGAAAACACCGCGTAGAACTCGTTTTTGCTGGCCAAAATAGGGCGTCACTGACATTGCCACATAAATCGATCTGCCGTAGATCGATAACGCATTCCTCGGGATCTGAGGCGCGCTTACGCGGGCGCGCCTCCGGTCAGGCGAACAATGGCTGCGTGAGGGAACACGCCTCGGCAGAACACTGCATTCGGCATGATGCCGACGAGATGCGGGATCATTGCATCAAGCCGCGTGCCGAGGAAGCGGTTTAATCTTCGGGGTAGGCTGCTGCAGCGCCTGCCACAAATCCCATTGCGCCTGCATGCCGACCCACATTTCGGGCGACGTGCCGAGCCACGCGGCAAGCCTAAGCGCGAAACTGGCCGTCACGCCCGACTTGCCGTTCAGCACGTTGGACAGCGTAACGCGGTTGATCTGCAACGCCTGCGCCGCCTGCCCCACGGTCATGTCCTCAGGGATCCACTCCCGCAGCACTTCGCCTGGGTGCGCAGGATTGTGCATCATCGTCATAACAATCACCTTAATGATAGTCCTGGTAATCGACCAGGATTGCGTCCGTACCTTCGAACGTGAAGGTCAGCCGCCAGTTTCCGTTGACCCAAATCGACCAATGCCCTTTCAGATCGTCTTCGAGCGAATGCAATTTCCAGCCCGGAGCGTTCATGTCGTCCGGCTTTGCGGCTGAATTCAGAGCCGTTAGCTGGATACGAAGGCGCGTCGCATGATGCGGTTGGATTCCAGCTTTGCTGCCTTTCATGAAAAACCGTTCGAGCCCTTTATGTCGGAAGGTTTTGATCATGAACGCTATTGTAGCCTGTAATGCAACACACTACAATGGCTCCCGTCGCATTGGTCCGTTCCGAAAGCTCGGAGCGCCCGTCGTCAGACGGGCCTATCGCCGAGTGGCCGTTGTAGTCGGGTAGCTGCCATCGAAGCGTCGCGGGGTGGAGTGACGCCTCTGGGTCGAGCACCGACGTCCATCGTCGAACATCCCCACTGGCCTCACGCTTCTCACCCCGATTGAACCCGCTGGCATTCCGTTTCGAACCAATGGTCAACCATGCGCTGCGCCGCCTGTAGATCCTCTGGGTAATTGGGGTCGTCGTAAAACGGTGACGGGTCGTAGCCTGCTTTCCTGAGGGCCGTAAGCTCGCTGCGATGTTCCGCCATGGTCGGAGGCGCGTTGCTCCTGAGCGCGGCTAAGTCGCGACACTCCGTTGGGCTCAAGTGCTGCCCGCTTTGCGGCACGCCGGCGGCGACACACCCCGTCAGCCACAACACGGACACGATAAGCGTCGAACGGCTTCGCAGCAGGTTTTCCATAGCGCATCTCCATGCGTCCGATTCCGATGGGGCCCGATCGCTCTAGGCCTGAACTATGCGACAACATACTTAGCCAGACCCGGTAGACACGATGACTTGCGACACAAGTAGCGCTCGGTCGCCGCCGGCACCATATCCGGTCTTACCAAACGGGTAGCAACATGATCATTGCAGTAATCATTTTTCTTGTGGTCCTTTTCGTCGTCATCGCTGCGACGCACCGCACCGTGAACCGCCGAGCAGACGCGCAAATTCGCAAGCAATTCGACGCGGAGGGCGCGGGCTGTGAGAAGTCGCGCCGGTCGATGCGCGATTCGGGTTATGACGTCTGACAACAACACGCCGGCAACGCCGACCCAAAATCGCCGGTAGCGCCCCAAAAAAATTAGAGCGCCAAGTTAGCGTGAAGGTCCCGTCAAAGAATGCGGTCCAATGCGCTGGCGAGCCTAGAGACCGCGCCGTCGACGTCATGTAGTTTTTCAAGGCCGAACAATCCGATGCGGAAGGTCTTGAAATCTTCAGGCTCGTCGCATTGCAAGGGAACGCCGGCCGCGATCTGCAAGCCGGCATCGGCGAATTTCTTGCCGGATCGCACGCCGTCATCGTCCGTGTAGCTGACCACGACGCCCGGTGCCTGAAAGCCTTCGGCCGCCACGCTTTTGAAGCCTTTGCCGACCAAGAGTGAGCGAACGCGCTTGCCTAGTTCACGCTGTTCCTCTTTTACTTTGTCGAATCCGTATGCCTCCGTTTCCTTCATCACGTCGCGTAGCGTCGTGAGACTATCCGTCGGCATCGTGGCGTGATAAGCGGACCCGCCGTTCTCATAGGCTTCCATGATCTGCAGCCATTTGCGAAGATCGCAGGCGAAGCTGGTGCTGGTTGTCCCGTCGATTCTTTCGCGGGCGAGGGCGCTGAGCATGACCATCGCGCAGCATGGCGACGCGCTCCACCCTTTTTGCGGCGCACTGATTAGGACATCGACGCCGGTGGCCTGCATGTCGACCCACACCGTACCGGAGGCGATGCAATCCAGTACGAACATGCCACCGACGGCATGCACCGCGTCGGACACTGCGCGCAGGTAGACATCAGGCAGCATCATCCCGGATGCGGTTTCGACGTGCGGCGCAAAGACAAGATCCGGTTTGTTTTCCTTGATCGCAGCGACTACCTCTTCGATCGGGGGCGGTGCATATGCGGCCTGCCTTCCTTGTTCGACCGGACGCGCCTTCAATACGATCGATTCAGACGGAATGCCGCCCATGTCGAAAATCTGCGACCAGCGGAAACTGAACCAACCGTTGCGGATGACCAGACACTGCTTGTTCGTCGCGAACTGCCGGGCAACGGCTTCCATGCCGAAAGTCCCGCTGCCGGGGACGACAACGGCCGACTTCGCGCTGTAGACTTTTTTCAGGATGTCGGAGATGTCGCGCATGACGCCTTGAAAGCGTTGCGACATGTGATTGATCGAACGGTCGGTGTAGACGACTGAATACTCGAGGAGTCCCTCGCGGTCGACATGAGGAAGTAAACCTGGCACGCTCGCCTCCGATAAAGGATGAACAATGTGAGCGGTATGTGTGATTGGATACCGCTGACAACCATGCTGCTTTTCTCTTCCACGACAGCAGATTCTAACGAAAGCTGCCTGCGAAGGCCCTCATGACTTGCCCGCTGAGAGAGATGACTTGCTCCCGGTGGCGTTGTGAACCTACCGGTGACCTGGTGTCGGTGATTCAACCGATATCGACGTTCAAGGCGATGTCGAAGGTGCCGGCGCCGTTCCGGGCCAGGCCGATGAGCATCAGGGCGAGCGCCTCGAGCGTCTGAGCCATGTGTAGGCCGCCTACGTCCAACGGACGCAGGCCGAGACTCTCGAGGAAAGTCGAGACGCGCGCCTTGACCTGCGCATCGTCGGCCGCGATGAACGCGTCGAGGCGTCCGCCCCGAGCAAGTACGTGGCCGAAGATGGTGTTGAACGCTTTGACGACTTGCGCATCGGCAGGGGCGGCCTTGGCGATCTCCTGCGCGCCAGAACTGCCGTGGGGGGTGACGAGGCCCGTGGCGTCGGGGGAGATCGGGTTGGTGATGTCGATGATCACCTTGCCGTCGAGCGCGTCGCCGTAATCGACCACCACCGCGGCCGCACTGGTGTACGGCACGGCGAGGATGACGATATCGCCCGCCGGCGCGGCGCCGTACGTCCCTGCGGTCGCTCCGGCTGCAAGCTGGTCGGCCAGCGCCCGCGCCTTGTCGGGGTTGCGGCTGATCACCTCGACGGTGTGTCCAGCTTTGGCGATACGGCCCGCGATCGCCGCAGCCATGCCTCCTGTGCCGATGATGCTGATCGTGCTCATGTGCAGTTTCCTCGTGAGTTGGGGTATTGCTCGTCGTCTCTAAACTCAGCTCAATTCAACGGGCAGGGAAGTAGTGGCCGTTGTCGAGGTCGTCGAGCAGGCCCGGCTGTGCGGGTTCCCAGCCGAGGGTCTGGCGGGTGATGAGGTTGGACGCCGGGAGGTCCAGCGTGACCAAATTCGCAAGGAACCCAAAGTATCCCGGCAGCATCAGTACGTCCGCGGGAATGCTCACGGCCGGCACGCCCAGACGGCTGCCAATGGCCTCGGCGATCTCGCGGAACCGGATGCCCTCGCCCTCGATCCCGTGCCAATTTTTGCCGGCCGGACCCTTCTCCAGCGCGAGGCGGAACAAGGTTGCGAGGTCGCGGCTGTGCACGGCCGGCCACAGGTTCGCGCCGTCTCCGGGGTAGCCGATGACGCCTTTCTCCTTCGCGAGCCCAATCAGCAGCGGGAGGAAGCCGGCATCGGTCGTGCTGTGCGCGATCGGAGGAATCCGCACGATCGAAGACCGCACGCCCCGCTGCGCGAGGCCGACTACGGTGAGCTCCACGACGTTACGAACCCGCAGGGTACCCTTGTATGCATCGCCGCCGGGAAGAGCCGGGTCCTCCTCGGTGGCTGGCCGGCCCAGGTTTTCCCACCCGGGCGAGCCAACGCTTCCCGACACGACCAGCGGCTTTCCGGTTCCGGCCAGTGCCTCGCCGTACGCGAGCATGATCTGGCGCTCCGCGGCGGCCACGGCGTCAATCCCGCCGGAGGGAAGCAGGTCTTGCCTGTGCGCAACATGGATGACGCCGTCGGACTCCGCCGCCGCCGCCTTGAGCCCATCGAGGTCGGAAATATCCCCGCGACGCACCTTGGCGCCGAGCGCGGATACTGCCGCCGCGGATTCGTCCGACCTGGCCAAGCCGGTAACCTCGTGGCCGGCGGCAATGAGCTCGGGGATGATGTACGACCCAATATGGCCGGTGCCGCCAGTGACGAAAACGTGCATGGTACTGCTCCTTCTGAGCGATGTGATGCGACAAGTGGTGGTGTCGGCGCACTCAGCCGAGCAGGCTGACGCCGATTGAGAAGTGGGTGCCCTTGACGGCGTGGGTGAGCAGGCCCAGCGACAGCAGGCAGGCGTGCTCCAGCGTCCGCGCCATGGGCAGCGGCCCGGTATCCATCGGGCGCAGTCCGAGGCTCTCGATGAACGCTAAGACGCGTGCCTTCGCCTGCGAGTCGTCCCCGGCGATGAACACGTCCAACGGGTGGCCCTCGGTGGGGCCGCCAGAACGACGATGTCCCCGGCCGGGGCGGCGCCGAACATTCCTGTCGTCGCGCCGGCTCCGACCTGCTCGGCCAGCGCCCGCGCCTTGGCGGCGTCGCGACTCATCACCTCGACGGTGTGTCCGGCCTTGGCGGCAAGGCCGCCGATCGCTGCGGCCATTCCGCCTGCGCCGATGATGCTGATAGTGCTCATGTACAGTCCCGTGGTGAGTTGGGTGGTGCTCGTACCCTCGAGCAATCATCTTAGTCCAAATTACTTGCAAAAAACAAGTGAATTGCGGAATTATACTTGCGACATGCAAGCGATGTTAGGATCCAGCCATGAAGGCGACATCTAAAGAAGACGTTCGGTCCCATTGCGCAGTGAACTACGGCGTGGAGATCTTCGGCGACCGGTGGTCGCTCTTGATCATTCGCGACATCGTTTTTGCTGGCAAGAAGACGTATGGCGAGTTCCTGAAATCGGAAGAGGGAATCGCGACCAATGTGCTTGCTTCCCGCCTTGCCTTTCTTGATGAGCAAGGAATTCTCTCGAGGGCACCCAGCCCCGACGATGGGCGCAAGGACTTCTACACGCTGACCGAGAAGGGCCTGGACCTCATTCCCATCGTGCTTAACATAGTCCTTTGGAGCGCGAAGCACGATTCGAAGTCGTACGTGCGGCACCGCAAGGAGTTCGTTGCTCGATTGAGTCGAAACCCCAAGCAGGTGAGCGAAGACGTGAAGGCGCTGGTCCGCAATGGCGGATGTATCTTTCCTGAAAGCCAGGAATGAGCAAGACGGCAAGCGCGCCCTATCATGTCGCGCGAACGATATGCACACACCGCTGGCTACGAGATGCGGCGACTAGCGGGTGAATCGCTGACACCCATTAGCGGGCTCGGTGTCGAGTGAGCGAACAATACCGTCAACCGCCAGCGGGTTTAACTCAGGCGCTGACCTTCTGCTCCCCGGCAGCCTGCTCGCGCATGCGACGGGCTTCGTCGCGCAGGAACTGCTGGTAATCGTCCAGATCGCCGTCGAAGGGCTCGACGCCGCCCTTGGTAACGAGCCAGAACTCGTCACATACCGCGCGCAGCAGCGACCGGTCGTGACTGACTAGCATCACTGTGCCTTCGAATTCGTTGAGTGCCATGCCTAGCGCTTCGCGTGTGGCCAGGTCGAGGTGGTTGGTAGGCTCGTCGAGCAGCAGCAGGTTGGGGCGTTGCCACACGATCATGCACAGCACGAGCCGCGCCTTTTCGCCGCCGCTCATCGTGCTGACTGCCTGATGGACCATGTCGCCACTGAAGTTGAACGTGCCGAGGAAGGTGCGAAGCGATTGTTCGGTGCCGCTCTGGCCGGGGGCGCGCATATGCGCCGGCGTGTCCTTGGCAAGGCGGATCATGTGTTCCATCGGCGTGTCGAGAGGACGCAGCACGTCGAGTTCCTGCTGTGCGAAGTAGCCGATGTTCAGGCCTTTGCCTTCGCTGATTTCGCCGGCAATCGGCGCCAGCTCGTGCGCCACCGTCTTCACCAGCGTGGACTTGCCTTGGCCGTTGGCGCCGAGAATGCCGATGCGCTGCCCGGCCAGCACGGATCGGTTGATGCCCCGCACGATGACCGTCGGCGGCGTGCCCGGCGGTGCGCCGGTCGGCGCCGCGTAGCCGAAGCTCGCGTCCAGCATCGACAACAGCGGGTTCGGGACGTTGAGCGGCTCCTTGAACTCGAAGTTGAACTCTGCGTCGGCAAGCACGGGTGCGATCTTCTCCATGCGTTCGAGTGCCTTGACCCGGCTCTGCGCCTGCTTCGCCTTCGAGGCCTTGGCCTTGAAACGATCGATGAATTTCTGCAGGTGGGCGATCTTGTCCGCCTGCTTGGCCATCGCGGCCTGCTGCAACACCAGTTGCTCAGCGCGCAGGTCTTCGAACTTGCTGTAGTTGCCGCCATAACGCACGAGCTTGGCGTTGTCGACGTGCACGGTCACCTGCGTCACCGCGTCGAGGAATTCGCGATCGTGGCTGATCACTACCAAGGTTCCTTGATAGCGCTTGAGCCACGCTTCCAGCCAGACCAGCGCATCGAGGTCGAGGTGATTGGTCGGCTCGTCGAGCAACAGCAAGTCGGACGGGCACATGAGCGCGCGCGCCAGTTGCAGTCGCATGCGCCAGCCGCCGGAGAAACTGTTGACCGGCTGGCTAAGCTGCGCAGCACCAAAGCCAAGGCCCAGGATCAGCGCTTGGGCACGTGCGGGGGCATCATGTGCACCGGCGTCGTGCAGGGCCATGTAGGCGTGCGCCATGCGCATGCCATCTTCGCTGGCCTCAGCGGCGGCTACTTCGGTCTGCGCAGCCAGCAGTAGGGTGTCACCCTCGATCACGAAGTCGGTCGCGCTCTGCTCGGTCTCCGGCATCTCCTGCGCGACTTGGCCCATCTTCCATGCAGCGGGAATCGAGAATTCGCCACCGTCTTCGTGCAGCGTGCCGTTGAGAAGGCCGAAGAAGGATGACTTGCCGGCGCCATTGCGGCCGACAAGGCCAATCTTTTCGCCGGGGGTGAAGGTGACGGAGGCGCGGTCGAGTACGACATTGACGCCGCGGCGCAGCGTGACATTACGGACGGAAATCATAAGGAGCTACTTCGGAGAGGATAGGCATGATAGCCGACCGGACGTGCAGGGCTGTCTCTTTTCGAGGCGGGCACTGGCGCACTGGGCGTTTCGGCTGCGGAGCCAGCGAACAAGCGGTGAGTGCCGGTTCCTGGCCTGTAGCACGCATTTGACGTGCGCACAGGGAGTGGTATTGACAAGGCTCACTTGAAGGCGGGGCAGTATCTATTTCCCAGCCGCTTCCTCCGCTCACCCCACGCTTCAACACGGCAATACGCCCGAATCGAGCATCAGTGTTCGTGAACCATGCGAGCCACTATCGCGGGCCGGCTGCGTTGCTGGGGACGGTACTGCAGGAAGGGACGCCCGGCTGCCATGCCGGACGTGAAGAAGGACGCCGGCTACTCCAGCGCGCGCAAGCGGCAGGGGTGGTTCGCAGGGACGTTTCTATCGACGATCTGGTGTGTGTGGTCACGGCGATCGCTCTCGCCGTCGAGCAAGGCGGTGCAACGAAATCGCGTGTCGCCCACCTCGTCGATCTCTTCCTCGACGGCATAGGCAATACTCAGGATGCCTAAAGAAATTAGTCTTCTTCTCGCCGAGAAGCAAACCCGCCGTTATTCCGCCTGCCCCCGTTCACGCAGCAAATCGGCCAGGCTACGCTTAGCCGGCTTGAGCGGTATCCGATAGCGCGTCCAACCGGCCTGTCGCGCCGGCGCCAACGCATTTAACCGCGTGGCCAACCAGCGAAACACGCGATAGCGCGCCGGCCGCGCGAACGCGCCGCTCCAGAAGCGCCAAATCAATTGCTCGCCTCGGCTGTACTTCGCTCCTTGCCCACGCAACGGATGCGCGACTCGTTGATGCGGAGCACGGTTGGCCTCGGTGCGCAGGCGTATCAGCAATTGCGGAATCGGAATGCGCACCGGACACACCTCGCCGCACGCGCCGCATAAGCTCGATGCGGTCGCGAGGTCCGCGGTTGCTTCGAGTCCCAGCAGATGAGGCGAGATGATCTTCCCGATAGGGCCCGGATAGGTCGTGCCATAGGCGTGGCCGCCGATGCGCGTATAAACCGGGCAATGATTCATGCAAGCGCCGCAGCGAATGCATTGCAGCGTGGCGCGCAATTCGATATCGGCATAGGCTTGGCTGCGGCCGTTGTCGAGCAACACGAGATGCATTTCGCGCGGGCCGTCGAGTTCGCCGCGACGTCGCGGGCCCGAGATCATGTTGATATAAGTGGTGATGGCCTGGCCGGTAGCCGAGCGCGTCAGCAGGCTCGCGAGCGGAACGATATGTTCGAGCTTCGCGACCACTTTTTCGATGCCCATGATCGCGATGTGAATGTCGGGCACAGTGGTGGAGAGGCGGCCGTTGCCCTCGTTCTCGACGAGAAACAATGTGCCGGTGTCGGCGGCGGCGAAATTGACGCCGGATAGTCCGATGTCCGCGTCGATAAACGCTTGGCGTAGCGCGCGACGACCGGTTTGAATCAATGCATCGACATCTTCGGTATAGGTCGTGTCGGGAATGTGCTGTTCGAATAGTTTCCCAATGTCGCCGCGCGTTTTGTGGATGGCCGGCATCACGATATGCGAAGGCTTTTCGCCTGCAAGCTGGACGATGTACTCACCCATGTCCGATTCGATGCAGTTCACGCCGCGTTGCGCGAGGTAATGATTCAATTCCATTTCCTCGCTCGCCATTGACTTGCCCTTGATGACGCGCCGTGCGCCGCGCGCTTGCGCGATGCCGAGCACGATCGCATTGGCCTCGTCAGCGGTGTCGGCCCAATGCACGTGCACGCCGGCCGCCATTAGGGTCTCTTCCAATTGAACGAGCAGATCCGGCAAATGCGCCAATGCATGCTTGCGGATGGCCTCGCCGAGGTCGCGCAGTTGCTCGAGTTCCTCGCCATCGGGGAACTGCGCGGCGCGTTTGGCTTGCAGGAAATCCATTGCGCCGCGGAAACTGCTGCGTAGTTTGTCGTCGCCCAGTGCTGCGCGTGCGCGCGATTTGAAATCCGCGGGTGAAACGAATTCGATAGGGTGCTCGCTCATGGCGTGCCTCCTTGCTCATCTGCGGCGGCTTCTACGATCACAACCCATAAGCGGCTTGGGCCGTGCGCACCGTAGGCCAGCGTTTGCTGGATGTCGGATGTTTTCGAGGGACCCGATACGAGCACTAGATTGGTTGGCATGTTGGCCGACCATTGCTCAGTTCGCGCGGCGGCATGCAGGTCAGGATGCAGCGTCGCTGCGTGAACCAGCGCGATATGCAGCGGCGGGACGAGCGAAACGGTACGAGGGGTACCGGCATCCGGTGCCAGGATCAATGTGCCGGTGGACGCAATGCCGGAGCGGGCGACTGTAAAGCCCGCATCGACTGTGTCGAAGAGATCGGTCTTCCATTCTTCCAATGGACGCACATACGGGAGTGCTTCCACGGAAGGCGGTAGAGCTTGCGACAGCGCGGCGCATTCCGCTCGGTTCGGATCGAGCAGAATGCGTCGGATACCGGCTGCTTCCAAACGCTGCGCCAGAAGCGCGGGCCAGGAGACGGCATCGGTGAGCCATACGTCGGCATGGGCGGCTTCGAGCGCGGTTCGGAATCGCTTCGTCAGATCAGGGGCGATGGCCTCGGCTACGCGCCGCGACGCATAGTGAGCATCGATGCGTTCGCTTAGATCGCTTAAATCGCTCAAACGCGTTGCATCGTCGAGCACGACCGGCACGCGGCTAGCCGCGCGCAACCGCTCGAGCATGCGCGCTCGCGATTTCGAAGGCGCAAGTGCGCTCATAGCGCTTCTCCGTCGACATCGTTCGTGCGGCGCCACAAGAAGCTGGCGAGGTGTTCCACCGGCAACGCGGCAGCCGATTGCCGCGCTGCGTGTCCGATGTTGAGCAGACAGCCGCAATCGGCCGAGACGAGACGATCGCAGCCGGTGGCGCAGGCCGATGCGATCTTGTCCTTGACCATTGCGCCGGAGATGTCGGGATGCTTGAGCGAGAACGTACCGCCGAATCCGCAGCATTCCGCCTCACGCGCATGCTCCACGCGCGTTACGCCGGGTAGGGCGTCGACGAGTTCTACGCCGTGAACGCGCGTGCCCATTTCTCGACGCGCGGCGCAGGACGTATGCAGCACGATGCGCTCCGGCGCCTGTGCATTGAGTGACGTATCGCTGAAATCCAGCTTCAGCACGCGCAGCAGAAATTCGCTGAGTTCATAGACACGCTCCGCCAGTGCACGAGCTTTGGGCCCTGCCTCGGGATCGTCCTCGAACAAATGCGGCCAGTGATGTCGCATCATGCCGGCACAAGAGCCCGACGGTACGATGACAGGCCACGGCTCGGCAAAGAGATCGAGTTGCGCACGCGCCACTTCGCGCGCCTCTTGCGGATGGCCGCTGCTGTATGCCGGCTGCCCGCAGCAGCTTTGCTTGCGCGGAAAGTGAACCATCAGGCCCGCGCGTTCCAACAGCCGGACGGCGTCGAGTCCTGCTTGCGGGACGAACAGATCGATCAGACAAGTGGCGAATAGATAGACGTGGTGCGGGGGCGCGGGATAGTGTCGTTCCGTCATTGGGGTTCCACAAGGCTAGGCTCGGTTGGCGCGTGCGGGGCGATGCTCACGGTGGTGGTCGATGCCGCGCAGTGTTTTCGCTTGCATGGTTTGGCGGGATAATCCCCGCCTGCTTGCAGTAGTGCAAATTGGTTGGACCAGTTGTTCGAACTAGTTCGGGGAATCAGAGACATGCGCAAGGCGGAGGGCGAACGATGAAGGCGGGCACGTTGACCGGCGGGCGCGTTGAAGCGGTGATGCGCCGCTTGGAAACCGCTTTGCTCGACGGCACTTGGGCACCAGGCGCACGGCTGCCGTCTGAGCGGCAACTCGCCGAGCAATACGCCGTTGCGCGCAATACCGTGCGCGAGGCGACCCAGCGGCTGATCGCACGCGGACTATTGCGAAGCCGGCGCGGCGCTGGTGTCTACGCTACCGATCGATTGCGCAGCGGCATCATCTCGCCGTGGGGGGAACTCGTAGCCGATCATCCTGCGTTGCGTGAGGACATCTTGGAGTTTCGTCGCGTACTCGAGGCCGCTACTGCTTATTTTGCTGCGCTGCGTGCGGACGCTGCCGATCTGGCTCGCGTTCGGACGCTGATGCGCGAACTCGAGCGGGCGCGCAACGCCGACGACAAAGCCGCGGAAGCCGATGCCGACGCGAAGTTGCACGACGCGATTGCGCGCGCTTCGCACAACACCATGTTCTTGCATTTGCACGCCAGCGTGGTCGGTATGCTGCGAGAGCACATCGCCATCAACGGTACCGGCCTGCGCGAGGCGCATCCCGATGCGTCGGAACAATTGCTCACGCAACATCGCGCGCTATGCGACGCCATTCTGGCGCGGCGGCCTGAGCAGGCGCGTACGGCGATGCAGGCTCATATCGATTTCGTTCGCCACTGCACGGAATTGGGCGATTAGCGCCGCAGCGCAAGCAGTCGAGCCAGCGCGACCTACTCAAGTCCTCGATCCTCCGATTCGAATTCGTTATCGACGGATGCGCGTTTCGGATTGTTAGGCTATTGACGCCCCTCTATAGTCCTTCGTCATCAGCATCCCAATCCAGACGAGGAGACAGTCGCATGAAACTGGTGCGTTTCGGTAGCCGGGGCGAGGAACGCCCGGGCGTGTTGGACCGGCAAGGCCGTATCCGCGATTTATCGGGCCGCATAGCCGACCTGTTCGATGTAGCCGACATCGCGTCGGACGCCCTATCGCCGGCCGGCTTACAACGTATTGCGGCAATCGACCCGGAGTCGTTGCCGCTCGCGCCCGCCGATGTGCGGCTCGGGCCGTGCGTCGGCCGCGTCGGCAAGATGATTTGCGTTGGCCTCAATTATTCCGACCACGCGGCGGAATCGAATATGCCGGTGCCGACCGAGCCCGTGCTGTTCATGAAGGCGACGAGCGCGATCGTCGGCCCGAACGACGACGTCGAGATTCCTCCCGGTGCAGGCAAGGTCGACTGGGAGGTCGAACTGGGCGTGGTCATCGGCCGCGAAGCGCGCTACGTCTCCCGTGAACGCGCGCTCGAATACGTAGCCGGATACTGCGTCGTCAACGACGTATCCGAACGTGCCTATCAACTCGAACGCGGCGGCCAATGGGACAAGGGCAAAGGCTGCGACACGTTCGGTCCGCTCGGGCCGTGGCTCGTTACGCGTGACGAGGTGCCCGATCCGCAAGCGCTGGACATGTGGCTCGAGGTGGACGGCAAGCGCTATCAGAACGGCAACACGAAAACGATGATCTTCGACGTTGCGACGCTCGTGTCGTACATCAGTCAGTTCATGAGTTTGCAGCCGGGCGACGTGATTTCGACCGGCACGCCGCCGGGCGTCGGCATGGGGCAGAAGCCCGAGCCCGTGTATTTGCGCGCGGGGCAGACGATGCGTCTTGGCATCGCTGGCCTCGGCGAGCAACGTCAACGTACCGTCGATGCACGTATTGAGGAGGCACTGTGAACGCGATCGATCTGAAGCACCGCACCATCGTCATCACGGGCGGCGCACGTGGAATCGGCTATGCGGTTGCGCAGCGCGCGTTGCGCTCGGGCGCTTCTGTCGCACTGTGGGACGTCGACGCCGCGCGTCTCGAACGCAGCCGACGCGAACTATCGGAGCTCGGGAAGGTGTCCGCCGTCACGGTCGATCTGGTCGACGAAGCCGCGGTTGAAGCGGCCGCTGCCTCGACCTTCGCGGAACATGGCTCGATCGATGGCCTCATCAACAGCGCCGGTATTACAGGTGGCAACGGCGCGACTTGGGAACTCGACCCAGCCGTATGGCGCCGCGTCATCGAAGTGAATTTGATCGGTTCGTATCTGACTTGCCGAGCGGTCGTGCCGCGGATGCTGGAAAAGGGCTATGGCCGCATCGTCAACATCGCTTCGGTGGCCGGTAAGGAAGGCAACCCCAATGCGTCGCACTACAGCGCATCGAAGGCCGGCCTCATCGGGCTCACCAAGTCGCTCGGCAAAGAGTTGGCCACGCGCAACATCCTCGTCAATGCGGTAACGCCGGCCGCGGCGAAGACCGAGATATTCGATTCGATGTCGCAGCAGCACATCGATTACATGCTGGCGAAAATTCCGATGAATCGCTTCCTGATGCCGGAAGAGGCCGCGTCGATGATCCTCTGGCTCGCTTCCGAGGACTGCGCCTTCAGCACGGGCGCGGTGTTCGATCTGTCGGGCGGCCGCGCTACCTACTAGACGATCGAGCAAAGGCCCGCGCACGGGCTGCGCAAACACGACAACCTCACGGAGTTTTTTTTCATGGGCATGCCAACCATTACGCACGTGCGCGCCTTCACGGTTCGCGGCGGCGGTGCGGACTATCACGATCAGTCGGACGGGCACTGGATCGACGATCACATTGCAACGCCGATGTCGCGCTACCCCGAATATCGCCAAAGCCGGCGCTCGTTCGGGATCAACGTGCTGGGCACGCTCGTCGTCGAAATCGAGGCGAGCGACGGCAACGTCGGCTTCGCGGTGACGACGGGCGGCGAAGTCGGCGCGTTCATCGTCGAAAAGCACCTCGCGCGATTTCTCGAAGGCCGTTGCGTGACCGACATCGAGACGATGTGGGATCAGATGTATTACGCGACGCTCTATTACGGGCGCAAGGGCATCGTGCTCAACACGATCTCGGGCGTTGATCTCGCGCTGTGGGATCTGCTCGGGAAGGTTCGTCAGGAGCCCGTTTTTCAATTGCTCGGCGGCCCGGTACGCGATGAACTCGTGTTCTATGCGACGGGTGCGCGCCCCGATCTCGCGAAGCAGATGGGCTTTATCGGCGGCAAGCTGCCGTTGCAGCACGGCCCTGCGGAGAACGAAGAGGGTCTACGCAAGAACCTCGATACGCTCGCGGAAATGCGCAATCGCGTCGGCGACGACTTCTGGCTGATGCTCGATTGCTGGATGAGTCTCGACGTGCGCTATGCGACGCGCCTCGCGCACGCCGCGCATGAATACGGGCTGAAATGGATCGAGGAATGCCTACCGCCCGACGACTATTGGGGCTATGCGGAGCTTCGCCGCAATGTGCCGCGCGGCATGATGGTATCCACGGGCGAGCACGAAGCCACGCGTTGGGGCTTCCGCATGCTGCTGGAAATGGGGTGCTGCGATCTGATTCAGCCGGATGTGGGCTGGTGCGGCGGCTTGACCGAGTTGATGAAGATCTCGGCGCTTGCCGATGCGCACAACGTCATGGTGGTGCCGCATGGTTCGTCGGTCTACAGCTACCATTTCGTCGTGACGCGGCACAACTCGCCGTTTGCGGAGTTTCTGATGATGGCGCCGCAGGCGGATCGCGTGGTGCCGATGTTTACGCCGCTGTTGCTCGACGAACCCGTTCCGGTCAACGGACGGATGAAAGTACCGGATACGCCCGGCTTCGGCGTGCGCCTCAATCCGGAGTGCGCGCTCGTGCGCCCTCATACACATTGAGCAGGCATTGAGTCAGTATTGACGTATGGAGTCAATACTGACGCACTTGAGTCAACATTGACGCATTGAGCTGCCGACGACAAGGCGCAAGGAGAAGCAGGTGTTACTCGAAAGCAAGGTGGCGATCGTCACCGGAGGATCGCGCGGGATCGGCCGCGCCATTGCCGTTGCCTGTGCGCGCGAGGGCGCCGACGTCGTGATCAATTACTGGGGCGAGAACGACGCGTCGTATGGGCGCCGCTCGGCGATCGATGAGGTGGTCGGCGAGATCGAGGCGCACGGCCGCCGCGCGATCGCGGTTGAAGGCAACGTTGCGCTCCCGCAAACGGGCATCGATCTCGTCCGCCATGCGGTCGATGCGTTCGGCAAGGTCGACGTGCTTGCGAGCAATGCCGGCATCTGTCCGTTTCACGCGTTCCTCGATATGCCGCCGTCCGTACTCGAACGGACCGTGGGCGTGAATCTGAATGGCGCGTTCTATGTTACGCAAGCCGTGGCGCGACAAATGAAGGAACAAGGAACGGGTGGTTCGATCGTCGCGACCAGTTCGATCAGCGCGCTCGTGGGCGGCGGCATGCAGACGCATTACACGCCGACCAAAGCCGGTGTGCATTCGCTGATGCAGTCGTGCGCCATCGCGCTCGGGCCGCATGGCATCCGTTGCAATTCGGTGATGCCGGGCACGATCGCGACCGACCTCAATGCAGACGATTTGGCCGACGTCGAGAAGCGTGCCTATTTCGAGCGGCGCATTCCGCTCGGCAGACTAGGCGCGCCGGACGAGGTGGCCGATTGCGTGGTGTTCCTCGCATCGGATCTCGCCCGCTATGTCACGGGCGCGGCGTTGCTCGTCGACGGAGGTTTGTTCGTCAATCTTCAATGACCGCTGCGATCGGGCGCATCCGCAATCGGTTGGGAAAATCGACGCAACAAGCTGACGAAGTGGTGCGCTGCCTCGGGCAGGGCTTCTTCTTTACGCGTGAGGATGCCGTAGCCCGGCAGGCTCTTGCCGATTTCGAGCGGGAGCGGGACGAGCAGTTTTCCGCGCACGTGATCGCGCACGACGGATTCGGGCAGCATCGCGATCGCGTCGTACGTTTCGATGAGTTGCAAGGTGGCGAATATCGAGCCGCACTCGATCATGTTCGATGGCGTATTGAGGTCGGCTTGCGCGAGCTCTTCCTCGAACAGCACGCGGGCCGGGCTCGTGACGGGCTGCGCAACCCACGGCCACTCGACCAGCTCCGCCAACGATACCGAGTCGCGACGCGCGAGCGGATGATGCGCTCGCACCACGAGCACGAGCGTTTCGCGGGCCAGCGGTTCGAAGTGGAAGTCGTTGTGTTGCAGCGAAGTGGTCAGGCGCGCCAGTGCGAGATCGATCTCGCGGCGGTACAGCAGTTGCACGATCTGATCGCTCGTCTCGCCGAGGATACGCACGTTCAGGCGCGGCCGCTCGGTTTTGAGCGCCGCGACGGCGAGCGCGAGGACGTCGGGCGCGGCGCCCATGATCGCGCCGACCGTCAATTGGCCGTGGCCGCCCTTGCGTTTGACGTCGAGATCCTCGGCGAAGCGGGTCAGCTCCGAGAGCGCGCGGCGGGCATAGGCAAGGACGACGGCGCCCAGTGCGGTGGGCGTCATGCCGCGCGCGTTGCGCTCGAAGAGTTGGAAGCCGAACGCCTCTTCGACGTCGCCGAGCATGCGGCTCGCACTGGGTTGCGCGACGTTGATCTGATCGGCGGCTTGGTGCACGTTGCGCACGTCGTCGAGTGCGACGAGCAGCGCGAGATGCTTGAACTTGAGCCGATTGACGAGGGAGAGGGCTGCAGCGTGCGGGGTCATGAAGTGATTCGCTTTCTGGATCGCCCAATCATGAGAACGGATTGGTTTGTTATCGCTCGGCGAATTATAGTCCCTGCAACGCTGATGCAAAGCAAAGAAATCGGCTTAAAAAAGTGGGAGACACGAGATGGAGACGATTGCGTTCCGAATGGTCCTCAATCAAGGGCAACGCGAGGAGTACAAGCGGCGTCATCGCGACATTTGGCCCGAACTCGTCGATACGCTGCGCGAGGCGGGTATACGCGACTACTGGATCTTCCTCGACGATGCGACCGACCATTTGTTCGCCGTGCTCAAGCGTGACAGCGGTCACAAGATGGATCAGCTCGTACGCGACGATGTGATGCGCAAGTGGTGGGCGTTCATGTCCGACATTATGTTGACGGGATCGGACGGCGCACCCGCGCAGAAGCCGCTCGTTCCGCTCTTCTATCTTCCCTGACGGCAAAGGAGCGGCACCATGCAAGTGGTCGATCCGCATGTGCATTTCTGGGATCTGCGCACGCATCGCTATCCGTGGCTCGAGCAGCCCGGTACATCGTTCGTCGGCGACGCGGCTGCGCTGAAGCACGATTATTTGCCCGACACCCTGTTGAACGAGGCCGGCGAAATCGAGGTGCTGAAGGTCGTTCACGTCGAAGCCAATCATGATCCCGCGAATCCGGTCGAAGAAACGCGCTGGTTGCAGTCGCTCGCCGATGGTGCGCACGAGGCGCACGGTGTACACGGTTCTCCCAGGGCATTGCCGAACGCGATCGTCGCCTGGGCCGACTTGAGTGCGCCGGATGCGGAAGCGACGCTTGCCGCGCACGCGGCATTCGCGAACACGCGTGGCATCCGGCAGATCCTGAACGTGCATGCCGATCCGCTGTACGGCTACGTTGACCGGCACTTCATGCGCGATCCCGTTTGGCTCGACCACGTTGGGCTGCTCGCGCGTTACGGGCTTTCGTTCGACCTGCAACTCTATCCGTCGCAAATGCGGGAGGCTGCGCAACTCGCGCGTCGGCATCCAGATATCCAATTCGTGCTCAATCACGCCGGCATGTTCGTCGATCGCGATAGTTTGGCCGGATACCGAGCGTGGCGCGATGGATTGCGGCTGCTGTCGTCGTGCCCGAACGTCGCGGTAAAGATCAGCGGTCTCGCGATGTTCGACCATCTATGGACCGTCGAAAGCCTGAGGCCTTATGTACTCGAAGCGATCGATGCATTCGGCACCGAGCGCGCGATGTTCGCGTCGAATTTTCCGGTCGATCGCCTGTTCGGCAGCTATGAGGCGCTATGGCATGCGTATGCGCGGATCGTCGTGGGGGCGAGCGACAGCGAGCGCACCGCGCTTTTTAGAAGCAACGCCGAACGCATCTATCGCATTTAGGTTCGACGCGCTGAGCACATTGAGCACATTGAGCACATTGAGCACATTGAGCACATTGAGCACATTGAGCAAGACATAAAAGACGGAGACGAATTTGGATACGGACAAGTCATCGCCGCACACGCCGCGTTTGACGTTGCGCGCAGCGAGCAAATCATTTGGGCAGGTGCGTGCGTTGATCGACGGCAATCTCGTGCTCATGCCGGGAGAAGTGCATGCACTGCTCGGCGAGAACGGCGCAGGCAAGTCGACGCTAGTCAAGATCCTTGCCGGCGTGCATGCGCCCGATACGGGCGAATTGCAGGTCGACGGTACCGCACGGCGCTTCGCCTCGCCGGCCGATGCGCGCGATGCCGGTATCGCCGTGATCTATCAGGAACCAACGTTGTTCTTCGATCTGTCGATCGCCGAGAACATCTATATGGGCCGCCAGCCGGTGGATCGGATCGGTCGCATCGACTACGACGCGATGCATCGCGAAGTGGCCAGCCTGCTCGTGTCGCTCGGGGTCGATTTGAAGCCGCAGCAACTGGTGCGCGGGCTGTCGATCGCCGATCAACAGGTGATCGAGATCGCAAAAGCGCTGTCGCTGAACGCGAACGTGCTCGTCATGGACGAGCCGACTGCCGCCTTGTCGCTGCCCGAGGTGGAGCGGCTATTCACGATCGTGCGAACGCTGCGCGAGCGCGGTGCGGCGATTCTCTTCATTACCCACCGGCTCGAGGAAGTCTTCGTTCTGACGCAGCACGTCACGATCATGCGCGACGGCGCGAAGGTCTTCGATGCACCGACGCCCGAGCTGACGACCGCCGACATCGTCGCAAAGATGGTGGGACGGGATTTGGAGACGTTCTACCCGAAAGCCGAAGTGACGCCCGGCGACATCAAGCTCTCGGTGAGAGGACTCACGCGGACGGGTGTGTTCAAGGATGTGTCGTTCGACGTGCGCGCGGGCGAGATCGTCGCGCTCGCAGGGCTCGTCGGCGCCGGGCGCAGCGAAGTGGCACGCGCGATTTTCGGTATCGATCCGATCGACGGCGGCGAGATATATGTCGCCGGCCGGCGCCTCGCATCGGGCCGCCCGAATCGGGCCGTCAAAGCCGGGCTCGCGATGGTGCCCGAGGATCGTCGGCAGCAGGGGCTTGCGCTCGAGCTCAGTATTGCGCGCAATGCGTCGATGACGGTGCTCGGCCGCCTCACGCGTTTCGGCCTTATTTCGAGTGCGCGCGAGGTATCGCTCGCGCGCGATTGGGGCACGCGCCTGCGGCTGAAGGCCGGCGATCTGATGGCGCCGGTCGGCACGCTGTCGGGCGGCAACCAGCAGAAGGTCGTGCTTGGCAAATGGCTCGCCACCGGGCCCAAGGTGTTGATCATCGACGAGCCCACACGCGGCATCGACGTCGGCGCGAAAACCGAGGTGTATGCCGCGTTGTCCGAACTCGTCCGAAACGGAATGGCGGTTTTGATGATTTCGAGTGAATTGCCGGAAGTGCTCGGTATGGCCGACCGCGTGCTCGTGATGCACGAGGGGCGCATCAGCGCCGACATCGCACGCGCAGAGGCGAACGAAGAGCGGATCATGCGCGCGGCGCTCGGGCAGTCGGACATTCATTTGGAGCGGGCAGCATGACCATTCGAGCCGATACGATGCATCGAGACAATCCCTCAGTCGTGCCATCGCTTCCGGGCTGGATCGCGCATCTGGCCAAGAGCCGGGAAACCGCGCTGTTCGTCGTGCTCATCGCGCTGGTTGCGTGCACGGGGCTCGCGCGTCCGCAGTTTCTGAACATGCAGAATCTGCGTGACGTATTGCTCAACGTTTCCGTCATCAGCCTGCTGACCGCGGGCATGACGGTCGTGATGCTCATGCGGCACATCGATCTGTCGGTCGGGTCGGTCGTCGGCATCAGCGCGTACGGCGTGGGTTGCCTGTTCGTGACATTTCCGCATATGCCGGTCGTCGTCGCGCTCGCAGCCGGCGTCGGCATCGGCATGCTCGCGGGATCGGTCAATGCCGTGCTCGTCGCGCTCGGGCGCGTGCCGTCGCTCGTCGCGACGCTGTCCACGCTCTATATCTTCCGCGGCGCGGACTACGCGTGGGTCAATGGCGGCCAGATCAACGCCAGCAGCTTGCCCGACGCGTTCTCGAAACTTGCGACCGGCTCGGTGCTCGGGATACCGGTGCTTGCCGTGATCGCCGCGGTCGTGCTGAGCGGGCTTGGGGTTTACCTCAAGCAGTTTCGAGGCGGCCGCGAGCACTATGCGATCGGCTCGAATCCCGAAGCCGCGCGGCTCGCGGGCATTCAGGTCGAACGTCGCTTGATGGGCGGGTTTCTGATCTCGGGCGCCGTCGCCGGCCTGGCGGGGGCATTGTGGCTGGCGCGCTTCGGCACGGTCGACGCGAGCACGGCAAAGGGCATCGAGTTGCAGGTCGTCGCCGCCGCCGTCGTCGGCAGCGTGGCCATCAACGGCGGCTCCGGCACGATTCTCGGCGCGACGCTCGGCGCGTTGGTATTGGGCGTCATCAGCATCGCGCTGGTGGTGCTGCGCATCTCTCCATTTTGGGAGCAGGCGATCCAGGGCGCGCTGATCGTAGCCGCCGTCGCGATCGATACGCTGCTTGCCCGTTCCCTGGCAAAACGCATGATGAGGAAACGTGACCATGGCTAACATCGCTAAGCCCGGCGAGGTGCGCAAGCGTGCCGTCCACTTGAGCTGGGAGGTGCTGCTCGCGGTCATCCTCATCGGATCGCTGGTGCTCGGGCGTGTGCTGTCGTCCGTCTTCCTGGAAGCGGACAACCTCAGCAACATCTTGCTCGACATCACCGAGATCTCGCTGATGGCACTGCCGATGACCTTCATCATCGTGACGGGCGAGATCGATCTGTCGGTGGCATCCGTGCTCGGCGCATCGAGCGCGCTGATGGGCGTGCTCTGGCATGCGGGGCTGCCGATGCCCTGGGCGATGGCGCTCGCGATTGCCGGCGGCGCGGCGGCCGGCTTCCTGAACGGTTGGATCATCGTGCGGCTGAACTTGCCGTCGCTTGCGGTGACGATCGGCACGCTCGCGCTGTTTCGCGGCCTCGCCTATGTGTTGCTGGGCGATCACGCCGTGGCGGATTTCCCGGCATCGTATACGGCCTTCGGCATGAACGCGCTCGGTTCGACCTTCATTCCGCTGCCGTTCACGATCGTCATCGTCGGCGCGGTGTTGTTTGCCGTCGTGCTGCATGCGACGCCGTTCGGCCGCAGCCTCTATGCGATCGGCGCCAATCCCTCGGCCGCGCGCTTCTCCGGCATCGACGTCGAGAAGATCAAGCTCCGGCTGTTCGTTTTGTCCGGGATCGTGAGCGCGATCGCCGGCATCGTCTTCACGCTGCGCTTCACGAGCGCGCGCGGCGACAACGGCGAAGGTTTCGAGCTCGCCGTGATCGCCGCGGTGTTGTTCGGTGGTGTCAGCATTTTCGGCGGACGGGGTTCGCTGTACGGCGTGCTGCTGTCGCTGCTGATCGTTGGTGTACTCAGGAATGCGTTGACGCTCGTCGACGTATCGAGCGAGACGCTGACGATCGTGACCGGATTGCTTTTGCTGTCGTCCGTCCTGATCCCCAATCTCGTTGCAGGCTGGCGAGCGCGCAAGGACAGGCTGCATGCGGCGACGCAGCGCTGAGTGCGGGCCGATCGGCAAAAGCGATATCGAAGAGACCGGACGATCGGTCCGGTCATTCAAAGTGGAAGGAGCTATGAGGAGACATATGATGCAACAACCCTTGCGTACCGCGGCGGCGGCGACTCTCGTCGGCGTTCTGCTCGGATTCGCTTCCGTGGCGGGTGCGGCCAGCATCAAGGACGGTCTGAAGATCGCCTTCGTGCCCAAGCAGATCAACAATCCCTACGAAGTGACGGCCGATAACGGCGGCATGGCCGCGATCAAGGAGTTCAAGGGAGACGGCAAGGTCGTCGGCCCGTCGGATGCGGGCGCGTCGTCGCAGGTTCAATACATCAATACGTTGACGACGCAGCGCGTAAACGCGATCGTGATCGCCGCAAACGATCCGAATGCCGTCGTGCCTTATTTGAAGCGTGCGATGGCATCCGGTATCAAGGTCGTCACCTTCGATTCGGATTCGGCCCCGGCCGGCCGCCAGATTTTCGTCAATCAGGCGAACGCGGAGGGCATCGGCCGCGGCCAGATTCAGTTGGTGGCCAAGTTGATGGGTAATGAGGGTGAGTTTGCGATCCTCTCGGCCACGCCCAACGCAACCAATCAGAACACCTGGATCCAATGGATGAAGGAGGAACTGAAGAAGCCGCAATACGCGAAGATGAAACTCGTCAAGATCGCGTACGGCAACGACGACGATCAGCAGTCGTTCGTCGAAACCCAAGGCTTGCTCCAGGCTTACCCGAATCTGAAGGCGATCGTTGCGCCCACATCGGTTGGCCTTGCCGCCGCCGCTCGCTATATTTCGTCGTCGCCGAGCAAAGGCAAGGTTGCGGTAACGGGCCTCGGCACGCCGAACCAGATGCGCGAATTCGTCAAGAACGGCACGGTCAAGGCGTTCCAACTGTGGGATCCGGGTCAATTGGGATATTTGGCCGCCTATGCCGCCGCGAATCTCGCGTCGGGCGCGATCGACGGCAAGCCGGGCGAGACCTTTACGGCGGGCAAGCTCGGCAAGCGGACGATCGGCAAGGACGGCGAGGTGATTCTCGGACCGCCCACGACGTTCGATGCGAGCAACATCGACCAATTCAACTTCTGATCGACTGACCCGCGCAATGTCACGCGCCCCGGCCCGCATACGGCCGGGGCGCGTCGCATTGCGCGGGTTTTCGGTTTACGGCGTTTTGACATTTGCGTGCCGACAGTAGAATATTGCTTCGAAAAACCGCCGTAGCGGTGTAGCGAGCGCGTCGCGGGGTGAAATTGCGTATTTTCGTCACTTCGTGCGGTTCGGAACTTGCTACTCGCTAACGTGCCATTTGCGTGGGTTTCAACGGGGCAAGCTATGTTCGACGACAATGACTGCGCGGTGCTCGACGTCCTTTTTGGAACGAAAAGCCCCTGCTGGCGCCTTGGCTGCGACAGCAATGCGTTGGAATTGGCGGCAATTCGCAGCCAAACCAATGTCAGCGTCGCGCTGACTGCCGAACAGGCGCAAGCGATTCGCGCGTTGACGGGTGTCACCTCGCACCTGTTGCTCGACGTCTCGCTCTATGGCAATTCGGTGACACTTCACCTCGTCGGCAAAAAAATCGATACGAACGAATGGGCAGGGACCGCATCCGACTATTCGGATACGCTCTCCGTCGCGGGCGCACTGTCGAGCAGCCTCGCTTCGGCCGAGCAAGTCGTGTCGGAAGTCAATTCGCTCGTCGTGATTCTCGACCGCAAGGGCATCGTGCAGCGCTTCAATCGGATGTGCGAGGAAGTCACGGGCATGCGCGAAGTCGATGTCATCGGCCGTAGCGCGTTCGAACTCTTCATGAGCCCGGAACAAGGCCAGCAGTCGCGCACGAACATTCAGCAGTTTTTCGAGAGCCGGCAGTCGTTCGAGGTCGAGCGCGTCATCAACACGATCAAAGGCCCGCGGGTATTTCAGTTTCGCAATAAGTTCGTTCATAGCGGTAGCGGGGTCGACGAGGAATTCATCATCTGTTCCGGCACGGACATCACCGTTGAGCGAGACGCCCAGCATCGCCTGAAAGAGTTGGCCTCGAAAGACGTTCTGACTGGTCTGATGAATCGCTATGCGATCAACGCGAAGATTCAGTCGACGCTCGATGATGCGCGCGCCGCGTCGCGTCCGCTCGGAATCGTGTTTCTCGATCTCGACAACTTCAAGCGCGTCAACGATCACTACGGACACGTCAATGGCGATCGGCTGATCAAGCGTGTGGCGGAGCTCGTCAGTGCCTGTCTGCCTGACGGCGCCACGCTTGCCCGCCTTGGCGGCGACGAATTCCTGATTCTCGTCGATTCATGTTCTCAAGCGCTGCTCGAGACGCTGGCGCAAACGATCATCGACTGCCTGCGCCTGCCCGTTCATCTGGACTTCATGGATGTTTACACCAGTTGCTCGATCGGCATCGCCCTTTATCCGCAGCACGGCGAAACGCTGGAGGCATTGATCTCGCACGCGGACACGGCGATGTACGCGGCGAAGGAAGCGGGCAAGCATACCTATCGTTTCTTCTCGCCTGAGATGAACCAAAAGGTCGCCAAGTATATTTGGCTCGACACCGAGCTGAGAAAAGCGATCGAGGACAAGCAGTTCATCCTTCATTACCAGCCTTTGATCGATCTTCGCCGCGGGCATCTCCATAGCGTCGAAGCGTTGATTCGCTGGCAATCGACGAGTCACGGGCTCGTTGCGCCGTCGGAATTCATTCGCTTCACGGAGGAATCGGGCCTCATCATCCCCATCGGTCGATGGTTGATGAACGAAGCAGCCACTCAGGCCGCGCGCTGGCATGAAAACGGGTTGGACTTCAGAGTGTCCATCAATGTGTCCGCAAGACAGTTGCGCGACGCGGAAATCGTCAAGCAGCTTCGCACCTTCGTCGAGCAGAGCGGTGCGGCGCAGACCTGGATCGACATCGAATTGACGGAAAGCTGCTTCATCGAGGACGAGAAGGCGGCAATCGACCTGATGAAGCAATTCAAGCAGTTGGGCGCGCGCATTCTGCTCGACGATTTCGGCACCGGTTATTCGTCATTGTCGCAATTGACGAGACTGCCGATCGACGTGATCAAACTGGACCGGAGCTTCATCACCGGTATCGATCAGAATTTTCAGTCGCAGTCGCTCGTGAACTCGGTCGTCGGTCTCGCGCGAGCCTTCGGCATCGCGGTCGTGGCCGAAGGGGTCGAGACCGAGCGCGAAGTCAAGTTTCTCAAGGACGCCGGCGTCGATTACGCGCAGGGCTTTTTCTACGCGAGGCCGATGCCCGCGGAGATGCTCGAAACGTGGCTTGCCGATAAAAAGAAGCTCAGGCTTATTGCCTGAGCTTCTTGGCGTTTGACTGATGGGCGACGGCGTTCCCGAGGCCGTCGCTCGTCACACCGCCTTCAGTTTGGATACGCGCCTATTTTGCAGCACGACGAGCCGTTCCATGAACGCAATGTCCTTTTCTCCGAGCATGAAGGCGGATTGCACCCAGTCTTCCGTAATCTCCATGAGTTCGGGGCGTGAAAGCGGCAACACCCGTTGACGGGCTCGCAGCATCGCACGCGTACCGTTGAGCATCGGCCGTATGACGTCGATGAACGTGCGCGTTGCCAGCAGCGCATCGCCAGGCTCGAACAGCTCATCGACGAGCCCACGTTCCGCGTGCCATTCGGCGAAACGCGATTCCCCTGTGCTGATCAGCGTTTCCGCGACACGCATGTTCGATTTGCGGGTAACGAGCGAATAGCCGCCCATGCCCGGAAATAAATTGAATGCGATCTCCGGAAAACCGAGCTTCGCGCCTCGTTGCGCGAGTACGTAATGGTGAGCCAAGGCGGCTTCGAAGCCTCCTCCTAGCGCGCTGCCTTCCACCATCGCAATGCTGATCGCACCTGTGCCGAAGCCATTGTAGATTTCCCAAACGCCATCGATGCACGAGCGGGCATAGGCCATCAGCCGATCGCGTTCGCCTTTGCGGATCGCATCGACGAAGAAGCTGAGATCGCCTCCGATATTGAAAATCTCGGGAACGAGGGAGCCCGTGACCCAGAAGTCGAATCTGAGCCCGGACTCGCGAGCCGCGCGTGCCAAACGAATGATGTCCGACACCAACTGCTGGTTGAAGCAAGGCCGCGGTTCCGAGCGCAACATCATCCACATGACGTGCCGGTCCTCCTCATAGTAGGCCGAGAGTTGAGTGAATTCGCCTGCTTCGTGGAAAGGCCGGCATGTGGAGCCGAGGTCGAATTGCATGGTTTTCCCTTTGCGTGGTGGAGAGAACGGATCTCAAAGGCGCGGGTGCGCCTTTGAGCTTCGCCAATTTTGCGGGAGGGAATGCGCCGGCCGAACGCAGTTAGTAGAATTACGTAGGAAGCTATCGGGCATGGGCGATTTGCCGCATGCCGAATTGCTTTCATTTAAAGAACGAGTTGAATTGACAGCGCGAGCACGAACCCGCGTGGATGTCGGGTCGTTAGAAGGGGGGGGGCGGGGGGAGGGGCGGCGCGGCTTGCCCGGCTGGGGGCTGCCGCGACGCTATCTCGCGAAGGGCGAGACGGCCGACGTCAATCGACGTCGTGGATGAGGGCGGAAGTTGCGATTACTGTGCGATGGGTTGAGTCACGTCGGTGCCGAACCAGTGCATGGAGATCTTTTTCAACGTGCCGTCTTGTTTCATCGCGCTCAGCGCATCGTTGATTGCTTTTTCGAATTGCGGATTGCCCTTGCGAAACGGGATGCCCATTTCCTGCTCTCCTCCCTTCAGGATCGCGCCGGACCGAAGCGGGAGATTCGACGTCTTGATGATATACGGCAGCATCAGCCGGTCGTCGAGCGTGGCGTCGATTCGACCTGTCGCGAGGTCGCGCAGTTTTTCAGGGGCGCCCGGATAAGTTTGCACGTTGATGCCTGAAACGGCGCGAGCCATTTGATCGTAGTTCGTGCCGAGGGTGACGCCGATCTTTTTATCGCCGGTGAATTCCGCGAGTGATTTGAATTCACGTTTGTCGTTGGCACGCTGTATCAACTGCGCCGCTGAAAACGTATAGGGCTGGCTGAAATCGAGTATCTGTTGGCGCTGTGGCGTAATGGTGACCTGGTTGACGATCACGTCGAATTTTCCAGCTTGCAATCCCGCGATGATGCCGCTCCATTCGGTGGCGATGAATTGAGCCTTGACGCCGAGCCTGGCTGCGACGGCTTTTGCAACGTCCACATCGAAGCCTTCCAGGTTGCCGGCGGAATTGCGGTAGTCGAAGGGCGGGTAGGTGCCTTCCAAACCAACGCGCAGCACGCCGTTCGATTTCACGGTTTGGAGCAGGTCTTGCGCTTGAGCAGTGGTGCCGATAAAACTGAATGCCGATGCAACGATTGCCCCACGTAAAAGCGAGCCGATGACGTTCTTGAATATCATTGTCTCCTCCTTGGGTTTAAGGAATGACCGCCTATTATCGCCGATAAGATAGATACCCTAATCGGCATGCTGGCTACTTTTGATAGATCGCTCAAGAAGAAATACGGTGCGGCATGGCAGCCGAAAGCCGACGGTAAGCAATCGATTATGTTGGGTATGGCGCGAACGGGCGAAGGAAAATACATCCTCGCATACATCGGTTTCGATGATCGTGGCCGCGCCGCGGCCGCCATGCAAAGGAGTCCTAAATGAGCGTGTCAAAACAACGCCGCGAGGGCTCCGAGCCCGCCCGCTAGCTCCACCGCTCCGGCGGCAACGCCGCCCAACACGACGGCAACGCCGGCTGGTACGCCGATCTCTTCGGCATGTCCCGCGATGAAATGCCCGCTCGTGCTTGCTGCGTCTTCAACCGCATGCAAGACGTGGCCAGCCGTATGCGCTAGCGAAGCAAATCCGTTTGACGCGCTGTCCGATGCCTCTCCGGTTTCGGGCTCGTCGCCTTCTCCTCGCTGCTTTTTTCCCAGCTCTTTCGCGAGCGCCCGCTGTTGCGCTTTACTCAACGGGATGCCCGACTCCTTCGCGGCTTTTCGAACCTCTTCCAGTCTTTTTTGACCTGCCTTGGTGCTTCCCATCCCCATCGTCGACATTGGACTCGACGGATTGGATTCAGGCGCGGTTGCTGGAGCGGTTTGCGACGCGGTGGTTGTTGGTGCGGCTAAACGGGGTTGTGCCGGCGGTGCTGGTCGGTTCGACTCCTGCATCGGTAAAACCGCGGGCATCACGGGACCATATAGGCTGACTGCAAATGTCACGACAGATCCTCCATTCAGGCTTGGATTAGGCGCAAGATTCGTTATCCGAGCAGCCTGCGGCCAGCCGCCCGCAACGGTTCGTTGCACTGCGAGGTGCATGCAGGCTATACGAACCGGACGCAGCGTTGTAGAGGGTGGTTTCGTAGTTTCACTTCCGCGAGCGCGGGTGGACTACGGGTGTCGAGGCGTGTTTGCTGTGTCGGCGCTTTTATGGTATGTGGGGACCGTGTAGAATCGTGCCCGAATGCTGATCGGGGCTAGACCTGCTATCGCACGACAGACAGCCACGAACGAACATACGGAAGCTCTCATCACGCATGCGGCGATTACTCTCTATATCGGCTAAGAATTTCAAAAGCCTGCAATCGGTTGACGTTGAACTGCAGGAACTGAGCGTTTTGGTCGGGCCGAATGGTGCCGGAAAGACCAATCTTCTACGCGTCATTGAATTTCTTGGCGACACTGCTCGGCTTGACCTAGGGCCTGCGATTTCAAAGCATGGCGGGTTTGAGCACGTCCGGTTTCGAGGCGTGCCCTTTAAGAAGGGCAAACAGCGCGTGAAGTTGACGGTAGAGGCCGTCGTTACTCAGTACGCTTCCGAACAGGCTCCGGACAAATACTCCTTGTCGTTCTGGGAGGACTCCGTTCGCTTCCGCCAGAAGCCGCTTGCGGGAACGAAGGAGGCCGTTCGCTTTACATCGCGTGAAGAGGAGTTCGTCTTCAAGCGAACAAGTGGGCGCGGTAGGCGAATTACCGTAAGCGGGGAGTCCGTCGAGATCGACGAGCTTATGAGCGGCGATGAACGTGGGAAGCGACTTGCGATGTCTAAACAGTCCGCTGCGCTTTCTACATTGCGTCGACTTTCATCAAAAGAGGGTGCGACGCAAGTCGAGCAGGTTGCGTCGTTATTCGAGAGCTTTCGTGTATTTGAGGTCGACGTTAATGAGGCGCGCAAGCCGCATGCAATGCCGCCCTTGAATGATGGGGAAGAGGGCGAGGCTCGCGTAGTGCTTGCAAGCAATGCGAGTAACGTAGCAGCGTTCTTGGCGTATCTCGACAAGCATCATCGCGAGATTTTCGAGGCCGTCGAGCGCGACTTAGTCCGCGTCTCCCCCAACATTAAACGCCTTCTCGTTAAGGAGAAGGGGTTAGGCTCGTCTGAAGGTACCGTGATCGAACTGGAAGAGCGCGGCTTACGCGGTACAACGCCGTTCTCCGAAGCGTCGTTTGGGACTGTGCGCGCAGTCGCGCTACTGGCCATGTTGCATGACCCGAATCCACCCATGCTGACCTGTGTGGAAGAAATCGATCACGGTCTGCACCCTCATGCGCTCGACATTATCGTTGAACGTATGCGCAGTGCGGCATCGAGAACTCAATTGCTGGTCGCCACTCATTCACCCGCCCTCGTGAACCGACTTGATGCTTCGGAATTGATCGTCTGTGAGAGAGATGGCGAGAGCGGGGCCTCTTTGATTCCTGTTATCGAATCGTCCGCCGTGGCCGAGATGGTCGAGCAATCCAACTTGCTTCCTGGGGAACTGTGGTTTTCGGGTGCCCTTGGGGGTGGATTGTCCTGACAAAGAATAAGTCGTGAGGATGTCAACGTGGCAGCAAAGCAGAAGCAGCATAAGGAACGATCGAAGCGGCGGGTCGTGTTGGTGTTCGGGGAAGACGATAATGACCGCGAGGCGGTGAAGCATCTTGTCCAGGCGATATGGCCCGAGGTTCCCTCCATTGAGCCTAGGCGCGCGCCGCTCATCCTGCAAAAGGGCAGAGACGCCGCCGAACAACGCAAAAACGCGGCTGCGGTGGCAAACGTCGTGCGAGGCTCTTCTGTTACCGTCGACGTTGTTGCGGTGCTAGCGCATCAGGATTGCGATGCTGTCGAACCAGCACACGTTGCGCTAAGCGAGCAGATCGAGATGGAGCTTGGAGACGCAGGTGTTCCGTTGCCCTGCGCGGCAACGCCTGCTTGGGAGATCGAGTCTTGGTGGTATCTCTGGCCGGAGGCCGTGGCGCAAGTGAACCCACGGTGGTGCAAGCTTGCTCGCGAGGGTGAAGAGGTTGGCCGCATCGTCAATGTTAAAGAGCGGCTCATTAAGGACCTGCGTCCGAAAGCAAAAGACAAGCGGACCGCGGACTATGTCGAAAGCGACGCTCCACGCATCGCATCGACCATCCGCGAACGCAATCATGTTAACGACGTGCGCGCGAAATCGGCGTCGTTTATGCGATTTCGAAAACGCGTCCTTGAAATCCGGGACGCATTAGCCTCGGAAGTTGCTTGACTCGCCACGCGGGTCCATTCATGCGCCAGTACGGGAACGAAGGGCCAAGCAAATAGATGCGCTCGTGCGCAGCAGTGGCCGCATCTTTCCCCATCCCCCCTCAAATCCCAACCTTGGGCGCCGTCAGAATCAACCTGAGCCCAAGCGCCGAAATCGCCCCCGCCGCGATCCGATCGATCCATTTCTTCGCGCGCAGATACACCTCCCTCGGGCCCTTGGTCGAAAAGCACAGCGCAACGATCGTGTACCAGCCGCATTCGACGGCAAACACGAGCGGCGGCAGTACGAAATAACACCAGAGCGGAGGATGTTGCGGCAGCAGCGCGGCAAAGATACTGCCGTACCAAATGGCCGTCTTCGGATTGCTCAACTGAGTCGACAGACCGATCCAAAACGATTTGCGTGCATTGCCCGGCCGCGCTTTGATCGTGTCGTCCACCGTGATGGGCCGGCCCGCGCCGCGCCATATCTTCGATGCAACGAAAATCAAATACAGCCCACCCGCGATCTTCAGACCGATATAGAGCCATTCAACGGCCTGCAAGAGCGTATAGAGCCCGGCGAGCGCGATGCCGCCAAAAAAGATGCCTCCCGCGCCCATCCCGAGCGCGGTAGCCAAGCCGTCGCCGCGAGACAGACCGATGGCGTTGCGGGCCACGAGCACGAAGCTGGGCCCGGGAATCATGGCGCCCAACCACAACGCGACGAGAATGGCGAAAACGGCAGTCAATGCGGTCATCTAACCTTCCTTGAAGTAAACACGACATAGGGCATGCAAGCGGGAATTGTCCCAATGGCGTGCATCCAAGGCAAGCGGCAGAAGCAGTGGCATTGGCAGTGCCTGCTGCGGCAACGCCCGTTCGCCAGGTACGAACGTTGCATCGTTCTCGCGCCAACACGAAACCGCCGAGGGTGACATGCCGAGCATTACGTCGATCGCCGAGGGGCAGCCGTTTCCGCTTGGCGCAAGCTGGGACGGCGCGGGCGTGAACTTCGCCCTTTTTTCCGCGAACGCTACGAAAGTCGAACTGTGCTTGTTCGATGAAAGCGGCCAGCGTGAACTTCAACGCATCGATCTGCCCGAATTTACCGATGAGGTTTGGCATATCTATCTGCCGGACCTGAAACCAGGGGCCGTCTACGGCTATCGCGTGCATGGTCCCTATGAGCCGGAAGCGGGCCATCGCTTCAATCCGAACAAACTGCTGCTCGATCCGTATGCGAAGGCACACGTCGGCGTATTGAAATGGGACCCGGCTGTGTTCGGCTACACGATCGGCGCGGAAGGGGACGATCTGACGTTCGATGAGCGCGACAGCGCGCGATTCGTGCCGAAATGCGTCGTCGTCGATCAGCGCTTTTCTTGGACGCACCCGACGCGCGTGCGCGTGTCGTGGGACCGTACGATCATCTATGAGCTGCACGTGCGCGGCTACACGAAGCAGCACCCCGATCTACCGCAGCGGTTGCGCGGCACGTTCGAAGGTCTCGGCCAAAAGGAGATGGTGGATTACATCAAGCATCTCGGCGTGACGGCCATCGAATTGATGCCAATTCATTCGTTCGTCAACGACAACCATCTGCTTGACCAAGGTTTGACGAACTACTGGGGGTACAGCACGATCGGCTTTTTTGCTGCCGATCCGCGCTTTTTCGCGCAAGGCGCGGGCGCGGTCGGCGAGTTCAAGGAAATGATCGACCGTTACCATGACGCGGGGCTCGAAGTCGTGCTCGACGTCGTCTACAACCACACGGCCGAAGGCAACGAACGCGGTCCGACGCTGTCGTTTCGCGGCATCGACAACGCATCGTATTACCGGCTGCTGCCTGAGCAGCCGCGCTACTACATCAACGATACGGGCACCGGCAATACGCTGAATCTATCGCATCCGCGCGTGCTGCAGATGGTGATGGATTCGCTGCGTTATTGGGTCGGCGAGATGAATGTCGATGGCTTCCGTTTCGATCTCGCGACGATTCTCGGGCGAGAACCTTATGGGTTCGACGAGGGGGGCGGTTTTTTGCATAGCTGCCGGCAGGACCCCGTACTCTCGAGCGTCAAGCTGATCGCGGAGCCGTGGGATTGCGGCCCTGGTGGCTATCAGGTCGGGGGCTTTCCTCCAGGCTGGGCCGAATGGAACGATCGGTTTCGCGATACGGTGCGCGCATTCTGGAAGGGCGACGACGGCGTTGCCGCCGATCTGGCGAGCCGCATGACCGGTTCCGGCGACAGGTTCGATCGGCGCGGCAGGCGGCCGTGGGCCAGCGTGAATTTCGTGACGGCGCACGATGGCTTCACGTTGCATGATCTCGTGTCTTACAACGATAAGCACAACGAAGCAAACGGCGAAGACAACAACGACGGTCACACCGACAACAAATCGTGGAACTGCGGAGTGGAAGGTCCAACGGACGATGCGCAGGTTCGCGCGCTGCGCGAACGCCAAAAGCGCAATCTGCTGGCGACATTGTTGTTCGCGCAAGGTACGCCGATGATCGTCGCCGGCGACGAGTTCGGCCGTACGCAACGCGGCAACAACAACGCCTATTGTCAGGACAACGAAATAAGTTGGGTCGATTGGACGGGGGTCGACGATGAGGGCCGAGCCCTGACGGATTTCGTCGTCAAGCTCACGACGTTGCGCCATACGTTGCCCGTGTTACGCCGCAACCGCTTCTTGACCGGGCAATTCGTCGAATGGCAGCAGTTGAGCGAGGTGCGCTGGATGAGCCCGGTCGGCACCGAGCTGACGGACGAGCAATGGAACGATCCGGCGATGCGTTGTTTCGGCGTCGTCATCGATGGCCGCGCGCAAACGAGCGGCATTCGGCGGCCCGCTTCCGATGCGACGTTGCTGATCGTATTGAACGCGCATCATGACGTCGTCGACTTCAAGCTGCCCGACATTCCAGGCAGCGATCAATGGAGCTGTCTCATCGATACGAACGTGCCCGTGCGCGACGAGTTGCCCGAGTTCGAATCGGGCGAAATCTATCAAGTCACGGGGCGTTCGCTGTTGTTGTTCGCACTGCACGCGAAAGGGCAGACGCAGCGGATTTTCATGAGCCTGGAAAAGAAGCTGACCGAGGATACCGAGCCGAAGTGAGGGGATGCGCGGCGCAGGGAGGTCGATCGCTGCGATCGCCGATGGGCCCGGCCTGCACGCTCGCGGGACGACGATCGGTTCAGCCGAGCGTGCTTCGTGCAACGCGGCATGCGGCCAGATCCCATGCCGCGCACCCGACGCTCTTGAAGAAGATCGGCGCGTCCGGCGCGAGCTGACCATCGAGCGCTTGCGACAATGACCTCACGCGATTCCAGTCGATGTTTGCCTGAATGAGGTCGCCCGCTTCGTATTTCGCGCCCGCCGGATCGTCTACGACGACGAAGCTGCTGTCGACGGTTTGCTTGCCGATCTCGGCGGCGTCGGGTGTAAAGGCACCCACCCCGATCACCAGCCGGCCGTTCCGTGCTGCCTCGCGATAGACGGGCGTACGGCTGGTCGTGACCGTGACGACGACGTCGACAGCGTCGGGAGTGTCGCCGATGAGCGCGCCGAGATTCGGGGCAATCGACTCGTGCTGTTCGACGAAGCGTTGAGCGGAGGCGTCGGAGGTGCCTTTGACCAGGATTGTCGATTCCGGGAACAGGCAGGCAAGTGCCTCGACATGATTCGCTGCCTGCTTGCCGGTACCGATGACGAGCATCTGCTCGGGACGTTTGCCATGCAACGTCACGATGCCAAGGGCCGTCACCGCCGCCGTGCGTCGACCCGTGACCGTGGGGCCGTCCAGCACGAAGCGCATTTCCCCTGTGTGCGAATCGCACGCGACGACCTGGCCGTGAATGGTCGGGAGTTGTCGAGCACTATTGGACGGGCAGACCGTGACGAGTTTGTGTATGGCCAGGTCCACCGCGCTCGACGGCATGGACAGCATCAGCCCACCTTCTTGCATGGGGATCGCGAGCCGTTCGGGGCTGACGATGCGCCCCGCGCCATATTCCACGACGGCCTCGCGCAGCGCCTGCACGAGCAAGGGATAGGGCAGCAATGCCGCGGTCGAGTCGGCGTCGAACAATCTGGGATGAGAGGTGTTCATGGCGATTCCACGAAGTTCGAAGTTGAAGAGGTTTTCAGTCTTGCGATCGATGCGAAGCTAGGCCACCGAGACACCGGGAAGATGCCACTGGTTTAGCCTTTTTGGTCCAACTTTATACCAGTAGTGGCGTCGATTCAACCCAAACTAGCGAGTTTAGGTCGTAATTTGGCTTGTGATGAATCCACGTTAATGCCGGATGGGTCGTTGTGGCACCGTAAGCGTTTCGTGTCCGGTCGATTGGTCGGAGGCGGTACGCGAAGTGGTATATTACAAACCACCAGACACGACTGAGCTGCATCATGGCCTCCGCCCGCCCCGAATTGCCACGCAAGTTTCGTCCTTTGCAGATCTACGAGCAGGTCTCGGAGAAGATCCGTGCGGAGATCCGTGCCGGGCGGTTCTTGCCTGAAGCACGGCTACCGTCGGAGCGGGAATTGGCCTCGTTGTTCGGCGTAGGGCGTCCGGCGGTGCGCGAAGCGATCGGCGCGCTTCAGAACGAAGGGCTGGTTGTGACCAAACGCAACTCGGGGTCCTACGTCGCACTCGATGCCCCGGAAATTCTGGCAACGGTAGGCGAATCGAGCGATGAGGCCGGCGATGTGCTGCAGGCCGACTACAGCCCCTCGGCCACGCTCGACGTCCGTTTGATCCTCGAGCCGGCGATCGCGCGCCGCGCCGCGGCCAAACACAAACGCGACCCGCTCGCCGAGCATTATTTGGATCAGATGGAAACGCTGACCGACATCGCCGACCCCGAGCAGCGCGCGTTGTGGAACAACAGCGACAGGCTTTTCCATCGTCAACTGGCCGCCATGACCGGCGACGTATTGCTCGCGAAATTGGCCGAAGAGATTGCCGATACGATGGATCAGTCGTTGTGGAAGCGTCTCAAGGACGACGGCATCTATGATTCGGCGCGGATTCGGCTCTATGTGGCGGAGCATCGCTTGATCTATGAGGCGATCGTCACGGGCGATGCCGATGCCGCGGCATTCTATGTCGAGCAACACATCCTTCGCGTCAAGCGAGACATCGCGCCGAACTAAGGGGAAGCGCGGTGTGCGGTGCGTCGCGCACATCTAAAGAAAGCGCGTGCCCGGATTCGGGATCACGCGCCCAACCCCTTGGTATTCCGCTTTTACCGAACGAGAAATCCGTAGGCGAGCGGGTCGCGCTCGTCGATGATCCAGTTCCCGAAACCGCAGATATACGCGCTGCCTTCGACTTCGGGGATGACGGCCGGAATCTCCCCGACTTTCGTTTCGCGCAGTACGCGTCCCTTGAAGACCGTTCCCACGATCGATTCGTTGACAAGCGTTTCGTTCGCTTTCAACAGCCCACGCTGATAGAGTTGCGCGACGCGTCCGCCCGTGCCCGAGCCGGTTGGCGAGCGGTCGACTTCGCGATCGGCGAACACGCAGCAATTGGCCTGCGTCGAGCCCGGATGGCGAGGCGCATTCGCGATGATCGTTCCGTAAATGTGGTTGATCTCGGGAATCTCCGGGTGCTCGACCGGATACTTCGCGTTGGCCGCTGCTTTGACTTCGGCGCCGAAGCGGATCAGCCGCTCGACTGCTGCCTCGCGGATCGGCAGATCGAACGGCGCACCGTCGGTGTAGAAGTAAAACGCGCCGCCGTAGGCGATGTCGCCGGTCACGGTACCGAACGATGGGGTATCGACCGAGACGTCGCGCTGCCAAATGAACGACGGCACGTTCACGAAGCGCACGCCGGACGCATGCTCGCCGTCCCACTTCACGAACGCCTCGATGAAGCCGCACGGTGCGTCGATCCCGACCCGCGTTTCCGGTTCGGCGCGCTGCACCCACCCGAGCTCGACGGCAGCGGTTGCCAGCGCGATCACGCCGTGTCCGCAGTGGTCGCTATAGCCTTCGTTGTGGATGAAGATCACGCCGAAATCGGCACCGGGCGAGATGGGCTCCGTCAGATAGCCGCCATACATGTCCGCATGCCCGCGCGGCTCGAACATCAAGGCGCGGCGGATCTCGTCGGCGTGCGCTTTGAGCCACGCGCGCCGCTGGACGATCGTCTCGCCCGGCAGACGCGGCAGCCCGCTCGTGACGATGCGAAATGCCTCGCCGCCCGTATGGACCTCGACAGTCGAGATCGATCGATTCAATTTCATGTAGTGCTCGAGTACGCGTGGGTGACGCCGATGATGAACGTTACTTCGCGTTCTGGCCGTACGGTACGGGCAAGCCGTTGCGAATGACGTAGACCGTCGTCGGTGCACCCTCGAGATCGCCGTTCTCGTCGAACGAATAGGTGCCGGCGATACCCTTGTAGTGCTCCTTCTTCAACTGTGCGATGAGCTTGGCTTTGTCCGTCGTCGTGCCGGCCTTCTGCATCGCGTCGGCGAGCATCTTCACACCGTCGTAGTAGTTCACGCCGTAGACCTGCGGTTGGGTGTTGTAGGTGGCAAGGTACTTGTGCAGGAACGCACGGCCCGCCGGCGTGGAATCGAGCGCGACGCCGCCTTGCGAGCAATAGACGATCGATCCCGCGGGGCCCGCTACCTTGCCCATGTCGGCCGAGCAGATGCCGTCGCCGCCGAGCAGCTTCGCGCGCAGGCTGCGCTGCAGCATCTGCTTGGCCATCGGCGCACCTTGCGCCGCATAGCCGCCGAAGAAGATCACGTCGGGGTTCTTCGCTTTGATCGTCGTCAGAATGCCGAGAAAGTCGGTGGCCTGCGAGTTCGTATATTCGCGATCGACGATCTGCAGGTGGTTCTTCTTCGCTTCCTTGATGAACTCGTCGGCCACGCCTTGCCCGTAAGCGGTTCGATCGTCGATGACGGCGGCTGTCTTGGCCTTGAGCGTCTTCGCCGCGAAATCGGCCATCGTGCCGCCTAGCTGCGAATCGTTCGCGCCGATACGGAAGATATTGTTGAAGCCTTGTTTCGTGAGGTCGGGGTTCGAGGCGACGGGAAGCATCGGGATGCCCGCGCTGTTATAGACGCGCGACGCCGGGATCGCCACGCCGGAGTTGTACGGCCCGACCACCGCGACCACGTTCTTGTCGACCAAGTTTTGCGCGACTTGCACGCCCACCTTCGGGTCTGCCTGATCGTCTTCCGAAACCAGTTGGAACTTAACCGCCTTACCGTCTACTTTGATCTGTTGCTTATTCAGTTCTTCGACGGCAAGACGCGCGCCGTTTTCGTTGTCTTTTCCGTTCGCGGCCTGTGGGCCCGTGAGCGGTGCCGAATGACCGATCAAGACCTCTTCCTGGGCCTGTGCTGCCGTAACAGCGCCGAGTGCCGACATGACCGCGAGGGTAGTAAGAAGGTAGCGCATGATTTGTTCGGAATTGGGTTGAAGGAGGAACCAATGTAGACCACATTTGGTCCTGGAACAAGCAGTTTAAAAAATATGCTTTGTAAGGTGGATCGAAACTAGACCAGGTTGGCGGTTTTGCCGCCTGAGGTGGTTTCTAGACTCAGGGATAACGATAGGCCGGCTCGGCATCGAGTATCCGCGCGGGACATCGACGCCGGCCCGCCGCGATCCTGATGAAGCAGCTAAAGAAAACACCTGCGCTGCCGTGATATGAAGAATGAACTTCGGTAACTTGCAGTAATGTTTCGACCCTACTCGTTTGGCCCTGTGCGCGCTTCCGCAGCGGCCGCTGTTGTCTTTCTGTTCGCGGCGCCTGCGGCGCACGCCGATAACTTCTTTTCCATGTTTACGCTGAGCGGCTTCGGGACGCTCGGCGCGACGTATTCGAGCCTTCGCACGGCCGACTATGCGAGCACGGCCTTTCAGCCGTCGGGCGCCGGCGCGTCCCGCACCGTCGACTTCGCCGACGATTCGCGTTTCGGCGTTCAACTGACCGCGAAGTTCACGAGCCAGCTATCGGCGTTGGTCCAAGTCGTATCGCACGAGAATTACGACAACACCTTCACGCCGACCGTGGAGTGGGCCAATCTGAGCTACGCCTTCACACCCGATCTGAGCTTGCGAGTGGCCCGCATCGAGATGCCCACGTTTCTCACGTCCGACTATCGAGAAGTCGGCTATGCGAACCCATGGGTTCGCGTGCCGTCCGAGCTCTACGATATGGAGCCGGTCACGAACAGCGATGGCGTCGACGGCTCGTATCGGGCCCATTTCGGCCCGGTGACCAACACGGTGCACCTGATCTATGGCGAGAGCACCTTTCATGCGGTGCCGGGGCCGCTGCGCGCTCAGGTCGACGGCATCTTCGGCGCTTTCGATACGGTCGAGTACGCGGCATTGACGACGCACGTGGGCTATCTCCATGCGCACGTGACGGTGCCGTTCGCGAGCGATATGCCGATTTCCGTCTACAGTGCCGCCGCGAGCCTCGACATGGAGCGATGGTTCGTGCAGGCCGAGCTCGCGCGGGCGACCGTCGAGTTTTTGACGCCGGGGTATCTCGCAGGCTATGCGACCGCGGGCGTGCGAATCGGCAAGTTCACGCCCTATGTGACCTATGCGGTCGAGCATTCGCTCGGCCGTCCAGCCGTCGCCGAAAACCTCAACGCCGGGCAGAGTTCGGTATCGGGCGGCGTGCGCTGGGATTTCGCCAAGAACTTCGATTTGAAAGTGCAGTACGACCATGTGTGGACGCCGGCGGGATCGGCGGGGCTCTTCGCGAACGAGCAGCCTGACTTCCAGCTCGGAAGCGGGACCAACGTGGTCACGGCGACCCTCGACTTCGTCTTCTGAAAGGGCGCGATGAAACATTCGATACGGATTCTGTGGTCAGGCGTGGTGGGCGCGGCGCTCGGGTTCTGCGCCTCCGTGTGCGACGCGCAATTGGTGGTGATCGTCTCGGCGAAGAGCGCGGTGAGCGCGTTGACGGAGAACGAAGTGGCCGACATTTACCTCGGCCGCACGAGCCAGTTGCCCGGCGGTGCGGCGGTGGTGCCGATCGATCTCGCCGACGATGCGGCGAATCGCGCGAATTTCTACCGCATCGTGTGCGGCAAGTCGCCGGCGCAGTTGCGCGCGTACTGGTCGAAGCTGATCTTTACCGGGAGCGGGCAGCCTCCGCGCGAAGTGGCGGATGCCGACGCGATGAAAAAACGGGTGGCCGGCGGCACGAGTGCGATCGGCTACATCGACAGCAGTCAGCTCGACCCCAGCGTCAAAGCTGTTTTGACACTGCATTGACCGTGCCGGCGACGCAAGACCCATGAGCGATAGACCCACTACTGTCCGCATAGGCCCTCACGCCGCGCTTCATGCGGCAGGCGTGCGGCTGCGCCGGCGGGTGATCTTCGCGAGGCGGCGCCTCGCGCAGACGTGGCTCTGGTTTCCGCTGTTTGCGTTCGTGCTGCTGGCGCTCGTGTGGGGATCGCTGATCCACGTGCTGCAGCTCGAGCACGCCGCGGTCACGAGCGCGGCCATCGAAACGAGCCGGGAACTGGCCGATACGTACGAAGCGCAGGTCGTGCGCAGCCTCGTATCGATCGACCAAACGCTCAAGACGATCGCCTATGCCTATGCGGTGAGCGGCAACGATGCGCTCGAGAAATTGCAGAACCGAGACATGCTGCCTTCGGCGATCGTCTTCCAGATGACGATTACGAATAGCCGCGGCGATGCGATTGCGAGTACGCGTCCTTCCGCGCCGCGCAATGTCGCCGATCAACTGTATTTTCAGGCGCAGCGGCGAGTCGACCGGCTTTTCATCGGCCGCGCCGAAACCGACGGAATCACCGGGGCGCCGGAAATCATCTTCAGCCGCCGATTATCGAATGCGGCCGGCGGTTTCGCCGGCGTCGTGACGCTCGTCGTCGATCCGTCGTATTTCACGGGCAGCTACGATTCGCTGCGATTGGGCAAGCTGGGTCTGCTCGGTCTGCTCGGCACCGATGGGTCGATGCGCGTGCAGCAAACCGGCGAAGACGTATCGTGGGGCGCAGCGGTACCCCGCGAATTCGCCAGCGCGGACACGGCCGAGGCGCCCGTGGTCCGCCCGTGGGACCACGGCGTCGAGCGCTTCACGACCGTGCGGGTGCTGCACGCCTTTCCGCTTGCGGTCATCGTCGGCCTCTCGCGCGACGAACAGCTCGTGCGCTATTGGCACCACCGCGTCGTCTATATCAGCGAAACCGCCGCGGGCAGCGTGCTGCTCGTGATACTGACGATCATCCTGAGCCTGAAGAGCCTCGAGTTGTCGAAAAGCCGCGTTCGCGCACGGCGGCTGCAGCAGACTTACTTCGCCGCGTCCGAAGCCAGCTTGGATGCGTTCTTCGTTTGGGAGCGCCTGGCCGGCGAGAACGATCGTTCGGCGAAGGCGGCGCTGCGTAGGGCGACGGGCACCGATTGCCGCTTCGTGTTGCGCGACGTCAGCCGGCGCGGCCTCGAAATGATGGGCAAGCCGCGCGACGCGCTGGTCGGGGCCACGCTGGAAGCCGTCTTTTCCGATCGCGGCGAAGGCGGCATGGTTCGCGAGTTCGCGCATGTCTTCGAGGCGGGCGAGGTGGCCGAGCGCGAGTGGCAACATGCGAGGCCCGATCACTCGCAGGTTTGGCTGCATCGGCAATTGATCCGCGTGGACGACGGCGTGGTCGCCATCGTGAGGGACATCAGCGGACGCAAGCGCGGCGAGGTATTGCGCGCCGAGCAAAACCGCGTGCTCGAGATGATTGCGGCCAGCACGCCGCTCGACGAAGTGCTGAGCTTGCTCATGCATTTGCTCGAATCGCAGATTCCCGATTGCGCGTGCGCGGTGCTGCTGCGCGACGACGATGGGCTGCATCTGCGCGTCGGGGCGGCACCGAGCCTGCCCGCCGCTTTCAGCCAGCATGCGAATGGCTGGACGATCGGCCCCGATTCAGGGCCGAGCGGGCTGGCGATCTATACGCATCAGCCGGTCACGCTCACGAATTTGCTCGCCAGCCCGAGGCATCGCGAATTTTTGAGCATGGCGCAGATGCTCGATTACACCACGTCTCGCTCGATGCCGATTCTGTCGCACGACGGCAGCGCGCTCGGGGCGCTGACGATATTCGCGCGTGCCGAACATGCGCCCGACGGCATCGAGGCGCAGACGGTGGCGATGGCGGTGCGCATTGCCGGCATCGCGATCGAGCGGACCCGTGCGGAAGACAGCATCCGTCACATGGCCAATCACGATGCGCTGACCGGGCTGCCGAACCGCACGCTGCTCGCCGACAGGCTCAGCCAGGCGCTGCTGCATGCCAAGCGCTATAAGCGCGGCGTGACGGTGGCGTTCGTCGACCTCGACAACTTCAAGCTGATCAACGACAGCCTCGGCCACCACGCCGGCGACGACTTGCTCAAGACGATCGCCGCGCGGATGCGCGACTGCGTGCGCAGCACCGATACCGTCGTCCGCCTTGGCGGCGACGAGTTCGTGCTCGTGCTGTTCGACGATTCGCACGAAGAGCATGACTTGAAAGGGGTGATCGACCGGTTGCGCAACGCGATAGCCGAACCGGTCCCACTGGGCGCTCAGATGTACCAGGTGACGAGCAGCATGGGTCTCGCGCGCTATCCCGTCGACGGCGAGGATGCCGAAACCTTGCTGATGAACGCGGATGCCGCGATGTACCGCGCGAAGGAACTGGGTCGCAACAACTACCAGTTCTACACGTCGGAAATGAACATCAAGGTGCACGAGCGGCTGCGCCGCCGCGAGCAATTGCGCGTGGCGCTGGAGGAAGGCCAATTCCGCCTGGTCTATCAGCCGCAGGTGGACGCGCGCACGGGCGAAATCTTCGGGGTCGAGGCGCTGCTGCGCTGGGATCATCCGACCGAAGGCACGATCCCGCCCGCCGATTTCATTCCGATCGCGGAGGAAACCGGCTTGATCGTGCCGATCGGCGACTGGGTGCTGGAGACGGCCTGTACGCAGAATCGCCGATGGCAAGACGAAGGGCTGCCCCGGATCACCATGTCGGTCAACGTCTCGGCGCATCAGTTTCAGCAGAAAGCATGGGTCGACAGTGTCGCGACGACCCTCGCGCGCACGGCCCTCGAGCCGCATCATCTCGAACTCGAACTGACTGAAAGCATGATCATGCGCGATCTCGAGGCCTCGATCGAGACAATGCAGCGTTTGCAGCAAATGGGCGTGCGGCTTTCGATCGACGACTTCGGCACGGGGTATTCGAGCCTGAGCGCATTGAAGCATTTCCCCGTCGGCCGGCTCAAGATCGACAAGTCGTTCGTGCGTGAGCTGCCGCATGGCGAGGACGATAAGGCGATCGCGATCGCCGTGATTTCGCTGGGCCAGCGTTTGAACATGAGCGTGACGGCCGAGGGCGTCGAGACTCAGGAGCAAGTGGACTTTTTGGGCGACAACAATTGCCATGAAATCCAGGGCTATCACTTCAGCAGGCCCGTCGCACCGGGCGAGATCGAGGCGATGTTGCGCGATGCGGGGAGGGTGACGCTCGGCAAGTAATGCGCCGTAAGGCATTGCGACGGATCGGCGCGAAGCGGCTGGGCGGATCCGTCGATGCGGAAGTTGGGGGCGAATGCGATTCGCCGTGCTCGAAATGCGCAAGCGTTTTGCGTACTTGAATCGCTATGTCATAAAACTGAAAGGTTGATGTGGATTGCAATACGGATTATTCAGCTCAGGAACCGATTTCCTTGCGACAAGGCGGTGGACTTTCTTGTCGTCGATAGGAAAGCAAGGAGTGGGAGGGATGGCTCGGCTAAGGGCGTGACCCGCGCCCGGCTTAGGGTTTGCACGCAGTCGGACAGCGGTCGTTTCGCTGTAAATTCCTATTGGGTGGCGTGCAACCGCGAGTGCGCAATCGCGCCAAAAATACGAATGCCGGGAATCGCTTTGATCTGCGCGACTTTTCAATATTTGTGTGTTAGAGTCCCGCCACAAAGACATCAGAACAGAATTTTGCTAAGCGTGTCGGACCACATCAGCTTTGCCAAAAAGGGACATCCACGGTAGTTGAACGTCGACGATTTGAGTGAATTACGTCGGGGTGCGCGTGACGTCGATCGACGATCGCGTTTGCCTCGGTAGTGAATCGGTGTGCGGTCGGGGGGCGTGCCGATTCATTGCTACCGCCGGGAAACGGCGCGGAGCAACGGCCTGTTGGCTCGTCTCGCATCGCGCAGCGTCTCGGTATCTCCAGGGGTGATGTCCTCGCCCCACTTCGAAGCAGCCCGCCCCCCTACGAATCCTGAGTCATTTCATCGCGAAGTGCCACGCAGGCGGTCACGTCGATTGCGTGTTTGTGTTTTCTAGTCCGGAGGGGACCATGTCCAATAGTTTGCAGAAGTGGGTCGGGCGCAATCGTCCGCCGCGCGTCCAGATCACTTATGACGTCGAGATCGGCGATGCGGTCGAAAAGCGCGAGTTGCCGTTGGTCGTCGGCTTGCTCGCCGATCTGTCGGGCCAGCCGGCCAAGCCGCTTCCCAAGTTGAAAGAGCGTCGCTTCGTCGAGATCGATCGCGACAACTTCGACGAGATCATGGGCAAGATCGCGCCGCGTCTGGACCTCTCGGTGCCGGACACGATGAAGAAGGAGGGGGGCAACCTGAAGGTCGAGTTGAACTTCAAGCAGTTCTCCGATTTCCATCCGGAAAGCATCGTGCATCAAGTGCCGCGTCTCGCGAAGCTGCTCGAAGCGCGCCAGCAGTTGCGCGACCTGCTCGGCAAGCTCGACGGTAACGACGAGCTCGATTCGATCCTCGAAGGCATCGTGCTGAGCACCGAAGAGCTGAAGAAAGTGCAGAGCGAGGCGAATGCCGGTGCGGCTCCCGCTGCCGCTCCCGCCGAGCCGGCAGCCGAAGGCACGCCGTCGGCATGATCGGCGCGACGTGGGCCCAGGGCCCGCAGTCGCTGATGCAACGAACTCACAAAGGACTACCAGATGGAAACGAATTCCGCCGCCGAATCCTCTGCCGCCGGCGCCACGACGAACGCAGAGTTGAGCATGCTCGACCGCATCGTGCTCGAAGGCAAGATGGCCGTCGAGGCCTCGCAGGGCGTTTATGCTAAAAAGCTGATCGGCCAGCTTGCTTCGCAGATCCTGGACGAAGGCATGCGTACGAGCCCGGACAAGGGCGTGGTCACGATGATCAACGAGCGTGTCGCGGAGATCGACAAGCTGCTCACGGATCAGCTCAACGCGATCATGCACGACGAGGCGTTCCAAGCACTCGAAGCTTCGTGGTCGGGCCTGCACGACATGGTCTACGGTACGGAGACGAGCACGCACCTGAAGCTGCGCTTGCTCAACGTGGGGAAGAAGGAGTTGCTCAAGGACCTCGAGTCCGCTGTCGATCACGACATGAGCGTGCTCTTCAAGAAGGTTTATGAAGAGGAATACGGCACCTTCGGCGGGTATCCGTACTCGCTGCTGATCGGCGATTACACGTTCGGCCGGCATCCGCAGGACGTCGCGCTGCTCGAGCGGATTTCGAAAGTGGCCGCTGCCGCGCATGCGCCGTTCATCGCCGCCGCCGCCCCGAGCCTGTTCGACATCAAGTCGTACACCGAACTCGGCGTGACGCGCGATCTGTCGAAGATCTTCGAAAGCGCCGAACTCGCAACGTGGCGCAGCTTCCGCGCCTCCGAGGATTCGCGCTACGTCTCGCTCGTGCTGCCGAGCTATGCCGCGCGCTTGCCCTATGGCGCGAAGACGAAGCCGGTCGAGTCGTTCAATTTCGAGGAAGACGTCGACGGTACGGATCACGGCAAGTACCTCTGGGCGAACTCCGCCTACCAGATGGGCCTGCGTATCACCGATGCGTTCGCCAAGCATAGCTGGTCCACCGCGATCCGCGGCGTGGAAGGCGGCGGCAAGGTCGACGGTATCGCCGCGCATGCGTACAAGACTTCGGAAGGCGACGTCACGCTCAAGTGCCCGACCGAAGTGACGATCACCGATCGTCGCGAGAAAGAGCTCAGCGATCTCGGCTTCATCGCGCTCGTCAACTCGAAGGGATCGAACTTCGCGGCTTTCTTCGGCGGTCAGACGACCAACAAGCCGGTCCTGTACAACAAGGACGAAGCCAATGCGAACGCTCAGCTCTCGGCACGCTTGCCGTACGTGCTCGCGGCGTCGCGCTTCGCGCATTACCTGAAGGTGATCATGCGCGACAAGATCGGCAGCTTCCAGACGCGCGGCGGCATCGAGGCGTATCTGAACAACTGGATCTCCGATTACGTGCTGATCAATCCGTCGGCATCGCAGGAGCAGAAGGCGCGCTACCCGCTCGGCGAGGCACGCGTGGACGTGACGGAAGTCCCCGGCAAGCCCGGCTCGTACCGCGCCACTTGCTTCATCAAGCCGCACTTCCAAATGGAAGACCTGACGGCTTCGATCCGGCTCGTGGCCGATCTGCCGGCGGCCGCTGCCTAACGGCAAGCGACGCATGAACGCGCGGCGTGCGCTTCGGCGCCGCCGCCCCTTTCGCCAATCACCGATTCGGATCACACATGGATACAGTCATCCTGCAGTTCAAGGACATCAAGGGTAACTCGATGATCGACGGCTACGCCGACGGCATCATTCTCTATTCGTTCAGCCACAGCGTCAGCATGCCGATGAACGCCGATACGTCGAACACGGAACGTACGATGGGGCGTCCGAGTTTCAGCGAGTATTCGGTCACCAAGGCAACGGATCAGGCAACGCCGGCCCTGTACGCCGCCTGTACCGCGGGCACGAAGCTCGGCGACGCGACGATTTCGATCGGCCGTAACGAAGGCGGCAAGTTCATGCTGCTGATGAAGTACGTGTTGAGCAACGCGATGATTTCGCACATCAGCACGGGCGGCGGCAGCTCGGAAATGTCGGATTCGGTCACGATCCACTTCACGGCGATGACGTCGCAATACACGCAGCAAAGCACCGACTCGACGAAGAAGGGTAATGCTTCGTTCGGTTGGGATCTGTCCGCGAACAAGGCGGTCAGCGCGTCGTGATGAAGTGAACGCGGTGCGCTGCCGAAAGGTGGCGCACCCGGCTGTTTTTCGTCCAACGCTTACGCTATGCCGACAATGCGCCAGGGCTATCCGGTACCGCTGTTCGAGCGTCTCGTCGAGGATGCCGACGCTTGGCTCGAAGGCAAGGGCGCGCTGCGGGAATCGGTGGCGCGCGAACTCGCACGCCTGCTCAATGCTCGCTCGCGCCTGACGATGGCCGAATTCGCCGACAGCGACTGCGGCGTGCTCGACTATGGCGTGCCCGATTTTTCGGAGCGCTCGTTGCGCTCTGGGGCGGACCGTGAAGCGATCCTCGCGGCCGTGCGTCGCGCGATCGCGCTGTTCGAGCCCAGGCTCGTCAACGTCGCCGTGAAGTTCGGCTTCCAAGGTGAAACGACCCGCGATGCCGTGCTCGTCGTCGAGGGCGACATTCGCGTCGAGCAATCGGTGGAGCACGTATTTTTCGAATTGGCGGCCGGCGCCGGCGAGTGCTTGGACGACTCGGACGACCCGGATGACCCGGACGGATGCTGACCGACATGGCGCCAGACGATATTCTTCAGTACTACAAGCGCGAGCTGTCCTACCTTCGGGTGCAGGGCACCGACTTCGCGCAGCGCTACCCGAAGGTTGCCGCGCGTCTTGCGCTGCACGGCACGGAATCGCTCGATCCGCACACCGAGCGGCTGATCGAAGCAACGGCGTTTCTCGCCGCACGCGTGCATCGCGATCTCGATCAGGCGTTTCCGCAGATCGCCTCGGCGCTGCTCGAGAACGTTTGCCCGTCGCTCGCGCAGATCGTGCCGTCGATGACGATCGCCCAATTCGAACTCGATCCGACGCAGGGCAAGGTGACGGCGGGCTTTCGCGTGCCGCGCCATACCGGCCTTGCGGCGATCACGGAAGGCGGCGATTCGTGCCGTTTCCGCACCGCATGGGAAACCGTGCTGTGGCCGCTCGTCATTTCCGATGCGCATTTCGGCGACGACTCGACGCTGCGCCTTCGGCTCGACTGCGAGCCGGGCGTCGATTTCTCCGAACTCGAGGTGCGCACGCTACGGCTGCACTTGCACGGCGACTGGATGATGACGATGCCGCTCTACGAGCTGCTCGTGTCGGGCGTCGTCGGCGTCTCGCTGCGGCCGGAGGGCGCGTCGCCCGTGCGCCTTGCGCAAACGGCGTGGCGCGAAGTGGGGTATGCCGAGGAGGATCGCGTGTTGCCTCAGCCGGCTCACGCTCATCCGGCCTACGGGCTGCTGCAGGAGTACTTCGCATTCGCCCGCAAGTTTCACTTCTTCGATTTGGCGGTGCCGGCCGGCGTCTTCGGCACCGGGCGCAGTTGCGAAATCGTTCTGCATCTGGACCGGATGCCGCGCTCGCTCGCGCACATCGGCGCACACCATTTCCGCCTGGGCTGTACGCCCATCGTCAACCTGTTCGCGCAGACGACCGAACCGCTCGTCGTGGACGGGCGCCGCTACGAGCATCGTCTCGTGGCTGATCAAAAGCGCGAGGCCATCACCGAGATCCATTCGATCGTGTCGGTGATCGCTTCGGACCCGGTCGCGGACCGCGCGATCGTGTTGCCCGGCTATACGGCGATCGATCGCATGGACGCGGACGCCTCGGGCAAGCAGCCGACGTTTTGGTTTGCACGGCGCGAACGCAGCGTGCGCGGCAATGTGCCGGGCATCGACACGTATCTGAGCTTCGTCGATGCGAGCCACAGCTTCGTCGATCCGGCTTCGCCGATCGTCTATGCGAACGTGCTCTGCACGAACCGCCGCCTTGCCGAGCATGTACCGATCGGCGCACGCATGTTGGTCGAGCGTGTGTCGCGCAACGCGCGCGTGCGATGCCTGTACGAGCCGACGGCGCAGCGCGATCCGCCGCTCGGCAGCGAAACGCTGTGGCGCCTGGTGTCGTTGCTGACGTGCAACTATCACTCCCTCGTGAGCGGCCCGAACGGCCGGCGCGAGTTGCAGGACATGCTGCGATTGTTCGCGTCGGACGGCCTGCGGGAGCAAGACCAGATTCGCGGGATCAGCCGCATCGGCGCTCGCCATGTTACCGCCCACGTCGGCACCGACGCGTGGCGCGGCTATTGCCGCGGCACCGAGGTGAACGTCGAGTTCGACGCGGATGCGTTCGTGGGCGATTCGCCGCTGTTGATGGCCGCCGTGCTCGCGCGTTTCTTCGCGATGTGTACTTCGGTCAACTCCTTCGTTCGCCTCGTGGTTTGCCGTGGAGATGAGATATGGAAGCAATGGGAACCGATGACCGGTTGCCAGCAGCTACTCTGATCGCTCGGCTTCTCGCTCATCCTCACGATTTCGACTTGTTCCAGGCGATCCATCTGCTGGAGCGGGCGCAGTCGTGGGCGCGGCCGCTCGGAACGGGGGACGGGAAAGACGAAGCGGTGCGTTTCGCGGGCCATGTGTCGCTCGCGTTCGAGCCGAGCGATATCCGCAGCGTGCGTAAGCAGGCCGCGGGCGACGATCGCGCCACGTACACCGTGAGCACCGCGGCAATGACGCTGGCCGGTGCCAACGGGCCGCTGCCGCTGCCGTTCACCGAGTGGCTCTTGATGCGGCGTGCGGCGCGCGAGACGGCGATGTCGGATTTTCTCGACATCTTCAATCACCGCTTTCTTTCGTTTCTGTATCGCAGCCGGCAGAAGCATGCACCGGGACTGAACGGGCTCGCGCCGGACGATACGGCGCTAACCGCCTGCCTCGACGCGCTCGGCAACCTCGGGTTGCGCGCCGGCGAGCGTGGGCCGGCTGGCGCCCGGCGGTGGCTGCGCCATGCCGGGTTGCTCGGCGGCGCGCCGCGCTCGATGTCGGGTTTGCTCGCCATGCTGTCCGACCGGCTCGGCGTCGCGGTGCGCGGCGCGCAGTTCGTCGGCGGCTGGCGCGATCTCGATGCGCGCGATTCGGCGCGATTGTCGGGCGGCGGCCGCGCGGTCTCGCGCCTGAACGGCCGCGCGGTCGTCGGGCGGCGCTGCTGGGATCAGGCGGCGGGCATTCGCATCGAATTCGTCGATCTGTCGCCGGAACGGTTCGAAGCCCTGCTGCCCGGAGGTGCGTTGCATGAATTGACCGCGTGGCTCGTCCACTCGTATCTGGAGCAGGATCTCGATGTCCATGTCGTGCTGCGGCCGGCGCCGCGACAGGCCGCCTGTGCGGTCGGCGGCGCGCGCGCGGCGCGGCTGGGCTGGACGGCCTGGCTCGGCGCGCGGCGTGCCGCGGGCGCGGATGCCGCGCCGCTCAAGCCGCCCGCGCCAGCCGCACCGCTTGCGCCGGCCCGATTCACCCTGCGCATGCTGCCCTCCGCGGCGGCATGGCGCTCATCGAATGCGTAGAGCCATCGACCATCATGGAAATTGACATTCGCACGTTGGTGAGCCGGCTCGATCCGGCATGTAAGCACGCCATGGAGCTGGCGGCGCAGTTGTGCGTGCGGCAGACTCACTACAACGTCGACGTCGAGCATTTCCTGCTGCAACTGCTCGAATCCGACGCGCCCGATCTGAAGGCCATTCTCGAGCACTTCGAAGTCGCCGCCGCCGATGTCTGCGCGCAGCTTCAAAAAGCCGTCGACCAGTTCAAGCGCGGTAACGGCCGTACGCCCGCGCTGTCGCCGAATTTTTCGCGTCTATTTCAAGAGGCTTGGCTGCTCAGTTCGATGCTGCTCGGGCAGCAACAGATTCGCTCTGGCACGATTCTGCTGGCGTTGCTCGAGATCGACAGCCTGCGCGGCTTGCTGATCGATTCCGCGCCCTCGCTGCTCAAGATTCCGCGCGCGACGCTGCGCGAATCGTTGCCGGCCGTGCTCGCCGGTTCCAACGAAGACGGTGGGCCGGCCGCGGCGCCGAGCAACGGCGCTGCCGGCGCGGCGGGTTCGTCTTCGGGACAAGCGCCGCTGCCGGCGATGCCGTCGGCGGCTGGGTCGAGCGGCGGGTCGGCGCTCGCGCAGTACACGGTCGATCTCACCGCGTTGGCCCGGGAGGGGGCGATCGATCCGATCTGCGGGCGCGACCTCGAGATTCGTCAATTGATCGACGTGCTGCTGCGGCGGCGTCAGAACAATCCCATCCTCACCGGCGAGGCCGGCGTCGGCAAGACCGCCGTCGTGGAGGGGTTCGCTCAGCGCATCGTACAAGGCCAAGTGCCGCCCGCATTGACGAACGTCACCGTGCGCTCGCTCGATCTCGCGCTGCTGCAGGCCGGCGCGGGCGTGAAGGGCGAGTTCGAGAATCGGCTCAAATCGGTCATCGCGGAGGTCAAGGCGTCGCCGGTCCCCGTGATTCTTTTCATCGACGAAGCGCACCAACTGATCGGCGCGGGCGGCAGCGAGGGCCAGGGCGATGCGGCCAACCTGCTCAAGCCGGCGCTTGCGCGCGGCGAGTTGCGCACGATCGCGGCCACCACGTGGGCCGAGTACAAGAAGTACGTGGAGCGCGATCCGGCGCTCGCGCGCCGCTTCCAGGTGGTCAAGGTGGACGAGCCCAGCGAGGCGGTCGCGATCGAAATGCTGCGCGGCATGGTGGCGAAGCTCGCACACCATCACGGCGTCGAGATTCTCGACGAAGCGGTGCGCGACGCGGTCAAGCTCTCGCATCGTTACATATCGGGCCGCCAGTTGCCGGACAAGGCGATCAGCGTACTCGACACGGCCTGCGCGCGCGTTGCGATCGGTCAAAGCGGGGTCCCGGAAGACATCGAAGCGCTCGGCCGCTCGCTCGAATCCGGTCAAAACCAATTGCGCATTTTGCGTCACGAGGCCGCGACGGGCGCCGATCATGCCGATGCGATCGCCGCACTGACGCGGCAGCTCGACGAGCAGCGTGCGAAGCATGCGCGGCTGACCGACAAGCTTGCGACCGAGCAGCGCGCCGTGGAAGAGATTCTCGCGTGGCGCAGCAAGATCGCCCGGCAAGTGGATGCGCACGAGCCGGCCGAAGAGGGTGAGGACGCGCCGTCGCTGCTGGCCAACCTCGGCCGCCTCGAGAAGGGTTTGGAGGCCGTGCAGAACGACGAGCCGATGGTGCCGGTGTACGTCGATTCGGAGATGGTCGCCGAGGTGATCTCGGGTTGGACCGGCATCCCCGTCGGCCGCATGCTGGCCGACGAGCTGCATACGGTGCTCTATCTTCACGACAAGCTCGCCGAGCGCGTCGTCGGTCAAGACGAGGCGCTCGACGCCATCGCGCGGCGCGTGCGCACGTTCCGGGCGGATCTCGACGATCCCGGCAAGCCCGTCGGCGTGTTTCTGCTGGTGGGTCCGAGCGGCGTGGGCAAGACCGAGACGGCGGCCGCGCTCGCGGATACGCTCTACGGCGGCGAGCGCAACATGATCACGGTCAACATGTCGGAGTTCCAAGAGGCGCATAGCGTCTCGGGGCTCAAGGGCGCGCCGCCGGGCTATGTCGGCTATGGGCGCGGCGGGGTGCTGACCGAAGCGGTGCGGCGTCGTCCGTACAGCGTCGTGCTGCTCGACGAGATGGAGAAGGCGCATCCGGACGTGCTCGAGCTGTTCTTCCAGGTATTCGACAAAGGGGTGATGGAGGACGGCGAAGGCGTGCCGATCGACTTCAAGAACACGCTGATCCTGCTGACGTCGAACGCCGCTCAGGAAGTCATTACCGAGGCGAGCCAGGGGGGACGCCGGCCGCCGCCCGAGGAGTTGATCGAGCGGCTGAGGCCTGCGCTGCTGCGTCAGTTCAGCCCGGCGTTCCTCGGCCGGCTCGCGCTCGTGCCGTATTACCACCTCGGCGATGCGCAGATCGCGGCGATCGTGAATCTGAAGCTCGACCGGCTCGCCGAGCGCTTCGCGCGCAACCATCATGCCCAAATGACGTGGGACGATGACTTCGCGCGCGTCATTACCGAGCGCTGCAAGGAAGTCGACAGCGGTGCGCGCAACGTGGATCACATCCTCACGCACATCGTGCTGCCCGAGCTTGCGCGCGAGGTGCTCGAGCGGATTTCGGTGGCCGAGTCGTTCGATGCCGTGCATCTCTCGTTCACGCCAGCCGGCGGCCTCGCGTTCAGCTTCACGACGCGCGACGGAGCCTGACATGCAGCAAGCCACGACGGTCCAAGCAGGCAGCTTTCTTTCGGTGAGTACGCCCTTCGGTGCGGACGTGCTGCTGCTCGAGGGCTTCTCGGGTCGCGAGGCGATCTCCGAGCCGTTCCATTTCGAGCTGCGCATGCGCTCGACCAACACCGCGTTGTCGGCGGCATCGATCGTCGGCCAAAGCGCGACCGTGACGATACAGACGCAAAGCGGAGCGGTACGCTACTTCAACGGTATCGTCACCCGCTTCGCGCAAGTCGGCGCGGACGCGACGTACGGGTACTATTCGGCGGCGCTGGCGCCGCGCTTGTGGCTCGCCACGCTCGGCAGCGACCGTGTGATTTATCAGAATCTGAGCGTACTCGCTATCGTCCAGCAGGTGCTGTCCAATCTCAACGTCACCGTGAAGCAAAGCACGACGGGCACTTACGCGGTACGTGAGTACTGTGTGCAGTACGACGAGAGCCCGTTCAATTTCATCTCGCGGCTGATGGAAGAAGAGGGCATCTTCTACTTCTTCACGTTCGCCAACGGCAGCCATACGATGGTGCTCGCGGACAGCCCGTCCGCGCACGAGCCGGGCGCCAATGCCTCGCCGCTCTGGTTTTCGAGCGATTCGGTGACGCACAGCGCGTCGGAGCGCGTGAGCGGGTTCGAACTGATCACGGGACTGACCGAGCGCACGCACATCGTGGCCGATTACGACTACACGTCGGCCGCGGTGTCCACGGCCACTTCGACGGCATCGGGCGGCGTGACCAACGGTACGCGCTACACGTTTCCGGGGCGCTATGCGCAGGCATCGGACAGCACCCGTACCGCGGACTTGCGGCTCGCGGCGCAGCAGCTCGGCCAGCAATCCGGCCGCGGCGTGAGCGCCTGCTATTCGCTCGCCGCCGGCGCGAGCTTCACGCTCGGCGGCCATCCCAACAGCGCGCTGAATGCGAGCTACGTCGTGCGGAGCGTCGAGCACAGCGCGAGCAACGATATCTACAGCAACGAATTCACGGTGTTTCCTTCGTCGGTGCCGTTTCGGCCGCCGCTCGTCGCGCCGCGGCCCGTCGTCGCCGGCAACCATACGGCGACCGTGACCGGCTCCTCGGGGGAAGAGATTTGGACGGATGCGTATGGGCGCATCAAGGTCAAGTTCCATTGGGACCGTACGAGTACCGCCGACGAGAACAGCTCATGCTGGGTACGCGTCGCGCAAACCATCGCGGGCAACGGGTGGGGCCACGTCTTCTTGCCGCGCGTCGGACAAGAGGTGATCGTGAGCTACGTCGACGGCGATCCCGACCGTCCGCTCGTGACCGGCAGTGTATACAACCAGTCGAGCACGCTCCCGTACGCGCTGCCGTCGATGCAGACGCGCAGCACGATCATGTCGCGTTCGTCCAAGGGCGGCACGGCCGGCAACGAGATCCGCATGGAGGACAAGACCGGCAGCGAGGAGTTGTACGTGCATGCCCAGAAGGACATGACCGTCGCGATCGAGAATGCGCTTTCGACCACCGTGACCGGCGGCAACGAGACTCACACGATTTCGAAGGGCGATCGGACCGTCGATGTGCAGACGGGCAAGGAAACGCATACGGTCAAAGGCACGCGCTCGCTCACTGTGACCGGAGACGAAACGCATACCAACAGCGCGAAATTCACGCACAACGTGACGGGAGACTATACGCTCAAGGTGAGCGGCAATTTGACGATCGACGTCACGGGTTCTATTACATTGAAGTCGGGCACGTCCTTGGCCATCCAGGCCGGTACGTCGCTGTCCAGTCAGGCGGGTACCACGCTCGAGAACAAGGCCGGCACGACGCTCACGGACCAGGGGCTGGAGGTGCAGATCAAGGCGTCGGCAACCGGCACGATCGACGGCGGCGGAATGCTGGCCCTGAAGGGCGGCCTCGTGAAGATCAATTGACATTGCCGCCCACCTGCCGAGACCGCCATGCCCGATCCGAAGCCTACGAGTTCACCGCCTTCCCCGGCCGCGCTGCCGGCGGCGGATGTGCGCGAGGTGGTCGAGCAGCGTGCCGAGAACGGCGCCGTGATCGCACGTACCTCGTTGCTGAACGGCGTGCCGCACGGCCCGATGACGCGCTGCACGCCGGACGGCAAGCCCACGTTCGATGCGCACTATGCGCATGGGGCCTTGTCCGGGCCGCTGCGTGCGTTCGATCCGCCGGGCGTGCCTGTGAAAGAGGCGCACTACGTGGACGGCAAGGAGCATGGCGTGACGACGCTGTATCAGGAAGGCCGCGTGGCGGCGCGGCAGCGGTACGTGGCGGGGATTCTGCAGGGCGAGAGCGTGTCGTATGCGCCGTCGGGGCAAGTGACGTCGCGTCTTCACTATCAGGCCGGGAAGCTCGAGGGCGAGGGGGTCTATTTATACGAAGGCGTCGTCGTGCGCCGTGCACGCTATCGCGCGGGTGCGCTCGAGGGCGAAACGCGCGAGTTCGCCGCGGACGGCACTTTGGTTCAGAGCCTGCCCTATCACGCCGGCTTGTTGCACGGGACCGCACGGCGCTTCGATCCGGACGGCGGGGTGAGCGCGGAGCGCCGCTACGTGAGCGGCAAGCCGCAAGAGGCGTGGCGCAATGTCGACGCGCCCCTTGCCGGCGCGGCGAGCGGGCTGCCGAAGGTAGTCGCGAACTTCGAAAAATGGGTGAAGGGCTGACGATGGGCATTCAGGTCACCATGGGCACTACGCTGCAATGCAGCTTCGGCGCAGCGCCTTCGTCGCTGGTCGTGCTGCCGACCGCGGGCGTCCTGTCGGGCGCACCGGCCGCGACCATCATGGACAACGTGCCGCTCCTCAACGTCATGCCGTTCGGCGTGTGCAACTGCCCGGCGAACCCGATGGTTGCGGCCGCTACCGCGGCGGCGCTGGGCGTGCTGACGCCGATGCCGTGCATACCGGCCACGGCCGCGCCGTGGGCGCCGGGTTCGCCGACCGTGTTGATCGGCGGCCAGCCGGCGCTGCAAAACAGCTCGAAATTGATGTGCAACTGGGGCGGCGTGATCCAGGTCGTCGCGCCCGCACAATTCACCACTATGGTTCCCTGAGGACGATCTTCCGATGCCCTATGTTTTTTCCTTGACTGCACGAATGGCGACGATCGCGGCGAGCTGCGTTCTGCTGCTGTGCGTGCTGCTGTTCCTGCTCGGCGTCGAGATCGGCGCGCGCTATGCCGCGCCCGCGCCCACGACCGCCGCGCCCGGCGGTCCGACCGTCAGCGAACGCGCTCCCGCGCCGGCGAGTTCGGACGCTGCCGCGTCCGCTGTCCCGGCTTCCACCGCTTCTTGAAACTGCAAACGGTAATCGCTATGCCTACGCTTCAAATTTCGGGTTCCGCGCCGCATAGGCGCCACGTTGCGGCGATCTCGCTGCGCGGTCTTGCCGGCCGCGTGGCGGGCGTTCTTGCCATGAGCCTCGCGCTTTTCGCCGGAGCGGGTGTCGCGCACGCGGCCCGTCCGGCAGCGCCTGCGCCTGCCCCGGCGCTCGCGTCGTCGTCGACTGCCGGCGCGCCGCTTCCCTTGACGTCGACGGGCCTCGTGCAAATGCCCGACGGACGCTTGCTCGCACCCGAATTCGCCCGCATCGAAAGCCGGGGCGAACTCGTGGTTGCCATGCTGGGCGTCGATCAGCCGCCGTTCTTCGAAACGCGTAACGGCCGCCTGATGGGCATCGACGTCGACATCGCCAACGAACTCGCCGCGAAACTCGGCGTCACGGTGCGCTTCAATCGCGACGCGAAGACCTTCGACGGCGTGGTGCGTCTGCTCGCGAACGGCGATGCCGATCTGGCGATCAGCAAGCTGTCGCGAACGCTGCCGCGCGCGGAGCTCATCAGCTTCAGCACGCCGTATATCAGCCTGCATCGCGCACTGCTGCTCAATCGCATGAACTTCGCACAGATCGCGCGCGGGCGCACGGCACCGGATGTGATCCGCTCCTATGACAGCACGATCGGCGTGGTGATGAACTCCTCGTACTCGGAGTATGTCCGTACCAACTTCCCGAATGCGAAGGTCCGACCCTATCCGAGCTGGGAGGCACTGCTCGGCGCGCTCGATAAAGGCGAGGTGACGGCCGCGTATCGCGACGAATTCGAGGTCAAGCACGTGCTTAAAAGCGATCCCACGGCGTCGCTGAGGCTGCGCGTCGTGACGCTCGACGATCTCGACGACCCGATCGCGATCGGCGTCAACGTGTCCTCGCCCGCGTTGCTCGCCTTCGTCAATCAATTCCTGGCGGAGCGCAGCAAGAAGATCGACGTGAACACGCTGCTGCAGGCAACAGACAAGTAAGAAAGAAAGCGCATTTCGGAGACCGGATGATGAATACCAAAAAGCTTTACGCCTTTGCCGTGAACCCGTGGGTGGTGATCGGCAGCCTCGCGCTCGGCAGCGCGTTCGGATTGTTGGTTCCCCTGTTGGCGCAAAAGCTCGACGTGATCGGCGATCTTTACGTCAACTTGCTGAAGATGACGACGCTGCCGTTCATGGTGTCGGCCGTCATATTCAGCCTGCAGCGTTTGTTTCGCGACGGCGGCACGTCGCGCCTGCTGCTGCGCGTGGTGGTCGTGATTCTCGGTGCGTCGGCGACGGTCGCGGTGGTCGGCGCCATCGTGTTGCTGACGATGCGGCCCGGTGCCAATCTCTCGACTGCGACGATGCATACGTTCGGCGCGATGGTCGGTAGCGACGCCACGGGCTCGAACGAAACCGTGATGAGCCTGTACGGAACGGACACCGTGCAGAAAACCGTCGGTTTGACCGACATGCTCAAGAGCCTCGTGCCGAGCAATATTTTCGCGGCGCTCGCGAGCGGCGACGCCCTCAAGGCGCTGGTGTTCGCGCTGCTGTTCGGCCTTGCCGTCGGCCGCGTGCCGGAACGCATTTCGGTCGGGCTCAGTCAGGCGCTCGAGACGGTCTACTATGCTTGCCAGAAGCTGATGCACTGGCTCAGCTATCCGCTGCCGCTGATTCTGTTCTGCATGAGCGCGGCACAGCTAGGCAAGTCCGGCGTCGGCCCGCTGCACGCGATGTTGCAGTTCGTCATCGCGTTCTTCGTCGTCGCGGTGTTGCTGGTCGTGCTCGCGGGCACGATCATCTGGAAGCGCTCGTCCAATTCGCTCGGCAGCACGCTCGAGGCGCTGCGCGCCCCGTTCGCGCTTGCACTCGCGACGCGCAACAGCGCGGCCTGCATGCCCAGCATGATCGAAAGCCTGGTCGACCGCCTGGGCTTCGCCCGCTCGCGCGTCGAGCTGATGGTGCCGCTGACGGTGTCGCTGCTGCGCGTCGGGCCGATGGTGTACTACGTCTGCGCCACCCTGTTCATCGCGCAGCTCTATGGGCGGCATCTCGGCGTACCCGAGGTCAGCACCGTTTTGCTCGCGTCGGTGCTTGCGGGCTTCGCGTCGGCCGGCATGACCGGCCTCGTGACGGTGTCGCTGATCGGCATGACCTGCGTCTACCTGAGCCTGCCCTTCGAGGCGGCGTTCATTCTCTTTTTGGCAGTCGATCCGCTGTGCGACATGTTGCGCACGCTGATCCTCGTCATCGGCAATACGGCGGCCGTGTCGATCATTTGCCCCCGGCCGCTCAAGCTCTAGGACTTCCGCCATGGCGCTGATAGGCATCCTGGGCGGCATGGGGCCGCTTGCCACCGTCGATTTCATGGAGCGGCTGATCGCGTTGACGTGCTCGGCCGGCGCGTCGCGCGACCAGCAGCATTTGCCGTTGCTGGTCGCGCATCTGCCGCATATTCCCGACCGTTCGGAGGCGTTGCTCGGGACCGGCGAAAACCCGTTGCCGGCGCTGTTGAGCGGTATCGACATGCTGAACCGCAACGAGGTGGAGCTGATCGTCATTCCGTGCAACTCGGCGCATCACTGGTACGACGCGATGCGTGCGAAGAGTCGCGCGCCGATCATCCACATCGCCGAGGCGAGCGTCGCGGCGCTGCCTCCCGGCGTGCGGCGCGTAGCAGCCCTGGCGACGGGCGGCACGTTTCATTCCGGGCTGTATCAGCGGATACTCGCCGCGCGCGGGTTCGAATCCGTCGAACCCGATGCCGCGACGCAGCGGCACATCGACGCCTGCATTCGCGAGGTCAAGGCCGGCGAGATCGAAGCATCGACAGGGCACCTCGCGGCCGCGCTCGATTGGCTCGTCGACCAGGGGGCGCAAGCGGCGGTCTTGGGCTGCACCGAGCTGCCGCTTGCCGCGCGGCCGATGAAAGCGCCGTCGATCCCGATGATCGACAGCACGCTCGAACTCGCGCGCGCGACGGTATCCTACGGTCTCTCGCGCGGCTGGAACCGGGCCCTATGAACACGCTCAGGCAACTGCCCAATTCCGCGCTCGTGCTGCTGCTGTGCGTGCTGCTCGGCAGCCTCGCCGGCGTCTTCGCGGAGCCGCTCGGCGCGGCCGCCTACGCGGTCGGTCAGATCTACATCACGATCGTCAACATGGCTGCCGTGCCATTGCTCGTGGTGGCGATGTTCTTCGGACTGCGCCAGCTCATGGGCTTGCCGCGGCCCGGCCTGCGAATCGGCACGATGCTGATGCTGGCGATCGCGGTCGTCGCGCTGTGCGCGTTCGCCGGCACGCTGGCCGGCGTGGTGGCGGCGCCGGGGCTGCACTTGTCGGACGCCGCGCATGCCGAGCTCGGCCGGCTGGTCCTGAGTAGCGGCGGCAACGCGGGCGAGGTGCGCATGCAGTTGTTCGAGCAAGGCGCGCAAGCCGCGGCCGAGCGGGCATTCGCGCTGACCGACGTCGTGCCCGACAACTTTTTCAGCGCGCTCGCGAGCGGTCGAGCGCTTGGTATCCTGACCTGCACGATTTTCTTCGGCATGGCGTTCGCCGCGCTGTCGAGCGAGCAGACGAAGGTACTCAACGGGATCTTCGAAAGCATCTACCGCGCGCTCGAAACGCTCATCGACTACGCGAACCTGCTGCTGCCGGTGCTCGTGTTCGGCACGGCGGCCCATTTGGTCGCCCACACGCCGCGCGAGGTTCTTTCGGCAATGAGCGGATTCATTTGGGTCTTCCTCGTCTCGGCGGCCGGATTGTCGTGCATCGCGCTGGCCGCCATCGCCGTGCGCACGCGCGTTTCGTTCGGCCGGGCCGTCGCCTGCTTGCGCGCGCCCATGCTGGTCGGCTTCACATCGGGCACGGCGACGGCGGCGATTCCGCATACGATCGAGGCGATGAGCGCCAAGCTCGGCTTTAGCCGCGGCGTCGCTGAACTCGTCGTGCCGTTCGGCGCAGTATTCTTGCGCGCCGGCTCCGCGCTTTATTTCGCGCTCGCCGCGTCGTTCGTGGCGAATTTGTACGGGCACTCCCTAGATATCGGCGATTGTGTAATGATCGCTGCCGCCGCTACCGCGGCCGCTTTCGCGTCGGCCGGACGCAACGGCGTGGGCGGCATCGCCGCCGCGGGGATCGCTTTGTCGCTGCTTCGGCTGCCGGTGGAGGCAGCCTTGGTGCTGTTCGTCGCGATCGATCTGATCTGCGACGGGCCGCGCAATCTGCTGAGCCTGCTGTCCACGTGCACGGTCGTGGCATTGGTGTCGGCGGGTCTGCCGGCCGATCGGACCGCCGCGTCGCCGCAGCCGAAGCCGCTGTACGGCGAATCGGCAATGGTGCGCCTCGCGTTTACGCGGGCGCAGCTCGCGCTGGTAGCGGGCTGCGCGCTCGTGGCGGCTTCTTTGATCGTAATCATGGGTATAGGAGTGGGAGCAAGATGACCGATTGTCGACGCTCTGCGGGACGGCCTCTCTTCGTACGCGGCAGCACACCGCTCGATGCGGATGCGCGCCCGCGCGGGACGAGGTCCGCGGTGCGCGGCGAGACGGCGCGCATCCGGCGGTGCGCCGTCGGACTCATGGCCGTGCTGTGCTTCGTGGGACTCGCCGGATGTTCGATGCTGTTTCCGTCGGGCGACAAAGTGAAGTGGGACGAGCTGACGCTCGCGGCCAGCGACCAGGCGAACAACGACAGTCCCGTTGCGGTCGACGTCGTGTTCGTGACGGACAAGGCCATGCTTGCGCGGATCGCCGAGCTGCCCGCGTCCAAATGGTTTGACGTCCGCACCGATCTGACCGGCACGTTTCCGGATTCGCTCCACTATCAGAGCTGGGAGCTCGTGCCCGGCCAGCGGCTCGTGGTGCCGGGAGACAAGCTGCGGGGGCCGCGCGTGGCAGGCGTCTTCGTGTTCGCGGACTACCCGGGGCCGGGTGCGCATCGCGTACGAGTCGAACGATTCAACGGCCGGCTCGTCGTGCAGCTCGGCGACAACGCATTTTCCGTTTCGAGTGTGAAATGACAGAACTTCGCTGTTCTTCCGATTCCCGACGTGCCGCACCGCTGCGCGGTCGGGCCGTTGCGCGTGGTGCGAGGTGCCGCCATGCCGCCTGATCGTCTGATCCCTGTCGTCGACCGCGTCGAGTGGTTCGAGGGCATGCTGTTGGCGCCGCAGCATTTCCAGCTCCTCGGCGCGCGCGTCGACTCCCTCGTCGCATGGCAGAGCCTGACCGCCGCCCCGTTTAGCTGGGGCGTGCGGCGTCTCGTGTTCGACGAGGGGTTGCTGGCGGACAACTCCGTGCGCGTGCTTGCGCTGGAGGCGATCATGCCGGACGGCACGGCGGTGTCCTACTCGGCCGAATTCGCTCAGCACGGCCGGCTGGAACTTTCGCTCGCGCCGTTCGCGGAAAAGCTCGCCACGTCCGCGCTTGCGCTCTATCTGACGTTGCCCGTCGTATCGTCGATGCGCGGCGGCGGCGACACCGAGATACGCCGGTTTCGCTCGGTGCCGGGCGAACCGGTCGAGGACGACACCTCGGCGGCGCCGCCGGCCGACATTCCCCGCCTCGTGCCGAATCTCGCGCTCGAGGCGGGCGACGTGCCGTCCGCGCGTTTCGTCTCGCTGTGCCTCGGCACCGTCTACAAGGACAACGAAGTCGTGAAGTTCGGGGATCGGCAGCCTCCGCTGCTCGAGATCGCACGCGACAACCCGCTTTGGATCGAAGTTGCCGGGCTGCTCGGCCAGGTGCGCGGCAAGGCCGCATTCGTCGCGCGCCAAACGGCCATTCCCTCGTCGAAGGCAGACGACCGGCTGACGCAACTCGAACTGAAGGACAGGCTGCGCAGCCTGCTCTCGGCGCTGCCGCTCGCCGAAGCGGTATTGCGCACGCCGCATCTGCACCCGCTTGCGCTCTATCATGCGCTCGCGGCAATGCACGGCTCGCTCTCGATGCTCGCGCCGGGCGGCATGTCGCCCGTGCCGCCGGATTACGACCATGCCGATCCGCTTGCCGTATTCACGCCGCTTCTGCGTTCGTTGCGCGAGGCGATCGCGGAGGTCAGCGAAGGGTATCGCGAGCGCAAGTTCCGCTACGGCAACGACACGTTCGATATCGCCCTGCAAGCGCAGTGGCTGGAAGGGCGGCTCGTGATCGGCCTGCGCGGCCAATCGGATCGCGATCTGCTCGCCTGGATGGACGGCGCGGTGATCGGTTCCGAATCGATCTATCCGTCGCTGCGAAGCCGGCGTGTGCTGGGTGCGGCGCGCCGTACGGTGGAATATGCCGAGGAGCTCGGTATCCGGTCGGGCTCCGGCTATCTGCTGTTCGAGGTCGAAGCCGATCCCGTGCTGGTGCTGGCGGGCGACGCGCTCGTCATCAGCAATCCGAGCGAAGGGGCGAGCGCGCAGCGGCCCCAGGAAATGCTGTTGTTCACGAAAGACTGACGGTCGATACCAATGGCACGCACACGTATTGAAACCGAAGAGAGCGACCTGGCGATGGAGCAGTTTCGCGCGTTCCTCGACGAACTCGTCAAGGCGCAAAGGCGTTTCTCCGAAGCATCCGAGACCGACGCGGAGCAGGCCGCCCAAGGCATGTCGCGGCATCTGTTGAACGTGCTCGAGATTCAGACGCTGCAATCGCGCCGCGACAGCACGCGCTTCGACATCGAGAACGTCGCCGACGCACGCTATCTCAAAGCCGTGCTCGCCGATGAATTGCTGCTCAACACGCAGTGGGCGGGCCGCGAGCGATGGACCGCCTACTTGCTCGAATCGACGCTGTTTCGCACCAACATCGCGGGCGATCTCATCTTTAAAAAGATCGAGGAATTGCTGTCGGACCGCGAACCGTCGCGCCGCGAGATCGGGCGTCTCTACCTGTTCGCGCTCGCGATGGGTTTCCAGGGGCGCTTTCGCGGCGCGGGCGAGCAAGCCGATGCGCGTCTTCGCAGCTATCGCGAGGAGCTGTACGAATTCATTTATCAGCGCCGCGCCGATTTGGGCGGCCGTGATCGCGTGGTGACCGAGTCCGCTTACACGAATACGCTTTCCCACATTGCGCCGCGCAAGCTGCCGAGCGTGAGCCGTTGGAGTGTGATGGCGCTGCTCGCGGTGGTTGCGTTGCTCGCAATATCGGAAATTCTATGGCTGTGGCAATCCTGGCCGGTTCGTCAGGCCTTGCACGGCGATACCGTCGTGGGAGTGAGTTCATGAGCGCCATGCATCGTTTGTCCATTGCGGGGGCGGCGCTATGCTGACGAGTAACCTGTTCCTGTTGTCGGTCGCCGTTCTGATCGTCGTCGTGCTCGTGGTGCTTGGGGCCGTCGTCTGGATCGCGGCGCACAGCGCGCAGAGCAAGCCGGCCGCCGAGCGCAAGATCGTCCGGTTGCGCGCCGATTCGCTGCGCAACTCGTTTCGCCAGGCCGTCGAGTTGATCGAAGGCAACATCGCCTCGCGCGGCGAGCGCTACAACATTCCGTGGGTCATCGTCCTCAACGAGGGCGACGATCCGCGGCCGCTGCCGATCGCCCAGGCGGGCGTCGCCAGCGTGTTGAGCTCGGAGGCGGCGAATCCGACCGCGATACAGGGCATTTCGTGGCACTTCTTCGATCGCGGCATCGCCATCGACATCAAGGCCGCGTATCTCGGCTCGCCCGATGACGAGAGCGACGAGAAGCCTTGGGACGAATTCCTGAGCCTGTGCCGCAACTACCGTCCGCAGCGGCCGTTCGACTCCGTCGTGGTGACGGTTCCGGCGTCCATGCTGCTCGCCGAGCATCCCGACGCGCGGCTCGAGATCGAGCGCCATGCGAAGCTCGCGCATCGCCGGCTATGGCTCGCGCAGAACCGCTTTGCGATGCGCTTCGCGGTGTACGTCGTCGTGACCGGTTGCGAGGATCTGCCCGGCTTCGCCGCGTTCGCGCGGGCGCTGCCCGAGGCGCTGCGGGCGAGCATGCTGGGGTGGTCCTCGCCGTTCGATTTGTCCACCACCTATCAGTCGAGCTGGGTCGACACCGCGATGGGCAGCATCGAGAGTGCCGTGTCCGATGCGAGCGCGGAACTCTTCACACTCGATACGGGGATGCTCGACGTGCAAGGCTGCCTGTTGCTGCCGGCCCGCATCGATGCGATCCGGTCGCAGTTGCAGCTCTATGTCGACGAGTTGATGCGGCCGAGTGCCTATCACGAGCCGTTCTTCTTCCGAGGGATCTATCTGACCGGCGATAGCGGCGAGCTCGCGCAGCGCGGCGAAGGCCGACAGGATGCGGGCGAGGCGGCGGTGCTCGATTCGCCCGATGCCTACGATCCGTACGGCGAGCGTGCCGAGCCTAGCTTCGCGTCCGAGGCGGGCGCCGACCCGAGCGGCGCCGATGCCGAGCATGGCGCCGAGGAGGGCAGCCGGGCGCTCAACGATCTGATTCTGCAGCCGGCCTTCTTGCGCGACCTGTTCGAGAAGAAGATCTTCCTCGAATACGGGCTGACGCGGCCGTCGCGCTCGCAGCACCTCACGCGGCCCGTGATGCACCGGGCGGTGCGCTGGGGCGGGATCGTATTGCTGGGCGGCTGGACGATCGGTCTCGCGGGTGCCACGCTGGCGCTGAGCCATCGCAATCCGCGGCTCGTCGCCGCACTGAACGAACTGCACGCCGACGCGCAGGAGCGCGACGCGGCGGTGCGCGGCGGGGAGTCGCTGCCGTCGAATTGGTATCGCAGCAAGACGCTGGCGCTGATCGGCATGAACGACCAGCATATCGGCACGCTCTGGACCGTCTTCATGCCCGGCTCGTGGAGTGTCGTCGACGATCTGAACGAGCGCGTGCGGGCTCGCTTCGAACGCGAATTCGGCGAGATCGCACTCACCGCGCTCGAGCGGGAGATGCTCGCGCATGTGAGCGGGATGACCGGCGTGGCGAGCGATCCGAGCACCGGACAACTGATTGTCGGAGACGATTGCGCCGCCCCTGCGCTTGGCGGCGATGCATCGGTCGTCAACAGTTTGGCCGTCGAGGATTTGCCCGCGATGCATGCGATGCAGCGCTATGTCACCTCGGTCGGCCAGCTCGAGGCCGCGCTTCAGGCCATGCAGCGTTTGCAACGGCCGTCGCCCGACAATGAAGAGGCGCTCAGGCTCGTGGTGCGCTATGCGTTCGGCACGGAGCTGCAGGGCAACGTGGCCGGCAGCCTGCGGTACTTCTATCGCGATGCTTCGCGCAGCGGCGACGCGTATGCGGCGGACGGCACGGGCGGTTTGAACTTGCCGGTGATTCGTCAGGCGGTGCGCTGTACGTTCGACAAGGGCGCGCAGCAGCTCGACGCGCAAATGTTTACGGCCAATCCGCTACTCGCGGCCGAGCGCGGGGTAACGGCGCAGCTCGATGCGCTGTCGGTCGGCAGCGTCGGCCTGGGCGATTTCGCGCAGACGAGCGGCAGCTACCGCGCGGTCGTCGCCGGCATCGACACGCAGCAAGATCTGCTCGCGGCGGGCAAAGCGGGCTGGATGCACCAGACGCAGTTCAATCCCGGCCCCGTATGGGAGCGCACGTTCGTCCAAGCCGCGCAGGATCGGCTGCTCGGAGCGGATCTCGTCGCGCGTCTGCACGATCGTTCCGCCACGGCGTTTCAGGTATTCGCCAGCGAAATGGCGCAGCGCTTCGGCGGCCCCGACGGGGGCATCGTCTGGGTCGACAAAGACGCGCGTTACGTCGTGTCGCCCGCGCGGCTCGCCTTGCGCGACGACTTGGCGAAGCTATTGTCGCAGCCGTTCATGGTGGCGCCGCGCAACCTGCCGCTGCCATCCGTGCCGGACGGCTCGATCGTCACGTGGGACCGGACGCAGCTCGATCAGGCCATCGCGCTGGGCGACGAACGCAAGCACTATCTCGCCGATGGCCTAACTACACTGCCCGACGCGCTTCGGCCTGCCATCCAGCAGGCGCTCGATGCGCAGTTTGCGCGCCTCGTCCTCGACCAAGTCGCGTCGGCGGCGACGGTGTCGCCCGCGGACGGCGATCCGACCAGCACGGCGTTCGACGCCGCGCGCACCCGGCTCGTGAAGATCCGCGGCGCGCTCGCGGAAATGGGTGCCAATGCGCAGGCGGCCGATCTCGACACGCTCGTCTCGAGCGACGCCATGCAGCACCTTCGCCTCGTCGACAACGCGCTCGTGCAATCGGACCTTTACGCCACGCGGCTGGGCGGCGGGGGCTCGGGTAGCGCGAAGCCGGTGCTCGCGGCATTCGGCGTCAACGACGCAGCCGCGCTCAACGTCTATCTCGAACAGCAGGCACTGCGCGCGCTCACGCTCGGCAAGGAAGCGAAGACGTATTTGGCGGCGCTCGATGCCGCCGATGCCAACTCGCCGCTCGCACAGCGTTGGCAGGCGATCGACACGGATCTCGACCGCTACCAACTCAAGAACCCGAACAGCGGCTTGTTGATGCTCGAGCAGTTCCTGCAGACGGTCGCGGCCGACCCGAACGCGAGCGATTGCGTCGATCGATTCCCACCGCGCCCGGCCGGCGTGGGGGGCGATTATTTCACGACGCTGCACATGCGCTTGTACGACAGCCTGCTCGCACGCTGCGGCTCGACCTATGCCGATGCGTTGCGCGGCGAGTGGGACGGCTTCGCCTCGGTGTTCAACCAAAGCGTGGCCTACCGGCGCCCGTTCGCCGGCCCATTGCGGCCCGCGCGGTTGAACGATGCCGATGCGACGCCGGTCGATTACGGCGAACTCGGCGTGGCGCTCAAGCGCTACGAGCAGGTCGCGACCTCGCTTCGTTCGGCGAGCGGCCCCGGCTCGCATGCCATTCGTGCGGACGCGGTACGACAGTTCGTCGAACAATTCGACACGGTCGATGCGCTGCTTGCGCCGCTTTATCCGGCGGCTGACGGCACGACGGCCGGCTACGACGTGAGCGTGGATTTTCGTGCCGACCGTACGGCGGAGGTAGCCGGCAATCAATTGATCGACTGGACGGTCCGAATCGGCGATCAAAGCGTGTCGATGCAAGATGCGCCGCATTCGTTGCACTGGGAATACGGCATGCCCGTCTCGCTCGTGTTGCGCTTCGCGAAGAATTCGCCGCTCGCCGCGAAGAACGATCCGGCACAGCGCAGCTACTCGACCGACGGACACACGCTGACGTGGCAATTCGCCGATCCTTGGGCGCTGATCACGTTCATCTCTGAGCAGCGCGTTGCCGACACGACGGTTCGGGCGGGCACCGGCACGTCGCTTCTGCGATTCGAATTTCCGCTCGATACGGCCACCGTTGCCGACGCGGCGCTCGTATCGAAGCATCCGCTCGGTCGCGTCTACATGCGCGTGAGGCTGACGCCGGGCGGCAAGAAGATTCCGCTGTCCTGGCCGACCAGCTTTCCGACTCATGCGCCGAATTGGAGCACGCTATGAATCCGTCCGATCTGATCGAATCCGAATTGTGCTTCGTGGTCGATCTGGAGCCGCTGCTCAAGCCGTTGCCCGAGGGTGACGGCGTGGGCGTGCCGCTGCGCGCGGACCCCATTTGGCAGCAGATTCGCGACGCGCAACGCGAGGACGATGCGTCGTTGCCGATGGGCGAGTGGGAGCGGCCGCTGGTCAAAGCCGACTGGCGCCGGGTCGCATCCCTGAGTGCCGAGGCGCTGAGTTCGCGGAGCAAGGACTTCCATCTCGCCGTCTGGTTGTGCGAGGCATGGACGCATCAGTATCGGCTCGAGGGCCTGACGGCGGGGCTACGGTTGCTGATCGAATTCGGCGAGCGGTTCTGGGATCGCGCCTACCCGCAGATCGACGGAGAAGACACGGACGCGCGCACCGCGCCCTTGCATTGGCTCGCGCGCAGGCTCGAGGTCGTGCTCAAGCTGCACGTGCCGTTGATGGGCCTGAGCGTCGAGCCGGGTTTCGTGAATCTCGACGACTGGCAACGCGTTGTCGTGGCCTCGCTGCAAGACGAAGGATCGCCCACGCATCTGCCGCGAGAAATGCTCGACCGCGAAGCGGCGCAAGGCGCCAATCTCGCCTTGCTGCGACAACTCGAGCACAGCGCCGCCGCGGCGCTTGCCGCGACCGAAGATCTGTCGGGCCGTCTCGACGAGCGATTGAACGGCGATGCGCCGAGCTTTACGCGCGTGAAGTCGACGCTGGGAGAGTTGCAGCGGGCGGCGCGCGCACTGCGCGGCACGCATGCGCTGGAAGAGGAAGCACGTCTCGCGGCCTCGCAGGTCCAAACGGAAGAAGTCCAAGCGAGCGAGCACGACGATACGCGAATGGAGGTCGACATGCAGCCCATACAGCTACCCATCGCACGCGAGCAAATCGCCGATCGCGCGCATGCGTATCGGCTTCTCGAAGACATCGCCCGGTATCTCGCCGAGCACGAGCCTCACAGCCCGACGCCTTATCTGCTCGCGCGCGCCGTGAGTTGGGGCCGCATGCCGCTGCCCGAGTTGATGCGCGACATCGTCAGCCAGGAAGGCGATCTCGGGCGATACATGGCCATGCTCGGCGTCGAGCCGTAACGCTAATCGCCAGAGCCCGAAACAGCGGGCCCGACCGGCATCGACAACCGTTTCGGAGAACTAAGTATTTCACGCGCTTGCTGTTAATCGCTGCATCGCTCGATAGTCTTGCAGCAAGCGTGCCTTCTTCTTCTCCGCGGCAAGGAGGTTGCGTTCCTTGACATGACCGAACCCGCGGATCTCGTCCGGCAGGCCGGCTAGCTGCAGGGCAACCTCGTACCGATCGGCATCGAGCGTCGCGCACAATTCGCCGACGAGCGCAACGTAATCGACGATCAACTGCCGCTCACTGCGACGCTCGGTGGTTTTGCCGAACACATCGAACGCCGTGCCGCGCAGCCCCTTCATGCGCGCGAGCATGCGCAAAGCCGGCAGTACCCACGGGCCAAAACGCTTCTTCTGCAGGTGGCCGCGCTCATCGCGCTTCGCGAGTAAGGGCGGTGCGAGGTAGAAGTTCAGTTTGTAATCGCGTCCGGGTTCGCCTTCGAATTGCTCGCGCAGCTTTTGCAGATAAGCGGGCTCGGCATAAAGGCGGGCAACTTCGTATTCGTCCTTATAAGCCATCAGCTTGGCCAGATTCGTAGCGATCGCGCGCGTGAGCGGCAGCGTGGCATCGACGGCGATTTGGCTCTCCTTCGCGCGGATTCGATCGATCACGTCGCGATAACGCCGCGCATAGGCCGCGTTTTGATAATCGGTCAGCCGTGCTTCTCGCGCTGTGATGAGCGCCTCCAGCGATTCGGGTACGACCGCCGGTTTCGCGACCGAAGATTCAACGAAGGCCGCAACGGCAGCTTCTCCATGATGGGCGACATACCGCCCCCAATCGAATGCCTGTCGATTTTTTTCGATCGCTACGCCGTTGAGCTCGATGGCGCGCGATAGGCTTGCCAGTTCGAGCGGCAGCCAGCCCTTCTGCCATGCGAAGCCCAGCAGCAGCGGGTTGCTGTAGATCGTGTCGCCAAGCAGTGCCAGCGCGAGCGCATTGGCGTCGATGAACGCGCAGGCATCGCCGATGCCATCGCGAAGCTGCGATTGAGTCTGTGCGCCCGGAAAGCGCCAATTCGGGTTTTGGACGAAATCCGCGGTTGGTGTTGAGCCGCCGTTGATCGCGGCGAACGTCAAGCCGCGCTGCGTGCGCGAGAGCACATCGCTCGACGCCGACACGATCGCATCGCAGCCGATGACGAGCCGCGCTTCGCCGGTCGCGATACGCGTCGCGTAAAGCGTATCGGGCGAGGCGGCAAGTTGCACGTGGCTCAGCACGGCGCCGCCTTTTTGTGCGAGCCCGGCCATATCGAGCACGGTCACGCCTTTGCGTTCGAGATGCGCGGCCATGCCGATCAAGCCGCCGATCGTCACGACGCCCGTGCCGCCGACGCCCGTGACGAGAATGCCGTAGGGCCGCGAGAGCGCAGGTAGCGACGGCGACGGCAACGCGTCGAAGTCGACCTTGCTTGCGCGCAAACCTGCATCGCGCGCGCCCGCGCTCTTGCGAAGCTGCGCGCCTTCGGCCGTTACGAAGCTCGGACAAAAGCCCTTCACGCAAGAGAAATCCTTGTTGCACGAAGACTGATTGATCTTGCGCTTGGTGCCTAGCGGCGTATCGAGCGGTTCGACGGACAGGCAGTTCGATTGCACCGAGCAATCGCCGCAGCCCTCGCAAACGGCATCGTTGATGAACGCTCTGCGTGCCGGATCGGGATAGGTGCCGCGCTTGCGACGGCGCCGCTTCTCCGTCGCGCAGGTTTGGTCGTAGATTAGCACCGTCGTGCCGGATAGCTCGCGCAACTCGCGCTGCATGGCGTCGAGCCGATCGCGATGGTGAACGTCGACGCCTGCCGGCAGGACGATGCCCGAGCCGTATTTCTCAGGCTCGTCCGTGACGATGACGATGCGCTTCGCGCCTTCGGCGTGCACCTGATGCGCGATCTGCGGCACGGTCAGCACGCCGTCGATGGGCTGACCGCCCGTCATGGCCACCGCGTCGTTATAGAGGATCTTGTACGTGACGTTTGCATTCGCGGCGATCGCCGCCCGGATCGCGAGCAGGCCCGAGTGGAAGTAGGTGCCGTCGCCGAGATTGACGAACACGTGCTTATCGCCGGAGAAATGCATTTGCCCGAGCCACGCCACGCCTTCGCCGCCCATCTGGCTGAACGTTTCGGTTTTGCGGTCCATCCACATCGACATGTAATGGCAGCCGATCCCAGCCAGCGCGCGCGAGCCCTCGGGTACGTTCGTCGACGTGTTATGCGGGCAGCCCGAGCAGAACCACGGCTTGCGCTCGACGCTCACGCGCGGCTTCGCCGCCTCGCGTTCCTTGGCCTCGACGATCGCAACGCGTGCGAGCATCCGCGCGCGCACGTCCTCGGGCAAATCGGCGCGCGCGAGACGCCGCGCAATGGCCTTCGCGATCAAGGCAGGCGAGAGTTCGTAGTGCGCCGGCAACAACCAATCGCCGCGCGGCACCGACCACTCGCCGCCCGCGTTGTCGCGCTCATCGAACTTGCCGTAGATGTTCGGGCGAACGTCCTCGCGCCAGTTGTACAACTCCTCTTTCAGCGCGTATTCGAGAATCTGCCGTTTCTCTTCGACGACGAGAATTTCTTCGAGCCCTGTCGCGAACGCGCGTGCATCCTGGGCGTCCAGCGGCCAAACGCAACCCACTTTCAGCACCCGCAGGCCGATCCGCGCGCATGTTTCGTCATCGAGGCCGAGATCGCTGAGCGCCTGACGCACGTCGAGATAGGCCTTGCCCGCGGTCATGATGCCGAAGCGAGGTGTCGGCGAATCGATGACGATACGGTTGAGCTTATTGGCGCGGACATAGGCCAGCGCCGCGTACCATTTCTCGTCGAGCAGCCGCGCTTCCTGCGCGAGGGGCGCATCGGGCCATCGAATGTTGAGCCGGCCGGCCGGCAGGATAGGGTCGGGCGGTATGACGATCTCGAGACGATCCGGATCGAGATCGATCGATGCGCTCGATTCGATCACGTCGGTCACGCACTTCATTGCCACCCACAGCCCCGAGTAGCGGCTCATCGCCCAGCCGTGCAGCCCATAGTCGAGATATTCCTGCACGTTCGCGGGGTACAGCACGGGAATGCCCGCCGCGATGAACGCATGCTCCGATTGGTGTGCGACGGAAGACGATTTGGCCGCGTGATCGTCGCCCGCCAGCACGAGTACGCCGCCGCGCGCATCGCTGCCGGCGGAATTGGCGTGCTTGAAGACGTCGCCGGTTCGGTCGACGCCGGGGCCCTTGCCGTACCACATGCCGAACACGCCGTCGCGCGTCGCGCCCGGCCACAGATTGATTTGCTGCGTGCCCCATACGGATGTGGCGGCCAGATCTTCGTTGACGCCCGGCTGAAACACGATGTCGTGCGCCTGCAGGTGTTTCTTGGCTTTCCACAGCGATTGATCGAGCGCACCGAGCGGCGAGCCGCGATAGCCCGAAATGAACCCGGCCGTGTTCAACCCGGCCTTCCGATCGCGCGCCTTTTGCAGCATCGGCAGCCGCACCAGGGCTTGCGTTCCGCTGATATAGACGCGACCTCGCTCGAGCGTGTATTTGTCGTCGAGCGTGACGGTTGCGGTGTCGGCGTGCATCGATAGGTCGGAAGAAATAGCGTGATCGGGCGCGTTCATGGTGGGGTTGTCTCCGAATATCTCGACTTTCCTGGCGAGTTCCGGACGAGTATAGGAAGCGCGATTGCTATCGTAAAATCACGAATTATCAAACCAGGTATTCGGAAAACAGATGTCATTCGATCTCACTCTCCGGCAACTGCGCTACTTCGTAGCCGCTGCGCAAACGGGCCAGTTCTCGATGGCGGCCGCCAATGAGCACGTATCGCAGTCGGCCATCACCAATGCCGTACTCGCGCTCGAGGTTGGACTCGACACGCGCTTGTTCGAGCGGCTACCGCATGGCGTAGCGCTCACGCCGGACGGGCAGGATTTCTACAATCACGCACGGCGCGTGCTCGATGCGGCGCGCGACGCCGTGCACAAGCCGCCGTTTCGCTCCCACGACATGCGCGGCACCGTGCATATCGCGGCGTCCTACACGGTGTTGGGCTATTTCCTGCCCGAGCTGCTGGCGCGTTTTCGCGCGACCTATCCGTACGTCGAATTCGATCTGCGAGACATGGAACGCGCGGACATCGAGCAGGCGGTGCTCGACGGTGAAATCGACGTCGGCGTGGTGCTGCTGTCGAACGTCGAGAAGCTGAGCCGATTCGGCCGGCAGATATTGATCCGCTCGCGGCGGCAATTGTGGGTTGCGCCCTCGCATCCGTTAGCGCAATTGGAGGCCCCATCGCTGAAGGACATTGCCGCTCATCCGTATATCCTGATCACCGTCGACGAGGGCGAGCAGTCGATGCTGCGCTATTGGAAGAAGAAACGCATCGAGCCGAACATCGCGTTTCGCACGAGTTCGATGGAAGCGTTGCGCGGCCTCGTGGCGCACGGTTTTGGGGTGACGGTGCTGTCGGATATGGTATTTCGCCCGTGGTCGCTCGAAGGCAAGCGGATCGAGGCGCGTCCGATCTTGGACGTCGTGCCTCAAATGGATGCCGGCATGATTTGGCGCAAGGGCGCGCAGCTGAGTGGACCCGCAACGGCATTGCAGCAGTTTCTGATCCACGCATGCGGCACCTGAGGGCCTAAAACGATGACGAAGCGATCGACGAAGCGATCGACGTATAGCGCCGCGCGATCGCGGTGCATGCGCGGTCCGTTCAGTGCGAAATCAACACGCAATCAATGCGAAATGCTCTCGAGCGATCGCCCGAGCGTTCGCGGTCCCATTAGGCCGATGACGAGCATGACGAGCAGCATGGCGCCCGCGATGAACACGAATACGCCTGTGACGCCGAACCCTCTCAGCGTGAACGCAATGACGAACGAACTGAAGACGGCCGAGAGGCGGCTCCACGAATAAACGAAACCCACCGCGCGAGCGCGAATCGCCGTCGGATACAGCTCTTGCTGATACGTGTGGAACGTGAACGAGATGATGTTGCCGGCCAGCGTCAGCAATACGCCCAGCGCGATGATCGCCGCCGCTGCCGATACTTGGCTGAAAACGAGTCCTGCCACGATATTGAGCGCGGCCATCCAGACGATGACCTGCTTGCGCTCGAAGCGATCCGCGAACAAGTACCCGATCAGCGGCCCGAGCGGTGCCGCAAGCCCGATCACGGTCGTGTACAGCAAACTGTGCGTGACAGTGATGCCTTGCTTGATGAGCAGCGTCGGCACCCAGTTCGCAAACCCATAGAATCCTACTGTCTGGAAGATATGGAAGATGATGAGCATGATCGTGCGTTGCCGATAAGGCGGTTTCCACATATCGGCAAATCCTGCTTTTCGCGGCGCCGGATCGGACGGGCCAGGTTGCGGCAGCGGCTTGCCGTATTGACGTTCGATGCGCCGCTCGAGTTGGGCGAGGACGTCGCTAGCTTCGTCCACGCGGCCTTTGCTTGCCAGCCAGCGCGGACTTTCCGGCAGATTGCGCCGGAAGTACCACACGAATAGCGCGCTAACGCCGCCGAGCAGTACGACCCAGCGCCATCCGTCGAGGCCGAACGGCGCGCGCGGGACGAACAGATACGAGAGAAATGCGACGACGGGCACGGCCGAGAAGCCGATCGTCTGGCATATCGCGAAGGCGCGTCCGCGCAGATGCTTGGGCGTGAGTTCGGATAGATAGGTGCCGATGGTGACCAGCTCGACGCCGATGCCCATCCCCGAGATGAAGCGCCAAAGATTCAGTCCGCTCGCCGTGTCCTGAAACGCCATCACCGTATTGGCCGCGACATACCAGAGCAGAGACCACGTGAAGATTGCTCGGCGGCCGAAGCGATCGGCCAAGAAGCCACAGGCGCTCGTGCCGAGAAAGAGCCCGGCGAAAAGCGCCGCGATAAAGGTTGCGACGCCGGAGGTGCCGAACAGGCCGGACGTCGTCGGCGTGAGAATGCCGCTTTTCACGAGGCCGGGTGCGACATAGCCGGTATAGAGCAGATCGTAGAGCTCGAAGAAGAATCCGAGGCTCAGCAGCACGATCAGCTTCCATACCGCGCGCGTGGCGGGAAGCCGATCGAGGCGTGCCGCAATCTCCTGCGTTCTGGCAGGCGCGATGGCATCCACATCCGCACCCGTGGGAAGGGCACGGTCTGTGGCACCAAGACGCGAGGCGCCCTCGAAAATGGCCATGTTTGTCTCCTGTGTCGTTGTTCGAATACGTCGTTCGAATAGTTCGTCGGCCACTCACGTTGGGGCCGATCGCGTCTTGCGATAACTTGCAGTAGCTTGCGATGAGCGCGCCTACCTATGCCGCGCCATACCGCGCTTTCAATTCGGCAAATGAAGCGATCTCGCCGACGAGCGCGCTGGCTGCAACGGTCGGCGGGCTCGCGAGCCACACTTGCCCCGGGCCCGAGCGGCCGGGGAAATTGCGGTTGATTGCACTGAGGGTGATTTGTCCGGCATCGACAGACGCGCCCGGCCCGCAGTTCGCGCACGCGCCGCAAGAGGGTAGCAAAAGCGTGGCGCCGACGCGCTCGAAGGCCTCCACGTAGCCGCGCCGCACGCAGTAGTCCCTGACGTCGAGCGTGCCGAATTGAAGGTAGAGCGTGACACCCTCGGGCACGCGTAAGCCGCGTGCCGCGGCCCATGCCATCACTTCGTGATAGTGGTCGAAGTCCTCGCGCTTGCCGGCCGTGCACGAACCGCCGTACGCGATGTCGATGCGCGGACGTTCGACGAGATCGCACAGAGCGATCCCATTGCCCGGATCGCCGGGTGCGGCGAGCATCGGCGATAGGGCCGCGCAATCGATCTCGATGATCTCGGCATAGCTTGCGCCGGCATCGCTGCACATCCAAGGCTCGATGACGAAGTCGATCCCGCGTCGCGTCTTGAGAAAACGGACTGTTTCCTCATCGGGTGCGACGATCCCGCTGAAACCACCGAGCTCCGCGGTCATGTTCGTGAGCGTCGTGCGCTCGTCGGTCGTCAACTGCGAGATGACCGAGCCTGCGAACTCGAAGATCTTGCCCACGCCCGCGCCGCTGCGAATTCTCGGATCGGCAAGCAGGTGCAGAACCAAATCCTTCGCGGTGACGCCGGGCGGTATCGGTCCATTGAAATCGATACGTAGCGAGGGCGGCACCGTCATCCGCACGGCGCCGGTGACGAATGCGTTCGCCATGTCGGTAGTGCCGACGCCGAATGCCAAGCATCCGAGTGCGCCGCTATGCGGCGTGTGCGAATCCGTTCCGACGATGAGCTGGCCCGGCAACGCATAGCGCTCCGCCATCATCGCGTGCGAAATGCCTTCGGAGCCTTCGCTCATAGCGTCGCCAGCTTCGCTCAAATAGCCGTGGTTCTTGATCCCATAGTCGCTCGCGAACTGCCGATGCGCGGCCGACAATTCACGGACGTCGGGCAGCAAACCGTTCTTCAGATGCAGCTCGCTCTTGTGCGAATACGACAGGTGATCTTCGAATGCGAGGATGGTATTGGGCTCGTGAAGCACGAGCGGCTTGCCGAACGCGGCATGCAACATGTGCGTTGCCATGCCGGTGTAGTACTCGTGAATGAAGCGCCAATCCGCGCGCACGAAGCGGCCGGCTCCGGGCATCAGCGACGGCTCGGTGCCTTCCGTCTGCAATGCATGGCGCTCGAGGATTTTTTGCGCGAGCGTGCGCGGCGCACGGTCCTCGGATATCGGTACCCGTTGAATATCGCGCATGTATTGCGCGCCATAGCGCAGCAAGCCACCGCTTCGAAGAATGGCGGCAGCCAGGCGGTCGCGCGAGGCGGTCAGCGCCTCGATGTCGATCGGCTCGCCGCGCCGAATGCGTTCGATGAGCCCGAAGTCCGTCGACGTGAACAGGCCGATGTTGTCCGCGTTCTGACGATAGATTCGTTCGAAGCTCTTTGCGATCACCAAGCGGATGCCCGCGCGATATTCCGCAAGCGGACTGTGTTCGCGTGAAGATCCCTTGCCGTAGCGATTGCCCGCGACGGTAACGCAAAAGCCGCCCGTACGGATCGCGTCAAGGCCGATCGGGTTGCGCCCTTGCGTCCGAAAGCCGACATAGGGAACCCGACCGAGGCGATCGTCGAAGCGGGTGAGCACGCTCATCGGCGTGATTTCGTCGGTCGACACGTCGTCCCGCAGCGTATCCGTGGATACGTCCGTCAGATCCGCGCCGTCGAGTTGGCGCTTTACCCGCTCGGGGTCGTCGCAAAGAAATATGATGCGACCGGTCAATTGCAGTTGCGCCATCCGATTTCTCCTTCAACGGAAATCTAGACGGCGCAACCATCGACGATGAAGTGCTCGATCGGCAAAGGGGGCATCGCGGATCGCGATGTCCGCGTTAACCCTCGGTCTGCCTCAACGAATCGATCAATGCTTGCACGGCTTTGAGGCGCGACGATTTTCTGAGGGCGTGAATGCGCAAGCTGCGCTCTTGCGCCCAGGTCTCGGCGAGCGGGCGGCGCATGAACGCGCGCGAGCCGGCGAACGCGGAAGCCGCGCTCGTCGGCACGATGCCGATGCCGAGCCCGGCTTCGACCATCCGGCATTGCGCATCGAAACTGTTGACCGTGACGGATAGCTTCAGCGGGGTTCGCGCCGCATCGGCGCGCTCTTTCAACATACTGTCGAGCGAGCCGCCTGCTTGAAGTGCAACGAGCGGAAACTGAATGACGTCGTGGAAGGTCAGCGTATCGACGGCGGCCAGTTCATGGCCGAGGGGCAGCACGACCATGAGCGGATCGCCGGCGAAATGCCATGATTCGATGCCGCCCGGCGTTTTGCTGTTCGCGGAGATACCGACGTCCGCCCGATCGTCGAGGCACGCGCGTATCACCTCGTCGCTGATGTGCTCGGTCAAAGCGATTTGCACGAGCGGATAGCGCGCCTGAAAAGCTTTCAATCGCTCGGGCAAGAAGCCGACGATCGCGGACGCATTGGCATACAGCCGTACGACGCCGGCCACTTGGCCGCTCAGCGATTGCACTTCGCGCGCCAGCGTTTGCAACTGATCGTGGACGGCCACCGCGCGCGCGAATGCATGACGGCCGGCTTCGGTCAACTCGACGCCCGATGGCGAGCGGATGAGCAAGGCGAGACCCATCGCCGCTTCGAGATCGGCGATGCGGCGGCTGAGTGCGGAAGGGGCGATGTGATTGCGGCTGGCCGCCCGAGCGATGGAGCCCTCATGGACGACCGAGATGAACAATTCGAGGCTGTAAGGATCGACCCGCATGCCGCCATATTAACAGTCTGTTTTCACGCTCGGATCGGCCGCGCCGCATGTATCGCGATGCGACGGATCGCTCGAATTGCGACTTCATTGTTCCGCCATCGAATTCATTTATCGCAAATGCTCGCGCCGAGCAGCCTCGACGAGGTGCTCGCGCGATCTCCTCCGATGCAGCGCTGGCAAGGGCCTGCAAGGTGTTTCGATCATCGGCGAGCGGCTGAAATCGCACCGCTTTTCTCGATCGAATCTCGTTAACCGGTGCGTTCAAACGGACGCGCGCCGCATGTAATCTCCAACCTGTTATGGAGAATGACTGAAATGGCACGAATTGTCGGAGGCATCGCGGCCTCGCATACGCCCACGATCGGCTTCGCATTGGACAAGAACAAGCATGACGATCCGGTCTGGGCGCCGATCTTCGCGAGTTTCGCGCCGGTGGCGGCTTGGCTGGCCGAGAAGCGGCCCGACGTTCTGCTGCTGATCTACAACGATCACGTCACGTCGTTCTTCTTCGATCACTATTCGGCTTTCGCACTCGGCGTCGGCGAACGCTGGCACGTCGCGGACGAGGGTGGCGGCGCGCGCGACTTGCCGCCGATCGAGGGACATCCGGCACTCGCCGCGCACATTGGCCGCTCGTTGATGATCGATGAATTCGACATGTCCTTCTTCCAGAACAAGGCGCTCGATCACGGCTGCTTTTCGCCGTTATCGATGCTGTGTCCGCACGAACGCGAGTGGCCGGCGAAGCTCGTTCCGCTGCAGATGGGCGTGCTGCAGATTCCTGTTCCCACCGCGCGGCGTTTCTACAAGCTGGGGCAGGCGCTGCGGCGAGCGATCGAAAGCTATCCGGAAGATTTGCGGGTGGCGATCGTGGCGACCGGCGGCCTATCGCATCAAGTGCACGGCGAGCGCGCCGGCTTCAACAACAGCGAATGGGATCATCGGTTTCTCGACTTGTTCGAGCGCGATCCCGAGCAACTCGCCGAGATGACGATCGCCGAATACGCGCAACTCGGCGGCTTCGAAGGGGCCGAAGTCGTCATGTGGCTCACGATGCGCGGGGCGTTGCCGGCCAACGTCGTGTGCAAGCACCGCAGCTACTACTTGCCGTCGATGACGGGTATCGCCACGGCGATTTACGAAGGCGAGCAGGGCGCGCTTCAGCCCGGCGTAGCGGAACGCCATCGGGAGCGTATGGCGTCCCAACTGGCCGGCATCGAGAAACTCGAAGGCACGCATCCGTTCACGCTCGAAGTGGCCGTCAAGGCGTTCCGAATCAACCGTTACTTGCATCGCATGGTCGAACCCGATCATCGCGAGGCGTTTCTGCGCAATCCCGAAGCGAGTTTCGAAGCCGCGGGATTGACGCAGGAAGAGCGCGACTTGATACGCCGCCGCGACTGGCTCGGCCTGCTGCATTACGGCGTCATCTTTTTCATGCTCGAAAAGCTCGGCGCCGCTACGGGCGTATCGAACCTTCACATCTACGCCGCGATGCGCGGCGAGACGCTGGAAGCATTCCAGCAGACCCGCAACGCTCCCGGCGCCTTGTACTCGGTGGCCGGCAAGGGCTCCGGCGATCTCGCCTGGGATCGCAAGGATTCGTAGTAGAAGCGCCGAGACATAAAGAAATTAGATAGGAGACACACGATGACGAGCAGGAAAACGATCGACATTAAATCTTTCATCGACGAGCGGCCGATATCGCCCTACCAGTGGTTGCTGGTGGTGCTCTGTTGTCTCGTCGTCATCGCCGACGGCATGGACGTGGCCATCATGGGTTTCGTGGCGCCTTCGGTCATCCATCAGTGGGCCATTTCGCGGCCCGAGTTTGGTTTGGTGATGAGCGCCGCGCCGATCGGTCTCGTCATCGGTTCATTGGTTGCGGGGCCGAGCGCGGATCGATTCGGCCGCAAGCGCGTACTGATTGCATCGGTGTTCCTGTTCAGCATCTTCACGATCATGACGTCCCAGGCCGGCTCGCCGGTGACCATGGCTGCGTTGCGCCTGCTGACGGGTATCGGGCTCGGTGCGGCGATGCCAAACACCACGACGCTGCTGTCGGAGTACGCGCCCCAACGTAAGCGGTCGCTCATGATCACGCTGATGTTTACGGGCTTCAACCTCGGGTCGGCGCTGATCGGATTCGTGGCGGGCTGGCTCATTCCGATTCACGGTTGGCGCTCGGTGCTGTTGTTCGGCGGTGCGTTGCCGCTCGTGCTGATTCCGTTGCAACTGTGGCTGCTGCCGGAATCGGCCCGTCTGCTGGCAGTGCGCGGTACGCCGTCCGAGCGCATCGGCACGATTCTGGGCCGAGTATGCGCTGAGCGGTTCACGGGCGACGAGGTGTTCGTGTCGACCGAGCCGCCGCTGCCTACGCGCAAGCCGATCGGCGTGCTGTTCTCGCAGGGTTACGGCTTGACTACCCTGGCGCTGTGGGCCACCTACTTCATGGGCTTGCTGGTCATCTATCTGCTGACGGGTTGGTTGCCGACGCTGATCAAGGATGCCGGCCTTTCTGTGACGACGGCGGCCGACGTAACGGCGATGTTCCAGATCGGCGGCACGATCGGCGCCATCGCGGTCGGCTGGCTCATGGACAAGGTGCGGCCGGCGCCCGTCATCAGCGCTGCCTACGTTGGCGGGGGGCTGTGCGTGCTGGGCTTGGCTTGGATCGGCGCGTTGTCGTCGTCGCTGACCTTGCTCGTGTTCGCGGCAGGCTTCTGCATGAGCGGTGCGCAAACCGGATTGAACGCCTATGCACCGGGCCGCTATCCGACGGCTGCCCGCGCGACGGGCGTGAGTTGGATGCTCGGCATCGGGCGGTTCGGCAGCATCTTCGGCTCCGCGATCGGCGGGGCACTGCTTGGGCTCGGCTGGGAGTTCGTGGGGATCTTGTCGATGCTGGCCGTGCCCGCGACGCTGGCGGCCATCGCCATCTTGATGGCGCAGCGTTCGACCGAGGGCGGGACGACGGCACAGCCGAATGCGGCACATTGAAGTCAGCCGGGGTCGAGCGCGCCGGAGCCGCGCAGCGAGCGATTTTAGTTAGGAGTACAGATGATCATCGATATTCACGGGCACTACACCACTGCGCCAAAAGCGTTGGAGGTGTGGCGCAATCGCCAGATAGCGGGCATCGGCAATCCGTCGGAGATGCCGCGGGCATCCGAGCTGCGGATCGGCGACGACGCGTTACGCGAATCGATCGAATCCAATCAGCTACGGCTGATGCGCGCGCGCGGCATCGATCTCACCGTGTTCAGTCCGCGCGCGAGCTTCATGGCGCATCACATCGGCGATTTTCAGGTGTCGAGCACGTGGGCGGCGATCTGCAACGAACTGTGCTATCGCGTGAGCCAACTCTTCCCCGAGCATTTCGTTTCGGCGGCCATGCTGCCGCAAAGCGTCGGCGTGGATACGGCCACCTGCATTCCCGAACTCGTCAAATGCGTGGAGCAATACGGCAACGTCGCGATCAATCTGAATCCCGATCCCTCGGGCGGGCATTGGACCAGCCCGCCGCTGTCCGATCGCTACTGGTATCCGATCTACGAGAAGATGGTCGAATACGACATCCCGGCGATGATCCATGTCAGCACGAGTTGCAACGCCTGCTTTCATACGACGGGCTCGCATTACTTGAACGCGGACACGACCGCGTTCATGCAGTGCCTCACGTCGGACTTGTTTCGCGATTTTCCGGCGCTGCGTTTCATCATCCCGCACGGCGGCGGCGCAGTGCCGTATCACTGGGGCCGCTTTCGCGGGCTCGCGCAAGCGTTGAAGAAGCCGCTGCTCAATGAACATCTGCTGAACAACGTGTTCTTCGATACCTGTGTCTATCACCAGCCCGGTATCGACCTGCTCACGCGCGTCATCCCTGTGGACAACATTCTGTTTGCGAGCGAGATGATTGGCGCCGTACGCGGCGTCGATCCCGAGACGGGGCACTACTTCGACGATACGAAGCGTTATATCGAAGCCGCGCATGTCGATGCGCAGGAGCGGTACCAGATTTACGAGGGCAACGCGCGACGCGTCTATCCGCGTCTCGATGCTGCGCTCAAAGCAGAAGGACGTTGATCATGAATGAATTGGGAGTCGTTTGCCGCAATATTCCGCGCGCGGACGAGACGATCGCCGCGCAGCTCGGCGCATTCGGCGCCGCAACCGTGCACGAAGCGATGGGACGAACCGGTTTGCTGAAGCCGTATATGCGGCCGATCTATCCACGCGCGCAGGCATCCGGCACGGCCGTTACCGTTCTATTGCACCCAGGCGACAACTGGATGATGCACGTCGCGGCGGAGCAGATTCAGCCGGGCGATATCGTCGTGGCAGCCATCACGGCTGAATGTACCGACGGTTACTTCGGCGATCTATTGGCTACGAGCTTTCAAGCGCGCGGGGCGCAAGCGCTGATCATCGACGCCGGCGTGCGCGACGTGCGGGTGTTGGAAGAAATGAAGTTTCCCGTTTGGAGCAAGGCGATTTCGGCGAAGGGGACGATCAAGGCGACGCTCGGTTCGGTCAATATTCCGGTCGTGTGCGCGGGTGCGCTCGTGAATCCCGGTGACGTCATCGTCGCGGACGACGACGGTGTGGTCGTCGTTCCTTCGCATATCGCGCGGCAAGTGCTCGACAAAGCGGCGGCACGCGAAGCCAATGAAGCGGCCAAGCGCACGAAGCTGGCTGCCGGCGTATTGGGCCTCGATATGTACGACATGCGCGGGCCGCTCGCGCAGGCGGGACTGCGATACATCGATTGAAGCAAGCCGCTGCCGATATGAAGATCAATCGAATTGAAGGCGCGCCGCTCAGCGGTATCTCGTCGATGGCGACGCGCCACGTGCTCGCCGAACTCGTCGACGATTACGAGCGCCGGTGGGGCCAGCGGGTCAGGATCGAGTCGGTCGGAGGGGTCGATGCCGCACGGCGCGTCAGCGAGGGCGAGCCGTTCGATATCGTCGTGCTGGCAGCCGATGCGATCGATCGTCTAACGACCGCGCGGCGTATCGATCCGACCAGCCGAATCGACTTGGCGCGCTCGGGGATGGCGATCGCGGTGGCGCGCGGCGCGCCGCATCCCGGCATCGGTACGCAGGCCGCGATGCGCGACACGCTCTTGGCTGCCCGACGCATCGGCTATTCCACGGGGCCTAGCGGTACTCATCTGCTTAGCTTGTTCGAGCGGCTGGGTATCGCCGAGACGATGGCATCGCGCATCGTGCAGGTGCCGCCTGGCGTTCCGGTCGGCTCGCTCTTAGCGAACGGAGAAGTCGAGTTGGGCTTTCAGCAGTTGAGCGAGCTCATGCATTTGCGCGATATCGAAGTGGTCGGCTCGCTTCCGCCCGAAACGCAGAGCTTCACCGTTTTCCGTGCCGCAGTTTGCACGGTGTCGACGTGCAAGGATGCGGCCAAGGCATTGCTGTCTTTTCTCGCTTCGCCTTCAGCCGCACCGGCAATAAGACGCCACGGTATGGAGCCTATGACATGACGAAAATGACGCACACGGTCGATCGGATCGCTTTCATCGGCTTCGGTGAAGCCGGCGGTCTACTCGGTGCTGCGCTCGCGAAAACGGGCGTGAGCGTGTCGATGTACGACCGCTTGCTCGACGATCCGGCAACCGTATCGGCCATGCTCGACAAAGCGGAGCGCGTGGGAGTGCGCTCTGAGAAGACGATCGCCGAGGCCATTGCGGGTGCGAAGTGGGTCGTGTCGGCCGTGACGGCGGCATCCGATGCGGCAGTCGCGGAAGTGGTCGCGACATGCATCGAAGCGGGTCAGACCTATGTCGACATCAATTCCGTGTCGCCGATGACGAAGCAGCACGGCCGGCAGATCATCGAAGACGCGGGTGCCGACTACGTCGAAGCGGCCGTGATGGCGCCGGTGCCGCCCTATGGTTTATCGGTGCCGATGCTGCTGGCTGGAAAGCGGGCGGATACCGTGGCGGTTCAGTTGCGCGCATTGGGTTTCAATGCGCGAGCGGTCTCGGACAAAGTCGGCGTCGCTTCGGCGGCGAAGATGTGCCGCAGCGTCATGATCAAGGGCATCGAGGCGTTGACCGTCGAATGCCTCAGCGCGGCACGCGCGTATGGCGCGGAAGAGATCGTGTTGGCTTCGCTGCATGAGACCTTCGACAAGATGCGTGGCACGGACGATTTACCCGGCTATCTGATCAGCCGCGTGGCTGAACACGGCCGACGTCGGGCGGAGGAAATGCGCGAGGTAAGCGAAACATTGTGCGACGCGGGGATTCGACCTTGGATGAGCGACGCGTGCGCGCAATTGCAGGATCGGTTCGTCGATGGGATGGTGGAACAGGGCGTTCAATACGAAGCGCTATTGCCTTTCATTTGGCGAGACGTACTCGATCGGCTGTCGCATCCGCATCGAGACAGCTAGCGACGGATGACGCGCGTCGTGCGCGCGACGTCCCCCACCACCCTCCGTATTGCGTCGATCAACGCTCGCGCCGCGGGCGACGGCGTGCTGCCGGCGCGTAGCGTCAAACCAATATCGCGGTTCGTATTCCGAGTAGGCGCATCGAGCACCACGAGCTGCCCCGATTGGCATTCATAGTGCAACTGCTGGGCCGACAACACGGCGAGCATGTCCGTGCGCAGGAGCAAGCCGCGTATCACCGCGAGGTCGGCCGATTCGACGGTCGGTTGCGGAGGTTTGGTTTTCGTGCGCTTGAACATCGATTCAAACAGGCCACGAGCGGGCGACTGCCGGCGCGGCATGATCCATTGCGCGTGCGCCAATTGGCTGACCGTCAGATCGTGCTCGGCCGCGAGCGGATGACCATGACGGGCCAGCACGACCAGCTCCTCCGACATCAGCTTTTCGTTTTCGAGGCCGCTGGCCACATCGTTGGATCTCAACGCGCCGAGGATGAAATCGACGTCGCCTGCGCGCAGCCCGCCTACGAGCGACTCGTAATTGCTTTCGTCCGTCACCACGCGTACGCCTGGAAATCGGGCGATGACGCGAGCGATGGCGTCGGGCAAGATCAGCGTGCGCCCGAGCGGCAACGCTCCCACCGTCACACTGCCTTGAATGCTGCCGCGCAACGCGGCAACGTCGTCGGACACGTGCCGCAGTTCGTTCAGCGCACGGCGCACGTGCAGCAGAAACGTCTCGCCTTCGCTCGTCAATAGAAGCCCGCGCGGGTTTCGGTGAAACAGCGGCATGCCTGCGCCGCTTTCGAGAATCTTTATCGCACTGCTGATGGCCGGCTGCGTGATGCCGAGGGCTCGTGCGGCGCTCGGCATATGTTTGTGCCGCGCGAGCGTGACGAACAATTGCAGCCTGCGCGTATTGAGCAAGTATGCGGGCAGGGCCCCATCCGCGCCCGTTTGCCGCGGTGAGCGCCGCGCGCGGCTCCATCGCGCGACTTCCTGTAGTTCATCGAACACGCGCGCGCTGCGATGCAGTACCGCACGACAAACAGCCGTCGGCAACATGCCCGAGGATTTGCGATCGAACAGACGCTCGCCGAGCGCAGATTCCGTTTCCTGCACCGCTCGCGTGACGGCCGATTGAGCCCGAAACAGCACGATGGCGGCGCCGCTTACGCTGCCTGTCTCGGCGATGACGCGCACGGCGTGCAGATGGGCGAGGTTCAGAGAATCGCTATCGTTCATCGTGGATGGAGGAATGTCGAATCGGTGCGCGCAGGGCGGTGACGATCTGCGTGGAAGTACGAAGTATAGCCATGGGCGTTGCAACCGGGCGAGTGGAAAAGTTCATTTGCGACTTGATTCTACGGCCATCTGTTTTATTTATCGGCTGCACGTGGAGTCGCGGCCGCATCGCAGTCGATGCACGAGCGGCGTGCTGCCCGCGGAGCCGTGCGCTACGGACTTCTCCGCCATCTAACGGTCGAGCGACATGCGGGCTCGACCGCACGCCGCGTACCAAACCGCCGATCCGCTCACGTTTACCCTCGCTGTCGATGGGCGATCTCGTTTTCTATCGTTTCGTCACGCGAGGGCCACCCCCCGCGCAGCATTTCATCGAACACGTGAGGAGAACGAAGATGGGCGGGAACTACAGCATGAGCAACAGCCAGGTCGGCGACGATCAACAGTCCGGCATGCCGGCGCAATCGAGCATCAAGCAAACCATTCGCGCGGGGCTGGTCGGCGGACTAACCGGAGCGATGCTCATTTGGGTGTACGAGGCGCTGGTATGGGTGGGCGTGCAGCACCTGATGCCGCTCGGCGGCATTCCTCGCAATGCGACGGGTCTCGTTTTCGGCAAGGACGTGCAAGATGCGCTCGGCATCTGGGCCTACCTGCTCGGCACCGCAATTCATTTCGTCTTCGCACTTTCCTGGGGCGTGCTGTTTGCCGTGATTTGGCCGTACTTCCGCCGGCGCGGATATGAAGCGACGTTCGTCGCGTTGTTTTATGCGATCGTCGCTTGGCTCGTGATGCATACGCTCATCATGATCGCCTCCAGCAATCACCCGAACTACTTCGATCCCAACGTGGTGATCGGCGGCTTCATGTCGCATTTCGTCTTCACCGTTCCGCTCGCGCTCGTCGTCAAGCGCATGCTCGCACCGCGTTGATTCGAGGAAACGAAAGTCGAAACGGATACATAAAACGTAGACAATATTTCGGAGACGCAATGAAAAGGAAGCTTACCGCGACGCTGCTGGGCGTCGTGGCCGCGATCGTCGGATCGTCGCAGGCACATGCCCAATCGTCGGTCACGCTGTACGGGGTGCTCGATGAGTTCATCGGCTATCAGTCGGCAAAAGTCGGCGGCAAAAGCACGTCCCTGTATGCGCTCGGGAACAACGGCGAGATGACGAGCCGTTGGGGGCTGCGCGGATCGGAGGATCTGGGGGGAGGCTACCGCGTCACGTTCGATTTGGAGAGCGGTTTCGATCCCGGCACGGGGAAACTGCAGAACCAGTATCGGTTCTTCGACCGGCAGGCATGGCTCGGCATTGCGGCACCGTACGGCGAGTTCAGATTCGGTCGGCAGAACACGCCGATGTTCGCTTGGAGCGGCAATATGGATGCGTTCGGCGCGGCGACCTATGGGTCCGGCTACAACGATTTCGCCAATTGGCTGGCGCGCGTCGATAACGACATCAGCTACATTTCCCCGAAATGGGCCAATACGCAAGTCGAGCTTCATTATTCGGTCGGGGGGCAGCCGGGGACGCTCGCGGGCAACGCGGTTTACCAAGCAGGAGCGCAGACCGCGTGGGGGCCGGTTTATTTGGCGGCGGCCTATCTGAATGCGGCGAATGCGACAGCCACCAACCGCGTTCAGGAAATCATGGCGGGCGGAAATATCGATTACGGCTGGGGCAAGATCTACTTCGGCTACTTCAGGGCGAATGAAATCATCTCCGACACGACGGGCAATGCGTTGAGCAATCCGGCAGGCAAGTACGATCCGTCGGTGGGCCCCGTAAGCAACACGCCCGGCAACTGGCACAGCACCTATTCGCTGTCGGCGGATTATCGATTCAGTCCGTTCTTGTCGGCAGGCATCGGTTACGCCTTCCTCAAAGACAGTTCGTCGCTGGGCGACAACGCCAGCCAGATGAGCGCGATCGTCAACTACGACCTTTCGAAAAAGACGCGCGTGTACGGTGTCGTGTCGCATCTGAACAATGCCAACGGCGCTCAGTACAAGATGACGGGCGCCAGTGTCACGACCGGTTCGTTTCTCACGCCGGATGCGGGACAGAGCGAAACCGGCGTGCAGGTCGGCATTCGGCATTTGTTCTGACGGCCGCGCGGCAGTTCTACTCCCCCACCCACGACCCCCGCAGATCGCTGTCGTGCAGCAACTGCAGCAGCGTTCCCGCGGGGCGGCTGAGCCGCTTCGCCGCGAGCGCGATGAATTCGACGTCGGGCAGCACGGGCAGGCTGGACGCATTGACGGGTTGCGAGAGCCCGCGCGCCGATAGATATTGCGCGCGCACCGTAATGCCGAGACCACCGCGCGCCGCCGCGATGCAGCCGGAATGACTGCTGCTCGTGCAGACTACCTGCCAACGAAAATCCGTTTCCGCGAGTGCATCGAGTACGACGGCACGCGTCACGCTGGGTTCGGCAACGAGGATCAACGGCAACGGTTGGTCGATGTCCACGCGCGTACCCGTCCGTGCGATCCATTCGAGCCGGCCCGTAAACAGCGGAACGCCGCGCTTGTCGCCAAGCCGCCGTTTGCCGACCAATAAATCGATCGCACCGGCATCGAGCAACTCGTAAAGCCGACCCGTCATGCCGATCGTGATTTCGAGTTCCACATCGGGATGCGCGTTGCGAAACGCCGCGAGGACGGTCGGCAACGGCCCGAGCGCGATATCGTCGGATGAACCGAGACGCACGCGCCCTTTCAGCCGGGGCCCGCGGAATTGTGATTCGGCACGGTTCAGCGCTTGCAGGATCGCACCAGCATGCGCGAGCATCGCTTCGCCGTCGGCAGTCATCGAGAGCGAGTGTGTATCGCGCACCAGCAGCCGCCGGCCGATCGCGTGTTCGAGGCGACGGATATGTTCGCTGACGCTCGATTGCGTCAGCCCCAATTGGCGCGCGGCCTCGGTGAAGCTGTGGCACGCCGACACCGTCGCGAACGTTTTCAACCAGACAGGATTGAGCATGCAGCCATTGTTATCGGCAATGCCGATAACAGTCAACGCCGCTAGTGGGGTTCTCGATTGAAACTGATTCCAATATGATGTAGGGGTTTTCAATGATTGCGTCGAACGCACTCCGCATGGTCGTACCGCGAAGCCTCGTTCGTTCGGCTCGGCCGCGCACTCGAGAATTTCAGATGAACCAGGATTCAAATCAAACAGCGTTGTTGTGGATCGTCGCCGCAGGGTTTTTCATGCAGGCGCTCGACACGACGATCGTGAACACCGCGCTTCCGTCCATCGCGCACAGCATGGGCGTGCGACCGCTGGTGATGCAATGGGCGATCGTCGCCTATACGTTGACGATGGCCATGCTGACACCCGCGTCCGGATGGCTCGCCGACCGCTTCGGCACGCGCCGTGTGTATTTCGCTGCGATCCTGATTTTCGTGCTCGGCTCGCTGTGTTGCGCCGGTGCGCATACGCTCGGGCAATTGGTGATCGCGCGTGTCCTGCAGGGCATCGGCGGATCGATGCTGCTGCCGATCGGCCGGCTCGCCGTCCTGCGCAGCGTCAGCAGTGAGCAATACGTCTCGGCGCTCGCGATGATTTCCGTGGCCGGACAGGTGGGGCCGATCGTCGGGCCGACGCTCGGCGGCTGGTTCGTCGAAGCCATCTCCTGGCATTGGATTTTCTTGATCAACGTGCCGATCGGCGCAGTCGGGTTGTTTGCGGTGCACCGTTATTTACCGCGTGCCACGAGCACGGCCGCACCTCGTTTCGATCTGGCCGGGTGCGCGCTCATTTCCTTGTGCATGATTGCGTTCTCGCTCGCGGTCGATGCGCCGGCTCAATCGCATCGCACCGCGTGGTCCGCCGGACTGTTCGCGCTCGGGATCGCCTCCGCCCTCGCTTATGTACCGTATGCGCGCGGCCGCGCTAATCCGCTGTTCAAATTGTCGTTATTCGGCGAGCCTAATTTTAGCGTGGGGCTGATCGGCAATTTGGTGTGCCGGATCGGATCGAGCGCCGTGCCGTTCCTCGTTCCGCTGTTGCTGCAACTCGAGCTGGGCTACACCCCGCTGCACTCGGGTTTGATGATGCTGCCCGCGGCACTCGCGGGGGCGCTCGCCAAACGCTGGATCGCGCCGTTGATTCGCCGCTATGGCTACGACACGTTCTTGTTGGTGAATACGCTGATCGTCGGCGCGGCGATTGTGTCGTTCGCGCTGATCACGCGTACGACACCGGTCGTCGTTGCGCTCATTGTGCTGGCCGTTTTCGGTGCGGCCAATTCGATGCAGTTCGCTGCGATGAACAGCGTTACGCTGAAGGGGCTGTCGCACGAAGATGCCGGGGGCGGCAACAGTCTCTTTTCGATGGTGCAGATGCTTGCGATGGGATTGGGCGTATCGATCGGCGGCTCGTTGGTCGAGCTGTTCTCCGACCAATGGCAATCGGCGCTGCTCGGGTTCCGCATGAGCTTCGTTTGCGTAGGCGGCATTACGCTTGCTGCCGCGCTTATCTTCCGTCGGCTCGAAGAAGCGCCGATGGTCATCTCTTCAGTGAAGCACGCCACGGCTAGCGGGCGATAGCGTCAATCGCGCAAAGCAGTCGACAGCCGTCGCATCGCATCGGGGATCGTCGCGGCCGGTTTGCCGAAGTGATAGCCCTGCATGAAGCGGCAGCCAAGCTCGGCAAGCGCCGCTGCTTGGCGCTCGGTTTCGACGCCTTCGATCACGCAACTCAGCCCGAGGTTGCGGCACAGCTCGACGACACTGCGAACGATCCCTTGCGCCAGCGTGTCGCGCTCGATGTTCTCGACGAACGTGCGGTCCACCTTGACGCTATTGAGCGGTAGTTGATGAATGCAGTGCAGGCTCGAGTAGCCGGTGCCGAAGTCGTCCAGTGCGATCTTCGCGCCGAGCGCGCTCAATTGCGATAGTGCCGCACGGCCTTTCGCGAAATCCTCGATGACCGCGGTTTCCGTGACCTCGAACGTGAGTCGGGCTGCATTCACGCTGCTTTGTTGGACGATTTGCCGGATGTTTTCGACGGCATCGGGGGAGGCAAGATCGCGCGCGGACAGATTGAATGAGAAGCCGACGCCCGGATCGCTTTCCGCCATGAACGCTAGCGCCTTGCGCAGTAGAACGGCCGTCAATTGATGAATCAGGTCGCTCTTCTCGGCGACGCGAATGAACGCGTCCGGCGAGACCGGGCCCAGTACGGGACTGTGCCAGCGCGCGAGCGATTCGTACGACACGACGTCGCCCGTTGCGACGTTCAGAATCGGCTGGAAATGCAGTGTCATTTCCCGCTCGAGATCGGCTTGCCGAAGCGCTTGCTCGACGCGGCCAAGCTGTCGAATCGCGCTTTCATGTTGCTGAGAAAAAATCGTTGCTTGCCCGCGGCGGTGTGCCTTGGCATGGTAGAGCGCATAGTCGGCGCGCTCGAACAATTGTTCGGCGGTACGGCCTGCTTCCGGAAAAAGGGCGATGCCGATGGTGGCTGAAATGCGCACCGTCGCTTGCGGCAGCGCGTACGGTTCGCGCAACGCATCGCAAACGGTCGCGCCGATCGAGAGCAGATCGTCGTCGGCCGTGATGCGTTGAAACAGCAGGCCGAATTCGTCGCCTCCGAGGCGAGCGATCTGCAAATCGTCGGAAGCGAGCGCCGCCAGTCTGCGCCCGACTTCTTGCAGCAAGCCGTCGCCCGCGCGATGACCATGCAAATCGTTGACCTGCTTGAAACCGTCGAGATCGACGATGCCGACGGCGAAGCGTTTTTCTTCCACGTCGCCGGTCATGAAGCTTTCGCTGAGCCGGGCCAAGAACTGACGCCGATTCGGCAGTGCCGTGAGGCTGTCGATATTCGCGAGGCGCTGGTTTTCGCTATTCAGCGCTAGCAGTTGCTGCTGTTTGTCCTCGAGCCCCTTCTTTGCGTTGACGAGATCGGCGAAGTCGCGATAGTAAGTCAGCAGCACCTTGATCATCGCGACCGCGACGAGCAGAACGTTGATCGCGATGGCGATGAGCACGGGATTGGCCGTCAGCGAAAAGAAGACGACGAACGGAACGAGGACGATGGCGGTGAGCAGCAGCGCGGCCATGCGCATATGCATCAGGCAGAAGATGCAGGCGATCACGGTGATCGACATGTAAAAGGCCACGTGCGCGCGCTCGTAAGCCCCACCGTACGGATAGAGGCTCAAGCCCCAGGCCGTGAACGCAGCGCCGAACAGCACGACGAGCACAATCGTGTTTCTCATGCGCACGGCGATCTGCTCGTCGGTCATCGGGCACAGCGCCGTGCGACGGCGCGCCCAAACGCAAAGCCGAAGCAAGCAGGCTGCGCAAAGCACCGACGGCACGATCTTGCCCAAGATGACCGGTGCGAAATGGGCGTGCGTAAACGCGACGGCCACGCTGTTGGCGATCAGGGTGAAATAGAGCAGCGGAAGCTGTCGCGAGAACGCCTCGAACTGACTGCGCATCAACGCGACGTTCAACGCGTCATCGTGCTCGCGTGGTTTGGTCAATCGCATCAAAAGGACATGTGTTCGATTCAATGTGCTGTCGGTACCGCGGCGCGCCGGCGTGGGGCCGGATCAATGCACGAGAAGCCGACCGCCGACCGCGGCTGCTGAGGCCCGCCCGTAAGCGCTTGTTGCGTGCGCATCGACTTTTGCGGAGCGCTTTGCCTCTGTTTACGGCGATTCCGTCGATTTCTGAAGGCGGGCCGCGCACACAATTACAGCGCGTTAGAACCGTTCGAACGATCGTTTTGCCGACGTAGCTGCTGAAACAAGTCCCGTCGATGCCTGGACTTCTTCTGCGACAATGACGTCCCTTCGTTTTTTGCATTGCGGATACGTCTTCGGTATGGCATCGCATAGTGCGCATCACGCGACCGGCTGGGCAGCCGGAATGATCGCGGCCGCGCTCGTCGCTCAGGCGGGTGCGGCGGGCCCTTGGCATTCAGGCAGCCTCGTCGCATTCATCGCCGGCGTCGCCGGCGGCACGGCGCCCGATTGGTTGGAAATCGCATGGTGGAGTCGTGCGCGGCGGCTTTGGATCACCCATCGCACCGCGACGCATTGGGGCGTGGGTTGGGTGGCGGCGCTCGTCTTCGCGTATGGTTCGCTGGGCCGCGCGCATCCGTTTGCCGCGGCACTGTTCGGCTTCGCTTGCGGCGGCCTCATGCATCTGCTGGCCGACTGGCCGAACCCACTCGGCGTACCGTGGATTTGGAAACGGCACTCGTTGAATCTGTGGAAGAGCGGGCGCTGCGATTTGCTCGTCGTGGCGCTGGCTTGGGCAGGCGCATGCTGGGTTGCTCGGCCGCTATGGGCACCGCGCGTTGCGCCTTTGACGCACTGGCTGCATGCATTCGTTCGCTGACATGCGTGTGCGAGGACGTTGAGCACCGCATCGCGATGCTCGGGTGAATGCCCGGCGCTCAGTTGGCGTAGTCCGTGCTATGGCTGACGTTGTCGGTCGGCCACCAGTACAAGCCTTGATCGGCCGTCGTGTAGGACGTATTGCCGTCGCCGGGTCGCACTTGATACAGGTTGTTTCGCCACGTGGAGCCTTGTGCCTGCCCGCCCCAGAGGTTTCCGTACAGCGGCCCCCAGAGCTCGGTGAGTTCCGCGGAGAACACATTGCCCGTTACCGTCAGATTCGTCGCGTTGTTCGACGTGCCGAACGACAACGCGTAGCCCCAACCCGACACATAGTTGTTCGTGAAGGTGATGTGGTCATACACGCCGCCGCCTTGAAGCGCCAGGCCGTTCGTGTTGCCTAGCGACGCGATCGTGTTGTGATCGATCAACATAGGACCACCGTTGCCGCCGCTTTGCGGCCCGATACCGTCTTGGTGGTAGACATTGTTCGCGGTATCGGCGGCGTCGTGAATGTAGTTGTTCGTCCATGTCGACGGGTGCCCCGGAAAGCCCGTCACCATCTCCATGCCCGCGTTGCCCCAGATGTCGTCGTGGTCCATGAGCACGACGGCCGGTTCCATCGTCGTCGAGATTTGCCACGAGTCGTTGAAAGGCGTGCCCGGTGTCGAGTGGGCCGACGACACAGTCCCGTCGTTGCCCGGCGGCATGGCGTACGCGCTCGGCTTGAAGGTCGAGTAGCGGAACGTGATGTTCGTCGGCGAATAAATCTGGACGAGATTGTCGTTCGGATCCGTGCCCTCGAACAGGCAACCGACGAAGGTCAGGTTGTCGCCATAGATGAGGATTTTGAGGCCGCGAAAATGCATGTAGGCAATGACGCTGCCGTCAGGGTACGTGACAGAGAGCGGTTGGGTGTCGTTCATGCCCGCGGCGTAGTCGGTCAAATGCCCCGGATAGGCGGGAAGCCCTAGGCCGCCGGCATTGGCGGGCGTATTCGCATAGCCGGTGTTGGAGAAATCCGGCCAGTATCCCGAGCCGTCGTTGGGTCGCGCATCGACGGCGGAGATGGGCGTGCTGGTGCTGGGCCCTGTGCCGGTACCTGTTCCCGAGCCGTTGCTTGTACCGTTGCCGGTGGTCGTGCTCACGGATCCGGAAGGCGCAGCCGCGACCGCCGACGATCCGGGGGACGAATCGCTGCTTCCGCCACATGCGGCGAGCGTGGCGAGCATGCCGAAAGCGCTGAGGCGCGTCAATATCGTTGCGCGTGCAAGCATTCGAATCCCTCGTTTGCGTTTTGATTGCGTTGTGATCGGAGACGATCGCATATTCCCGATCCGCAATTCGCGCCAAGATCCGTAAGAGTCACTGAGATTGACGAGCCTAATGCCGGCTATTCTTACGGCTTATCGACACGGCCCGACCCGGCGCGGCAGTGCTTCGGAAGAAGCCGTCGCCGCGCCTCACGGTAGTCCTTCAACGGCCTTTTAGTACATGCCGTAATTGTTCAGCCCGGTCGGATCCGGCGACGTATGGCCGATGTGCGCAATGAGGCTCAGCTTCTGCACGCCCGTGCCTTCCTGTTCCGGCTTCAGCGCGCCGATGAATCCCGTTGCCCACAATCCGCCGAGTGCCTGTAGGGGCTGGCCGCCTTCGATCTTGTCGCCGACGTAATGGACATCGAGAAAAATCTTCGTCATGCCCGTGGGCAACCCCGTGCCGCTGAACATGACGACGAACGTGTTCGGATACGTTTCCGCGCTCGGGCGCTTCAGAATTTCGATGTGCGAAGCGGGGCAATGATTGTCGACCCAATTCCAAATGGTGTGCGGGTCTAGCGGCGGTTTCGGCAGAGTGCTCATGGTTCGCTCCTTCGTGAAGTCGGGCGAGTGCCCGGGTGCAAAGGAGCGTATGGCGCCATGAGCAGCGGCGAAATGAGGCGGACGTCAGGGTCGATGCATCGTGACGGACGTCACGGGCGTGGCGGCATTCATGCGCCGGCACGAGGAGGAGGCCGTCGTGCCGGCAACCATATGCGTTAGATCGCGACCAGCTTCAGTACCTTCGCGGGGCCGGCGCGAAAGGACTTGTTCTTGCCGCTCGCCTCGATCATGTGTGGAGCAACGTCATGGGCAGCCAACGCTGCTTCCGATTCCCATTGCTCGGTCAGTACGAATTGATTTTCGTTTCCATCTACGCGATGGAGCTGGTATTCGATACATCCCGCCTCGGCTCGAACCAATGGTGCGATGCTTTGAAACGCTTCCAATTGTTGATCCGCTTTCCCAGGCTGAACTTCGATTAGGACTACTAATGAAAGACTCATTCGATCCTCTCATGTCGAAATGGATTGTGTCGGCCTTCGATCATGCCACATCGATAACGAATGAGGCACCTGGCCAAAGCTACTTTTTTGCTAAGAGGCCGTGTCTGCGGCTGCAATCCAACGGACGTTCATATAACGAATAGCAGCGATAAGCATCGATAAGATTGACGAGCGCATGATTTGCGGGCAGACTCATCGCCATGCGTGCTTTTTCCTCCCTCACGATGACGTTTCATCATCATCCGCATACCCACTCGGGTTCGCGGTTGGGTACGTGCATGCACTAGAAATTCGCAGCAACGTGTGCTACGAAGCCCCGCCGACAACGACGGGGCTTTTTGCATTTTCACTCACCCCGCCGGTCGTCGGCTCAACGAGAGCTAAAAACATGACGACCTCTGTACTGAATCCGTTCGCGACACCCGTCGATTTATATCGAGTCATTTCTCGCTTATGGTCAGGCGACACATCGAGCCCAACCAACGCATGGTCACTGTCGAATCCTGCGCAGAACCACTGCAGCGTTACGGCGCTCGTCGTGCAGGATTATTTCGGTGGGGAGATTCTGAGTACTCGTACTTCCGGGGGAACTCACTTTTACAATGTGGTCGACGGGAAGAAGTGGGATCTTACCGCCAGTCAGTTTGTCGAGCCGATACCGTACGACGACACCGCTTCAAGCCGCGACGCCGCGCTGGCGGACACATCGCTTGTAAAGCACGCGCTTCTCGTATCGAGACTAAAGACCGCGATCGCTCGGAGTCGATGAGTGTCGTGATAACGCCTCGAGCCTCGCCGGCGACTGGGTTTGCGCGGACGACCTTTCCAAGCTGGCGGGGTACGCGGCCGACGATGTGGTCTGCTCGATCGCTGGGACGCCGCTTGCGAAGATGCCGAAAAGACCTGCTTTTGCGGAGCGTTACGAGAAGCGATTCGGAACGTCCCCGGTGCTCGATTCGCCGTTCGTCTATGAGGTGATGGACATGCCTGGCCGACAATGTTCTTATACACGGGGAAACGGGAACGGAGGAAAGGATGACGGATGTACGCGGAATCGAAAGCCAACTCCTGACGCGGTGTGTACAGGCAGCACGTGATCCTTGCGCGTCTTCCGCAGATGCTGTCGAGGCGAACGTGTTCCGGCTGGCCGGGATGGTGGTGCGCAGCGAGTTCCCGGTGGAGTGGCGGAATCTGGTGGCAGCCAGCCGACGGTATTTCGACACCCATCCTGGCACGCTGGTGGAGCCGGGGGAGGTCGTGCGCAAAGGCTGGATCGTGAGTTTGCCGCGCCTGCGTGACTTGCTGTGCGCGCAGCTTCGTCAGGTGTAGGTGATATGCGTCAGGATCCGACATTCTCGGCGTAGCCTGCACGGTGCTTGAAGCACGGATAGCAATTTCTTTCTCGCCTTCAATCCGTCAAATTCATCCGCGCCATCACCGCTTCGGTTTCCTCTTTCTCGATCGCGCTGCGCATGGCCAGCAGCATGACGATCACGCTCCAGATCGAGACGGCCAGCGTGTCCCAGCCGAAGGAGAGCAAACCGCGTCCGCCGCCTATTGCGCCAAGCCACGAGAGGATCCAGATGCCGCCGAACCACGGCAGCAGCCAAGCGATCTGCCGCCAGCCGAATTCTCGCGCGGGTTTGCGCAAAACGAGGTGGTAGTACAGCGCATAAATCGCGAAACCGATCGCCACGAGCGAAAACAGGAAGATGTTGGTTTCGAACCCGGTCCAGTAAATGATGAGGTTGCTGCAGATGAATGCGAGCGGCGCCAGCACGGGGGCGGCCCACATGCGGAACGGACGCCGCAGGTCGGGCAGGTTGCGACGCATCACGAGCAGCGCGACCGGGCCGAGGCCGTAGGTGAGTACCGTGATCGACGTGATGTAGTTGACCATCTTTTGCCACGCCGGAAACGGCAGCAAGAAGATCACGCCGACCACCCACATGACGAGCACGGCAACCCACGGCACCTTGTTGCCGTTCAGCTTAGACCACTGCCCGCATCCTCGCGCGGTGAGCAAAGGCACTCTCTGCTTCGGACCGTTCTCCTTACTTTTTCGTCACGAAAGCTTCAGTTGATGCCCGAGAGCTCGGGTTGATAGTCTTTCGTCACGCCGCGAGGCGAAGTAAAGGAGAATCGAATGAAATTTGCGAGCGTTCTTATCGGTGGATTGTTGTCGTCGATGAGCGTCGGCGCGTTTGCCGACGTCATCCATTTCAATGCTCAGACCTACGACGAACTGCGTCGGGAGGGCAAGCCCGTAGTCATCCACACCGACGCGACGTGGTGCCCGATTTGCAGGAAGCAGAAAGACTTGTTGTCGACGATCGAGGAAGAGCCTCGATTTCAAAGGGTGACGGTGTTGGTCGTCGATATCGACGCCGACAAGGCCATCATGCAGTCGCTCCATTTGACCAAGCGCAGTCTTTTTATCGCCTACAAGGGCGACACCGAAGTGGGGCGTTCGATTGCGGATACCGACAAGGAATCGATCGAAACCTTGTTTGCCAAAACGCTTTGAAACATGCATGTCCTTCTGGAGCGGAACGATGGGGTTCGGATTCGCAACGTATGCGCTCGGTTATTTCTCAGGCGTTCTCTCTACCCTGTCTCCCTGCGTGCTGCCGTTGCTGCCCATCTTGCTCGGTAGCGCGGCAACATCGGGTCGGTTCGGGGCGAGGGCGCTCACAGCGGGCGTCATGCTTTCGTTCAGCGCGATGGGTATTCTCTTGGCCACTTTGGGCGCCACGCTCGGTTTGAATGAAGAGGCGTTTCGCTCGGTTGCCGCGATGCTGCTCGTCATCGTCGGCATCGTATTGATCGTGCCGGCGATGCAACGCCGCTTCGCCCTGCTTGCAAACGGCGTGGCGGGACGCGGGCACGCTCTCTTGCATGGACTGAAACTCGGCGGCAGCGGCGGGCAATTCGTGATCGGCCTGACGTTGGGCGCGGTGTGGAGCCCCTGCATTGGACCGACGCTCGGCGCCGCGATCGCACTCGCGTCGCGAGGAAAGGATGTGGCTCAAGTGACTGTGCTCATGGCAATCTACGGCCTGGGGGCCGGCACGCCCATGCTGCTGCTTGGTTTGGCGTCGCGCACTGCGACAGCGCGATTACACAGCCGGCTGAGTGCGTTCGGCAATGCGGGCAAGTACGTGCTCGGCGGCTCGTTGTGCATACTCGGCATCCTGACGCTGGGCGGATTCGACAAGACGCTCGAAGCCGCGGCGGTCGACCATTCGCCGGCTTGGCTGATCGATCTGACCACGCGTATTTGAAGGCGATACGAGCAAGGGTTGGTGCTCCGCGCGTTTGGGTAAGCTGCCGATGAGTATGCTTTCATGTTTGACGACGTCGGAACTCTAACAACGAACCATGCGCATTTTGATTGTTGAAGACGAACAGAAGCTCGCCCACGCGTTGAAGGAGTGCCTCGAATACGAGCGGTTCGTCGTGGATGTCGCTCATACCGGCGAGGAGGGTTTCTTCCAAGTCAACGAGCGGCATTTCGACCTGATCGTTCTCGACATCATGCTGCCGGGGCGGGACGGTTTCGATGTTTTGTCGACGCTGAGAAAACGCAATCTGCAGACGCCGGTCATCATTCTCACCGCCAAAGACACGGTTGAAGATCGCGTGCTAGGCCTGGATCGTGGAGCGGACGACTATCTCGTCAAACCCTTCGCCGTGGCCGAATTGCTGGCGCGCATACGAGCATTGCTCAGACGCGGCCGCGCCGACAATCCGGCCCTGCTGAAGGTAGCCGACCTCGAAATGAATTTGATCACGCGCGATGTCTCGCGCGAAGGGAAGCCGATAGATCTGACGACGAAAGAATTCGAATTGCTCGAATTTCTCTTGCGGCGCCAGGGGACGGTCGTGACGCGTGAGATGCTGGCCCGAGACGTATGGAAAGTGTCGGTCAGGGCGGTGCCGTTGGACAACGTGATCGACGTCCATATGACGAGGCTGCGCAAAAAAATCGATCAAGGGTTTGCATGCCCCGTCGTTCAGACCATTCGCGGCGTCGGGTTCATCGTCAGGGAGCCGAGTTGATGAGGGCACTCGTCGGACGCGTTCGCTGGCGCATGACGCTGTGGTATTCCCTGTCGATCGCACTGATTTACCTCGTATTCGCGGGCTGCGTATTCCTAACGTTTCGCTACGGCTGCATCGCGGAGTCGCGCCTTCGGCTCAATAGCGCGCTCACGCTCGTGACGAGCGCGCTCGCGAAAACCCCGGACCGTATGGCATCGATAGAAAGCGATTTCCCCGCGTGCAATTTCTATGTCGCGGCGAATCGGCGTGTGCTCTATGCGAGCACTGGGTGGGCGGCAACCGGAATCGCCATTCCCGTCGGCATCGATTCCGGCGGGTATGCGTTTCGCGCGTCCGCGAGCGGGCGGCACTATGCTATTCGCGAGACGAATATTCGGCTCGACGGCCGGCCGCTACGGGTCGGCATAGCCGAGGATGATCAGCAAACGTTCGAGAATTTGGAAAGGCTTTGGGTGGTTTTGCTTTTCAGCCTCCCTGGGCTTTTGCTCGTCAGCCTTCCGGGCGGATATTGGCTGGCGGGGCGGCTGCTATCGCCGATGGATGCAATGGCTCGCAAAGCCAAAGAGATCACGGCGGATGATCTCTCGCAACGGCTGACGGTCGGCACGCAAGGAGACGAATTCGATCGCCTGGCATGCGTGTTCAATGAAACCTTCGATCGGCTGGAAGATTCATTCAAGCGAATGCGGCGGTTCACAGGCGATGCGTCGCACGAACTGCGCACCCCGCTCGCGGTGATCCGAAGCATGGGCGAGAACGCGCTGAAAGGGCCACGCGATGCCGTGATATACGAGGATGCGATCGGCGGCATGTTGGAGGAAACCGATCGAATGACGCGTTTGCTGGAAGGTTTGTTGACGCTGACGCGCGCCGAATCCGAACGATTGCCGTTGGTTTTCGACGCAGTGCGTCTCGGCGAGGTCTCGCTGAATGTGGTCAATTGCCTGCGCGTGCTGGCCGAGGAGAAAGCGCAGACGCTCGCTTGTCATGAAGAAGCCGAGTTGAACGTTGTGCTGGACAAGGCCACGTTCGAGCAAGCCTTGATCAATCTCGTGGCGAATGCGATCCAGTACACGCAAGCGGGCGGCGAAATCACCGTGCGCGTACGGGCGTGTCCTGAGAGAGGAGCGCTCGTGGAGGTCGACGACAATGGCCCCGGAATTGCCGCCGAACATAGAGAACGCATTTTCGAGCGCTTCTACCGAATCGATGAAGCGCGTTCGCGAGCAGCGGGCGGCTCGGGGCTCGGGCTGGCCATCGCGCGCTGGGCAATCGGGCTCAACGGCGGCACGGTGGATGTCGAGGCCAAGCCCGATCAAGGCAGCATCTTTCGCATCGCGCTGCCTTCGCGGTGAATGCAGGCGAGTTGCAATGACCGGCGCGACGCGCCCATCTCTCTTCTATTGCGCGATGCTTCCTTCCTCGATCGGCGCGGCCAGCATGTCCTTGCAGTGCACGAGCGCATTGCGGACCGACGCGCCTCCGGCATAGAACATCAACTGCAGAATCGATTCGATCACTTGCTCGCGCGTCGCGCCCGCTGCCAACGCGGCATGCACGTGCGCGCGCAACTGCGTGACGGGATGGCCCAACGTCACACACGATGCAATCACGACCAGCTCGCGCGTGACGAGATCGAGCCCTGGGCGTGCCATGACCCCGCCCAGCGCCCATTCGATCGACATGTCGACGAAATCCGGGCAGAGTCCTGCCATATCGTCCTTCAGCGCCTGCGCGGCGCCCGTGCCGTGCAATTGCTCGAGCAAAGCCGTGCCGCGTTCGCGAAGGGTCGGTTGCGATAGCATGATGTTTCTCCTGTAGTGGGTTCGCCATGTCGTGCGAAGTCGAAGTCGAAATCGCATGCTCGACGACATTGTTGCCGCGCGGGCGGCACGGAGAAAGACCGCTTCGCTTCGAACATAACCAAAGGATGCTTCGCAATTGGACCGATTGGAAAGCATGACGATATTCGTGCGGGTCGTGGAACGCGGCAGTTTCGCGGCCGCGGCGGAGGAATTTCGGCTGACCGGGACGATGGTCGGCCATCACGTCAGGGCGCTCGAAGCGATGCTCGGCGGCCGTCTGCTCAATCGCACGACGCGCCGTCAGAGTCTGACCGAGTTGGGTTCGCATTATTACGAGCGATGCAGGCGCATTCTCGCGGACGTGCGTGACGCCGAAGCACTCGGCGCCGAATTGCACGGGGCGGCGCGGGGGCGTTTGCGCGTGTTGTCGCCCGTGTCGTTCGGCGTTCACGCGTTGGCGCCTGTTTGCGTCGACTATCGCGCGGCTCACCCCGACGTCGACATCGATCTGGTCGTTAGCGATCGCGTGCTCGATCTCGTCGACGAAGGCTTCGACGTGGCGGTGCGTATCGGCGAATTGCCCGATTCTTCGTTGATTGCGCGACGGCTGCGTCCTTATCGTTCCGTGATATGCGCGGCGCCCAGCTACCTCGATCGGCACGGCGTGCCGTCCGTGCCTGCGGATCTTTCACAGCATCAGTGCCTCGGCTTCGCGCATCCCGCGGCGGGCCGCCGTTGGCGCCTGCATGGTCCGGAAGGGGAAGTGGTCGTGCCGGTGTCGCTTGCGCTAACCGCGAACAACGGCGAGGCATTGCGGATGGCGGCGTTGAGTGGGCTCGGCATCGTCATGCAGCCCGAGATCCTGCTCGAGGACGATCTGCGCGCGGGCCGGCTCGTTCAGGTGTTGCCCGACTACGCGCCCGCCGCGCGGCCGATGCACCTGCTGACCGCCGCGGACCGAAGGCCGCCCGCGAAGATCGGCACGTTCGTGGACTTCATCGTTAAACGGTTTGGAGATCGAGGCGCGTTGCGCAAGCGTGCGCAGTCATAAGGGGGGAATCGAATCCCTTTCGACTTTCGTCGTCGTACCCACGATTTCGCCGCTTCGCTCACGGAGCGCAAGGCGCTGCATCAGCATTCACATTACGGACGCAGCCGCAGCGCCTTGCTTACTGCGGCATAGTGGAAGGCTGCGGTGACATCCTGCCTGCCCCTAGGTTGTCCCTTTATCTAGGATGACCCTCTCGAACCCGCCATCATGCGTGCACGCGCCACAACCCGCTCCCCCGACGATTTGTACTTGGCCAGCGATACGAACAACGCATCGCGTGGCGCCGCAACCGATGGACCCGCATCACCGCGTCCGACCAAGGCGCCGATGCGCGACGCCCTGCTCAGCAGCCTTGCCCGCGCGCCGCAGCGCGATGTCGCCGTCGAAGAGGCGCTGCGCAGCGCAATTGAGCGAAGCCGGCCGATGCCGCGCTCGATGCTGCCGCTCGCGCGCTACATATTGGCTCACAAAGCAGGCGGTGGCCGGGCGACACACGATGATTTCGACCGCCTCGCGTTGGCGGACCGAGCCGTCAACGGCGCTCGCAAAACGCTTGCGCACGGACGAGGTAATGTCGATGCCGACAATCGCAGTGCTCAGTCGGAGAGCGAAGTGCGCGCCGTTGCTGCGCAGTTCTTGGAACTCGAACTCCGGGAAATGGGCTTCCAACATGGACCCGACCCCACGGCCAGCGTCTATGCGACGCTTGCGATGGCTGCAAAGGTCTTCGATGCAGGCGTCTGCGACAACTACGCCAGCGTCGCTGCCCTGTCCTATGGGAAGCTGGCCATAGAGTCCAGCCGTTCATCGCAGGAGGAAGTCCGCATGGTTTCTTGCGGGAGCCACGCATGGGCCGAGGTGAGCGGGCCTGACCAAGACGCTGTGCCCGTCGTCATGGATCCTTGGTCGGAAGGCCACGCCGTGTTCGCGGAAGACAGCCGGTTCGGCAAGAATCGCGAGCAGGTCGAGACGCATACGTCCTTCAATATCGAGCGCGCGGCCGAGTACCACGAGTGGTCGGAGGAATTTGCCGCGGGATTTCGATCGCAAACTTGGCAACGTCTCGACCAGGCCGAGGAGACGTTGGCGCAAATGTCTCCGAGAAATCACCCGATTCCGGAGCCGGTGCTCGAGGACGGCTTCGCTGACCGCGTACAAGACGGCCTGCAGTCCAGCGATCCATGGAAATCGGTAGTGACGGAAGTGCGGGCTGTGGGCGTTGCCGCCACGTTTGGCGGGCGCGGAGTAGGCAGCCTGCTGGCGGACGCAAAAACGATCGTGCGGGAAACGACGAATTCCGTGACACGGGACTCCAAAGAAGCCCCGGAACCCAACCCGCGATCCGAAAGCCTTTGATTCCGGAAGGGCGTTTCGATTGCTCGCCCAAGCGCTTGATTCAACACGCGGTACGACTGGCTGCGCCGCCTACTGCTGAGCTTGTGTAGCAGCGGCCGCTAGGTCGTGGCACAGGGAGGTCAAACCGACCGGACAAGACGAGGCGGAGAACGTCGCATTTTTGGCCAGGTCGTCGGTATCGAGCTTCGAGTAGGTACGGCTCGTTTCGTACATGCGCGTGCCGAGCAGGGCACTGGCCGACAGCATCGATGCGCTACGCGCCGCATACCAGCCCGCGCTGTAGCGCGCCCCGCACCGAACGTCAATGCCATGTCGGCGAGCCCGGCAAAGAGCGCAACTGCAAGCCATAGGTCCATCAACGTCCGCAATCTCGTGACGGAAATGTGGACACAAAGCGCCGCGATGCTGATTGCCTATCGCTCATTGCTTGCGTGAGCTCGTCAGCAGCGTTTGCGCGATCACCGCAACCAAGAGGAACGCGCCGCTCGCGAGGTTCTGATAGTAAGGGCTGAGCGTCCCGACTTGATTGATGACGTTCTCGATCACGCCGAGCAGAATGACGCCGGCCAGCGGCCCGGCCATCGTGCCGACGCCGCCCGTGAGCAGCACGCCGCCGATCACGGCCGCGGCGATCGATTGCAGTTCGTAGCCGGCGCCCGCGCCCGCGAGCCCTGAATCGAGGTGCGAGGCGAGCAGAGCGCCGGCCAAGCCGGCGAGCGCGCCGCTCACGCCGTAGGTGGCGATCTTCACGCGTTCGACGCGCACGCCGAGCATCCGCGCCGCTTCTTCGTTGCCGCCTATCGCGAAGACGGCCGCACCGTATGACGTACGGTTCAGCACGAGCGCGCCGATGGCGTAGGCAACCACCAAGATCGAGATCAGGTTGCTGATGCCGAAGATCGATCCGTTGGCGATATGGGCGAAGAAGCCCGGATTGGCGATCAATAGATCTTGGTTCGCTAGCACCAGCGCAAGACCCTTGAGGCCGAGCAGCGCGGCCAGGGTGACGATGAACGGCGCCATTCGAGCGCGCGCGATCAGCACGCCGTTGACGAGGCCGACACATAGGCCCGCCAAGATCGGTGCCATCAGCGCCGCTACCCAGCCGTAAGGCTCCGCATAGGCTGCGATCACCGTGCCGAGCCCGACGAGCGAGCCGACCGACAGGTCGAAGCCGCCCAGGATGATGACCAGGCTTTGTCCGATCGCGATTAGGCCTAGGAACGCGCTCGCCGATACGATGTCCGCCAAATTGGCGGGATGCAGGAAGTCAGGGAAGATCGCGCCCGCGATCAAGCTGACGACGACCAAGATGCCGATTGCGCCGCGCGCCTGAATCAAGCGCACGACGCGATTGCGGCGCTCTTTGCGATCCCGCAGCGGCGCGGCGCCCGCGGCCGCGTGCGTGGTCGACGTGCTCTGCGTAGCACCGGAATGGGGGTTGGCGCGATTGCCGCTCGTATTCGTGTCCACCTTCATGTTTGCCGAGTCGATACCGGTATCCATGCTCGCGTCAGCCTCCCTGGCGTTGCAGATAGAGCGCTACGACGATGAACACCGCTTTCAGAATCTGTGCATAGGTAAAGCTGATGTTGTTCATGATGAAGCTCGCGTCGAGCACCTCCAGCAGCAGTACGCCGAAAACAGTACCGACGATCGAGATCCGCCCACCCGACAACGGCGTGCCGCCGATCACCGAGGCGGCGATCGAATCGAGCTCGAAGTTCACGCCGACATAGTTCGGATCCGACGCGCCGAGCCGCGACGAAGCGAGCACGCCCGCGAGGCCCGCCAGCGCACCGCTTGCCGCATAGACCATGAAGAGCGTGCGGCGCACCGGGATGCCGGCCAGGAACGCAGCGCCGCGGCTTGCGCCGATCAGGATCGCGTAACGCCCGAGGGTCGTGCGCCGTACGATGAGCGAAATCAAAAGCGCCAGCGCGATGCCGATGAGCATCACGACGGGGATGGGGCCGATCGCGCTCGTGCCGAGCAGATCGAAGGCATCCGAGGGCGGCAGGTTCACGCGCGAGCCGCCGAGCAGCGCTTGGGCGAGGCCGCGCGCGGCGACGAGCAGCGCCAGCCCCGAGATGAGCGGATCGATCCGCACGATCGACACCAGCGCGCCGTTGAAGAAGCCGCAGAGCAGGCCGATCGCGATGCCCGCAAAGATCGCGGTGCCGGTACCGTAGTCGAGGAATACGGCGATCGCGGCGCTCGAGAGCGCCATCACCGAGCCGACCGACAAATCGATGCCGCGCGTCGCGATCGCGAGGTTCTGGCCGAGCGCGATCAAAACGACGGGCGCCGCTTCGAACAGCAGGCTGCGCGCGGCAAGCGGATTCGAAAAGCCTGGCGTGACCGCCAAATTCAGCAGCACGAGCAAGGCGAGCGCGACGTAGACGCTGTTGTCGCGGGCCCAGCGCAAGATCGCGCGACTCGACAGGCGGCCCGCTTGCGTAGCGGGGGCCGTGGAATTCGAAAGACTCAAGCTGTCCTCGTTAGTGCGGATGTGCAGGTTTAGGGCGGCGGCGCGTTGGTCGCGAGGATGGCGAGCACGTCGTCGGCGCTGGCATCGCGCGTGGCGATCTCGCCGATGCTGATGCCTTCGTTGAGCACGACGAGCCGATCGGTCAGTTCGAGCAACTCTTCCATTTCCGACGATGTCACGACGATCGCGAGCCCATCGTCGGCGAAGCCTCGTATCACGCGATGCACCTCCTCTTTCGCGCCAACGTCGATACCGCGCGTCGGATCGTCGAGCAGCAGGACGGTCGGTTGCGTCGACAGGCAGCGCGCGATCAGCGCCTTTTGCTGATTGCCGCCCGATAGCGTCGAGATCGGCGCGCCGGGGCCTGCGGTTTTGATGCCGAGTTGCTCGATGTACTGTTTGACTAGCGCTTCTTGCTTGCGGTAAGAGATGAAACCGAAGCGCGAGATTTGCGGCAACACCGACGCGATGATGTTCTCGCGCACGGACAAGCGAGGAAAGATGCCTTCGGAGCGCCGATCCTCGGACAGGAACGCCAGCCCGCTGCGGATCGAGCGTGCCGGTGCCGTGTTGCCGAGCGCGTGGCCTTTCAGGCGCACGTCGCCGGCGTCGGCCCTTTGCGCGCCGAACACGGCCTTGAAGGTTTCGGTGCGCCCCGAGCCGAGCAGGCCCGCGAGCCCCACGATTTCTTTCGGCGCGACGCGCAACGAGACATGGCGCACGCGCGTGCTCCAGCGCAAACCATCGACTTGCAGCGCGGGCTTTGCATCATCGGCAGCGCTTGTCTCGCGTGCGCCGCCACGCCCGCCGCCGCTGTGGCCTGCGCGTCCGAGCATGGCGGCGATCAATGCATCGCGCGGCACTTCGGCCGGCGTGCCGGTCTTCACGACTGCGCCGTCGCGCATGACCGTGAAGCGGTCGCACAGCCGATAGCATTCGGATAGCCGATGACTGACGAACAGTAGCGCGATGCCGTCGGTTTTCAATTGGTCGACGACGCGGAACAGCACGTCGACTTCCGTGCCCGACAGCGCCGAGGTCGGCTCGTCGAGAATCAGCACGCGCGCGCCGAGGGCCACACCGCGCGCGATCGACACCATCTGTTGCTCGCCGAGCCCCAGCGAACCGAGCTTCGCCGTGGGGTCGACCGTGAGCCCATAGCGGCGCACGATCTCATTCGCCATCGCATTCATCTTGCGACGATCGATTAGGACACCTAAGCGTTTCGGCTCATGGCCGATGAAGATGTTCTCGGCCACGCTGCGATCGGGAATCAGATTGATTTCCTGATACACGGCGCACACGCCGCGTTGCTGCGCGGTTCTCGGCGAATCGAGCGAGACGGGTGTGCCGTCGAGCACGACGGCGCCGTCGTCGGGCTGATAGAAGCCCGTGAGAATCTTGATGAGCGTGGATTTGCCGGCGCCGTTCTCGCCGACGAGGCCGTGTACTTCACCCGCGCGCAGCGCCAGCGATACGTCGCGCAACGCGCGCACCACGCCGAACGTCTTGCTCGCGTTGCGTGTTTCAAGCACGACTGCCCGCATCGAATCGTTCATGCATCGGCCTGCGTCGTAAAGGAACCCGTGTGGGACGAGGTGCGCAAGCGATCGCGCACCCCATACCCACACCACATTAGTACACCGCGCCCTTATCGAGCGATTTCTTCGCGTTCGCTTTGTCGTAGAGCGCGTCGTGCATGATCTGCTTCTGCGCCACCGGCTTGCCCGCGAACCAATCGGCCAGCGACTGGAATGCGAGCGGGCCGAAACGCGGGTTGGTTTCGACGTCGGCGGTGACGATGCCACCCGAGATGTCGCGCACGACGTCCTTGGTACCGTCGATCGATACGATCGTCACGCCCTTGAGTTTGCCGGCCTGGCGCAGTGCGGTGATCGCGCCGAGCGTCATGACGTCGGCATGCGTGTAGACGGCGCTGACGTCGGGGTGCGAGAGCAGGATCTGCTCCATGACCTTCTGCGCTTCCGTCGTCGACCAATTCGCCGTTTGTGCGGCGGCGAGCTTCATGTTCGGGTAGTTCTTCAGCACCTCGGCAAAGCCGTCCGTGCGCTGGCTTTCCACGGTATTGCCGTAGCCGCCTTGAATTTCGGCGATCACGGCTTTGCCGCCCGTTGCATCCGCAAGCGCCTGCGCGGCACGCTTGCCTTGCGCATAGAAATCGGAGCCGAGGAACGTGATGAAGTCTTCGCACACCGTGCCGGCCGTCTGCCGATCGATCGTCACGACGGGGATGCCTTTTGCCTTGGCCTGAGCGAACGCGGGCTGCAAGCCGGTCGAATCGTTGGGCGCGACGATCAGCGCTTGAGCGCCTTGATTGATCATGCTTTCGATGTCGGCCACTTGCTTGGCTTGGTTATCGTTGGCGTTCGTGTAGAGCAGGCGCTTGACGCCGGCAGCCTTCGCCGCTGCGCGCACGGATGCTGTCTCGGTGGCGCGAAACGGGTTTTGTTCGTTTTCCGATTGCGAGAAGCCGACGACCATGCCGCTCAGCTTCAGGTTGCCGGGCTTCGGGTTCGTGCACGTTTGCGTCGATGCGTTCTGCACTTTCTGTGCGCCGTTGTCCTGCGCCCATGCGCCGATCGACCATGCGCCTACGACGCACAAGGTCAGCGCGGCGAGGCGATGCTGCAGCGTTGCTCTAGACATGCTTGTCTCCGGTGTTGTTGACCCAGGCGGGCCCCCGACTTCGTTGTTGTCGACCGCATCGTCCAGCGCAGCATGGCTTCACGTCAGCGTTGGACGAGCTCGATTCCGCACTTGCATAACGCCAATTCCTGAATTTCCGCTCTACCGACTCATTGGCAAGTAATATTACTTGCTATTCATTAAGAATATTAATAAGGGTATCCCCTGCAATCCGATCCCTCGAACCGGGGTTGTCAGTGGCGCTTGCATCGAGGTTGAGGCTCGCGCACGCCGCCGCGACCGACGCACGCTCGATCAGCGGGCCGTCGAGCTTGATGGTGCGGCGCTTGAAAGGGGCGCCGGCGCTGCGGTTTTCTTCTTCCTGCAACAGCGTTTCGACTGCCCAGCGGCCGAGTTCGTAGTTCGGCAATACGACCGTGGTCAGCGGCGGATGCGTGTGTCGTGCGATTTCCTGGTCGTCGTAGCCGATCACCGAGACGTCCTCGGGCACACGCAAGCCGAGTTGCTTGAGCGCCTCGATCGCCCCGATCGCGGTCAGGTCGTTCGCGCAGAAAATCGCGGTGGGCGGGTTCGGTTCGCGCATCAGCGACAGCGTCAGTTCATAGCCCTTGCCGGAGCTCCAGTCGCCGTCGCGCACGAGGTTTTCGTCGAACGGGAGATCGGCCGTCGCGAGCGCTTGGCGGTAGCCCTTGAGGCGGTCTTTCGCCGCGTCCTGCCAGGTTTCGCCGTTGATGAAGCCGATGCGGCGATGGCCGGTCGCGGTCAAGCATTCGGTTGCGGTGTAGCCGCCCGTGACTTCGGCCGGTACCACCGACGACAGCGTGTGTTCGGTCGCATAGCAATTGAGCAGCACCGTCGGCACTTTCAGCAAGGCGGCGGGAATGGTGACCTTGCGGGTATAGACCGTCGCGTAGATCACGCCGAGCACGCTCGGATTCGACAGCGTTTCGCGCAACACGCGCTGCTCGATGTCGGCATTGCCGTGAGTCGAGTACACGGCGAGCAGGCAGCCGTTGTTCCAGGCGGCGTCGCGCGCCCCATCGATGTTGACGACGGGGTGCGGGCTCGTGGCGATTTCATCGGCGACGTAGACGATCAGATTGCGCTCGCCCGGCGCGGCGGGCGTAGTGGCGCGGGTCGGCAACTGGTATCCGAGTTCCTGCGCCGCTTTCAGCACCTTCTTGCGCGTGCCTTCGGAGAACTTGGCGCCGACGGCGCCGTTCAGGACAAGGGAGACGGTCGACTGCGATACGCCGGTTGCCTTGGCGATGTCGGTCATGGTCGGCCGACGCTGGGTGGATTTTTTCATCGATTGCCGAGTAGGCGCATTCCATACGCGCAGAATGGAGGTCACGGTATCACTAATATTAATGACCTGCAATTGACGGTAGTAGGGATGCACCTATGCACCTACGAGCGATGCCGGTGGTTACTTCCCCATCGCGCTCGCGCTCTTCACCGCGCATTCGCTCGTCACTTTCTTGCCGTCGTCGAACGAGAAGGTGAGTGCGATCGACGAACCGACCTCGAGCGGATGCTTCGGTTTTTCAAGCATCAGGTGATAGCCGCCGGGCGCGAAGTGAAGCGTGCCGTTCGCGGGCACGGGGGCTTTGTCGACCATGACCATCGTCGTTGTGCTGCCGTTGCTCTGGGTTTGATGCAGCATGGCCATGCCGAAAGCGTCGGTCTCGACGCCGACGAGGCCGATCGGCTTATCGCTCATGTTCATCACGTTGAAATAGCCGGCGGACGGTAAGTCGCCCGGCAGCGCGCGTATCCAACAGTCGGACACCATGACGGATGCGGGCGCGGCGAGTGCAGGTGCGGCGCAGAGGCAGAGCGCGAGCGAGAGGAGAGACGTTTTCATCGAAGGTTTCATGAGTGCTCCGGTTGACGTGATGCCAAAGATTGATTGCGTATGAGATTGCAATCGCGCGTGGCGGCGCCTACGAGCGCGCGGCCCTCGCGATGCGAAGTACGGCATGGGATTTTTGAAATCGTTGAACGAGCGCGCGGCGCGTGCCCTCGATGGCCGCGCCGAGTCGGCAGCAAATCAACGAATCACGGTGGTCAGGACGGGGCGCCCGTCGAGTCGTCCCGATGCGCCGCTACGATCAATTGGCTCACGAGCGGCGCGAGCACGATGAGCCACATGGCAATGATGCCAAGCCATGCGGTCAGGTGTTTGCGGGATCGGAGGGCCATGGGCGTGCGCGGATCGATGTGCGCCGCAGTCTATCATCCGACGGGACGGCTCTGCCAGCGCGCTATCGGCCGTCAGCCGCTGTGACGCGAAGCCCCGCGGTCAGGATTCGATCAACATTGCCATGGGGCGGCGCTCGACTGCATCGTTTTCCCATAGCGTTCGCGTGCGGCACGCACGATGCCGGGATCGATCGCGCCTTCGTCCGTCAGCGCTTTCAACGCGGCAATCGCGATGCTGCCGCGATCGACTTCGAAGAACGCGCGCAACGCTTGCCTCGTATCGCTGCGACCGAAGCCGTCGGTGCCGAGCGTCACATAGCGGCGCGGCACGTATGCGCGGATCAATTCCGGCACCGCGCGCACGTAATCGGTTGCCGCGACGATGGGCCCACGCGACGCGCCGAGCGCAGTCATGACATACGGCGTCGCGCCGTCTTCGCCGAGCCGCGATTGCCGCTCGGCCGCCATGCCGTCGCGCTGCAGTTCGGTAAAGCTCGTCACGCTCCAGACGGCGGCGTCGATGCCCCAGTCTTCCTTCAGCATCTTTTGCGCAGCGATCGTTTCGCCGAGGATCGCGCCCGCGCCGAGCAATTGCACGCATGCCGCGTCAGGCGAGGCCGGCGTCAGCCGGTACATTCCCTTGAGAATGCCTTCGCGCAATGCGTGCGGGTCGCCGTCGGGCAAGGACGGCTGTGCGTAGTTCTCGTTCGTGACGGTGACGTAATAGAACACGTCGTGCTGCGCTTCGACCATTTCGCGCATCCCTGCATCGACGATCGTCGCAACCTCATAAGCGAACGCCGGATCGTATGCGCGGCAGTTCGGAATCGTGGAGGCTGCCAGATGGCTACTGCCGTCTTGATGCTGCAGACCTTCGCCGCCGAGCGTCGTGCGGCCCGACGTGGCGCCGACGAGGAAGCCGCGCGAGCGCTGATCGGCGGCGGCCCAGATCAGATCGCCGATACGCTGGAAACCGAACATCGAGTAGTAGATATAGAACGGCAGCATCGGCAGATCGTGCACGCTGTATGCCGTCGCCGCGGCGATCCACGACGAGATCGCACCTGCCTCCGAGATCCCTTCCTCGAGGATCTGTCCGCGCGTGTCTTCGCGGTAATAGAGCATCGAGCCGAGATCTTCCGGCTCATAGCGTTGCCCGAGCGGAGAGTAGATCCCGACTTGCCGGAACATATTGGCCATGCCGAACGTGCGCGCTTCGTCGGCGACGATCGGTACGACGCGCGAGCCGATCTCGCCGTCCTTCAGCAACGCCGTGAGCATACGCACGAGCGCCATCGTCGTCGACATTTCGCGGCCGTTCGCATCGAGCGCGAATGCACCCCAAGATTGCACCGAAGGGACGATCAGCCCCTTCGACGCTGCTTTCCGCCTTCTGGGCAGATAGCCTCCGAGGGCAGCCCGGCGTGCATGCAGATATTGCATTTCCGGGCTGTCTTGCGCGGGTTTGTAGAACGTCAGATGCTCGACTTCGTCGTCCGACAGCGGCAGGCGGAAGCGGTCGCGGAACGCTTTCAAGTCGTCGACTTCGAGCTTTTTCTGTTGATGCGTCGTCATCCGGCCTTGGCCCGCGGCACCCATGCCGAAGCCCTTCATCGTTTTGGCGAGGATCACGGTGGGCTGACCTTCGTGTGCGAGCGCGCGTGCATAGGCGGCGTGCAGCTTGCGCGCGTCGTGGCCGCCACGGCGCAGCCGGTCGATCTCGGTGTCGGTGAGCTGCTCGGCCAGCGTGGCCAGCGCGGGATTCTGACTGAAGAAACGTGCGCGGTTGTAGGCGCCGTCGTTGGCCGAGAACGTCTGGAATTGACCGTCGACGGTGCCCGCGAATGCGCGTGCGAGCGCGCCCGCGTGATCGCGAGCGAACAGTGGATCCCAATCCGAGCCCCACAGCACTTTGATGACGTTCCATCCGGCGCCTGCGAATTGCGCTTCGAGTTCGTCGATCACGCGGCCGTTGCCGCGCACGGGGCCGTCGAGCCGCTGCAGATTGCAGTTGATCACGAACACGAGATTGTCGAGCCGCTCGCGTGCGGCGAGCGACAACGCGCCGAGCGATTCGGGCTCGTCCATTTCGCCGTCGCCGAAAAAGCCCCATACGGTGCGCCCTTCGGTGTGCGCGAGCCCGCGGTGCTGCAAGTAGCGCATGAAGCGCGCTTGGTAGATCGCGTTGATCGGGCCGATGCCCATCGAGCCGGTCGGAAATTGCCAGAAGTCGGGCATCAGCCACGGGTGCGGGTACGAGCACAGTCCTGAGCCGGCGATTTCGCGGCGGTAGTGCCGCAAGTGGTCTTCGGTCAAAAAACCTTCGAGATACGCGCGCGCATAGACACCCGGTGACGAATGCGGTTGGAAGTAGACGAGATCGCCGCCGGAGCCTTCGCCGCCTTCGGACGAGCTCGCGCGAAAGAAGTGGTTGAAGCCGACTTCGAACAAGTCGGACGCCGACGCGTAGCTCGCGATATGACCGCCCAACTCGCCATAGGCACGGTTTGCGCGGACGACCATCGCCAAAGCATTCCAGCGCAGCGCGGCCGACAGTCGTTCCTCGACGTCGAGAGCGCCGGGGTAGCGCGGCTGTTCGTCGAGCGGGATCGTATTGAAGTAAGGCGTGGCGCGTGTTCGCGCCGATGCGAGGCCGCCCGCCTGCGCATGATCGGCTAGACGGTCGAGCAAGTATTGCGCGCGCGCCTTGCCGACGTGTGCAACGACGCCGTCGAGCGCGTCGAGCCATTCGGCTGTTTCTTCCGGGTCGGCGTCCGCCGACGCATCGTGGGCGCGCTTCGTCTCTTCGATACCGCTCGATAAATTCGTCATGCCGATCTCCCGCGCCCCGTCTCTGGAGCGTGCATCAATGGGAGTCATGCTACCCAGTAATTCGCAAAATTTGCGTCTCATTTCGCTGGGATTTATTCGTTATATAGTGTAAATATTCTGGGTATCGTCAAATTGAAGGAATATCGGGACCATGAGTGCAAACCTCAGGCGGCTCGACCGCATCGACATCGGCATCCTGAACCAGCTTCAGCACGACGCTGGGATCACGAACGCGGAATTGGCGCGCGCCGTCAACCTTTCGTCGACGCCTTGCTTCAATCGCGTGCGGGCGCTGGAAAAACTGGGTCTGTTCAAGCAGCGGGTGACGTTGCTCGACCCCGAGCCGCTTGGGCTCAGCATCAACGTCTTCATCCAGGTGAGTCTCGAGAAGCAAGTCGAGGACGCGCTGCAGCGCTTCGAGAAAGCGATCTCGGAGCAGCCCGAGGTCATGGAGTGCTATCTGATGTCGGGCGATGCGGATTATTTGCTGCGCGTCGTCATGCCCGACATGCGCGCGCTCGAGCGTTTCATCATCGAGCGGCTCACGACGATTCCCGGTGTCTCGAACATCCGTTCGAGTTTTGCGCTCAAGCAGGTGCGCTACAAGACGGCGCTGCCGCTTCCGGCCGCGGGGCTCACGCTCGTCGATCCGGAAAAGAGCCGGGCCGAGTGGGAGTAGCGCTACTCGATATCGTCGAGGCGATCCGACCCGACCCGACCCGTCGCCTCAATGCGTGATCGACAGAAACAAATACGCGGCGAATAGCGATAGATGTACCGCGCCTTGCAGTACCGTCGTGCGTCCCGTGCTGAGCGTTAGCGTGCTGATGAGCAGCGTGAGGGCCAGCAATACCGTTTCCATGCCGCCGATGCCCAAGTCGAGCGGGCGGCCCGTCCAGATGAACACGGCGGCGACGGTGGGAATGGTGAGCCCGATGCTCGCGAGCGCGGAGCCGAGCGCGAGGTTCATGCTCGTCTGCAGACGGTTCGCGCGTGCGGCGCCGACGGCGGCGAGTCCTTCGGGCAGCAGCACGAGCGCCGCGATCACGATGCCGACCGTGGCGGGCGGCGCGCCGATGCTGAGCACGCCACGCTCGACCGCGGGCGAAAGCAGCTTGGCGAGCAGCACGACGGCCACGAGGCTCACGAACAAAAATGCAAGGCTCGTGAGCGCGACTCGTCCGCTGGGTTGAGCCTGCGCATGCGAGGCGTCGTCGGTGCCGCCCGTCGAGAGGAAGTGTTCGCGGTGCCGCACGGTCTGCACGAAGACGAACACGCCATACAACACGAGCGACGACACGCCCGCGAAGGCCAGTTGCGACGTCGACAACTGCGGCCCCGGCATGGCGCTGAGGTAATTGGGCATCACGAGCGACAGCACCGACAGCGATGCGAGCACCGCGAGCGCCTTGCTGGCGCCGCGCCCCTGAAAGTCCTGCTCGCCGTGTTTCCAGCCGCCGACGAGCAGGCATATTCCCACGATCCCGTTGCAGACGATCATGATCGCGGCGAATACGGTGTCGCGCGCGAGGCCGGATTTCTCGGGGCCTGCGGACAACATCACGGATACGATCAACGCGACCTCGATCACGGTGACGGCAACGGCGAGCACGAGCGTGCCGAACGGTTCGCCGACACGATGCGCGACGACTTCGGCGTGATGAACCGCGGCGAACACGCTGCCGGCGAGCGCGGCAGCGATGAGCGCGATGGCGATGCCGGCCACGGGAATGACGAGCGATACCGCGAGGATCAGCCAGGCGGCGAGCGGAGCCCAAAGCGTCCAGCGCGGGAGTGCCGGCGATGAGGTCGACATGAAGAGGTCCTTGATCGTTGCTGACGCAAGCGGGATATTATCAGGCGCTCCATGACGGACATGCTGTTCGTCATCGTCGCATCGCCATGACCGCCGGACTCGACTATGAACCTTCACCGTCTCGATCTCGTCTCGCTTTCGCTGTTTGCGCTCGTGGCTCGCACGGGAAGCATCAGCAAAGGCGCGCATCTCGCTCATCTCGCGGTAGGCGCCGCGAGCAAGCGCATCGCGGATCTGGAAACGGCGGTGGGGACGGCATTGTTCGAGCGGCACTCGCGCGGCATTACGTTGACCGCCGCGGGCCAGGCGTTGCAGGAGCACGCTCAGCGTATTTTGAACGACGTCGATCTGATGACGGCCGATCTTTCAGACTACGCGGCCGGCGTCGTGGGCGTCGTTCGACTGTGGGCGAATACCTCGGCCGTCACGCAATTTCTGCCGGCCGACATCGCGTCGTTCGCCGCCGTGAACCCCGAGATTCGCATCGAACTCGAGGAGCAGGACAGCGAACAAGTGGCGCTGGCCGTGGTCGACGGGCAGGCAGATTTCGGGATCATGGCGGACCAGATGCCGACGCTGGGGCTGCAAACCACACCGTATCGGCGCGATCAACTCGTGCTGGTCACGCCCGCGGCGCACCCGCTGGCGCGACGCAAGTCCGTGGCGTTCGACGAAGCGCTGCAGTTCGATTTCGTGAGCCTCGCGCGCAACACATCGCTCGCGAGGCGGTTGCAGTCGGCGACGAGCTTTGCGGGCGGGCGGCTGAAGCTGCGCATCCAGGTTCGCAGCTTCGATGCCATGTGTCTGATGGTTGCCGCCGGGCTCGGCATCGCCGTGCTGCCGGATGCGGCCGTGCGTCCGCATCTGCGGTCGATGGGCTTGCGCAAGATCGCGTTATCCGAAGCGTGGGCGTGCCGCGAATTGCTGATCTGCGCGCGTGATCTGCATGCGCTGCCCAAGCCCGCGCGGTTGCTCGTCAATCATCTGATCGGCCCTGCATCGGGCGCGGCGGGCGCTAGGGGGGGTATGGGCGTCGGCTGAGTTCGCCGAGCGCTTTCGCGAATTGCGAAAGCAGGCTTGCCGACTCTGGGATTCCATTGGGGCGCTCGCGCGCGGAGAATCGTCTCCATCAAATACAGGAGACTTCGCCATGAGTGGTCAATCCGCTTTCCCGAGCACGCCCGCGGCGCTCAAAGGCGTTCGCGTGATCGAAATGGGTCAGTTGATTGCCGGCCCGTTCGCCGGCAAGACGCTTGGCGAATTCGGCGCCGACGTCGTCAAGATCGAGCCGCCCGGCGCCGGCGATCCGCTGCGCAACTGGCGTTTGATGAAAGACGGCACGTCGGTCTGGTGGCAGGTGCAGTCGCGCAACAAGCGCTCCGTCGCGCTCGATTTGCGCAGCCCGGAAGGGCAGGACATCGCCCGCAAATTGATCGCCGAAGCCGACGTCCTCATCGAAAACTTCCGTCCGGGTACGCTCGAAAGCTGGGGCATGGGCTACGAGCAATTGTCCGCGCTCAATCCCGGGCTCATCATGTTGCGCATCTCCGGCTATGGCCAGAGCGGCCCCTATCGCGACCTTCCGGGCTTCGGTTCGATCGGCGAGGCAATGGGCGGCTTGCGGCACCTGACCGGCGAGCCGGGACGTGTGCCCGTGCGCTGCGGTATTTCGATCGGCGATACGCTGGCCGCGCTGCACGGTGTCATCGGCGTGCTCACCGCGCTGTATCACCGCACGGCGAATGGCGGCAATGGGCAGATGATCGATGTCGCATTGCACGAAGCGGTCTTCAACGTCATGGAGAGTTTGATCCCCGAATACAGTGCGTTCGGTGTGGCGCGCGAGGCGGCGGGCAGTGCGTTGCCCGGCATTGCACCGTCCAATGCCTATCGCTGCAACGACGGCTATGTCCTGATTGCCGGCAATGGCGACAGCATCTTCAAGCGGCTGATGCTCGCGATCGGCCGGCGCGATCTGGCTGACGATCCGGCACTCGCCAATAACGCGGGCCGCGTTGCGCGCGTGACGGAAATCGATGCGGCGATCGAGGCGTGGAGTGCGCCCCGATCGGTCGAAGACGTGCTCATCGTCCTGACCGAAGCGCGTGTGCCGGCGGGCAAGATCTATACGGCACGCGACATCGCCGAAGACCCGCATTACCGCGCGCGCGACATGATCCTGCGACAGTCCACGCGCGACGGCTACGAAGTGGACGTGCCCGGCATCGTTCCGAAGTTGATGAGCACGCCCGGCACGGTACGTTCGTCCGCGCCGAAGCTGGGCGACGATACCGACGAAGTGCTGCGCGAAATGGGTCTGCCTGCCGCGCGCATCGCCGAACTGCGTGCCAAAGGAGCCATCGCATGAGTATCTGGAACGGAACGCGCCGGCGCATCCATCTGCAAGAGGTGGGGCCGCGCGACGGCTTGCAGGCCGAATGCGCGTTCGTCGAAACGCACGACAAGATTGCGCTCGTCGATGCCCTGTCGAAGTCCGGCGTCGCAAAGATCGAGGTGACGGCGTTCGTGTCGCCGCAAGCGATTCCCGCATTGCGCGATGCCGAGATCGTGCTGCGCGAGATCGAGCGCGAGCCAGGCGTCGTCTACACCGCGCTGGTGCCTAACGTGCGTGGCGCGGAACGGGCGATCGATGCGCGCGCCGATGAGTTGAATCTCGTGATGTCGGCGAGCGAGAGCCATAACCTGTCGAATCTGCGGATGACACGCGACCAATCGTTCGGCTCGCTCAAAACGGTTGCCGGCATTGCGCGCGATGCGGGGCTGCCGGTCAACATCTCGCTGTCGTGCGCGTTCGGTTGCCCGATGGAAGGCGACGTGGCCGAAGACGCGGTGCTCGAGTGGGCTCGGCGTTTCATCGAGGAAGCCGGCGCGCGCGGGGTCACGCTATGCGATACCACGGGGATGGCGTATCCGCCGCAAGTCGCGAGGCTCACGGCGGCGTTCATCGAGCGCTGGCCGCACACCGAGCTGACGTTGCATTTCCACAATACGCGCGGCATGGGCCTCGCCAATGTGCTCGCCGCGATCGATGCCGGCGCGAATCGTTTCGACGCATCGCTCGGCGGGATCGGCGGCTGCCCCTACGCCCCGGGAGCTAGCGGCAACGTGTGCAGCGAGGAGATCGTGCATGCGCTCGAATGGATGGGATACGACACCGGCGTCGATCTCTACACGCTCATCGAGGCGGCGAAGCGCTTGCCTGCGTTGATCGGCCACGACACGCCGAGCCAGATCGTGAAAGCGGGCAGGCGGCTCGACTTGCATCCGTTGCCGGCCGACTTCGACGCGATCCGCGAACGTGCCTTGCAACGCGATGTCGCATCGCGCCCACCCAATTGATTGAGTGAGCGGGACGCGATCGATGGGTCGCTTACCTTACTTCGACGGCGCGGGATCGCTCCATAGGCGCCCGCCGGTTGCCCAGTTCTCGCGCTTCACGTCGACGAGGATGATCTCGACGGAATTGGGCTCGACATTGAGCGATTCGCAGGTGGTTTTCGTGATCGCCTCGACGAACTGACGTTTCTGCTCGACGGTGCGGCCTTCGAAGAGTTCGATATGGAAGGTCGGCATCAGGTATCTCCGTGTTTGAAATCAATGGCAAGGTAATGCAACGCAGGCACGTCGCACTAGGCTTTCAGTCGCGGTACGAACGGTCGAGACGATCGAGTTTGCGCAGCAGCGCGGGCCATTCGATCTCGCCTTCGATCGCGCCGCCGTCGCGCAGTTGCTCGGCCGCGCGCGCGGCAACGTCTAGGGCGGGCAGCACGAGCGGCGCCTGGCCGGCCTGCGCCTGGATCTGAATTTCGCAAGCTTTGATCAGCGTTGCCATCAACACGTAAGCCTCGGCCACCGTCCGTCCGATTGTCAGCGTGCCGTGATTTCGCAACAGCATGGCGGGCTTGTCCGCTAATGTGTTCACGAGGCGCGCGCCTTCCTGCGGCGAAAACGCCAGCCCCTCATAATCGTGATACGAAATCTGGCCGTGGAAGCGCAATGCATGTTGCGATGCAGGCAGCAGTCCCTGCGGTTGCGCCGACACGGCAATACCCGGCGTGTTGTGCAGATGCATGACGCAGAATGCGTCGGCGCGGGCCGCATGAACGGCCGCATGCAAGGCGAATCCCGTTGCGTTGATCGGATGATCGCTGGCGCCGACGATATTGCCCTCGATGTCGATCTTGACGAGGTTCGATGCGCTCACTTCGTCGAATGCGAGACCGAACGGATTGATCAGGAAGTGGCCGGGCTCGTTCGGCACGCTCGCCGAAATATGGGTGTAGATGAGATCGTCCCAGCCGTTCATCGCGACGAGGCGGTATGCGGCGGCCAGGTCCGTGCGCACGCGGCGCTCGGCGTCGGATTGCGGGGCCGATTGGGCTACGCGGCCGGCGGGTGTATGGGCGAATGACATGTCGTTTCCCTTCAATGCGCGAACGGCCGTTGACGGTCGAATGCACGCATGCATGCATGAACGCACCATGCGGCCACGACGAACGGTGCGCTCATCGCGGGCCATCCCATGTGCGCAACGGCCTGATACAGCAAGGCCGACAGCATAGCAGCAGCCAACGTCGCGACGGGGCCTCGATCGCACAGCGCGAGCGCGGCCAGCGCGCCGTTGAAGCCGGCCATCCCCGTATGAAGTGCGCCGAGCGGGGCGCCGCACGTCCATGCGACAGCGCTCGATACGGCGGCGCCCGCGAGGGTATGTAGCGCTGCACGACGCGATGCCAGCGCGATCCCGACGACGATCAACAACCCCGGCCAGGCGCCCGACGCAAAGACGGTTTGCGCAGCGGAAGCTAGGACGTTGCCGATCGGGCTCGGTGGGCGAACTAGATGGCCCACGCCGAATGCGGCATCGAGCGGAAAGCGGATGCGTAAGGCTTGCGTGTAGAGCGGCCCGAGGCTGGCTGAGGCATTGCTGGCTGACGCGTGGTCTGCCGGCATGCGCGCGCCGGCGCGCAGAAGCAGCCAACACCAAGTCACGACGAGGCAAGGGCTCGAATAGACGGCGAGCCCGCGAGTGCTAAGCAGGCGCGACCAGGGCGCGGCTAGACACGTGGCGGCGATGGCCGATAGCAGGGCGACGGCGAGTGCGATCCGGGTGTCATTGACGAACGTGACGGCGGCAAGCGCGCAAAGGACACCGTTGAAGCCGTGCAGGCCATCGCGCATCGCGATCGGATCGTAATGGCCGATGACGGCGCATACGTGAGCGGCTAAGGCGCCGATGATCGCGGCGCAGGCAAGCCGCAGGTCGCATAGCGCGAGTGCCGCCAGCACGCACGCGCCGGTGAGCGCGTTACATTGCAGGACCGTTTGGCCCATGCAGCGAAGCAGGGTTCGCAGCACGGCGGGTCCGTTGTCGTGGGCAGCTTGCATAGCGGGAGGCGGGCCGTCCACCTACGCTGCGTAACGAGCGGGCACGGCGGTTCTGAATTGAACCGCGAGGATAGGCTAGGCGCGGCGCTCCCGCCATGTGTGGGTTTTGATAGTCGCTATTTGCGCCAGGGTGGTCCCTGCCGCGGTGAATCCGGCGCGGAAAATCCGTTATTCGGCGATTGAAGCGTTTGCCGAATGGCGCTGACGCTGACGGTCGCGCAATACGACCGCGCGTTGGAGGCGCGGGCTGGCACCGCGGATGAAAAGAACCGCACAGATGGCGACCGTGGCCCAGATGGAAAGAATTACCGCCAGCGTGTTCATGCCAGTCTCCCGAATGTCGAAGAACTCGACGCGGCTAACCGGTTTGCCGGCTGGTCAGCGTCGATGATTGGCAGTATGCAGTGGCGAAGTCGATTCCGATTGGGTGAAAAGAGACGGAATTCGAGGCCAATCCAGGTAATGGGAGCCGCGCCCCCGATGCGGTGGACGTGGCCGTCGGACAGGCGGGCGCGTGAGCGAGACCCGAGCCGAACTCAATAGCTGACGGGCGGCATGATACCGAACTGCAGCAGTGCGTTATCGAATTGCTGCGCGGCGGTCGACATCGGCTCCTTTTGCCAGAGGCCATCCTCGGCCTTCAGCGCCGTCGCGATCGTGTCGGCTTGATGCGGCGTCAACGCGTTGAGCCAATCGACCATCTGCTGTTGCGTCGCATGCCCGTACTCGAAGTACTGCGTGATGAACGGGCCGGCGCTCGGCGGCGAGCCGCCGAACGAAGTCGCGTGCTTGGCCAACTGCGCGGCGACGTCGGGGCGCACCCCCATCGAAATGAGGGCCTGCTTGTCGTCGCCATCGTGCGTGTGCGAGCTTTCGTAGGCGTCGGCGGACGTGACAAGCAGCGCCGCCACCGCCACGGTCGGCCCGCCGATGAGGTCCCATGCGTCGCCGCTCAAGCCGAGCACGGTGGTGCCTTCGGGTAGTTCGGCCGCGTCGATGCCCGAGCCCGTCAACAGCGTGCCGTAGCCCGCCGCATTCAACAATTGACCGACGCCTTGGATCGTCTTGCCGTTGCTGAAGTCGTCGACGGCTTCGCTGATCCCGAGAATCGCCGAAGCGAGGTCCGACGTGTCTTGCATCGCGAGCTTCATCGAAACCTTGAGGGTCGAGCGCGCGCCCGCGGAGATGTCGAGGCCGTCGATGCTGTCGGCCAGGCTCGCATAGCTTTTCGCGAGCGGTGTTTCACCCGAGCCGGGACGAAGCGAGGACAGCTTGCCCGAGGGGATGGCGGCTGAAAGCGCATAGGACACGCCGCCGAGTTCTTGACGGATGCCTGAAGCGCCGTTTTGCAAGGCCGAGAAAAGTCCGCCCGATGACGCTTCGCCGAGCGTGTAGGCGGCGTTGCGGAAATACAAGTCGGCGCCGAACGTCTTGTTCGCGTCCTTCCAAACGGTCAACGCCATCTTGACGCGCGCAGGCGTGAACACGCTGTCGGTGCCGTCGGCGGCGAGCGAACCGATCAGTTGCTTGCCGATCTGATCGTAGACTTTGCGCATGGAGCGTTGCAGCCACAACGTATTGGTCGGATCTTGTTTGGCATCGGCGCTGATGATGCCGAGATTGTCGGCGCAATGGAGCGCCGCGACGACGCTCGGCGAATTCGATACCGACCACCTGTATTGGCCGCTTTGCATTGACGTCGGCACTGCCGTATCGAAGCCTTGCACCCCTTTGAGCTCGCTGCTGTATGCCGTGACGGCTGCTTGCACGCTATCCGCGGTTTCCTGCAAGGTTGGAATGCCGGCCGAATCGGCTTCGAACTGCTCAGCCTTCTTCGGGTTCGCGTTGAACAGTTGGGTGACGAGCGCGGCCTGCTGGCTCGGCGTGCCCACGCCGCCCCAATTCGCGAGCGGCTCGGCGGCGAACGAGCCATCCTGCGCGAGCTTGTTCTTCAGGGATGCGACCGTCGAGACGAAGCCGTCGAGCCCTTGCCGTGCGCCGTCGATCGCGGCGCTCGCATAGAAGTCGTTGCGATAGAGCCGGGCTTGCGCGCCGACCGCCAAGGCGAGCGCGACGTTGCCTTGCTGGCCCGCATCGGCGAATACCTGCTGTGTGAGTTGAACGTTTTGGAAGACGTCCATGCCGGTCGGCGGCGGTACGCCGTCCGCCTGCGCCACGATGTAGGTGGCGATGCGGTCGACCGCCGCCTTGCCCGTGCCGTTCGTTCCTTGATCGCTTTCGATCGCGCTCTGGCAAGCGCTAGACAACGACATCAGGACGGAGGTCGGTCGATTCGAGCCTTGGCCTTGCCACGAGGCCGTGTCGCGCAGCGATTGCTGGATGACGCTTTGCACGCGGGAGTCGGACATGATCGAACCGACCTGGCCGATCGTCGCCGTTTGCGGGTTCGTGACGCTCGCGAGCGTTTGCATCGCGGCCGCCGCGCCGTGCTGCTTGTAGGCGTTGACGACTGCTTGCGCGGGGCGATCGACGAGCAGCGTGTGCTGCGCGTCATTGATGCCGTTTTGTACCGCCGCAGCAAAATGCGGATCGCCTCCCGCGTATGTCAGATAAACGCTGCCGCGTGCCGTAATGTCGCCCAGCGCTTGCGCGCCTTGATCGTTTCCCGCCACCGCGACGATTTGGCTGCTGACGAGTTGGCGCACGCCGTTCCAGTTGCCCGCTGCGGCGTCGGCGTCGATCTTGCCGAGCTGGTCGGCCGTACGGCCCTGGGATTTCAGGGTCTTGTCCAGCATGCACGAAGCGTCGTCGATCGCGCCTTGATAGGTCTGGTCCCCCGGAGCGCGGCTGCGCAGCGTCGACGCGAGCTGCTTGATGTTGGGCACCGCCTGCTGCGTGGCCGCGTAAAGGAGTTCTTGATAAGCGCTCGCCGTCAGCTTGCTCAAAGCGGCTGCCTGATCCTTCTTGGGTCCCTGCTCGGCGGCTTTCAATTGCGTGCGCTGTTGCTCGAGATCAGCGAGACGGGTCGAGTCGAGCACGACGACGGTCTTACCGACAGGCAGGTCGTAGACGTCGGTCGGCGGGTTCGCGGCGCGTTCTCCGAAGGGCTGCCGATCGAGCGACGGCGTCGCGGCGAGATTGGCATCGAGCAGCGGCGTGTCGTCGGTCAGGCCCGGTTGATCGAAGACATGCTGATCGCGCAGCACGTCGTAGGCATTGCCGCCCGCACTGAGATTGAAACGGCTGATGCCGAGTTCGCCGGCGCCCGGCTTGAACAGGCCGACCGCGGCGCTGGAGAGTTGGTCGTCCGTCACCGGCGGCGTCGGCGTGGCGAGCGGCGGCAGCGATCCGGGCACTTCGTAGAGCGGCTCGCCCGACTGCCAGAATGCCCCGTTCGCAGTGCCGGATGCGTTGCCCACCGTGAGATCGCCGTTCGTTTGCAGCGTCAACGCGGCACCGGCATGACCGTTCGTCTGCGTGCTCCAGACGTCGTTCTTGCCGGCGACGCAGAGCGTGTCGGGGGCGACCTTGTCGAGCACGAGGTTGCCGTCTTGCTGCATGTACGCGACGGTTGCGCCCGACTTCGCCGTGTTGCTCGACCAAACCGCAACTTTCGTCGCGAGATCGTATTCGACGAGATTGCCGTCGTGCTGCATCGTCAATTCGAAGCGACCGTCGGCCGATCGAATCGATTGGCCTGCCGTCAGTTTTTCACCGGGCTTCAATTGAAAGCCCGGGTGCGGAACAGAAGCCGGAGCGGAAGTGGGAGTGGGCTGCGTTGGCTTTGGCGGCTGCGTCGATGGGGTGTTCGTCGTATTGCCTACCGGGCCGCCCGCGCCGTCGATTCTGAAGCTCATGGTCGCTCAATCGAAAAGATCATGAGCGCCTAGCGTCCCATTCGCAAATGACGCGAACGTGTCAGCGTTAAATAATTGTTTAGGACAACTTACGAAGTATCGTAGATCTTTATCGATTCATTATTGAATCTACGAAGCCTCGTATGGTTTATCGCGCACGACGCCGCTTGCGAATGCGGGCGTCAAGCGTCGTTTCGATTTCGCATGACCGTTTGTCCTTCACGTTGCATACGCTCGAATGCTTCGGCGATATGCTCGATGTACGGATTCTTGTGCGCGAGCGGCCCATCTCGCTTCTCGCGATGCACGAGCATGGTCGCATTGGCTTCGAACACGAGTACTTGCCCGTCAGGCGTGAGCGTGAAGTCGATGCCACCGTAATCGAGGTCGAGCCGATAGCCGATCTCGATGATGGCGTCCATCGCGCGCGCGCCGAGTGCCGCGCGAGGATCGGCGAGGAAGCGTCGTTCTTCGTCGAGTTTCCACGGCGTATCGAGCATGCCTGCCGAAAAATAATGAACCATCCAGTTAGGCGAAATCGCGAGGTGATAGGGGTAAGGCTCGCGATCGACATAGATGATGCGGTATTTGCGGAAGTGGCCATCGAGGCTGCGGAAATCGTGATAGGCCGTCAGGTAGCATGGCACGCCGAGTTCGCCGAGCGCGGGCCACAGCGTTTCCATCGATGTGTGCAGCGCGAGATTGTCGCCGCCGTGCGAGGCGATCGGGCGCAGCAGCAGTGCGCCATCGAGTTTCGCTTCGGCAAGTTGCGCTGTCAGGTCATCCGGACTCGCCGGCATCGTCTCGAGACGAATACAGCGCGGCACCAGCGTATGGTCGATGCGCGCCAATCGCGCGGGCATGCGGTGTCGATGCGTGCGCGCGACGGCCTCGGGCGAATTGAGCACGGGACGGCCGCAACGATGGGTGAACTGTGCGATGCGCTCGGCGAGCGGCTGTGCGATGTCGGGGTCGCCGATTGCATTGAGCACGAGATCGTACGGCGGCAGTTGCTCGTCCTCCGCTTGGCTCGCGTAGTCGATCGCGTATTTGATGCGGGTGGTCGTGGCGTACGTGAGCAGTGCGTCGAGCGGAACGTTGCCCGTGCTCTTGCCCGTGCTCAAAATCAGCAGACGGCGCTGTTCGGTGCCGATTGCGGGTTCGACAAACACGCGTTGCAGCGTGTATGCGCGCTCGCGGTGCCGCTCAGCAAGCTCCGGATCGCCGTGGTCAGCGAGCAGCACGGCGAGATTCTGATGCGCGATGGCGAGTTGCGGGAACTCGGTCAGCGTATGCCGGTACCAGCGTATGGCTTCCTGTGGCCGGCCCTTCAGTGAATAGACCGTCGCGAGGTTATACAGCGCCAGCGCCCGCTCGCGCGGCGTCGCGGTGCCGAACGCCGCGAATGCCGCAAGCGCGATTTGATGCGCGGCGAAGCCCGCCTCGTCGCCGGCCGTTCGCATCGCCTCGAGCATCTTTCCGTGCAGCCCGATGTCGAGCGGCGCCGCATCGAGCGCTTGCGATAGATGTTCGATCGAGTCATGCGGTACGTCGAGCGCGGGGCGTGCCTGAGATTCAGCGGATTGCGACATATCGTGACGGAAGCGTTTTTGGAGTGCGGCGGGCGTCAAACACGTTGCAAGGCGAATTCGGTCAAGGCCTCACAGAGCGTTTCGACGGCGTCCGGCGTGACGGCGTTGTAGAGCGACGCGCGCAATCCGCGCAGCGAGCGATGCCCCTCGAGTCCCGTCATACCGCGCGCCTCGGCGGCGTCGAGGAAGGCACGATCGAGCCGCGCATCGCCGAACGTAAACGCGACGTTCATCATCGAACGCCACGGTCGTTTCGCGTGAACCGTTACGGCGTCGCGCATCTCGTCGAGGACGCCATAGAGCCGCGCGGCTTTGGCCTCGTTGATATGCTGCATGTCGGCCAGGCCGCCAATGTCGTCGCGCAGCCAGCGCGTAATCAACGTCAGCACGTAAATGGCGAATACCGGCGGGGTGTTGTAATTCGAGCCATGCGCGATCTGCGTGCGGAAGTCGAGAATGTGCGGCATACCGTCGGGAATGCGCGCGAGCAGATCGCGATCGATCAACGCGACCGTCACGCCGGCCGGACCGAGATTCTTCTGGGCGTGCGCGTAAATCATCCCGAAGCGCTCCGCCGCGAGCGGCTTCGAGAGGAAATCCGAGGACATATCCGCGATCAGCGGCACGGGAGCGCCGTGCGCCGGAACAGGGAATTGCAGCCCCTCGATCGTTTCGTTCGAGACGTAATGCAGATAAGCCGCGCGCGGATCGACGTCGAGTTGCTCGAATGCGGGCAGCTCGTGAAAGCCGGTGCGCTGCCCGTCCCAGGCGATACGGTGCGCCCCTACGCGGCCCGCTTCGGCGGAAGCGCGAGCGCTCCAATAACCGGAAATGACATATTCGGGCGGCGCAAAAGCGGCCGTCGCGAAGTTCATCGGCACCGTTGCGAACAGCAGGCTGCTGCCGCCTTGCAAAAAGGTTACGGCGTAACGGTCGGACAGGCCGAGCAGATCGCGAAGGTTGCGCTCGGCTTCATCGAGAATCGCGAGGAACCAGTCGGACCGATGGCTCATGCCGAGTACCGAAATGCCCGTCTCCGGCAGGGCCACGATCGCATCGCGTGTCTGCGTCAGCACGGTAGCGGGCAAGGCGCCGGGGCCCGCGGAGAAGTTCAGGGTGTTCGAGTGCATCGGAGTCGGTCGACGTTTGCCATGCCTGGGCGGGCGTTCGCTCGGACTGTAGCGAAGTGCCCAAAGCGTAGCAGAGCGGCGCGGTGGTCAACTTGACGATGTGAGGGGGAAAAGGGCATCAATTTCCACGAATGGCCCGAGGAAACGTCAACGACACCGCAAATCCGCCCGTTACGGGGAAAGCGAAACCGATCCCGCCGCCATGCGCCTTCATCACTTCCTGCACGATCGCAAGGCCGAGCCCCGAGCCCGTGCGGCGCGCCGCACCGTCCTGCTCCAAGCGCTCGAACGGACGCAGCGCAGCTTCCCAGTGCTCGCGGGGAATGCCGCGGCCGTTGTCGGTCACGGTCAGCGTGACGACGGTGTTCGATGCGGCGACCGCCACGACGATGTCGTCGGCCTTGCCGTGCAGCAGCGCGTTGTGCAGCACGTTCGACAGCGCTTCTTGCAAGCTGATCGGATCGCCGTCGATGTAGGCATGCGGCGCATCGCTGTCGAACGCAACCTTGATGTCGCGCTCGCCCGCGAGCGGGATCGTGCGTCCAAGCACTTCCTTGGCGAGGCCGACCAGTTCCACCCGTTGCAGCGGCACGGCTTCGGTGCGATGAATCACCATCGCATGGTTGAGCAATTGCCCCGCGAGTCGGCCGACGTCGGCGCAGGTCGCGCGCAACGCATCGAGACGCGTTGCATAGCGTGCGGGGTCGCGCTCGTGGCTGAGCAACTCGATCTGCGCATCGAGCCGCGCGAGCGGGGTGCGCATCTGGTGCGCGGCGTCGGCGATGAAGCGCTGCATGGCCGTCATCCGTTCCGCGAGACGCCCGATCAATCCGTTGATGGCGCCGACGATCGCGTTGATCTCGCTCGGTGTATCGGCGGCAACGGGCCGCAGATCGGCAGGATCGCGCGCGGCGATGATCGTTTCGATGCGCGCCAGCGGGCGCAGGCCGCGCCGGATCGCGAGACCGCTCGCGCCGATCGCGAGTACGCTCATCAACAGGATCAGCGTCCATACCTTGAAGCTCATGTCGTTCGTCAACTGTTGCCGGGCGTGCGTCGTTTGCGCGACGGTCACGACGGCCCATCCGGGCGTGCGCTCCTCGGGCAAGTAACGTGCGAGCGTTGCCGTGCGAATGCGTTGCCCTTGGTAAGTGCCGTTTGCGAATTGCGGGCCGCTGCGCGCGGCGACGGTACTCGCCGGACTCGGAAGATCGGCGTAACCCGCCACCACGACGCCGCGCGAATCGACAACCTTGTAGTAGACGAGGTCGTAGCGCGAGAGCGTCGACAGCGCGGCCACAGGCGGATTGATCGCGAGCACGCCGCCCTGCACGTAAAGGTCCTCCGCCGCTTGAATCGTTGCGCCGGCCAGAAGCTGATCGTAGGCGCGCTCCGACGCCACGCCCGCGTAATATCGCGCGACCACGGCAAGGGTGGCGGCCCCCGACGCCACGATCAGCGCGATGAACAGCAGCGTGCGCCCGAACAGCGTCTTCGGGAACCAGTCAAAGCGTGGCAATCTGATACCCCATGCCGCGCGCCGTGCGAATTTCGACCGAACTGCCCTGCAGCTTCTTGCGCACACGCGTGACGTATTGTTCGACGGCGTTGATGGTCGGTTCGTTGCCCAAGCTGAAGAGTTGATTGAGCAGATCTTCCTTCGAAAAAATGCGCTGCGGGCGGCTCGCTAGGATTTCGAGCAACGCAAATTCCTGGCGCGACAGCGAGAGCGGCTTGCCGTCGAGTTCGGCGAGCCGGCTGCTGCGGTCGATCGCGAGGCCGCCGATTCGAACGAGATGATTGGCATGGCCGCTATTGCGGCGCAGCAGCGTTTGCACGCGCGCTTCGAGTTCGCGATAGTCGAACGGCTTGACGAGGTAGTCGTCGGCGCCGAGGCCGAGGCCGCTTACGCGGTCGTCGATCGCCGAGCGTGCCGTCAACAGCAGCACCGGCGTGGCACAGCCCGCCGCGCGCAGATTGCGCAGGATCGCGAAGCCGTCCATGCCGGGCAGCATGACGTCGAGCACGACCAAATCGAAACGCTCGACGCGCAGCAGGCTATTGGCCGTCGCGCCGTCCGTTTCAAGATCCACCGCATGCCCGAGCCGCGTCAGGCGGCTGCGTATTGCCGCGCCGATTTCCGCGTCGTCCTCTACCACCAAAATGCGCATGATGCCGTTCCTGCCGATCTGTTGCTCGATATGAATGCGGGTTTTCCCGAGGCGCCGCTCTCAGCATTTTCTCAGACTCGCTCGATAACCTTGCAAGGCATGAAGATGCGGTGGCTGCGCGAATATTAGAGGAGACGACACGATGCGGCAGAAAGCGGGCGAAAGGCGCGATGGCGTCATGCCGTCATGGCGGCGCCGCGCGTTCATGGCGGCTGGCCTCGGCGCGGCGCTCGCACCGGCCTTCGTGCTGTCCAAGCCGCGCACCGTGCGGATCTCGAAGGGCTATGGCTTGTTGTATTTGCCGCTGCTCGTGATGGAGAAAGAGCGCTTGTTCGAGAAGCATGCCGCTCGGTTGGGGGCGCGCGACGCGAGCGTCGAATGGGTGCTGCTCGACGGCGGCAACTCGGTCGACGACGCGATGATGGCCGGCACGCTCGACTTCGCCGCCGCCGGCGCGCCGGGGTTCATCGAATTGTGGGCGCGCTCGCGTGGGATTCCCAACGTCGAAGTGATCGGCATCGGGGGCCTGTCGACGACGTCGCTCTCGCTCAATGCGAACCAGCCGCGGATCGCATCCCTCGGCGATTTCACGCCGTCGGATCGGATCGCGGTGCCGGGCATTCGCACGTCGCTGTCCGCCGTGGTCTTGCAGATGCTTGCGAGCAAACTGCTCGGGCCGCAGCACTTTGCGCGACTGGACTCGATCACCGTCAGTCTGCCGCACCCGCAGGCGATGCAAGCGTTGATTCGTCGCGAGAACGGTATCACCGCGCATTTCGGATCGCCGCCGTTTTCGACGCTCGAATTAAGCCAACCGGGCATTCATCGCGTCGTCGATTCGATCGACGTGCTCGGGCCGTTGACGCTCGACGTCGTGTTCGCACCGAAACGGCTCGTCGATGCCGAGCCGGCGCTGGTACGTGCTTTTCTCGGCGCGCTCGACGAGGCGAACCGCTTGATCGCGCAGGACCGGCAAGCCGCGGCGGCGATTTACGTCGACGCGTCGAATTTTGCGGTGTCGCGCGACGCGGTGACGCAGATGCTTGCTTCGCCGCAGACGCGCTTCTCGGTATGGCCCGGTCAATTGATGGACTTCGTCGACTTTCTGTACAGAGTCGGCACGATCAAAGCGAAGCCGCGCACGTGGGACGAGATGTTCGTGCCGATGCTCGGTGACTTCCACGCGTCGTGATGTGCACGGCACCCCTTCAACGCCACACAATCCTTAGGAGTACTGAGTGAACGCAGCCCCTGCCCCAGACCATCAATCCGCACAGGAGCGCCGTGTCATGTCGAAGATGGCGCGCCGTTTGCTGCCGATCCTCGTCGTGATGTTCCTGATCTCCTTCATCGACCGGCAGAACGTCGGCTTCGCGAAGCTGCAGATGGTGCACAGCCTTCATATGACCGAGGGTCAGTTCGGCCTCGCGTCTTCGCTGTTCTTCATCGGCTATCTGCTGTTCGAAGTGCCGAGCACGCTCGCGCTGCATCGCTTCGGCGCACGCTTGTGGCTCGCGCGCATCATGCTCACCTGGGGCGTCATTACGGTGCTGATGGGCTTCACGACTTCGATGCAAACGTTTTGCGGCTTGCGCTTTGCGCTCGGCGTCGCGGAGGCCGGCTTCTATCCCGGCGTGATCTACTACCTGACGCTGTGGTTTCCGCAAAGCTATCGCGCTCGCGTGCTGGGCATCTTTACGCTTGGCAGCGCGCTTGCGAACATGCTCGGGTCGCTCGTGGGCGGATGGCTGCTCAGCTTGAACGGCGCGTGGGGGCTTGCGGGCTGGCAGTGGGTATTCATTGCGACCGGCGTGCCCGCCGTATTGGTGGCCGTGACGGTATTCAAGCTGCTGCCCGCGTCATACCGCGAAGCGCGCTTTCTGAGCGAGCAGGAAAAGCAGGTGGTTGCGGCCGCACTCGAGCGCGAAAAGCCCGAGCATGCGGAGCACGCTCAGCCGTGGAAGGCGCTGCTCGATCCTCGCGTGATGTTGTTTGCCGCGACGTATATGCTGATGTCGACGTCGCTCTACGGCGTGACCTATTGGCTGCCGACGCTCGTCAAGTCCTTCGGCGTGTCGAGCAGAATGAACGGCGTATTGAGCATGCTGCCGTGGGCGCTGTCGGTGTTGCTCCTCATGTATCTGCCCGCGAAACTACGTCGTGCGAACAGCATTTTGCGAGCGATCGCGATCGTAGCTGCAATCGGGGCGCTCGGCTTCCTGTTGAGCCTCGTGCTGCCGTCGACGCCGTTGCGCTTCGTCGCGCTCGTGATCGGCGGCGCGTGCATTCCGCTGCTGTATCCGTGCTTCTGGTCGATGCCGCCGCGCTACTTCACCGGCGCGCGAGCGGCGGCGAGCGTGGCGGCCATCAATTCGATCGGCAACCTGGGCGGTTTCTTCGGACAGAACCTGATGCCGTTCGCGGGCAAGGTGACCGGCACGGCATTCGGGCCGATGATCGTCCCGATCGTATGCCTTGCGGTGCTGGGATTGGGCGCAAGCGTCGCCTGGGTTCGTTCGGATCGTATGGCCGCGGCTGTGCCGGCTTGACGATCCTCGTCGGATAGATATTTTTTTCGACCTAATGTCGTAGGAAAAATATATTGGACGTCTTACTGATATTCTCGCAGTATTCGCACATCTACAACTGCAATACCTGAGGATGCAGATGCCCAACTATCGATCACGCACTTCCACTCATGGCCGCAACATGGCCGGCGCCCGTGCCTTGTGGCGCGCAACCGGCATGAAGGACGACGATTTCGGCAAGCCGATCATCGCCGTGGTGAACTCGTTCACTCAGTTCGTACCGGGCCATGTGCATCTACGTGATTTGGGCGCGCTGGTTGCGAAGGAGATCGAAGCGGCCGGCGGCGTGGCCAAGGAATTCAACACGATCGCCGTGGACGACGGCATCGCCATGGGTCACGGCGGCATGCTGTATTCGCTGCCGTCGCGCGAATTGATCGCGGATTCGGTCGAATACATGGTCAACGCGCATTGTGCCGATGCGATGGTCTGCATCTCCAATTGCGACAAGATCACCCCGGGCATGCTGATGGCCGCCATGCGCCTGAACATTCCCGTCGTGTTCGTCTCCGGCGGCCCGATGGAAGCGGGCAAGGTCAAGTCGCCGACGGACGGCCAAGTGATCGCCAAGATCGACCTCATCGACGCGATGATCAAAGCCGCCGATCCCAAGGTCAGCGATGCCGAAGTGGCCGAGATCGAGCGCAGTGCCTGCCCGACGTGCGGTTCGTGTTCGGGCATGTTCACCGCGAATTCGATGAATTGCTTGACCGAAGCAATCGGCCTCGCGCTTCCGGGCAACGGCACGATCGTCGCCACCCATGCATGGCGCAAGGGCTTGTTCGAGCAGGCCGGCCGGCTGATCGTCGATCTATGCCGCCGCTACTATCAGGAGGAAGACACGTCGGTGCTGCCGCGCAACATCGCCACCAAGCGCGCATTCGAAAACGCGGTTGCGCTCGACGTTGCTATGGGCGGCTCGACCAACACCGTGCTGCACTTGCTCGCTGCCGCGCAGGAAGCCGGCGCCGACTTCACGATGTCCGACATCGATCGTATTTCTCGCAAGGTGCCGTGCTTGTGCAAAGTTGCGCCCGCAACCGATAAATTCCATATCGAAGACGTCCATCGCGCCGGCGGCATCCTCGGTATTCTCGGCGAGTTGGCTCGCGCCGACTTGATCGACTTGTCGTGTGGCAACGTGCATAGCGGCACGCTCGGCAATGCCCTGGCCAAGTGGGACGTCATGGGCGGTGATGAACAAGCGCAGAAATTCTTCCGCGCGGCGCCGGGCGGTATTCCCACCACGGTCGCATTTAGCCAGGAAGTCACGTTCACGTCGCTCGACACCGATCGCAAGGCCGGTTGTATTCGCAGCAAAGAGCACGCTTATTCGAAGGATGGCGGTCTCGCGGTGCTGTACGGCAATCTGGCCGAGAAGGGCTGTATCGTGAAGACGGCCGGTGTCGACGAATCGCAGTGGGTCTTCTCGGGGCGCGCACGCGTGTTCGAGAGCCAGGACGACGCCGTCGAAGCAATCTTGGGCGATAAGGTCGTGCCGGGCGATGTGGTCGTGATTCGTTACGAAGGGCCCAAGGGCGGCCCCGGCATGCAGGAAATGCTTTACCCCACGTCGTATCTGAAATCGAAAGGGTTGGGCAAGACGTGCGCGTTGTTTACCGACGGCCGGTTCTCGGGCGGATCATCGGGGCTCGTGATCGGGCATGCATCGCCCGAGGCGGCGGAAGGCGGCACGATCGGCCTCGTGGAAGACGGCGATGTCATCGAGATCGACATTCCTCAGCGCAAGATGCACTTGGTGGTGACGGACGAGGAGTTGGCTCGCCGTCGCACGGCGATGGATGCGCGCGGCGATAAGGCGTGGCAGCCGGCGAATCGCGAACGCGTCGTGTCGCAAGCGTTGCAGGCGTATGCCGCGCTGGCCACTTCGGCCGACCGCGGCGCCGTGCGTGATATCTCGCAGCTCAAACGCAAGTGATTGCCGCGCATTGAGTTTGTTCTTGTCCTTGCCTTAGCTTGAAAACAAGAAACCGCCGGTACGTGTCGGCGGTTTTGCTAGCAAGGCGAAGAGGTTGGCCCGCATCTGCTGCATCGCGAACGCGGGCGGTATCGACGTCGAGCGCGTCGAGGAAGTGCTCGTGCGCGGCGTCGAAGCAGGCGTTGTTTTCGTTCCAGGCAGTGCGTTCTTCACAGATGAACCGCAGCGCAATACGTTGCGTCTTTCCTATTCGACGGTTACGCCCGAGACGGCCGATGAAGCGGCGCGGCGGTTGGCCGTCGCGCTGAACGCCCGCTAACCCAAATTCCCCTGGCACAAATACTTGATCGACAGATAATCGTCGAGGCCATACTTCGACCCCTCTCTGCCGTACCCCGATTCCTTGACTCCGCCGAACGGCGCGGCTTCGCTGGAAATCGCCCCTTCATTGATCCCCACGAGCCCAGCCTCGAGCGCACGTGAAACGCGCTCGATCCGCTTCATATCGTTGCTGTAGAAGTACGAAGCCAGCCCATACGGCGTGGCGTTCGCCGCTTCGATCGCCTCGCGTTCGTCTTCGAAACGAAACAGCGGCACGACGGGGCCGAACGTTTCTTCATCGCATAGCAGCATGCTCGCGTTCGCATCGGCGAGGACCGTAGGTGCATAGAAGTTGGGACCGAGTTCGGCAAGGCGCCGGCCGCCCGTCACGACACGGGCGCCGTGCGTCAGCGCATCGTCGACATGTCGAGCGATCTTATCGACGGCGCGTGCATTGATCATCGGCCCGATCTGCGTCGAGGTATCGCTGGCGGGGCCGACCTTCATCGATTCCACACGCTGCGCCAACAACGCGCAAAAGCGTTCATACACCCCAGCTTGCACATAAACGCGATTCGGACAAACGCACGTCTGGCCGCCGTTGCGAAACTTCGAAACGATCAAGCCCCCCACCGCGGCATCCAGATCGGCATCGTCGAATACGATGAACGGTGCATTGCCGCCCAATTCGAGCGAAAGTTTCTTGAGCGTGCCGGCCGATTCGCGCGCCAAGTGTTTGCCTACGGCCGTCGATCCCGTGAACGTGATCTTGCGCACGCGCGCGTCTTGCAGCCAATCGGCGACGGCATCCACGCCACGCGCGCGCGATGCGGTAATGAGGTTCAGCACGCCTGCCGGTACGCCCGCTTCCTGCGCGAGCAGCACGAGCGCCGACGCGGTCAGTGGCGTATCCTCGGCAGGTTTACCGATGACGGTACAGCCCGCTGCCAATGCAGGCGCGATCTTGCGCGCGATCATCGCGAGCGGAAAATTCCACGGCGTAATGGCAGCGACGATGCCGATCGGTTCTTTGATCGCACTCATTCGTTTGCCGCGTTGCTGCTGAGGAATCAGATCGCCATAGATACGCGTCGCTTCCTCCGCGAACCATGCGACGTACGAGGCACCATAGGCGACCTCGCCACGCCCCTCGGCCAGCGGCTTACCTTGCTCGTGCGAGATCAACGCACCGAGCGCATCTTGATTCGCGACGATGAGCGCATGCCAGCGTCGCAAAATTTCGGCGCGTTCTTTCGGCAGTGTTTCGCGCCAGGCGGGCAGGGCGGCTGCCGCGGCATCGGTTGCCGCGCGCGCGTCGGCAACGGAGCTATCCGCCACCTCGGCAATGAGCGTGCCGTCCGCGGGATCGGTAACGGCGAATCGCGCGCCGTCGGCGGCCGGCACCCATCGTCCGCCGATGAAGTTCTCCGTGCGGATCAACGCTTCGGGCGTAAACGTACGCGTCATGTTCGATGCTCCTCTTGTTCGTGTCAGTACGTCGGTACTCGCGCTGCCGGCAACCCAGGCCGACGGCGCTGGCTAAGCGTTGGCTAAGCGTTGGCGGAGCCGGTCACACGGGCCGCGATGGCCGCGCCCACTTCGTCGGTCTTGGCGGTGCCGCCGAGATCGCCCGTGCGCGGGCCTTCCTTCAGCGTCGCTTCGATCGCGGCGAGAATCGCGTCGTGCGCTTCGCGCTCCTTGCCTTGGTGGTGCCCAAGGAAGTCGAGCATCATCGCGGCCGACCAAATCATGGCGATCGGATTGGCGATGCGCTTGCCGGCGATGTCGGGCGCGGAGCCGTGCACGGGTTCGAACAGCGACGGAAACGCGCGATCGGGGTTGAGGTTGGACGACGGTGCGAGGCCGATCGTGCCGGTGCAAGCGGGGCCGAGATCGGACAGGATGTCGCCGAACAGGTTCGTCGCAACCACGACGTCGAAGCGATCGGGATTGAGCACGAAGCGCGCGCAGAGAATGTCGATGTGCTGCTTGTCCCACGTTACCTCGGGATAGTCGGCCGCGACTTCGGCCGCACGTTCGTCCCACCAGGGCATGCTGATCGCGATGCCGTTGCTCTTCGTGGCCACGGTCAACTTTTTCTTGGCGCGCCGCTGCGCGAGATCGAACGCGAACTTCAATACGCGTTCGCTGCCTTTCCGCGTGAAGATCGATTCCTGCACGACGAACTCGCGATCGGTGCCGGCGAACATCACGCCGCCCACCGACGAGTATTCGCCTTCGGTGTTCTCGCGCACGATCCAAAAATCGATGTCGCCGGCCTCGCGCCCCGCGAGCGGCGAGGGCACGCCCTCGAACAATCGCGCGGGTCGCAAATTGATGTATTGATCGAATTCGCGCCGAAACTTGAGTAGCGAACCCCACAGCGAAATATGGTCGGGCACCTTCGCGGGCCATCCCACCGCGCCGAACAAGATGGCATCGCAGCGTGTGAGTTGCGCTTTCCAGTCGTCGGGCATCATCTGGCCGTGCTGCTCGTAGTAATCGCAACTCGCCCAGTCGATATGCTCGTATTCGAGCGAAATGCCGAAGCGCTTGCTTGCCGCATCGAGCACGCGCAAACCTTCGGGCATGACCTCGGTGCCGATGCCGTCGCCGGGAATCACGGCGATTCGATATGTGCCAGCCATGACGGAATTGTCTCCATGAAGCGAAGTGAGCGGCGCGGGCAATCGACCGCCGGTGCCGCGGTGTTCTCGAAACGCGGCGCGCAACGCCGCGACAATTTGCGCGAATGCTTCAATGCTTTACGACTGAGGGAAGAGCACTTCGAGCGGGTAATGTGTCTTCACGAAAGGCGATTTGATGATGACGTAACTGAAATACTTCTCGATGCCGATGTCGCGTTCGAGCAAGCCTTCGATCACGCTTTGATAGTGGCTGACGCTGCGCGTGACGAACTTGAGTAGATAGTCGTAGCCGCCGCTCGCAAGATGGCATTCGATGATTTCGTCGACATCCTTGATGGCCGCCACGAAGCGAATGAAATCTTCGCGGCGATGATCGGCGAGCGTGACTTCGGTGAATACGATTTGCACGTCGCCGAGCTTTTCGAGCTGGATTTGCGCGCCGTAGCCGACGATGTAGCCGGCCTTCTCGAGGCGCTTGACGCGAATCAGGCACGGGCTCGGCGACAAGCCGACGGCATCGGCGAGTTCGACGTTCGTGATGCGTCCACGCTTCTGAAGTTGCGAAAGGATCCGTAAGTCGATCCGGTCAAGCTTGCAATCGCCACTCATCGTACTGTCGCCCGAGTATGACCCAACGGAGAGCGAATACTTTAGCACGCGACGGCACGCGCTTTACGATCGAGCGCGGCGCGTACGTCGGGCTCCGCGAGCACTTCGTCGAGCGTGCGGCGCAACCGCGCGAACAGCAGATCGAATTCGTCGGCCGTATACGAGAGCGCGGGCGCGAAGCCGAGGATGTTGTCGCCGAAGGCCCTGAAAATCAGCCGATTGCGATAAGCGGCGGCCGCAATGCGATCCGGCAGCTTCAGCGCGGCGTCGAAGCCCGCTTTGCTTTCTTTATCGGAGACGAGTTCGAGCGCGCCAAGCAGCCCGCGATGGCGCGAATCGCCCACGAGCGGATGATCGAGCAACGCGTCGAGTCCTTGCGCGAAACGCGGCGCCAGCGCTTGCGCGTTCGCGAGCAGGCCGCCTTCGCGATAAAGCCGCAAGACTTCGAGCCCGATCGCGGCGCTAACTGGGTGTGCCGAATAGGTGCACCCGTGGCCGATCGCGGCATCGGGGCTGGCGTCGGCGATGCCGCGATAGACCTCGTCGGACATCAGCACGGCGCCCATCGGCGCATAGCCGGCCGTCAACCCTTTGGCAACCGTCATCAAATCGGGTTCGACGCGCTCCGCTTCGCAAGCGAATAGCGGGCCCGTGCGCCCGAACCCCGTGATTACCTCGTCGGCGACGAATAAGATGCCGAGCTTTCGGCATGCGTCGCGCATCGCTTTGAGCCATCCGACTGGCGGCACGATGACACCGCCCGATCCTTGAATCGGTTCGCAGAAAAACGCCGCGACGTTGTCCGCGCCGAGTTCGGCTACTTTCGCTTCGAGCGCGGCAACCGATGCGGCGATGAGTGCGGCGTCGTCGGCATAGTTGCCACGGTAGGCATAAGGCGACGCGATGTAGTGCTGCTGCGGCAGCGGCAGATCGAAGTGACGATGAAAGGTCGGCAGCGCGGTCAAACCCGCGCCGACCGACGACGAGCCGTGATAGCCGCGCTCGAGCGCGATGAACTGCTTTTTTCTCGGACGGCCCGTCGCATTGAAGTAATGCGTAATGAAGCGCACCGCCGAATCGACGGCATCGGAGCCGCCGAGTGTGAAATAGACGTGCTGGAGCGAGGCCGGCGAGACTTCGACGAGCCGCGCGGCGAGTTCGATCGCGGGCGCGGAGCCGAAGTGGAAATAGCCGGTTGCATACGGGAGTTTCTTCATCTGCTCCGTGGCGGCGTCGATGATGCTTTGTTGGCCGTATCCGACATTGACGCACCACAGTCCCGCGAACGCGTCGAGCAATTCGTTGCCCTCGGCGTCGCGCACGAACGAGCCGTGCGCCGATTCGAGGATCGTGACGCCGCGCGCTTCATGCGCGTGGTAATTGACGACAGGATGAATGAGGTGCTTGCGGTCGGCTTCGATGAGGGAGGAAATCGACATGGTGGCGGGCCCGTGCAGGTTTGAACGATGACGATTCATAGTACCGGTGAGGGGCCTCGCTTCGCTCTCCGAAAAAAACGCTCGAAAAGCGTACGGCGCGCGTTTTGATGCTGATGGTCAGCATTTTCTGCTGACGGTGCGGTGTGGTTGGGGAAGCGGTCGGCGGGGGCATCGCTGCGGCGTTCGCCGTGGCGTCAATAGCCGCGGTGCCGGTCGATTTCCCCGATCATCGGTAGTCCTAAACGATGCCGGCGCAGGTTCTCCAAAACGGATTCGACCGCCGTCTCGGGGTGGGTGGCGCTCGCGATGTGCGGCGTGATGCGCACGCGCGGATGCCACCACAACGGATGATCGGCCGGCAGCGGCTCGGGCGTCGTCACGTCGAGTAGTGCGCAGCGCAAGTGCTCGTCGTCGAGCAATCGCAACAAGTCGTCTTGGACGAGATGCGCGCCGCGTCCCGTCTGGACCAACGATGCGCCGCGCGGCAGCTTGCCGAGCAGGCGGGCATCGAGCATATGGCGCGTGGCCGGTGTGAGCGGCAGCAGACAAACGAGCACGTCGGTGCGCGCAAGAAACGCATCGAGCGCTTGCTCGCCGGCGTAACACGCCACGCCCTCGATGCGATGCTCCGATCGGCTCCAGCCCGCGCAGTCGTAGCCGAACAAGCGCAGCCGCTCGAGCACGGCCGTGCCTAGCATGCCGAGCCCGAGCACGCCGACTCGGCACGAAGCGGCTGGACGCACGGGTAACTCGGTCCAACATGCCTGCCGCTGTTGACCGGCGTAGTCGAGGAAATCGCGATGTATCGTCAATACGGCATGCGTGACGTACTCCACCATCCGCTCGACGATGCCGGGCTCGATCATCCTGACCACGGGCACGTGTGCGGGAAAACCCGATAGGTCGAGTTGATCGACACCCGCACCCACGGAGAACAGCACCTCTAGGTTGGGCAACGTTCGCGCGGGATCTTCGGGAGGCTGCCAGGCTGCGAGATAGCGGACTTGCGCGGGGTCGCCAATGTCGGGCCAGATCTTGAAGGGCATATCGGGCAAGCGTTCGGCGAATAGCTTGGCCCATACCGCGCCGCGAGCCGGGTCGGCTTTATAGAGAAAGCTCATACGAAGGTCAGCCGATCGCTTGATTGATGATGCCGTATTGCGCGAACTCTTCGTCGGGCGCGGGCATCTGCTGCGCATTGCGCGTCATTTTGACGACGCTGTCCACGCGGATGAGGCCGAGCGTTTCGAGCCATTCGGCAAGGCCGCTTTCGCCGGGCGTATCGATACGGATGAACATGCCGGGGTTCGACGCGAGCCAGTGCCCGATCAATGCCTTTGCGCGCACCGGATCGTCATGCGGCGCGACCACGGGGCCGATCGCGCGGCCGCGTCCGAAACGGCGAAACAACGCGAAGCCGATCAGTTCGCCGTCGCGGTCGAGCCCGATGCCTTCGGCGCAATCGAGCAGCGGCGGCAGCACCGATGTGCGATCGAGTCCGCTCGCGCGGGAGGCCAGTTCGACGAGGCGCGGTGCATCGTTGACGCCGAGCGGACGCAGCCGCTCGCGCGAGGGCAGCGGGAGCAGCGGTGGCTGCAGCGCCGCGCCTTGATGCTGATGGAGCGTACCGACGGGCATGAAGCCGAGCTTCTCGTAGAGCGGGCGTCCGGCCTGCGTCGCATGCAGGACGGTTGCTCTCGTGCCGAGTTCTTCGAGCGCCATCTCCGTCAGGCGCCGGCCGATACCGAATCCCTGATGCGCAGGAGAGACGATGACCATGCCGAGCGACGACGTTTGCGTGCCGTATTTCCAGCAAAGGACGGTACCGATGATGCGCGCATCGCGTTCGGCGACGAAGCCCGCGCCGATATTCGCGATGAATTGCCAATCTTCCGCGCGATGCGGCCATTTCAGTTCGACCGTCAGCGCGTGCGCGGCATCGACGTCCGCCGGAGTGAATCGCCTGTAATGGATGGAGTCGGACACGCGTACCCCCTCATGGTCTTGATTGATACGAACTGTGTCATGCAGCGTGCGCACTGACTAGGACGATCTTCTCATCGGAAGCGCTCGTGCACCGAGAACGAACCTGCATCGGCGATGCAATGCAATCTCGCTCGTTCCCGAGATAACGACGCGCGCGCTGTGCTGTCAGGCGAATTTTGTCGGCGAAATATGCTGTGATGCCGGCCGTACGATGTTCGTCATGGAGCAAACGTGTCGCGGATGTTTCGCGGCACCAACGCTTGACCGATCGATTCGTGGCGGCGGCTGTGGCCTTTTTGGCCGGGCGTGTTGCGAATCGCCGAGACGATGGAGGGTGTTGTCCCATGAACAGCTTCGATCCCAGCGCGATTGCCGTGCGCAGCGCGCATTTCATCGGCGGCGAATATGTCGAGACGCAAGGGCCGACGCTCGAGGTCGCACGGCCGTCGGACGGCGAAGTCTATGCCTCGCTGCCGATCGGCGATGAGCGCCTCGTCGCGCACGCTGTCGAAAACGCCTGGTACGCATGGCGCAAAAGCGGCTGGGCGACGATGGCGCCGCGCGAACGAGCGCGCATCCTGCGCCGATTTGCCGACCTCGTCGCGGCCGACGCCGCAACGCTCGCGCCGCTCGAAGCGCTCGGCTCGACGCGCCCGGTACGTGATGTATTCGCCTGGGACGTTCCTTATACAGCGGAAGGCATCCGCTTCTACGCTGAATTCGCCGACAAGATCGGCGGCCAAGTGGCCGCGACCGATCACGCGCATCTCGGCATGATGATCGCTGAACCCTATGGCGTCATCGGCGCTATTGCACCGTGGAATTTTCCGCTTGTCATGGCTTCGTGGAAAGCCGCGCCGGCGCTGGCCGCCGGTAATGCAGTCGTGCTGAAGCCATCTGAAATGACACCGTTCTCGGCGCTGCGATTGGCTGAACTTGCGATCGAAGCGGGCGTGCCGGCGGGCGTCTTCAACGTGATTCAAGGCGATGGCCGCACGACCGGCGATGCGCTCGTGCGGCATCCGCTCGTCGGTAAGGTCACGTTCACGGGCTCCACCCGCACAGGCGCAGCCATCATGGCTGCTTGCGCACACTCAGGCACGAAACCCGTCACGCTCGAACTTGGGGGCAAGAGCCCGCAGATCGTGTTTGCCGATGCTCCGCGGATCGACGACGTGGCGCAACGCATTGCAACGGCGGTGACGATCAATGCGGGGCAAGTCTGCGTAGCCGGCACGCGTCTGATCGTCGAGCGTGCCATTGCGGAGCCGCTTGCCGAGCGCATCGAAAAAATCCTCAGAGGATTGAGCGCAGGTGCGACATGGAGCCCGCGCGCGACGTTGCCTCCGATCATTTCGAACCCGCAAGCGCAACGTATCGATGCGATCGTTCGCTCGACGCTGGAGGCGGGTGCGCAGGCGCGATGCGGCGCCGCGCGTGCTGAAACGGATGCCGCGGGTGCCGGGGGGGCCTATTACGCGCCGACGATCCTCGAAAACGTGACCTCTGAATCCGCCGCGGTGAGCGAGGAGATCTTCGGCCCCGTGTTGACGCTGCAAGCGTTCGATTCGGAAGAGGAGGCGCTCGCGCTGGCCGGCCATGCGGACTATGGCCTCGCGGCCGGCGTGCATACCGCGGACCTCGGCCGCGCCCTGCGTTTCGTGAGGACGCTGGAGACCGGCACGGTATGGGTCAACCGCTATGGACGAACCTCCGACTTCATCATCCCGACGGGCGGCTACAAGCGCTCGGGTATCGGCAAAGACCTCGGCAAAGAGGCGTACGAGGCCAATTTGCGGTTCAAGAGCGTGCTGATCGACGTGAACGGTTGATGCGCTTGGGCCGCCGCAGACTGTGCTGTCGGCCCAGTGCAAAACGCGCGATTTATGTCATCGGCGCGGCGCAAATCAGAGACATTTTTGTTTTTGCATTGATTAAATCTTTTTACGACGCGAGCTTTCGCGATGATGGCGCGACGGCTTGCGATGAGCTGAAGAACCTACTTGAGGATGCACTGACATGATCGAGTTCGAGCCGAAATACATTACTTTCGACTGCTACGGCACGCTGATCCGATTCCGCATGGCCGATATGACACGTGAGCTCTACGGCAAGGAACTCGATACCGAGAAGCTCGAAAGTCTCGTCAGATTTTTTGCCGGCTACCGTCGCGACGAAGTGCTGGGTGCGTGGAAACCCTACCGCGACGTCGTGGTCAACGCATTCCGCCGCGCCTGCAAGCGAGTCGGTGTTCCGTTCGACGAAAAGCGTGCCGAAAGCATTTATCTGGCCGTGCCGACGTGGGGCCCGCACCCGGACGTCCCCGAGGGCCTGTCGCGCTTGGCAAAAAAATACAAGCTCGTGATTCTGTCGAACGCTTCCGACGATCAGATCCAAAGCAACGTCGACAAACTCGGCGCGCCGTTTCATGCCGTCTTCACGGCGCAGCAGGCGCAATCGTACAAGCCGCGCATGCAAGGCTTCGAATACATGTTCGACCAGCTCGACTGCAATCCCGAAGATGTCCTGCACGTGTCGTCGAGCCTGCGCTACGACCTCATGACGGCGCATGATCTAGGCATCAAGCACAAGGCGTTCATCAAGCGTGGGCACGAGCCGTCGACGCCGTATTACGAGTACTACGAAGCCGACGACATCCCGCATTTGGCGTCGATGCTCGGCCTCTGAGGCCCAGGCCTGCCGGCTGAACGTATCCGATCTCGATCGAGGAAAGCCACGATGAAGCTCGAGTCCTACTGGCTCGATACCGCACCCGCCGCGCCGCTTGGCGATGACTCGGCCGTGCAGGGACGTGTGGACGTCGCCGTTGTCGGCGGCGGCTTCACGGGGCTGTCGGCTGCGCTCGCACTGGCGCGGCGCGGGGCCAGCGTGGCGCTGCTCGATGCGGGACGAATCGGCGGCGGCGCCTCGGGAAGGAACGGTGGGCAGGTCAATACGGGCGTCGCTCAGGACTTCGGAGCGCTCGTCGCGCAACTAGGGCTCGAGCGCGCTCGCCGCTGTTACCTCGCTTATGCCGCCGCGGTCGATACAGTCGAGCGGCTCATTCGAGAAGAATCGATCGATTGCGATTACCTCGCGTCGGGCAAGCTTAAGCTGGCTTCGAAGCCGCACCATTACGCGCATTTGGCGAAGACGGCCGAGTTGATTCACCGCGAAGTCGATCAGAACATCGAGCTGATCGATGGGGTGCGCATCGGCGACGAAGTGCAGTCGGATCGATTCTACGGCGGTTTGCTGCAACGGCACGGCGGGCAGATGCATATGGGCAAGTTCGCGGCGGGACTGGCTCAGGCGGCTCGCCGCCATGGCGCCACGCTATACGAACACGCACCGGTCTCGTCGATCGTGAAGCAAAGCGCCGGCGATTACCGCGTCGTGTCCTCGCGCGGCGAATTGACGGCGACGAACGTGCTGATCGCCACGGGCCCGTCGAAACACGGCCCGTTCGCCTGGTACCGGAGACGAATCGCACCGATCGGGTCGTTCATCATTGTGACGGAGCCGCTGGGGGCGGATGTCGTTGCGCGGATTTTTCCGAAGCGGCGTGCGTATACGACCACTCGGCTCATGCACAACTACTTTCGCCTGACGGCCGACGCGCGCCTCGTATTCGGCGGGCGCGCGCGCTTCACGGCATCGGAGCAGCCTTCCGACGAGAAAAGCGGACGCATCCTGCAGCGCAACCTCGTCGAGCTATTTCCGCAACTCGCGCAGGCGCGTATCGACTATTGTTGGGGCGGCTTGGTCGACATGACGGCCGACCGATTGCCGCGCGCCGGGCAGCACGACGGCCTTTATTTCTCGATGGGCTACAGCGGCCACGGCACGCAGATGTCGACCCACATGGGGCAGGTGATGGCGGACGTCATCGACGGCCGCGAGGACGCCAACCCTTGGCGCGAATTTCCGTGGCCCGCGATTCCGGGCCATACGGGCAAGCCCTGGTTCTTGCCGATCGTCGGAACCTACTATCGCATCAAGGACATCTTTTATTGATGCCGGCGAGCAAGTGCACCGCCGTTGCGATGCGGAAAGACGCAGCAGCAGTGCCGGATGTTGATTCAACCGTCGAGCTGGTTTTCAGCCGATGATTTTTTGCCACCCTTGGCTTACTTCGCGGAGAAGTGCAATGAAAAAGGACACCACACAGCACGGTGCGCTCGGGCACGAGACCACACTCGAGCAGTTGACCGCGAAGGGCGCTTCGCGACGCGATGCATTGCGAGCGCTCGTTGCCGCGGGCCTCGTGAGCGTGACGGGCGGTGGGCTGCTCGTCGCGAGCACGGCCGCGCATGCGCAGGCCAAGCCGAAGCAGGGCGGCAAGATTCGCGTGGCGACGCAATCGTCGTCGACGGCCGATACGCTCGATCCCGCGAAAGGCGCGCTCGGAACGGATTATGTTCGCTGCAACATGATCTACAACGGCTTGACCGAGCTCGATTCGCATCTCGGCGCAACGATGGCCTTGGCGATGTCGTTCGATACGACAGACGCGAAAGTATGGGTCGTCAAGCTGCGCTCGGGCGTGCAGTTTCATGACGGCAAGGCGCTTACGCCGACCGACGTCGTTTATTCGTTGCTGCGGCATAAAGATCCGGCCACCGCGTCGAAGGCGAAGACCTTGGCCGATCAGATCAGCGACGTGAAGGCGACGGGCCCGAACGAAGTGACGATCACGCTCGTGGGACCGAATGCGGACTTGCCCGTGATTCTGGCCGATGCGCATTTCCTCATCGTCAAAGACGGCACCAAGGATTTCACGACGACGGCGGTCGGCACGGGCCCATTCAAGCTCAAGGAATTCCAGCCGGGCGTGCATACGGTGGTCGTCAAGAACGAACGCTATTGGAAGCCGGGCCTGCCGCACCTCGACGAGATCGAACTCATCGGCATCGGCGACGAATCGGCGCGCGTCAATGCGTTGCTGTCGGGTGACGTGCAGTTGATCAACCAAGTGAGCCCGCAATCGGCGCCGCGCATCAAGAGTACGCCCGGCTATACCGTCCTCGAAACGAAGACGGGGCAGTACACGGACCTCATCATGCGCGACGAGGGCGGCATTACCGGCAACGAGAATTTCCGTCTCGGGCTCATGCATTTGCAGAATCGCGAGCAAATGCGCCAGGCGGTATTCCAAGGCTACGGCGCGATCGGCAATGATCAGCCGATCGATCCGACCAACAAGTATTACTTCGCGGGATTGCCGCAACGCAAGTTCGATCCCGACAAGGCGAAGTTCTATTTCAAGAAGGCGGGCCTCGGCAGCACGTCGCTGCAGGTCTTCGCCTCGCCGGCGGCCGACGGCTCGGTCGACATGGCGATGCTGCTGCAACAGGCCGCACCGCTGGCCGGCTTGAATCTGCAGGTGATGCGCGTACCGGCGGACGGCTACTGGTCGAATCATTGGATGAAGCACCCGCTCGGCTACGGTTCGATCAATGCGCGGCCGACCGCCGACATGCTGTTCACGCAGTTCTTCAAATCCGATGCACCGTGGAACGAAGCGAACTGGAAAGACCCGCAGTTCGACCAGATGCTCGTTGCCGCGCGCGGCGAGCCCGACGATGCGAAGCGCAAGAAGATCTACGGCGACATGCAAGTGCTCGTGCACGAAAAAGGCGGTATCGGCATTCCCATGTTCCTGAGTTCGCTGGACGGGCATACGTCGAAGCTTCAGGGCCTCGGGTCGATTCCGCTCGCGGGTCTCATGGGCTTTGCGTTCGCGGAACACGTTTGGCTCGAAGCGTGATCGAGGCAGGATCGCAGATGTAATCCGTGTGGCCTAGAGGAGGCAGGTGTCGATGAAACGTCAAGCATATAGGCTCATCGCGAGCCGCCTCGGTCTAGCGTTGCTGACCTTGCTGATCGTGTCCGCGCTCGTGTTCGCCATGACGGGCCTGCTGCCGGGCGATGCCGCGCAGCAGGCGCTCGGACAAGCGGCAACACCGGCGGCCGTGGCGGCATTGCGGCATCAGTTCGGTCTCGATCAACCGGCGTTGCAGCGGTATTTGGAGTGGCTCGCGCATATCGTTCGCGGCAATTTCGGCATGTCGATGTCGAACAGCTTGCCCGTGAGCGAACTGATCAAGACACGCCTGCCCAATTCACTGATGCTCGCGGGATTGACGACGATCGTCGCCGTGCCGGTCGCGCTCGCCATCGGCATCTTGTCGGCGATGTATCGCGGCTCGTGGCTCGATCGCGTGCTCAACGTCCTGACGCTGTCCACGGTTGCGGTGCCCGAGTTTCTCGTCGCGACGATCGCCGTGTTGATCTTCGCCGTGAAGCTGCATTGGCTGCCGGCGCTGTCGTATTTGTCGTCGGTCTCTTCGTTCGGCGATCTCGTGCGCATTTACGCCATGCCCGTCATGACGCTCTGCTGCGTGCTGGTGGCGCAGATGGCGCGCATGACGCGTGCGGCCGTGCTCGATCAATTGAGTTCGGGCTACGTCGAAATGGCGTGCCTGAAGGGTGCATCGCCCGTGCGCGTCGTGCTCAAGCACGTGCTGCCCAATGCGATCGGCCCGATCGCCAACGCGGTGGCGTTGAGCTTGTCCTACCTGTTCGGCGGCGTGGTTATCGTCGAATCGATCTTCAACTATCCGGGACTCGCGAGCCTCATGGTGGACGCGGTGACCAACCGCGACATGCCGCTCGTGCAGGGCTGCGTCATGGTGTTTTGCGCAGCTTATCTCGCGCTCGTATTGATGGCCGACTTATGTCAGATCGTTTCCAATCCGAGGCTTCGTCAACGATGAACCATTCCGCTCAACCCTCCATTGCGCATCCGGGTACGCAGATCTACGACGATGCCTCGCACGATGTGCCGGCCCGTCCGCGTCGCGTTCGCCGGCTTCGTCTATCGGGGCTCGGCAAGATCGGTTTCGCCGTGGTGTGCTTCTGGCTCGCGATGGCCGTGTTCGGGCCGTTGCTCGCGCCGTACAGGGAAGGCGCATTGTCGTCGACGCTGAGCTTGGCGAGCTACAGCATGGCGCATCCGCTCGGTACCGACTACCTAGGCCGCGACATGCTGAGCCGCATCCTGTTCGGCACACGTTACACGGTTGGCTTGGCGTTGGCGGCTGCCGTGCTTGCGAGCGGCACCGGTACGTGCTTCGGGCTGCTGGCCGCCATTGCGCCGCGGTGGGTCGACGAAGTCTTGAGCCGTTTCTTCGACGCGTTGATTTCGATTCCGAGCAAAGTGCTCGCCTTGGTGGCCATCGCGGCGTTCGGGTCGTCGATTCCGGTGCTGACGCTGGTGGCGGCCGTGGCGTACATCCCCGGTTCGTTCCGCATCTCCCGTTCGCTCGCGGTCAATTTGATGACGCTCGAATACGTGCAGGTCGCACGTGCACGCGGCGAGCGCATGTTGTATATCGCCCGCGTCGAATTGCTGCCCAACATGATTCATCCGGTGCTCGCCGATTTCGGGCTGCGTTTCGTCTTTATCGTGCTGTTGCTGAGTGGCCTCAGCTTCCTCGGTCTCGGGGTGCAGCCGCCCAATGCCGATTGGGGCTCGCTCGTTCGCGAAAACCTAGGCGGCTTGGCGCAAGCGGCACCTGCCGTGTTGATGCCGTCGATCGCGATCGCCACGCTGACGGTCGGCATGAATCTGATGATCGACAGCTTGCGCCGTCATGGCGGGTTTGCGCAAGGAGACCGGTAATGAGCGAGGTCATGATCGAAGTGAAGGGCTTGCGCATCGTCGCGGGGGGCACGGGCGCCGACGCCGATGCCGTCGAGATCGTGAAGGGCGTCGACTTCACCGTGAGGAAAGGCGAGGTGCTGGCCTTGATCGGCGAGTCGGGCTCGGGCAAGACGACGATCGCATTGTCGTTGCTCGGCTATACGCGGCAAGGTTGCGCGTTTGCCGGCGGCAGCGTGCGCGTGGCCGGTACCGACGTGCTCACGCTCGATGAAGCGGGCCGGCGTGGGCTGCGCTCGCGGACCGTGGCTTATGTCGCGCAAAGTGCGGCGGCGGGGTTCAATCCGGCGCGCACGTTGATGGACCAAGTCATCGAGCCCGCGCTGCTGCACCGCTTGATGAAGCGCGAGGCCGCCCGCGCGAAGGCGATCGATTTGTTTCGTGCATTGGCGTTGCCTTCGCCTGAGCGCATCGGCGAGCGCTATCCGCATCAGGTGTCGGGCGGACAACTACAGCGCTTGATGGCCGCGATGGCGTTGATCACCGATCCGGCCGTCGTCGTTTTCGACGAACCGACGACCGCGCTCGACGTCACGACGCAAATCGAGGTGCTGGCCGCATTCAAGCGCGTGATCAAAGAAGTCGGAACGACGGCAGTGTACGTGTCGCACGATCTGGCGGTCGTGGCGCAGATGGCGGATCGGATCGTCGTGCTCAACGGCGGGGAAGTGCAGGAGTGCGGCGACGTCGACCAAGTGCTCGATGCGCCCGCGCATGCCTATACGCGCGCATTGTTGGCCGCGTCCGCGCGACGCGACGCGCAGGTCGGCGATACGTGGGCCGATGCCGCTGCCGCTGCGCCGCTGCTGCAGATACGCGGCCTATCGGCCGGCTATGGTCGCATCGACCGAGACGGTAACCCGGCGGTGCGCGTGCTCGACGACGTCAATCTATCGATCGCGCGCGGCAGTGCGCTCGGCGTCATCGGCGAATCCGGCTCCGGCAAAACGACGCTCGCGCGCGTCGTGGCCGGGCTCGTCGAGCGCGCGAGCGGCGATGTGCTGTTCGAAGGACAGCCATTGTCTGCGCAATTGGCCGGACGCACTCCCGATCAATACCGCAGGATTCAACTCGTTTTTCAGAACGCGGATACGGCGCTCAACCCGAGCCATACCGTGGAAGAGATACTGGGTCGCCCGCTCGCGTTCTACAAGGGCACGCGCGGCGCCGCGGCGAAGCGCCGTATCGCGGAGTTGCTCGATCTCGTCAAGTTGCCTGCGTCGACCGCCACGCGCCGTCCGGGCGGTTTATCCGGCGGTCAAAAGCAGCGTGTCAATTTTGCGCGAGCATTGGCCGCGGAGCCGTCGCTGATTCTTTGCGACGAAGTGACGTCGGCGCTCGATACCGTCGTCGGCGCGGCGATTCTAGAGTTGCTGCGCGAGTTGCGGCGCGAACTGCGCGTGTCGTACATGTTCATCAGCCACGACATCTCCACCGTCCGCGCCGTTTGCGACGACGTCATCGTGTTGTACGCGGGCAGGCGAGTGGAGGCGGGGCAGCCGCGGCTGCTCGATCAACCGCCGCACCACCCCTATACGGGCTTGCTCGTCGATTCCGTGCCGGCACTCAAGCGCGGTTGGCTCGATGCCCGCCGCAATGTCGGGACCTGCGCGTTGCCTCCGCTTTCCGATGGCGCGAGCGGTTCGAACGGCGACGAACTGTGCAGCTTCCGCACGCGCTGCCCGGCCCGGGTGGAAGGTAAATGCAATGCGATACGGCCGCCGCTGCGCACGCTGCCGTCGGGCGTGCAAATTCTTTGTCATCGATCGGCCGACGAGTTGAAGCAGTTTCAACCGTTGCGAGGCGCCGCATGAATGGCCGATTCGTGCGCGTGGCCGAGCGCGGGCGCAAGACGTTCAAGATCATGATCGACGGCGTCGCATGCGATGCGGCACAAGGCGATACGGTGCTGGTCGCGCTGTTGAGTTCGGTGCGTGCCGTGCGCGATTCCGAGTTCGGCGATGGCCGACGTGCGGGGTTTTGTCTGATGGGGGCATGCCAGGATTGTTGGGTTTGGGCGGAGGACGGCACGCGGCTGCGCGCCTGCACGACACCGGCCGCGCCCGGCATGTCGCTCGTGACGCGGCTGAGCGAAGCGAAGGAGTGCGTATGGCCGCGCGCGTGATCGTGATCGGTGCGGGGCCGGCCGGGGTTCGGGCGGCGCAGGCATTCGTCGAGGCGGGGCACCGTCCCATCGTGATCGATGAGGGTCGGCGCGACGGTGGCCAAATCTATCGACGGCAACCCGAGGAATTCACCCGTTCGTACGGCACGCTATACGGTACCGAAGCCAAGCGGGCCGCGGCGCTGCATCAGACCTTCGATGTGTTGAAGCCGCGGATCGACTACCTTCCCGATACACTCGTGTGGAACATCTCGTCGGGCGAACTGCATTTAGTGACCGCAGAGCGATACCGTTCGCTTGCATTCGATGCGCTCGTCGTCTGCAGCGGCGCGACCGATCGCCTGATGCCCGTCAAAGGATGGCATTACGCGGGCACCTACAGTCTCGGCGGTGCGCAGATCGCCTTGAAGTCGCAGGGATGTGCGATCGGGAGCCGCCCCGTGCTGCTCGGCACGGGGCCGTTGCTCTATCTGCTTGCGGCGCAATACGTGAAGGCAGGGGTGAGTCTTGCCGCGGTACTCGATACGTCGACGCAGCAGCAGCGCTTGCGCGCACTGCCGGCGATGGCCGCTATCCCGGCCGCGCTATTGAAGGGCGTCAAGCTCTTGTACACGTTGCGCGAAGCGCGGATTGCCGTTCATCGCGGCGTGCGTCCGCTCGAAATAATTGGCACGCCTACCGATGGCGTGCACGGCATTGCCGTCGAATTGGCAAACGGCATGCGGCTCGAGTTGGCGTGCGACGCCGTTGCGCTCGGCTACCATCTTCGCCCCGAAACGCAGTTGGCCGATTTGGCGGGATGCGCGTTCGAATTCGACGCAGCGGGCCGGCAGTGGCTGCCGCGCGTGGATGGAGATGGACGCAGCAGCGTCAAAGGCGTTTATCTCGCCGGCGACGGCGCACGCGTTCGCGGTGCCGATGCCGCCGAACGCGCGGGGCGCTTGGCCGCGCTTGCCGCGCTGCACGATTTGAACGTGAACGTTCAAGGCATCGCCGAATTGCGCCGGTCGCTGGCTCGATATACGCGTTTCGCCGATGGCCTGAGGCGCGCGTTCGCTTGGCCCGCGCAACAGGCAGCGCAATTGCCCGACGACGCGATCGTATGTCGCTGCGAATCGATCACGGCCGGCGCGTTGCGCGAGGTCGTACGTGCCACGGGCGCGTGCGAGGCAAATCGCGCGAAGGCGTTTTCGCGTGTGGGGATGGGTCGATGCCAAGGGCGCTATTGCGGCCATGCGGGTGCCGAAGTCATAGCGGCCGCTGCCGGCGTGCCGCTCGAGAACGTGGGGCGGCTGCGTTCGCAAGCCCCGGTGAAACCATTGCCGATGGCGATTATTGAGGACTCCGAAGTATGAAGCCGATGGAATCGGACGTCATCGTTATCGGCGGCGGCATCGTCGGCACCACGACGGCCTTTTTCTTGCGTCGACGCGGTCATTCCGTGCGCCTGCTCGAGCGCGGCCTGACGGGACAACAAGCCAGCGGCGTCAACTTCGGCGGTATCCGTCGGCAGGGCCGCGCACTCGAACAATTGCCGATCGCCAACCGCGCGCTCGCCACATGGCGGCACGCGGCCGAATGGCTCGGCGAAGACGTCGAGTTCCTTGCGAGCGGCCATACGCGTGTCTGCTATCACGAGCAGGACGTCGACCATTTCGTCCGCTACGCGAGCGATGCGCGCGCATGCGGGCTCGATCTCGAGGTGCTGCAAGGCCGGGCCATGTTCGAACGATTTCCGTTTCTCGGCCGTGAGGTGCTAGCCGCATCGGTGTCGCCGCTGGACGGCCATGCAAATCCACGGCTCGCGGCGCCTGCGTTCGGACGCGCTGCCGCGCGGCTCGGCGCCGACGTTCGAGAAAGCGTCGAAGTCGTTCGCGTCGAACACGACGGAGCCGGCTTTCGTGTCGAAGACAAAGCGGGCCTCGTCTATCGCAGCGCTCAGCTCGTGATTTGCACGGGCGCTTGGGCCAACCGCTTGAGTGCGCAATTCGGCGAGTCGGTACCGCTCGAAACGCGCGGCCCGCAAATGGCCGTGACCGAGCCGGTGCCATACGTATTTCATTCGTCGATGGGCGTGTTTACATCGGTCAAGCAAGAAAGCGTCTATTTCCGTCAGATCCCGCGCGGCAATCTGATTCTCGGCGGTGGCCCCCCTGGGCCATCGAGCATCGAGACCTGCCGGGCAGGCGTGCTGCCGATCAACACCGTGCGGCAAATGACGCAGTTTCGCCGGCTCGTGCCGAGCCTTGCGCCGCTGCACGTGATTCGCACCTGGAGCGGCGTGGAGGGCTACCTGCCCGACGCCGAGCCGGTGATCGGATCAAGCGGCAAAGTCGCCGGCCTGTTCTACGGTTTCGGATTCAACGGGGCGGGTTTTCAGATCGGGCCGGGGGTGGGTGAGACGCTGGCCGAATTGGTATCGACGGGCGCGACGTCCATTGCGCTCGAGAAATTTTCGATCGGCCGCTTCGGCGAGCGGGCCGCGGCGACAAAGGAACGAGCAGGTGTCCTATGAGGCGAACCGAAGGGCTTGATCAAGCACGGGCGTTTATCGAGGCGCATTTCGACGAACCGCTGACGCTGCAACAAATGGCCGCGCCGGCCGCACTGAGCATCTCACGATTCGCCACCGCGTTTCGCGAGCGTTTCGGTTCATCGCCCTATCGCTATCTATGCGGCTTGCGAATCAAGCGTGCGCAATCGCTGCTGCTGGCCGGCGTGCCGAGCATCGCAGTGGCGACGGAAGTCGGATTTTTCGATCAGAGCCACTTCGGCCGGCATTTCAAGCGCTTTTGCGGCATGACGCCGACCGGCTTCGTAGCAAGCGCGCTGGCCAAGCATGGAATGGCCACGAACTTAGGACAACGAAACATCGGCGACGACATGCCGAGCATTCGTTCGTCGAGCGTCGAGCGCGTTCAGCGAAAGCATGGTTCAATCCGGTAGCTTATCCGTGTCAGGAGTCACGACGTGAGTCTCGAAGCCTATCCGATCGAAATCGAATTTCCGACTATCGACCGCCATGCGAGCGGCAACACCGGGATCGACTACGTGCATACGTTCGATTCGGGCGTGCCCGGCCCGCATGTGATGATCAACGCGCTGACGCATGGAAACGAGGTCTGCGGTGCGATCGTCGTCGACGCCCTGTTGCAGTTTGCGTTGAGGCCGCGTCGCGGCCGGCTGACGCTTTCGTTCGCGAACGTGCAGGCGTATGCGCGCTTCGACCCGCAGCATCCCGACAAGTCGCGCTACGTCGATCAGGATTTCAATCGCGTCTGGACGGCCGCGGCGCTCGACGATCTATCGCGCCGCTCGGCGGAACTCGACCGGGCGCGCGCGATGCGTCCCGTCGTCGATACAGTCGATTTTCTGCTCGATCTTCATTCGATGCATGAACGAAGCGCGCCGCTGATCGTATCGGGCCCGCTCGACAAGGGCATCGAACTCGCCGTGAAGCTAGGCGCGCCGGCCACGGTGATCAGCGATGAAGGCCATCCCGAAGGCCGCCGGATGCGCGATTACGCGAGCTTTAGCGACGCAAGCAGCGCAAAGAATGCGCTCTTGGTCGAATGCGGACAGCACTGGGAGCGGCGAGCGGTGAACGTTGCGAAGGATTGCACGGCGCGGTTTTTGTTGTTGTCGGGTGTGATCGACGAAGCAGACTTGCCGCCGGGATGGATCGAGCCGTTGCCGCAGCGGATGACGGTCGTGCGGGTGACGCAGCCCGTGGTGGCGAAGAGCATGGATTTCCGCTTTGCCGGCGATTACAGGGGCCTCGAGACGTTCGAGAAGGCGGGCACGGTGATCGGCTGGTCAGATGGCGAGCCGGTCGTGACGCCTTACGACGACTGCATGCTCGTGATGCCCTCGCTGCGGCAGTTGCGGCCCGGAGTGACAGTCGTTCGCCTTGGGCGGATCGTCAACTATCCGACCGCTTGAGCCGCATCGAAACGGAAAACCGATCCGCGGGATGGACGCTGACCGACACCTCGAACGCGGTACCCGCCGCATCGAGGTATCGGCGCACGATTTCGAGCGCGGCACTTTCAGGCTTCGCTTGCAGCCGCTCCGCCATGTCGCGCGAAAGATTCGTCGCCTGAACGTTCTGCTGTATCTCCGAAATGCAGCGCCCATAGCGCACTTCGATCAGCGCGCTGATCAACGTCCCTGGCGCTCGACGCGCCTCCTCCGCCACTTCGCTATAAGCCGGGTCGATATAGACGTCCGTCCAACCGACGGGCACCCGCGCGCCCTCGCGATCCACACGTAGGCTCGACACACGCAGCCAGCGTGTGCCTTCCTCGCAGTGCAACAGCTTCGCCAGCTTGCCTGTCGCTTCGATCTCGTCGATCGACTGCACCACACGCAGATGCTCGGAGCCGAACTGCACGATATCGTCGACCGAAGCCAAGGACGGCCGAAAGTCGTTCGTCGGCTGAGCCGACTCGACACGCGTGCCGGCGTTCTTTTTCCGCGACACGAATCCCAACTGCTGAAGCTCATGCAGCGCGGCGCGGATCGTATGCCGGCTCGTGTTGTACCGATCGCGCAATTCAAGTTCGGTCGGTAGATACGAGCCGACGGGAAAACGGCCGGACGCGATGCCCTCCGTCAGGTCGCGTGCGATATCGGCGAAGTGCGGTCTATTCATTTGTCTGCAAAAACGCTCGTGGTCGTGGCGGGCGATCTAGGGGTTAATCATAGCTTGTTCAATATGTTCGAACATATTAACGTAAATATGTCCGGACATATAGCGCTGATCTTGACACGTAGATGTCCCCATTTCGCCCCACATTTCCGCCCGTTCGAGAGGTTGCATGACGAATCGCACTATCCCCACTTCCAGCACCGTCGTCGATTCCATCCTGTTTCGTGATGCCTTCGGCACGGGCAAGATGCGCGCGCTGTTTTCCGACTATGCGCTCGTGCAGCGATATATCGACGTCGAAGTCGCGCTCGCGAAAGCGCAGGCGCGCGTCGGCGTCATTCCACGCGAAGCGGCCGACGTGATCGAACGCGAAGCGCGCATCGAGCGCATCGATTTCGACCACATGCGCGAGGAAACCGACATCGTCGGCTATCCGATCCTGCCGCTCGTGCATCAACTCGTCGACATGTGCGGCGAAGCCGGCCGCTACGTGCATTGGGGCGCGACGACGCAGGACATCATGGATACGGCCGTCTCGCTGCAAGTTCGCGACGCGCTCGATTCGATCGGCGGCGACATTCGCGAATTGCGCGCGATTCTCGCCGCGCTGGCGAAGAAACACCGCGATACGCCGATGGCGGGCCGCACCCATTTGCAACAAGCGCTGCCTATCACGTTCGGGTACAAAGCGGCGATTTGGTTGGCGATGTTCGATCGGCATCAACAGCGGCTCGGCGAACTGCGCTCGCGTGTGGCCGTCGTGGGATTCGCGGGTGCGGCCGGAACGCTGGCATCGTTGGGCGACAAAGGCTTCGACGTGCAGCGGGCACTGGCCGACGAGCTGCGCCTCGGTGTGCCGGCCACCACGTGGCACGTCGCGCGCGACGGCTTCGCCGAAGCGGTGAACTTCCTGGCGCTGGCGACGGGATCGCTGGGCAAGATCGCGCTCGACATCATGATCATGGCGTCGACCGAATTCGCCGAGGTGTATGAGCCTTTCGTGAAAGGCCGAGGCGCAAGCAGCACGATGCCGCAGAAGCGCAACCCGATTTCGAGCGAGCTCATGCTGGCAGCGGCGAAAGCGGTGCGTCAGCATGCGGGCTTGATGGTCGACGCGATGATCCAGGATTTCGAACGCGCGACGGGCCCGTGGCACGCCGAATGGATTGCGATTCCGGAGAGCTTCGTCTTGACCTCGGGCGCGCTCAATCAAGCGAAGTTCATGTTGAACGGATTGATCGTCGACGCTGAACGAATGAAGCACAACCTCGGCATCAGCAAGGGGCTCATCGTCGCCGAGGCCGCGATGATGCAGCTCGCTCCGCATACCGGCCGCCAGCAGGCGCACGACATCGTGTACGACGCATGCCGCACTGTCAACGAAGCGGGCGGCACGCTCGCCGACGCATTGGCGGCGCTTCCCGCCGTGACGCGACACTTCGATCGCGACGCGATCGAGCGCATGACTGACCCGACGAATTACCTGGGCCTTGCGCCGCAAATGGTCGACCGGGCGCTCGCATTGTCCAGCGAGATAGCACCGAATGCCGTGGAGGAACATCAATCATGAACGGTCAACCGACGTCGAGCAACGTGCCGGCCGCACCGTCTCCGATGAAGCGGCCTTGGTATCGAAGGCTCGGCATGCAGGTGTTGGTGTCGCTCGTGCTGGGGATTGCAGCCGGGCTGATTGCGCCGAAATTCGGTGCGCAACTCAAGATTCTCGGCGACATCTTTCTTGCATTGATCGAGGCCGGCGTCGCGCCGCTCGTCTTTCTGACGATCGTGCTCGGCATTGCCTCGGCGGGCGATGTCAGGAGCGCGGGTCGGGTCGGGTGGCGTTCGATCGCCTACTTCGAGATCGTATCGACGATCGCGCTTGCTCTGGGTCTACTGGCCGGCAATCTGCTGCCGAACGGGGAGGGCATGACGGCGGCATCGAGCGGAGCGATGCCTGCCGCGGCCGCCAAAGCGTCGCCGCAAACCTTGCACGATTTCGTCATGCACCTCATCCCGAACAACTTTATCGGTGCGTTTGCAAAGGGCGAATTGCTGCAGGTCGTCGTGCTCGCATGCATGGTCGGGATCGGCATTCTGGCGATACCCGAGCCTCGCCGCGTGCGCATCAACGAGGGGCTCGACCAGATCTCCGAAGTACTGTTTTCCTTCATCAACCTCGTCATGAAGCTTGCGCCGCTCGGCACGTTCGGCGCGATTGCGTTTGCGGTCGGAAGCAACGGCACGGCGGTATTGATCGCGCTGGCGCAACTCGTCTTGAGCTTTTATGCCGTCATCGTTCTGTTCATCGTCGTCGTGATGGGCGCCATCGCCAGGATGGCGGGCTTCAGCATGTGGCGCTTCCTGCGCTATATCAAGGACGAAGTGCTGATCGTGCTCGGCACCGCGTCGTCCGAGAGTGCGTTGCCGCGGCTGCTCATCAAGCTCGAGCGCTTAGGTTGTGCGAAGCAGACGGTGGGACTCACGCTGCCGACGGGGTATGCGTTCAATCTCGACGGCACGTCGATCTTCATGTCGATGGGGGTGATGTTCATCGCGCATGCGTACAACGTGCCTATCACCGTGCATCAACAGATTGCGATCTTGCTGCTGATGCTGTTGACGTCGAAGGGGGCCGCGACGGTTTCCGGCGGGTCGTTCGTCGTGTTCGCGGCCACCGTGACGTCGACAGGTGTGCTTCCCATCGAAGGGTTGCCGATCATCTTCGGCGTCTATCGCTTCATGTCGATGGCGATTGCCACGTGCAATACGATCGGCAACGCGCTGGCAACCGTGGTCGTCGCGAAGTGGTCGGGTACGCTCGATACGACGATGGTGCGACGCCACCTCTACAGCGAACGGTATCCGGAAACGGCGGCTGACGATGCGCAACTCGACGACGGCGTCTTGCTTCCCGAACATCGGTGACGCTGTTACGATCTTGCGTCGTAGCGGCTGACGTCGACAGCCGTCCCTATGGAGCCGTTCGCCGTGAACCTCAAAGCACCGGAAGCACATCGCATCGATCTCGCTCAATTGATCGAGCATCTGCGTGATAGGCAGGGCGATATACGCAAACGCAAGCTCGTGGCGATCGCGGGTGCGCCCGGTGCGGGAAAGAGTACGTTCGTCGAGTCGCTTTGCGACAGCCTCAATCGCGATCGGCCGGGCATCGCTCGCATCCTCGCGATGGACGGCTATCACTACGACGATCGCGTGTTGGAAGCGCGCGGCCATCGAGCGCGAAAGGGCGCGCCGCATACGTTCGACGTCGGTGGTCTCGAATCGATGCTCGAGCGGCTCCAGGCCGATGACGGCAAAGAGATCGCCGTCCCCATCTTCGACCGGTCGCTTGAAATCGCTCGCGCGGGGGCGGATATCATTCCCGCATCGACACGGCTCGTGTTGGTCGAAGGCAACTATCTCTTGCTCGATGACCCCGCATGGGCGCCTCTGCGGCGCTACTTCGACGTCACCGTCATGCTCGATGTGCCGCGAGACGTGTTGATCGAGCGGCTCGCTGCCAGATGGCGCGGATATGGCATGGATGAAGCGGCGGTGCGCGCGAAACTCGAAGGGAACGATTTGATCAATGCCGATCTCGTGCTCTCTCATAGCGTGGTGCCGCAGTTCGTCGTCGCGAACGTTTGAAGCGTGCAATTCGTGGGCAGGCGGGTGAGCTAGTCCGTCACCACGGCACGACTCTCCCGAGATAGTCCACGTAATGCAATCCCGCGCGGCCCGCGTGCGCTTCGATCGTATTGACCAGATTCGGAATACTTTCTTCGATGCTCAATCGCGCTTCAGGGCCGCCCATGTCCGTTCGTACCCAGCCGGGCGCCATCAGAAGGAACGTTCGTGAGTCATCGGCATGGCGGGCGGCAAAGCTGCGCATGAACATGTTGAGCGCGGCTTTGCTGCCTCGGTACACCTCGTAGTTACCGTTGACGTTGTTCGCGACACTGCCTTGCCCGGAAGACATCACGCCGATCGTCCCATTGGGGCGAACAAGATCCTGAAATGTCTCCACCACTCTCATCGGACTCAACGCATTCGTGACCATGACACGGATGAATTCCTCGGTCGAGACATCGGCGATCGTTTCGCGGTCATCATTCTTCACGCCTGCATTCACGAACAGCACGTCGAGCTGGCGATGTTCAAGACGGCGATGTAGCGCGGCGACCTGTTCGGGATTCGTCATGTCGGCCGTTTCGACTTCCAGTGCGCCTTCGGCGCTGTTAGCACGCTGGCGCAGCCTTGCCGTCGAGTTCTCTCTGCCGGTGGCAATCACTCGCCAGCCGCGCTTGAGATATTCCTCGACCATGGCAAATCCCAGGCCGCGCGATGCGCCGATAAGAAGGACGGCTTTCTGAGCAGATGAATCTTGCATGGATCGTTCCCAGTAAGTGAGACCGCTTACGCGTGGCGTTGAATTTTCTAGTACGCGGTCATGAGTCGGTGCGTGGAATATAGCGACCGGCGAGGCATGCCGGAATACGCAACGCTTGCACTTAACACCTGCACGAGACGCCGTGTCTCGATGGCGCATGCTACGATCGCGCATGCTTGACGCCGATTTGAACCTGCTCATTGCACTCGATGCGTTGCTTGCCGACGGTAGTGTCGTGGGTGCCGCGCGGCGGATCGGATTGAGCGCCTCGGCGATGAGCCGAACGCTGACGCGACTGCGCGAGGCGACCGGAGATCCGCTATTGGTTCGCGCGGGGCGCCAGATGGTTTTGACGCCCTATGCCGAAGCCATTCGCGAACGCACCCGGAACGTGGTGGATGAGGCGCGCGCGGTGCTTCAGCCCGTCAGAACGGAACTCGATCTCTCGACGCTGCGGCGAACGTTTACGATCCGCGCCAACGACGGCTTCGTGGAAGCCTTCGGCTCGCGGCTGATCGCAGCGGCAACGGCGGCGGCGCCGCATGTGTGTCTTCGCTTTACACCCAAACTCGATAAAACTTCGACGCATTTGCGCGACGGTTCAGCCGACCTCGAAATTGGCGTATTGGGCGAGATGGGCCCCGAGGTGCGCTTGCAGGCCTTGTTCAAGGATCGCTTCGTGGGTGTGGTCAGGGCGGGGCATCCACTCGAAGTCGAAGGCCGAGTGACGGCGCAGCGGTATGTCGCTTTCGGCCACGTCGTCGCTTCGCGACGCGGCAATTCGCGCGGCCCGGTTGACGAAGCATTGGCTGCCTTGGGTCTCGAACGAACGATCGTGGCGGTTGTTCCGAGCTTTCCCGCGGCGCTGGCCGTGGCTCGAACTTCGGATCTGATCGCGCTCGTGCCTGCTTCTTTTCTGGGTATTGCGGCAGGGCATCACGAAGGTGTCGGACGCGATGGGGCTTATGCGTTCGAGCTTCCTGTCGCCACGGAAAAGATCACCGTGTCGCAGATGTGGCACCCGCGTTTGGAAGTCGAACCCGCTCATCGTTGGCTCAGACAACTCGTGCTTTCGGTATGTCGCCGGCAGTGGCCGCTTTGAGCGAAAAATTGCGGTAGTGAAACTGTAATTGTCGAGACTCACTGAACTCACACCGTAACCGACGCCGACGCACTCACTCGCCGGGCCCGTTGCCGCAGATAGACGTTGTTGAGCAGTAGCGCCGATCCGGTCAACGTTGCCCCAACGATTTGAACTGGAGCAGGAATGATTCCGGTTAACGCGGAGACAACGAAGGCGGTAATCGGAACGACATCCATGAACAGCACGCCGTTCATCGGCCCCAAAATGCGATTGCCGGAGATCCAGCAAAGGATCGCCGCGAACCCCGCGATCGGACCCATATAGATCAGATGCGGCGCGATGACTCTCAACGTCGAAACGGTCGGTGCCGAAACGGCATGTACCGCGATGAGCATTAGATTTACGCCGACGATCGTGGTCAGCCCGAGCCACGTTGTCATGGTCGTGTACTTCAACGGCGACCAGCGCGTGAAGCGCGCGGAACCAAAGGTGTAGACGACCCAGCACAATGCGCCGAGCACGATAAGCGCACTTGCCGCATAGTGCTGCGGCTCATGCAATGCCGTCAGCAAGTCCCCACGCGTGATGACGAGCGACACCCCAATGAAGGAAATCGCGACGAATGCGAGCGAAGGCAAGGGAGGCGCAGTCCTGCGCACGAGTGCGTTGACGAGCAGTCCCATCATCGGCTGCGTCGCCATCATGATCGATGCATCGAGTGCACCTTGCGGGCCGGCCAACTGCTGCCCGAGAAATACGAACGAGCCGAAGCCGCAGAAGCCGATCGATCCGAGCAGCCATGCGATCGGCAGCGACTCGCCGTCCGCTCGCAGCGCACGGGGTCCTTCCCGATGCCTCAGCAGTATGAGAAAGCCGGTACCTGCGATGAGGTAACGCAGCGAGGTAAAGGTAAACGGATCGACGTGCGTCAAAGCGTCGGTCATGATCGGAAACATTGCGCCCATCAAGATGGTGGCGATCAGGCAGGACGCGACGCCCTTCCAATAACGAGCAGACGACTGGGATGCGGTGCTGTCTTTATTCATGACTGTTTGTTCCCAAAATAGGGAAAAAATATGAGCAGATGCCGGCGCCAGTGATGCTGACTCAACCGGCAACCTGCGATCAAATCACATCGCGGCTTCAATTCAATGCACGCATCGCTATTTCCACGATCGATGTCAGTGCCGCTTCATTCATGTCGACCTTGCCTAGCACCCGTATCCCTTGAACCATGCAGAGCAGGAAACGGCCAGCTTCCTCCGCATCCAAACTGCGATCGAAATGACCGGCCTGCTGGCCGCGCGCTATCGCCAAGCTGAACTGCGTAGCGATGCGCCGCAGCGTTGATTCAATGTGCGGACGCAACACCTCATCGTTCGGCAGGAGCTCCAACGCTGCATTCGTAATGAAACAACCATACCTGTCAGTGAGATTCGCACTCACCTTCGTATAGTGCAGGAGCGCTTCGCAAAGGGCATCTCGTGGAGGCAAATCGGCTGCGAGTCGTTCCTTTAGCCGAGCGATCGCTCCTTCCGCGTAATGGTCGAACGCAGCAACGAGCAGGCCATGTTTGTCCCCGAATATTCGGTACAGGCTTCCTCGAAACACCCCCGTCGCCTCGCATAGCGCATCGACGGGCGTAGCGTGATAGCCCTGTTCCCAGAAGACGCGTGCCGCTGCCGAGATCGCTTGATCGACGTCGAATTCCCTTGGCCGTCCGCGGTCGGAGACCCTAGTCGCCCTGTCGCGGTTTTATACAGCGAGGCTATCGAGTGGATGCAAATAAGATGTGACCGCCGCCGGAACGCGGCTGATCGGTATCTGTCGTGGAGTGCGTGCCGGCCGCTTCCTGCTCGAAATAACTGGAAATCACACTTCGCCCGAGCACGTCATCGATCTCGCAAAACCCTAGCGTCCGCAGTTTTTCGTGCAACTGTGCCGGCTCGAAATAGCTGAGAAAGGGTTCACCGATCGCGGCCACACGCGCAGCTCTTGCCTCGTGCAATTTCAGCAGTTCCGGGGGAAGCGAGGCTCGTGGGATGCCGTAGTCGAAGACCAACTCGGCACCGCCGGAGAGATCGGCAATCGTGCGCAGCGTCAGATCGATCGCGTTTCCCGTTAAATACGGCACGACGCCAAGCCACATAAAAAACGTGCGTCGGCTCGGATCGAAGCCGGCTGCGGTCAATCCGTCCAGCAGCGAGTCGTTCTCGAAATCGATCGGCGCGTAGATCAGTGAATTCGGCACCTGTATTCCGGCCTCCGCAAGCCGCTTCCGCTTCCACGCCTGGGTGGCGGGATGATCGACTTCGAACACGCGAATACGGCCGGCGAAACGGTTGCGGTAGGCAAACGTGTCCAAGCCGGCGCCGAGTACGACAACCTGTTCTACGCCACGCTGTTCAACGCCGTCATTGATGGCGTTTTCCGCATACCGCGACCGAGCCGCGATGAACAATCTGATGCCGCGCCTCGACACCTGCGATTCGACGTCATGCTCGATGTCGTCGGCTGTCATACCCAAGATCGCGAGCGCGAGCGGATCGCTGAAAATTTTGCCGTGCTCGACAACTTGATGAATCGCGCGATGAGTGGCTGCGGCAAAAGCGGTATGGCTGGGCTCTCGTTCTTTCATTGCACGTTCTCCGGCTATGTGATTGAACCGCTTTGGGCGGCGACAGCGAGGGCGACGAGCCGCCGATACCGACTATTTCACGCACACCGCACCGAGCATCGGCGTTGCCTCGACTTCCACGCGTTGACCATTGACCTGAATGTCTTTCATCCGCGGCTCGACGAGTTGGAAAGTCCCCTTCGCCAGCGCATCGCGCACCGCGGCACAGTCCGGTGCAATCGAGAGTTTGCCCACGAGCTGCCACGCTCCATTGCCGGCTTGGTCGAATACGAAGCCGAGATTTCCGTGGTTCGGAAAGAGGAGTACGTTCGGTTTGTGAGTGCCGGACAGGTCGGCGATATATGCGTCGCACACTACCGAGCCGAAGTTCAAGCAGCCCGGAAGCATCCATCGTTGCGTGCTTTGCTTCCAATCTTGCGTGAGAAACGATGCCGGAATCGCTTGTCCGGGCGTGTGCGGCACGATGTTGTGCGTGAGCGTTGCGGTATCGGGCGCGGCGATGTTCGGTGCGCTAGGACCAGGCCAATGCGTGGCCTGCGTGCTCAGTTCGCGAATGGCTGCGGCGTTTGACGCGTGAGTCTCATTCTCGAGGTGCGCTAGTGCTTGCAACCCATATCTCGCGGAGCCGAAGCGCAAGAAGTCGAAGTCGAATTTATCAGGCGCCACTTTGCCAGCAAGCAGACGGTCCACCTGGCTACTTACCGATAGACGAGCGGGGTCGGCCAGCGGCGTGAATACGGCCACGAGGACGCCGAGCGATACCCAAGACGTGACCACGTTCACGGGCGCGATCCTCGCAAGGGCATCGGTGCGGGAGAGTGCCGCCCACGCATAGCCGATGGCGTAGAAGTAAGCGATGAACGCGCCTGCGCAGGCCAAGACGCGATGCGGCGTGAGTCCATATTGGCCGATGCGCAGCGCGAGCGCGTAGGTGGCCAGCACTACGAGCACGGGCAGCAGCAGGCAGGAAATTCTCATGCAGATTCGTAGTAGCCGCGGGGCATGATCGGATTGCGGGCCGCTCTTGAAGGCGGCGTTCACGAAGATCACGGTCAGCGCCGCGACGCTCAGCAAGATCCATGTAGCCGAGCGCGTGGCCCATAGCAAGTCGAGCCCGGTGAAGGGCAGGGCGGCGAGGAATCCGCCCACGATCACGACGAGAACCAAAAGCAGCCATGACAGCAGCGACAGGACGAGCGTGCGCGATCCGCGGATGATGTCCGGTCGCACGTCGGTAATGTGCAGGGCGGATGCAAACGCCATCGCGCTCACGGGAACGTTGAACCACAATTCACGCAAAAGCTGCTCGAGGAAATGCAGCTTCAGCAGCATGAAGAGCGCGGCGCCTAGCCACAGCACGAGAAAGAGCGCGCCGACGAATAAGAAGGACAGACAGACCTGGAGCCCGAGTTTCCAACTGATTTCGAAGTACGATTCGTAGGGTGCGAACCACGACGTCGTGGCTTCGCCCGCGAGAATGAGGCAATAAGCGATGAATACGATCGCGCCGCTGTGGAAGGTCACCGCGAATGACGGAAGTGGGAGCGCATTGCGACTGACGGCGGGCATGCCGGCCATCGCATCGCCCGCCGATCGCCAGGCGTCGTGATAGCCGAGCATGGCCACGACCGCGGCGAGCATGGCGATCCATAACGCGAGTCGCGCCGCGCGCATTCGGGGCAGGCCGACTATAAGCGGTGGAGCGACGAATAGCGTCACGAGAAGCACGGGAAAGAACAGAAAGGAGTGAGTTGCAATGCCGCTGTGATGGCGCGCGGCGTTCAAGAGCAGATAGAGCGCCAATCCCTGAAAAATGCCAATGATCAGCCGCAGTGCGAAAAGTTGCCGGCCTTGAGCGGCGTGCCGTGGTTCCTGCGGGTTGTTTTGCATCTGTGATCGTGCCTTCCCGGATTGGGTTTATTTCCGACTCAACGGTCGATTGTCGATAATTTACACGCGTTGGCAAATGCCTGAGGCGAGGTCAAGTTTGCGCTTCCCTGCGCCGCTGCTGTCTGTCGCTGCCCGATGCGTCGATCACTAGCGCTATCGCCGTCCTTCATCTAAAGTTTCAAGGAAAGCAGCCGTAATATGCTTGTTGGACCCAAAGTTGGGCCGGCGCGAACCTGATTGTCCGTTCCGCAGGATCGGCGCGTATATGCGCCATGTGGCCTTCAAGGAGACAGCAGCATGAACATTGATAAGTTCAAACATCAGCACGTCGAGATCATGCAAGCGGTGACCGAGTTGCGCAGCTTGGCCGCTGCGGGCGTAGCCGAAAACGCAACGCAAATCTCAGCAAAAATCGTCTCGATGAGCGCCACCATCAAGCTGCACTTGTCGGTCGAAGATACCGTGCTGTATCCGGCGCTGCAAAAATCTCCGAATGCCGCCCACGCGGCGTTGGGAAGCCGGTACCAATCCGAAATGAATGGACTGGCCGGCGCCTACACGCAATTCGTCGGGAAATGGTTGTCGGCCAAGCGAATCGCCGACGACGTGGACGGCTTCAGAGCGGACGCGAATGCCGTGTTCAAGGCGCTGCATGAGCGCATCCAACGGGAAAACAACGAGCTGTATCCCGTGTTGGAGCAAATCTAACCGGCGAGCCGATCAGGGGCGACTCGGCGTCGCCCGTCGCCCATATGTCGCGCGCTACAGCAGCCGATGCGTCACGAGGTCGACCTTGCAGGAGTCGGCCGGCGTATCGTCTGCGCGCTTCACGCTGAAGTACTCGAACGATAACGTGGGATGCCCACCGTTGCTTGGCTTGTCGACGGTCACACGCGTATAGCCTTCCTCGAGGATGACGGTGCCGAGCTTGTCCCCGTCCTTCATGATTTGCTGCATATAGTCCTTCGCCAATTCCTGACCCGGCGAGATGCCGTAGCCGCTCGACCCACAGATGATGTAAGGCGTATCCCGGTCAGCCGTTTGCCGCACGATGCGCTGCATCAAATGCGCATGCCCGCACACGACGGCATCGGGCCAGAATTGCGCCTGCTCGCAAGCCCGATCGATTGCCGCGCTCGTGGGGTCGGCGTTTTCTTTTTCGCCGGGAAACCATCGCGGGCAATGATGAATCGCGAGGATCACGGCCCGCCCGTTGGCGGCACGCTCCGCCTTGAGCCGGACGAGCTCGTGATACAGGAAGAGCAATTGCGGTTCGTCCAGCCATCCGAGCGATTCGCTGCAGTTGCTGTATAGGCCGATGATCGAAACGAGCGGAGCGTCGAGCGTGAAATAGACGCCTGGCTGCGTCATCGTCGAACGCAGGATGCCCCCGAACCCTTCCCAGCGCGCAGGCTGCGTTGCGCAAAATGCCTTTTGAAACGCATCCAACGACGTCATCGTGTCGTTGTAGATGATGCCGTCATGATTTCCAGGAATGGCAAAGATCGGTGCCGGATAAGCACGGAACGGCTCGCTGAACTGGCTGTAGTAATAGTTCTGCTCGCCGTAGAAATAGACGACGTCTCCGACATGAAAGAGAAACGCCGGCTGCAAGCGCTGCGCGTTCCGACTCATCATGTCGGTCACTGAGTCCTCGCCCGGCAGCTTTTTCTGCGAGGGCGCGCCCGAATCTCCAGCTAGGTCGAACACGATACGTTCGCTGTCCGCTTGATTGACGTAGCCGGGCGGATTGTTGCCGACGATATCGGAAAGCGCCATGGTCGGATACGCGCGCGGCGTCGGCACCGGCCCCCTCGTGTGTCCGAGAGAGAATGCCATGACGAACGGAGTCTTGAAGGTGCCGTTGTCGTCGTCGGGGATGTACTGGCTCGTTTCGTCGTTGGGGTTGGTGTCGGCAAAGATATAGCGCGGTATGTCCGCTGCTTGCCGAGGCAGCGCCGCAAAATGCGCGGCGGCGGCCGGCCTCGTGAGAATGGCGCTGCGCACGGCGGCGGGCGTGCTATCGATCTTGTCGATTCGCGTGACAGCCGGGTTGCCGGACTCGTCTGTCTGCAACGTCTGCGTAGAAAACTTGACGAAGAAGCCCTTGGCACCCGACGGCAGTAGAAAAATCAGTGCGCCGTCTTGATTGGGTCCGTTCTCGAGATAGTGTTGAGTGCCGTTGACATAGTGCATCGCCCCTTGATTCATATGGATGTTGTCGATGCCTTCGAAGCCCGTGCCCGGGACGATCTTCGCGCGGTGATCGCACGGATAGCCCGTGCCGAAAACGGCAACCAGTGCGCCGGCATCTTGGTCCGCTTTGAGCGCTTCGTTCAAGGCTTTCTCGAACTCACTGCGAAACGGATCTTCGCCGCTCGGAACGTCGGTGAATTGTTGGAGATCGAGCAGGCCGCCGCGCACGAAATCGAGGCACGGCAATTCGGGGTGCCCATCGGTTAGGAGAAAATTATCCGTGGCACCGATGTTCCGCAATCGTTCGGCGAGTTGCCGAGCCTCGGGTGTTCCGTGAGCATCGATATCGACGATCTGATATTCGATTTCTGACTGAGTGCCCGGCTGGGCCGAGCCGAGATTGACCGCAACGCGATACGGCGGATGTCCTTCGACGTTCGGCTGAACCATGATGAGCGCATGCGGACTGCCGTGACGCTGCGGGCGATAAGCCTTCACTTTGCCGACAAGCAAACCATATCCGTAGAGTGCCATGTTGTTCTCCGACTGGGAGTCGAGGTTCGAACGTTGGATTTACGCTCCAAAACACCAAATGTAGGCGCATTTTGAAGGCAACTCTGTGAAGTTTGTCGATATGCCGCAATCGATCCTATGATACGTGGGCGCTTGTATTTCCTGAATGACTGGAGACTTAAGAAGCCATGAACAACGATCCTCGGCCACAGGGACATTCCCACCACCATCGTGGGCGATCGTTCGATCGCCTTGCTCTTCCACTATGCGCATTGATCGTCGTCGTGTTCGCCCTGAGCGGCTGCGCTTCGATGGCCCCGCAGTCGCAACCGCAGCCTCAGCCGCCGATTGCCGGTGCGCCCGGCGCACCACTTGCCCAATGCGTCGGCGCAATCGAACCCCCGTACGGCCTTACCCCGATCAGCGCACCTGCGTTGCTCGCAAAAACGGTGCTGCCGCCGGAAAAGGGTGGTTTGTGTATGGGGCTGGCGTACGAAGTGACACAGCCGCTCACCGTCTATCGGGTATGGGATTCGAGTAAACCCTGGAGCCAATACGGCTCCTGGTGGAGTTTCAATCCACCGGCGGGCCCGCGCGACGCCTACCGCCGAAAGAATGAAATCTGCCCGAGTTGGAGCGCCCTCGATCGCGTGACGCAATGTCGCTTGAAGCCCGGCGCGGAAGTCGTTATCGGGCCAGGGCAAAGCGCGCAGTGCGACGCGAAGGACGGCAACATCAGTTATCCGCCGTCGGCCGAGATGCAGGTGTACGTCCCGAACGACAACTCCGATCCGAGCAAACTGCTCGTATCCAACTGCGTTCAGGAAACCACGTGGCCCTAGCCTTGGCTTTACTCGGAAATCGAGCGAATGACTTTCGCCGGATTTCCACCATCGACTAGGAGAAGCAGCATGTCCCGGAACGACGACGCAACGTTTTGGCAGAACGCCAGACAACATCTCATCCGTTATGGCGGCACGTTCGAACCGTTGATCATCGAGCGGGCCCAAGGCAGCTTCGTCTATGACGCGGATGGCCGCGCCATTCTGGATTTCACGTCGGGGCAGATGAGTGCGGTGCTCGGGCACAGTCACCCGGAAATCGTGTCGGTCATCAATGAGTACGCGGGTAAGCTCGATCATCTTTTTAGCGGCATGCTTTCGCGGCCCGTGGTCGATTTGGCGACACGCCTGGCCGAGATCACACCCGACGGCTTGGATCGCGCGTTGTTGCTCAGCACGGGAGCGGAATCGAACGAGGCCGCCATTCGCATGGCGAAGCTCGTCACGGGCAAATACGAAATCGTGGGGTTCGCGCAGTCTTGGCACGGCATGACGGGCGCCGCGGCTTCGGCAACTTACAGCGCGGGGCGCAAGGGCGTCGGGCCCGCCGCAGTCGGTTCGTTCGCGATACCGGCGCCTTTTTCGTATCGGCCGCGCTTCGAGCGAGACGGCCAATACGATTGGCTGGCGGAATTGGACTACGCGTTCGATCTCATCGACCGTCAATCCAGCGGCAATCTCGCCGCATTCATCGCAGAGCCGATCCTCAGCTCCGGCGGCATCATCGAACTACCGCTGGGCTATCTGGCCGCACTCAAGCGCAAATGCGAGGAACGCGGCATGTTGCTGATTCTCGATGAAGCGCAAACCGGCGTGGGGCGCACGGGTACGATGTTCGCCTTTCAGCGCGACGGCGTGACGCCTGACATTCTCACGTTGTCGAAGACATTGGGCGCTGGACTCCCGCTGGCCGCCGTCGTGACGTCCGCGCAGATCGAGGAACGGGCGCATGAGTTGCACTACCTGTTCTACACCACGCACGTCTCCGATCCGCTGCCCGCCGCCGTGGGCCTGCGCGTGCTGGACGTGGTGCGGCGCGAAGGACTCGTTGCACGCGCGAACGTCATGGGTGCGCGGCTCAAACAGGGCCTGCTCGATCTCATGGAGCGCTTCGAGTGCATTGGCGACGTGCGCGGCCGCGGCTTGCTTCTGGGCATGGAGATCGTCAAGGACCGGCGCACGAAGGAACCCGCGGACGGGCTGGGCGCAAAGATCACGCGCGAATGCATGAACCTCGGCCTCAGCATGAACATCGTGCAATTGCCGGGGATGGGCGGCGTTTTTCGGATCGCGCCTCCTTTGACGGTTAGCGAGGAAGAAATCGATTTGGGCCTGGCATTGCTGGGGCAGGCGATCGCGCGTGCGCTTTGATGAGTTCGAACGGCAGCAACCTCGCTGCCGTTCGCACACCGCATCACCCCATGCGAGCGATCAATGTCCGCAATTTCTCCGCCGCGGGCCGCGCGCGCTCGCGCCAATCGCTCAGCAAGGCAAGAGCATCGGGATCCGACTTGCGCGCACCCGCCAGCCCGGTGGCAAACAGATTGAGACGGCAGGTGGCGGCCCATTCGTCGAGCCTCGGGTCCGATTTCCAACTGGCGGCATTGCCGTACGTAGCGAGTTGTATGCGCAACCAATCGTGCGGTACTTTCGGGATCGGTATCGGTTTGGCCACCGCATTGCGCGCGGCGTCGTCCGCATAGAGCGTTTCGATGCGGCCAATAACGGCCGAACTGAATGCCGGTTGGCAAAAACGCAATACGTTGAGGTGGATGCGGCCGGGCTCGAACGTAGGGCACTCGCTCGTCGAGGCGGGGTCGGCGTTGAACGCGTGCGCGGCGCAATGAACGTAGAGCGTGTCGGGGTCCGCCGGTATCGTGTCGTCGCGCAGCACGAGACGCTCGCGCTCGACGGCTTCCACTCGGCCTAGGCGAATCACGTTGCCGATGCGACGCAACTGGGTCAATTCGCGGGTCGAGACGTTCGCACAACGAAACATCGTGGGCCACACGTCGCGGTCGAGGCGATAGAGCAGTTTGCGCGCCTCGAAACGGCGCAACAGGTCGTCCGCGCTGTCGGCCGCCATGATTTCTTCCGTCATCATGATTTGGGCCGCAATGGTGTGGGTGAGGAATTGAATCCCCGGCTGCATGTTTTCTCGCGGCACGAACCAACTGTCGCGCGGCATCACCCAGCGGATACGTTCCGGTTCGACACCATGCCCAAGAAGCCAGAGGCATGCATCGATCCCGGTTTTGCCGGCACCGATCACGGTATACGTGCCGTACGGGCGCTCCAGATCGACGAGACCGTTGACGGGAATGCATCGAACGCCCTCGGCAATGTGAAACCGCGGCGGATGCGTAGCGGGAACCTCCGTCGTGAAAATCGACGTGACGAGGCGCTTGCGAATCTCTACGCGGGTGACAGCGCCCGTCGCGAGATGGCGGATCGTTGCGCTTCGCCCATCCGGCTCGGCTTGCACTTCGCTCTTTGCAAAGTAACGGACGCGCCCGGAAGGAAGAAAGCGATTGCGCAGCACACTGCCGTAGTGAGCGAGGATCTCCGATTTCGTAGCCAGATCGAAAAAGCCGCTGTTCATGCCGTCGGTTTCGACGCGATCGTGGCCGAGCGGGGACGAGGCGAGCCCGTAGGTGGCAGCGGGCTGATGCAATCGAACGAATGGGTAGGCGTCGTTCCAGTGGCCGCCGGGATGGTCGTGGCGGTCGACGACGACGATCTCGTCGTCGCTCGGATGATCGAGAAGTGAATCGACAAAGGCGAGGCCAGTGGCGCCCGCGCCCTGCACGAGATAGTCGGTAGACATGTCTGCCATGTTCATATCCTGTTGTTGGTCAGCCAATCGGCTCTGTCACGACAAGGACGATGAAGCAGTCAAGGGATATATCGCTACGATGGTTCCGGATTACTTGGATTTATCCGAGATCCTTGCATTGAAGGCCGAGAAGTCGACATTGACGAGCTGTTCGGCGTTTTGCACGTGTTGATGGGGTGTACGTGTCGCATCGGTGCCGGCCGGGCACCAATGCGACGCGGAGTGTATTCTAAGTGAGTTGCAGCGCGAATATGCACTGAATTCACATTGAGAAAGGTAATGCCGTGTCAGAACTTATTGATTTAAAATAATAAGTTTGCTGATAAATTTTTCTGATGCGCCGTCGTGATTATATTTATGCGAAGGCATCGTGTAATCTCGGCCTTCGAATTCACCCCTTGGTCGCCCCAAACGTCAGCCCGGCAACGAAATGCTTTTGCATGGCGAAGAACATCACGACCGAAGGGATGGCGGCAAGAACGGACCCTGCCGACACGAGATTCCAAGCGGTCGTCCATTGTCCTTTGAGCGCAGCCACGCCCACGGTGATCGGCGCCGCATCGTCGCCTTGCGTGAGGCACAGTGCCCAGAAGTAGTCGTTCCAGACGAACGTGAACACGAGAATCGCCAGGGCGGCGAGCGCGGGCCGTATCAGCGGCAGCACGATCTTGACGAACACGGTCCACTCGTTGGCCCCTTCGATTCGAGCGGCCTCGATCAGCTCGAACGGCAGTTGCTTGATGAAATTCCTCAGAAACAGCGCGCAAAATCCCGTCTGGAATGAGAGATGAAAGAGGATCAGGCCGCCGACGGAGTTGTACAACCCAAGCTTCAACGACAAGTCTCTGACGGGAATCATCAACACTTGAATCGGCACGAAGTTGCCGGCGACGAACGTCGCAAACAACGCCGAATTTCCCGGAAACCGATAGATCGCCAGCGCGAAGCCGGCCATCGCCGCTAGCGCAATGGCCCCAGCCACCGCCGGCAGCGTGATCTGCACGCTGTTCCAGAAGTAGTGCAGCATGGGTGACGTCGTCAGCGCGTCGCGATAGTTGTCGATGAGCGCGAAGTGCTTCGGCCAACCCCAATAATTACCTTCACTGAGTTCCTCCGTCGACCTCACGGACGTGACCAGGACAGCGATCAACGGCAGGAGCCAAACCAGAAGCGCCAAAGGCAGCGAAAGCTTATAGACGCGCCGTGCGGTAGGCGTCCATTTCTGTACCGGCATGGGAAACATAATCAGTACTCCTTAGCGTTCGTTCCTGAGCAACCGGCGCAATTGATAGACGATGTAGATCAGCATGATCGCGAACAGCACGACGGCGATGGCGGCCGAGTATCCGAGCCGGTAGTACTTGATCGCTTGGTCGTACATGTAATACGCGAGCACGGTCGAGCTATCGAACGGGCCGCCGCCCGTCATCACCGAAATCAAATCGAAGCTGCGCAGTGCGCCGATCACGGTGACGACGACCGCCATGAACGTGGTCGGCCGCAACTGCGGAAGGATCACGTGCCACAGCAAGGCCCAGCCCTTCGCGCCTTCCATCCGTGCGGCTTCGACTTGCTCGCTGCTGAGCGTCGTCAGCCCAGTCAAATAGAGAATCATGCAGTAGGCCGTTTGCGGCCATAACGCGGCGAAAATGATGCCGAACGTCGCATAGCGGGGATCGCCGAGCACGGGAACGCCATGTCCCACGATCAGCGCGAGCAGGCCGAACGTCGGGTCGTAGAACCAGGAAAAGATCAGCCCCACCACCACGCCCGACAGCACGAACGGCGCGAAGAACAGCGACTTGACGATGCGAATGCCGGCTACCGCTTGATTGAGGTACAGCGCGATCGCAAGCCCCATCGGCGGCGCGAGCAAGAACAGCACGAGCCAGATGACGTTGTTCTTCAGCGCGGTGTAGAACGTCTCTGAGTGAAAGAGTTCGACGTAGTTCGCCAGGCCGACGAACGTCGGATCGGTCATCCCGTCCCAGTGGTAAAAGCTGAGGTGAATCGTCGATAGCACCGGCCACACCACATAAAGCGCAACCATCGCGCATGCGGGGGCGAGGAATAAAAAGGCGGCGCGCCGCTGGCGACGCGCGGTCGGCGAGATGCGGCGACGCGGCGGCCCGCTCGGGCGAGTCGCGCGCGCAGCGGGCGACGTGCCGTCGCTTGCGCTTGCGGCGCCGCGGCTATCGGCGCGGTGAGTGACGAGGTGAATCACGACAATCTCCTGAACGAACCTCACAACCGCGCGCGGCGTCGATCGGTCATCGACGTCGCGCGCCGTGCTTCGCTTACTTCTTGTAGATCCGCTGCCGCGCCTCTTCGAGGTGCGCGAGGATCGCGTCGATCTTGGTCGGATCGGACACGAACTCCTGCATACCCTTCATCCCCTCGTCGGCCATTTCCTTCGTCATGTCGCGATCATAGAACTGCGCGATGCCGCCCTTCGTATTCGACAGAATCTGAAAGCCGATCTTCGAAATCGGATCGTCGGGTTCGGCCGATTGACTGTTCGCCGACAGCGAGCCGAGACCTTGTCCGAGTTGCGCGCCCACCTGCGGCGTTTCCGCGAAGGCGAGGAATGCGCGTGCGTCGGCTTTATCCTTTGCCTTCGCCGGAATATTGAGCGTTTCGACAGGACCGTCTTCGGCCGTCGGCACGTTCGGGTCGATGATCGGGAATTGGAAGTAACCCATTTCGGCCTTCACGGCCGGCGAGAATCCACCCGTGATGAACGTCCCCATCAGCATCATCGCTGCCTTGCCTTGGAACAGGAACGGCTGGGCGGCGTCGAGATCGTACGACAGCGAGTTGTCGATGAAGTAGCCTGCGTCGAGCAGTTGCTTCCAGGTCGTGTAGACCTTCTTGACGCGCGCATCGGTGTAGGGCACTTCGCCGGCCATCAGCTTTTGATGGAATGCGTTGCCGTTCAGGCGCAGGTCGAGGTAGTCGAACCAGCCGGCCAGCGTCCATGCATCGCGTCCGCCCACGGCGATCGGCGTGATGCCCGCGGCTTTCAGTTTCTTGCAATCGTCGAGGAAGTCGTTCCACGTTTTCGGCTCGCTCGCAATGCCGACCTTTTGGAAGATGTCTTTGCGATAGAACATCCCCCACGAGTAGTAGACGGTCGGCGCGGCGTATTGCTTGCCGTCATACGACGAGGCTTCCTTCGTCGACGCATACGTTTTGTCCCAGCCGTTCTTCGCCCAATCGCCGGACAAGTCTTCGAACAAACCGCGCTTGGCGTAATAGGCCATGCGTTCGCCGTCGTGCCAGTTCACGATGTCGGGCGGTGCCGTCGTGAGCCACGCGGGCAATTGCACCTTGTACGCTTCTTCATCGACGAACGCGACCTTGACGTCGGTGCCGGGGTGCGCCTTTTTGAATTCGTCGATCACTTGCGTCCATACTGCGCGCTGGCTTGCGCCTTTGAATGCAATGTTGATTTCGAGCGTGCCGGCCTGAGCGGTCGTGGCGAAGGCGCCTGTCGCGAGGGCCGAGGCGAGTGCGACGGCGGCGAGCATGGTGCGGGGTTTGTAGGTCATACCTGTCTCCTATGTATTACGTCGTTGTCGGTGCTGCATCGGATTCGATCTGTCGCATTCAACGTGCGGTCGTATGCGGCGTGCTCGTCGTGCCTGTCGCTCCTGTCGTGCGATAGGCGGCGACGCCCTGAGGCTCGATGTCGCGCGAGCCGACGACGAACGCGTCGTTCGGTATGTCGGCCGATAGCTGGTGCGTTTGCGGGCCGTAGTTGAAGACCCAGGTCAAGGCGCCGCGCCGGCTCACGCGAATGGAGTCGTCGAGGTACGCCGGCGCGAGGCCCGCCTCGTGCGCGATTCGCGCGAACAAGGCCTGCGTCGACGCATCGTCGAATAAGCTCGCGAGGTAATGCATCGCGCCGTGCTTTACATAGGCAGGATGCCCGTCGCTGAAGACCGCGCGGATCTGCATCGATTCACGGCTTTCGCTGCTCGAGTCGACGTCGAGCAGGTCGCGCCAGTGTCGTGCTTGGCCTTGAGGCGCGCTGCCGCTGAACGTAACGCGCGAGTTCACGTTGGGCCGCATCGATTCGACGCGCCACACGCGCACGGGTATGAGCGAAGCGAGTGCGCCGGGCGGTAGATTGCCGGGGATTTGCAAGTCGGCTGTCTTCGATCCCGTGCGCGGCCCGATGACGACATGCGCGCGCGTGTTCTCGAGCTGCCGCACGAGCGCGTCGGGGACGACGGGCAGCGGCGGCACCACGATGAGCTTGTAGCGATCGAGAGGGGCGTGCGCCGGCACGATGTCGACGTCGAATCCCAGTGCGCGCAGCGCCGAGTAGTACTCGACGGCAAAACGCGGGTAATGGAAGTCGGCGCCTTGCGGCTGCACTTCGAACAGCCATTTGGCTTCATAGTCGAACACGAGCGCGACGGGCGTATCGATGTTCCCGTCGGCGTCTACACCGGCATCCGCGATGGCGCGGATTTCTTGCGCCACGCGTTCGGCCTCGCTGCCGCCGACGTCGAGTTGGTTGTCGGGCGTATTCAAGCCCGCATGCATTTGCTCCTGCGCGAACGGCGCCTGACGCCAACGGAAATACGACACGCAGCCGGCGCCGTGCGCGAATGCTTCCCAGCTCCAGAGCCGTACCATGCCGGGCAGCGGTGCGGGATTCCATTTCGCCCAATTGACGGGGCCCGGCTGCTGCTCCATGACCCAGAACGGCAGCTTCGACATGCCGCGATAAAGATCGTGATTGAACGAGGCAAAATCCGGGTGGCCGGTGCGCAGGTATTTCGCTTTGACCTCCGGGTCGTACCACTGCTCTTCGAGCGCGCCGAGCGGATAGCTGTCCCAAGCGGCCACGTCGAGATCGTCGGCCACCTTGTAGTGATCGAACTCGGTGAAGAGCTGCATGAAGTTGTGCGCGATCGGGCGGCCCGGCGAATGCTGGCGGATGACGTCGACTTGCATGCGGTTGTAGCGCTTGACCTCGCTTGATGCAAAGCGCCGGTAATCGAGCCGATGCGAAGGATGCGCTTCGGTCACGGTGCCCACCGGTGCATCGATCTCATCGAAGCAGCGATATTCCATGCTCCAAAACACCGTGCCCCAGGCGCGATTGAGCGCGTCGATGCTGCCGTAGCGTGCCGCGAGCCATTCGCGGAATCGCGCGAGCGCCGCCGGCGAATAGCTGACGACGGTCTGATGGCAGCCGTACTCGTTATCGGTTTGCCAATAGGCGACGGCAGGGTGCCGGCCATAGCGCGACGCGATGGCCTCGCAAATCGCCTTCGATGCTTCGAAATAAGCGGGCGACGAAAAGTCGTAGTGCCGACGCGAGCCGAATGCGCGCGTTCTGCCATCGGCGCCGACGGGCAGGATGTCGGGGTGACGATCGATGAGCCATTTCGGCGGCGTGGCCGTCGGTGTGCACATGACGACCTCGAGCCCTGCGGCTCCGAGCGTATCGATCGCGCGATCGAGCCAACCCCAGTCGAATTCGCCGGGCGACGGTTCGATGCGGCTCCATGCAAATTCGGCGATACGCACCTGGCCGATGCCGAGCGCCTTCATGCGGGCAGCGTCCTCTTTCCACAGAGGCTCGGGCCAGTGCTCGGGGTAGTAGCAGACTCCTAGACGCATTCCTTGATCCTCTTGTCGTTGTCGTTGTCGTTCACGCGGGTTGTTCGACGGTATCGAGCGGTGCGACGACGAAGCCGTCTTCGGCGAACAGATGGCAGGCGCTGACGGATGCGCGAAAGCGCGCCGTGTCGCCTTGCTCGATGCGCGCATCGCCGGGCGCTTTAGCGATGAGCACGGTGCCGCCCGGTTGATCGAGATGCACATAGCTGTGCTCGCCGAGCGCTTCGACGAGCGTGATCGTGCGAGTGAGCGCGATGGCGTTGCGCTCGCTCGTCGCCGATGCCGCTTCGCCTTGCATCGGTTCGAGATGTTCCGGGCGCACGCCGAACGTCACGGGCGCGCCGACGCTCAGGTGTTTGCCTTGCAAGGGCAGTTGCACGGATTCGCCGCTGCCCTCGAGCGTGACGGTGACGCCGGTCGATTCGATCGAAGCGACTTTTGCCGGAAGGAAATTCATGCGCGGCGAGCCGATGAACCCCGCCACGAACTTGCTTTGGGGCCGGTGATAGAGATCGAGCGGGGCGCCCACTTGCGCAATGCTGCCGAATCGTTCGGTGTCCTTACCCGCGTGCAGCAGCACGATCTTGTCGGCGAGCGTCATCGCTTCGATCTGATCGTGCGTCACGTAGACGACGCTGGCATTGGCGAACTGTCGATGCAGTCGCGCGATTTCGACGCGCGTTTGTCCGCGCAGCGTCGCATCGAGATTCGAAAGCGGTTCGTCGAATAGAAAGACGCCGGGCTCGCGCACGATCGCGCGGCCGATCGCCACACGCTGCCGTTGGCCGCCCGAGAGCGCCTTCGGATGTCGTTCGAGCAGCGTATCGAGTTGAAGGATGCGCGCCGCGTCGCGCACTTTGCGATCGATCTCGGCTTTGGGTGTCTTGGCGAGTTTGAGGCCGAAGGCCATGTTCTCGTAGACAGTCATGTGCGGAAACAGCGCGTAACTCTGGAACACCATCGCGACGCCGCGCTGCGCAGCGGGCACGTCGTTGACGAGCTTGCCGCCGATCGACACGTCGCCGTCGGTCACGTCTTCGAGGCCGGCGATCATCCGCAGCAGCGTCGATTTTCCGCAGCCCGATGGGCCGAGGAACACGCAAAACTCGTTCTTGCCGATCTCGAGATCGACGTCGCGGATCACCGGCGCACCTTCGCCGTAAGCCTTCTGCACACCGCGTAACGAAATGCTCGCCATCGTGGCCGTCTCCATGTTCTAATCAGCGCCAAGTGAAGATTAAGCGCTTAATCAAGTCGTCGTAAGAAATCGATCGTGATGCGATCTGAGCTGCGTTTCGAGCGATCGTTCTGACTGTACGGCCAATGTTGCCAGTGCTCGACGCGACTACGCAAATGTTGAATAACCATCCCATTTATTGAGAAGCCATGCCGACGCTGAACGAAGTTGCGCTCCGAGCAGGAGTGACGCCCGCCACCGTCTCGAACGTGCTGCGCAACAAAGGGCGCGTGGGCGACGCGACGCGGCAGCGCGTGCTCGATGCGATCGCCGAACTCGGCTATCGGCCGCATCTGCCGGCGCGCGCGCTGGCCGAGGGGCGTGCGCCGACGATCGCGCTGATGGTGTCGAGTATCGCGAACCCGTTCTATCCCGAGTTCGCGCTTGCCGTGGAAAATGCGCTGCGACGCAAAGGGCGATTCCTCATCATCTGCAATACGGATGGCGATCCGCGTACCGGGCGCGCCTACCTCGATCAAATCGCGGGGACGCTGTCCGAAGGCGTATTGGTGATGAATGCGAACCTCGATTTCGAGGATTTGCGGATGACGCAATTACGTGGCGCACCGGTTGTGCTGTGTATGTGGGAGCGCCCGGCCGATCCGCCTGGGCTGCCGTGCGTCGCGGTGGATTTTCGGTTGGCGGGGAAGTTGGCGGCGCAACATGTGTTGTCGCTCGGGCATCGGCGAATTGGAGCGATCGTCGGCAGCAAGGTGTATGGCATCCATGCGGCGCGTTACGACGGGTTCGTCGATGCGATGCGGGCGGCGGGGCTCGACGGCGCGGCGGCGCCCGTGCGATATGCACCGGATACGACACAGGGCGGGTATGCCGCGGCGCTCGAGTTGCTGAAGGCGCATCCGGATCTCACGGCGCTGTTCGCGACGAACGATTTGCCGGCGCTCGGGGCGATGCAGGCGGCCGCCGATCTTGGCCTCGACGTGCCGCATCGCTTATCGGTGATAGGGATTACGGACATCCAGCTTGCACGCGAGTCGCGGCCCGCGTTGACGACGGTTGCCGTCCCGACGGTCGAGGCGGCTGAACTCGCGGTCGAGCTACTACTCGAGTTGATCGAAGCGCCTGGCGAGCAGGCGATAGGCACGATTGCACATGAAGCGCGCGAGGCGCGTCTGTGCGTAACGTCGCCGCCGCATCTCATCGTGCGAGCGTCGACCGGGCCGGCTTGCGATGGATAGGGTAATGCTTAGGTGTCCTAAAGGATTCGGCGCGCACGCCCAAGCCGGGCGGGCGCGCTCGTTCGCTCAAAGATAGAACATCCGATCCTCGTCCGATTTGGCGGCGTGCGGCTCGGCTTCCCCGCGGTCCTCATAGAACGCGAGCACCGCTTCCAGCACTTGGTCGGGATCGTCGATCACCTGCATGAGGTTCATGTCTTCGGGATTGATGAGCTTCATCGGCAACAAGGCCGTCTCGAACCAATGCAGCAATCCCTTCCAGAACTCGGCGCCGACGAGGATGATCGGTACGTGCCGCGACTTCTTGGTTTGGATCAGCGTCAGCACTTCGGCCAATTCGTCGAGCGTGCCGAAGCCGCCCGGCATGACGATCACGGCATCGGAGTTCTTGACGAACGTGACTTTGCGCGTGAAGAAGTGGCGAAAACGCAGTGAAATGTCTTGCCACTGGTTGCCCGATTGCTCGTGCGGCAATTCGATGTTCAGCCCGACCGACGGCGCTTTGCCGGCATGGGCGCCTTTGTTCGCGGCTTCCATGATGCCGGGGCCGCCGCCCGATATGACGGCGAAGCCGGCGTCCGACAATTTGCGTGCGATTTGCGTCGCGAGCTTGTAGTAAGGCGAGCTCGGTTTGAGGCGTGCCGAACCGTAAATGCTCACGGCCGGGCGAATCTCCGAGAGGTACTCGGTCGCCTCGATGAACTCTGCCATAATCGTGAACATCTGCCACGACGCGCGGGCCTTTTTGGCCGTTGCGCGTTCTTGATCTGCGAGCGATCGCAGACTCGGAATCACTTTTCTTTTGTTCATAATGCCTGCAGAACGGAACCTGGAAGGTAAGACCCTCGTTTTGGTCGACGGATCAAGCTATCTGTATCGGGCCTACCATGCGATGCCTGACTTGCGCGGCCCGGACGGTCAGCCGACGGGTGCGCTTTACGGCCTAATCAACATGTTGCGGCGCATGCGCAAGGACGTCACCGCAGAGTATAGCGCGTGCGTCTTCGACGCAAAGGGCAAGACGTTCCGTGACGATTGGTACCCCGAGTACAAGGCCCATCGTCCGTCGATGCCGGAGGACCTCTCCAAGCAGATCGAACCGATCCATGTGGCCGTGCGCGCGCTCGGATGGCCGTTGTTGATGGTCGAGGGTGTCGAGGCCGACGACGTGATCGGCACGCTTGCCGCCGTGGCCGAACGCGAGGGCATGAACGTCGTCGTTTCCACCGGCGACAAAGACTTGGCCCAGCTCGTCAGCGATCGCGTCAAGCTCGTCAATACGATGACGAACGAAACGCTCGACCGCGAGGGTGTCATCGCCAAGTTCGGCGTGCCGCCCGAGCGCATCGTCGATTACCTTTCGTTGATCGGCGATACGGTCGATAACGTGCCCGGCGTCGAAAAATGCGGGCCGAAGACGGCGGTCAAGTGGCTCGCGCAATACGAAACGCTCGATGGTGTCGTCGCGCATGCGAGCGAGATCAAGGGCGTCGTCGGCGACAACCTGCGCCGCGCGCTCGATTTTCTGCCGCTCGCCAAGAAACTCGTGACGGTCGAGCGCGCATGCGATCTCGCCGAGCACGTCGCTTCGATCGAAGAAACCTTGCCGGCACGGCCCGAATCGCCGCTCGAATTGCGCGACGTGTTCATGCGGCACGGCTTCAAGACCTGGCTGCGCGAAGTGGAAACGCTGATCGAAGGTGCCGAGGATACGCAGGTCGATGCAAGCGAAGGTGAGCGGCCGGACGTGCTCGCCGCCGAGCCCGCGCCGACGATCGCCCCCGAGCGCCGCTACGAGACCGTGCAGACGTGGGCGCATTTCGACACTTGGCTCGCGAAGATCGATGCAGCGCCATTGACGTCGTTCGATACGGAAACGACTTCGCTCGATCCGATGGTGGCCGAGCTCGTCGGCATTTCGCTGTCGGTGAACGCCGGCTGTGCGGCCTATATTCCGCTCGCGCATCGCGGGCCGGACGCGCCTGTGCAATTGCCGCGCGACGAGGTGTTGGGCAAGCTCAAGCCGTGGCTCGAAAGCGGCGAGAAGAAAAAGCTGGGCCAACATTTGAAGTACGACGAGCAGGTGCTTGCCAATTACGGCATCGAGCTGAACGGCGTCGAGCACGATACGCTGCTCGAATCGTACGTGCTCGAGTCGCATCGCCCGCACGACATGGACAGCCTCGCGTCGCGCCATTTGGGCATCAAGACGATCAAGTACGAAGACGTGGCGGGCAAGGGTGCGCAGCAAATCGGCTTCGACGAAGTGGCGCTCGCGCAAGCGGCCGAGTATGCGGCCGAGGATGCCGACATCACGTTCCAGTTGCACGAGGCGTTGTTTCCGCAGGTCGAACGCGAGGCGGGCTTGTTGCATGTCTATCGCGACATCGAATTGCCGACGGCGCGCGTGCTGCGAAAGATGGAGCGCAACGGCGTGCTGATCGACAGCGAGCGGTTGCGCCGGCAAAGCAACGAGATCGCGGCGCGGCTCATCGAACTGGAAGCCGAAGCCTATGCGCTTGCGGGTGGCCCGTTCAATCTCGGTTCGCCCAAGCAGATCGGGCAGATCTTCTTCGAGCAGTTGCAACTGCCCGTCGTCAAGAAAACGCCGAGCGGCGCGCCTTCGACGGACGAAGAGGTACTGCAAAAACTCGCCGAGGACTATCCGTTGCCGAAGCTGCTGCTCGAGCATCGCGGCTTGTCGAAACTGAAATCGACCTACACCGATAAGCTGCCGCGCATGGTCAATCCGAAGACCGGCCGGGTGCATACGAACTATGCGCAGGCCGTCGCGGTAACGGGGCGGCTCGCGTCGAACGATCCGAATCTTCAGAACATTCCTGTGCGCACGGCCGAAGGCCGTCGTATCCGCGAGGCGTTCATCGCGCCCGAGGGCAGCAAGATCGTCTCGGCCGACTACTCGCAGATCGAGCTGCGCATCATGGCGCATATCTCGGGTGACGAATCGCTCTTGCGCGCGTTTGCGCACGGCGAAGACATCCACCGCGCGACCGCGGCCGAAGTATTCGGCGTCACGCCGCTCGAAGTCACGAGCGATCAGCGACGCATCGCGAAGGTCATCAACTTCGGTTTGATCTACGGCATGAGCTCGTTCGGGCTGGCCTCCAATCTCGGCATCACGCGCGACGCGGCCAAGCTCTACATCGACCGCTACTTCGCGCGCTATCCCGGCGTCGCCCGCTACATGGACGACACGCGCTCGAACGCGAAGATCAAAGGCTGCGTCGAAACGGTGTTCGGGCGCCAGCTTTGGCTGCCCGAGATCAACGGCGGCAACGGCCCGCGCCGGCAAGCGGCCGAACGCGCGGCGATCAACGCGCCGATGCAGGGCACGGCGGCCGATCTCATCAAGATGTCCATGATCGCCGTTCAGGCATGGCTCGAACAAGTGCATGCGAAGAGCCGCATGATCATGCAGGTCCATGACGAACTCGTGCTCGAAGTCCCCGACGACGAACTCGCAGTCGTGCGCGAAAAGCTGCCGCAATTGATGTGCGGCGTCGCGGCGCTGAAGGTGCCGCTCGTGGCGGAAGTCGGCGTCGGTGCGAATTGGGAAGAAGCGCATTGATGCGCTGATCCCGCGCTCATGCTCGCGGCCGTATGGCTTCAATAAGCCGTGGCGGCCTCGCGCGCGCATGCTCCTTCGCGGACAATGATCGAGTGCAATGTGCGGCACTAGCTTGCGCTCGCGCCGCCCTCACGAGCGCGCGACCGAACCGAATTATCAACGGCATAGGGAGTATCGGCATGCATCGTTTTATCGTCGTGGGAGGAGGGGCAGGCGGGCTCGAGTTGGCAACCCGCCTCGGCGATCGTTACGGCGCGCGCAAGAACAGCGAAGGGCCGCGCGCGCTCGTCACGCTCGTCGATCGTTATCCGACGCACATCTGGAAGCCTTTGCTGCACGAGGTGGCGGCCGGCAGTCTCGATCCGTTCACGCAGGAACTCGAATATGCGGCGCAGGCGCGCTGGCATGGCTTCGAATTTCAGCAGGGCGAGCTCGCGGGCCTCGATCGCGCGGCCAAGCGCATCACGATCGCTCCGGTCATCGATGCCGATGGCGCTGAGTTGCTGCCGCGGCGCGAGCTCGAATACGACACGCTCGTCGTCGCCATCGGCAGCACGACGCACTTCTTCGGGGTGAACGGTGCGGCCGAGCATTCGATCGCGCTCGATACCGTCGCGGAGGCGGAGCGGTTTCGCAAGCGGCTCATCGCTGCTTGCATGCGGTCCGAGCATCAGCCGCATGCGGCGGTCGAATCGGGCCTGGGCGCTTCGGCGGAGGCCGAGCCGCGCATCCAGGTGGCGATCGTCGGCGGCGGCGCGACGGGCGTCGAACTCTCGGCCGAACTACGCAATACGGCGCAGGTGCTGTCCGCTTACGGGCTGCATAAGCTCGACCCGCGTCACGACATCGGTATCGTTTTGATCGAAGCCGGGCCGCGCATTTTGCCGGCGCTGAAAGAGCGCGTCTCGAGCGCGACGGCCGAGCTGCTGCGCAAGCTCGGCGTGAAGCTGATGATCGGCGAGACGGTGGCCGAGGTCGCACCGGGTATCGTGCGGACGGCGAGCGGCAAGATCGTTCGCGCCGATCTGACCGTGTGGGCGGCCGGCATCAAGGCGCCGCCCGTGCTGGGGCAGCTCGATGGGCTCACCGTCAATCGTCTGGGGCAGCTATGCGTGCGCCGAACGCTGCAAACGGAGGTCGACGACAATATCTTCGCGCTTGGCGATTGCGCGGGTTGTCCCTGGCCCGGCGAGGAGCGCAACGTCCCGCCGCGCGCCCAAGCCGCGCACCAGCAAGCGAGCTTTCTGCTGAAGGCGATGTCGAATCGGCTCGCGGGCAAGCCGTTGCCGGAGTTCACTTATCGCGATTTCGGTTCGCTGGTATCGCTTGGCCACTTCAGCGCGGTGGGCAATCTGATGGGCGGCCTCATCGGCGGAAGCATGTTGGTCGAGGGCTTGTTCGCTCGGTTCATGTACATGTCGCTCTATCGGTTACACGTCGCCGCATTGCATGGCTATCCGCGGATGATGCTCGACACCGTCGCGCATTGGCTGCGGCGGACGACGCTGCCGCGCGTGAAGCTGCATTAGTCGTGCGGGATACGGCTCGCGCGGGGCGGGCCGTCGGGTGTCGTCTTCCTTTGGTCTGAATTCGAGCGCTGTCGCTTATTCGTCCAGTCTGGACCGAATAGGCTTCACGTTTTCAGTCAAGCATCAGGCGCTTGCCGCGCGACGGCGGCCGCCTGATTCATCGATACCATGAGCCATCCTCCCCTCGCGACCCATATGGTCTCGCTCCCCGACGGCAAATTAGGCAATAACGCACTCGGCTATTGCTCGAGCATCTCTCTCACGCCCGATCGCTCCACCACGCTAAGCCCGATCGGTCCGGCTTGGTCGAGATGGGTGCTGAAGGGAACGAAGGTCGTCGTCAAGTGGTTGAAGCTTCCCGGCGCACCGGAATTTCTGCATGTTCTCGACGGCGAAACCTCGACCACGAGTAAGTTGCCGCGGCGTTTGCTTCAGCGGTCAACGCCGGATCTCGTCACGGTCCGGACATTGCGCGTGCTGTATTACCCAGCGGATGCGGCGCTTTACTACGGTACCGCGTCGCCGTTCATCGGCAATATGATCACCGTCACGCCGCTAGGCCGATGGCGATGCGATCTGGCGGCGGGCAGCGGGGTCGAGGTTCTCAATCTGAGCGCCCCAGGCAATCCGGTAAAAAACGGGGAGTTTGGGGCGCAGTCGTCAATTGCCAGAAACTCCCTCGCCAGCGTGAGGTTTCTGAAAGATTCGCCGGGCGGATAGGGCGTTGCGCAAAGGATTGCCCAAAAGGGTGCGCAGGCAGCCGAGCGGCGCCCGCGTTCCGATAGCGTAAAGGCAGGCGTGAGGTTGGTCGAACGTCAGGCCGTCACGGATTCGGCCCTGTGGCCACCGGCCTCGAAGGGTCGGCGCACCACTCGCTCCAGGAACCGGCATATAGCGCGGCGCCGTGCAGTCCAGCCACTTCCATCGCGAGCGCATTGTGGCAGGCGGTAACGCCGGAGCCGCATTGCAGGACGACGTGCTCGGGCTGCTTTTGTCCGATGACCGCGCTGAACTCTTCGCGCAGCGTATGGGCCGACTTGAAGCGCCCGTCGGCTGTCAGGTTGTTCTTGAAGAAGCGGTTCAGTGCACCGGGGATGTGGCCGGCCACGGGGTCGATCGTTTCGTTTTCGCCGCGATAGCGATCGGGCGCGCGCGCATCGACCACAACCTGCTCGCCGGTCTTCATATTGGCGAGCAAATGTTGGGCGTCGACGGTCACGGCCAGCGGGGCGGCTGCTTTGAAATCGCCGCGCGATGCAACGGGCGGCGCAGCGGTATCTAGCTTCTGCCCAGCCGCCTGCCAAGCTTGTACTCCTCCGTCGAGCACGGCCACCGAATCGTGCCCGAGCCAACGCAATAGCCACCAAAGCCGTGCGGCATAACAACCGCCTTGCGCGTCGTAGGCGACGACCTGCTGATGCTGCTTCAGGCCATGCTTGACGAGTGTTTCGACGAGCGCGTCGCGCGCGGGCAGCGGGTGACGTCCGTTTTTGCCTGTCTTCGGACCCGACAGATCGCGGTCGAGGTGCAGGTAATGAGCACCGGGAATATGGCTTGCCGCGAAGGCCTGTTCTCCCGCATCGGGATTGGCGAGGTCGAAGCTGCAGTCGAAGACGAGCACGCTGCCCGGTGCGCTGGACAAACGCTCCGCGAGATTGTCGGGCGAGATCAGCGTGGTGTAATGCGTGTGCGGCATGATGGACTCCTCGTTGGCGAGCGAACTCGTGCGTGGACGGCGGATGATTGATTCCAGTCTAAACAAAAAGACGGGCAAGAGGCACGTTTGCCGTCTTGCCCGTCTTTCGATCGGTGGCGTCAAGGCCGATCGTCAGATTTCGCCGAGTTCGCGTCGCAGAAATTCGTGGAAATGTTGCATCCCGTCTTCCATTGGACTTTGATACGGGCCGACCTGCGATTCACCGCGTTCGAGCAGGGCAAGGCGGCCTGCGTCCATGCGTTCGGCGATTTCGTCGTCCTCACGCGCGGTTTCCATATACGCGGCGCGCTCGGCCTCGACGAATTCGCGTTCGAACAGCGCAATTTCCTCAGGATAATAGAACTCGACGATGTTCGTCGTTTTCCGTGGGCCGCGCGGAATCAGCCATGAGACGACGAGCACGTGCGGATACCACTCGATCATGAGCCCCGGGTAGTAGACCATCCAGATGGCGCCGTATTCGGGCGGCTTGCCGCCGCGCATGCGTAGCACCTCGTCGTGCCATTTGCGGTAAATCGGGCTGCCTGCCTTGGCAAGGCCGTTGTGCACACCGACAGTCTGTACGCTGTACCAATCGCCGAATTCCCAGGTTAGATCGTCGCAATTGACGAAACTGCCGAGGCCCGGATGGAACGGCACGACGTGATAGTCCTCGAGGTAGACCTCGATGAACGTTTTCCAGTTGTAATTGCACTCGTGCACCTCGACGTGATCGAACATGTAGTTCGAGAAATCGAAGTGGTGCTGCGTGCCGAGCTTCGCGAGATCTTGCGCGACGTCGCGACCTTGCGCCTCGAACAGCAGGCCGTGCCAGTTCCGCAGTGGCGTGGTGCCGAGATTTAGGCACGGGTTATCGGCGAAGTGCGGCGCGCCTAGCAACTCGCCGTCGAGATTGTAGGTCCAACGATGCAGCGGGCAAACGATGTTTTCAGCCTGGCCGCGCCCATTGAGCATGATTGCCTGGCGATGGCGGCAGACGTTCGACAGCAACTCCACCTGCGAACGGGGGGTGCGTACGAGTACGCGCCCTTCTTGCTCGCTTGGCAGTGCGAAATAATTTCCCGCCTCGGGCACCATCAATTCATGCCCGACGTAGCGAGGACCCTTCTTGAAAAGTGTTTCGACTTCTCGCGCGAGGAGCGCTTCGTCGAAGTAAGCCGTGACCGGCAGCTGGCTCGAAATGGCCTTGAGCTGCAAAGCAGTGCTCAGATTGGACATTCCCACTCCCGATGAAAACGTGAAAGCAGCGAACAACCCAACCATCGAAGATTCGATTTAGGGAACCGGCGATTATACCCTTTCCCCTTCGCTTGGGGCGCTTAAGTACATGATTTGGGTCAAAAAAACCGAGCAAGAAGCCATCGTTTGCTCCGGGGCCGCTGTACGAGTGTTGTTTTTTTGTCCTCGGTGCGACAGTCCAGGAAGGGGGGCGGATGGGTCGGGTAGTGCGCTTTTGCCGTAGAATGTCCGACTTGTTTTTAAATTCACCCCGATCCAATGGCGAAGACAGCACCCGAAGGCGCGGCCGCGCCCTTGTCCGGCGGCGAACCAGGGGACGCGGCGCTGCCCCAGAACTATGAAGCAGCGGTGGCCGAGTTGGAAGAGCTGGTTTCCCGAATGGAGAGCGGCGCCCTGAGCCTCGAGGAATCGCTGGCTGCGTACCGACGCGGCGCGGCCCTCGTGACGTATTGTCAGCAGCAGCTGGAGAAGGTGGAGCAGCAGGTGCGTGTGCTCGACGGCGAGACGCTCAAGCCGCTGCCGCCTGGTACGGCCCCCGCGGACAGCGGAGACGATCTATGACTTTTGAAGAATGGATGCGCGCGGTGCTCGCGCGCGTCGAAGCGGCACTCGAACGTTATTTGCCTGCAACGGCTACGGAGCCGGCGCGCTTGCACGATGCGATGCGCTACGCGGTGCTCGGTGGCGGCAAGCGCGTTCGCCCATTGCTCGTGCACGCGGCGGGCGAATTGACGGGGGCCCGGGCCGAGGCGCTCGAGGCGGCATCGGCCGCGCTCGAAATGATCCACGTATACTCGCTCGTGCACGACGACATGCCGTGCATGGACGACGACGCCCTGCGCCGCGGCAAGCCGACGGTGCACGTTCAGTATGACGAAGCAACGGCGCTGCTCGTCGGCGACGCTTTGCAGTCGCAGGCATTCGTCGTACTGACCGACGGGGCGGCCCTCGATGCGCGCGTGCAAGCGTCGCTCGTGTGCGAGCTGGCTGTCGCCAGCGGTTCGCTCGGCATGGCCGGCGGGCAGGCGATCGATTTGGCGAGCGTCGGATTGACGTTGACGCGGCCGCAACTCGAAACGATGCACCGGATGAAGACGGGTGCGCTGCTGCGAGCGTCGGTCCGGATGGGTGCGCTGGCGGGCACGGTGCCCGATGCCGACGCCCTGGCCGCATTGGACGCCTATGCGGCGGCCGTGGGGCTGGCGTTCCAGGTCGTCGACGACATCCTCGACGTCACGACCGATTCGGCTACGCTCGGCAAGACCGCCGGGAAAGACGCGAAAGACGGCAAACCGACCTACGTCTCGATTATCGGGCTCGATGCCTCGCGTGCTTTGGCGGTGCAATTGCGCCGTGACGCGCACGATGCAATCGCGCCCTTCGGTGAGCGCGCACGGCGTTTGGCCGAGCTTGCCGACCTGGTGGTGAACCGGGTGAGTTGAACGCGAAGCCCGCTAGCGCGCACCATTGGCCTCGAGACGCGCGAGAAAAAAGCGGGCGCGTAACTTTTCCTACAATGGAACGACGATGTACGACTTGTTGAAAACCATCGACGACCCGGCGGATTTGCGTCGCCTCGACCGCCGTCAACTGAAGCCGCTTGCCGACGAGCTGCGCGCGTTCGTGCTCGACAGCGTGTCGCAAACGGGCGGGCACTTGTCGTCGAATCTCGGTACTGTCGAGCTGACGATCGCTTTGCACTACGTATTCGACACGCCGCACGATCGTATCGTGTGGGACGTCGGCCACCAAACCTATCCTCATAAGATTCTGACGGGTCGTCGCGACCGGATGCCGACGCTGCGCCAACAAGGCGGCATCTCGGGCTTTCCGCGCCGCTCCGAATCGCAGTACGACACGTTCGGCACGGCGCACTCGAGCACGTCGATCTCGGCCGCGCTCGGCATGGCGATCGCGAGCAAGCTGGAAGGCATCGACCGCTTCTCTATTGCCGTCATCGGCGACGGCGCCATGACGGCGGGCATGGCGTTCGAGGCGATGAACAATGCGGGCGTGTGCGACGATGTGCCGCTGCTCGTGATCCTCAACGACAACGACATGTCGATCTCGCCGCCCGTCGGCGCGCTCAATCGGCATCTGGCGCGGTTGATGTCCGGGCGGTTCTATGCGGCGGCGCGCGCGGGTGTCGAACGCGTGCTGCGCGTTGCGCCGCCGATGCTCGAGCTTGCCCGCAAGCTCGAAGAGCATGCCAAGGGCATGGTCGTGCCGGCTACGCTGTTCGAGGAGTTCGGCTTCAATTACATCGGCCCCATCGACGGGCACGATCTCGATTCGCTGATCCCGACGCTGCAGAACATCCGCGAGTTGCGCGGCCCGCAGTTCTTGCACGTCGTCACGAAAAAGGGGCAAGGCTACAAGCTCGCCGAAGCCGATCCAGTGCTCTATCACGGCCCGGGCAAGTTCAATCCGGCGGAGGGGATCAAGCCGAGCGCATCGCCTTCGAAGAAGACGTACACGCAGGTGTTCGGCGAATGGCTGTGCGACGCGGCGGAACTCGATTCGCGCGTCGTCGGCATCACGCCGGCCATGCGCGAGGGCTCGGGCATGGTCGAGTTCGAGAAGCGTTTTCCCGATCGCTACTTCGATGTCGGCATCGCCGAGCAGCACGCGGTGACGTTCGCAGGTGGGGTGGCGGCAGAGGGGCTGAAGCCCGTCGTCGCGATCTATTCGACGTTTCTGCAGCGCGCGTACGATCAGTTGATTCACGACGTCGCGTTGCAGAATTTGCCCGTGGTGTTCGCGATCGACCGCGCGGGTCTCGTGGGCGCGGACGGCGCGACGCACGCGGGTGCGTACGACCTCGCGTTCCTGCGCTGCATTCCGAACATGACGGTGATGGCGCCCGCGGACGAAAACGAGTGCCGACAAATGTTGTACACGGCGCTGCAGCAGCCGAACCCGACGGCCGTGCGATATCCGCGCGGTGCGGGTGCGGGTGTGGCGACGGTCAAGCAGATGGCGGCACTTCCGGTCGGCCGAGGCGAGATCCGTCGTCAATCGACGGCCCCCAAGGGCAGCCGCATTGCGATCCTGGCGTTCGGCACGATGGTCGCGCCGGCGTTGGCTGCCGGCGAAGCGCTCGATGCAACGGTGGCCAATATGCGATTCGTGAAGCCGATCGATGCCGATCTCGTGCGCGAACTCGCGCAAACGCACGACGCCATCGTCACGGTTGAAGAAGGTTGCATCATGGGCGGCGCGGGCTCGGCTTGCGTCGAATCCCTGCTTGCCAATGGGGTTGTTCGTCCCGTACTACAATTGGGCCTCCCCGACAGCTTCATCGATCACGGCGATCCGGCCAAGCTGTTGGCGCAATGCGGCCTCGACGGCGCGGGCATCGAAAAATCGATTCGCGCGCGCTTTCTCGAGCCGACGGCCAAGCTGGCGGCGCAGCGCGTCGCTTGATCCCGAGCCGGTCGCATAGGCGGCCGGCGCCTTTTCAGGATGCATGCATGGGCCTTCGGGCCCATGTTCGTTTATTGGCGTGACTCGCGCCGGCCTCTGCGCGCCGGCCCCTTAGCCGCGCTCTCAAGGACAAAACAACGATGAACCAAATGAACCCCGCCTTCGTGATGCCCGACGTGCAAAGCACGGTCGACACACGGCAGATTCCGATTCAACGCGTCGGGGTGAAGGGGGTGCGCCATCCCTTGATGGTGTGCATGTCGAACGGCGAGGCGCAGCCGACGGTAGGAACGTGGAACCTCGATGTGCACCTGCCGGCGCATCAGAAGGGGACGCACATGTCGCGCTTCGTGGCGCTGCTCGAGGGCAACAAGGCGCCGCTCGAGCCTTCGACATTTCGCCGGCTGTTGGCCGAGATGCTCGACAAGCTCGAAGCGACGGGCGGCCGCATCGAAGTGACCTTCCCGTACTTCGTGCCGAAGACGGCGCCCGTTTCGGGCGTATCGAGCCTGCTCGACTACGAGGTGACGATGACGGGGCAAGTGCGCGACGGCGATGTTCGCACTTTCCTGCGCGTGCTCGTGCCTGTGACGAGCCTGTGCCCGTGCTCGAAGGAGATCTCGCAATACGGCGCGCACAATCAGCGTTCCCACGTGACGATCGAGGTCGAGCTTCTTGCCGATCTGCCCGTCGAAGAACTGATCCGCATGGCCGAGGAAGAGGCATCGTGCGAATTGTGGGGTTTGCTCAAGCGTCCCGACGAGAAGTTCGTGACGGAGCGCGCATACGAGAATCCGAAGTTCGTCGAGGATCTCGTGCGCGACGTGGCGCAGCGCCTCAACCGCGACGAGCGCATCGTGTCCTACGTGCTCGAGGCCGAAAACTTCGAATCGATTCACAATCACAGCGCTTATGCCGTCATCGAGCATGACAAGCGCGATGCGGCATCTACGTGACGCTTGCGCCGCGCGATGGCTTCACGCTCGCGCGAGCGACGACAAATCCCAGCGTGGCTTGACCGTGAATGCGTAATCCTTGTTCGCCTGCTCGGGCCAGCGCTGCAGCCGCAGCGCGCCTGCCAGTGCGATCATCGCGCCGTTGTCGGTGCACAGCGAAAGATCGGGGTAATGGACGTCGAAGCCGCGCTTTTGGGCAGCGGCCGACAACGCCTCGCGCAGTTGTCGATTCGCGCCCACCCCGCCCGCCACGACGAGGCGCTTGAGCCGTGTCTTTTTGAGCGCGGCCAGCGATTTCGCGACGAGCACTTCCACGGCGGCATCGACGAAGCCGCGCGCTAGATCGGCTTTCGCTTGCTCGCACACGTTGGCGCCGAGTTGTTTCGTGTGCGTGAGTACGGCGGTTTTCAAGCCGCTGAAGCTGAAATCGAGATCGCCCGAATGGAGCATCGGCCGCGGCAGCGTGACGGCGCGCGGTGTACCGAATTCGGCCAGACGTGAAACCTCGGGGCCGCCGGGATAGCCGAGGCCAAGCAGTTTGGCGGTTTTGTCGAACGCTTCGCCGGCGGCATCGTCTAGCGTCTCCCCGAGCGTTTCATAAACCCCGACCTCCGTGACCCGCATCAGTTGCGTGTGTCCGCCCGATACGAGCAGCGCGACGAACGGAAACGGCGGCGGCGCATCGACGAGCAGCGGCGACAGCAGATGGCCTTCGAGATGGTGAATGCCGACGGCCGGCTTGTCCCAGGCCATCGCCAGCGCATTCGCTATGCTCGCGCCGACGAGCAGCGCCCCTGCAAGCCCTGGGCCTTGCGTGAACGCAATTGCATCGATATCGGCGCGCGACGCGCCCGAGCGTGCGAGAACGTCCTCGAGCAGCGGCAGGGCGCGGCGGATGTGGTCGCGCGAGGCGAGCTCGGGCACGACGCCGCCGTACTCGCGGTGCATGGCGATTTGCGAATGGAGGGCGTGTGCGAGCAGGCCGCGCTCGGTATCGTAGAGCGCGAGCCCGGTTTCGTCGCACGAGCTTTCGATGCCGAGAACGAGCATGGTGGGGTGGGTGCGCACGACCGGCACGCGGCCGGCGCCGCATCGGGCACATGGGAAACGTAAAAGTATAGCAGTGCGCCGTCCGAGGCCGTTCGCGCAGGTAAAATGCGCGCCATGGAATCTTTTGATATCGCTGTGATCGGCGCGGGCGCTGCCGGCATGATGTGCGCGGCCGTCGCCGGGCAGGGCGGTGCGCGCGTGGTGCTCGTCGACCATGCGCCGCGGCTGGCGGAGAAGATCCGCATCTCCGGGGGAGGCCGTTGCAACTTCACGAATCTGCAAGCAGGCCCCGCCAACTATCTATCGGCCAATCCGCATTTTTGCCGCTCGGCGCTCGCACGCTATACGCCGCGCGATTTTCTCGCGTTATTGAAGGCCCACCGCATTGCCTGGCACGAGAAGCATCGCGGCCAGTTGTTTTGCGACCATTCGAGCGAATCGATCATCGACCTGCTCAAGGCCGAATGCGATACGGGCCGTGTCGCGTGGCGTCGTCCCGTGGCCGTGCAAGGCGTGCGTCGCGACGAGGGCGCAAGCTTCGTGCTCGATACGAACGCTGGGGAGATCGCCGTGCGCTCGCTCGTCATCGCGACCGGAGGCCTCTCGATCCCGAAGATCGGCGCGACCGATTTCGCCTATCGAATTGCGAAGCAGTTCGGCCACAAGCTCGTCGATATGCGGCCGGCGCTCGTGCCGCTGACATTTACGTCCGACGCGTGGGCGCCGTTCTCTGCGCTGGCCGGCGTCTCGCTCGAAGTCGAAGTGGCGGCAGGGCGCAAGGGCGGCCAAGGATCGTTCGTCGAAGATTTGCTGTTCACGCATCGCGGGCTGTCGGGCCCCGGCATTCTGCAGATCTCGAGTTACTGGCAAAGCGCCGAGCCGATCGTGATCGATTTGCTTCCCGGCCGAGATGCGGCCGCCGAGTTGCTGGAGGCCAAATCGAGCGGCACGAAGCGGCAGATCGGCAATTTGCTCGCGCAATGGCTGCCCGCTCGCCTGGCCCATGCTTGGCTCGAAGCGCGTGGCGTTTCCATCGAGGCGCGCTTGGCCGATTTGCCCGATAAAGCGTTGCGCGGCCTCGGGGAGGCCTTTTCGCGATGGACGTTGACGCCGTCCGGGACCGAGGGATATCGCAAGGCGGAGGTCACGAAGGGCGGTGTCGACACGCGCGAGCTGTCGTCTACGACCATGATGAGTGCGCGTATGCCGGGGCTTTACTTCATTGGCGAGGCTGTCGACGTGACAGGCTGGCTCGGTGGCTACAACTTCCAGTGGGCCTGGGCGTCCGGCGTGGCGGCCGGCCAGGCTGCCGTGGAGTTCGCTCGGAGTGCACGCAGCGCTTGACAACTTTCGTGTAAATGTGCAGAAGGTCTGCTATACTCCCGAACCTTTGGTGAATCGCCGTTTGGAAACATGACGATCATTCGCGTAAAAGAAAACGAGCCCTTTGAAGTCGCGATGCGCCGCTTCAAGCGCACGATCGAGAAGAACGGTTTGCTGACCGAACTTCGCGCGCGTGAGTTCTTCGAGAAGCCGACGGCCGAGCGCAAGCGCAAGAAGGCTGCTGCGGTGAAGCGCCACTTCAAGCGCCTGCGCAGCCAGATGCTGCCGAAGAAATTCTATTGATTGCACTTGCGCTGGTTTGCGGTCGATCAGCCCGGCCCTACCCCGCACGAGTGCGCAGCTTGTACCAAACCCGCTTGAGGAAGCGTCCCAAGCGGGTTTTTTCGCTGGGCTTGCGCGGCCTGATTTTATTCAATCCCTTTCATGCACTTGGGTGAACGATGAGTCTTAAGGATCGCATCAACGACGATATGAAAGCCGCGATGCGCGCGCGCGAATCGGGCCGTCTCGGCGCGATTCGCTTGCTGCTGTCGGCCATCAAGCAGCGCGAAGTCGACGAGCGCGTAACGCTCGAGGACACCGGAATCACGGCGATCATCGACAAGATGATCAAACAACGCAAGGATTCGATCAGCCAATTCGAAGCGGCTGGCCGCACTGATCTCGTCGAGCAGGAAAGCGCCGAGATCGCCGTGTTGGCAGCCTATATGCCGGCGCAACTATCGTCGGCCGAGATCGCCGAGCAAGTGCAAGCCGTCGTGGCCGAGACGGGCGCCGCGGGGCCGCAGGACATGGGCAAGGTCATGGGCGTGCTCAAGAGCAAGCTCGCGGGCCGCGCCGACATGACGGCGGTGTCCGCACTCGTGAAGGCGGCGCTCGCCAAGTAGCCGGTGTTCGAAGCCGCAATGCACCCGATGCCCACGTTTAGTCGCCGCCTGAGCGGCGACGGTGCGCTTGTCCGCGCGGTTTTTGCCGCGCCTCATCGCTCGTGATTCCGCACGCCTTTTTACAGGACCTGCTGAACCGCGTCGACATCGTCGACGTGGTGGGCAAGTTCGTCCAGCTCAAAAAAGGCGGGGCGAATTTCATGGGCTTGTGCCCGTTTCACAACGAGAAAAGCCCCTCGTTTACCGTTAGTCCTACTAAACAGTTCTACCACTGCTTCGGTTGCGGAGCGCACGGCACGGCCATCGGTTTTTTGATGGAGCATGCGGGTCTTTCGTTTCCTGAAGCCGTGGGCGACCTTGCGCAATCGGTCGGCTTGACGGTGCCGCAGGAGCCGTCGCTTGTGCGCGGCGGCTATGGCGGGGAAAAGGGCGGGTCGGGTTTCGAGCGGTTCGCGCCGGCCGACGGTAAAACCGTCGCTGCGCTGTCGGATCTCATGCAAACGGCGTGCGACTATTACCGCAAAGCCTTGCGGGGTGCCCCCCAGGCGATTCAGTACCTGAAGAAGCGCGGGTTGACCGGCGAAGTCGCCGCCCGCTTCGGGCTCGGTTTCGCACCCGACGGTTGGCAGAATCTCGAAGCCGCATTCCCCGACTATCAAAACGATGCGCTCGTCGAGGCAGGCCTTGTCATCGTCAGCGAGAAACTCGATGCTCAGGGCCAGCCGCGCCGCTATGACCGGTTTCGGGAACGGGTCATGTTCCCGATCCGCAACGTCAAAGGACGGGTGATCGGTTTCGGCGGGCGCGTATTCGACGGCGGCGAGCCCAAATATTTGAATTCGCCCGAAACGCCACTATTTAGCAAGGGGAGCGAGCTCTACGGGCTCTTCGAGGCGCGCTTGGCGATTCGCGAGGCGCGCTCGGTGCTCGTCGTCGAAGGCTACATGGATGTCGTCGCGCTGGCGCAGCTCGGGTTTCCGAATGCCGTTGCGACCCTCGGTACGGCATGCACGCCGATTCACGTGCAAAAGCTTTTGCGACAGACCGACACCGTGATCTTCAGCTTCGACGGCGACGCGGCGGGCCGGCGCGCGGCGAGGCGCGCGCTCGATGCCTGTTTGCCGCACGCTGCCGACAACCGCACGATCCGTTTCCTTTTCCTGCCGACTGAGCACGACCCGGACAGCTTCATCCGGGAATTCGGCAAGGACGCTTTCTCTGAGCAGATCGAGCATGCGCTGCCGCTTTCGCAGTTCATGTTGAACGAGGTGCTGGCCGGCAAGGAGCTCGACACGCCCGAGGGGCGCGCGCGTGCGCTTTTCGATGCGAAGCCGCTGCTACAGGCGTTGCCGGCCAATGCGCTGCGTGCGCAGATCATGCACATGTTCGCCGACCGGCTCGACGTTCCGTTCGATGAGGTCGCGGCATTGTGCGAGGTCGACACACGTATCGTCGCGGTGGCCCGCGCGGCACCGCCGCGCAAGGATCGGCGGCGTGTCACGGGCATCGAGGAGCACGCGTTGCGCAATTTGGTGATGCATCCGCGCATCGTGTCGTTGCTCGATGAGGAGAGCGAGGAGAGCCTGTTCAATCAGAGCCACCACGGCGAGCTTTTCGCGGAGGCGGTGACGCATGCGCGTGCGCTCGGCGAAGCGGCCGAGTTTCGGCATTTGTCTGACTTGCTCAGAAATGGGGCCAACGCGGCGACTTTCGAAGAAATCTTCCGCGAAATTCTGGACTATGATGAAAACGTGCGCGATTTGCTGCTGTACGACGCGGAAGACGCCGCGGCGGTGGAGCAGCAGCAGGAGCGCGAGCGCATCGCCGCCGAGGAATTCCAGGCGGCCATCCTGAAAATTCGCTACGACGCCTGCTGCGAGCGGCTTGAGCGCCTGTCGCGACAGTCCAAGCTTACGTCGGAAGAGATCGAACAATTCACGGAGCTGAATCGACAGCGAGCCGACATGAAGCGGCGGCTCGGGCTTTGACTTCGGAAGAGGGATTGTGCCGAGTGTGCTATCATAAAAGGTTTTCAGCGGTCTAGTTTGTCTTTTCAAAGCAGTGGCGCTTAAGCAGGGGCGAGATAGCGATGACGAAGACTACGGGCGAGAGAGTGGCTGCCAAGGGCGCGACAGGGACGAGCAAGGGCAATGCCCGTGGCTCGAACAAGCGCGCGGCGGGGCCGTCGCGCAAAGTCGTCGCTGGCAAATCGGCTGTTGCCGCCGTTGCCGCCGTTGCTTCTGTCGGTAAAACATCGGCTGCGGGCGCAGCGGCGCGGGCCGAGAAGAAATCGGGAAGCTCGGGGGCTGCGCGAACTTCGGCGGCAGCCGCCGATATGACCAAGGCGGCGAGAACGTCCGCCAAGCCGGAGACGAGGGCCGCCGCCGCGAGGCGGGCCGGTTCGAAAAGTGCAGGGGGTGCGACTGCCACGCCGGACGATACGGCAGTGCGCGATACCCAAGTATCCACGGTGCAACCGGCTGAAGTCCAGCAGCCGCGAGTCGAGACTATAGCCGGTACGGCGAACTCCATGACGAAAAAGCTGAACGAAGTATCCGTCGATGACGACGCAACCCAAGCCGAAGAGCAGCAAGCTACTCCGGGCAAGGGCGAAAAAGCCAAGGCGCGCGATCGCCGCGCGAAGGAAAAGGCGCTGCTGAAAGACGCGTTCGCGTCGACTCAGCCGGGCACGGCCGAGGAGCTCGAAGAGCGCCGGGCGAAGCTGCGCGCGCTGATCAAGCTCGGCAAAGAGCGTGGCTTTTTGACCTATGCGGAAATCAACGACCATTTGCCCGACAACTTCGCCGAAACCGAAGCGATCGAAGGCATCATCAGCACGTTCAACGACATGGGCGTGGCCGTCTACGAGCAGGCACCCGATGCCGAGACGCTGCTGCTGAACGACAACGCCCCTGCCGTTTCGTCGGACGACGAAGTCGAAGAGGAAGCGGAAGTTGCACTGTCGACGGTCGATTCCGAGTTCGGCCGCACGACCGATCCGGTCCGCATGTACATGCGCGAGATGGGCACGGTCGAGTTGCTCACGCGCGAAGGCGAAATCGAGATCGCGAAGCGTATCGAAGACGGCCTGAAGCACATGGTGATGGCGATCTCGGCATGCCCGACGACGATCGCGGATATCCTCGCGATGGCCGAGCGCGTCGCGAACGACGAAATACGCATCGACGAACTGGTCGACGGCCTCATCGATCCGAACGCGGAGGACGCGGACGGTTTTTCGGCGAAGGATGCCGAAGCGATCGAAAACGAGAGCGAAGAGGAAGAGGAAGAAGAGGGCGACGAGGAAGAAGAGGACGACGGCACCGCGCAGGCTACGGCGAACGCCGCTCAGCTCGAAGCGCTCAAGCGTACTTCGCTCGAGAAGTTTGCATTGATCAGCGAGTGGTTCGATAAGATGCGCCGGGCGTTCGAGAAGGAGGGCTACAAGTCGAAGTCCTACCTGAAGGCGCAAGAGACGATCCAAAACGAGTTGATGTCGATCCGCTTCACGGCTCGCACGGTCGAGCGCCTGTGCGACACGCTGCGTGCGCAGGTGGACGAAGTGCGTCAGGTCGAGCGTCAGATTCTGCATACCGTCGTCGACAAGTGCGGCATGCCGCGCGCCGAATTCATCGCCCGCTTCCCGGGCAGCGAGACCGAGCTCGAGTGGGCCGAGAAGATCGTGGCGGAGGGCCACCCGTATAGCGCGATTCTGTCGCGCAACATTCCGGCCATCCGCGAGCAGCAGCAGCGTCTGCTCGATTTGCAGGCGCGTGTGGTGTTGCCGTTGAAGGATCTGAAGGAAACGAACCGTCAAATGGCAGCCGGCGAATTGAAGGCGCGCCAGGCCAAGCGCGAGATGACCGAGGCGAACTTGCGTCTCGTGATTTCGATCGCGAAGAAGTACACGAACCGCGGCTTGCAATTCCTCGATTTGATCCAGGAAGGCAACATCGGTTTGATGAAGGCCGTGGACAAGTTCGAATATCGCCGCGGCTACAAGTTCTCGACGTACGCGACATGGTGGATACGTCAGGCCATTACGCGTTCGATCGCCGACCAGGCGCGCACGATCCGTATTCCGGTTCACATGATCGAAACGATCAACAAGATGAACCGTATTTCGCGGCAGATTCTGCAGGAGACGGGCCTCGAGCCCGATCCGGCGACGCTCGCGGAAAAGATGGAGATGCCCGAGGACAAGATTCGCAAGATCATGAAGATCGCGAAGGAGCCGATCTCCATGGAAACGCCGATCGGCGACGACGACGATTCGCATCTCGGGGATTTCATCGAAGATACGAACACGGTCGCGCCGGCCGATGCGGCATTGCATGCGAGCATGCGCGACGTCGTGAAGGACGTGCTCGATTCGTTGACGCCGCGCGAGGCGAAGGTGCTGCGCATGCGCTTCGGTATCGAGATGAGCACGGACCACACGCTCGAGGAAGTCGGCAAGCAATTCGACGTCACGCGTGAGCGGATTCGCCAGATCGAAGCGAAGGCGCTGCGCAAGCTGCGTCACCCGAGCCGATCGGACAAGCTGAAATCGTTCCTCGAAGGCAACTGATTCGCGAGGGATGGGTTAGCTCGATGCAGTAACGAGGCCCGGCTTGAAGCGCCGGGCCTTTTTACAAGTGGCTTGTGTCGCGGGAGTGCTGGTTTTTAGGTGGTCGAGATGGAGGCCTCGCTGTGGATGCTTCGCCGCCTCGCCTCCGAATTCGCTTCTATTTGCTTTTGCGATTTGCAGGCAATCGAATTAGCCGATAGACTCGCAATCTTTCCGCGAAGCCGTCGATCGCTGAGACAAACCATCCGCCACGAACGAATCATTCCAAAACGTGGCGAGAGAAGGGCCGGACGCCGTGCTGGTTGCAGGCAGCGGACTCATAATCCGCCTCCGAAAGGACATCGTGGGTTCGACTCCCACCCGGCCCACCATCCAAAGAGTTCCAGTAAAGTCCAGAGTGTTCCGTTTGGGGCATCCTTGTGCCTGTACGGCGTGTATTGACGGGCTTCTCGGGGATTCCGAGGAGGGCTGTCTCATTCCGTTGACTTCCACCGATTCGTGGGGGTAGTTTCTGGGGTACGTCGCATGCGGCGATGGGAAATACCCCCATGACACTCTCCGATACTTCGATCCGCAAAGCTAAGCCAGGCGCAAAGCCGGTCAAGCTGTTCGATGGCGGCGGTCTCTATGTCCTTTTGACTCCGACCGGCTCACGCTTGTGGCGGATGAAGTATCGCTTTGGTGGCAAGGAAAAGCTGCTCGCGTTCGGTGCGTATCCGGCGGTGTCGCTGAAGGGCGCGCGCGAGCTACGCGATGACGCCCGGCGTGAACTTGTTAAGGGCAACGACCCAGGGGAAATTCGGCGCGCTCGGAAGGCAGCCGCGAGAATGCAGGATGGGAGCACCTTCGAGGTTGTGGCTCGCGAGTGGTTCGAACTGATGAGGGGCAAGTGGGAAGCAGAATACGCCGACCTCATCTTGCATCGGCTTGAACGCGATATGTTTTCGTCTCTAGGCAGGCGTCCGATTGCGGAAATCACGCCGCTGGAGTTACTGACTGCCTTGCGGAGGATCGAGCGACGAGGAGCGATCGACACAGCCCATCGCTCCCTGCAGAAATGCGGGCAGATATTCAGATACGCAGTGGTGACTGGGCGGGTAAGCCACGATCCCACGACTGATCTTCGCGAGGCGCTCAAGCCCGCACCAAAGCAACATTACCCGTCGATCACGGATCCGAAGGAAGTTGGCGCGCTGATGCGTGCGATCCGGGGCTACGCCGGTGGCTTTGAAACGAAATGTGCCCTCCTTATCGGTATCCTGACCTTTGTTCGCCCCGGGGAGCTTCGTAAGGCTGAATGGTCCGAGTTCGACTTCGATCATGCAGAGTGGCGCATCTCCGCCAGCAGGATGAAGATAAAAGAGCTGCATATCGTGCCTCTGTCGAAGCAGTCGCTTGCCGTTTTGAAGGAGCTCTATTCGGTAACGGGGCATGGACGGTACGTCTTTCCCAGTGTCAGGACCAGTGCTCGACCGATGAGCGAAAACACCGTCAACGCGGCACTGCGGAGACTCGGCTATACGAGTGAGCAAATGACGGGGCATGGATTCCGCAGTACTGCGTCGACATTGTTCAATGAACAGGGGTGGCCGGCCGATGCAATCGAGCGGCAGCTATCTCACGGCGAGCGGGATGAGGTGAGGGGTGCTTACAACTTTGCGGAATATCTGCCGCTGCGCAGGAAGATGATGCAGGCGTGGGCTGATTATATTGAGGCACTTGAATGTAATGCGACGACAATTCGCTCGCGGTTCCGGTAGGGCATGCACAATGCATTGACGTATTGCGATTCCGGCGGCTTTGCGCCGGATCAGCCAGCGCCGCCCGCCTCGGAAGACCGCTGCTTCGTGTCCGCAACCAGTTCCTTGAGCGCCTCAATGCCAGCGTCCGTGAACGCGGTTACCGAGATCAGCTGTTCCGCGGGGCCGTCCAGATCGTCAATGATCCCAAGACATCCGTCCTCGGGCCCCAAGTTCATGCTCGCCAGTTCGTCCAGCCACTCCTCCGGCTCTCCGAGCATCTTGGCGACGCAGGCGACGGTATAGACAAAGCTCGGTGCGGCCATGGTATGAGGTTCTCTTTGTTATCACGGGCTCCAGCCCTATTCTGCCGTTTTTCAATGACGAGCCCTGATGTGGGTCCCGCCTCCGACTTCTACGTGAGCCGGCCACGATCGACGATGCGCAATTACCATTCTCGCTCTTTCGCCGTCAATCAAGCGTGGCGAGTTCTGGGCGCGCAGATCTCCGATTCGGCCACCTCCGGAACCCGTCATCACGGCGCACACCGTTTCCAGATGCATCGCCAGCCATTGCGCGCGTGAACGGCCTCCGCCAGGATCGCCAGGTACTGCCCATGATCGACCCGCTCATCCGGCGGCAACTCCGACTCCATATGCCGTTCGAGCGCCGCCTGTCGAGCTTCACGACCTTGCGTCATCGCGAGAATCCGGCTGTAGACCTCGCACGCGTATGCAAAGGTTTCGCGCTGATGGAAAGCGATGTCGAGCAGTGTTGGGCATTGCCGACGCTCCGGCAGACCGATTGATGTCCGACGACAATTGTGCAGTACATGTGCCGCCTCGTGCACGACGAAATCCGCAAATGGATCGGTCTCGTCGAAGTATGCGAGCGACACATAGCAGGTGGTGTCCTGGCTCAGCCCGACGAGATCGTCGGCGTTTGAGCCTAGCCGGGACGCGCCCAGACTATTTAGATACAGGTTGGCGAGACGCCACGCGGTCGACAGCCATGGTTCCGTGGTGAGCACATCGACAATGTTGTGGGGCGTGAGGAAAACGACTCCTCGCACGAGCGCGTCGAGCACACAATCCCGTTCCTGGACGGTGAAAAATCCGTCCACCATGGGGCCAAGCTTGTCTCGCAGCCACGGATCAATCGGTCCCGGCAAGGAGGGCGTTGGTCGCTCGAAACCACGCGCCTCGCGCAGTGTTGTGTCTACAAGCGCGGCCCGGAGCCGTTGAGTAGCGTGGGCCGCGGCGTCAACCATGGAGCTTCCCGGCCAGTTGACGAAGAAGCCATCATAGTCGCCGGTTGCCAGATATTGTCGGACCTGGGCTTCGATCCATAAATGCGAACCGACCTCGGGCATGCTCACGTTTCTCCTTTCATTGCCACCTCGTTCTGCGGAGTCACCAGGCACTCCGTGCCGAAGCACGTTGCACCGGCACCATTCAAAGAATTCCAGGGAAGGGCAGGGTGTTTCGTTTGGGCCGTTCGTGTGCCTGTAAGGCGTGCTCGGAAGGCAGCCGCGAGCCATTCTTCAAGCTACGCGTGGGCTGTTTCCGGCATAGCGGTCAACTTGACGCCGAGCGCACGCATCAACTTGAACACGGTTTCGAGCTTTGGCTTGGAAGCCGGGGCTAGTGTCTTATGCAGGCTTTCCCGTCCAACACCTGCGTCGGCTGCAACCTTGGCGATGCCGCGCGCCTTGGCGACATCTGCGATCGCTGCCATGAGCAAATCTGAGTCACCTTCCTCAAGGGCCGCATTGAGGTAAGCGGCGATGACTTCCTCGCTGTCCAAGTGCTCTGATACGTCGAAGCGGGAGATCTTGACTTTGCTCATGCTTGCTCCTTGATTGTCTGCCACATGGCCCTGGCGTTCTTGATGTCGGACTTCTGGGACGACTCGTCGCCGCCACACAGAAGTAGGCGGAGAACACGATTCAGCCTTCGCTCTTTCGCCAGTTCAAGACCGGACTAAAGCGTGCCGAGCAACTTATTGGCAACGTCTTTGAACACGCCCAATGCCTCATTGAAGGGCGGCTTGTGCCGGCCATAAATCAACGGGATGAGTTTGTCGGCATACTCGCCGATCGTTTGGGCGTCGGACTCGATCTCGCCGAGCGCGGTCTTCATGCATGTTGCTGGATCGTCGACGAATGCCTTGTGCTTCGGAAACTCGATTCGATCAAAATCGACGAGATCTTTGAAGTGAGCGACTGCCCGATCCACGGCGCCTGGGTCGACAGCCACGATGCGCCAAGTGTCGTAGATATGGCGCACTAGCGCTTTGTCCCAGTCCTCGCGCACCTTTGCTCGGTGTTCGGCAAAGCGGCGCAGAAACGAGAGGACTTTTTCTGCCAGTGTCTCCTCCACTGAAACACATTGCATGGCGAAGGGTTCGCCAGCCTGTTCAGCCAGTCGATCGATCAGATAGCCGAGCTGGTGCTCGGACGTCTCGAAGGCGGGTGTGCGTACCGTGAACTCGACACTCAGGTGAGTGCGCAGGCTCTGATGCGGCCCGTAAACCGACGAATACATCCAGCTGCTCGCGAAATATCGGTTGGCATTTCTGGCACGAGCCTCTTCCGGGATTTCCTGGAAATCCAGCCGCATCAGCGTTTCGGCCACCTTTCCTTTCAACGCGGAAAGGTGCTTCTTTAATGCGCTGTCGCTGAGACCGTGTGCAGGAGATAGCGCAACCTTGAGGTCGACATCCTCCGACATCCGCTCAATGATGCTGTGCGCCTTCGAGAGACTCGTCCCGCCACAGAAGACCAATCTGACGTGCTCGTGGGCGATGGCCGACAACGCACGCAAAGCGTCAGTTACATGAATGTCCTTCTCGAGAATGGCGGCGGAAATCCCGCCGACGTCTTGTTCAGCGAGTAGGGCGTCGATCAACTCCCGTTGGTCGGTTGTAATTGTTTTCATATTCGATGGTCTTTGGTCCGAAGCCCAGCTTGCGGGAGATGCGCCGATTCCCGGTATTGATGACCACGCCGGCGGCGATTTGCGTCGTCGTGCCCGCGTTATATTCAGCAGTCTGACGGCGTGGATACACTTTCACGCCAAGCTTTTTCAGTGCCTCTGGTGCTAGGAATTCGACCGGCTCGACCGGAATCGGCTTCCCGCTCAACACGCTGCGCTTCGCTTTGGCGTAGACGCCTACCCCAATTTTAACCACTGCGCCTTCATCGACCAGATTGCGCAGCGCACGGCTCAGTTGGGCCTCGCTGCCCAAGTCCAAGAAATCGGCCCGCAGGAAGACATTTGTCCTCTTCCGGCCGAGCGCCTTTCTCAATTTGTCTCGTAGGGTCATGATGACCTCCATCAAACATCAATAATGATTGTAATTGATTGATTCTACGATGAAAATACGTCGCGTGACGCTCACCGGTCAAACTGGTTCAGTATAACCCTCGTGGACGTCTTCATCCGCTCCGCGGCCATCAAAAGACGAGGGCGAGACGCTGCAGGCGGCGCAAGGCGCACGAGCACGCACCCCCACCGGGTTGACTGGCAGACGGACGCTGTCCTGAAAATGGGGCCGTGAGTTCGCGATCTGGACAGCAAAGTGTCGACGAGCCACGTGCGCCGCGACTAGGCCAACTTGTTCCATTTTGTTCCGGTTGCCCTTGGGGGTAGATCCGGGGGTAACCGCGTATCGTCAAATCGAAAGTCGCTTGCGGAGTGGACCTGAGCGACCTGAATATGACTCCCACCCGGCCCACCATTCGTTGTTCCAGCGTGTTCCCAGACGTTCTGTACATAAAGCCAAAACCCTTGTTGGGCGGTTGCCTCCGGATGCTCCCAATTCCCCGGTTTGCCGTTTCTGTCGGCCAACCTTCCTAGGCTCGCTGCGACCTCGCTACCTGCTGAACGGCCGGTCCCAATACGGAACGCCGCCGTCGTCTACGGCGAACTGTTCGCGAAGATCGTTGATGAACAGCGTTGCTTTTCGCACACCGCGTCCCGGCATCCGCATGGCGTGAATGCCAGAGGCCGATACGGGCGGTTCGCGAAGCTCGTTGTCGAACAGCATGACGAGACGTCCGGCTGCGATCTCGTCGCCGACCAGCCATGTCGCGAGATGTGCAATGCCCACGCCGGCTAACACAGCCTTCAGCAGCGACTCGCTATCGTCGGTGCGCAGATTGCCGTTCACGTCGAGCGCTTTTCCGTCGTTGACGCCGGCAAACTGCCACCATCCGGCGCGCGTGCCGCGTGCACCATGCGTACCGTGCGACAGGCAGTTGTGTGTCAGCAGATCGATGGGCGAGGTAGGCCGTCCTGCTCGCGCGAGATATGCGGGACTCGCGACGGCAACCCGGCGCTGCGGGGCGAGCTTGGTGGCCAGCAGATCGCTGTCGTCCAGTACGCCGATGCGAATCGCCACATCGACCCGCTGATTGACGAGATCCACCATGTCGTCGCTGACATGCAGATCGACCTGCATCTGCGGATAGCGCAGCAGGAACTTCGCAACGGCGGGCGCGACATGACGGCGTCCAAACGTAGCGGGCGCCGTCACGGTGAGCACGCCTTGCGGCTCGGTTTGCATCGATACAATCGCGTCTCGCACGTCATCGATTTCCGCCAGGATCTTTTTCGCGGCACTCACGAACTGCAGGCCGGCATCGGTGAGGTGTACCTGACGCGGACTGCGGTAGAACAGCGCGGTGCCGATATCCTGTTCCAGCAGATCGATCTTCCGCGTCACCGACGAGACCGCTACGTTGCGCGATTTGGCCGCGCGAGAAAAGTTACCGAGCGTCGCCACGGACAGGAAGATCTCGAGCGCGTCGATTTCCATGTGAGGTGTTCCCGGATTCTAGATACAGGGCATGCGATGGCTAAGTCTACGAAGCATGCGATCCGAGGTAAAGGGATCGCTTGATCGAACTGCGAAACCGCGTCACATACACGCCTCCTTACCACCTCACATGACGCCGCTTCAACGTTCATCGGGCGCTCGCCGCCTCGACGATACAGTTCACTACCTCATGCGGATGCGATACCGGCACGGCGTGCGACGCCTTGACTTCGCGCACCGTCGATTGCGCACGTGCGGCCATGAAGCGCTGTGCGGCAGGCGGGATCGACAGATCGTCGGTGGTGACGACAGCCCACGACGGAATGTTGCGCCACGCGGGTTGGCCTTGTAACGTCTCCTCCATCGCCGTGCTGTCGACGGGCCGTTGGGTCGCCGCCATGATCGCGACGGTGGCAGCGGAGAGATCGCCCGCGTATACCTCGTGGAAGCATTCGGTTTTCAGATAGAGGTCGGTGCCAGTCGGCGTCGGCAAGAATGCGAGCGTGTCCGGTCCCAGCTTGCTGCCGGGAAAGCGTTCGTTCAGTTCGCCGGCGCTTTCGTTCGTATCGGGCTGGAAAGCGCTCACGTACACCAGCGCTCGAATCTGACCTGCACGACGCGGCTGAGACGAAATCACCGAGCCCGCGTAGGAGTGTCCGACGAGCACGACACTGCCTTTGATACTGGCGAGAAAGCTGTCGAGATAGTCGGTGTCCGAGTGCAGTCCGCGCATCGGCAGCGCCGGCGCCAGCACGCGATAATTCTGGAGCTGAAGTTGCGCGATCACCGCGGCCCATACCGAGGCATCGGTCAGTGCGCCGTGCACGAGCACGATGGTGGGTTTGCTGTCTTCCATGACGATTCCTTTTCTGAATGAACGATTGACCTGCTTTGCTTCGTCGGTCGAAGCAGGAGCCTTACTGGCTTCGCAATCATGTTCAAGGCGTCGGGGAGGAACAATGAGGTGTTGCGCAAAGTCGCTTTGCGCCGGCTGCAAAGCGGAGCGACGGGGATGAGCATTCGCACGCGTCGTGGAGCAAGCATCGCAATGCGTTCTATGACCATTCCTCCCATCGAGTGGCCTATCAGGCTGAATGTCTCGAAGCCAAGCGCGTCTGCCAAAGCCAACGCATCGTTGGCAATTTCATCGATCGTGTATTCTCCGGCGACAGCTTGCATGTCCCCATAGCCGCGGTAGTCCATGCATATATACGTGAATTGATCGCGATCCAGTGCGCGCTCGAGCGGAGAGAAACCGCGTGCGTCGCTGAACCATCTCACCTCTGCCGCGCGCTCCTGGAACGCCCATCTTTGCGGGTCGACGTCGATGTCATGGCGAACACCATGAATATGAGCCGACGCACATTCACTCGATTCTTTGGGGCTCAGACCGGTGTCGGATTTGCTCAGTGGCGTCAGCAGGCTTGCCTGTTGAGCGCTGTTTTGCGGTTGAGCGATGGCGAAAACGTGACGACGGTCGCTCTGGACTTGGGGTATGGCAGCCCCAGTTCTTTCACGGCGCTGTTCCAGCGCGTACTGGGCGTGCCGCCAAGTCGTTACTTCGAAGGCCATCAAGCGTGAGTCAGCGAAAGGCGCTTGCCGCTGAACCTAGACCTTATTTCTCACCGCCCCTGCGTCTCCAAACAGGCGCGGCGCTCCAACCGCGCCGCCGCCTTGCGATCGGCGTTGCGCTGTGCGAAGCCCGCCATCGCCCAAACGCCGAGGCCGGCGATCGCGAGCAACGCTCCCACCCATCCCGGTGAAGTCCAGCCGAATCCGCCTGCGATCGCTAGCCCGCCGAGAAACGGCCCCAGCGCATTGGCCGTGTTGAATGCCGAATGATTGAGCGCGGCCGCAAGGCTTTGCGCATCTTCGGCGACGTCCATCAAGCGCGTCTGCAACACGGTGCCGAGCGCGCCGCCTATGCCGATCAGGAAGACGTCCAGCGTGAGCGTCCAGACGTTGGAGGCCGCCAGCGGGAAGGCGAGCAGCGTCAGGGCGCTCCAGACGAGCAAGACTCCGGCCGTGCGCATCAACGCGCGATCCGCGAACATCGGCACGACGATGTTGCCGATCGTCATTCCGATCCCGAAAACGCCCAGCACGAGCGACGCAACGCCTACCGATGCGTGCGTGACCGAGGCGAGCACGTTCGCCAGATACGTATAGACCGCGAACAAGCCGCCGAAACCGATCGCGCCGATGCCGAGCGTGTACCAGACCTGCGTGCGCTTGAGCGCGCTCAGTTCGCGCAGCGGGCTTGCGTTGGCCGCCGCAGGCGTTGACGGTGCCCACAGGCGCACACACGTCATCGTGACGGCGCCCATCAACGCTGCGAAGCCGAAGCTCCAGCGCCAGCCGATCACATGGCCGAGCCAGTTCGCGAACGGCACGCCGACGATCGTGGCGACGGTGAGCCCGAGAAACATGCGGCCCACGGCGACGGTGCGGCGGTTCTCGGGCACGAGCGAGGTCGCGACGAGCGCCGCGACGCCAAAATAGGCACCGTGCGGCAATCCGCTGATGAAACGGAACAAAAGCATCCAGTGGTAGCTCGGCGCGAGCGCACTCAGCGTATTGCCCACGGCGAACAGCGCCATCAGCGCAATCAGCAGATCGCGACGATCGAGCCGTGCGCCGAGCACGGCGAGCGCCGGTGCACCGACCACCACACCCAAGGCGTACGCGCTGATCACATGACCTGCCACGGGCGCGCTGATGCCAAGCCCGCGCGCGAACAGCGGCAAGACGCTCATCGTCGCGAATTCAGTCGTGCCGATCGCGAAGCCGCCCACCGCCAAGGCGAAGAGGACCCAGGCCGTCTTGTTCTTTGTTGCTTCAATCTGGTGCATTGCCAATTGCCGTGATCAAGCGGTGTTTACCCGCAAAGCAGCAATTCTAGTGGCGTGGCGAAAAATTAGCTTGGACTGGGCTGACTTATTTTGCGGAGCAAGATAGTGCCGGATCACCGACGGATGCGTAGCCGGTGTGTCGACTGAAGTCCGACGGCCGAACGACATTGCTGACGCGAGCCGTCGGCCGTGCTACCTCACCGCCTCATCCTCCGGCATTGGTTCCTGATGGTGTCGTTTCCGGTACGTCCGGCGTTGGGGTTGGCGAGGATCCCGCGCCTGACGGCGGGAACACGTCGCTCTTACGTGGCGGCATACCGGTAGCTTGCGCACCGGAAGCCGGCGGCAAGACGGTTGGGGCAAGCAGTGGCGCCACGCTACTCGTTGCACCGGACGCGGCCGTACCCGATGCCGCCGCCGGCGCGCCGTTAGCCGGCACTCCAATCAACGGCGGCTCGGACGCCGGCAATGGCGCCGACGCCTGCGACGGCAAGCCCGACGAACCCGACGAAGCCGGCGCGGCTGCCGACGCTGGCGTGGGCGGCGCGGCAGGCGTCACCGCCGGCGGCGCATGGTGCATCGGCGCGGGCGCCGCTGGCGTCTGCGGTTTGGAGCCGAACAGCCACGCCGTCCACACGCGCAGCTTGTCGCGGAACACAACGAATGCGCTCGGCTGTACCTCGGTGTCGAAGCGTGCGCGTGAATCGATCAGCCGCGCGTGCAGCGCCCGCCGATAGAAGTCGCCGACGATCGGCAGCGCACTGTGCGCTCCCTCCCAATAATTGCCGCCCAGCGTCACGCGGCCGTCGTCGAAGCCGACCCACGCGCCGGCAACGAGTTGCGGTTGCATCAGGATGAACCAGCCGTCGGTATTGTCCTGGGTCGTGCCGGTCTTGCCCGCGACGTCCGCGTGAATCCCGAAGCGCGAGCGGATGCTCACGCCGGTGCCGCGATTGACGACGTCGCGCATCACGTCGATCAGCGTGCGGTCCGCCGCGACCGGCAGCGCCTGCTCGGGCTCTGCCGGTTCGAACTGCGCAAGCACGTGGCCGTCGTGATCGTCGATGCTCGTGACCATACGCGGCTCGAGATACGCGCCGTCGTTCGCGATCGTCGCATACGCGGACACCATCTCCTTGACCGTCACCGGGCTCGTGCCGAGCGCGAGCGACGGCACCGGATCGAGCGTGCTGTCGCGCACGCCCATCGCCCGCGCCAGACGGGCGACGCGTTCAGGGCCGACTTGCTCGATCAACTGCGCAGTGACGCGGTTGTTCGAATACGCCAGGGCATTGCGTAGCGTCATCGGCTTATCGCTCGGCGGGGCATCGTCGCTCGGGCGCCAGATTTCGCCGCCCTTCAGAGCAATCTCGACCGGCTGGTCGATGAACGTATCCGTCGGCTTCGCACCGGCCGCGAACGCCGCGCCGTACACGAACGGCTTGAACGTCGAGCCCGGTTGACGGCGCGATTGTTGGACGTGATCGAATGGTTCGTCGGCGAAATCGCGGCTGCCGACCCAGGCCTTGATCTGGCCGTTGCGCGGATCGATTGCGAGAAAGCCCGCCTGTACCTCGGTCTTGTCGTGGCACAGGGTGCGCACGAAGCCGCGGTCGGCGCCGAGCTGCTTCAGGGCATCGTCGTCGCTTTGGCCGGAGGCGCGCGCGCTGCGATACTCGGGCGACTCGCGCATGAATGTCCTAAACAGATCGTTCGCCGGCGAGCAGCCCGTGCGGCCGCTCCATTGCCCGTTTGCGATCGACTGCAACTGGTTGCCCTGCAGCGTAACCGCCGCGGTCGCCATCGCCTGCAGGCGCGAATCGATCGTGGTATGGACGATCAGGCCGTCGGCGTAGATGTTGTAGTCGTTTGCATCGGCCCACCCGATCAGCCATTTGCGCAACTGCTGCGTGAAATGCGGCGCGGGCCCGGGCGGCTCCTCCTGACGCTCGAAATCGACCGTCAGCGGTTTGACCTTCAGCTTCTCGTACACGGCAGGGGAAAGACGGCCGTACTTGACCATCTGCGCGAGCACCGTGTTGCGCCGCTGTAGTGCGCGCTCGGGGTTGATCACCGGGTTGTAGTAGCTGTTGCCCTTCAGCATGCCGGTGAGCGTCGCGGCCTGGAGGATGTCTAGGTCATCGGCCGACTTGTCGAAGTAGGTACGCGCCGCCATCTCGACGCCGTACGCGTTGTACAGGAACGGCACGGTGTTCAGGTAGGTCTCGAGGATCTGGTCCTTGCTGTAGGCCATCTCGATCTTTTCCGCAGTGATCGCCTCCTTGATCTTGCGCGTGAGCGTCGGCGCGCGGCCCACTTCGTCGGGATACAAGTTGCGCGCGAGCTGCTGCGTGATCGTCGAGCCGCCCTCGCGGTGGCCGCCCAACATGTTGTGCAGCGCCGCGGACGCGGTGCGCTTCCAGTCGATGCCGTGATGCTCGTAGAAGCGGTGGTCTTCGGTCGAGATCAGCGCATCGACCATATGCGGCGAGATCTCTTTCAGCGTCACCCACTCGCGGTTCGATGGTTTGAACTCGGCGAGCAGCTTGCCGTCCGCCGAGAGGATCTGCGCAGGCCGATCGACTCGCGCCTTGCGGATGTCGCTGATGCTCGGCGTGAACGGAATCAGCACGAGCACGTACAGGACGACAAGCGCGGGCGGCGTGGCAAGCGTAAGCAGCACGCCGCGCCGGGTCGGATGCCGCGTGTGGTACCAGGCTGCGGCGAGGGCGGGTTTCGTCAGGTGTGCGACGACGCTGATTAGCGCCACTGCGAGATGGAAGCACGCCCCCGCCAACCGGGGCACGCGGCCAGCCCACCTGATGCAGAAATACCGTACGGTCGTCAAGAGTCGGTGCTTCACGCTGCTGTCAGCCTGTTCTGAAAAGGCTGCATGGTATCAAACGGCCTGTCGCGCTCTGGCAACGGTTCGCCGTCGCGGACGGTAGCACTAGCGTGCTTTACCTCGCGCCCGCTTCTTCGTGCCGCTCGCGCGCGGCGCCTCTGCGATGGGTGCGGCTGCTGCGCTTGCTCCCACGACCGGCCCGGCCAGTTGCTCCATCCACGATAGCGCCTCGACGTACGACAAAAAATGTTGCAGATAACCGGGCGACAGCGCCTGCATCAGTGAAAGCGACCGATGCACGAGACTATTCGAATTGAGCGGGCCCGCATTGTCCGGCACCTGTTCGAGCGACTGCCGCAATTGCTTCTCGGTGCTGAATCGCGACCACGTCTCGCGGAAGTAGGCGAGCACAGGGAGGTCCTGCGAACCGTCGCGTCGATGCGGATGCAGCACGTCGCGCGCCACGGATGCCTCGCGCTCTGTCGAGGCCGTCGCGCGACTCGCCAGCAGATCGACCAGTTCAGCCAGCGCACCGCGGCGCGGCGCGTTTTGCGTCGGCATGCTGCCCGCAGCGGCAGGCGTGCCGCGCGCGGGATCGTCGTTCGTTGCCGCAACATCAACAGCAGCATCGGCCTCGACGCGCTGGATCTCACTCGAATAATCGGCGATCAACCCAGCTAGCCGCTCGTCGAGCAGGCGGCGCACGTCGCCCTCGCGATCAGCCGCGCGCCTCGCCAAAGCATCGATGAAGCGAAAGCGCGCGGGGTTGACGCGGTCGGCGCCGCGCGCGCGCCAGGCATCGAGCGTTGCGCGGATTTCGGTCATGCCGCCGGCATTGGCCATGTCGCTACTCATGCTGCTCCGGCGTCGCGCCCGAGCGTTTCGGCACCGGTGCGATTTCGACGCGGCGGTTTTTCGCCCGCCCCGCGTCGTCCGCGTTCGAACTCACGGGCTGCTGCGAGCCGAATGCCGCCGCGAATACCGACGACGCGGGCACGCCCGCATCGATCAGCGCGCGCGTTACCGTCAGCGCGCGCTGCGCGGACAGCTCCCAGTTGTCGGCAAAGTGGCGGTTGCCCGCGCGCACCTGCTGGTCGTCGGCGAAGCCGCTCACCATCAGGATCTCGTCGCGCGAACGCAGATAGACGGCGAGCGTGCCCGCAAGCGATTTCAGCAGATCGCGGCCCTGTGGCTGCAATTGATCGGAGTTCAGCGCGAACAGCAAGCTGCCGCTGATGCCGATACGGCCGTTCACGAGCGTCACGCGCCCAGCCGCGAGCGGGCCGGCGAGCGCCTGCTCGAGCGTCTTGCGCCGCTGCGCCTCGAGTTGCCGCTGCTTCACCTGGTCTTCGAGCCGCGTGGACAGTTCGAGTTGCAAGCCGATCACGCCCACCAGAATGAGCACGAACGCGCCGACCAGCACCGACATCAGATCGGCGAAAGCGGCCCAGACCGGCGCGGTGGGCTCGGTGCCGCCGTCGATCTCGTCGTTCATGCCGTTTCGGCTCCGCTCGACGTGCGCTGTGCGGCAAGCTGCTGCAGGTCTTCGACGATCTGCTTTTGCGACAGCATGCTCAGGTCGATCACCTCGCGCGCCTGCGCCACGTAGTACGCCAGTTGCTCGTCGCTGCGCGTGAGCGAGCGATCGAGCGCGGATTCGATCCGCTGCAGATGCGCGACGAGCCGCTCGTTCGATGCGCCGAATTCTTGCACGGCCGCGCCGAACGCATCGCCGAGGCTCGCGACTTCCACCGCGCTGCCCGTGATTTGCGTGGCAACTCCGCCGAGCTTGCGCGCTTCGGTTTCGACCGTGTCGGAGAACTGCCTGCCGACCCGAGCGAGCAGATCCGCCGACGTCGACACCAGTGCCTCAACGGCGCCGTGCTGCTCCGTGGATGCATGGTTGACGGCATCGAGCAGCGTGCCGAGCGTGTCGAGTAGACGGGTGCGCTCCTCGAGCATCGCCGTGTCGCGCACCATGCTGTCGGAGAGCTTCTGGCGCAGTTCCGCGACGACTTCGGCCGCCGCCCGCGGCGCTTCCGATGCCGCCTGCACGAGCCGCGCGATCTCCGCGATCGTCCCGGCGGCGTGTGCTTCCGTTTGCGCGGAGATGTCGCGCGCAGTCTGCGCGAGCGTGTCGCAGATCGCCTGCTGGCGGCTCGCGGTGTGTTCGCCGGCCTGCTGCCATTGCTCGGCCAGCGACTTCGCCATCGCATCGAGCGCTCCCGTCCATGCGTGGAGTCGCGTCTCGTCGCGTGCTGTCAGTTGCTGTTGCAGATTCGTGTGCGATTGATCGAGCGTGCGCAGCAGCGACGCGGCGTGCTGCCCGAACGTCGCGACCGACGCGGCAAGCGCTTGCTCGTGATGGGCCGCTTGCGTTTCGCTTGCGCGTTCCTGCCGCGTCAGTGCAGCATTCCATGCAGCCGATACACTGTCGACACGGGCATCGACACGCGCCGACACGCCGTCGACCCATGCCGACGAACGTTGCTCGAACGTACCGGTGAAGCGCTCCAGCGCGACGCGTAACTGTTCGACTAGCGCACTGCCGGAGCGCTGCTGCTCCTCGAGCGCTCGAGTCCACAGGTTCGCCACGGTTGTCGTGGTCGCTTCGAAACCGCCCGAGAGGCCATCGAGTTGCCGTTGCACGGCGTTCGTGACGGTCGCGCCGAGCGCCGTCATGTCGCGCGACAGCCCCGCCATCGTTGCCTGCACGACGGGCTGGATCGCGGCACTCGCGCCACGCGCAGTGTCGGCGGCGCTGTCCCGCAACGAGCGCCCCACCGACGACGCAAGCGCCGTATACGCGCGCTCGATGCTGGCGTGTAGCGCCTGCTCTCTCGTGATCTGTTGTTCGTGCAGCGCGAGGCTATGCCGCTCGATGGTGCTCATCATCGTCTGCAGACGGTCCACGAGCGCCGGCATTGCATCCGCCTGTCGCTGCGCCAGCCTGAAGCTTTCCTCGCGCCGCCATGCCAGCGAGTACGTTCGTAGCGTTGTGGCAATGCGCTCGTCGAGCTCGCGTGCGGCCTCGAGTCGTTCGTGCCGGCACAACGCCGACAGCAGCCCGAGCATCGCGGAGGTCGCAACGCCCGCGATCGACGTGCCGAACGCGAAGCTCAAACCTTTGATCGGCGCGGCGAGCGACGCACGGATCGCGGCGAGATCCGTCGCGCTGTCGAGCGCGGCGCCGGTGCCGCGCAACGTCACCACCATGCCGAGCAGCGTGCCCAGCATGCCGAGCAGTACCAGCAGCCCGACCAAATACGGCGTCAGCGACGGTCCGGGCAACGCGGCGCGCGCGCTTTCGACGCGCAGCCGCACCGTGCCGCGCAGCGCGGGATGCACACGCTCGAGCCACGCGTCGAGGCTCGCGGGCGGCGTGGAGAGGCCGGCGACGGCCTGCGCGAGGCTCGCGGTGCGCTGATGGTAGCGATGTAGTTCGAGTGCCCCTGCGACATAGCACACGGCGATCAGCAGCGTGACGGCGAGCGCGAGCGGATTTGAGCTGGCGTAGCCCGCGCCGATCCAACAGACGACGGCGAGCCCAGTGAGGAAGACGACAAGATCGAGGCGATATCTGGACATGGGGTCCCGGTTAGCAGGCACGAAGGGCAGCGCGCAGCCCTTCGACCGGTTGAAAACGAATCTCGAGTTCGGCGAACAGCACGCTTTGCATGTCCTTGCGGAACACGTCGAGCCAGGGGCCGTCCTTGACCGTTGGCGAATCCGCTGTGTGCGCTGGCGGAGCGATTGCGTCCTGTGCGGCGTCCCGCGTCGCGGGTTCCATACTCCCGCGCGTGGCCAGTTCCGCGTCGCGCAGGCGCTCGAAATGCACCGAGAGCAATCCCGGCACGGCAGCAAGCGCGTTGTGCTCGCGTATGCCGAGCACGCGCTCCATTACGGCATCCACCGATGCGAGCCGCGACATCGCGCTCTCGCGGGCGGCGAGCATCGCTCGCAGTTGCGTGCGCAGATGGCCGATCGCGGTTTCCATCCCCTCCTGCAGGGACAGATAGCACTGGCGAAACGCCGCGTAGTCCGGCGCCGTATCGGCCGCCGCATAGTCCTGACGATTGCGCGCGTGCCCGCGCTGCCGTTGGGACATGAGCGTGGCGTCGCGGGCAATGGCGTTCGTCAGCGAGGTGCGCACGCGCATGCACAACACGTCGCTCGCTGGATCGGGCGGGAGGTCGCACGGGGACACGCCGGCGGACGGGTTGCTGCCGAGCGCCGCGGATAACGCGATCGCGTCGGTCCAGACGAGCCATTGGCCCAGCCGATCGGCGAGCGGTTGCCCGGACTCCGGGAAACCGGCGTCCGTCAAGCGGGCGAGTAAGCGGATGAGCGCCGGGCCGCTGAAGGCTTGGCGCGCGGGAACGTGCACCATTCCGGCAAGGCAAAAAGGCAGCAGTTTACACGCCCCTGGGGACGAGGCGGTCAGTGCCCATTAAAACTGGATTGTCAGCCGCCGCCGTACCAATTCGACCCATATCGCAACGCGGGCGTTTCCAGTTCGAGCGACTCGACTAACGGCCAGCCGCCGCCAACTGTGCGCGTCGGCGCTGCAAATACCGCCGCACAGCGGGATCGCGCTCGAGACCGATTGCCAGATCGTACGCACCGAGCGCCTCGGCCGTTGCGCCTGCCCGCGCGAGCAGATCGGCGCGTGTGGCCCAATAGGGTTGATACTCGGCGAGACGTGAGTCGTCGGCATACGGCGCAAGTGCATCGAGCGCCGCTTGCGGGCCGTCGCGTTCCGCCAATGCGAGCGCGCGGTTCACGGCAATCACCGGCGATGCCGCGACCGTGAGCAGCGCATCATAAAGCTGCACGACCTCACCCCAGTTCGGTCGGCCTGTCCGGCAACGGTGCACGTGCGCCGATTGCAGCGCGGCCTCGAGCTGAAAGCGTCCTATGACCCCGAACGTGCTCGCGCGCCGTAGCAGCGCATCAGCCGCGGCGATCATCGGCGCATTCCAGGCTGCCGGATTCTGCGCCGACAGCGGCACATAGTCGCCCGCCGCATCGCGCCGAGCGTTGCGGCGGGCGTGCGTATGCAGCATCAGCGAAAGCAGGCCGAGCGCTTCGGGCTCCTCCGGCAGCAGCTCGGCGAGCAGTTGCGCGAGGAACAGCGCTTCCCCTGCGAGATCTTGTCGCACGGTATCGCTGCCGGCCGGGTCGCTCCATCCTTCCGCATACACCGCATAAACGGCTTCGAGCACCGCCGCAAGCCGCCCGGGCAGTTCGTCGCGCTCGGGCACGCTGAACGGAACGCCCGCATCGCGAATCTTGTTCTTCGCCCGCGCGAGGCGCTTGCCCATCGCGGCAGGCGAGGTCAAGAATGCGGACGCGATCGTCTTCGCATCGAGCCCCAGCACGACCTGCAGCATCAGCGGCGTGCGGATTGCAGCCTCGAGCGCCGGGTGTGTGCACGCGAACAGCAGCGCGAGACGCCGGTCGGGCAGGGCGCTAGCGTCGCTGTCGTCGATTTCGTCGGCAAGTAGGGCGAACTGATTCATCAATTCGTTGCCGACATTGCGATGGCGCGCGCGATCGATCGCCCGACGCCGCGCGACCGTCATCAGCCACGCCTCGGGATTCGCGGGACAGCCGTGCTTGGGCCAGTCGGCGAGCGCCGCGGCGAACGCGTCGGCCAATACGTCTTCGGCCGCGGCCACGTCACGCGTACGCATCGCCAGCAGCGCGACGAGCTTGCCGTAGCTACGGCGCGCGACGGCTTCCGCGATCGAACGGGCAGCGCTGTCCGCATCGCAGTCGGCGCCGCCGGACGGACTCATGCGGTAGGCGCCGCTTCGTAGGGGATCGTCCAGATCGGGCGTACTTCCATGGCCCCGTGGCTCGCGCCCGGACAACGCGCCGCCCACGCGATCGCCGCGTCCAGGTTCGGTACGTCGATCAGATAGTAGCCGGCCAGTTGCTCCTTCGAATCGCAATACGGCCCGTCGAGCACCTGCGGCTTGCTGTCGATGAGCCGTACGGTAGTGGCCGTATTCGTGTGCTGCAGCCGGTTCATGCCGACGACGACATCCGCTTTCCGTAACGATTCCGTGTACGCCTGATACGCCGCGACCTTTTCTTGCCGCTCGCTTTCCGTCAGCCGGTCCCAGTCGCTTTCCGCCGAATAGATCATCAATAGGTATTGCATATGAGCCTCCATGATTGGGTTGCGGCGGCTGCGACGACATCGGGCCGCCATGACAATGACGCGTAAGCGGCAGTCCGACGGACAGGCGGCGTCGAAAATATTGCGCGCGTCGGCGGTCGTTTGTCACGGCTCATTTTGCGGTGACGGCCGCGCCGGCGGCAGGTGCGCCCGTGCACCGGCTACAATAGCGTTTTGCGCGTCGCCTGCATCCGTCCGGGCGCGGGCGCGGCGTGCGGGCTTCGAATGGCCGGCTAACGCGATTTACCCTCTATTTTCGATTGAACGGTTTCCCTCATGAGCACAATTCTTGAAAGCCTCCCGACGGGTCAAAAGGTCGGTATCGCCTTTTCCGGCGGCCTCGACACGAGCGCCGCGCTGCACTGGATGAAGCTCAAGGGCGCCGTCCCGTACGCCTACACCGCCAATCTCGGCCAGCCCGACGAGGACGACTACGACTCGATTCCCCGCCGTGCGATCGAGTATGGCGCCGAGGGGGCGCGACTGATCGACTGCCGCGCGCAACTCGTCGCCGAGGGCATCGCGGCCCTGCAATGCGGCGCGTTCCACGTCTCGACGGCCGGCGTCACCTACTTCAACACGACGCCGATCGGGCGCGCCGTGACCGGCACGATGCTCGTCGCGGCGATGAAGGAAGACGGCGTCAATATTTGGGGCGACGGCAGCACGTACAAGGGCAACGACATCGAGCGCTTCTATCGCTACGGCCTGCTCGTCAATCCGAGCCTGAAGATCTACAAGCCGTGGCTCGATCAGCAGTTCATCGACGAACTCGGCGGCCGCTCCGAGATGTCGGAATTCATGCGTCAATCGGGCTTCGAATACAAGATGTCGGCTGAAAAGGCCTACTCGACCGATTCGAACTTGCTCGGTGCAACGCACGAAGCGAAAGACCTCGAAAGCCTCGAGTCCGGCATCAAGATCGTCAACCCGATCATGGGTGTGGCGTTCTGGCGCGACGACGTGCAGATCGCCAAGGAAGAAGTGACGATTCGTTTCGAGGAAGGACGTCCGACGGCATTGAACGGTATCGAATACGCCGACGCCGTCGAGTTGCTGCTCGAAGCCAATCGGATCGGCGGCCGTCACGGCCTCGGCATGAGCGATCAGATCGAAAACCGCATCATCGAAGCGAAGAGCCGCGGCATCTACGAAGCCCCCGGGCTCGCATTGCTGTTCATCGCCTACGAGCGTCTCGTCACCGGCATCCACAACGAAGACACGATCGAGCAGTACCGCGACAACGGTCGCCGTCTCGGCCGCCTGCTCTACCAAGGCCGCTGGTTCGACCCGCAAGCGATCATGCTGCGCGAGACGGCACAGCGTTGGGTCGCGCGCGCGATCACGGGCGAAGTGACGATCGAGCTGCGGCGCGGCAACGACTATTCGATTCTCGGCACGAAGTCGCCGAATCTCACGTATCAGCCCGAGCGGTTGTCGATGGAGAAGGTGCAATCGACGTTCTCGCCGCGCGATCGTATCGGCCAGTTGACGATGCGCAATCTCGACATTACCGACACGCGCGAGAAGCTGCGCATCTACTCGCAAGTCGGTTTGCTGACGCCGGGTGAATCGTCGGCGTTGCCGCAGATCAAGGGCGACGACAAGTAAGACGGCTATGAGAAGCATCGACAACCCTTCCCACGATCGAGAGGTCGGCGACGCCGACGCGACGCAAGACACCACGCGCATCGACGACGTTCGCATCGGGGCCGTGCGTCCGTTGATCTCGCCCGCGTTGTTGCAAGACGAATTGCCTGTGCCGCCGGCGGTCCAGACGCTCGTGGAAAGCACGCGCACCGGCATCGGCGAGATCTTGCATGGACGCGACGATCGGCTCGTGGCTATCGTCGGCCCGTGCTCGATCCACGATCATGACCAAGCGCTCGACTACGCGCACCGGCTCAAGGCTGCTGCCGACGAATTGAGCGAGGAGTTGCTCGTCGTCATGCGCGTCTACTTCGAAAAGCCGCGCACGACGGTGGGCTGGAAGGGCTACATCAACGATCCGCGGCTCGATGGCAGCTTCAGAATCAACGAAGGCTTGCGTGCGGCGCGGCGGTTGCTGCTCGACGTCAATGGGTTGGGCCTACCCGCGGCCACTGAGTTTCTCGACCTACTGGGCCCGCAGTACATTGCCGACTTGATCGCATGGGGTGCGATCGGCGCACGCACGACGGAGAGCCAAAGCCATCGTCAGCTTGCCTCGGGATTGAGTTGTCCGATCGGTTTCAAGAACGGCACCGACGGCAGCGTGCAAATTGCAGCCGACGCGATCGTGGCCGCACGCGCAAGCCATGCGTTCATGGGCATGACGAAGATGGGCATGGCCGCGATTTTCGAAACGCGTGGCAACCAAGACGCGCATGTGATCTTACGTGGCGGCAAGACCGGACCCAACTACGATCGCGCGAGCGTCGAGGAATGTTGCGGCGCCCTCGGCAAGGCAGGGCTGCGCGAACAGGTCATGATCGATTGCTCGCATGCCAACTCGGGCAAGGCGCACGAGCGGCAAATCGACGTGGCGAACGACATTGCCGAGCAGCTCACGGGCGGCGAACGGCGCATCGTGGGCGTCATGGTCGAGAGCAATCTCGAAGCCGGCAGGCAGGATCTGAAACCTGGTGTGCCGTTGCGCCACGGCGTGTCGATTACCGATGCATGCTTGAGCTGGGCGCAAACCGAGCCCGTGCTCGATGCGTTGGCGCAAGCGGTGCGTCGGCGGCGCTCGCGCTGACCGGCAGCGCGTGTTCGAGCGCGCCGCTCAAATAATCAGCCTGGAAATCTTCGTTCCTTCGAGCGAAACGCCCGCCATGAGGCCGGCGTTCGTCAAGACGAACGCCTCGACCGGGCTCGTCGCCGTCGACGTATCGACATTGCCGTTCGCGCCGATGCGCAGCACGGCGACCGTGGCGTCGACGCCGGCCGCCCAGCCTTGGCTGCGCGTGAAGCTATCGAGTGCCTCTTGCGTCATGAACAGCATGACGATCGCTTTGGACTGCGCGCCGATCTGCAATCCGAACGAGGCCGCGGCGACGCTGTAATAGCCGCTCGTTTGCCCCGCGACGCGCAGCGCACCTTGACCGTACTGCCCACCGAACCAGAAACCGGCCGAGATGACCGACGGGAAGACCAGCGCGCCGTGCGCGTTGCCGACGAGTTCGCGCGAGCCGTGCACCGTCGCGTAGAGCCGCGTCAGCGTCGCTTCGACATCGGCATCGATCGTTGCTCGCCGCCCGGCATCCGCTTGCGGTGTGCCCGACGACGAGGGCGGCGTGGTCGTGCATGCGGCCAGCGAAAGCCCACCCGATGCGAGTGCGGCTCCGGTCATTGCGATGAATCGACGACGTTGCATGAATTCTCCTGACGAGCAAAGGGTCCGATAGCGGCTAGCGCCGCAGGTCACGTACTTCGATGCGACCCTATGCGAAGACAGGATAGACCGGACCGTAGTTCCGGAGCTTGAGCATGAATGAGCACATCGCGGGCGGTCGACCACGCGATTGCCCCCTAGCGCGGCAGGACGCGTTTGCGCGGGTCGACGCAGCGTCTCGGATCGACCGGCTCTGCGTGATGGTGCTTTTCGGCAGGAGCACCGGAAGCCAGCACTTGGTCGACGAGTTTCGCGATTTCGACGAGCAACTCGATGCCGCTCATCGACGTGGCATGCGGCGAGTCAGATGCCGCTTCGAGCGCATCGCCAGCAAGCTCGGTCGTCGTTTCCAGTACATCTGTTCGTGCCGCGCTGCCTGGGCGATTCGGCATTTTCGGGCGTTGCGCGTTACCGTGATTGGCCATGTTTGCTTGATCTCCTAAGCGAATCGGCGGCTTCAGCCAGGTTTCCTGGTTTGACAAAAATTCCGTATAAGATGTAGCATACGTAAAAATGAATGACGGATCGTAACACAAATGGCCCGTGGACTTGGTACGCCGAGGACTGATTTGATCGACTTGCTGACATCACCGCTTGGCGGCATCGTCGCGCGTCGAATCGACGAAGCGCACGCCGACGGGTCAGTGCCGGGGTGGGATCGTCCGGACCTCGAGCGCGCGGCCGCGCGCGTGGCGGCGCTCGTGCGCGCGATGAACCGCGATCAGCTTGAAAACTGCGATGACGATTTGAACGTGTTTTTCGGCGCCGTGCCGTTCAGCGTTGCGATTCCTGTTGCCGTCGCAATCGAGTTGAAGTGGCCGCATCACATCGACACGCTGCCGGAAGCGAGCCAACGCCTGGAACTGATACGCAAGGCGGGCCAATATGCCGTGTTGTTCAGCGCGGAACGCGTGGCCGACGTGCTGTCCGCCGTCAACAAGCGCGAAGCGAGGGGATAGCGTGCCTTATTTGCCGTTTCCTCCGATGCCCGCGCAGACTTTCAACTATTGCGTCGCCCAAGCCGAGCAAAAGTATCAGGTCCCATCCTGCATCCTTCAGGCAGTCCATCAAATCGAGTCGGGCGGCGACCTGCGGCCGGGGCTCGTGCATGGCAACAGCAACGGGACGAAGGATTACGGTGTCACGCAGATCAATACCGTCTGGGCCAACTACTTTCAGCGCAAGTTCGGCATCACGGCCCCCGAGCTTGCCGATAACGCTTGCCTAGCGGTGAACGGGTCCGCCTACATCATCCGCTACGAAATCAATTCGACGGGCAACTTTTGGGCCGGGGTCGGCAACTACCATAGCCGCACGCCGGGCGAGCACGACCGATACGTCATGCGAGTGGCGCGGGCCGCACAGGAGTTCGGATGTCGGATCAGGTAAGCCCGCGTAGTTCGACACCGGCCGCGTTCATCGCCGCCGTCGGATTCGGATGCGCGCTGTTCGCGCTTTGGCATCTGAAGCACGGTGCGATCGTCCGGGCGCTCATGATCTTCTGCGATGCCGAGGCGCGGCCCCTGTCGGCCTGGTCGGCTGCGGCGAGCGAGCTTCGGGGGCAATTGGCTGTCTATTTCCGCTACGCGAATGTCGTCTCGTTTCCGGAGATGTTCATGCTGGCCTGGCGGATCGGTGCCTTCTATCTCGCCATTCCCGTTGCGTTCGCTAGTTGGACCGCCTATCGCGCACTGCGTCATCCGGTGGTGCGCGCGCGGCGCGTGCATAGCGTTCAGTCGCTGCTCGAGGCGCAGAGCAAAAGCTTTTCGGCGGTCGCGCCCGTGTTGCGGCGCGACTTGTCGAACGATCGCTCGCGCGAATGGGCATCTTCGATCCACCCAGAGGAATGGGTCACGCAGCATCGGCTGATCGTCGACGGGCGATTCGAGATCGATCGTGCGCGTACGCTGCTGGTGGCGCAACTCGGCAAGCCAATCGATTCATTAGGACAACTTAGCAATGTCGAGCGCGCGCTCTTCGCCGTATTCGGTTTGCGAGTGTTCTTCAAGGATGTCGAATCGTCGAAGGCGCTCGTCGATGCGTTGAACTACAGCGCCGAGAATGCGCAATCGAAACCGAATCTGAAGCTGGCCGATGACGCCTTCAGGCGTTGCGAGAACACGGATCAGGCAAAGCGCTGGCTGCGCAAGCATCGGTATCCGCGAACGCTGCTGATGGCGCTGCTCGTCGAGGCGCGCCAACTTGGGGTGCTGCCGTCGTCGACGTTCATTTGGCTCAAGCCGCTCGATCGCGCGCTCTGGTATCCGCTCAACACGGCAGGCCGCAAGGTGCCGTTCATGGAATCGGCCGGCGTATTCAACCAATGGCAGGCCGAGCAAGTCGCGTGGGAAAACGGCTGCGTGTTGAGCGGTCCTCACGTCGAAGACGCGCTCGACGGCTTGCATCGATACCTCGAGGAAACCGGCTTGCTGACGGTGTCGCAACCCGACAAACCATAAGGAAAACCTATGCGACTGAAATTCGAACGGGGCGACGCACGCGCGCGCGACGTCGTGCTGATCGAGGCGGACGGGACGGTGTATACATCGTTTGCCAAGACAGGCTATCTGCGTGCCGCGGCGCGGACGCGATTTGCCTGCGGTACGGCAGCGGCGACAGGCGCGTTCTCGATCTCGCGTGGCCAAATGCAACCCGCCGAAGCGGCCGAAGCCCCCGAGCAAGGGCAGGCGAATCATGGCCTCGTGTTCATCAGCGAGATCGAAGGCGAGGAGAAGATTGCGTTGATCGAACGCTTCGCGAGGGAAGAAGACGCCGAGCGGGCGCTCGCGATGATCGAAACGGCACTACGGCGCTCGGCGGTTGCACAGCGACGATTTCGGATTTGGCGAAGCCTGATGCTCTGGGTAGGCGCGCCGTTTCTCATGTTCATGGCGACGATGTCGGTGGTGCAGTTCCTCAATTCGCACAATGCGGCACTGGATGACTTGAACAAGCTCGCGCGCTTGGCGCAGGACAATCCGAGCGCGTTCGGCTTTCCCGCGGTGTCGCCGCAGGCTGCTGCTGCGGCAAACTCGGCTGCCATCCAAGCGGCGCGCGCGGCATCGGCACCGACTTCCGAACCCTCGTTTTCCCCAGTGCCGACTGTCGCGAGCGCGACGGCCAATACGGCCAATACGGCCGCATCGGCACCGATAGCGACGATGCAAGCCAAGGCTCGGGCGATGGCGTCGATCCATTTCGGGCTCGATGATCAGACGCCGAAAAAGACGCTCTACGTCTATTCGGATCCCAACTGCCCTGCCTGCCGCCGGTTTGAAGCGCACATCAACGATTTGGCTCGAGATTTCTCCATCTATGTGCTGCCCGTCGCGTATCAGGAAGGATCGGCGAAGATTGCATCGCAGATCTTGTGCGCTTCCGATCGCAAGCAGAAATGGATGATGACGATGAGCCGCGCGAAGACGAGCGACCCGGTAGCGGGCGACGATTGCGAAAACGGATACGGCGGCCTGAAAGCGAACATGGACACGTTCGAATCGCTCGGCTTCGATTCGACACCGCGCGTCGTCGGCGGCGACGGCACCGTGTTCGCAGCCGGCGCGACGGCCAACGCGATCCGCATCCAAGCGGCTGCACGGTAAGCCCCGCATATGGCGCAGCGATACGGGCCATCGCGCTGGCAAGAAATCGATCAGCAACGGATCACGCTCGATCCGCGCACGCTGTCGGAACGTTTTTCCGGGTGGCTGCTCGATCCGCGCAACTATGCCAAGTTCCAGCTCGGCATGGCGGCGGCGGCATGCGTGCTTGCGCTCGCTTGGCTGCCGATCACGGTGGCGATGCTGCTGACCCACGCGTGGTTCGTCATGCAGCGACAGACGTTGCCGATGCGTTACCCGAAAGATCTAGGTGGAATCGACCCGACGCTCGACGTCGAAAAGCCGAACCCCAACGGCAAAGGCGAACTCGTGGAGCGGCGGCCTGCCGACGGCATTCTCTATCTCGGCAACCAACGCTCGAGTGATCGCGGCGAGCACTTGAAGGAACTATGGGCGACGAACGACGACGCGCGCACGCACATGTTGCTGATGGGCACCACAGGCTCCGGCAAGACGGTGACGCTATTGTCGCTGTGCTTCAACGCGCTGGCCTGGGGCTCGGGGTTCTTCTATTCGGACGGTAAAGCGGATTCGAGTCTTCACGCATCGGTATGGGGACTGTGCAGACGCGTGGGGCGCGAAGACGATTATCTCGTGCTCAATTTCATGACCGGCGGCGCGGATCCGTACGGCAAAAGGCGCTCGACGGAAAAGACGTCGAACGGCACGAATCCCTGGTACGAAGGCAGTCCCGACTTTCTGTCTCAACTGTCTTCGTCGCTGTTGCCGAAGGCGACGGGGGACGGCGCGCAATGGCAGCAGAAGGCCGTCAACATGATGGACGCGCTGATTCGCACGCTATGCTACGAGCGCGCCGTCGGCAATCTGACGCTGTCGATCGGCGTCATTCGCGAATACCTTGCGCTGCCCAACCTCGTCAAGCTGTACCTCAAGGGCAAGCGCGGCGAGATTCCCGAATTCGCATTCTTGCCGATCAAGGCTTACCTAGAGACGGGCTTGCCCGGCTTTCGTTCCGAATACGCGGAAAAACCTGACAAATGGGACCAAACGGTCTGGGATCAGCACGGCTATCTGACGGGGCAATACGCGCGCACGCTGTCGATGTTGATGGACACGTATGGGGCCATCTTCAAAGATAAGTACTCCGAAGTAGACATGATGGACGTCCTCCTCAATCGCCGCGTGCTGGTCGTCATGATCCCGACGCTCGAGAAATCGGCGCAGGAGGCGGCGAATCTCGGCAAGCTCATCGTGTCGAGTATCCGGTTGATGATGGCGATGAACCTCGGGCACAAGCTCGAGGGTACGTATGCGGACATCATCGATACGAAGGCGACGCGTTCCCCCGCGCCGTACATCATTACGATGGACGAACTCGGGTATTACTTCGCCGAGGGCATCGCGTTGATGTTCGCGCAAGCGCGCAGCCTCGGCTTCATGATGATCGCCGCGGGACAAGACATCGCCGCCATGGCGAAAGGCGACAACAAAGACGAAGTCGATTCGATGATCGCCAATACGAAGATCAAATATTCGCTGGCGCTCGAGGATCCCGACAAGACGCTCGATGTATTCAAGAAGGTGGCGGGCGAATCGATATCGGTCGAGGTAGGCTCGTTCGAAGGCTCGGTCAATCATTTCACGTCCGCGCACTATCGGCGCAATTTGACGGGCTCGATTCAGCGGCGCGACCGCATCGATTTGCAGGAGCTCAAAGCGCTGAAAGAAATGGAAGGCGTGCTCATCTTCAAGGATCAGGTCACGCGGGCGCGCAGCTTTACATGGTTTCATTCGATCGAAAAAACCAAGCTGCCGTTTCGCTTGAATCGGTTCTTGCAGGTCGATCGCCCGCCGCTTGCCGACCTGCCGGTGCGCACGCGACGCGGCGCTCCAGCGCCCGGTAAATCGAGCGGGGCGCAGCGCATCGAAGCAGTATTGCGTACGGGCCGAGCACCGGCTTACCCGCGAACGGTCGACCCTGTCATCGAGGCCATCCGCAAGACATATCGCGATATCGAATCGGGTAAGGCAGACGTGCCGTCGACCGAACGTGGCATTGCCTACTATGTGGCGGCCATCGACGCGATGAAGGCGAACGATGCCGATCGAGGCGGGCGATACTGGCGCATCGTCGATGAGTCGAACGACGCGTCGACGCCGCAGCCCGCCGTGCGTACTCAGGCACCGCCGGATCCCGCTGCTCCGGCCGATGCGGGCATACGATCGCATGAGCCATCGCACACTCATGCTCACGCGAGTACCGATCACGCGGCATCTGATGTGCAAGCGAGCGCACCCGATCCGGTTCCGTCGCGCAGCGCGCTCTATCAGCGCCCGCCGTTGTGCGAGAAGCCCGCGGATGATGCATCGGGCACGACGATTGTTGGGTTTACCGACGAGACGATCGATAGGCTGACGCAGGTCGAGGCCGCGCTCGGCCGCCACGACCCGCTTGCCTCGACCCGGACGATCGAAGCACAGGTGTCGGCTCAATTGACGTGGTCGAAGCCGCCGATCACGTTGGCCGAGCGTGAATTGCAGGCCCTGCTCGCGCGCATCGAGGCGATGGCGGCCGCTGTAGAGGGAGGCAAGTCGTGATACTGACCAGACGCGCGTTTTGTAAATCGTTTGCGGCGGCGGTAACGTTGGCCCCATTCATGACGCCGGCGCGCGCCGCCGTGCAGGCGGGCAGTGCCGTGCCCACGTTGCTGTGGGTGCGTCGCGGCGGCGACGAAGCCACGATCGACTATTCCACCGACGAAGGTTTTCGCGCAATCGCATGGATGTTGCGCGACGTGCGCGCGGGCATCGTTGGGGTGCCGGCTTGGCGTCTGTTGCAGCAGTGGTCGTGGATGCAAGCATGGCTGGCCGCATACGGCCGACACGTCCGGTTCGACATCCACTCGGGCTTACGCACGAAAGAGACCAACACTTATTTCGAAGGCGCACTTTCGTCCTACCATTTGCCGGATGCGCACCGCGTTTTTCGTGCCGGCGATTTCAGCACGCCGTCGATTCCGAGCGAATACATGGGACGTCTGGCCTACCTATCGCGGCAAGGCGGCGTGGGCTTCTACCAGCGAGACTTCATTCATACGGACGTACGGGGCCGTCTGGTCGCGTGGCGGTCACGCTGAGCGCAGCTACCCTTAATAAACTGACTTAAGTCCTAGGATCGCGGGCGAGATGAGGCTACCGTCGGTGTTCAACTCGACGGCGCGGATGCGTATAATGTGGCGGATACATAATCGAACAGGGAGCGCCGCATGGTTTGCAGTAATGCAGGATCAGCGTTCGAGTACGTGATCACGGTATGTACGAGCGTCGCGCACAGACGCGAGTTGATGATGCAAGCACGGGGTAAACGCGAGTCGATCGACGGGACGGCGCCTGCATCATGACGCAGAAAAGTATGGGTAAGGGGCCGATCCTCGCGCTCGACCTCGAGAAATTTCGTGTGAAGTATGGCCTCTCGATCAGCTCGGCGTGCGAAATCTTTGGACTGCAGCGGGCCAAGTGGACGGCGCTGCAAAAAAATCCGTCCGCGGTTTTGACCGATAACACGGTTTGCATTCTGCTCGATTTCTATGAGCGCAACCCGTCGACGATACCGATCCGGCGCGTCATCAATATCCGACAACACATGGTCGATCTCGGCTACGACCCCGACAATCCGACGGACAAAGCGCTCTTCGCCACGACGCATGGGCGCGAGAAGGCAGCGTCGTATCGGTGGGACGGCGGTCAGGGTGGCATCAGCAAACCGGTCGAGCGGCTTATCGAAGCGACCGACCGATTGCCTACGGAGTCCGGCAAGAAGAAGCGCCAGGTGCTCGAATCGATTGCGCGCGAGGTAGCGGTGAGGCAGGGGATACGCGACCCGCTGGCGCGCGGCTCTTGGCGCAAGGATGACTAGACGAGGAGCGCATGATAAAAGCTAAGCGTCCCGGCATCGACGTCAGCATCGTGATGTTCTATAAACCGGGCAATCTGCCGGCTCAACTGAATATCTCTGAGATCACAGTGCCGCTTGCGCGGCGCATACCGGGCTATATCACCGGGCTTTCCGGGCATCAGCGAATGGAAAGCATGATGTACGCGCGGCAATACGCCGATGCGAAACGCCTCGAGATGATCGTCGTCGATCTTTTGGCTGGCTTCGAGTTGCCGCTCTATCCGAAGGTGCTGCCTCCCGAACTCGTCAAGGACCATGACGTACTCAATCTTTTCCGCGCTTCGAAAGAGTTGATCGCGTGGATTGCCGAATACTGGCAGCAATGGGTCGTCGAAGACGAAGGGCAGCGCGGCAAAACGCGCTACGAATGGGCGCGGCCGGCGGATTTCGTCGCACGCCGGCCCGATTTGCTACCGCGCCTGCTTGAACTCGAACCGTTCCGGCACATCCACATCGTCACTCATCCCGTCATCACCGGTTATCACGACAAGCCATTGACGGCCACGTCGTTCCGAGTGGGATATCCGCTGATCGAGCGCGCGTCCGCGCGTTTTCATCCCGACATCGAAATCGTCGTCTAACGGCTCGCGCGCTTGCGAGGTGCCCGGCATCGTCACGGTGCATGGGACCACCTCGCACGTCGCGCGGCGAAGAGCATGGCGTGCGTATCGCTCGAGTGCAAAACGTATACTTGCCTTCATGTTTTTCAGTGCGTATGATGCAATCGATACGAAATTAAGCGAGTCGTGCGATTTGCGCCTTTTCGGCGCGCCAAGCTAGATCGAGGCACGGATGGAAAACACACTGCAAGCCGCGGGAGCGGGAGATGGCGGGCGGCGCGCTGCAAGCGGCGTCGAGTTGACGGCGGCCGGACGATTGCTCATTGCGGCGGCGATTGCGGCGGCAGGATTCGGTGCCTGGCATGGCTATCAGCATTACAGCGCGGCCAACGCGCCCGTTGCGGCGGCACGCCCGAATATCGCGCATCTCGCACTTGCCGCGCCCACGAGTGTTGCGAGCGCCGAAAGCGCCTCGGCCGCATCGAAGCTCACGCAGTTGACTCAGGTACTGCAGCAAGAACGTGCGGAGCGAGACACGCAAGCGGCCGCATGGCGATCGGTTGCCGATACGAATCGGCAGCAAATCGCCGCGCTTTCAGCTCAATTACAGACGGTCGAGTCGAAGCTCGGGGCATTGGAAAAAGCGCCACCGGCATCGCGTGTGCCGCATGAGCAAATTGCGGACGTGGCCTCGAGCGCGAGGGCCGTTCATCCCGCGCTCGATGCAGCGAAGAATACCGCGCAGGTAGACGTCGCCTCGCTGCCGGTCGAAACGGTATCGGCACAATCGTTGAATCTGACGGGCCTTGGAAACGGAGTCATTCAGCTCGGCAACCAGAAACTCGCCGTCGGGCAGTCGCTTCAGCCCGGCGAAACGATCGTCGCCGTCGATCCGGTCAGCCGCTCGATCGTCACGAATCGACGCATTCTCAACGTCACGAACTGAGGTCCCGATGAACGAACCCGGCATTCTTGTGCGCGTAGCGCTTGGTATCGGCTTGGCAAAGCGGACCGTGCCAGCGGTGCGGATGCAGTCGGTGAACGACGCAACGGCGGAAACGCCGGCGCCGGTACAGGCCAAACGTCCTCAGCCGGTACAAGCACCTCAGGCATCTCAGTCGCCGCCACCCTCGCACCCGGCACAACCGGCTATGCGTTCTCAGTCGATGGGAATGCAGCCTCGAAGCGAGCACGGTGTTGCATCGCGGCCGGCGCAAGCTGCGCCCAACTCCACGCCGAAGCCACAATCGCAGCAGTCGTTGCCCGACGGATTGCCTACCCGATCCAAGGTGACCGATATCGGTACCGTCATGCCCGCGGCTGCACAGTTGAACGGCGATCTCGAGATCGAAGAGAGCATCGTCCTGCAGTGCGTCGTGCGCGGCAACGTGACGCAAACCGGCGATCACCAAGTGGTGCTCAGTGCAACGGGCGGCATTCACGGTGTGCTGCGTGCCCATACCGCGGTCGTTGGGGGCACAGTGGAAGGGGACATCTACGCCGATCGTGTCGTCCTGCTCGAAACGGCGGTCGTCAACGGCAACATCGAATACGCGACGATCGCCATCAAAGAAGGGGCGACCGTCAACGGTGTGTTGGTTCGCGTCGTGCCGAATGTGATTGCGGTGGACGGCAATGCGCAGGCCGAGCAACAGCGCACGGAAATGCCGGGCCTGCGCGCGGTGGGATCGGCCGCTGATTCTCACGAACGCGCGGCATGACGATGCGAGGCCGTTTCACCGTGAGGTATTGGAGCGCGCTCGCGGTTTGGAGCGTGCTTTGCGCGCTTATATCGCAATGGCATTTTCCGCACGTGCTGTTCATCTGCGAGCACGTCGAGGCGCTCTATCACGGCATGGCTGACGATGCGACGGTGTCGCGCGCCATGCAGATGCTCGTGGCCGTCGTTTGGACAGTCGGCGCCGCGGGGCTGACGGTTTGTTGGCAGGTATTCGGTTTGGCGCGTTGAGGTCCAGAAAGATGAAACGTTTGCGGCTTGGATGCTGGGAAATTTTCTTCGTAGTCCTAATCGTTTTGACCGTCGCGGCGTGTCTGCTGGATGCATGCCCGGCCTCCTTACGCGAGATCGAAGCGGTGAACGCGCTAGCTGCATCGAATCCCGCGGCGCGTTCGTTCTTGGCGGCAAGCATGTCGGCGGACGGCAGCCCGAATAGAAGAGCGCTGCGGCAATGGCGGGCCCGGGTGATGGCAATTGAAGCCGCGACGCGGCGCTCGGGCTGGAAGGCATACGAGCACGCGGTGGGTGGCGCGCGATGAAGGGCGCAGAGATCGACGCGGAACACAGATAGAGGCTTACACATGGCATTGGACGACAACATCGACGCAGTGCGGGATCTGCAGAATTCCGGCAACCATGCGGCTCGCTTGTTGGGATACCTGAACATCGGCGTGCTGCCGAGCCGGGAAAACATTGCGCACGCGCAACAGTGGCTCGCTTCGGCAACGGACAAGTTGGAGCCCGTGCTGAAGGAAGCGGAGGCCGATCGCGTATCCCCGCGCTTTCAGCCCGGGATGAAGCGCTAGTGGGTATTTCGCGCGAGACTCAATTCAGGGAGGAATGCTTCATGAGCATGCGCAAAATCGGCTGCCTATTGTCGATCGCGGCGATCGTCTCGACGGCGGCCGAGCCGGTGATGGCTCAATGCGCGATGGCAACCCAGATGCAGGCCGCGCAACAAGCGGAACAGGCGCGGCGCCTGGCAAACATCAACACGAACATGCAGACGCTGACGCTGCTCAACCAGCTCGAAACGGCTTGTTTGCAGGGTTTTCAGGCGATACCCACGCAGTACATCGGTAACAGTACGGTTGCAATGGCGGCGCTCAGCAAGATCGAGCAGGCCGCTTGTCAATCGCTCGCGAACCAAGCGCGCTCGACGGCGCAATCGGCCATGGCATCGGCGCAGGCTCAGGTTCAGGCGCAGATCAACAGCATTGCCGCGAATGTCAGCAAGGGGAGCGGATCCACGGGCATGCTCTCGGGCGTGACGTCGTCGTCGGCTTCATCGAGCAGCGGGTGGGGATCGACGGTCATGAACGCCATGTCGAGGATGTTTCAATGAGAAAGACGATCGCCGCGCGCGCTGCGCTGTTCGCCGTGTTCGGGCTTTCCGTGAGCTCGAGTGCCTATGCGGGGTGTGACGGCTGTGTCGTTGCCGCGGTAACGGCGACCGGACAGGAAATTACCGGGGCTATTAGCGCGCTGGGCGCGACGTTGCAAGAGGCATTGCTCGAGATCGACAGTGACATCGGGGCTATCGGGGCCAAGGATTCGGGCAGTAGCGTGATGTCGGCCAATACCCAGCGTGAAATGACGGCGCAAACGGAGCAGCAGCACGAGATCGACATGACGCTTCAAGAAACGGAGCTGCCGCTCGATCCTTGCGCGACGTCGGGCAGCAACTATGCGATGCAGGCCGTGCACAGCGTCAACACGACGGCGTCGAGCTATCGGCCGGGGGGCGGTGCGACGGTATCGAGTGCCCCGCTTTCCAAAGCGCTGAACAGCTCGGCGCCTTCGGCCGAGGCGTCGCGCCGCGCATCCACGACGATTCACGAGGCGTCGTACTGCAATGCGAACGAAGTGGCGCTGGGGTATCCCGGATGCTCGACCTCGACGATGCCGGACGGCGACGCGAACGCCGATTCGCTTTATAGCGGCGCGGGTATGCCGGGCAAGGACGTCGACTTGACGTTCACTTCGCGAGAGATCGAGGCGGCGCGCGCGTACGAACGCATGTCGATCGACCCCGAGCCGCCGCAATACATTACGAAGGCCGAGGCGGGCACCGAGGTGGGCAAGCTATACATCGCCATGCAGAAGGCGTACATGGCGAACGAGACGTCGGCCGAAAACACGATCAACAACATGATCGCGTCGCGTGCGCCGTTTCCTGGCAGTGCGCAGTTGATCAGCGACATCAATTCCTCTTCCGATTCGGCGCAGCGGTATTTCAATGCGAATGCATCGCCGGTTGCCAAGAGCACGGGGACGATGAGCCTCGCGGAGCTCGAGGACTTCGAGGCCGGGCGACGTTGGCGCAATCCGTATTGGCAGATCGAAATGGGGGCGGTGGCCGATCCGACCAAACTTGCGCGCGAGCAGCTTTATACGACTGCGTTCATGGCGGATATGGCTTATCAGAGTTATCAGAGATCGCAGCATATCGAGGTGCTGTTGAGTCAGATCCTTGCGGTGATGGAGCGCACGGGTGAGCGGCCGTTGCTCGAGGCGCAGTTGCAGCGCGTGCAGGCGACGAATGCGCGGTGAGGGGGAAAGGGGTAGCTGATGGATGCCGTTGTGGGGTACGTGGTAGCGCTAGTGCTATCGATGATGGGCGTTGCGGGCTTTGCCACATGGGCGAAGATCGGTGTGACGAACGTGAAGGCGGCTGCCACCGCGAGCCAGATGGCTATCTTCGATCAAGCCGCGCAGCAGTACGTCCAAGACAACGCTACGGCGCTCGCAGTGCAGGCCACGACAACAGTGCCGGTCGTGCTTAACGCAGCGAACTTGAGTAGCTACCTTCCCGCTGGGTTCTCCGGCACCAATCCGTTTGGCCAAACATGGCAACTGCAGGTGCTGAAAACGGTGGGCGGACAGTTGCAATCGCTGGTTACGTCGCAAAACGGCGCGCCTATTTCCGACACGAAGCAACTGGTGCAAATCGCCGCGCAAGCTGGGGCGCAAGGTGGCTTCGTGCCGTATGCGAACCAGGCTGGCGATGCGACGATGAACCCGGCTTCCGCGATGGGTGCGTACGGGGGATGGAAGCTGTTGCTTGCCAACTATGCGAATCCTGGGAGCGGGCACCTTGCTTCGCTGCTGACCCTTACCAACGTGCAGTCGAACAACGATTACCTCTATCGCGTTGCGGTGCCCGGTCAGTCTCAGCTCAATCAGATGGAAACGGCGCTCGATATGAACGTGAACGATATCGATCATGCGGGCAACGTCAACGCTCAGGGCGTGAACGTGCAAAACGCCAGCAGCGCTCCGACGGTCGATATCGGCGCTGGATCGGTTTCCTATGCGAGCACGAACCAGCAATTGACGCTTGCCGCGGATGGGGGCACGCAGATCATGAATGCTGCGGGAACGTCGGCAGCACCACTGACGGCGGGAAACATCACGGGCGGGATCTTGCAGCCGACGACGTCTGCAACTTTGGATGGCGCGTGCCAACAAGCGGGTGCTATCGCCAACTCCGGAACTGGTCCATTGTTTTGCCAATCCAATGTGTGGCGACTGCTGCGGAGTTCCTCGCAATACGCGGTTGATAGCAACACGCCTGGGGTGCCTTCGTCATCGTGCAATCAAGCGCTTTCCGTTCCTATCCCGGGCGGCACGACAGGCGTTTTCCTTACGGCGGACGGAAGCTGCTCGCAATTCACTGGCGGGACGTGCATTCTTGAAATCAACGGTAATAAGGAGGCGTTTTCTAGCACGTCGTCGGGCTACGGGTCGGTCGCGTCTTCCTGGACGCCGAATCAAGCGCAGATCAACGTCGGCTCGATCGCAGTCCTCGTACAGACTTACGACGGGGCCGGTGACGCGGTCTGCAGCCCAACCTATGGCCGTGTAGACGTCATCTTTTTTTACTAGCTGCCGGGTCTTCGAGTTGCTGACCAATCCGGTGAATGGGTAAGTGCAGTCGCGATAACCAGCACGAGAGCCGTCGTCAGTGATCTTGGAAGCGTCCCAAATGAGCAGAGCAACTTTCAAGGCCGTCTGGTGCTGTCATCGTGACATGCACGAAGTAACCGTGAAATGGCGATTGACCGACACCCTGGCGCAGCGGCGGCGCAGCTAGAGTCTCCATACTTCGATCTCAATTGACCATGCGTCCTAAATGACGTATCGTATATATCATACGGAATACGAAAACTCTCTAACCCGTGCTCCGTATCAGGATGACGGCCGCGATCGTTGACCCCACCAATGCCGGCCATCGCCTGTATTCACCCTCGTTGCGCCGAATGGCAAGCTACGTTGCCGTTTGCCATTCGGCTCCTTTTTCGACAGGGGCGTAGGCCAGATGCGAAAGGATACGGTGGTTCAGGAGAACAACATGAATGGTAGTCATTCACGCGGATGCCTGGACCAGCATTCGACGGTAGAGCTGATCGACAAACTGACTCTGGAGGACCAGGGGCAGCTGCTCAAGACGCTTTACGTCGTCGAAGGCGTGATCGTTTACAGCGGGATTGTTCAACGTTTGTTTTGGGAGCGGCGCTCGCTCGCTGCCGAATCGTTTGCCAAAGGCGCCATCTTAAAGCTGAATGAGAGGGATGCCGCGTGCTTCCAATATCGGATTGCGGGCGTGACGCGCATCATGCGCGTGCCGCGTTACGCCGCCTGGCTTGAACAAGTCGACCAGTTCGCCCTCATTCAATGGAACGAGTACGCTTACACGAAAAGGTCGGGCGCCCACATGCCCGGCGATTCGTGGATCGAACCGTACCTCGAAGGATTGTCGCCCGCTGAAGCTTTGGCAATGGAAATGCAAGCAGCGTCGATGTGGTGCGATGGACCAGCTTCTGTCAGTGGCGCCGCAAATGCAGCTTGCTACGACCACATTTCGCCAAGTAGGTTTGTGCGATAAAATCGCGCGATTTCTCAGCCATTTAAGATCAAGAACCGAGGGCCGATATGAAGTTGCGCGAAATGGGGGTATTGCTCGCGATGACAGGCGTGCTGGGCGTGACGAATGCGATAGCGGCCGATACTGGAAAGCCACCGATGCCGAAGCTGGAGCGAACGATTTCGCTGGGGCATGTGCCGTTGCTCGGGGCCGTGACGGGAAAGATTGCGCCTATCGTCAAGAAGATGAGCTTCAGTCCGGACGGGCGTTATCTCGGGCTCGTCGAGGCAACGGGTGCGAGTTCGACCGATATCGTGATTTGGGACGTGGAAGGCAATAAGGAACAAGCGCGAATCCATTGCAAGTACAACTACGCCGCGCTTCCGTGGGAGAGATTGCTATGGCTGCACGGCGGGAAGGTCGTGACGTTTGGCGCAGGGTCGCAGTGGGATGCGATGTCGGGGCAAGCGCTTCCCGACAATCCCGCAAGGGGAGGGATGGCACGGCTGAATAAGGATGGGACGAAGATGTTGACTGTTTTCGGTCCTATCGGGGACCCGTCCACGATCTACGTCTATGACACGAAGACATGGGCGGAGCAGAAGATCGGTGTGGATGGGCTGGAGGTTGGTGCCGCCGTGTGGACTGCCGATGACAAGATTATGGTCACGGTCGGCGAGACTGCCGATTCACGTGGAAAAACGGTGAACGGACATGAAGTCAGACCATATGACACGGCGATTCGACTGATCGATCCAGCGGGAAAGACGCCAACGCATGACGTTTGGTTTGCGGGGGAACGGACGGGTAACCCTCAATTCCCGTTAGACATAGCATTTCCCGTTGACTCCGAAATGGAGCCGAACTTCGTAACGAATCAAATCTTTCTAGATTCTGGTCGCGTGATCGACGGGGCAACGCTTGCTATTCGTCACTACGAGTCGTTCGCCAACGATGACGCTCCGGGCGCGATGGGTATGGCGGTGAGCTCTGACGGCAAATGGCTATACCTAAGAGGCGTGACGATGCCGAATCGCGAGCCTACGCCTAATGAAGTCGTGGATGCTGCTTCGGGAAAACCTATGTTGCGGTTTACGGGCGGAAATGTCGATTTGGGTGCCATCGCCGCCAGTTCCGACGGTAAGTGGTTGGCGATCGGCGACGAGCATTCGATGTTTTTGTTTAGCGTTAATTGAGCGGCTAATACCAAAAACAAAATGCCACGGAATTCCGTATGAGTCAGCCAAGAACCTCTGCCACGGTCAACGATCTTATCGCTGCTTCGGTCGCGACCTACGGCGGCAGCGATGCGCCGACGATGGGCAAGCAGTGGTTGGAGGTATCGCTTTCGAAAATTGTAAAGCGTGACCCCAGCCTGTCTAGCGCGATGACTAAGTGTGGTTTCTACGGTCAAGTCTACGTTAATCAACAGACCGGCGAGGTCATCATCGCGAATCGCGGCACGCAAAATATGACTAACTTGGCGACGGATGCAGGCGTCGCCGTAGGCATGGTTGGAGACGCACAGGCTATTGCAAACGAGTTTGCGAGGCGAGGGCTACAAGTGGCACAGACAATCTTGAGCGATGCGGGCGTCAAGATGAGTGCGCTATATACGACCGGCCACTCTCTCGGCGGCGCGGAAGCCGAAGGTCAGGCTGCGATGCTGAGCACAGCGAACGACCCTAGCACTGGCCCGCTGGTGCCGGCCGACGTACATATCACCACCTTGTCGATCGATGCCCCGGGCATCGGCGACCTCGCGCACAAGGGTGATCAAAGCCGATACACGAGCTATAACTTTTCGAGCCAAGGCGATGTCGTTCACAAGGCGGGCGGTGAGCAGTTGGCGGGCACTGTTCAAGTATCACTGCCGATCGGTCCTCCGATTGTGGAAACAGAGGGACTGATGGTTGCGGGAGTGGCCACTGCAGTCGAGTTGCCCTTCGTCGGCTTACCGATGCTTGCGTACGGTACGGATAAAGCATTGGAGGCGCACCGGAGCACCTTGGTGCTTCGGAACGTGACTGGCACGGCACTTGGGGGCATGAAGGTCACTGAGCTCGGTACGTCGGGGAGTGACCTTCTGAAAGCGTTCGAAATCCGGTCCACGAAGGCGGAGCCCGTTGCTGCGCGGGTGCAGCCCAATACCGATGCGGCGAACGATCGGCACGCTGCGGTTGCCGGCGGAAGTCTTCCTCACATCTGGGGGCTCGACGCGAATGGGAATGTCGATCCGGTTGCGTTGAAGGGGGACACGAACGTCGCCTACGCCGAGCAGTGGCTCGATGCGAATGGGTATCAGCCGAAAGTTCCCATGCAGTACAAAAACGCTTAGGACTGCGAACATATCTCGCTTTCGAATGTGTAGTGCCACGTGTGGCGTTCGTGGTGACGGTGGACGAGCAACTATTTACCTCCGAGGTCCTTCCTTGAAGCAACTTAAAATTTTTGTCGGACTGAAATGTCTTGTTGTCGCGACCACGTTGATGCTGGGCGCATGTGCGGTCGGGTCTGACATGCCAGATCATGCATTCGAATTTGACACGTGGATCGATAGTCCCGGCGCAGAGGTGCTTGATTACCAGTACGGAAACTCGCGTCAACCGGGGGTGAAACCGTCAGAAGAGGCTTTGCGGCTCCACCAAGTCGGGCAGCAGGCGATCGTCAACGGGCCTATGCTCCGCGGCGACTTTCTTTACGTGAAGTGGCGTATCCGGAAGACGGGGCAGGTATTTGAAGATCGTGTCGATTTGCGGCATCGATTGCCTAAGGATTTAACGGGTTGTCGGGTTCATTTTGTTATCGACGGCTCGCATCTCTTGGTCTATGTGATCACCCCCGAGAAAGTGACTGGCCTTTGCCCGTCGGATAGCCAACAAGCCTATAGGATCACGCCACCTCAGAAGCAGATATTCATTGAGTATTGCAGTCGGAAGATCATACAGATCTATCCGGATAGATCGAATGTCAGCGATACGGCGGGGTGACAGATGAGCGTGGTCAAGGTTCTTTCTGCACAGGAGATTTCCCGCGTCTGTCAGCAGGCATCGGTGATTGCTGCGAGTGGCAATCCTGCTACAGGCGCCGACCAGTTCGTTTTCTTTGCTGCGTTCGATGGCACCAACAATGACAAGAATAATGTAGCCCTGTCGGGAAATCCCCAGGATACGAACGTTGCGCAGTTGTTTGCTCAGGCGGAGCGCTCTGCGCGCGGCGATTCGAACATGGGGGTGGGCTATTACCCTGGTCCGGGGACAAGGGGGAGTCGAACTGGATCGTCTTGGCTACCCGCCCAGGTGACAGGGCAGGCGATCGCCGCAGCAAACAAGGCATACGGCGACTTCTGCGCTCAAGCCGCTGCATGGCTCGGACACCACCCCCATGGCACCGTCACCGCGATGATGACGAGCTTCAGCCGAGGCGGTGCATCGGCGGCGATCTTCTCTCAGTTGCTATGGGAGCGCGGTCTCGTCGATCCGAACAATGGCAAAGTGTTAATCCCTCCGGGCAAGGTCGGTGTGTCCGCCGGCCTCATTTACGACCCGGTGGACACCGGCGTGAATGGCAACCTGGCCTTTGCCCCCAACGTGAGGAACATCACCGTTGTGCATGCGCTCGACGAGCGCCGTACGGAATTCAGAGGCGCGGATTATTTCGGCCAACCCGGTGTGACGGTTCTCCCATACACAGGCAATCACTGCGACATAGGCGGTGGCTACGACAACGGTTTGGGTGCATTGTCATTGGAAGCCGGGACGGAGTTCTTGCGCAATTCGGGAATGAGCATCGCGGACGTAGCCGAATCGCGCCGCTTCGATCCTACGAAACCCGTCGTCATTCATACGGAAGGAGTGGACGACCATGGTCACCGGGTCTGGACTGAGGACGCTAAGTTTGGCTACGGCGTTCCGCGCTTAAATGAAAAGGTGGTGACGGCGTCAATGATGCAAGAAGAAGGTCCAAGCGGCGAGACAACGCGCTTTACGGACTTCAGCGGAGCGAGCGTCGAGCTGACTACTCGCGCAGACGGCGGCTACACCGAACGCACGGTGACGCATGACGGACACATGACCGAGACGTCGAACCAAACCGCAACGACTGTGCAACCGAACAATGCGCGCAACGCAGTACGCTCGACGGAATCGAGTGATTTCAATATCTACGGTCTCGATGGCAGTGGCGCCATTCATCCGTCGCTGCTGAACAGCGTTGAGGGCGCGAACGATCAGTATGTCGATCAATGGCTCGCGGAGCGAGGCTATGGGCTACCGGTCTTGAGTCAGATGAAGAACGCCGGTTGAGCGCACGCTGGGCACGTGGCAGCTATATCTGCGGTGAAAGCGATACCCACTGAAGCATCAACTGCGAAAGCGCGGTAGTGGTGCAATGAAATGAGAATGTAATATGCTGTAACAGGCCGCAATTCTATTGGGTTTCAGAATTGCGCCCGATCGAGTATGCTATGCGTCGACCCCCGAGGGTCATTTTCTTGCCGGGGCAAGAAAATTATTTAATGACTTTATAACGAAATCAGAAAACAAGATGAAAATGAAAACTAGGAACCTACTCCTTATCGCAGCATTGCTGTCCTCTGTAACGGCGGGTGAGGTTTATGCCGCGGATGCGCAGCAGACGGCCGATACACCGGACGTCAAGGTCGGGGACCATTGGGAGTACAAGAGAGCGGGGCTTTTGGGTGATGGTGGCGCGAGTGACTTTGCAATGACGGTTACCGCAGTCGATTCCGATCATATCGCCGTGGAGCAAAGTTGGGGCAAATCCGGTGACAAGAAAACTGCGCAGTATGGACGTGATTGGTCGGCTGTGTCGGCCGACGGCGGTGCCTCCGCAGTATTCCTGAATTTTCCGCTGACGCCGGGGAAGAGTTGGGATACGGTCGAATCGGTCATCAACTCCGCTGGCAATCGGATCGAGCGACATATCCACTTGGCGGTGCAAGGCGTCGATCATGTCACAGTGCCGGCAGGTACTTTCGATGCCGTCAAAATCGTTGGTGAGGGAATCTGGCAAAACATGAATCCGGCGTATTCGGGGGTGCATGCGGGATTTAAGGTTACGCTGTGGTACGTTCCGTCGGTGAAGCAAGTCGTTCGGCGCGAGACCGTTGCTTATCCGGTGCGCCACGGATCGATCAGCAGTTCCGAAGAGGAATTAGCAGCTTATTCGCTGAAATAGCCGCCGGGCCAGAAGGCTTGTCCATCCGTGTCAGTACAGCTTGGGAGACAAAAAATGCTTAAGAACTCAAAGGGATTGGTTGTAGTAGCTGTCAGCTTCCTGGTCACGACGGCGATGCTTCCTGCACGAGCTGCGGACTATCCGCAATCAGGTAATGTGCCGGACGTTAAAGTCGGGGATCATTGGGAATACCAATCGAAGGGGCTGTTCGACAATGAGCGTCGAACCGAGTATTCCCTGACAGTCACCGCAGTTGACGCCGACCATATCACTTTGAAACGCCGCGACGTCGAATCCGGTCGAACCAAAACCTTGGAGCGTGAACGGGACTGGTCGGACGTGTCAACGCCGGGCCACATGGCGGGGCGATACTTGAGCTTTCCCCTGACGCCAGGCAAGAGTTGGGATACTGATCAAGATGTGACGAACTCGGTGGGAAATAGAGTCAAGTGGAGCACACGCATGACGGTGGAAGGTGTCGAACGTATCACCGTTCCGGCGGGCACGTTTGACGCTATCAAGGTTCGAGGCTTCGGCAATTGGCATATCCTCTCGACAGCACGCTCCGACGCGCATAGTTCGCTGGAAATGACTCTATGGTATGTCCCCGCGATCAAACAGATCGTTCGGCACGAACTCATCGTTTATCCATCGACTCGTTCAACGGTCTATAACGGATGGACGGAGGAGTTGACTGCTTACTCGCTAAAGCCGTAGCGGCTTGAGCGACCACTCTTGAGGGGCTTGGACGTATCGTGCCCGCTTATCGAATAGGCGGGCACGTGAAAACTATAGAAGAACAAACGCCCACGAGCGCCGTCGACGTGCCGAACAGAGCGACTCCCTCGAGAACTCGGCCTTCGCGCGTACGGTGCTCAAACATAGGCGAGCTGTCCCGCCGATGTCTTGCTTCTGCGGTCTTATGCAGGGCCGGCTCAATAGCCGCCGTCACCGCCATCTCCAGGACCGGGGCCATCTCCATCACGCGGAGTGAACCCGCCGGTACCACCGCTCGAATCGCCGCCCTGCGACGGCGGCCCCGAACAAGCGTAGTGCCCTGCCGTATACGTCCACGTTTGCCCAGCGGGACAAGTGGGGGACGTGGGATTGGGCGTCGAGACATAGCCGCACCCGTTCGCGTTGCAAGCGTAGACTTGCGCCTCTACCAACGGTGCATAGACGGAGGGAATGAGGGCTGCCGACGCAAGCAATGCGAGCCGCGAGCGAGATCGATGAATCATGGGTGCTCCTTGTGAGTAAACAGAGAGTCGGCGCGGTTCGCCGGGATGGATTGCATTTTGTCGCCGAAGGCACCGCGACATGGGTTCAGGACGATTTCCTATGCATCATGCTGGTGCTGTGGCACGTCGTGGCAATGAGTGGCTCTGAGTCGCTCACCGAGTCAAACACCGCCATCCCCTCCGTCTCCACCATCTCCCCCGTCTCCACCATCTCCCCCGTCTCCACCATCGCCCGCGTCTCCCGCGTCTCCCGCGCCGGCGGGACCATCCGCATCGCGCATTCCGCTGTCGCCGCTATCAGACACCGCACTACCGCCCGAATCGCCTTGCCCAGATCCGCCCTGCGACGACGTCCCCGAACAAGCGTAATGCCCCGCCGTATATGTCCACGTCTGCCCTGCGGGGCAAGTGGGTGACGTGGGATTGGGCGTCGAGACATAACCGCAGCCGTTTGCGCTGCAAGCGTAGACTTGTGCCTCGGCCAAGGAAGCGTGAATGGACGGAACAAGCGCCGCTGACGCAAGCAACGCGAGCCGTGAACGAGATCGACGAATCATTCGCACTCCTAAATGATAGTTGACGCATGAATTGGCATTTCGATTCGAACCGCATCGCCCGAGAGTCGTTCCGTCTTCATCGCAGCCTCAGACCCGACATCCCTTGCCCCAAGCAATTCGTCGATCGGCCGCAATCGAAAGGGCCTGCACCCATAAGGACCGATCATCCCCAGCGCTCGAGCGTGTGCCGCCAACTCCCAGCTATTGCCGAGCGAGTTCTGCTCCAGTAGGTTCGCGATTTCGATCGATGCGAGTGCGTTGATATCCGATGGTCCGATCTCGAGCGATTCATTGGTTACCCGATCGACGACAGGAACGGCCTCGTTCCTCAATCGAGCGGAAATCGTACGTACGCGGTTGTTCGTCCGGCAAAAGAGCCAAACCCATCGTTCGGCATCGATGCCAATCAACTCGACCAGCGCAGGACGCTCGCTCCACTGGCATATGGCATCGCGAAACGAAGCCGTCCCATACGCGGAATGAAACAATCCCGCCAGCACTACCGCCTCGCTAGCGCCGCACTGCATCAGAATGTCGGCGGTCCCGAACAAATGCGTAAGCAATGTCGCTCCGCTATGAGACCGCTTAGCGGCGGAACGCTCGATCAGAAACTCACGAGCCGCCTGAAGCGTTGTTCTCAGATCGCCGATCATTTCGGAGCCTTCGTTTTGAGCACGACACAGGTCCGCAACCGATAGCATGTGCGGTCGACGGCACGGGCCGCGTGCATCATGTTCGCCGGGAAAACGATCGCGCGATTGGGGCGCGGAAGGCTCGCATAGACGATATCGCCGGTATGGTCGAACAGGACGGTCTCGCCGCACCAGGACGGCTGCCATTCCTCCAGCGGGTAGTACACCATCGTCCAATAGCCGTCTTCCTTGCGATCCAAGTGCGGATTGCCGCCTACTCCGTAGGTGTGCGCGTTTGCATAAGCGCGTACGAGCGTATGCCCGCACATCGGCCCGCCCGAGGCGCGGGCCCAGAGCCGGTGCGCGATCGGGTGATCGACACGCGCTTCGATCGATTCCTCTTGCTTGCCGGTATTGCCGCCGTCGAAATCGACATGCCAGTGGCTGCCTGGCATTTGCTTGCTCGATTTCCAACCGAACGTCCACGGCAGAGCATCCACTTCGTGAATGGTCCGCGCGGCTTCATCGGGTGCCAAAAAATCGTCGAAGCGCAGTATTTGATAGCTCTGTGGGCATTGCGTCGCGGTCATTGTCATCGCTCACCCCCATGCTCGGCCGCGATTTCGGCCGCTTCAACTTCGGCATACGCGGCATCGAGTATCTCCAATGCGGCATCGCCGATCGCAATGCCGCGCGCTTCGCTGCGAGCCGTGACGATCGGATAGACGTCGGGCATCTCGCCGCGCAAAGCCGCTTGCGCCTGCAAGATGCGTAACTGCATCGCAGCGGTCATCGTGTCGTCGACGGAGCGGGGAGCCACATGGCGTGGGATGCGCTGCTCGGCATCGGGGCTGACCGACTTCAACGCCAGTCGCTCGTCGATGAGCTGCTCTTCACTCACGACGATCCCGTTGCGGTGAAAGAAGCGGCTGCAGTTCATCGCGTGAAAGCCGGCGGGGAGGGCCGAATCGTCAACGTGCGCGCAGGCCATATCGCGCGGCAAAGCGAGGCGCTTGCCGTCGCTGGAAATGAGGAGGACTTCTGTTGGCACCGGTGCATTTTCCTCTTCCAAAGTCGCATACAGCACACGGTGCGATAGCGGATCAAGGTACAAGATTGGCATCGTGTTTTCTTTAGTCAGAACTTGAATCTCGAAAGAGTGAATCATTTCGATATAGCAAGAGAATGGTTGAAGCCAAAACGACAGTCATTACATGCATGCGCACTGATGGATCGAGCGTTTCATTCGTTGCCGTACTGGCATTGCGCGTCGACTTCCGCGGTAAGCCCGAGATTGTTTCCCGAGTACCAGTTGCCATTGGCGTCTTCCAACGAGATCTGCACATACCACCATGTTCCTTCGTCGTTCAATCGATAGAGCGATGTTTCCCATGGAGGGTCGGCGGCGACATTGACCCCGGCAGTCTGCGGAACGATCGTTGCGGTAGCCGTGCCGCCGGGCCCGCAATTCGGCTTGCCCACGCCCCAACCATCCTCGTAACCCAGGTATTTCTGAGTCGTATAGACGTTGCCGATCAGTTGACTGACCGACACCCAATTACCATTCACATTGCAGATCCACATTTGGTTGTTGCCACGCATCGTCGCTTGGCCCCACGAGCAATTGTTAGCCGTCGTGTTGAAGTTCATGGTCGGCGCGCTAACGGTGCCGATAGCAGTGATGTTGTTCACTTCGTCGATGCTCGCCGCCCCCGAGCCGTCCTGCGTCTGAACGTAGAACCCTCCCGATTGGCGTACCGCCGTATTCGCACTATCGCCATAAAATTGCGTCGAGCCGACGTTGAGGCTGCCATTCGGCCCGCCGGCAAGATTGGCTTGTGTCGCGTTGATCGTCGCCACGCCGTTGATGTTGTGCGGCGTGTCAGTCGTATCAGTAAGACTCAGGTCCGTTTGCATGGCATTCAGTTGCGGCTGCCCCGCAACGGCGACTCGGTACAAATAGCCGTTATTCGAAGGCGTGCCGATGAAATCGAGCAACGAGGCCAAATGTCCTGCGCCGGGATTCGCGTAGTTCGTCATCGCCACTTTCCATCCCCCATAGGCGCCATTGGCATTGCTCGGGCTCATCGTGGCGTCGCCTGCTTGGTTCGCATAGGGAATGAAACCTCCCTGGGCACCGACCTGCGCGGCGATTTGCACGAGCTCCCGCACGTTCGATATGGCATTGCCGCCTTGCGATGTCACGAGCGATTGCAAGTGGCCGCCGGCTGCCAGCAAGACCTGCAGTTCCCACGTTTGCCCGAACGGATTCGTCGCGGCAAAGCCCGGAGGCAGATAATTTGACGCAATCAACATCGCAGTCGTGATTGTCACCGGCGTGGTGGTCGTCGCCGATGCGGCGATGGTCGTACCGTTGTCCTGCACGTACTGCACCGCGGCTTTATCGAACGTGAGCATCTCGCTCGCCGTGGCGGCGGCCTGCACGTTCGTGACACCGACCTTGCCCCAGGTCACGAAGCCCACCACACCCATCATCGATAGGACCAGGGCGACTGTATACGCGACGATCGAATCCATGAGCAGTCCTTATGGATTTACCTGGAACCATGCGAGCAATGAACCGGCCGGGATCGTGGCTGGTATCGCGGAAGGCTGACCGCTGACGATGCCCACAGCCCGGCCAGACCTCGGCACCAAAAACCATGCGGCGCTCGAATCGCTGTCGGTCATGACCTGTCCGGCCTCACCGCTCACTGCGGGAGCATAGGCATAGACGTTGCGGGTCCCACCGCCAGCCGATGTCGTCATGCAGACGGCGTTGGCCGGCGTCGTGACGCCGGTCGGCAAGGTGACGGTTATCGACGAACTGATCATGCCCGCCGTAGCGGTCGCGGTATCCAGACACGCCGCGCCGAATACCTCCGCTTGCTGAGCGGAGACGGTCGCGACGTTGACCATCTGCCCGGGCTTGCCTGCTCCCGGCACCGCTTGAGCCCATTGATTGAACTCCATCGCCATGCCGAGGTAAAAGAGCACCACCATCACGGGGAGGACAAGAAAGGCCATCTACAGTCTCCCCGACTCAGTCAATGCGGCGGCGATGCGGCGCTGACGGTCGATCTCCGACGATAGTTGCGAGAAGTCGCCTTTGCGCAACGTGGCACGTATAGCCGTCTCGTTCGTTGCGCTGGCAACGACGAGCGGCGTCACCGTTAGAATCCGGCGCTCCACGCCACCATAGTTCGTGATCCTCATGCTTTGATGAATGACCGCACTCAACGCATCGGCCATAAAGCCCTGTTCGAGGCCCGATTCGCGAACCATGTTCTTCATGCGCTCGAGCGCGGTTTGCACATCGTTGGCATGCAGCGTCGACGAAACGAGGTGGCCGCTCGTTCCCGCGAGCACTGCCTGCGCAGCCGCCTCTCGCGTTCGGATCTCGCCGAGCATGATCAAGTTGGGGGCGGCTCTCAGCAGTCGATGGATGGTCGGGCCGAAGTCGGAATCGTTCTGAACTTCGGTCTGATAACAGGTGCCGACGACGGTACCTGAGCCGTGCCGGCCCTGGAGTACGATCTCGACGGGGTTCTCGATGGTGCATGCCGTGCCGCCGTATCGCCGTAGCCGCTCGATCATCCACGATGCCTGGCTCATCGATTTGCCGTCGCCGGTAGCACCGGTCCACAGCACGAGGCCGCCGCGCGAAAACGCCTCTGAAAGTAAAGCTTCCAGTAGTCTCGGCGGATATCCGAGCTTGCCGTATTCGATCGGTCTGTCGAGCAGCCGGCGACAGATGTAGACGTCGCCTTCGAGCGTTTCGATGCGTTGAACGCGCAGGCCGATACCTTCCCACTCGGCCCGGAAGTCGAGCCCGGTGCGATGCTCCTGCAGGCGTCGGCGCAACGAGAGCGATTCATCGAGCGAGCGTTGGTCCAGCACACGCCGCTCTCTGTCGCTCGGGCTGTTCTTGAACCACGCTCCATCCGGCTCGAGGTACAAGTCCGAGAACGGGAGCGCCTTCAATGGCAGACCGTCCACCGATTGGTCGTGATTCATCCATGGCTCCCCCGGACGTTGTCCGGGCCAATCGAACGCATTGGAGGTGACGTCGAAGGCATCGATCATTGAAAGGTCAGTACGATCCCGAGCCCGGCGTTGCAGGCGGTGGCCGCGGATACTGCGTCCGGCTGGGTGGCCTGCGTAAACGTGGTGCCGCCCACTACCAGTGTCACGTAGTCTTTCAGGCTCGTGACGACAGTTGAACATTGTTCAATCGTTTCCGAGCCGGCGCCGCCGAAAGCGATCGTGCCTTCGGTAGCGCTGCCGGCGTTGCCGAGCGTCACGGCATTGCCCCAGGCATCGGTAACGCCGGCGACACGCACCATGTCGCTCGGGATGATGCCCGCGTTTTCCAATGCGGTGGCATTGCCCGTCAGGAAATTCGTGTAGCCGTTGTTGTTTTGCGAGAACTGCGATCGCGCGTTGGTGACGAGTTGCGTGATGTCGGTGGTGACGGTACTGCTCTTGCTGGCTGCGAACGCCTTGTAGCCGGCAAGGCCCACGCCGGCCAGCGCCAGCAGTCCGAGCACGATCGCGACGACCCGGCCTAGAATCCCATCCATGAATAATCTCCCATAGCGTTAAAGGTCAAACACAACTCACATCGTTCCCATCGAGGAAGATAGGATCGAAGAAATCTCATTGGTGCCGAGCTGCAGCACGAAGAAGGCAAAGAACATCAAGCCGGAAAAGAACGCTGAAATCAGCACGCCTTTGAACATCAACTTTCTTTCCAGCGTTTCGGCGTATTGCCGCGCGACGACTTCCATCTTCTCCGGGAAATCCGGATAACCGACATAGGCGCCGATCTCGTCGATGAGATCGAGCGAAGGAAACTCATAGCCCGAGCGCCGCATCGCCGCATCCATCTTCAAGCCGTTCTTCAAGCCGCCGAATATCGGCCGCAGCCGGGATGCTTGCCAGGGCGTCGACGTCAGGATCTGACTGGTCAGCGCTTCGGTATCGGATACGCCCGCGCGCAACAGTGCGGCAAACGAAAGCAGCCATGCAAAGCCTACGATCTCGCGATAAACGGAAAACGCCATCACGTATTTATCGAATAAGGCTCGCCCCGGCATCGCTTGATGGCCCGTCCATCGGGGTAACGACCACCAGGTCAGCGCCGCACAGATGATTAGGAGTGCAAACAATATTGGTCCCGTCCAGCCGACAGCGAACTGGCCCATGACATACAAGGCATAGGCCCAACCGGTCCACTTGCTCAATGGCACCGCGGCCGTGAACTGCGGGACGATGTAATCGCCGATCACGAAGAGCACCGCATACAAGGAAAATAGATACATCATGGGGGCGAAGAAGCTGGCCTGAAGCTTTCGCCGCATGCGCGCGGTTCGCTCGCGAACGTCGAGGATGAGGCGCATCGCATTGGAGAGTTGGCCGGTTTTCTCTCCGGAAGCGAGCACGCCGCGTTCGAGGTCGGTCAGGCTGCCGATCATCGCTTGAATGAGCGTTTCACCGTCGATAACCTTGCGCCATACGCGGTGTGCGGCCTCCGCCGCGTGCGTTCGTCCGCGGCGATTGAGCCGGTCACGATAATCGGCGAGGATCTCTGTGAGCGTACGGCCGTTGTCGAGCTGGTTGGACGCCTGCTCATACAGCCTTTTGCGCGATGACCAGGACAAGCGCGAACTCATAGTTCCTCCGTCTTTGCGTCGAGTTTGTGTACATTTCGATGAACGTCGAGCGGATCGACATAGCCGGCGAGGACCAGATCGATCGCGTTGGCGAGCATCGATTTGTCGGAGCCTTCCTTGCGGCGATGATTGCGCCGGGCGACGAGCAGGCCGTGCGTGAGGAAGTCGCTCATGAATGCTTCATCGGTGATGACGATTTCGGCGACGGCTTGCCGCCCGCTGATCTTGTCGCCGTGGCAAGTTGCGCAGCCGAGGCCTCGCACGCGCACTCTCGACATGTCGCCCCACGTACGCAGCGCATCGACCATGTAGGCAGGCAGCGCGTCGCGGGCTTGATGCAGCGGAACGCTGCAATGAGGGCAAAGCACCGGCACCACACGCTGCGCGACCATGCCGACGATCAACTCGTGATCGCAGATTTGCGAGCGGGCCAGGCGTTCGCGGTCGAGCATTTCCAGGCGAGGGATCGATTTGTAGGCGTCGGTGACGTGCAACGTCGTCCAGACGAAGTGCCCGGTCATGGCGGCTTGAAGGGCTGCGACGGCTTCGTCGGCCGCGCGGATTTCGCCGAGCAGGACGATGTCGGGGTCCATCCGCAGCGTCATGCGTACCATGTCGCGAAAGTCTTCGCCGTTGGCGGCCAATGCGATGGCCCAGGGCTGCGGATATTCGGGCGGATCCTCGATCGTGATCTGCCGTGCCTCCGGAAAGATCTGCGCCTGGTACTTCATGAGCTTGAATAGTGTCGTCGTTTTACCGCTGCCGGTCGGGCCCGTCACGATGACGACGCCCATCGGTAAACGGACGAGTCGTTCGCATAGATCGAGTTGCCGCGCCGTCAGGCAAGAGCGCAACGGGGGCGACGGGTAGCGGGAGCCCGCCCGCCACTTCGCTCGTCGCACCGTTCGTCATCGCAATGGCGGTCACCTTGCTGTTTTTCGGCGTGACGCTGTCCGTCTATTTGCCGATGTTGCCGTTCATCGTTTGGTTCGGCGGCGTTGTGTCGTGGTTCATGGTGGTGGCGGAGGCGATGGTGGCATCGCCACTATGGGCGATGACGCACCTCGATGGCGACGGCGAAGGTCTCGGGCAGCGCACGCAGCACGGTTATGTGTTCTTGTTGAACGTGATGCTGCGTCCGGTGGTCATGGTGTTCGGCTTTTTGCTGGCAGGCGCAAGCGTGATCGTGCTCGGCGGCTTGCTCAATACGATGTTCGGCGTGGCGATGGCGAACGCTCAGTTCGGCTCGACGGCTGGAATTGCCACCCTCATGGGCTTCGTCGTTCTTTACGTGGGCATGTGCCAGACGCTGTGCAATTCGGCATTCAGCCTCGTGCACGTGCTGCCCGATAATCTGTTCTCGTGGATCGGCGCGCAGATGGCGTCGGCGCGTACCGGGTTCGGCGAAGGGGTCAAGCAAGGTTTCGACACGCAGATGAACCAAGGCAGCGGCGACGGTCATTCGCTGGCGGGCACGGCGCGAAGCGGTAGGGGGGCGGGTTCTTCGACTTCGCCGGGAACTGGGCCGGCGCGAGTCGGTGCGCCCGGCGAATGATGGATGCGGCAGATGCAATAGGCGAAAAGCGCGCCTGCTTGCTCCTCTGCAGCGCCCCGCCTACGTTTGCCGCCCCCGCCTCGTCAAATGATCGACGAGCCGCTGCGCGGCCGGCTGCAATGCTTCGTAGTCCTTAAAACAAATCGCGAATCGTCGCGCGGCCCAATCATCGGTCAGCGGCACGACTTTCATGTCGAAGATTTGCGCATAGGTGCGACCGACTTCGGCCGGCACGACGCTGATGCCGAGATTGGCCGCCACCAATCGGAACGTCGCATCGAACGTCGAGACGATCATGCGATATGACACGCTGCGCCCGATCGCCGTCGCGGCGCGCCGCAGCATCGTATGCACGGCCGTGGAAGGCGGCATACCCACGTGCTCGAAATCGAGCGTTTGTTCGAGCGAGAGCGAGGCATGACGCGCCAGCGGATGGTCGGGATGCACGGCCAGCGCGAGGTGGTCTTGCCCATAGGGGCAATGCGTTAGCCCTTGTAGGTCGAGGTTGTCCCAGCACACACCGATCGACGTTTCGCCGTCGCGCACGCGACGAACGATTTCGAGCGAAATGTGTTCCTCGACGCTGACCTTGACGTTCTCGTGCTCGGGCTGCCGCATGAACGCGGCGATATCGTCGAGCAGTGTCTCGGCGATAGCCGATGCGGAAGCGCACACTGTCACGCTGCCGACTAGCCCACGTTTGAACCCGGCGACGTCGGTGACGATCCGCTCCATCGTAAACAGCGCGCTACGCGCATGCTCGAGCAGAACGATGCCCGCCGGTGTCGGCTGCGCGCCTCGGCGCGCTCGCACGAGCAAGGGCACACCCAGATCGCTTTCGAGCTGCGCAATGCGCTTGCTGATTGCCGACGGCTCGATATGCATTTCTTCGGCGGCGCGCGCCATATTGCGGTGATCGCACACGGCTACGAACAGGCGCAGTGTTTTAAGGTCGATGTCGCGCATCGGATGCTCGGCTCGGTGTGGTAGGTTTTATGGGTTTCCGATCAGGAATGCTTCCGCTTCCAAAATAACGCTTGATGGTTTGGCGGGAATGTCTAAAGTTAGCAAGCGGAGAGCCGGCGCGCAAGCCGTCGGCCGCCAAACAGGAGACAGGGTTCATGACGCCGTTCCCATCGCGTGCCGTCATCCGAGAAGTCGGATTGCGTGACGGCCTGCAAAGTATCGAAACGATTCTGCCCATCGAGCTCAAATGCGAGTGGATTCGGCGCGCCTACGACGCCGGTCAGCGCGAAATGGAAGTGGGTTCGTTCGTTCCCGCTCGATTGCTGCCGCAATTGGCCGATACGGCCGCGGTCGTCGAATTTGCCCGGACGCTGCCGGGCCTCGTCGTGTCCGTGCTCGTGCCGAACTTGAAGGGCGCCGAACGCGCGCTCGAAGCGCACGCGGATGCCATGCTCGTTCCGCTTTCGGCGAGCCACGCGCACAGTCTCGCGAATTTACGTAGGACTCCTGACGAAGTCGTAGCCGAGGTCGCACGCATGCGCGCGGCACGCGACGCAGCGGGATCGAAGACGCGGATCGAGGTCGGCATCAGCACGGCGTTCGGTTGCACGATCCAGGGCGAGGTGCCGCACGATGAAGTGCTGCGCTGCCTGCAAGCGGTGCTCGATGCCGGCGCCGATCACGTCGGTTTGGCCGATACGGTCGGCTATGCCGGGCCAGGTGCCGTGCGCGCCTTGTTCGAGAAGGCGCGGCGCGTTGCGGGCGAGCGGCTTGCATGCGCGCATTTCCACGATACGCGCGGGCTTGCGCTGGCCAACGTTTATGCGGCGATGGAAACCGGCATCGCCCGCTTCGACGCATCGCTGGGCGGAATCGGCGGTTGCCCGCATGCGCCGGGGGCGAGCGGCAATGCATCGACCGAGGATCTTGCATTCATGCTCAGCGAGATGGGTATCGAAACCGGAATCGACATCAAAGATTTACTCGCGCTGCACGCCGATCTCGCGCGATGGTTGCCGAACGAAACGCTGCATGGCAGCTTGTCGCGTGCCGGCTTGCCGAAGACCTTTACCGTTCGTTCGTCCGACGATTTTGCGGCCGCCCTCCGATGAGCACGGTTTCCTCGCTTCCGCTCGACGGTATCCGCGTCGTCGAATTCACGCACATGGTCATGGGGCCGACGTGCGGCATGATCCTCGCCGACCTCGGGGCCGAGGTCATCAAGATCGAACCGCCAGGCGGTGACAAGACGCGCCGTTTGCCTGGCCTCGGGATCGGATTCTTTCGCACGTTCAATCGCAACAAGAAAAGCGTCGTCATCGACATTGCCACGCCGGCGGGCCAGGCCGCGGCCGTCGATTTGATCGGCGAGTGCGACGTGGTGATCGAGAACTTCCGGCCAGGCCTCATGCGTGAGTTCGGGCTCGATTACGAGACATTGTCCAAGCGCTATCCGCGGCTCGTCTATGCCGCGCACAAGGGCTTCTTGCCGGGACCCTACGATAAACGGCTCGCACTCGACGAAGTCGTGCAGATGATGGGCGGCTTGGCTTATATGACGGGGCCGGTCGGGCGTCCGTTGCGCGCGGGTGCGTCGGTGAACGACATCATGGGCGGCATGTTCGGCGCGATCGGCATCTTGGCCGCGCTGCGCGAACGCGATCGCACGGGGCGCGGGCAAGAAGTGCAGAGCGCGTTGTTCGAGAACTGCGTGTTCCTGTGTTCTCAGCACATGCAGCAATATGCAATGACGCATCAACCGCTGCCGCCGATGCCGGCGCGTGTCTCGGCGTGGAGCGTCTACGACGTGTTCGCGCTTGCACAGGATGAGCAACTGTTCATCGGCGCGGTCAGCGACAAGCAATTCGTCGCGCTGTGCGGCGTGCTCGAACGCGACGATCTTGCCGCCGATCCTCGCTTTGCGAGCAACGCTCAGCGCGTGGCCACGCGCGCCGAATTGATTCCGCAATTGGCCGGCAGCCTGAAGCTTCAGCGCGTCGATGCGCTGGTGCCGAAGCTTGAAGCCGCGGGGATTCCGTATGCGCCGATCGTGCGGCCCGAGCAATTGTTGGACGATCCGCATTTGAAAGCGAGCGGCGGGCTCGTGCCGATGACGACCGACGACGGCGGTACGACCGATGTCGTTCTGCTTCCGTTGGCGATGGGCGGGCGGCGCCCCGGCGTGCGGCATGCGCTCGCCAAGATCGGCGAGCATACGCAGGACATTCTGGGGCGATTGACGGGGCAGGCGAGCGCGAAAGGCGAAGCGTGACCTTCTATCCCGTCAGCGTGCGCCGCTCTCTACGTCCACGGGCGCCTCGACATGCGTATGCGGCGTCAAATAGCGCGGCAGCAACGCGATCTCACGTCGCGGCAGCGGCTTGCTATAGAGAAAGCCCTGCGCGACCTCGCAACCGTAAACGTTGAGAAAGGCCGCTTGCTCCATCGTTTCGACGCCTTCGGCCACGACGCGATGTCCGAGGCAGCGAGAGATGGAGAGAATCGCCTTGACGAGCTCGGCATGGCGACGATCGGTGGTGACCTTTTGCACGAAGGTCCGATCGATCTTGAGCGTATCGATCGGAAAGCGAGTCAGATAGCTGAGTGCCGAGTAGCCGGTGCCGAAATCGTCGATTGCGATCGATAGTCCCATGCGCTTGAATGCGGATAGCGCGTGGCCCACCGAATCGTCTTCGTCCAACAGTAAGCTCTCGGTGATTTCGAGCTCCAACCATTCTGGCCGGCAACCCGTTTCGGCGAGGATCTTCTCGACGGTCGCCACCAAGCCGCGCGCCTGAAACTGTCTCGGCGACAGATTGACGGCGACAGTGTGGGGCGGGCCGCCGGCGGTATTCCATTCCGCCGCGGCACGACAGGCCTCGCGCAGCACCCATCGGCCGATGTCGACGATGAGGCCCGTTTCTTCCGCGACCGGCACGAATTGATCGGGCGGAATAAAGCCGAAGCCCGGCCGATTCCATCGCAACAGCGCCTCGGAACCGAGTACTTCGGCATCGCGGAATGCTACTTGAGGTTGGTAGTGCAACTCGAGCTCGCCGCGATCGATGGCGCGGCGAAGATCCGCTTCGAGCAGTAGGTTCGCCGCGGCTTCCACGGTCAAATCGTTCGTATAGAAGCGGAAACCTTGGCGGCCCGAGCGCTTGGCCAAGTACATCGCCGAATCCGCGTACTTGAGCAGATCGTCGGCATCGGTGCTGTCGATCGGATAGAGCGCCATCCCGAGGCTGCACGAGATGAATACTTCCTTGCCGTTCAGTACGAAGCGCTCGCCGAACCGTTTGATGATCGTTGCCGAGATCTGTTCGAGCGTGCGGCGGTTGCGAACATCGGGCAGCAGCACGGCAAACTCGTCGCCGCCGAAGCGCGCGACCGTGTCGCCGGGACGCACGCTCTCGATCAGGCGTGCCGCCGCCTCGCGCAGCAGTTCGTCGCCGACCGCGTGGCCCATCGTGTCGTTGACGCTCTTGAAGCGATCCATATCGATCATCATCACGGCCGTCAAGCGATCTTGCGCGAAGGCAGGCGTGAGCCGGCGCAGCGCTTCGTTGAACGAGGTGCGATTCGGCAGCCCTGTCAGCGCATCGAAATACGCCATGCGATGAATCTTTTCTCGCGACGCATGCAGCTCGGTGATGTCGCGCCCCACGGCAAGCACGGTTTCCACTTTGCCGTCGGGGCCGAGTTCCGGAGTCAGCCGGATCAATTGGCATAGCTCCTCGCCCTCGGCGGGTTGCCATCTCAACTCGAACTGTCGATCGCTTCCGGTGACGAACACCTCGGCCAGTTCGCGCTCGTAGAGCACGGTATTCGGTCCGCCCGGATACTCCGACGGCGTCTTGCCGAGCAATGCTTCGACCCCGCCAGCCGCAAGCGACGCGAAGGTGGGATTGACGTAGAGGCGTCGCAGATTTCTGTCGTAGCGGGCGACCGTATCGGGCGAATGCTCGACGAGGGTTCGGAACTCGCGCTCGCGCCGAGCCAGCGTTTCGTCGAAACGCCGGCGCTCGGTGATGTCGCGCGCGACGGCCAGTACGCCCGTCACCTCGCCCTGCGCATCGAATACGGGAAGCCTGCGCATTTCCAGCAAGATGCGCTCGCCCGTCGCGGGGCTGACCACCCATTCGTCGTTGACGCAAATACGCATCGCATCGATCGCCGCGCGTTCGCGCTCGCGGAAGAAGTCGGCCAATCCTGGGTCGAAAAAATCGTAATCGGTCTTGCCGAGGATTTCTGTTTTCGACTTGCCGACGAACCGCTCGACCCCGTGATTGCAGAGCGTAAAGACACCGCTCGTGCTCTTTAGCCAAACCATATCGGGAATGGTATGGAGCACGTTCATCAGGCGCGCGCGCGCTTCGGACAGTTCGCGCGCTTTGTCCTCGAGGCTCCTGTTCAGTTGCAGAATCTTGTCGTATTGCGTCCGCAACTCGACTTCCGCGCGTTTGCGCTCGGTAATGTCCAAAATCGCGCCGATGATGCCGGCCTGGCGGCCTTCGGCATCGTGAAAAACGGCTTTGCTGTACTCGACGTCCCGGTCTTCTTTCGATGCGTTCCTGGCCTTGTATTCGTAGCGCTGGATCCCTTCGTTTGCGAACAGCTCCTCGTCCATGGCGAGATAGATGGTCGCCAGTTCGGGCGGATTTACCTCGAATACGGTCTTGCCGACGAATTGTTCTTTCGGGATGCCCAGAAAGTCTTGAAAGGCTCGGTTGAGTTGAAGATAACGTCCCTGCCTGTCCTTGGAGAAGACGGGGATGGGAATCGTATCGAGCAGCGATTCGAGGAACGCTTCCCGGTCGCGCAGTTTCGCTTCGGCGCGCTTGCGCGCGGTGATGTTGAAGCAGAGCGCCAGCACGCCCGGATCGTGGTCTCGAACCGGATCGGTCACGAGCTGCACCAGGTAGTGTTCGCGCTGCGCGGTGGGCAGCCCGTCGAACGTCAATTCCAGTTCGCGCGTGATGCCCGTGGCCGCCACTTCGCGAATGGCGTCGAGATACCGCTGGAGCGTGGCCTGCGACAGCAGTTCCGATTCGGCGAGCACGACCCGCGAGCCGCCGAATAGGGCGCTCATCATGGTCGTGGCCGCGCGGTTCATGTAGCGCCGCTGGCCGCATGCGTCGTACCGGATCACGGCGACATGCAAATCGCCGACAGGCACGCGGTATTCGTCTTCGTGGTCGATCTCAGGGTTTTCCATGCCATCAGACAGACTGTTTGTGCACGCATCGCCGCCCAAGGCTCTGAATCCTGGAGTCGGCCGTATCGTCTGCGCGCGCGGAGGCGTGCCAACAGCTTGTATAACGGCTGGGGGTAGGGAAATCTGAAGCGCGGGATTGCCCTGAGCATGTCGAGCATCGGTCGGGCGGCGACACCGCCCGAATGGCCCGAATGGCCCGAGCAACCTGAGTGCCGCAAAGCGGCGCGGCCGCGATGTCAGTTGTCGAACGTTCCTTGATACTCGGGCGCGGCGTCCGTGCGGGTATTGATTTCGAACATCAGTCCGCCGGGTTCTCGACAAAAGAAACGCGAACCGCAGCCGTTGTTGAATATGTCCGTTTCCATCTCGACGCCTTCCGTCTTGAAGCGCTCATACAACACGCGGACTGCGGAAAGATCCGGCAATTCGAATCCAAGATGAAAGTTTTGCGGCCATTGGGGGATGGGGGTGCTGACGTGTTCGATCACGACGTCGAAACCAGCGCGTTTGAGGATATACGATTGCTCCCAGGTTCCGGCTATGGTGAAGCTCAATTGCTCTTCGAAGAATTTCGCGGTTACGGCCGTATTGGCGGAGGGAAAGCTCAAATGATTGAGCTTCATGGTGTGGGTAAAAGCAGTCGTCGTCCGTCTCTCGTTGAGTGGCGGCAGCGCCATGCCGTCCGGCCTTCTTCGATGTCGCGCGATCTGGCCAGCATGGGACGCTGCAACTGCTGGCGCACCGCGGCGCCGATCAGATATTCCAGTGCCGCCTTGCCGCTTCGCTGGGTCAGCGCGACCGCCATGTCGTCATAGAACCGCTTCGTTTCGCGTTGGATGAGCGCGACCGTCAGGGCGTCCTTGCCGGGGAAATATTGATAGAGCGAACCGATGCTGACGCCGGCGCGGCGCGCGACGGCGTTCGTGTTGAATCCCTCGAATCCTTCGCTTTCGAGTATCTGCGCCGCGGCCTCGACGATCGATGCGACGCTCTCTTCCGAGCGCATTTGCGTTGGCGCTTTGCGGGGCCGGAATTGCTTTTGAGGTGACCGTTCGCTCATTGTCGTTCATTCGACGATAAGACAATAAAGCGGTACGCGTTGCGCCGCCGAGGTTTCTGTTTTGCAAGCGTGCATGCCGTTCATTGCTTGGCCCGCTTCGGCTTTGCTTTTGCCTTGGCACTCGCTGCATTGAGGGCGACGGCCTCGCGCACGAGCGCCTTGAATGCATTCGCGTCGATCTCTTCTCCCTCGTGGATGTCGATGGCGCGTCTGACATTGCCATCGAGGCTCGAGTTGAAGAGCTTCGTCGGATCTTTCAGCGAGGCGCCCTTGAAGAACGTCAATTTGATGATCGACTTGTACGACTCGCCCGTGCAGATGATTCCGTCGCGCGACCATATGGGCGTACCCATCCACTTCCATTCTTCGATGACCTCGGGTTCGGCCTCCTTGATGAGCGCTCGCATTTTGCTCAAGGCTTCGCCTCGCCAGTCGCCGAGGTGGGCGATGCGTTCATCGATCAGTTCGGACGCCGGTTTGCCTTCGGGCTTGCTTTCCTGCTTGCTGTCCGGCTTGCTTTCGGTCGCGCTCGATTTCTTCATGTTTTTATCAACTTAAATCAATCTACGGGGGCGTTTCGCACAACCGGACGCACACTGCTCGCGCCCGGCGCTTTCGATGTTGCTGTATCGGTCTCGGTTTTCGCCGATGCTCAGAGGCCGAATTGCTTCGCGTACTCGGTGTTCAGGCGTTGCCATTCGAACTTCATCGCTTCACCGCCAACAATACGCCCGATGGGCTCCTCGCCGACGAACCGGTCGAGCACGTCGAAGCAAATGTGCCAGCCGGCCGCACCCATCGCAATGAAGCCGCGATCGATGTTGTGCCAGAGCGTGAGACGTGTGCCGTCACCGCGCGGCTCGAGCGTCCAACGCAGATCATTGCTGCCCCAGCGGTATTCAAGCAAGTGGGGCGCGTCGGCGCGGGTTACTTCGGTTTCGCTGACATTCGGCGTCGGCGTGCCGACTGTCGAGAGTTTGATGGGGCCGACGGCGGCGAGGCTTCGATCGGCATCGAACGGCGCCCATTCGCGCAGGCTGACCGGATCGGTCAACGCCTTCCACACTTTCTCGGGAGCGTGGCGCAACTCGCGAACGACGACGAGCGTCCATTTTTCGCCATCTTTGCGTACTTCTGCGCCGGCGGCCGAGCCGGGCTTGTATTCGTCACGTTTGCTCATCGTCTCTTACCTTTTACTTTTTTACGGGGTGGAGGATTCGTTTCATCGAGATGGCGTTCGAGTGCATCGAGATGGACGGACCAGAATTGCCGGAACTGCGCGAGCCAGGCATCGACCTCCATCAGCGGTTCGGGTCGGATTCGATACAAACGACGCTGCGCATCGATGCGCGACTCGACGAAGCCCGCTTCGCGCAGCACGCGCAAATGTTTCGACACCGAGGGCTGCGAGAGGCTCAATTCCTGCTCGATGTCGCCCACGGAGCACTCGGATATTGCGAGCAGGCTCAGGATGGCGCGGCGGCTCGGTTCGGCAATGACGGCGAAGGTTGATTCCATGCAGTTAATATACTTGCAAAGGTATATGAACGTCAAGGCATTCTAAGGCCGAGGCTCGACTGTGTTTGGCGTCGGTCCCCTGGGTCTACGGTGCGTGCCTCATGGAAGGCCTAACCCACAGCACGTTGAGAACGCGTCTTCCCCTGCGCGGACGCCGACGCGCTTTGCGCCGCCGCCTGCATGAGTCGGCAGACGAAATCGAGCACTTCCGGCCGCGCTTCGCGTTTCGCCGTCAATACGTAATAGGCGAGCGGAGACCCAACTTCGAATCGGCCGATGCGTACCAGTCCGCTTCGCGCGAGCCATCGATTCGAGAACGGTTCGCGCGCGAGTGCGATACCAAGGCCTGCCTGCGCGGCAGACAGCACCACGTTGTAATCCTCGAATCGCCGATCCTGCGGCCGCGGTTTCAACGCGATGCCTTGCGCCGCGAACCACGTGCGCCACCCGGTGAGGTCGGAATCGTGCAGCAGCGGCCAATCGAGCAACTGAGCGCTTTTGCGCGCGCTGAGTTGAGCGGCGATCGCGGGCGCTGCCACGGGATACAGCGTCTCGGGAAACAGCCGTTGCGAATCGAGACCGGGCGAGTAGCCTCGGCTGCAACGCACGGCGACGTCGGCTTCGCCCGCGGCCACGTCGGCATTGCGGTACGTGACGTCGAGGGCGACCGCTAGCGGTTGCGGCCCCGCTTCGAGCGCAGCCAAGCGATCGAACAGCCAAAGCTGCGCAAAGGCGGGCGTGACGCTGACTTTGACGATGCGCGGCGGCCGTGCGGGGCGCCATTGATCCGACGCGCCGTCGATGATCGAGAACGCTTGATCGATGCGACTGACGAGCCGCTGCCCGTCCGGCGTCAAACGTACGCCGCGCCCGTGGCGCTCGAAGAGCGGGTATCCGAGCCAGTTTTCGACGGCGCCGATGCGACGGCTGATCGCGCCGTGCGTGACGCCCGTTGCCAGCGCCGCCGCACTGAACGAGCCTTCGCGTGCCACGACGCAAACCGCTTCGAGGCTGGCAAGCGGCGGACGTGACGACGGACGCAAGGATGATGTGCTGTGTTTCATATTCACATCTTGCTGTTGATTTGTGCGCTAGCTTAACAGCTCGAATCGACCGATGATCTCTCCATGAATACATCAGCCCCTTCCACACGCTTCTTCTCGTCCGCCACGGCAGGATTGGCCATGGCGGCGGTCGCCTTTACCATCGTCGCTTGGGCCAGTGCCTTTCCGTTCATTCGGATCGGGCTGCACGGCTTGACGCCGCTGCATCTCGCGGCTGCGCGTTTCGCCACGGCCGCGCTGCTCATCGCGGCATGGCTGGCGTACCGTCGGCCCAAATTACCGAAGCCGCGCGATGGGCTGCGCTTCGCGTCGTGCGGCTTGTTCGGCATTGCCATCTACAACGCGTTGCTCAATACGGGGGAGACAACCGTCGCGCCCGGCGCAGCGAGCTTCATCGTCAACGCGATGCCGATTTTCACGGCGCTGTTCGCGACGATGTTTCTCGGTGAGCGGTTCAATCGCTGGGCGTGGCTCGGCTCGGTATTCAGCTTCGCCGGCATCGGGGTCATCGCCAGCGGCCAGGCGGGCGGGCTCGTGCCGGGTGCGGGCGCCAGCCTCATCTTGATCGCCGCGATCTGTTCGGCCGCGTTCATCGTCATGCAGCGGCCCTTGATTCCGGTTTATGGCCCGCTCGCTTGCACGGCCTATACGTTGCTGGCCGGCGCACTATGGCTGGCGCCATGGCTACCCGGCGCGCTGGCCGAACTGTCGCGCGCATCCGGACAGACGATGCAGGCCGTGGTCGTGCTCGGCGTATTTCCCGCCGCATTGGGCTATGCCACGTGGGCTTACGCGCTCGGCTATTTCGGCGCGGCCCGTGCCGCAAACTTCTTGTACTTGGTGCCGGCCGTCGCAACGGCATTGTCGATCGTGTTGACGGGCGAGCACCTTCACTTGACGACGGTGACGGGCGGGCTCATGGTCATTGCGGGTGTCGCCTACGTGGCTTGGCGCGGGCGGCGGTGATGGAGCGGAAGCCGGAGCTATTGGCCAATGGACCTGACGTCTGATATTTTTTTAAATGCATATTGAAAAATGATTGGCACTCCGAACTAACCCCACCTGTGGAATTGCGTTTTCGCGCCGTTAATCAGCGAGGAACCATTTGTTGACGACGTGCCGAGCGCAACGCCTAACCGGCGAGCATCGGCTTTGCCTGTGGGGGAAGAGTGGATCGTCTATCGCTAAGTAAGAAACTGGGATTGGCCTTGCTCGTGATGTGGCTCGGCCTGTTGTTCTTCGGCGGGTTCGCCGCGCTGCAAACGCGCGAGACGATGTTAGCGGGACGTAAGGCCGCGATCCGCAACATCGTGGAAGCCGGCGTGAGCGTGGTCGCGCAGTTTCAGCAAATGGCCGAGCGCCACGAAATCTCGGAGGACGAAGCCAAACACCGCGCGATGGCGCGGCTGGCCGCGATGCGCTATCCCGGCAACGGCTATCTGTTCATTACGAACGGAAACACCGTCGTGATCATGCATCCGGTGCTGCCCGCTCTGGTCAACAAAGACCAAAGCAACTACAAGGACGTCAACGGCAAGTACTTGTTCGTCGAAATGCTGAAGGTGGCAAGGGAAAATGGCTCAGGCTACGTCGACTACATGGCACGGCTGCCCGGCAAAACGACCGAAGTGCCGAAGATCTCCTATGTCAGACGCTTCGAGCCTTGGGATTGGTACGTCGCATCGGGCGTCTACATCGACGACATCAATGCGGCCTTTCGCGTGCGCCTGCTCGATTATCTGCTGACCATTCTCGTCATCGGCAGCATCAGCTCCATCGCGCTCGTCATGATCATCCGCAACGTCCAGCGCAGTCTGGGCGGCGAGCCCGCTTACGCGGCTTCCGTTGCCGAAACGATCGCCGACGGCGATCTGACGCAGGACGTCATCGTGCGCGAGGGCGATCGCGGCAGCATGGTGCTCGCGATGCAGCGCATGCAGCATCGGCTGGCGGAGACGATGCATCGCATTCGCGGCGGCACGGATACGATCAAGGACGCCGCGCAGCAGATCGCGGCCGGCAATCTCGATTTGTCTTCCCGCACCGAAGAGCAAGCCGCATCGCTCGGCGAAACGGCGGCGAGCATGGAGCAGTTGACGGCGACGGTCAAGCAGAATGCCGACAACGCGCGTCAAGCCAATCAGATGGCGGCCGATACGTCTCGCATCGCGGGCGAAGGCGGGGAGGCGGTGCAGCAGGTCGTAGCGACGATGCAGAACATCGCGGCGAGCTCGACGCGCGTCGTCGACATCATCTCGGTCATCGAAGGCATTGCGTTCCAGACGAACATCCTCGCGCTGAACGCGGCGGTCGAGGCCGCGCGCGCGGGCGAGCAAGGCCGCGGTTTCGCGGTCGTCGCAGGCGAAGTGCGCAACCTCGCGCGCCGCAGCTCCGAAGCGGCCAAGGAGATCAAGGGGCTCATCGAGGAATCGGTCGGCAGCGTCGCGAGCGGCAAGACGCTCGTGGAGAGCGCGGGCAGCAAGATGCAGTCGCTCGTGCATTCGGTCAAGCGGGTGACCGACATCATCAGCGAAATCTCGGCGGCATCTGAAGAACAGAGCCGCGGCATCGAGCAAGTGAACATCGCCATCGCACAGATGGACCAGACGACGCAGCAGAACGCGGCGATGGTCGAAGAAGCGGCCGGAGCCGCTCAGTCGATGCAGGAGCAGGCGCGTTTGCTCGCGGACGTGGTCAGCACGTTCCGCGTGCAAGGCGTCACGCGCTGACCTAAGGCGCGCTGACCGAAGTCAACCCAAGTCGAGCGCGCCCGTCAAGTCGCCGGGCGGCGCCTCGCCGCGCTCGGCGAACGCGCGATTGCGCGCCGCCACGCCATCGAGCGGATCGAGGCCGTGGACGCGATCGATGAAGCGCAGGATCGAATTCGTGTCGTAGAACGTGTGATCGACGAAGCCCTTCTTCGCGAACGGTGCGATCACGAGTGCGGGAATGCGCGAGCCAGGGCCCCAGCGATCGCCTTTCGGCGGCGCGACGGGGTCCCACCATCCGCCGTTTTCATCGTGGGTCATGATGATTACGGTGTCGGCCCATTGCGGCCCGTTGCGAATGCGATCGATGACGTGCGCGATATGCCGGTCGCCCGATTCGATGTCGGCGTAACCGGCATGCATGTTCAAGTTGCCCTGAGGCTTGTAGAACGCGACGGCGGGCAAGCGGCCCGCGTCGATATCGGCAACGAAGCGGTTCGTCGAGGCATCGTTGCCGAGTCCCGCATCGCGCAGATGCCGCTCGCGCGCAGGCGTACCGGGCGCGAATTGAGCGAAGTAATTGAACGGCTGGTGGTGATATTGAAAATCGGGCGTCATGCCGGTGTCGCGGTGCTCGAGCGCGTATTGCCAGGCGCCGCTGTACCACGCCCAATCGACGCCTTTCGCCGATAGGCGGTCGCCGATGGTGGCGTAGCTTTGCGGCGGCATGACGCGTGGATTCGCTGGGTCGGCGAAAGCGCGATTACCACCCGGCGCCGGTGCGACGTAGCTCGGCTGATAGGGCGGCGCCATCGTGTTGACGGCGTATCCGTCCGGCGTGAATAAGCCGTCTCGCACGAATTTGGGCGGCCCGTCGAGGGCGGATCGCTTGCTCTCGGGCGCGAGCTCGAGCCGCGTGCCGAGCGGGTCGTCGCCTTCGAGCACGGAAACCAAATGCTTGGCGGGGCTCGTTTCGATGTTCGGATAGAACGGCGCCTGCGCGGCAATCAAGAAGATGTGATTGAGCCAGGAGCCGCCGAATGCGGCCATGAAGAAGTTGTCGCACAGTGTGTATTGCTGCGCGAGATTCCAAAGCTTCAGCGTGTGTGCCGAATTGCGGTAATGGCCCATTACGAGGCCGCCCGAATCGGCCCAGGCGGCGAACTGATCGTTGCGCCCGCCGTTGATCTGCATTTGATTCTGATAGAAGCGGTGCCACAAGTCGCGCGTGATGACGGCGTTGGGCAGCGGCTTGCCTCGCGCATCGGCCACGACGAACGGCCGATTCGGCAAGTGCGTAATGTCTTCTTGGCCGATCATGTAGCGCGTCATGCCGATTTGCTGCGCTTGCGGCACGAGGCCGCCCCAGATCTTCGGCAGATGCGGCAGCGGCGTCGTGCCGTCGCGATCGAGCTGCAAAGACGCGGCGGCGACAGCGCTGTCGATCGGCGCACGCACGCCGGGAAAATGGCCGTAGAGGTTTGCGAAGCTGCGATTCTCCGCATAGATGACGACGATATGGCGCACGCGCGCGTGCAAGGCAGCGTCGATTTTCTCGTCGGCCGCCGTTCGCGCGATCGTGCCGCCGCGTTGCGCCGAGTTTCCCGCCGTGGTGCATGCGGGAAGGGCAAGCCCGATCCCTACCGCGGCGAGGCCACCGAGCAGGCGGCGGCGTTCAGGACTTTGCGGCCGATCGGCATCGTTCGATTCCGGCTCCACGTGTTGCGGCACATTCGGCGTTTCGTCTTGCATCGGCTTTTCTCCGTCTCTGGTTGCGCGTGCGCGCGTCGGCCCATCGGGATAGATGCGCGTTGGTTGCCGCCGCGGTGCGCGGCCCTCATCGATACGGGTGATAGGGCGACATGTTAGCGCGACGCCGCGACGATTCGGCTTTTACGGGCTGCTATCGGATTGCATGGATTGCATGGCTTGCCGACCGCCGCATCCGCGTTATCCTTCCTGACTTCCCACTATCGCCAGGACCTTTATCGTGCCTCGATACGTTGCCTTTCTCCGCGGTGTCAGTCCGATGAATGCAAAGATGCCCGAATTGAAGCTCGCATTCGAAGAGGCGGGATTCGACGAGGTCAAAACGGTGTTGTCGAGCGGGAATGTCGTGTTCCGATCGCGAACGACATCAGGCGCTGCGATCGAACGCAAGGCGGAAGCCGCGATGCAGGCTCGGCTCGGGCGTACGTTTCTGACGATCGTGCGCGATACCGATCATCTGCAAGCCATGCTCGATGCCGATCCTTACGCGCCATTTGACCTGCCCGCCGGCGCAAAACGCATCGTCACGTTTTTCCGCGAGGCAGCCGAGCACGCGGTATTGCTGCCGCTCGCGTTGGACGACGTCACCGTCTTTTCGATCGACGAGCGCCATGCATTCGCAGCGTATGTGCCGAGCCCCGCGACGCCTGCGTCGCTGACCTTGATCGAAAAGACGTTCAGCAAGAGCGTCACGACGCGAACCTGGGACACCGTGCGCAAGTGCGTGGCCGCTTCGATGGGGACGAAACTCACCGGCAAGCGGTAGGTGATGGGCGGTGGGCGGTCGGCATGTGCGTGCAATGCCGATAAGGATGCCTTAAGCAAAGCTGCCGATAATGCGGCGCATTCGCAGAACTCTACTTAGGAGAACGCAGAATGACCGTACGCAGTTCCCTGGCCGTGCATCGAGAACGAGAGACATGGCTCAGTAAAGTGCCGGAAGCGGCCGCTGTTTTTTGGCTCATCAAGATTTTGGCGACGACCGTCGGCGAAACAGGCGGCGATGCGCTTTCAATGACCTTGCAGCTCGGCTATGCCGTCGCGACGCTGATCTTTTTAGCCTTCTTCATCGTGACGCTCGCGATTCAAGTTCGCTCGCGCAGCTATCATCCGGCGGCCTATTGGGCTGTCGTCGTTGCAACGACGACCGTCGGCACGACGACGTCGGACTTTCTCGACCGCACGGTCGGCCTCGGTTACGTCCTATCGTCGGCACTGCTGTTGCTTGCCGTGTTGATCGTGCTCGCGCTGTGGCGTGCCGTTGCGGGCCGTATCGAATACGACCGCATCGTCAAGCCGCGCGACGAGGTGTTCTATTGGGTCACGATCCTCGTGTCGAACACGCTCGGCACCGCGCTCGGCGATTTCGCGGCCGATAGCGCGGGGCTCGGCTTCGAGCGCGGCGCGCTCGTGTTTGCGGGCCTGCTCCTCATCGTTGCGCTCGTGTGGCGTCTCTCGCGCCGCGTTCCGGTGGGTGTGCTGTTTTGGGCAGCGTATGTACTGACGCGTCCGCTCGGCGCGACGCTCGGCGATACGCTGACCAAGCCGATCGCGCAAGGCGGGCTGAATTTGAACCGCATCGCCGCCTCGCTCGCGATCCTCGCCGTCATGGCTGCGGTGATCGTGCTTCAGCATGTTCGGCGCGACGACGTGCGGCGCGCGGCGGTGTCGGCGCCCGAGTGATTCTGGCGCGGCGATCAAGCGGCGTGCCTGCCGGCATTACCGCTTGCCGCTCTTCGGGCGAGCGGTTTTCGTAGACACCGCCACGTTCGGCTTTGTTGTCGTTTTCGCTTTTGCCGGTGCTTGCTTGCGTGTCGCGCGCGGTTTCGCCGGCGACGGCGCGGCCGCTTTCGTCTTCTTGGCCGCTGCCGCCGTACTACGGGCCTTCGGTGCGCGCGCGAGGGGCACGAATTGCGCGTGGTCGTCGTCGAACAGTTGCAACGTGCCGACGACGATGAGCTCGGCCGGCCCCGGTCCGAGATTGACGACGCGGTGCCGATGCTCTGCATTGAAATGCAGCGAATCGCCCGCCGTCAGTTCGTAGTCTTTTTTGCGCAGCGTATAGCGCACCTTGCCGGACAGCACATAGACGAATTCGTCGCCTCCATGCGCGACCCATTCGGAGCTGTAGCCTTCCAGCATTTGCACTTTGACGGCGTTGAGCAGACTGCCGTCGAACGTCGTCGAAAGCCGCTCGTAGCGCTGCCGCATCGGGCCGACCCGGTACGATTCGCGTCGCCCTTCGCGCGAATCGGGCTGTGCTTGACGAGGATGTTCGAGCAGCGTGCCGAGCGGCACGTTCAGCGCTTTCGCGACGTTGACGAGCGACGAGATGGAAATGCCGGTCAGGTTGCGCTCGACCTGCGATAAGAATCCCACCGACAAGCTCGATGCCGTTGCCACTTCGAGCAGCGTCATCTTCGATTCCCGGCGCAGCCCTCTTATGCGTTGGCCGATGTGGGTGATATCCGAATCCATGAATCCTCTAGACGGAGCGTGCCGAAAACGCCGGCGGTTCGGCGTGCTTGGACATGCTGCGGCCGGCACACCGCTTGCCGGTTACATCCGCGTCCATACAGGTTGTCCGGCAACCGAAAGCGCGCATTGTACCGCGCCATGCCGGCGCGAACGCCGCTGTTGCCGCCGCGCGTTTTTTTAGTCCCATCAAAATTTTAGCTTGACGTAAATTGACCTCGACGGTAGCTTTCGCTAGGGGGCAGGCACGAACGCTGCAGGCATTGACCGAACGAGCAGATCCGATGATCGATCGACTTCAATACAACTTTTCCGATCTTCCGTCCTACGAACCTTCGGTAGCCGCTACGCACGCGCGTCTCGACGCGTTTCTCGAGCGCATCGAGATCGACGCGCTCATCGTGACGTCGCAAGACGAATTCATTAGCGAATACGTGCCGCGCCGAAATAGCCAGCGTTTCGCCTTGTCGGGCTTCGACGGCTCAGCGGGATCGGGGATCTTTCTGGGCAAAGCTGCGGCGGCGCGCATCGGTGTGCCGTGTTTCGTGCTGTTCGTGGACGGCCGTTATCACCTGCAAGCCGAGGCGCAGTGCGACACGGCGCACGTGCAACTCGAAAAGCTCGAACTCGGCGTGCCGATTTGGTCGGCGCTCGTGGCATGGTTGTCGACGCATGCGAGCGCGCTGCGCTCGGTCGGCTACGACGCGCTTCGTATGAGCGTTGCGCAGCGCGATCGTCTGTTCGAGGATACGCAACATAACGCGCTGCGTTGGACCGGGTTTGCCGCGCGTGAAGTCGATCGTGCGATCGCGCTGCCGGGCTGGCAAGTGAAGCGGCCGATCTTCGAATTGCCCGAATCGACGACGGGTCTCGCTGTGGCGAGCAACATCGCCGAGCTCAACGATCGTTTGCGTCGGCATCTGGGCGAGGCCGATGCATGCATGTGCTGGCTCACGTGCGCGGCCGACGACATCGGCTACTTGCTGAACAGTCGTGGCTATCACATGCCGAACGCGTCGTCGCATCTCGGCTACTTGTTCGTGGTCGGCGATCAAGCCGCGCTGTATTTGCCCGAGGGCTGCGAGGGCTGCCCGGTCGAGCTCGATGCTTATCCGAAATTGCAGGTTTTTCGAAACGATCTCGGCGCGCTCGGCCGCTTTCTCGCGCTGTTCGATGTCGATTACATCTGCTACGGCGCCGATTTCATCAATTGCGCGATGCCCGACGCCTTACGGCGCGTATGGGCGAATGCGCATCACGTGAACTTCAGCCCGGTCGAATCGATGCGGGCGTCGAAGACACCGCAGGTGCTCGGCCAGTTCCGCGATGCGTTCGCGCGCAGCAGTGCCGCGATCGCGCAGACGATGCGCTGGGCGAAGTATGGCGAGCCGGGGCAGCGACATTCCGAGTACGATCTCGCGCGCAAGATCAACGATGCTTATGCCGCGCGCGGTGCGGTGGGGCTCTCGTTCACGACGATCGCCGCGCATGGCGCCAACAGCGCGTTGGCGCACTACGCGGCGGCGAGCCGCGACATCGCGTTGGAGGACGGCGAACTCGTGCTGCTCGACAGCGGCGCCTATTACGAGGGCGGCTTCGCGACCGACTGCACGCGCGTCGTATTGCGCAAGACCGACGCCGCGACGCACGCGCAATCGTGGCAGCGCGAGATCTATACGACCGCGCTCAAGGCATGCATCAAGGGGCTCGTTACGCGTTTTCCGGCGGATTTCACGGGGCAAGAAGTCGACGAGGTGGTGCGCGAGGTCTGCCGCGCGCGCGGCTACGACTTCAATCACGGCACCGGGCACGGCGTCGGCATCCACGTGCATGAAGGCGGCGTGCGGTTCGCGCCGGGCTCGCACTACGCGCTCGTGCCCAATGCCGTGATCTCGGTCGAACCGGGCATCTACGTGGCCGACAAGGGCGGCGTGCGGATCGAGAACATCGTCGTGATCCATCCGGACGAGAACGAGCGCGGAACGGTTGAATTCGAGAATCTCGTGACGGTCGGATACGACTGGGATTTGATCGACCTCGAGATGCTCGATGAAGCAGAGCGGTCCTACTTGCGCGATTACGAGCGGCTTTGCGCCGAACTCGGCAACAGCGTGACCGCCTGCCCGCTTCTGTAGTGTTTGCGATGGCCGCTAGGGCGACGTGAGCTGTCGCGGTAGCGGCGCTACCGGCCGTGATTATGCGGCGTCGTCGAGCGACGACAAGAAGCGGCGCGTGTGCATCGCAATTTCATCGCAGGCCTCGTCGAGTGCGAAGTGGCCCGCCTCGAGTAAATGCACCTGTGCATCGCGTACGTCGCGCCGATACGCATGCGCGCCCTCGACCATGAACGACGGGTCGTGCTTTCCCCATACCACGAGCATCGGCGGCTGATAGTCGCGCATGTATTGCTGCCATTGCGGATAGCGTTCGACGTTCGTTCGATAGTCGTAAAAGAGCTCCGTTTGAATGTCGATCTGCCCGGGGCTCGAGAGGAACGCGAACTCATCGTGCCACGCGTCCGGATCGTATCGCTCGGGATTCGGCGTATGGCCGATATGCCGCAGTCGAGTCGCATCGAACGAGAGCAGGTTCGCGCGCAATGCGGCTTCGTGCCGCGATCGATCTGCCCAAAATGCCTTGCGCGTTTCCCACAGCGGCCCGAGCCCCGCGTCATGCGCCACTGCGTTTTGCACGACGATCCCGCGAATGCGCTCCGGTTGGCTTTGCGCCATGCGAAAGCCGACGGGGCCGCCGTAATCCTGCACGAACAGCGCGAAGCGATTGATCTTCAGCGTATCGACGAAGCGCGTCATGATTTGCGCGAGATGATCGAATGTGTAGACGAATTCGCTGGGCGGCAACGCCGAGCTGTGACCGAAGCCCGGGTAATCGGGCGCGATGAGGCGGAAGCGATCGGCAAGCGGCGGCAGCAGCGTTTCATACATCCGGGACGACGAAGGAAAACCGTGCAGGAGCAGCAGAACGGGGGCGTCTTGCGGGCCGGCTTCCCGGTAGAAGATGTTCAGTCCGTCGACGTTGACAGTTTGATATCGGATGTTCGAGCGAGTCCAATTCGAGGTATTCATTTCGTTCTCCTAAGTGTGTAGGTATGGATCAGGACGGCGCTCGATCGCGATGCATCTGATGAATCACCGCGGCGGCAACGAACGCGATCAGCGTGACGGTAGTTACGCCTAGCCATCCGATCGAAGCAAGCACCGGACCGGCCAGCGCGGCACCGACCGCACTACCGACAAAGAATAGGCCAGTAAACAAGCCGTTCACTCGACCGCGCGTTTCGGGCGCAAGCAGATTGATCGCGCGACGGCCCAACGCTTGATCGGCGATGACGCCGGCATCGAGCAGGAAGGCCGATGCCGCGGCGAGCGCAAGCGCGAGCGTGTGCGGCAGCGGCGCCGTCAATGCCCATGCGGCCGCGATCACGGCGACGATCGCCACGACGTGTGCCGTTTGCTTCGCTTGCCGTGCATAGCCGCGATCGGCTGCGCGTCCGGCGATCGGTGCGGCTACGGCGCCGCCGGCGCCGGCGAGCGCAAACGTCGCGATTTGCGCCGCGCTGCAATGAAACGGTGCACGCGACAACACGACCGCAACGCTCGTCCAGAACGTGTTGAAGCCGATCATTAGGAGTCCTTGATAAAGCGCATGTCGACGCAACACGTCGATCGAGGCGACGAGGCGCGCGAGCGAGGCGATCAACGAGCGATAGGAGGGCTTGGCATCAGGCACGAGCGCGGGCAGCCGCGGCACGGCGAACGCGGCGACGATCGCCAGCAGCGCAGCGTCCGCGATGAAGAAGCCGCGCCATCCGAATGCATGTGTTGCAATGCTCGCGAGCGGGCGCGAGAGCAGGATGCCCAGCATGAGCCCGCTCATGACGTTGCCGACGACGGCGCCGCGCGCCTGCGGCGGCGCCAGCGCGGCGGCAGCGGGGACGAGCATTTGGATCGCGCTGGCCGTGACGCCGATCGAGAATGACGCCGCGAGGAAGGCACTCGGCGTTGGTGAGCCGGCCGCAACGATCAAGAAAACGGCTTCCGCGGCGAGCGTGATGCCGATCAGCGGACGATTCGGCAATCGATCGACGAGCGGAACGAGCGCGACGAGGCCGACCGCATAACCGAGCATCGTGAGCGCGGTGATAAGCGTGGTCCACGCGCGCAGATGCAGCGACGCATCGAGCGCGCCGAGCATGACTTGCGAGGCGTAGAGCGGCAGCACGGCCACGCCGACGAGCGTGGCGAACAGCAGCGTGGGAACGCCGTCGCGGTTCGCGGTCGGCCGCGAGGCGAGTAACGTGCGTTGCGGGCAGGCATTCATGCAAGCACCTCTTTTCGATGAATTTGGAAATAAGAACGGCTCGATGCTACTCTCCCGTATGAAGTAAGTAATTGGCGGTCTGATGGATACATAATCCGTAAAATCGGGAGAATAAAGATGCAATCGTTGCGCGAGCTCGAAACCTTCGTGGCCATCGCCGAGGAGGGGAGCCTGACGGGCGCGGCGCGGCGGCTCGGCAGATCGCTGCAAGCGGTGAGCCGCGGCTTGCAGACGCTCGAAGGCGCGATGGGGGCGACGCTCGTCTTGCGCACGACGCGCACCTCGCAATTGAGCGCCGCCGGGGAGCGGTTCTATAGCCGCGTAAAGGCGATCCTTGCCGATCTCGAGATCGCGCAAACGGAATTGGCCGAAGATGCACAGCGATTGACGGGACGGTTGCGCGTGAACGCGCCGACGTTGTTCGGGCCGCGCTACGTCGTGCCGCTCATCGCCGAATTCTTGCAGCGTCACCCGGAGCTCACTGTCGCCGTTGCGCTCGCAGACGAGTTCAACGACCCGGCGACGAGCGGTGCCGACGTGACCGTGCGCATCGGCGAGACGCCCGATTCGCGTTTGGTGGCGCGCAAGCTGGCCGACGTCCGCCGGGTGACATTCGCGTCCGTCTCCTACCTCGCGGCGCACGGGCAGCCGCGCACGCCAGAGGATCTCGCATCGCATGCATGCGTCGTACGAACCGGCGTGGCAAACCCTTATCGCTGGAACTTCACGGCGCGTGCCGGCACGCCCGCCTCGGTCACGGTGGCCGGGCGCTTCGAAAGCGATCAGGTCGCGGCGGTCAACGCGGCCGTCATCGGCGGCCTCGGGGTCGGGCTCGCCGCGTTCTGGCAAATCCGCGACGCGCTCGAAGCCGATCGCGTGCGGATTGTGCTGCCCGAGTACGAACCGGCTCCGCTGCCGTTGTTTGCGCTATGGCTGCGCACGCACAAGATGCCGGCGCGTACGCGCTTGCTGATCGATTTCCTCGCGGCTCGGCTTGCCGGCGAGAAACTATGAGACGTCTTCGCGCGTTCTGAAGGACGAGCCAAGCATCGCTCGTCCACGAGCAAGCCGCCGACGCGCCGACCTCGAACGGCGTAGAATGCGCGTCGTCGCCGTTCGCGCGTTGTTAGAGGAGTGGCCGCCCATCATGACCGAATCGGAATCGCCCGCTTCGATTCGACTGCCCGAGCTTTCGTCTCATGCGCAGGCGGGCGGCGCCGCGGCGCTCGATGCCCTCTGCGAGTTCGTTGCGACGCACGCGCGGCTGTTCGTCTTGACGGGTGCGGGCGTGAGCGTGGCGTCCGGCATTCCCGGCTATCGCGATCTGAAGGGCGATTGGATGCGCGCGCAACCGATTCAATGGCAGGCGTTTCGCGATTCCGAGCACGCGCGGCGCCGATATTGGGCGCGCAGCATGGTCGGCTGGCCGATGCTCGCTCAGGCGCAACCGAATGCGGCTCATCGCGCGCTGGCGCAGCTCGGCGCCGCGGGCCGCATTGGACGTCTCGTGACGCAGAACGTCGATGGCCTTCATCAACGAGCGGGGAGCGCCGATGTCGTCGAACTGCACGGCAGTATCGATGAAGTGCTGTGCCTCGCCTGCGGCATTCGCCATCCGCGCGCCGCGATCCAAATGCTGCTGTTGCGTGACAATCCGGCGCTTGCCGACGCAAGCGCGGTGGCAAGCGCCGATGGCGATGCCCATTTGGAGTGGGCGGCGCTCGACGTGTTTCGTGTGCCGACGTGCCCGCACTGCAACGGCATGCTCAAGCCCGACGTGGTCTTCTTCGGCGAGAACGTGCCGCACGAACGCGTCGCCGCGGCCATGCAAGCGCTTCAGGCCGCTGATGCAATGCTCGTCGTCGGCTCGTCGCTGATGGTGTTTTCCGGCTATCGTTTTTGCACGTGGGCGGCACGCGCGGGCACGCCGATTGCCGCAGTCAATATTGGACTCACGCGTGCCGATGCACTTTTTTCGTTGAAGGTGGAGGTGCCGTGCGACGAGGCGCTGTCCGCGTTGGCTGCGTGCATTGCCCCCTCGGTCTCGAATCGTTGAAGGTCATTTCGTCATGACGTGCGGCGAACGATGCCGGCACGTCGGTATCTTGGAGAATTCGACACATGAGCAAACCAGCCATTGGCGTCGTCGGCCTCGCGGTGATGGGCCGCAATCTAGCGCTGAACATCGAAAGCCGCGGCTATACCGTCGCGGTCTACAACCGCAGTAGCGCGAAGACGGACGAGCTCGTCGCGCAATTTCCCGATCGCAAGCTCGTGCCGGCGCAATCGCTCGAACAGTTCGTCGGCTCGCTCGAAAAACCGCGACGTATTCTACTGATGGTCAAAGCCGGCGAACCCACCGATGCGACGATCGCTGCCCTCAAGCCGTTGCTCGACAAAGGCGACGTGCTGATCGACGGTGGCAATACCCACTTCACCGATACGATTCGCCGTAATCAGGAGCTTGCGCAGGCGGGGCTGCATTTCATCGGCACGGGCGTGTCGGGCGGCGAGGAAGGCGCGCTCAAGGGGCCCGCGATCATGCCGGGCGGACCGCGCGATGCCTACGATCTCGTCGCGCCGATCTTGACGCAGATTGCAGCGAAAGCGCCCGACGGCGAGCCTTGCGTGGCCTATATCGGCCCCGACGGCGCAGGCCACTTCGTGAAGATGGTGCACAACGGTATCGAGTACGGCGATATGCAATTGATCGCCGAAAGCTATGCCGTGCTCAAGCAGGTGGCGGGGCTCTCGAACGCCGAGCTGGGAAAAGTCTATGCGCAATGGAACGAGGGTGAACTCGACAGCTATCTCATCGACATCACGGCCAAGATTTTCGGCAAGCGGGATGAGGAAACGGGCCGCGATCTTGTCGACGTGATCCTCGATCGCGCAGCGCAAAAGGGCACGGGCAAGTGGACGAGCCAGAATGCGCTCGATCTCGGCGTGCCGCTGCCGCTGATCACCGAGTCGGTCTTCGCGCGTGTGCTGTCGTCGCTGAAAACGCAGCGCGTCGCCGCGAGCAAGGTGTTGTCGGGGCCACAGACGAAGCCGTTCGCCGGCGATCGCACCGCCTTCATCGAAGCCGTGCGCCGCGCGCTTTATCTGAGCAAAGTGATCTCCTATGCACAGGGCTTTGCGCAGTTGCGCGCGGCCTCGGAAGAGTATCGATGGAGCCTCGATTTCGGCGGCATCGCCAAGATATTCCGAGCAGGTTGCATCATCCGGGCGCGATTCCTGCAGAAGATCACCGATGCTTATACGCATGATCCGGCGCTCGCGAATCTGCTGCTCGACCCTTATTTCCGGGAGATTTCGGAACACTATCAGGCCGCGCTGCGCGAGATCGTCGTGGCGGCCGTCACAGCCGGGGTTGCGGTACCGGCATTTGCTTCGGCGATCGCCTACTTCGACGCGTATCGGTCAGAGCGGCTGCCCGCGAACCTCGTGCAGGCGCAGCGCGATTTCTTCGGCGCCCATACGTTCGAGCGTATCGATCGCGAAGGCAGCTTTCATGCGACATGGGCTTAGGCGATGAGTGCTGTGCCGCAGAGTGTGCAAAAAATGAGCAATTGAGGTGGTGTTTTATCGAGAAGCTTCCGGGCGATGCGTGGATTGTTGCTTCTTAAGAAATTCTATTTCGTCGAATTAGTGGTTTTCCCTAGGTGTTCGGCTGACTAGACTGTGGTCAATCGCTGCGGCACATCGCATGTGGCGAACCACAGTTTCGGAGGTTGATCATGAAATCACTCGTGTATGCAATGGTGGCAGCTTCTGCTCTGTCGATTCCGCTCGTTTCGTTCGCTCAATCGTCTGACAACGGTCCGGTGACTCGCGCGCAAGTGCGTCAGGACTTGATCAACGTGGAACAGGCCGGCTACAACCCGAGCGCTAGGAGCCCGAACTACCCCAACGACATTCAAGCGGCCGAGCAGCGCGTGAACGAAGGCCAAGGCGCGACCGGCTACGGCGGTGTGGCGGCGGGTTCGTCGCAGTCCGGCGCACCTGTGCAGTTGCATCCGACGAACGTCGACGGCGTGCACTCGCTGTATTACGGCCGTTAAACCGCATTGACGGAACGCGATCGCGCCCCATTGGTCTGAGCGTAGCGATCGGTTGAGTAGGACCGGCTGGCTCGCGGCTCCCGCAAGGGGGCCCGAGCCAGTTTTGTTTTGCGTTTTTGGTTTTGCTCGCCTTTGGTTTTGCTTTTACGCGCCGGGATGTGCGATGCTCGGCGGGTACGATCGTGAAGGACGACAAATGTCCGAGTCGTCGGCGCAAGCGGTTTGTCAGGCTGCCGGCGGATCGGGTTCCCAAGACAAATGCATCGATCGAGGGCCGAGAGTGAAGACGGTGAGCATTCGTGCACGACAGCGCCTTGCGTGGGCGCCGGTTGCGCTGGCGTTGGCCGGCGTAACGTTTCTCGGAGGCTGTGCAACGGGCGATGAGTGGTTCGGCGGATCGCCGTTCGCTTCGCAGCCGCCTGCGCAGCAGCGGCCCGGCGTAGCGGCCGGCTACTATCGCGTCAATCCCGGCGACACGCTTCCCGGTATCGCGGCTGCATTTGGTCAGCGTGCGGACGACCTGGCGGCATGGAACAATCTGCCGCGCACAGCTATGCTGACGCCTGGGCAGGTGCTGCGCGTTGCGCCACCGCCGGGTGCCGGCGCATCTTCCGGCGAGGGCCTCGTCGTGCGCCCCGCGTGGCCGGCCTATGGGAAAGTCGTGCGGCTGACCGATGCGGGCAACGTCAAGGGCATCGTCATCACGGGGCAGCCCGGCGAGGTCGTGAAGGCATCGGCCGACGGGACCGTGATTTACGTGGGCACGGGGGTCGATCAATACAAGTCGCTCATCGTCGTCAAGCATGGTGGCGATGTCGTTTCAGGCTATGCGGTGAACGGCGACGTCATGGTGAAGGAAGGCGACCCTGTCATAAAGGGGCAGCCCATTGCACAAATGGGCGCCGACGCGTCGGGACGCGGCACCCTCGAATTCGAAATCCGCAAGGCCGGCAAGCCTATCGATCCGCTCGCCTATCTGCCTCGCTGATCCGCTCACCTGGCGGGCACTGGCCGTGCTGGGTGCCTACGACATCGACGCCAGCAAGATCGCAAGCCGTTTCACGTGCGTGCGGAACGCCTCTAGCGAGTCGCGCTCGCCGGATGCACTCGGTTGCGGCTGCGTCGACAGTTCCGCGTGCGCTTTCAATTCGTCGGCGATTCTGCATCGCACGTCGGGCGGCAGCGCGCGGATGACCGATAGCGTCAGCAGTTCTTGCGCGTGAAGCATGCCGATGACCGAATGGATATTCGTTTGCGTTGTCATACCGATCTCCGTTGAGCGCCGACGGTCCTTTCATACTAGGCCGGTGCGCGCCGGGAGGCCAACGTTGCGCTCGAGCGCGAGGTCGCGAAGCGTTGCCTTCACGTCTGCGCAAAATGACGTAACCTGAATATTTCAGCGGTGAGCGTTCGGGGCCGCGTGTCAGCAAGGCGCATGCCGCTGTTTGCCCGAGGAGGTTTTCGATGACAGCCGTCGATCTGGAATTCGACCAGCTCAACAGTACCGTCGATGCGCTGCGGCGCTCCATCTCTAATCGTTTGATGTACGGCGTCGGCAAAGACGCCGTTGCGGCTCGGCCGCAGGATTGGCTCAACGCCGCGGCGCTCGCCGTGCGCGACCGGCTCGTCGCGCGCTGGATGAAAACCACGCGGCAGCAATACGAGCAAGACGTCAAGCGTGTCTATTACCTGTCGATGGAGTTTCTCATCGGCCGCACGTTCACGAACGCGTTGCTCGCTCTCGGAATCTACGATTCGATGAAGGAGGCCTTGGCGAGCCTAGGTGTCGATATGGAGGCCATGACCGATCTCGAGCCCGATGCCGCGCTCGGCAACGGCGGCCTCGGCCGCCTGGCTGCTTGTTTTCTCGATTCGATGGCAACGCTTGCCATTCCGGGGTTCGGCTACGGGATTCGATACGAGTACGGCATGTTCCGGCAGCAGATCGTCCGCGGCGAACAAGTCGAGACGCCCGACTATTGGCTGCGCGCGGGCAATCCTTGGGAGTTTCCGCGGCCCGAAGTGCAATACATCGTTCACTTCGGCGGGCGCACGATCGTGCACGACGGGCGCGTCGAATGGGTCGATACCGATCACGTCAGTGCGATGGCGTACGACACCGTGATCCCAGGCTTTGGCACGAGCGCGACGAATACGCTGCGGCTTTGGTCCGGCCGTGCGACCGAGGAACTCGATCTGTCCGCGTTCAATCAGGGCGATTATCGCCGTGCCGTCGAAACGAAGGAGCATTCCGAGAACGTGTCGCGATTGCTGTACCCGGACGATTCCACGCCTGCCGGCCGCGAGTTGCGGCTACGCCAAGAGTACTTCTTCGTATCCGCGACGATGCAGGACCTGATTCGCCGCTATCAGCGCACGCACAGCACGTTCGGCCGTTTCGCGGAGAAAGTCGCGATTCACCTCAACGATACGCACCCGGTGCTGGCGATTCCCGAGTTGATGCGGTTGCTCGTCGACATTCATCACGTGCCATGGGATCGCGCGTGGAAAATAGTCCATCAAGTGTTTTCGTATACCAATCACACGTTGATGCCCGAAGCGCTCGAAACATGGGATGTCGACCTGCTTGCACGGTTGTTGCCGCGGCACCTCGAAATCATCTTCGAGATCAATGCCGATTTCCTGAAGGAAGCGAGCGAGCATTTCGGGCACGACCTCGAGGTGATTCGCCGTGTTTCGCTCGTCGACGAATATGGGCAACGCCGCGTGCGCATGGCGCATCTGGCGATCGTCGCCAGCCAGAAGGTCAACGGCGTGTCGCAGCTCCATTCGCAATTAATGGAGCGCGAGTTCTTCAGCGAATTCGCGCGCGTTTTCCCCGAGCGATTCACGAACGTGACGAACGGCATTACGCCGAGGCGCTGGCTTTCGCAAGCGAACCGCCCGCTGTCGCAATTGATCGACGCGCATATCGGCAAGCGCTGGCGCACCGATTTGTTCGAGCTCGGCAAGCTGCGCGCGCTCAAGGACGACAACGCGTTTACCTCGGAGTTTCGCGCGGCGAAGCGGCGCAACAAGATACGTCTCGCGCAGCGGCTGCTTCATGAGACGGGCTGCACGATTCACCCCGACGCGCTGTTCGATTTGCAAGTCAAACGGATTCACGAGTACAAGCGGCAACTGCTCAACGTGCTGCACGTCATCGCTCGCTATAACCGCATTCGCGCGCGTCCGAACGACGATTGGGTGCCGCGCGTGGTCATCTTCGCCGGTAAGGCGGCATCGGCGTACAAAATGGCGAAGACCATCATCAAGCTGATTGGCGACGTCAGCGAGAAGATCAATCACGATCCGCTCGTAGGCGATCGATTGAAGGTCGTGTTCGTGCCGAATTATGGCGTCAGCGTGGCGGAACTCATGATTCCCGCTGCCGATTTGTCGGAGCAAATCTCGATGGCCGGCACCGAGGCGTCGGGTACCGGCAACATGAAGCTCGCGTTGAATGGTGCCTTGACGATCGGCACGATGGACGGTGCCAACATCGAAATCTGCGAGGCGGTGGGGCGAGAGAATATGTTCATCTTCGGACACACGGCGGATGGCGTCGGGCAATTGCGCGCCTCCGGCTATCGGCCGCGCGAAATCTACGAGCACGACCCGCACTTGCGGCTCGCGCTCGATCAGATCCGCTCCGGCTATTTCGCCGATGGCGACCCGCATCGCTTTTCCGACATCTTCCACACGCTCGTGGATTGGGGCGACCACTACATGGTGCTGGCCGATTTTGCCGCGTTCGCCACTGCCCAAGATGCCGTGGATGCGCGCTTTCGCGATCCGCGCGCATGGACGGCCAGTGCGATCGAGAATGTGGCCGGCATGGGGCGATTTTCGTCCGACCGTACGATTGGCGAGTACGCACGCGACATTTGGCGCGTCAAGCCGCTGATGCTGGAGTAGCAGGGGCGAGGGCCCGCGCCCCTGCTGCTGCGACTACGACTACGACTACGACTACTGGACAATCGTATTTCGGATCGATGCAAGCGCGCTTTGCAGCGCTTGCTCGACGCGTTTCACGAAATCCGAATCGGGGCTCGACAATGCTTCCCGATCCCCGCCTTGCGTCGAGACCACGAGCCGGTGCTTGATGTCCTGCGTGTACCACGCGAGTATGCCGACGACGATCAGCATCGCACCGAGCGTGAGCGCCGCGCCGGATCTCGACACGCCACCTGCGATCGCGACGGCTAGGCCGGCCAGCGAAAGCGACAGCGGGAGGATTTTGTTTTTTTGAATCGTCTCGATGCGGGCGCCTTGAATCTCGCGCAACGAAAAAATCTGGCCGCCCGCGCTAAGCCCGTTGCGCGTGATCATGACGCCACGCTCGTTGAAAGTGTTATCCATCGAGAGACAGGGGAATGGAGGTGATTGGCCTGCCAGCCTAGCAGAGAACGCGACAACGCGTCATTGGACAATGACGTCGCGGCTTGATTTTTGCAGTTCAGCCGACCTCGTCGACATAGACGCGCCCGGGAATATGCGACGCGACGAGCCGCGCAATATCCGTATCGGTATATTCCGCGGGTACGACGCAGCGATGCGAAGGCGCATCCTTGTGCATCGTCCATTCGACTAGCCGGTAGGTGCGCCCCCAGGGACGCTGCACGGGCGTCGATACGCGGCAGCTTTGGACCGGTAAGGCATGCTCGCGCTTGAGCATCGTGCGCATATGCTTGAACACCGTATCTTCGATCATGGCCGTTTCCAGTTACGGCACCGCACGGGCCGTGCGGCCGCCACGCGTAGGGGAACAAAAAAACGCCGCCGATGCTCCGGCGGCTCAACAGGGGTGGTATGGGCGCATAGTCGCAGTGCAGAATTAAGCCAAACTTAAGGCGCGGGGCTCGGCGCATCGAGCCGTGTGCCACAAAGAGCGATAACCGCATGAAATAAAAGGATTTGTATGCGCCGTGGCATGCGCTCGTGTATCACGGCGTTACACCTATTCACCCATACGCTCCGTAACCTTTGATCGAGAGGTGTTCCCATGGCGTTCTATCAGTGCCCGCGGTGCATGAAGAAATTTGCCGACAACAGGGATATGACACTCCTCTGTCCGTTTTGCCATTGCCGCGTGTTGCCGCATCGCGGCCCAGCGCCGCTCAATCTTTGCAGAACCGCATTGTTGGCAACGCGTTCGCCTTCCCTGCCTGTGCCGTTGACAGAACGGCTTTCGTTCCATTTGATCCCGCTCACCGCCGATAACGTTGTGTTCTGGAAAACCTACGTCTGCGCGATGCGAATGATCGTGCTGAACGTGAATTTCAGTCGAGAGATGAAGGACGGTTGGGTCCAGGCCGTGAAAGGGTTTTTAGATGCGCTCACCGCTTTCGATAGGACGCCCGAAAGCCAAGTCTGGGTTGCCGCTGCAACCTACGGCCCGATCGCACAGCATACTTTTGCCCGGTCGGCCGTGAACATCGAGATGTGCATGACGGTGACAACCCATCGGGACGTTCCGTTCACAACGCACATGGGCATCTTCCGATCGCCGCTCCGGCACTTGACGATAGCGTCCCTCGAGCCGCTGCAGCGTCAGAACATGTTTCGCGTCAACGAGATCGTTGCCCTGTTGCTGCGTGACCTGTCCTTTTTGCGATCCACGAGCAATCTTTCGGGCCAGTTGCACGCTTTCGCGGCCAAACGCTGCTTGCAGGACTGTCATCGGGGTGTCGAGAAGCGCTACATGATCACGGCGCCTTTGAAAAAGATGTTGGAAATCATGATCAGGAAATACGGCGCCGACGCGACCCGAGATATCCGATATGCATGCGTGGGTCAGGACGCACGCGTGACCGTCGGTGACAGTGTGTTCAATTTCAGAGAACGTGCGTTGCGTACCTATGTATGGCTCTTCTCGCTGGCCGACCTGGACGGGGATAGACCCAAGATCGCGATCGACATTCGAGCGTTGGCCGCATCGACGGACGAGCACAGGCGCGTCGAAGCGGTGCTCGACTGGCTCGATAAATGGTCGTGAAGGCAGTGCGCTTAGTAGGCGTACTGACGCTGCGAAAGAGGTACGTTGGGCTCAGGCCGACAGCAAACTGCCGCTGCGCAAGGGTGTCGTACCCGCGATCCGGGCGACTTCCATGCCGGCAGTGGCAAAGCGGGTTCGATGTCGAGCATAAAGGACGCCTGACGTGCCGGCCCTGACCGTTTCGACACGATCGGTCAGCGGATCGACGATGTCGGCGACGTCTTGGCCTTTTTCGATCCGGATGCCGGCCGGTACGCGGAATACGAGTACGCCGGAGATCGGCGAGATCAGCGGCTCGGTGCCCGCGAGCGGCGTAGCGGGGAAGGCGAGCGGCGGCAGGTGCGCCGGCGTGCCCTCGATGAGCGCGCGATGCGTCAGATACTCGACGATCGCTTGCGAGTCGTGCTCGGCGTGCGCGTAGGAAACGTCGGCTTGGCCGCGCAGCTCGACGGTGACCGAAATCGAGCCGTTGGGAATCGGGAAGCGGTTGCCGAAGCGTGCGCGCAACTCCGACCAGCAGAAGCTGTGGATTTCGTCGAACGGATTGCCGACCGAATTGAGCGCGAGCAACGACGCCTTCGCATCGAGGTAGCGCGAGAGCGGTTCGACGTCGGACCACAGATCGGGGTTCGTGTAGAGATGCATCGCACCTTCGAAGTCGCAATGCAGATCGAGCACGATGTCGGCATCGTGCGACAGGCATTGCAGCGCAAGCCGTTGCGATTCGAGTTCGGTGCGTGGCGTTTGCGCCGCGAGCGCTTCGCGCATCGTCGTGCGTACCGCCTGAAGATTGGCGGCGGCATCGCCGGTCAAGCGGCCTTCGATGCGGGGGATCACGAGCGCGGCGAGATCGTAGAAGTTGCGGTTGAAATTCGTCGCCGTGTTCGTTTCGAAGCGGCCGATCATTTGTCCGAGCACGTGTTGATTGAGCCCGATCGGATTCGGCACCGGCACGACGACGATCTCGGCGCGCAGCTTGCCCGCGGCTTCCAAGGCGGCCAGCTTGCGCCGCAGCTCCCAGGCGACGAGCATGCCCGGCAACTCGTCGGCATGCAGCGACGATTGCACGTAGACCTTTTGGCCGCCCTCAGGGCCGTAATGAAAGCTCGTCAACGTGCGCTCGGTGCCGAGCGAGGGGGCAATCAACGGATGGATCTTCTTTTGCATAACGATTCTCGGCGCCGTTCATGCACGCCATGCCGCGAGGGATGGGTGTTCGATTGTACGTCGGCGCGGGGCGGTGTTCTAAGTGCGAAGCGACACGCAATATAAAAAAGGCTCCGGTTTGACGCGGAGCCTTTGGTGTGGCGGTGCTCGGGCGCAGCCGCGCCCGGTTGGCGATCAGCCCTTCGGAGCGACGTCGAAGTCGAAATACTTCGCTTCCAGCTTCTTGTAGGTGCCGTCGTGCATCATGCCGTCGATGGCTTGGTCGATGTCGGCCTTCAGATCGGTATCGTCCTTACGCAGGCCAATCGCGGCCGCGCCCGAGGGGATCGGTTGGCCGGCCTGCGCGAAGTCCTTGCCGCGCGGCGTCTTCAAGAAGCCGAGCTCCGCTTGCACTTGGTCTTGCAAGGCGGCGTCGAGGCGGCCCGATTGCAGATCTTGGTAGACCTGGTCTTGGTTCTGGTAGGGAACGACCTTCACGCCCTTCGGTTCCCAGTTCTGCTTGGCGTACGTTTCCTGAATCGTACCCTGCTCGACGCCAACCGATTTGCCCTTGAGCGAATCGGCCGTCGGCAGCAGGCCCGAGCCCTTTTTCGCGACGAGCGCCGTCGGCGTATCGAACAGCGGCTTCGAGAAAGCGATTTGTTCTTCGCGTTGCGGCGTGATCGTCATCGACGACAGCACGCCGTCGAACTTCTTGGCCTTCAGCGCGGGGATCATGCCGTCGAAGTCGTTCTCGACCCAAACGCATTTCGCATGCAGACGGCGGCAGATCTCGTTGCCGAGATCGATATCGAAGCCGACGACCTTGCCGTTCGGCGCTTTCGATTCAAAGGGGGCGTAGCTCGCGTCGACACCGAAACGGATGGTCTTCCAGTCTTTCGCTTGCGCCACGCCGGCCGAGACGGCGAGCGTGGCGATGGTCACGGCGGCTAACAATTTTTTCACGTTGACTCCTCGAGTAGTTCGATCGACCCCAATGCGGCGGCTGTCGCATCGAGGCGCCGTTCCGCATGGCAGGGCGGCCGATGGTTGTCCCATGCTGCCGTGCTCCGGCAGCGCGGCGCAAAGCATACCGCACCAAAATAAGGCGCTGCTAGTAAACCACCGGATGCCGAGCGAATGCAACATCTCGAAAAGCGGGCGATTGGATTTAAAGCCCCATGCACAAATACTTGACGACGACGTATTCGTCGATGCCGTAATGCGATCCTTCGCGTCCGAGGCCTGATTGCTTGACGCCGCCGAACGGCGCGACCTCGTTCGAGACGATGCCTGTGTTGATGCCGACCATGCCGTACTCGAGCGCTTCGGCCACCCGCCAAACCCGGCCTATGTCACGGCTGTAGAAGTAGGCGGCGAGGCCGAACTCGGTATCGTTGGCGAAGCGCACCACTTCGTCGTCGCTCGAGAATTTGAACAACGGCGCCACGGGGCCGAACGTTTCTTCCTTCGCGAGTTTCATGGCCGACGTGGCGCCGGCCAGCACGGTCGGCTCGAAGAAGTTGTGGCCGAGCGCATGCCGCTTGCCGCCCGTCACGACTTTTGCGCCCTTCGACAGCGCATCGGCGATGTGCGCCTCGACTTTCAACAAGGCCGCCTCGTTGATGAGCGGGCCTTGGGTCACGCCGGGCTCGGTGCCGCGGCCGACCTTCAATTGTTCGACGGCCGCGCGCAGCTTGGCGGCGAACGCGTCGAACACCTTTTCGTGCACGTAGAAGCGGTTCGCACAGACGCAGGTCTGCCCGCTGTTGCGATACTTCGACGCGATGGCGCCGACCACGGCCGCATCGAGATCCGCGTCGTCGAACACGATGAACGGCGCGTTGCCGCCGAGTTCGAGCGAGACCTTCTTGACCGTCGGCGCGCATTGGGACATCAACAGCCGGCCGACGGCCGTCGAGCCCGTAAACGAGAGTTTGCGTACGAGCGCGTTGCTTGTCATCTCGGCGCCGATCGCCTTCGGTTCGCCCGTTATGACACTCAGGACGCCGGCCGGCACGCCGGCGCGCTCGGCCAGCACGGCGAGCGCCAGCGCCGACAACGGCGTGGCCTCGGCCGGCTTGACGACGAACGGGCATCCGGCCGCCAACGCAGGGCCGACCTTGCGGGTGATCATCGCGGCCGGGAAGTTCCACGGCGTGATGGCGGCGCAGACACCGATCGGCTCCTTCACGACGACAAGGCGCTTGTCGTTCGTCGGGCTCGGAATCGTGTCGCCGTAGACGCGCTTCGCTTCCTCGCCGAACCATTCGAGAAACGATGCGGCGTACTGGATCTCGCCCTTCGCTTCGGCAAGCGGTTTGCCTTGTTCGGCCGTCATGATGGCGGCGAGGTCGTCGGCATTGGCGAGCAAGAGCTCATACCACTTGCGCAACACGGCCGCGCGCGCTTTGGCCGGTTGCGCACGCCACGCGGCCCAAGCCGCGTTTGCCGCTTCGATTGCACGCCGCGTTTCGGCCGCACCCATTTCAGGTACCGTCGCCAGCACGCGGCCCGTGGCCGGGTTGCGCACTTCGAACGTGGCGCCGCTGTCGGCGTCTTGCCAGCTTCCGGCGATGAATGCCTTCGTTTTCAGCAACGAAGGGTCTTTCAGATCGATCGGTTCGATGTTCTGCATGTCAGTTCAACTCCAACGGTGAATCGGCAGGGCGGAAGCAAACAGCTTACGCCATCGCACCGACGCTTTCCTTCAAGGCTTCCTCGAGCAGGCCGAGTGCGTCGTCGAACACGGATGTCTCGATGGTGAGCGGAAACAGGAAGCGGATGACGTTGCCGTAAGTGCCGCAGACGAGCAGCAGTAGGCCACGCTCGAGCGCGTGCGCCTGCACGCGCTTGACGAATGCGGCGTCGGGCGTGCGCGTGCCGGGTTGCAGAAACTCGGCGGCGACCATCGCGCCTGGGCCGCGGATATCCGCAAGCTGCGGAATGTCGGTGCGCAACGCTTCAAGACGCGCTTTGAGTGTGTCGCCGAGCCGCGTGGCACGTTCGCAGAGCCGTTCTTCGTCGATGATGTCGAGCACGGCATGCGCCGAGGCCAGTGCAAGGGGATTGCCGGCGTAGGTGCCGCCAAGGCCGCCGGGCGCCGCGGCATCCATCAAATCGGCGCGGCCGACGACCCCCGACAGCGGCATGCCGCCCGCCAAGCTTTTCGCCATCGTGATCAGATCGGCGGCGACGTCGTAGTGTTGCATCGCAAAAAGCTGGCCTGTGCGGGCGAAACCCGTTTGCACCTCGTCGGCGATGAGGACGATTCCGTGCTCGTCGCAGAGGCGGCGCAGGCCCCGCACGAATTCGGGCGGCGCGACGTTGAAACCGCCTTCGCCTTGCACGGGCTCGAAGACGATGGCCGCAACGCGAATCGGCTCGATGTCCGCTTTCAGCAGCGTTTCGACGGCATGCAGCGCATCGGCCGTCGTGACGCCGTGGACGCGATTCGGAAACGGCGCGTGGTAGACGTCGGACGGGAACGGGCCGAATCCGACTTTGTACGGGGCGACCTTCCCCGTGAGCGCCATGCCCATCAGCGTGCGCCCGTGAAACCCGCCGGCAAACGCGATCACGCCAGGGCGGCCCGTCGCGGCGCGGGCGATCTTCACGGCATTCTCGACGGCTTCGGCGCCGGTGGTGAAGAATGCTGTTTTCTTTGGAGACGTGCCGGGCGCGCGGGCGTTGATCTTTTCCGCAAGCTCCACGTAGGATGCGTACGGCACGACCTGGTAAGCCGTGTGCGTGAAGCGCGCCAATTGCGCTTCAATGGCGGCGACGATGCGAGGATGGCGGTGTCCCGTGTTCAATACGGCGATGCCCGCGGCGAAGTCGATGAAGCGGCGGCCCTCGACATCCCAGAGCTCGGCGTTTTCGGCGCGTGCCGCGTAGAAGTCGCACATCACGCCGACGCCGCGCGGCGTGGCGGCATCCTTGCGAGCCTGCAGGTCGGAATTCTTCACGGTGTTCTCCTCGTCTTGCCGGATCGATGGTGGCTGGGTCGGCGGGTGCTCCGGCCGGCTCGGTACGGCGACTATAGCCAGCTTTGGCTCTTAGATTTAGAGCCATTTCCGCGAAAAAGAGAGGACCACTTTGTCTGCTGCCTTGGGTTGTGCGCAGCCGGATTGAGCGTCGATCTCTTCGATGCCTTCGGTGCGATATCGAGAAAAACGTGCGCGCGAGGCGCTAAAAATCGTAGAAAACGACCTATATTGAGTGAGTCTTCCGCGGCGCCGGCCGCCCCCTTCGATCGACGCTCGGGTTGCAAGCAATGACAGCCGTCCTTCCCTCGTTGCCCAAGACCACGTTCGCCGAATACGAGGAATTGAAGGCGATTCTGGACGCGGGCAGTCGACGCATGGCCGTGCGCGCCGTGTCCGAAGTGAGCGCCGGCGGTCACGCATTTCCGATCTACGTCGCCACGCTCGGCTCGCTCGACCCTCAGGTGCCGGCCATCGGTTTTTTCGCGGGCATCCACGGGCTCGAACGCATCGGCACGCAGTTGCTGCTCGACTACATGCGTTCGCTCGTGGCCCGGCTCGAATGGGACGCGTTGCTGCAAGAACAATTGCGCGGGATCCGGCTCGTCTTCATGCCGATCGTCAATCCCGGTGGCATGTGGGCCATGACGCGCTCGAATCCCAACGGTGTCGACCTCATGCGCAACGCGCCGCAAAATGCGGAAGGACGCGTGCCGTTTCTGGCCGGCGGCCAGCGCATCGGGCCTTGGCTGCCTTGGTATCGCGGCGCGAGCGGTGCGCCGATGGAGCTCGAAGCCGCTACACTGCTGCGTGTCGTGGAGGAAGAACTGCTGTCGCGGCCGCTCAGTTTCGCGCTCGATTGCCATTCGGGCTACGGCTTTCGCGACAGCATCTGGTTTCCTTACGCGAAGTCGACGAAACACATCGCGCATTTGCCGGAGATGTTCGTGCTCAAGGCCATGTTCGAGCAAGCGCATCCGCATCACGGCTATTTGTTTGGGCCGCAGAGCATGCAGTACCTCGCTCACGGCGATCTGTGGGATTGCGCGTACGACAAGCGCCGCGCGCCGTCGATCTTCCTGCCGCTCACGCTCGAGCTCGGCTCGTGGCTTTGGATCAAGAAGAATCCGCTGCAGATCTTGCGGCGCGAGGGCATGTTCAATCCCATCAAAGCGCATCGCACGGAGCGCGTGCTGCGGCGTCATACGAACCTGCTGGACTTCCTTGCACGCGCCGCGTATGCAGCGCGGCGTTGGCTGCCGTGCGGCGCAAGCCGCGATCGGTTGATGACGTGCGCGGTCGAGTATTGGTACCGCAGGCGGCGAGCATGAGTGCATGGATCCTACTGCGCGGGCTGACGCGCGAGGCGAGGCACTGGGCGCAATTTCCCGCTCGGCTGCGAGCGAGCGGCTTGGACGCGGAGATCGTCTGTCTCGATCTGCCCGGTAGCGGGCAGCATGTGGATCTGCGTGCGCCGACGAGCATCGCTGCGACGACGGACTTCGTGCGCGCCCGCCTCGCGGTGGACGGACATGCGCCGCCGTACCGCGTCGTCGCGCTCTCGCTCGGCGCGATGGTTGCCGTCGATTGGGCGCAACGTTTTCCGGCCGAGATCGAGCGGCTCGTGCTCATCAACACGAGCATGCACCGATACAGCGGGCCGCACGAGCGGCTGCGGCCCAGCGCATGGCCGCGGGCGTTGCGAGCGGCGTGGCGCTGGCGCGGCAGGCAAGACAGGCGTGTGGCCGAAGCGGCGATTCATGCTTTGACGTGCCGTCGCGAGGACGAGCGCGAGGCGGATCTCGCCGCCTGGATCGAGATCTACGAAAGCGCACCGCCTACGCGGACGAACGCATTGCGGCAACTCTTGGCGGCCGCGCGCTTTCGCGGTACGCCGCTTGCGCCGCGCTGTCCGACGCTCGTGCTGGCTTCGCGCGACGACGCGCTGGTCCATCCCGTGTGCTCGACGAAGCTGGCCGCCGCATGGGGCGCAACGCTGATCGAGCATCCCTGGGCCGGACACGACCTTCCCCACGACGATCCCGCATGGCTCGCCGATGCGATCGCGGCGTGGGTGGGCGATGGGGTGGGGAATGCCTCGGCTGTCGTCGTGCCTTCGACTGGCGCATAATCGCGCTCACCTGGCCGAGCAGGCCGAGCCGCTGATTGAACGTCGAGCATCGTCACCCGCCGCGGAGGCACCATGCTAGCGAACAACGAAGAAGCCGTCGCCCATTTGCTCGCGGACGTCCTCGAGTATGCGCGAGGGCGATGGTCCGAAGCCGCATTCGTCCCGCTCGAATCGTTTCTGCGCTTTTACTACGAACTCGTCGACGCGCAAGACTTGCAAAGCCGCGCCATCGCCGACCTCTACGGCGCGGCGATGGCCCATTGGCAGACCGCGCAGCGATTCGTGTCGGGCACGGCTGCGCTGCGCGTCTACAACCCGGTGCTCGACGAACACGGCTGGCATTCGGATCACACCGTCATCGAGATCGTCAACGACGATATGCCGTTTCTCGTCGATTCGGTAACGATGGAAGTCAATCGCTGCGGGCTGACGCTGCACTCGGCGATCCATCCGGTGTACCGCGTCTGGCGCGACGCGCAAGGCGCGATCGCTCGCATCGAGCCGGGCGGCGCGACGAGCGGCGAGGAGACGTCGGCTCATCGCTCGCGTCTCGAGTCATTCATCCACTTCGAGATCGATCGCTGCAGCGAAGCGGCAAAATTGGCCGAGTTGCGCTCGAACATCGGGCGTGTGCTCGCCGACGTGCGCGCGGCGGTCGAAGATTGGTCGAAGATGCAGGCTGTCGCGAAGGAGACGATCAAGGCGCTGGCCGCGCGTGAATCGAGCGACGAAGCATTCGAGGCCCGCGCGTTTCTCGAGTGGATGGCGGCCGATCATTTCACGTTCCTGGGCCTGCGCGACTACGTGCTCGTGCCGCACGAGGGCGGCTTCGCGCTGCGCGGCGTGGACGGAACCGGCGCGGGCATCTTGCGCGAAAGTTTGCGTTTTGCCGATGCGCCCGACCTCACGCCGCTGCCGCGCGCCGCGGTGGAGATCATCGAAGGAGACTCGCCGATTTTCCTGACGAAGGCCAATTCCCGAGCAACCGTGCATCGGCCGGGCTACCTCGATTACGTCGGTGTGAAGCTGTTCGGGCCGGACGGAAAGCTCGTCGGCGAGCGCCGCATGCTGGGCTTGTATACGTCGACGGCCTATACGGGTTCGATCAACGACATTCCGATCGTGCGGCGCAAATGCGCGAACGTCGTGCGGCGCGCGGGGTTTCTCGCGAAAGGGCATCTGCACAAGTCGCTCGTCACCGTCCTCGAGCAGTATCCGCGCGACGAACTGTTTCAAGCGAACGAGGACGATCTCTACGACATCGGGCTCGGCATATTGCGCCTGCAGGAGCACCAGCGCACGCGGATGTTCGTGCGGCGCGACCGCTTCGAGCGTTTCGTTTCGTGCCTCGTATTCGTCGCGCGCGAGAAGTACAACACGGACTTGCGACGGCGCATCGCGAAGCTGCTTGCCGGCGCGTTCAACGGAACGAGCGTCGAATTCACGCCACTGTTGTCGGAATCGCCGCTCGCGCGCATTCACATCGTCGTGCGCACGAATACGGGCGTGCTGCCCGAGGTGGACACGCAAGAGTTGGAGGCGCGGCTCGTCCAAGCCACGCGCCGCTGGCAGGACGATCTCGCCGACGCGCTGCTCGAGCGTTTCGGCGAAGAGGAGGGCAATCGGTTGCTGCAACGCTACGGCGATTCGTTCCCGGCCGGATATCGTGAAGATTATGCCGCGCGCACCGCGGTGCGCGACATCGAACTCATCGAAGCGGCGCAGCGCAACGAGACGCTCTCGATGAATCTGTACCGGCCGATCGAAGCGTCGCCCCGCGCGTTTCGATTCAAGGTGTATCGCGCCGGACAGTCGATCGCACTTTCGCGCAGCCTGCCGATGCTCGAGCACCTGGGCGTGCGCGTCGACGAAGAGCGTCCCTATCTCATCGAGCCTGCAGGCGCGACACCGGCCTGGGTGCACGACTTCGGCCTGGAATTGACGGACGACGTCGAGTTCGACATCGAGCACGTGAAAGCGCTATTCGAGGAAGCGTTTGCGCGCGTGTGGGCAGGCGAAGTCGAGAACGACGACTTCAACCGGCTCGTTCTGCGGGCGCAGCTCGCCGCTCGCGAAGTGTCGATTCTGCGCGCCTATGCGAAGTATTTGCGGCAAGTGGGCTCGACGTTCAGCGACGCTTACGTCGAACGCGCGGTGACCGGCAATCCGGCACTGGCGCGCGGGCTCGTCGAGCTGTTCCTCTCGCGTTTCGACCCGACGCTCGGGCCCGCGCGCGCCACGCGCGCCGACGCGCTGCTGCACGGTATCGAAACCGCGCTCGACCAGGTGCCGAATCTCGACGAAGACCGGATCTTGCGGCAGTTTCTCGGCGTCATCAACGCGACGGTCCGCACGAACTACTTCCGTCGCGACAGCCACGGCGAGCCGCTGTCTTACCTCTCGTTCAAGCTCGATCCGTCGCGCGTGCCCGGGCTGCCCGAGCCGAAGCCGATGTTCGAGATCTGGGTCTACGCGCCGCGCGTGGAGGGTGTGCATCTGCGCGGCGGGCGCGTCGCGCGCGGCGGCTTGCGCTGGTCGGATCGGCGCGAGGACTTCCGCACCGAAGTGCTGGGGCTCATGAAAGCGCAGATGGTGAAGAATACGGTCATCGTGCCGGTCGGATCCAAGGGCGGCTTCGTCGTCAAGAATCCGCCGGCGGCGGGCGATCGCGAGGCGATGATGCGCGAAGGCATCGCCTGCTATCAAACGTTTCTGCGCGGCTTGCTCGACGTGACCGACAACCGCCAAAACGGCGCGATCGTCGGTCCGCCCGCCGTCGTGCGTCACGACGGCGACGATCCGTATCTCGTCGTCGCCGCCGACAAGGGCACCGCCACGTTCTCCGACTACGCGAACGCGATCGCGCGCGAGTACGGCTTTTGGCTCGACGATGCATTCGCCTCGGGCGGCTCGGTCGGCTATGACCACAAGAAGATGGGCATTACGGCGCGCGGCGCCTGGGAATCGGTGAAGCGCCATTTCCGCGAGATGGGCACCGATACGCAGACGACCGACTTCACGGTCGTCGGCATTGGCGATATGTCGGGCGACGTATTCGGCAACGGCATGCTGCTCTCGCGCCATATCCGGCTCGTGGCTGCCTTCGATCATCGACACGTCTTCCTCGATCCCAATCCGGACCCGGAAACGAGCTTTGCCGAACGCGAGCGGCTCTTCGTGCTCGAACGCTCGAGTTGGGCCGATTACGATCACACGAAGATCTCGGCTGGCGGCGGCGTCTTCCCGCGTACCGCGAAAGCGATCCCGATCTCGCCGGCCGTGCAGACCGTGCTCGGCATCACGGCGACAGCGCTCGCGCCGAACGAACTGATCCGTGCGATTTTGCTTGCTCCAGTCGATCTGCTCTACAACGGCGGTATCGGCACCTATGTGAAAGCGACGCGCGAAACGCACGCGCAGGTCGGCGACCGCGCCAGCGACGGCGTACGCGTCAACGGCGCTCAATTGCGCGTGAAAGTGGTCGCGGAGGGCGGCAATCTGGGCCTCACGCAATTGGGCCGCATCGAATACGCGCAAAAGGGCGGACGCCTCAACACCGACGCCATCGACAACTCGGCCGGCGTCGATTGCTCCGACCACGAAGTCAACATCAAGATCTTGCTCGGGCTCGTCGTTGCCGATGGCGAGATGACCGAAAAGCAGCGCAACGCGTTATTGGCGGAAATGACCGATGAAGTCGGACTGCTCGTGCTGCTCGACAATTATCAGCAGACGCAGGCGCTCTCGATTGCCGGGCGCTACACGGGCGAGCTCTTGGAAGCCGAGGCGCGTCTCATGCGCGCACTCGAACGCGCCGGCCGCTTGAATCGGGCGATCGAGTTCCTGCCGAACGACGAGGAAATCGCCGAACGGCAAGCGGCCAAAGCCGGGTTGACGTCGCCCGAACGCGCGGTGCTGCTGGCCTACAGCAAGATGTGGCTCTACGACGAGCTGCTCGAATCGGACTTGCCGGAAGACCCGCTCGTTGCCGACATGCTGCGCGAGTACTTCCCCAAGCCCCTGCAAACGCGCTTCGCCGAAGCCGCCGCACGGCATGCGCTCAAGCGTGAGATTCTCGCCACGCACCTGGCCAATGCGTTGGTGAACCGCGTGGGCTGCGCATTCGTGCACCGGCTGCAAGAGGAGACGGACGCGAAGACGAGCGATATCGTGCGCGCGTGCATGATGGCGCGCGACGTTTTCGGTATCGACGACCTCTGGCTGCGCATCGATGCCCTCGACAATCGGGTCGCCGACGACGTGCAAGCCCGCATGTTCGTCGACGTTGCGCGGCTCGTGGAACGCGTGGCGCTGTGGTTCCTGCGGCAATTGCAGACAGAACAGGGCGCACGCGACAGCGCGGGCGTTCGCGCGTTGATCGAGCGTTGCCGTGAGGCGGCGGCGCGGCTGGTTGCGCGCTTGCCGACCCTGTTGCCGAGCGCCGAACTCGCAGCGCTCGACGAGCGCCGGCGTGCGCTCGAGCAGGAAGGCGTCGATGCCGATCTGGCCGGACGCATCGCGAGCGGCGACATGTCGGCGGCGGTGCTGGACATTGCCGAGGTGGCATCGAACGTCGATCAGCCGCTGGAACTCGTGGCGGGCGTCTACTTTGCGCTCGGCACATTGCTCGATTACGGATTCATTGGCGAGCGCGCGAGCGCATTGCCGACGCACACGCATTGGGACATGCTCGCGCGTGCCGCGGCGCTTGCCGAGCTTGCGAGGCTCAAGCGCGTGCTGACGGTCAGCGCGCTGACGCACGCGCCCGAACGTGCGTCGGCCGATGCGATTGCCGCGGCTTGGCGCGAGCAGCGCGCACCGCAACTTGCGCGCTTCGCGCAGTTGGTTGCCGAGCAACGCGCGTCGGGCGGCGCGAGCTTGTCGATGCTGCTGGTGCTCGTGCGCGAAATGACGGTATTGGAGCGGGGATAGGAAAAGCAGCGAACGCGGCGCCGTTGAACCGCTCCGATATGGCCGATATGGCCGATATGGCCGATATGGCCGATATGGCCGATATGGCCGATATGGCCGATATGGCACGCGCATTGCTCACCGATCCCAGGCCGTGGCTTGACGGGCGACGGCGAACGGCTGCACGCTCTCGGGATCGTTCCGGCGAGAACGGTGTCACATGAGGTCGAGCGCGCGCGGCGGCTTGTCCGCGGCGCGTTCTCTCCGTCATTGGCATTTCTTCCTCACGTCTTTATGCGCAAATTACTGTCCACCGGTGTGCTGTTTTTATTGTTTTGCTTTTCGTTCGCGCATGCCGCGCCCGCTTCGGCACCGGCGTCGCCAAAGCCAGTCTCCAACCCTTCCACTGTCGTCTTGACGCCCGAGCAGGCCAAGCGCGCGCTGCAAGTGCTCGGCAATCCGACCTCGCGCGGGCAAATGGAAGACACGTTGCGCGCCATCGCCGCGGCCGGTGCGCTGGCGACGCCGCCCGTCGCTAGCGCACCGGCGGCGGCATCGTCGTCCGCGGCTTCAGGGGTGTTGTCGGCGATTGCGTCTAATGGGCTCGTGTCCCAGGTGTCGCATCAGACCGTCCACGACATTCGTAGGATCGGCGCGTCGCTGCGCCACTCGGTGGCGGCATTGCTCGACGTGCGTTCCGTGCGCGCATGGTGGAGCTACGAGATGACGAGCACGGAAGGGCGCGCGCAGCTCGAGCAATTGGGCTGGACGCTCGCCGCCACATTCGTTCCCGCGTGGCTCGCGAGTTGGCTCTTGACGCGGCTGCTCCGCAAGCGAGTAGCCGTCTTGGCCGTCGGCAAGGCCGAGGCGGATGGCGGGGCGGATGCGAATGCTCGAGCGGCCAATGCCAATGCCAACGCCAATGCCGAGGCGGATGCGGCGGTGAGCACGCTCAACGCGAACGTGCCCGCGACGAGTATCGACGAGCAAGCATTGCGCGCGGCGCGCAATCAGCGCGATGCCGCTCATGCGGGCCGACACTGGTCGCTGCTGCAACGGCTGCCTTACGCGCTCCTGCATACGTTGCTCGAAGCGATTCCGCTCGCGGCGTTCGTCGGCGTGGCGTTGGTCGCGATGTCCTTGCTGACCGACGACGGAACGCAGCAGGCCGATGTCGTCGTAACCGTCATCGAGATCTATACCGTTGCGCGCGCGATCGTGCTCGCGAGCGGGTTTTTGTTCGCTAGCGGTGCGCCGAGGCTGCGCATGCTGCCGCTCGGCGACGCGTGGGCTGCCTTCGGTGAAGCATGGGTATTGCGCCTCGTGATCGTGCTCGGCGTCGGTGTCGCATTGGCCGAGACTCCGGTGTCGCTCGGCCTCACGGCGGCCGCGCACGATGGCATCGAGAAGGCCGTGGCGCTCGTCGGTCACGTGATGATCGTGGTGCTGATCCTGCAGATTCGCCGGCCCGTGGCTGATTGGATGCGATCGAAGTACGCGCGCTCGGGGCTGTTCCGATTCCTGGCGAATTGGTTGGCCGATACGTGGGCGGCCGTCGCTGCGTTTTTCGTCATGGCGCTTTGGTTCATTTGGGCGCTCGACGTGCGCAACGGCTATGAAACGCTGCTCGAGCACGGTGGGCTGTCGCTGTTGATTCTCGTCGGCGCGCGTGTCGTCGCGATCGTCACGTTCGGTATTCTCGGGCGCATTTTCAAGGCACCGAACGAGGCCAAGCCGTCGATTGCGCTGCAGCGCGCACAGCGTTACTACCCGCTGCTGCGCCGGTTGACCTGGCTCGTGATTCTCGTCGCGGCAACGGCGCTCGTCTTGTGGGTGTGGGACATTCACGTGTGGCGCGCGTTTACCGGTAACTTCGTCGGGCGCAAACTCGCTTCGGCGTGCGTGACCGTTGCCGTTGCCGCATTCGTCGCACTGCTCGTATGGGAGACCATCAACGTTTCGATCGAACGCCGGCTCCACCGGTGGACCGATACGGGCGATCTCATGCGCGCCGCGCGCTTGCGCACGTTGCTGCCGATGCTGCGCACGGCGTTGCTCGTCGGCATTGCGCTCGTCGTCGGGCTGACCGGCTTGAGCGAGCTCGGCGTAAACATCGGGCCGCTGCTCGCGGGCGCGAGCATTTTCGGGGTGGCGCTCGGCTTCGGTTCGCAAAAGCTCGTGCAGGACTTCATCACGGGGATGTTCCTGCTGATGGAGAACGCGATGCAGGTCGGCGATTGGGTCACGCTCGCGGGCGTATCGGGAACGGTCGAGTACTTGTCGATTCGCACCGTGCGTCTGCGCGGCGGCGACGGTGCGCTGCATACCGTCCCGTTCAGTTCGGTGTCGACGGTGACCAATTCGAACCGAGGGTTGGGTAACGCCGCGGTCAAGGTCAGCATTGCGTATGGACAGGACATCGATCTCGCCACGAAAACCTTGAACGAAATCGGCGCTCAATTGCGCGAAGATCCGAAATTCAAGGATGGCATCATCAGCGACTTCAGTTTCTGGGGCGTCGACCAAGTGGACGGCTCGATGATCACGCTCGTGGGCCAGGTTCAATGTCGCGATACCGCGCGCTGGCCGATCCAGCGCGAGTTCAATCGGCTCATCGCCGGGCGGTTCCGCGAACGCGGCATCGCTATCGCCAATCCGCTGCGCAACGTGCTCGTGCCGAGCGACGGAGCGAAGGGGATCGACGATAAGAAACGAGAAGAGCCTGTCAACGAGGAGGGGACAGGCAAGAAACCGTCGACCGAGCAATGACGAGAGGATGGGCGTCCCACTATACTGACGCGCGCAGTACTAGCGAGCGGTTCTCTCTAACAAGTGACGAATCCAAAGGACGCCCATGCTTACTCGCACCCTCTCGTCGATCGGCGCCATCGCGCTGACGGCCTGCGCGGCCACGGCCTCGAGTGCGCAGGACAACGACACCCGCTTCGCCGACCAAGCTTCGCACGGCCGGCACGTCAAAGTCATGATTATTTCGATGTTCGCGCCGGAAGGGCAGGTCTGGCTCGACCATCTCGGTCCGTGGGAGTCGATCCCTGTTGCGGGGTTGTCGCCCGACTATCCCAACGTTCAGTGCAACAAGCAGGATATCTGCGTGATGACGACCGGTATGGGACACGCGAACGCGGCGGCGTCGACGATGGCGTTGGCGTTCTCGTCGCAGTTCGATCTGCGTCACACGTACTTCCTGATTGCCGGTATTGCCGGCATCGATCCGGCTCGAGGTACGCTCGGTTCCGCGGCATGGGCGAAATACCTCGTCGATTTCGGCATCCAATGGGAGCTCGACGGACGCGAGATTCCGCCGGGTTGGAACACCGGTTATCTCGGCATCAACACGACGAATCCAAACCAAAAGCCCCCGCTCGATTACAAGACGGAGGTATTCCAACTCAATGCGAATCTTGCCGATGCCGCCTATGCGTTGTCGCGCAACGTCGTGCTGACCGACAGCCCGCAAGCGCAAGCCGCGCGCGCCAAATACGGCTATGCGCCCGCCGACCAGCCGCCCACGGTCATTCAATGCGACACGCTCGCAGGCGATACCTGGTTTTCGGGCACGGATATTGGGCAGCGCGCACGCGACTGGATGAAGATCATGACCGACGGCAATGGAACCTATTGCACCACGCAGCAAGAGGACAACGCGACGTTCGAGGCTTTGACGCGCGCTGCGAATGCGCATCGCGTCGACCTCTCACGCGTGGCGGACCTGCGCGCCGGTTCTGACTTCGATCGCCCCTATGCGGGCCAGACGAGCGCCGACAATCTGCTGAATTACGCGGCGCAGGGCGGCTTCACGCCGGCGATCTCGAACCTGTTCTTGGCGGGTAACCCGCTCGTGCAGGCGATTGCGACGCATTGGAGCGAGTGGCGCAACGGCGTGCCGCAACCGTAAGCGTATCGGCCGCGGCGGCGGTGTTTTGCTGCCGCCGCGGCGCGAACGGCGTCCAGACCGGCGCGTCGCTGTCCCAATGATCGAGCACGGAATGCGAGAGGTCGAACATTTAGGATTCCTTATATTTAGGACTGCTAAGGTTATTGGTTTCCTGCGCGCGCGAGTTCGACATGCGTGTTATCGCCATCGCGCAACGCGATACGAGCCGCTTGCGTTCGGCCCGCGAGACTCAGGTTCGGATAGCTTTGCTTGTTCATAGCAGGTAACGTGCCATCGCGCTCAGCAGCGACGAGTTCGGCACGAACTTGTTCGCGCGTCTTGGTGCTCGTGCCGATCCACGATTGGTCGTTGTACGAACCGTTATGGCCGATGCTGCCTTCAGCGAAGGCAGCCGTGCTGGCGAAAAGCGAAACGAAAAGGGCGGCTGCGAGAGTGCGCTTCATGATGTTGCTCCTGTCTTATCGGGTGCGTTGCCGGTGATCGGCGTTGCGACAGGAGCAAATGTAGGCGTCTACAGAATCGGGATAAACCCGAATTTTGCGAAATAATTTGTCGGCCCGGCGGAACAATCCGGCCGGGCCCCGAGTTGGCCGCTATCTAGGCAACCCACTCCGTCAGTACGGGCGTATCGAGCGCGGGTGCGCTCTCGCGTTCCTCGGGCGTACGCTTGCTGCAGATCGCATCGAGGCTTTGCCGCCCGCTCAGCAACGGGCAGCGGTCGAACACTTCAGCCACCCAGTCGACGAATACGCGCACCTTCGGCGAAAGATGGCGGCTGTGCGGATAGACGGTCGAAATCGGCATCGGCAACGGCTTCCACTCAGGCAGCACTTCTTTGAGCGCGCCCGATCGCAGATGCGGCAACACCATGTACAACGGCCCTTGAATGAGACCGAAGCCCTCGATTGCGCAGGTCAGATAGGCATCCGCGTCGTTGACGGACACCGAGCCGGGCATTTTCACCTCGACTTCCTTGCCGTCGACGAGAAACGACCAATCGATGATGCGACCCGTTCGGCTCGAGAAGTAATTGACGGCCTGATATTGGCTCAGTTCGTCGAGCGTGCGCGGCTCGCCCGCGCGCGCGAGGTAGTCGGGCGAGGCGCACGTGACGCCTTCGAACAATCCGATCCGGCGTGCGACGAGCGACGAATCCTGCAGCGCGCCGACGCGAATCACGCAATCGACGCCCTCTTGCAGTAGATCGACGGGCCGATCGGAGAACCCGAGCTGCAGGTCGATATCCGGATAGCGCGTGTGGAATTCGCAAAGCGCGGGAATGACGATCGTGCGGCCGATCGAGCCCGGCATGTCGACGCGCAATTTGCCGCTCGGCTTCTTGCTGCCGTTTTGCAGGCTGCTCTCCGTTTCGTCGACGTCTGCCAGAATGCGCACGCAGCGTTCATAATAGGCGGCGCCGTCCGGCGTCAGGCTCAAGCGCCGCGTCGTGCGGTGCATGAGCCGCACGCTGAGGTACGCCTCCAGATTTTGGATGATCGTCGTAACCGACGCACGCGGCAGATCGAGCGTTTCCGCAGCTTTCGTGAAGCTGTTCGTGTCGACCACACGTGTGAAGACTTGCATGGCCTGAAGGCGATCCATCTTCATTCTCCGATAATTGATTCACCGCCCTTGCGCGCCGGGGCTCCCGAGAGCGCTCCCAACTAATGGGATCAATTGTTCGGACGCAGTGAATTGTGTTGCCGGATTATAGGCATTTATCCGGATCTCTGCCGAACACACAATGCGTGGCATCGTGAAACTGCTGCGCTTTGCGCGTTCGAACATGCGAGTTACGCATTCCCGTAGTCTCATGGCGGGATCGCCTTGGAGCGCTGAGCCGCTCGAAGTCAACGAGGCACAGATTGCAGGGTATGAAAGCAATATTCGGGTACGGCTTTATCGCCGGGCCAGTGTACGTTCATTGCCGGTCATGCTTTATTTTCATGGCGGGGCATTCGTCGGTGGATCGCTCGACGATGCCGACTTCGCCGCTCGGCATTTTGCCGCGCATCTCCCGGTATTGGTCATATCCGTAGGTTATTCGCTCGCGCCCAAGCATCCGTTTCCGGCGGCCCTCGAAGACGCCTATCGCGCCGCACGCTGGGCCGAAGGCGCCGGCAAGGCGATCGGCGGCGACGGCAAGCGGCTGCTGGCGGCGGGGCATTGCGCGGGCGGACACGTCGCGAACGGGCTCGCGTTCATGGCGCGCGATCGTGGCGACGTCCGTATCGGCGCGGTCGCGCTGTTCAGCCCGATGCTCGATCCGAGCATGACGTGCCTGGCCGACGAGCGCGTCGTGGATTCGGACATCTCGCCGGGCCAGTGCCTCGCGAGTTATCGCGCGTACCTGCCGAAGGCTTCGCAGCGCATGCATCCGTACGCGGCACCGCTCGAATCGGCGCGGCTTGCGGGGTTGCCGCCCGCGTTCATCGCGACGGCGCGCAACGACGTCCTGCACGTCGAAGCGGAAACCTATGCCTCGCGGCTGATCTGCGCGGGCGTGCCGACGCAGGTCATGCGCTATTCCAATGCGACGCACGAGCGAATCGCGTACGATCCGCTCGCTTTGCAGGACGCCGTGCGGTTTTTCGAGTGTCACCTCGACCCGCGCGCTGTCACAGTCGGTTGATCTCGAACGTCATACAACAAGTCATATAAGTCACACACCGGAGCCTCGACAATGTCCAAGAAACCTCTTTCCCGTACTCGCATCGCCTATGCGGTCCTTGCCGTAGTGGTGGTTGCCGGCATCGGCGCGTTCAGCGCGATTCGCGTGGATGCGAGCGCGCCTGCGCAAGCGGCACCGATGGCACCCGAGGTCGACGTGGCTACGGTGCTGAACAAAACCGTCACCGATTGGCAAACCTACTCGGGCCGGCTCGAGGCCGTCGACAAAGTGGAGATTCGTCCGCAAGTGTCGGGCACGATCGTGGCGGTCGACTTCAAGGACGGCTCGCTCGTCAAGAAGGGGCAGACGCTGTTCGTCATCGATCAGCGTCCGTATGCGGCCGAAGTCGATCGCGCCAAAGCGCAGCTTGCCTCGGCTCAGGCGCGCGACAGCTACGCGCAAACCGACTGGCAGCGCGCGCAGCGCCTGATGGCCGACAACGCGATCGCCAAGCGCGATTACGACGAGAAGCAAAACACCGCGCTGCAATCGGCCGCGGACGTGAAAGCGGCACAGGCCGCGCTCGAGACGGCGCAGATCAATCTCGGCTACACGACGATCGTCGCACCCGTCGCCGGCCGTGTTTCCCGCGCTGAGATCACAGTGGGCAACGTCGTCTCGTCGGGCGCGAATGCAGCGCCGTTGACGACGCTCGTCTCGGTGTCGCCGATCTACGCGTCGTTCGACGTCGACGAGCAAACGTACCTGCAGTACATCGGGCGCGCTCGCAACGGCACGAACGTGCCGGTGGACCTCGGGCTTGCAAACGAGACGGGCTACTCGCGCAAAGGCTCGATCGCGTCGATCGACAATCGGCTCGATACGTCGTCGGGCACGATTCGCGTGCGTGCGCGCTTCGACAATGCGGACGGCACGCTCGTGCCGGGTCTGTACGCGCGCGTCAAGGTGGGCGGCGGCGAACCGCACGCGGCGCTCTTGATCGACGAAGCCGCGATCGGCACCGATCAAGACAAGAAGTTCGTGCTCGCCGTCGACGCGCAAGGCCGCGTGGCATACCGCGAAGTGAAGCTCGGCAGCGAGCACGGCAATTTGCGCGTCATCACGGCGGGCCTGAGCGCCACCGACCGCATCGTCGTCAACGGCGTTCAGCGTGTGCGTCCGGGCCAGACGATACGGCCGCACATGGTGCCGATGACCGACGATCCGATGGGCGGTAGCGACGGCAGCGCGAGCGCCGATGCGGGCCAAGCTGGCGCTGGCCAATCGAAGAATTCCTGAGACACTCAGAACGCGACATGAACATTTCAAAGTTTTTTATCGACCGACCTATCTTTGCGGGGGTACTGTCGGTCTTGATCCTGCTGGCCGGCGTGATCTCGCTGTTCCAGTTGCCGATCTCCGAGTACCCCGAGGTCGTCCCGCCGTCGGTCATCGTTCATGCCCAGTATCCGGGCGCGAACCCGAAGGTGATTGCGGAGACCGTGGCCTCGCCGCTCGAAGAGCAGATCAACGGCGTCGAGAACATGCTCTACATGCAGGCGCAAGCGAACAGCGACGGCAACTTGACGCTGACCGTCACGTTCAAGCTCGGCACCGATCCGGACAAGGCGCAGCAGCTCGTGCAGAACCGCGTCTCGCAAGCATTGCCACGTTTGCCCGACGACGTGCAGCGGCTCGGCGTGACGACGATCAAGAGCTCGCCCACGCTGACGATGGTCGTGCACTTGATCTCGCCCGATAACCGCTACGACATGACGTATCTGCGCAACTACGCGCTGCTCAACGTCAAGGATCGGCTCGAGCGGATCTCGGGTGTCGGCGAAGTCCAGCTCTGGGGCGCCGGCGATTACGCGATGCGAATCTGGCTCGATCCGAACAAGCTGGCCGAGCGCAATCTGACCGCGAGCGACGTCGTCAATGCGATTCGCGAGCAGAACGTGCAAGTGGCGGCGGGCGTGATCGGCGGGTCGCCGTCGGTGCCGGGCGTGCCGCTGCAGTTGTCGGTCAATGCGCGCGGCCGCTTGCAAACCTCGGAGCAGTTCGGTGCGATCGTGGTCAAGACCACGCCCGACGGCGGTGTGACGTATCTGCGCGACGTCGCGCGCGTCGAACTGGCCGCCTCCGAGTACGGCTTGCGCTCGCTGCTCGACAACAAATCGGCCGTCGCGCTCGGTATCAACCAACAACCCGGCGCGAACTCGCTCGCGATTTCCGATCAGGTTCGCCAGGACATGGCCGAGCTGAAGAAGGACTTCCCGGCCGGTGTCGATTACAGCATCGTCTATGACCCGACGCAGTTCGTGCGTTCGAGTATCGAGGCCGTGATCCATACGTTGCTCGAAGCGATCTCGCTCGTCGTCATCGTCGTGATCGTGTTCTTGCAAACGTGGCGCGCGTCGATCATTCCGCTCGTGGCGGTGCCCGTGTCGATCGTGGGGACGTTTTCGCTGCTGCTCGCGTTCGGCTTTTCGATCAATGCGTTGTCGCTGTTCGGGATGGTGCTCGCGATCGGGATCGTCGTCGACGATGCGATCGTCGTCGTCGAAAACGTGGAGCGCAACATCTCGTCGGGCTTGAGTGCGAGAGCGGCCACTTATCGAGCGATGCGCGAGGTGAGCGGGCCAATTATCGCGATTGCGCTGACGCTCGTCGCCGTGTTCGTGCCGCTCGCCTTCATGAGCGGGTTGACGGGCCAGTTCTATAAACAGTTCGCGATGACGATCGCGATCTCGACGGTGATCTCGGCGTTCAACTCGCTGACGTTGTCGCCGGCGCTTTGCTCGATCTTGTTGCGCGGACACGATGCGCCGAAAGATTGGCTCACGCGTGCGATGGACCGTGTTTTCGGCGGCTTCTTCCGGCAATTCAACAAGGTATTCAAGCGCGGCTCGCAATCGTACAGCCGTGGCGTGACGAGCGTGCTCGGTCGCAAGTCGCTCATGCTCGGCGTCTATGCGGTGTTGCTCGGTGCGACGGTGTTGATCACGCACGTCGTGCCGGGTGGCTTCGTGCCCGCGCAGGACAAGGAGTATCTGATCGCATTCGCGCAATTGCCGAACGGCGCAACGCTCGATCGCACCGAGGGCGTCATCCGCGAAATGGGCGATACCGCGTTGAAGCAGCCGGGCGTCGAGCACGCCGTCGCGTTCCCCGGTTTGTCGGTGAACGGCTTCACGAATAGTTCGAGCGCCGGCATTGTGTTCGTCACGCTCAAGCCGTTCAAGGACCGCGGCTCGAAAGCATTGTCGGCCGGTGCGATCGCGGGGGCGCTGAATCAGCAATATGCGGGGATCAAGGGGGCGTTCGTCGCCGTGTTCCCGCCGCCGCCGGTGCTCGGCCTGGGTACGTTGGGCGGCTTCAAGCTGCAACTCGAGGATCGCGGCGCGCTCGGCTACGCGCAACTCGACGAAGCGACGCAGGCGTTCATCAAGCGCGCACAGCAAGCACCCGAACTGGGTCCGCTCTTCACGAGCTATCAGATCAACGTGCCGCAATTGAACGTCGATCTCGACCGCGTGAAGGCGAAGCAGCTCGGCGTATCGGTGACCGACGTCTTCGATACGATGCAGATCTATCTCGGCTCGCTGTACGTGAACGACTTCAACCGTTTCGGTCGCGTATATCAAGTGCGCGTGCAGGCCGATGCACCGTTCCGCGCGCATCCGGACGACATCTTGCAGTTGAAGACGCGTAACGCCTCCGGCGAGATGGTGCCGCTTTCGTCGCTCGTGAAGGTGACGCCGACGTTCGGTCCTGAAATGGTCGTACGCTACAACGGCTATACGGCGGCCGACATCAACGGCGGTCCCGCGCCGGGCTACTCGTCGGGCCAAGCGCAGTCGGCAATCGAGCGCATCGCGAAGGAAGTCCTGCCGCGCGGCGTGAAGTTCGAATGGACGGATTTGACCTATCAGCAGGTGTTGGCCGGCAATTCCGCGATCTGGGTGTTCCCGATCAGCGTGCTGCTCGTGTTCCTCGTGCTGGCCGCGCTCTATGAGAGCTTGACGTTGCCGCTCGCTGTCATCTTGATCGTGCCGATGAGCATGTTGTCCGCGTTGACGGGCGTGTGGTTGCTGCGAGGCGACAACAACATCTTCACGCAGATCGGCTTGATGGTGCTCGTGGGGCTGGCGTCGAAGAACGCGATTCTGATCGTCGAATTCGCACGCGAACTCGAACACGACGGCCGCACGCCGATTGCCGCGGCGATCGAGGCGAGCCGGCTGCGGCTGCGCCCGATCTTGATGACGTCGATCGCGTTCATCATGGGTGTCGTACCGCTCGTGCTGTCGACGGGTGCCGGCTCCGAGATGCGCCATGCGATGGGTATCGCGGTGTTCTTCGGGATGCTGGGCGTGACGCTGTTCGGCCTCATGCTGACGCCGGTCTTCTATGTGGTGCTGCGCACGCTGGCGGGCGGCAAGATCCACGTGGCGGGCAAGGACTCGAACAAGGAATCGGACCTCGAACCCGAGTTGACGGACGCTTGAGGCCCAGGAGAAACATAACGATGAAACGGTTTGATTCGGTTACCGGCGCTCCGCGCCTGGTACAGCGCGCGTTGGCGGGCGTGTTCTTGATGACGCTCGTCGCCGCTTGCTCGGTCGGGCCCACCTATAAGCGGCCCGACGTCGATACGCCTGCTGCGTTCAAGGAAGCGCTGCTGCCGGCTCAAGAGGCGGGTACGTGGAAGAACGCTCAGCCCTCGGAAGCGCTCGAGCGTGGTCAATGGTGGACGATCTTCGATGACGCGACGCTGAACAAGCTCGAAGACGAAGCGCTTTCGGCGAACCAAGACTTGAAGGCGGCTGCCGCACGCGTGCGCGAAGCGCGCGCCGGGCTCAATGCCGCGCGCTCGGCTTGGCTCCCTGAACTCGATGCCGGTTTCGGCCCGACGCGCGAACGCGTTTCGCCCGCGTCGCAGATGCTGCCGGAAAACGCGTACTTGCCGCCGATGACGCTCTGGCGCGCGCAGGCGACTGCGTCGTACGAAGCCCCGTTGTTCGGCCGCGTGAGCGACAACGTCGCCGCCGTGCGTGCCGACTCGCAGCAGAGCGAGGCGCTGTTCCGCTCGGTGCAGCTTGCATTGCAGGCCGATGTCGCATCGAATTACTTCTCGCTGCGCGAACTCGATACGGAGCAGGATTTGTATCGACGCACCGTGACGTCGCGTGAAGAAGGGCTCAAGCTCGTCAAGCATCGCTACGACGCGGGCGAAGTCAGCGAACTCGATCTTCAGCAAGCGACCAATTCGCTCGCGACCGCACGAGCGGAAGCCGCAGGCGTCGAGCGTCAGCGTGCGTCGGCCGAACATGCGCTTGCCGTGCTGCTCGGCAAGCCGCCGGCCGAGTTCTCGTTCCCGCAACAGCCGCTCGTGCCGGTGTTGGCACGCGTGCCGGTGGGATTGCCTTCCGCGCTGCTCGAACGGCGTCCCGACATCTCGGCTGCCGAGCGCGCGATGGCCGCGGCGAACGCACGCGTCGGCCTCGCGAAATCGGCGTTTTTCCCGCAGCTCGATATCACGGGCGCATTCGGGTATGAGTCGGCGGGCTTGAGTCAGCTATTCGAATGGTCGAGCCGCACGTTCCTGCTCGGGCCGTTCGCGGGCACGGCGCTGACGCTGCCGATCTTCGACGCCGGCCGCCGCAAGGCGGAATTGGCGCAGGCGAGGGCGCAATACGACGAGCAGGTGGCGAACTATCGCTCGAAAGTGCTGACCGCATTCCGCGAGGTGGAGGATAGTCTCTCCGATCTGCGGTTGCTCGACGACCAGATCCGTGCGCAAAACGATGCGGTCAATGCGGCCGCGCGAGCCGAGCATCTGTCGGAAGCGCAGTATCGCGAAGGCGAGATCAATTATCTCGACGTGCTCGATAGTGAGCGCACGGTGCTGCAGGCGCAACGTCAGGCGAGCCAGTTGGCCGGATCGCAGGCCGTGGCGACCGTGAGCCTCATTCGCGCGTTGGGCGGCGGCTGGGGCGGCATGAAATCGAGCGATGCGAGTAAGACGAGCGATAAGAGCGATAAGAGCAATACGCAGCAAGTCGCCAAGCAGTGACGCAGCGCGCCGCTCCCGCTCGCGCGGGGGCGGCGCGTCTTGGATCGACAAGGCATGCGACGCGTATGCGCGCGTGCGATCAATGCTCTGCCTGTGCGCGGTGCGCGCACGAAGGATGAGAGGTAGAAGAGATGAATTCGACGGTCGCCGTGGATGACATCCTGCAACGCGCAAGCTTCGAGCAACGCGCAAGCTTCGAGCAATTCATGAGTTCGCTGCATGATCCTGCTTTCGCCGCACCGATCGTTTCGGCACGGCGTTTCTCGGAAGCGCTGCACATCGACATGCAAACGCTGGCCAGGCAGGCCGGCGTGCATCGCAATACGCTGAGCCGCACGCCTGCATCCGAGAGCGTGCAGCGCTTTCTGCGCGAGGCGTTGCGCGTGATTCGCGCGGCCACCGATGTGCACGGCTGTGTGAAGCAAGCATTGTTTTGGTATCGCAACGAACCGCTCTCGGAATTCGCGTACAAGACGGCGGAACAGCTCGTGTCGGGCGGGCGGACTGAGGAGGTGCTGCGTTATATCGTGGCATCTGATGAGTGATTTGCACCATCAAGTGCATGAATTCCCGCGCGCAGCAGGACGCGGGCGAGGCGAATAGCTCGCGATAGCCGATGGAACGGGGCTCTTGTGGAGCGTTGAGTGTCGAGCAAGCGCAGCCAAGAAGATGAGCAAGACGGGGCGCGCTATGTGTTCGAGTTGAGTTCATCTTCTCTATCGACCGCCATTCGCCCGGCTGGCTTGACGCCCTTGTTCAAGATTCCCATGCCATTCACATCTTTCATCTTGCCGTAAGCTTCGGGGATCACATCGTCGACTATCGTTCTGCTTGCGCTGCCGAGGCGTGCTCCCCTGAAGCTCGCTTTGACGAGCAATTTCGCTCCTTCGGCTCCATAAGGAATGAGTTCGAAGCCTAAGAAAAGATATGCGCTCTTAAAGTCTCCTTGCAGAGTAGCTCTCCCGAAGTCGTAGTATGGGATGTAAAGACCCACGATCGTATGCATGGCTTCCTCGAATGGCGTTTCATTGGTTACGAGGTTGGACATGTGCTGTACTGTATTTTCGACAATTGGTTTGAGTATGTCTTCGACAGCATAAAAGGCGCTGGGGTTTCGACGATCGTGCTTGTCTCTTTCCACTTTATCGATGAAGAAGTGTACGTGAGCCGGCAGGGTGCCAGGATTTTTGAAAAATAATGTTTTTCCTGTTTCCTTCATCCATCGTTGCCACTGTTCATGGTTGGCGGAGATACGAACTATCAAATCTGGGTTATGGGGTACGACGGCAAAACGCTGAATTTCTCCGTTCTTTTCTACTTCTATTATGCTCCCGAGATCTCCGGTAACACGATCCTGTAATGCTCCAATATTGGCATTAACACGCCCCCGGGCGTAGACGCGTTTCAGGGTTGCTGTGTCGTCGTCATTGATTCCGAATGCAGCAAGTCTTTCGAGAATGGTTTTTCTACCTATTTTGTTGAATTTATGCTTGAGCGGATTGAGCGCTTCTCTTTCGAAGAAATTTTTGGGTTTATGCTTTTTCTTTCCTTTGAGTTGTTTTATCAATTTATTGGCCCTTTCCGATTGCCCTAAAATATCAAGCCCGTGTCTTTCCGTTGTCGTAAAGTGTTCGGCGATCTCAACCGCCGTCATCATCCTGTTCTGCATACCGCCCGCAACATCTAATTGACCGAGATGAACGGTGCCAACCGGCAGCAGCTCGTCAGGCTCGAATCCCAATTTCCGCAATGCCGGTGTGATTGCCGATTCGAAAGACTCCACTGCGTTGATTAAGTCCTGCATGTATTCGCTCAACCGCTCGGCTGGGTAGTTGGTGGCATTTTGCAAACCATGACGAATCGGATAGCCCGCGGCGTCATAGGTCGGGGGATGATGATGGTGGTGCGCGTTGCCGCGACGGCGGGGATGCGGTTCCTCCGGATCCCGGTGGTCGTCGCCGCGACGGCGGTTGTGGTGATGAGCGTGGCCATCGTGAAGATCAGCGCTACGCGGAACTCGTATTGGATCGGGACTGCTTTTTAGTTCCGCCGTCGATTGAGACTCCACGCCGGATTCCGACGCGAGAGGAGCGGACGGGGCGCCTCCCATATTCAAGACCGATGACAGCGGCCCGCGAGGGGCCGCGACCGAGGCGTCCGCTGCGTGTCCTTCGCCCGTCGGCGTAGCGTCGTCCGTTTGCCTGGCTCTCGATCGGGGCGCCTCGTCCGATTCCGAGACCAGAGGAAACAGCGGGGTGTTCACCGCGGCGCTGACACCGACGAAATAGTTGAGCGCCATCCCATATAAAAGCGCCTTCGCCATCCGCGTATTACGCTGCCCCGCGGGAGGCAGCGGCCCCCGAACCTTCGACGGCTTCGGTTTGGCGTAGCTCAAATTCGTGACGTTGGCGCGGTGTTGCAATTCATGTGCCGCTTCGCCCGGCTTTGCCTTGTTGGCTGTCATGGGCCGCTGCGTCATGCGCCGCTGATACTTGGGCACCTGATTGGAGTAGCTGGCGTTGGGCATATCGGAACGGTCCGCGGGTCGATGAGCGTGCGCGCCCCTTCGGCCGCGCGCATCTCGCGAGATTCCTCGCGCGTGAAACGTGCAGTACGTTGTCGTCCCGATACCCTAGTCCCGACGGCTTGGGCATGCAACGCAGGACCGAGAGGAGGTGTCCGATAGCGTGACGGTGGCTCACATAGTGCGATGCGAGCCCAAGAACGTCGGACGCCTAATCCTTCAGAAACAACTCATGCATCGGCGCGAAATGCGCGTAAAGCGGCAAAATCGCGCCGCCCATCGCTCGCGCATCGGCACCGATCGTCCCTTCGATCAACTGCGGCCTGACCATCCCTTCCCACTCGATGCGATCGAGCGCGCCCTGCGTGCGACGAATGATTTCGCGCACGAGTTGCCGATCGATCTCGCCGTCGATGACGACGGCCTCCAAATCGAGCAATGCCGTGGAAGTGGCGATCGTCATCGCGATCGCCGGGCAGGCTTCGTCGAGCCACCGTTCCGTGATGGCCCACAGGTCTGCGCCGAGCGCGCGATGATCGTGTGCGGCGGCCGTCGGCGCGCCTGCCGCGACGAACCGCTGCTCGAGCACGAACCCCGACGCTGTATGCAGCAGTTGCCGCGGCGCATGTCCGTTGCCGAGCGAGAGGGGCATGGAGCCGACCGCGCCGGCATTCCCATGTGGCCCGCCGTGCAAGCGTCCGTCGATGACCAAGCCGCCGCCGATGAACGTGCCGACGAACAAATACAGGAACGAACGAATGCCGCGCCCTTGGCCCATGACGAGTTCGGCGGCGCAAGCGGCCGTCGTGTCTTTCGCGAACTCGACGGGCAAGCCCGTCATCGCGGCGATCCGCGTTCGAATATCGATCGCATTCCACGCTTCGAGCGCAGCCGGCGGCGCACCCAGAAAGTCGCGCCAGCCGCCGAGCCAAAGCGGCGCGGCCACACCGACTCCAACGACCTTGCCGGCGTTGGCGCCGAGCGAATCGGTCACACGCGCGATCTTGCTCTCCAACGCGGGAAACAGCAGATCGGGATCGGGGTACGCGTAGTCGAGCACGTCGCGCGTGCAGACATGCCCCGTGAAATCCATCGCCAGCACGTCGAGACTGCGGCGCCCGACCTTGATGCCGATCGTGTACGCGCCTTCGGGCCGCAGCGCGATCGGCACCGACGGTTGCCCGATGCGCCCGCGCACCCGCGCTTGCTTGGCGAGCAAGCCGTCGTCGATGAGCCGATCGACGATCATCGACACGCTTTGCATGCTGAGCCGCGTCAGCCGCGCGACGTCGGCTTTCGGCAATGGCCCATGCAAGCGAACCGCTTGCAGCACGATGCGCTCGTTGAACTGCCGCATGCCGACTTGGTTCGAGCCGACCGTTCTCGCGGCGTGCGGTTGCGTTCGCTCGTTCATTTCAAAAGATCCTCATGCGTCGGCATCCGCCTGATGAAGCATTGCGCGAAGCGTCACGCAACGCCGCGCGCAAGCCGTCATGCGATGGCCCGGACGTCGGCCTGCTTCGCACCCGTCATGATCGCGACGGCGTCGGACATATGAATGTCCTTCGTATCGACGAGCGCCGCGCGTCGCCCGAGCCGCTGAATATGAATGCGATCGGCGATTTCGAACACATGCGGCATGTTGTGGCTGATGAGGATGACGGGTAGGCCACGATCGCGCACGCGTCGAATCAGTTCGAGCACCATGTTGCCTTCCTTGACGCCGAGCGCGGCCGTGGGCTCGTCGAGGATGACTACGTGCCGAGCGAATGCCGCGCTACGCGCCACGGCAACGCCTTGGCGCTGCCCACCCGACAGCGTCTCGACCGGTTGCCGCATCGAGCGAATGCCGATCTGCAGATCCTTCATGTGCGAGGTCGCTTCTTCGAGCATGCGCCGCTTGTCGATCATCTTCAGCAACGCGCCGCGCCAGCCCGGCAAACGTCGTTCGCGTCCGAGAAACAGGTTCTCTGCGATCGTCATCGCGGGTGCGACGGCCAATTCTTGATAAACGGTTTCGATGCCTTTCTCGCGCGCATCGAGCGGGCTGCGAAACTTCACGGGCACGCCATCGAGCAGCAACTCGCCCTCGTCGGGGACGGTGGCGCCCGAAAGCGCTTTGATCAGTGAGGACTTGCCGGCGCCGTTGTCGCCGATCACGGCGAGAATCTCGCCGGGCATGACTTCGAAATCACAGCCGTCGAGCGCGGTCACTTGTCCGTAGCGCTTCACGAGGCCGCGCGCTTGGAGCACGGGCGTCGTCGAGCGAGAGCTTGATGAGGTCGACATGACGTTTCCTTGGCGAATGCGTATGCGTATGCGTATGCGTATGCGAATGCGTATGAGCAGGGGGCAATGAACCGCGCGTTAGCTGCGGCGGTGCGATAGTTTGTCGGCGGCCACCGCGAGAATCACGAGAATGCCGGTGATCAGCACTTGATAGACGGACGACACGCCGATCAGCGTCAGCCCGTTGCGGAATACCCCGACGATCAGCGCGCCGAGCAGCGTGCCGACGACCGATCCGCGTCCGCCGAACAGGCTCGTGCCGCCAAGCACGACCGCCGTGATGCTGTCGAGGTTGTCGGTTTGACCTGCCTGCGGATCGCCGACGCCCGTGCGCGAGACGAGCAGCAGCGCCGCGATGCCGTAGATCGCGCCGGACAGCGAGTAGACGGTGAGCAGGATCTTGTCAGACGAGAGCCCCATGAGGCGCGCCGCCTCGGGGTTGTTGCCGAGTGCGTACAAATGCCGGCCGGGGACGGTGTTGCGGAGTACGAACCAAGTAACGAAATACAAAAGCAGCGCGAGGACGGTGCCATAGGTCACTTCAGCCGGCCCGAGCCGGAACGTGTTGCCGAAGAACATGATCGCGTCGGGCAGGTTCGATACCGTTTCTGCGTTCGAATAGAGCTGCGTCAACGCGAAGGCGATGTTCAGCGTACCGAGCGTGACGATGAACGAAGGCAGCTTCACGCGCGTGACGAGCACACCATTTAGGAGTCCGAACAATGCGCTCGCACCGATACCGCAAAAGATGGCAAGAATCGGCGGCACGCCCAGCACGACGGCGAACTTCGTCATGATGATCGAGCCGAATGCCATCACCATCCCGCACGACAGATCGATGCCGGCGGTCAGGACGATGAGCGTTTGTCCGATCGCGATGACGGCGACCACGATCGTTTGCTGCAGGATCAGCGAGAGATTCTGAAACGACAGGAAGCGATGGCTTTGCGACATGAAGAAGGCGCACGCGGCGACGAGGGCGATCAACGGACCGGCCTCGGCAATGCTCGGCATGCGCAGAGCGCGCGAGTGAGGGACGGGGGCCGGCGCTAGCGGCCCGGCGGATTGAGTCGTCATGATGCGTCTTCTCCTACGGTCGGAATGACTAACAGAGCCGGCGCGGCGACAGCGCCGCGCCGATCGCCGTTACTGGCCCCAGCAGTTTTGCAGGCCGAAGGCCGTATCTTTGCTATCGACACCGGGCATCGGCTTGTCGGTGATCAGCGTGACGCCCGTATCTTTGTAGCCGCTCACCTTTTTGCCCGTCTTCGCGTATTCGACGCCGGCATCGACGCCGAGTGCGGCCATCTTGAGCGGATACTGTTGCGCGGTGGCCGCGATCTCGCCGGCTTTGACGTCGCGCACGCCTTCGCAGCCGCCGTCGATCGACACGATCAACACGTTCTTGGCTTTGCCCGCTGTCTGCAGCGCGCGATAGGCGCCGGCCGCCGCGGGCTCGTTGATCGTATAGACGACGTTGATGTCGGGCGCCTTTTGCAGGCAGTTCTCCATCGCTGCCTGCCCCTTCGATTGGTCGCCGCGCGTGTCTTGGCTGCAGACGATGCTCGGGTCGCCCTGCTTGATGCCGAACCCTTCGAGGAAGCCGTTATGCCGCAGGATGCCGACCGAGATGCCGGGCGCGAGATCGAGCGTCGCGATCTTCGCGGGTTTGTTGCCGAGCGCCTTCTTGGCGTATGCGCCGATCAGTTTGCCGGCTTCGAAGTTGTTGGTCGCGAAGAGGGCGTCGGTGGCGCTTTGCGGATCGGTCGGCGTATCGAGCGCGATCACCATGACGCCGGCCGCGCGTGCTTTCTTGATCGACGGCACGATCGCTTTCGTATCGCTCGGCGTGATCAAGATCGCTTTGGCGCCCGCTGTCGTCATGTTCTCGAGTGCCGTCACCTGCGATGAATTGTCTCCGTCGAACCTGCCGGCAGCCGTCAGCAGCTTGGCGCCGTCTTTTGTCGCCGCGGCTTGCGCGCCTTCCTTCATCTTCACGAAGAACGGGTTGGTGTCCGTCTTCGTGATGAGGCCCACGATCGGTTGGTCGGCGAACGCCGCGCCGGCACACAAAGCCGAAGCCGCGGTCGCGACGATCAGCGTATGCCGGACGGCAGTCATATAGGGACGGGTCTTCATCGAACGCTCTCCTCCGGGTGGATTGACAACGAATTGGCAGCACGTGGCATCGGCTGCTCGATTAAATCAACTGCCTGGATTTAGTACAGCAGCGACGTGACGAAGAGTCAAGCACACCGATCGAGTGCAATGCGGTAAAGACGAGCTTGTCTATTCAGCGCAAGCGGCCGTCGATAATAGGACACGGGGAATAGTGCGGCGCAGCAATCGAAGCCGCGATCTTAGGGAATATCCTGAGTCGGCGGCTTACGTAACGAAACGCTTAATCCGATGCTTTAGGGCGTCGGCGCTGCGATTGCCTGCGATGATCCCATGGCGGATCGTCGCCGAAAGCGTCGGCCAGGCAATCGACGAAGCGACGCACGCGCAACGGAATGTGGCGGGCGCTGGGATAGACGGCTTGGATATCGAGTTCGGCCGTGCGGTAACGAGGCAGCAGCGCCACGAGCTCGCCGCGCGCGACATAATCGCCGAATGCGAACGACGGCCCATAGGCGATGCCGCTGCCGGCCAACGCCGCGCGGGTGAGCATCTGCATGTTGTTTGAAACGAGCCGGCACGGGCCGTCGATCGTATGGGGGCGCCCCTTCGTGTCGAACAGTGTCCAATCGCCGCAGGAGACGGCGTCGCTGAAGGCTAGGCGATCGACTTGCTCGAGCGCGGCGGGGCTGCGTGGCACGCCGTGGCGTTGCAGGAAGGCGGGTGCGGCGCACAGCATCATCCGGCATGGAGCGAGCCGGCGCGTGACGAGCGCGGGGTCGGTCAGTTTGCCGATGCGCAATGCGACGTCCACGCCGGCATCGAGCAAGTCGACGTAGCGATCGCCGAGCACGACCTCGACGTTGACCTCGGGATGATCGCTCATGAAGCGGGCCACGACGCCGCCGAGATGCATGGCGCCGAATGTAACGGGCGCGGCCACGCGCAGCACGCCGCGGACGGCGCTGTGCGCGGCGCCGGCTTCACGGTTCGCGTCGTCGAATGCCTCCAGGATGGACTTGCATCGAAGGTAGTAGCCGTGCCCGATGTCGGTGAGGGCGAGGCGGCGAGTAGTGCGCTGTAACAAGCGCGCGCCGACCTGTGCCTCGAGTGCCGCAACGTATTTGCCCGTCATCGCGGCCGAGAAGCCGAAGCGGCGTGCCGCGGCCGCAAGACTGCCTTCGTCGACGGCCGCCACGAACAGCCCCATGCCGGTCAAACGGTCCATTCGCTCCTCCCATGATTCAATCGTCGCGCTATCGATCGACGGCGCAAAGGCGGCCATTATCAACCGGCGATCGAGCGGGAGTGCGCAGCCGCGTGGCGAAATCGGAACACGTCACGCGGCAAGCGCAGACCATGAAGGGAAGGACGATACGGTCAGGCCGCGCGTGCGGCTTCGAGCGATGCGGCCGCGAGGGCATGCTTGGCGGCGCTGGCGCGTTTGGTCTTGCCCGCGCGCGACGGCGGCTGGCAGGCGCCGCAGACGACGTTGCTCTGAAGATCGTGCTTGTGCGCGACGAACTTGCCGCTGCAGCGGCAGCACGGCGTCAGTTGCAGGATGTTGGCATCGAAGAAACGCACGAGGGTCCAGGCGCGCGTCAAGTCGAGCACCGGCTCCGCGTCGCTATGCTTGCAATGCTCGAGGTAGAGGCGGTAGCCCTTCGTCAAAGCGTCGAGGTGCGAGCACCCGGCTTCATGCTTGAGAAAGACGTAGGTGTTGTAGAACAGCGACGCGTGAATGTTCGCGAGCCACGTCATGTACCAGTCGGCCGAGAACGGCAGCATGCCTTTCGGCGGCGATACACCCTTGATCTCGCGGTAGAGACGAATCATGCGATCGCGCGAGAGCCCCAACTCGCTCTCGAGCACCTGCATGCGCGCCCCGAGTTCGATCAGCGCGATCGCGCGAAACACTTCTTGCGCATCTTCCGTGAGGCTCTTCTTCTGAACCATGGCGCCGCTCCCTCGATTTACGCGAACTGCTCGGCGGGTTGGCTCGCGAGCAGGATCGCGGTGTGCGTGGCGGAGACGTCGGCGTTCTTCGCCGTTTGCGTCAAAGCCGAGAGCATCGCGTGATCGTTGAAGCGGAAGAAGCACAAGAGCTGGTCGGACGAGGCGAGCTTGACGCTTTGCGCGAGCGAAAGCCCCGCCAGCAAGTCGGCTAGCTCCGACGACAGGCCGAGCCGGAACATGCCGATGGCCTTGTCCTCGCGCAGCATGCGCTGCGCCAGCATGATGTACGACAAATTAATTTCGCGGATAGAGTCCAGCGTTTCGCTGCTGCGGTCCATTTTTCACGTTTCCGAAGCCCCGTTGACCCAGCCCGGTATTTTATACCGTGTAATTTTTTCGCTCGCGGGGACGACATCGTTTGCGCGTCCTCGGTGCGGAATCTGATACAGCTAGTTACAACTTGTAACATCACTGAGGGCATTCTAAGAACCGCTTTTACCGAAATCAATCCCTTCCTAATAAAATGTAGGAAAAAAGCACACTTAGGGTTTTCGGCAATTTTTTCATGTTCTTGTAACAGGAAAAACTGACCTGATTTAATCAGGGGTTTGCCCGTAGAAATGGCTGAAAAACAACGATTCCGTATTGCGGAAAGAATTTAGAAAGACTATTGTCGGGGTCGCGTAAAAATTGCCAACCCTACCGGTCGGGCAATCCCCGATGTCGTGGGCTAATGGTGCGGGCGCAACCATTGCTGCGCGAGCGGCCAGAGCAGTGTTGCCCACGTCATCGCGCAGATGACGAGTGCGATCAACACGGCCGCGCTGCCGCAATCCTTGGCGCGGCGCGAGAGTTCATGGCGATCGAGCGAGATGCGATCGACGACTGCCTCGATCGCCGAGTTCAATAGTTCGACGAGTAGAACCAGCAGCACGGAGCCGATCAGCATGATGCGTTCGACGGGGGTGACCGGCAGCAGCAGCGCGCTGGGAACGAGCAATACCGCCAGCGCGGTTTCCTGGCGAAAGGCGCTTTCCGAGCGGAAGGTGGTGCGCAGCCCGTCGTACGAGTGCTTGAGCGCGAACAACGCGCGCAGGGCACCCGTCCTTTTGCGCGGCGACGTAGCGGTATGCGAAGCGGATGCGGAATTGGTGGGGCGGCCCATCGAGTCGTACCTCGAGTCTTACCTATTGGCCGGTCCTGCGAAGAGGATGCCGGGTTGCGAAAAAGTATGGGAAGTTTGTCATACTTTTCTGATATGCTTGCCTGTTTTCGCGCAGCGACGGCGCGGCGAGCCGGGGCAAGCTCGTGCGCCAATGGTGGCGGCGTTGGTGGTGGCATTGGCGGCGTTTCCCCGCGGTACTACCGGCCGCGGGTGGGCGTCGGCATACTGTCTCCAAACAGGGAGGCGGGATCGACTCGATCGAGGTCGAAGCAGTACGCGATCAAATCATTTGTCGTACGTCAAAGTTCCAGCTATATAAACGATGTATAAGAACGGGCCGAAATCGCTGTGGATCTTGCTACCGCGGGCGGGTGAGCAGCGGCGCAGGAAGCTGTACTCCCTATAGCAACACTGCTATTCGGCGCACCATCGTTCGGCATCAACCGGACCCTCAATGAAACTAGCTCTATCGACTTGCGTTTGCTCGGCAGCGTTAGCCGGCTGGCTGTTTACCCCTTCATCTTTGGCAGCGCAGCAGAGCGCCGAGGTAACGCCGACGACGACAATACCCGCGGCAATACCGGCAGCACGCGCGCCGACAGGCGCGTCATCGGCCGTGTTTACGTTCGCAACGCTCGGCGCTTACGAGCCGCTTCATCTGCGCGGTCCGGACGACACGCGCACCGTCAATGTCGGAGTGAGGCTCGATCACGTCGTGACCGCGGCAACGTTGCGGCTGCGTTACACCTATTCGCCGGCGCTCGTCTTTCCGCTCTCTCACCTGAAGGTGTCGATCAATGGCGAAGCGGTGGCAACGGTGCCGTTCGACAGCGAGCACGCGGGCCAGTTGCTCACGCGTGACATCCCGCTCGATCCGCGCTTTTTGACCGACTTCAACCAGGTCAACGTCGAATTGATCGCGCACTACACGCTCGATCATTGCGAGGACCCGGAGAACTCCGCCCTCTGGGCCGACATCAGTCCGACGAGCGAAGTGCTGCTCGATACGGTGCCGCTCAAACTCCCCGACGACTTGAGCTTGCTGCCCGCACCGTTCTTCGACCGGCGTGATCCGCAGCAACTGCGACTGCCGTTCGTGCTGCCTGCCTCGCCGGATAACGAGACGCTTGAAAGCGCCGGCATTCTGGCCTCTTGGTTCGGCGAACTCGCGGATTACCGCCAAGCTCGCTTCTCCGTGACGACAGCACTGCCGACGGACGCGCATGCCGTGGTCGTCGGCACGCGCGCGCAACTGCCCGCCGGCCTGACGTTGCCGGTCATCGACGGGCCCATGCTGATCATGGCGGACAACCCAGCCGCGCCCGATAAGAAACTGTTGATCGTCACGGGTCGCACCGACGACGAAGTCAAGCAAGCCGCGGATGCGCTCGTGCTCGGCAAGGCGGCGCTGTCGGGGGCTCAAGCCAGGGTCGAGCATGTCGACATCGGGCCGCAGCGCAAGCCCTACGATGCGCCGCGCTGGCTGCCGATCGGGCGGGCGATCCCGTTCAAACAACTCGTGGACGATCCCAAGCAACTGCAAGTCTCCGGCAGCCGGCCCGACGCGATCCGACTCAATCTGCGCGTGCCCGCCGATCTTTATTCATGGAGCGGGCAAGGCGTGCCGCTCGACTTGAAATATCGCTACACCGCGCCGACCATCCAAAACAACTCTGCGCTGTCGATCTCGATCAACGATTTGCTCGTGAAGTCGCTGCGGCTGCCGCCGGCAAAAGACGAGGACGGGAAGGGGCGGATGCAGTTGCCGTTGCTCGGCGGTGCCGACGCTCGCACGGCCGATCTGCTCGACATCCCGGCTTTTCGCGTCGGCAGTGCGAACCAGCTTCAACTGAAATTCGATCTGGACTCGCAAAAGACGGGGCTATGCCAAGGCGTTGCGCAAAACCCGGTCCATGCGGACGTCGATCCCGATTCGACGATCGACTTCTCGCATTTCGTGCACTACGCGCGGATGCCGAATCTCGCATACTTCGCCAATAGCGGTTTTCCGTTCACGCGCTATGCCGACTTGTCGGAGACGGCGGTGGTCGTGCCCGACCAGCCCGCACCGCAAGACCTCGATGCGCTGTTGACGGTACTCGGCCACATGGGGCAATGGACGGGCTTCCCTTCGCTGCGCGTTCAAGTGCTGCGCGCCGGGCAAGCGCAGCACGAGCACAACAAAGATTTGCTCTTGATCGGCGACAGCGCGTCGTCGGTACTGCCGCCCGCATGGCGCCCCGTGCTGCCGCTCTCGATCGGAGCGGACGCGAGCGGCCATGTCACGCGTACCGTTTTTTCGGTCAAAGAGTATTGGCGCGACGGCGTGCAAGTGCCTGAAGGCAGTGCTCGGCTCGATGAGAGCGGTCCGATCGCCGCGTTGCTCGGGTTCGAGGTGCCGGGCAGCAAGGGGCGCAGCGTCGTCGCCATGACCGGCACGTCGCCGGCGCGGCTGACCGATTTGCTCGACGTGCTCGAAAAGCCCGACCGCGTCGCGCAACTGCAAGGCGACGTCGCGCTCGTGCGTGGCGCTCGCATCGAAAGCATGCGCGTCGGCGAAACCTATGTCGTCGGCTACGTGCCGTGGTATGCGCAGATATGGGGACGTGCCATCCGCCATCCCGTGTTGCTCGGCCTGCTCGGCGCGCTTGGCGGGTTGCTGCTCGCCATCGGAGCGTTCACCGCGTTGCAAGAGCTGTCGGCGCGGCGCCGGGGGATCTGACGGATGGCGTGCACCGCTCATCGGGAAGCGCTCGGGACGGCAATGCGTTGGGTGCTTAGCGGTATGGCCGCGGGTTTCGTCGCGGGTTCGGCTTGGGCCGTCGGGCCGACGGCCGCCAGCGCCGCCGGTGCGTCGGCGGCTGGCGCATGCGCGCCCGCATGGTCAGGCTGGCAGCAATTCAAACAAGGCTTTCTGTCCGCGGACGGACGCGTGATCGACGTCGGCTCGGCCGACGAGCGTACCGTTTCGGAAGGGCAGGCGTACGCGCTGTTCTTCGCCCTCGTGGCGAACGATCGTGCAACGTTCGACGAGGTCCTGCGCTGGACCGAAAACAATCTCGCGGCCGGCGACCTCACGAGCCACTTGCCCGCTTGGCTTTGGGGGCGTGCCAAGGACGGTAGTTGGCATGTGCTCGATGCCAATGCGGCATCGGACGCGGATCTTTGGATCGCTTACACGCTGCTTCAGGCTGGCGAGCTTTGGCACGAGCGCAGCTATACGGCGCGCGGCGCGGTGTTGGCCCGACATATCGTCGAGCAGGAAACCGCCACGCTGCCCGAGATTGGATTGACGTTGCTGCCGGGTCCGGTGGGGTTTCATCCGAATCCGGACGAATGGCGAGTCAATCCGAGCTATATGCCGCTGCAAGTGCTGCGCGGGCTTGCCGAGCAATTGCCCGACGATGCGCGCTGGAAACGGTTGACGGCGTCGGCGTCGGCTGTCGTGCTCGGTACCGCTCCGCAAGGCTTCGCCCCCGATTGGGCGCGCTATCAGACCGATAAGGGATTTTTGCCCGATAGCGACACCAAGGGGCGGGGCAGTTACGATGCGATCCGCGTCTATCTGTGGGCGGGTATGCTGGATCCGGCTTCGGCCGATACGAAGAAGCTGCTCGCGCGCCTCAAGCCGTTTGCCGATTACATTGCGCAGCATGGCGCACCCTACGAGTCGATCGATACGACGACCGGGGAGACCAAGCAGGCCGGTAACGCGGGCTTTTCCGCCGCCGCGGTGCCGTTTCTCGCGGCGCTGGGACAATCCGCTGCTGCGGATGCGCAGGTCGCTCGCGTGCAGGCGCTCGATGCGCATGAGCCGCCAGGGTATTACTCGAGCGTGCTGACGTTGTTCGGTCTCGGGTGGCGCGAGGGGCTATACCGCTTCGATGCCGACGGTAACCTCGAGGTTCGATGGAGGTCGGCGTGCTCGGGCGTGGCGCGATGAGGCGCCACGCGCGTCGCGGCGCCGCGGCCCTCGTTCGATGTGCGATCCTCACGGCGCTTGCCTGGACCGCCGCGGCCGAGGCGGCGAACGCGTTGGGCGCCGGCCATGCGCCGGCCACCGTGCAGCCGATGACCCCGGAGGCGCGCTTGCTTGCGACCGCGCGTCTGTGGGCAGCCAAGCATCGCGACGACTTGGCGTTGGAAGCCGTGCAAAAAGCGCTGCTGATCGCGCCCGGCGATCCCGTGCTGCTCAGTGAAGCGGTGCGCATCGACTTGCGCCTCGGCCGGGCGCGAGCCGCGGCTGCGGTGCTTGCTCAATTGAAGGCGAAGCAGCCCAACGCCGCGACGACGCTGCAACTCGAAGACGAATACCGGTCGGCCACGAGCGGGCGCGGGGAGCTTGCGGCGATTCGCTTGCTCGCGCGCAGCGGACAAAGCGAGGAGGCGGTGCAGCGGATGCGCGTCTTGTTCCCGCACGGCGCTCCACCCGGCGCGCTTGGCGCCGAGTACTACCGGATTCTGGCGGACACGCCGACAGGGTATGCGCAAGCCGTAGCCGCGCTGCGCGAGCGTGTGGCGAGCGCTCCGAGCGACACGGCAGCCGCGTTGGCGCTCGTCGCGTTGCTCAACGAACATAGCGCGACGAGGGCCGAAGCGAATCGGCTCGCGTGGTCGTTGGCCGATCGCGAGGATGTCGATCACACCGATGCCATGAACGCATGGCGCGCCGTGCTGCAATCGGCCGGGGTCGATCTCGCTTATCTCGATGCCGTACACGCATACTTGGCGCTCGAGCCCAACGATACCGAATTCAAGGATCGCGCGGCAACGCTCGATGCGCAGCGGCAAGCGCAACTGAAACTCGAGCGCGATCCCAATTACATTGCCCAGCACCAGGGGCTGCGCGCGCTTGCGCGGGGCGACCTCCCCGCGGCGGACGCGCTGCTCACGCGCGCGGCCAAGGCGCGTGCGAGCGATGCCGAGGCCGTCGGCGGCCTAGGGCTCGTGCGTTTGCGCGAAGGCCGGCAAGACGAGGCGCGCACGCTGTTCCAACGGGCCGCCGCGCTTGCACCGGATGACCGCTCGAAGTGGGATGGCCTTGCCCGCACATCGCTGATCTGGGGCACGATTGCCAAGGGCCGCGAGGCCGCCGCGGCGGGGCGTGCGCAAGACGCGCAGCGTGACGCGCAAGCTGCGCTTGCATTGGACCCGGGTAATGCGCAAGCGAAGCAACTGCTTGCCGACGCATGGCTCGCGCAGCGCAATTGGGCGGCGGCCGAGCCGCTGTTGCGCGAACAGCTTGCGAGTCGCCAGTTGAATTTGGGTGCAGTCGAAAGCATGCAGACGCTGCTGCGCGAGACGGGCCGCGAAAATCAGATTCCGGGCCTGCTCGAAGCACTGAGCCAGCGATTCCGCGACCCGGGCGATCGCCGCGGGCTGGCGGGCTTGCGCGCCGACGTTCTGACGCTCCAGGCGCAGCATCTCGCATCGATCGGCAAGCAGGGGCCGGCGGCCGAACACTACGAAAGAGCGCTCCGCTTGGCGCCCGATGCGCCGTGGACGCGTTTCGCGCTCGCGCGCATCTATCGCGACCTCGGCCTGCCGCAATTGGGCCGCGCGGTCATGGACGATGGGCTGACGGCCGATGCGTCGCCGGAAATGCGGTACGCAGCGGCGCTTTACCGCAATTCGATCGACGATCTGGCCGGAGCCCAGGCCGTGCTCGCGGGCATCGCGCCCGACGCGCGCACCGATGGCATGCGCGCGTTGGCTCGCCACATCGAGGCTCAGGTATCGCTCCAGCAGGCTCGCACGGCGTTCGCGCGCGGCGACCACGAGGCGGCGACACGCGCCTTGGACGTTGCGCAAGCGAAGGGAAGTGACGACCCCTACGTCACCGCTTCGGTCGGCGCCTTGCTCATCGACGAGGGGCAGCCCGATCAAGGACTTGCGCTCATGCGCGATTGGATGGCGAACCATCCGAACGAAACCGACATCGACGTCGAACTGCGTTACGGCGATCTGCTCGGCAGCGCCGAGCGCAACGAGGCGTTGGCAGCTTGGCTTGCGCAGATACGGAGCGAGTCGCATTTGAGCGCGCCGCAAACGGCGCGTCTGGAAGACCAATCGTTGCGGCTCGTGCTGCGCGAGACCGACGCCGCGCTCGATCAAAAGGACTATGCGCAAGCGCGACGCTTGTTGGCGCAGGCAAGCCCTACGGCCAAGCGCGACAAGCGCTATGCGCTGGAATTGGCCGATCTCGAGCGCGCCCAGGGGCACTTCGTCGCGGCGCGGGCGGCGCTTGCGCCGGTGCTCGCCCGCTCGCCCGAAGACCCCGACGCGCGCCTGGCGCTCGCGCGCGTGCTCGAAGACAGCGGCAACCGTGCGCAAGCGCTGAGCATCGTGCGCCAGGTGCTCGATGCCGCGCCGCCCGACGATGTCGATACGCGTTTGTCCGCCGCGCGCCGGCTGACCGCGCTGCGTCAACCGCAAGAAGCGGCTCAAATCACCGGAGCATTGCAGAGCGCCTATCCGACGCGCTCGGATGTGACCATCGCGGCGGGAAGCGTCGAGGAACAACTCGGCGATTACGAGCAAGCCGCGTCACTGTACCGTCGCTCGATGGAACAAGAGCGCGCGGTCGGTGTCGTGGCGCAGGGCCCGGACGGCACGCCGGGAGAGGCGGCGCTCGCCGATCTCGAACAGCGGCGCGATCCCGAGATCGACGCTGGCTGGATGCCCGAATTCAAGTCGGGAGACGCCGGTATCTCCGACTATCACGCGCAGCAGGTGCCGATTTACGTCCAGGTGCCGTATCGCTACGACGGGCATTTCTTCTTCCACCTCGATACGGTCAGCCTCGATGCGGGGACGCTGTCGCTTTCGAATCCGCCTTCGTATGCGTTGCAAACGTTCGGCACGTATTCCGCGTTTCCGTCGATCACGGGCGTGCCCGTCTACGTCCTGCACCAACAGGCGAACGGCGTCGCGCTCGGCACCGGGTTCACGTCCGACGCATGGCGTTTCGACGTCGGCACGACGCCGCTGGGATTTCCGATTCATTACCTCGTCGGCGGCGTACGCTATCGCTTCGACGCCGGGCCCGCGAGTTTTTCGGTCAGCGCGTCGAGGCGGCCCGAGACGAGCAGCGAGCTCTCGTACGCGGGGCTGCGCGATCCGTGGACGAATGCCGTTTGGGGCGGCGTTCGCCGCGATGGCGTCGATTGGCATACGGGCATCGACATCGGCCGCGTGAGTGTCTTCTCCGATCTCGGTGCCGGCGTGCTGACCGGCAAGAATGTCGCGTCGAACCAAGAAGTGACGTTGCGAACGGGCTTTACCACGCCGGTCTACCAGGGCCGGGAGATGGTCGTCAGCACCGGCCTCGTCGGCAACGCGTGGCATTACACAGACAACCTGCGCTTTTACAGCTATGGGCAGGGCGGCTACTACAGTCCGCAACGGTATCTGTCGCTGGGTGTGCCGATCGAATGGAACGGCCGGCGCGGCGGCTTCAAATGGGATGTGACGACCACCGTGGGCGTATCGAATTCGTACGAAAAGGATTCGCCGTATTACCCCGACGGTTTGCCCAGCGTGGCACAACTCTCTTCGGCGCAAAATCTCGGCAGCCTCGTCTATACGGGCGGATCGAGCGGCCTTGGCTTTTCTTACGGCGTGAGCGGCGTGTTGGAGTACCGGTTCAATCCTCGCCTCGTGGCGGGGCTGCGCGTCGACATCGACCATGCCCACGATTACGCGCCTAGCTCCGGGATGATCTACGTGCGATATTCGTTCGACGCCCGCAAGCCCGACACGAGCTTGTCGCCGAACCCGGTCAGTCTTTATTCGAGTTACTAGCACATGGACGAACGCAAGCAACGCCCATCCGAGCGCGACGATGCTGGCCGAGCCGACATAGCGGCCGGCGTCGCCGCGGCCGCCGCGGGCAAGCGCTCCGGCCGCTTCGGCGCGCTATTGCGCGACGTGACAAGTGCGAGTGCGCCGACGGGAAGCCGGCTCGCCATCGAGGCGCTGCCCGACGAAGTCTCCCAACTGATGCCGGGCAATTTCTATGCGATCTACGCCACGCCGCGCACGGCCGCGTGCGATGCGCTGATCTGGGGCACCGCGAAGGCGGCGCACACGCGCCACGTCACGATCGTGCTGTCGCGCACGCGTGCGCATGCAGCCTCGCGGATGCGCGAGCTCGGCTTCGGCCCGAGCAGCCCGGCGCGCGGCTGGCCGCGCAATTTGAACGTGCTCGCGATGCCGGAACCCGAGCCGGAGAACAGACTCGACGACCACGCGCAGGCGGACGCGCAGCGCGGCGCGCGGGTCGCATTCGCGCACCTGTTCGGCGGGCTGCGGGCGCTCAAAAGGTTCGGATTCCGCTCGAACGCGTTGTATTTCGTCGAAGGTGCCGAGCGCTGGCTCACATGGGGCGATTCCGACGCCCTTGCTCGCGAGGGCAGCTTGCTCGCGAACTGGTGCGCCGCGCGGCGGATCGCGCTTGTGCTGGTGCTCGACCCAGCCAAGATCGGCTTGGGCGAGGCGCACGACCCAAGCGACGAAGGTTTCATGACCGACGAGCTGGTGCAGCAGGGGAGCTATCTCGAGTTTCATGGCGCGTGCGCGGGTGTGGCGCGAATGGGCCACACGCATGGCGAATTGGTCTGGCACGTCGATTTCTGGCGTTCCGGCCGGGCATTGGCGACCGGCGAAACGCATGCGCTGCGCTTTTCCCAAGACGGGCGCTTGACGGTCGCGCCCGAAGTGGCCGACGGCCAGGCGCAAGCGACGCTGCGCCTCGCGCGAGACGAGTCGCGTGTCGTCGCGACGCGTGCCGTCGTTGGCAACCAAAGCTGGGTGCCGCCCGAGTGGGACATCGTCGACGATCAACAATCCGCGGTGGTCGCTTGCGTCGGCGCACAGGCCGCCACGGTTTTGCTCGACTACCGCGACCGGTCGACACTGGAGCCTTTGTGCTCGGCGGTGCATACGCTGCGGCGCGAGTGTGGGCGAGCGTTGAAGATCGTCGTCGTCGAGCGCCGCGAGGCCCTGCGCCATCAGTATGAACTGCTGTTGCTGAGCCTCGGGGCGAACCTCATCATCGGCCGCGAGTTGCCGTTCTCCCGCGTGCAGTCGCTGCTGCGCTCGCTGCAGGGGCAACTCGATACGCGGCCCGTGGCGACGGACTACCAGTCGGCGCTGGCGGCCGCGCTGACCGACGAGGTGCGCGGCTACCTGCCTGTTCCTGCGTTTTGCGAGCGCATCGAAGCTGCGCTCGCGCGCGGCGCGGTGCTCGATCTCCCCCATGTGCTCGCGAAGATCGCGCTGCTGCCCGACGTCGCGCATACCGATGCGCTGAAGTCCTGCGTGCCGCGTCGTGCGGGCGACGTCGCGACGGCCGACGGTGCGCATCTCTACGTCTTTTTGTTCGCGTGCCGGCTGCCCGATGCCGACATCGCGCTCGGACATATCTTCACCGTGCCGGTCGATCATCTTTCGGACCGGGTGGTCTACCTTGCCGAAGCGAGTATCGAGCGCGAGGTGCAGGCGCTCACGGATGCCAATCGACGCGCGCCGATCGCCGATTACAGCGATCTGTTTCGCGCCGCGCCGGTGCGCGAGCAACCGCCGACGCAAGGCGCGATGGGGGGCGTCGCGCCGGCGTCCGCCGATGCGGCGTCTCAGCTCCGGGCGGTCGAAAGCATGCTCGACAAGGTCAATCGCGAGGGGGTGCCGCGCCATGTTGCGGCCGATGCGACGCAAGAGCCGGCCGCATCTGCCGTTGCCGGCCCAGCGGCAGCCCGCTCAGCGGCGCGCACGTCGGCTTATCGGCGCAGCGCCGAACCGTGGCCGATCCCTGTTCGGGGTGAAGGGGAGGCGACATGATCTCGTTCTTGTCGATGTGCTTTGCTGTCGGAATCGTGCTGGCGATTCCGGTATGGATCGTCTCGCAGCGGTTCGGCGCGCGCCGGGGAATGCAGGCTGCGCGCCGTTTCAATCCCGATGACGCCGTGCCATGCGTCATTGAGCCCGTCGCGCTGAAAGGACGTCTGATGCCCGATCTCGAAAGCCTCGAGCACGAAGCCGCCCACGGTGAAAGCGGAGGCGCGCGATGAAAACCGTAGCGCTCGTGTCGACAGTGGGCGGCGCCGGCCGCACCACATTGACGGCTGCATTGGCCGTCTTGTTGGCGCGCCGCGACCGTCCGGTCGTGGCGGCGGACATCGACCCGCAAAACATGCTCGGCGCGTATCTGGGCCTGGATACGTTTGCGCAGGTCGGATTCGGCCATGCGATCGCGGGACGCGTCGAACCCTGGCGCGGCAACACCTGGCGCAATGCGGAAGGCGTGCTGTTCGCGCCGCACGGAGAGACGACGCTGGCCGAGCGGATGGCGTACGAAGCGCGGCTGGCGGCCGAGCCGCGTTGGCTTGCCGATGCGCTGGCTCGAATCGATTTTCCGCCGCGCGGTGTGGCGCTGATCGATACGGCGCGCTTTCCGTCGCAACAGGCCGCCCAAGCCGTGCGTGCGGCCGATCTCGTGTTGTGCGTGACGCCCCCCGAACCGGCTGCGTGCGCGACGCTCGCGCGCTGCTTCCGGAACTTGCGCGATTCGAGCGCGAACGTGAAAGTCGTCGTGAACCGGCTGAACCCCGCCCGTGAAATGCAACGCGACGTGCTCGGGCTGCTGCGGGCGGCGGTCGGCGATGCGCTCGAGCTTGCCCATCGCGTTCATTTCGATGCCGCGATGCCCGAATCGCTGGCTCGCGGCGGGTGGCTCTTCGACGACGTGCCGCATTCGCAGGCGTCGCACGATCTGCATGGCCTTGCGAACTGGCTCGATGCTTGGCTGGAAAGCGACGTCGACCCCGACCCCGGCTCGGAGCGCGCTCGATGAAAGGCCGGAGCGCATCGACGAGGCGCGGCGCGCGTGCGCGTCTGATCGATTGGATCGCCGCGGGTCTCGGCTTGCCGGGGCAACGCACGGCGCTCGATTGGCTCGTCCGGTTCTTTTTCATGCCGCCGCGTGCCGGCAAACCCGATCTTCCGCGACGTTGGGCGCAGTCCGCTTCGCTACGGCTCGCCGCGCGATGGGGCGTGCTCGATCCGCGCAGCGTGTCCTCATGGATTTGGCGTGCTTTCGTGCGGCCACCGCGACCGAGGCTACGCTCCGACGTATCGCGCGCGCGCGAAACGCTCGATCGCGTCGAGCGCTGGCTGTTGCCGACTGCGCTGTTCGTACGCGGCGCATGGCGGCGCCTCGAAGCCCTCGTCGCGCTGCTGCCTTGGCAGCGTTGGGGCGACGCCTTGGAGCACGGCACCGAGCGTATCGGCCGCGTGCGCTGGCTATTGCTGGTGCTGACGGTGTTCGGCATCGTGCTGTGGGTAGGCGTCGGCGCCTCGCCGCTGCAAGCGGGTGGGCAAACGGAGTTCTTTGCGTTGACGATCGCGTTCGCACTCGTCGTGCGCCGTTTTCCGGGGCGATTGCCGGTGTTGATCCTCGCCGCGCTGTCGCTGCTCGCGATGAGCCGATACATCCTCTGGCGCGTGACCGAAACGCTGAGTTTCCGCACGCCGATGGAGGCGATCGTCGGTTACGCGCTGTTTTCCGCCGAGCTCTATACCTGGATCATCATGACGTTCGGGCTGATCCAGACGGCATGGCCGCTCAATCGCACGATCGCCCGGCTGCCAAGCGATCCGTCGACATGGCCGACGGTGGACATCTACATCCCGACGTACAACGAGCCGCTTTCCGTCGTGCGGCCCGCCGTCTTCGCGGCGCAAGGGGTCGATTGGCCGTCGTCGAAACTGCGCGTCTATCTGCTCGACGACGGACGCCGCCCGGAATTCGAGGCGTTTGCGCGCGAGTCGGGCATCGAGTATCTAGCGCGCACCGACAATCGCAACGCCAAGGCCGGCAACATCAACGCGGCGCTGTCGCACACGCGCGGCGAATACATCGCGATTTTCGATTGCGACCACGTACCGACGCGCTCGTTTTTGCAGATGACGATGGGCACGTTTCTGCGCGATCCGAAGTGCGCGATGGTGCAAACGCCGCATCACTTCTTCTCGCCCGATCCGTTCGAGCGCAATCTAGGCACGTTCAACCGAGTACCGAACGAAGGCAAGTTGTTCTACGGTCTCGTGCAAGCCGGCAACGACCTTTGGAATGCGTCGTTTTTCTGCGGCTCATGCGCCATCATCAAGCGCGAGCCGCTGGAAGCGGTGGGCGGGGTGGCCGTCGAAACGGTGACCGAGGATGCGCATACCGCGCTGCGGCTGCATCGGATGGGTTACACGACGGCGTACCTCCCCACGGTTCAGGCGGCGGGCCTCGCGACCGAAAGCTTGGCGGGGCATATCAAGCAGCGCACGCGCTGGGCGCGCGGCATGGCGCAGATCTTCCGCATCGACAATCCGTTCCTCGGGCGCGGCCTCGGATTATTCCAGCGGCTGTGCTATGGCAACGCGATGATGCACTTCTTCTACGGCGTGCCGCGCTTGATCTTTCTCGTCATGCCGATGGCGTACCTGTTCTTCCAGCTCTACTTCATCAATGCCGCGGCGACGACGATCGCAAGCTATGTGCTGCCGTACATCTTCATCTCGAACATCGCCAACTCGCGCATGCAAGGCAAGTTCCGGCATTCGTTCTGGGCTGAAGTCTACGAATCCGTGCTCGCTTGGTATATCGCGCTACCTACGACGTTCGCGTTTTTCAGCCCGAAGCACGGCAAGTTCAACGTGACGGAGAAAGGCGGGCGCGTCGACGAAGGCTACTTCGACTGGAGCGTGTCGAAGCCGTATCTCGTGTTGCTCGCGCTGAACGTCGTGGCGTTTTCGGCCGGTGTGTATCGGCTCTCGTTCAACGCGAACGGCGAGGGCCCGACGATCATCATGAATATGGTCTGGACCCTCTACAACCTCGCGCTGCTCGGCGCCGCGGTGAGCGTGGCCAGCGAGGTGAAACAAGTGCGCGTCACGCATCGGATCGCCATGCGCGTGCCGGCCACCCTGCTGCTTGCCGATGGTACGACGGTGGCCTGCGTGACGAGCGACTATTCGACGGGCGGGCTCGGATTGGAGCTGCCCGCCGAGGGTATCGCGTTCGATCGCGGGCAGGCGCTGCACGTCACGTTGAGCCGCGGCGATCGCATCTTTCACTTTCCGGCGCGCGTCACGCGCCTTGCCGGCCGCCATCTCGGGTTGCAATTCGAGACGCTGACGCTCGAGCAGGAGCGTCAGTTCGTGCAATGCACGTTCGGACGCGCCGACGCATGGCTGAGCGGCGAGGAGCGGCCCGTGGACGACATGCCGCTTGCCGGGTTCAAGGAAGTGATGTTGATGGGTGTCGAAGGGTATGCCCGATTGGCGCAAGGGGCGCTGCGGTCGATACGGGCGCTACTGGCGCTCGATCGGGCCCGGTATTGAGCGCGGCGGATGCGCGAGGGAATCATTTCATGACGTTTTGGAATCTTTATTTCATCCTGAAGCTCTACTTGTTCGCGACGGGACACCTCAATCCCGTATGGCTCGCGAACATCGCGTTCGTGACCGTGCTTGCGCTGACGAGCCCGGTTCGTCACCGCGGGCTGCGTTTCGTTCGGTTCGTCGTGGGGCTCGGCATTGGCCTGCCGCTGCTCTACTACGAGGCCATCGTGCCGCCGTTCTCGCGCATCGTCGAAGAAGCCTCGGCCCTCGAATCGTTCACGATGGGGTATTGGTTCGAGCTCGCGCAACGTTTCTTGCCGCCGATGCTCATCATTGGCGTGATCGTGGTGATCATCGGGCACTGGTTCGTCAACCGCTGGGTACGCGTGACGACGCTCGTCATTATCGCGCTCGTCGTATTGCCGGTGTGGCACACCGTGAGCCTTGCGATCACGTCGGCGCAAAACGGCGCGGGGAGCCCACACATGGCAGCCGTTGTCGAGCAGCCGCTCGATCACAACGCCGCGCTGGCCGCATTTCGTACCGCGGAGTCTCAACGTCAAGTCACGTTCGGCAAGCTCAGCAGCAATCCGAACGAACAATTCGACATCATCATCGTGCACATCTGTTCGCTGTCTTGGGACGATCTCGACGTCTCCAAGGCCCGCAACAACCCGATGTTGAGCCACTTCGATTATCTGCTGACGAACTTCAGCACGGCCGCGAGCTATAGCGGGCCGGCTGCCGTTCGTGTGCTGCGTGCGAGTTGCGGGCAAGAAGCCCATGCCGATCTTTACAAGCAGGCGCCGCAGCAGTGCTACTTGCTCAACGATTTGGCGCGCGCAGGTTTTACGCCGCAGATCTTGCTGAATCACGACGGGCACTTCGACAACTTCTTGGATCTGGTGAAGACCAACGCGGACGTACCCAACGTGCCGATCGAGTCCAATGCCGATGCGACCGTTTCGATGCATGCGTTCGACGGCTCGATCGTGCACGACGATTATTCGACCTGGGCGCATTGGTATGCTCAGCGCGCGCAAACGCCGGGCCCCGTCGCGCTCTACTACAACACGATCAGCTTGCACGACGGTAATCGCGTCATCGGCAAAGAGCAATTGTCGAGCATCGATTCCTACCCCTATCGCGTGAATACGCTGATGAACGAGGTCGATCAGCTTGCCGATCTCATTCAGAAATCGGGCCGGCGTGCCGTGATCGTGTTCGTGCCGGAGCACGGCGCCGCATTGCGCGGCGACGCGAATCAAATTGCGGGGCTGCGCGAGATCCCGACGCCGCGCATCGTTCACGGCCCGGTCGGCGTGCGGGTCGTGGGGTTCCTGGGCGCCCATGGTCCGACGACCGTGATCGATACGCCGACGAGCTTCCTCGCACTCGCGCAACTGTTGTCGAATTTGGTGTCGAACAGCCCCTTCAAACCTGGCGCGGTCCTTTCGCAGTACGCGGCCGGGTTGCCGCAGACGCAGATGGTCGGCGAAAACGAGGGTACGGTGACGATGAAGACGGCGACGGGCTATGCCGTGAAGACGCCGGACGGCGTATGGGTGGACCAGAAATGACGATCGACGAGACGAACGGCTGCGGCTGGCCCGTCAACGATATCGGCGGCCTCGCTCGCCACGTGCCTGAGGTCGATCCGCGCAAGTACTTCGACGAGCAGTCACGGCTTGCCTATGAGGAAGCGCTCGTCAAATGGCCGGTGCTTGCGCGATTGATGGGCCTCGTCGACGAGGGGGGCGATGCTCAGGCGCGCAGTGCGTCGTCCGGTTCGACAGCCGCGCCTGTCTCGTCCGAATCCACGCGCTAAGCGACGATCATCGCACCATCATTTCGCTACGGCGAACAGCGTAACGTTCATCAGAAGCTTGAACGCCTCGCCGAGCAGCATGGCGCTGCCCACCCCCGTGCACCAGAGCACGACGAACCACACCCAGCGGGGCAGCGACATGCGCTGCTCAATGGTATTGATGTTCGCCATGTCGCACCTTGCCGCGGAAAACCCAGTAGCCGAGCAGCGTATAAGCCAAGATGATCGGCAAGATCACGACCGCGCCCGTCAGCGTGAACGTGAGGCTACGCTCGGGCGCCGCCGCTTGCCAAAGCGTAACCGACGAAGGAATCGCATACGGCCATAGCGTTGCGAGCAGCCCCGCATAGCCGAGCACGACGAAAGCCATCGCCAGCATGAACGGGCGCGTGTGATGACGATCGTGCGCGGCGCGGCGCATCAGGTAGGCGCAGATCGCGACGAGGAACGGGGCGGGCAGCATGCGATGGAACCACGCGGCGCTGAACCAACGCGCGGCCACTTCGGGTTCTTGTATAGGCGTCCAAATGCTGACGGCGACGATGAATGCGATCAGCACGAGCGTGAGCGGCCATACGAGCCGATGAAGGCGGCGTTGCAGATCGCCCTCGGTTTTTGCGATGAGCCAACAGCAGCCGAGCAGCGCATAGGTCGCGACGAGTCCGAGCCCGGTCAGTAGTGTGAACGGTGTGAGCCACCCGAATGCGTCGCCGGAAAATTCGCCGTTCGCGACTGGAATGCCTTGGATAAAGGTGCCGAGCGATATGCCCTGGAAGAACGCCGCACCCGTTGAGCCGCCGATGAACGCGAGGTCCCACAAGTGCTTCGTACGCGAGGCTTTACCTCGGATCTCGAACGACATCCCGCGCAGAATCAAGCATACGAGCATGGCGACGAGCGGCAGATAGAGGGCGGAGAGCACTGTTGCATAGACGATCGGGAACGCGCCGAACAGCGCTGCGCCACCGAGCACGAGCCAGGTTTCGTTGCCGTCCCATACGGGGGCGACGGTGTTCATCATGAGATCGCGCTCGCGCTCGTTGGGGAAGAGCGGGAAGACGATTCCGATGCCGAGATCGAAGCCGTCGAGCACGACATACATCAAAAGACCGAGCGCGATGATCGCAGCCCAGACGATGGTGGCATCCATGGTAAGCCTCGAATAGCGAAGGGGGCGGGTGAGCGGGCGCGATGAGCGGATCAGGCTGGTATGGCCAGTGGCCGGCGGCCGCCGCGCGGCGCCTCGCGCGTGTCGTCGTTGTCCGTCGTGATGTTCGGGCCCGCGTGCATGAGCTTGAGCATGTAGTAGATGCCCGTGCCGAAGACGAGGAAGTACACGACGACGAACGCCATCAACGAAATGCCCACCTGTTGCGCGGTGAGCGGCGACATCGCTTGCGAAGTGCGCATGACGCCGTAGACGACCCAAGGCTGACGGCCGACTTCGGTCGTGATCCAGCCCGCAAGCAGCGTGACGAAGCCGCTCGGACCCATTAGGAGTGCGAAACGATGAAGCCAGGCGGTATCGTAGAGCCGGCCTCGCCGGTCGACGAGCCGCGCGGCAACGGCCAGCGCGATCATCAGCAAGCCGAGCCCGACCATCACGCGAAAGCTCCAAAAGACGACGGTCGAATTCGGACGTTCGTCACGCGGAAACGACTTCAATCCGCGAATCTGGCCGTCCCATGTATGCGTCAGCAGCAGGCTGCCCAGATGCGGCACAGAGAGGGCGTAGCGCGTCGTTTCGGTTTGCATGTCGGGCACGCCGAACAGGTTGAGTGCGGTGCCGTTCGTTTCGGTGTCCCACAGGCCTTCGATCGCTGCGATCTTGGCGGGCTGATAGCGCACCGTGTTGAGACCATGCTGATCGCCGACGAACGCTTGTAGCGGCGCGAGCGCGAGCAGCATCCAAAGGGCCATCGCGAACATCTTCCTGACAGCCGGATCGCGTCGCCCCTTCAGCAAATGCCACGCGCCCGTTGCGGCCACGACGAGCGCGCCCACGAGGAACGCCGCCAGCGTCATATGCACGAGGCGATACGGGAACGAGGGATTGAAGACGATTTGGAACCAATCGACGGGGACGACGTGACCGTCGGCGATCGTGAACCCTCGAGGCGTTTGCATCCAGCTATTCGAAGCGAGAATCCAAAACGCCGACATCAGCGTGCCGACGGCAACCGTGAGCGTGGCAGCGAAGTGCGCGCGCGGGCCTACCCGTTTCCAGCCGAAGAGCATGATGCCGAGAAAGCCGGCCTCGAGAAAGAAGGCCGTCATGACCTCGTAGGTCAGCAGCGCGCCGGTGATCGGCCCCGCGAACTTCGAAAAGCTCGCCCAATTCGTGCCGAACTCATACGCCATCACGACGCCCGACACGACGCCCATGCCGAATGCGACGGCGAAGATCTTCGACCAGAACAGGCATAGGTCCTTGTAATAGGCCTTGCCGGTTTTGAGCCACCGCCATTCGAGCACGGCGATGAAACTCGACAGCCCGATGCTGAGTGCGGGAAAAACGATATGAAACGAAACGGTAAAGGCGAACTGAATGCGTGCGAGATCGAAGGCACTGAACGAAGACGATTCCATAGCGTGATACCGATGACGAGCGACGCGCGCCGGCCCATTGTCGACGCGCACTGCATGAGCAGCCGGTCGCAAGCGTAGATCAGCGGGGAAAAAAATGCTGCACCGCGGGCGATGGGTCGCGACGACGAAAGGTGCGGCAATTTACCGTATCGACATGCAATAACGCGCTGACGCGTAAGCGAAAAATCGATGCGCCGCAGCACACGGGCGATATCGCGCGCGCGACGATCTGCGTCAATACACCGCGGTGGTGCGCATGGCTGGCTTGATGAATGTCGGCTGCGGTGAGGCGCCTCGCATGTTAGACGCCCGCCCGGCTGTTCAATGACGGCCGCGTACCGCTGCGGTACGCAGTCGCACGCCTAGATCAGAGGAATCAGTGCCGCCTTTATCGACGTTGGCTGCGCAGTTCTTCGCGCACGCGTTTCGTGACGAGCACGGCAAGGTAGTCGGTGATGCGAGCGCCGTCGCTGAACGCTTCCCAGGTCTGCGAAACCATCTTGGACACGGTTTCGGGCGATGCGCCGGTGTCGCTTGCGATGGATTGCACTAGATCGTCCACGTTCGATGGGGGCATGTCTGTCTCCGCGGGTGGCGCGAGGCGATGAGGCGCCTCGCGCGCGTCTCGCTATTTAAGCCGATCTTGGCCAGTATGCCAATTGAATTGCCCTATCGGCGCTGCGACGGTTCGTACCGGGTCGGCATCGGTTGCGGATGGAAGCACTGGCTCGGTGCACAATCGTTGATCGATCGGCCGTGCCTAGCGATTATCTTGGGAATATCTGCGTCGAGGCAGATTAAAGGATCGACGTTGCCTGCTTTGTCTGCTTTGTCTGTTTGGCATGCCTATAACAACGCCCTCAAACGTTGAGCAACAAATGCTTGCGTTCCCATGAACTGATGACGCGAAAGAACGCTTCATATTCGGTTTCCTTCAATACCAAATAAGCCTTCACGAATGGATGGCCGAACATATCGCCGAGCGGCTCGCAGGCACCCATCAGCGTGAGCGCTTCTTCGAGATTTCGAGGCAATTGATAAGGCAATACGTAGCCGTCGGAGGCCAGCGGTTCGGTAGGCGAAAGATTTTGCGTCATGCCCAGATAGCCGGCGGCAAGCGTGGCCGCGATCGCGAGGTAAGGGTTGCAGTCGACGCCGGGAATGCGATTCTCGATGCGTCTCATCGCGGCCGCCGAATGCGGAATCCGAAAGCCTACCGTGCGATTGTCGTAGCCCCACTGCACGTTGATCGGCGCGGCCATGAAGCGCGACAGGCGACGATACGAATTGATGTACGGCGCGAAAATCGGCATGAGCGCGGGCGTGTATTTTTGCAGGCCCGCGACGTACGAATGAAACAGCCGCGACGGCGATCCGTCAGCCTCGGTGAATAGATTGCGATTCGTCTCGGCGTCGGTCAGGCTCTGATGAATGTGCATGGCCGAACCGGGTTCGTGTTCCATCGGTTTGGCCATGAACGTCGCGTACATCTGATGACGAAGGGCCGTTTCGCGCACCGTGCGCTTGAATAGAAAGACGCGGACGGCGTCAATCTCCGCGCTTTTGCTGCGCTTTTGCTGCGCTTTTGCCGCCGGCATTGCAACGGTCATCGTCGTAACTTAACGGCGTGTTATTGTCCGCTCCGTTTCAGGCCTCGGTCTCTCGAACGATGCGCGCCGGTTCAGGCGAAATCTCGCTTGCAACTTCCGCGGCTGGGCGATGGTCAGAGGATCGGGCGTATGTATTGACGGCTACAACAAATCGTATGAACGGACTGATGAGACTCGAGCGGGTGACGGTCGTCGTAGTCGAAGACGATCCGTCCAGCAGGGAGTCGCTTGCCATGGTGCTCGAATCCGAAGGCGCGCGGGTCGTGGCTGCCGCCGATGCCGAGGAAGGGGTCGAGGCGGCGCTGAGAGTGGCGCCCGACGTCGTGCTCTGCGATCTCGACTTGCCGGCCATGGACGGCTTTTACTTGATTCAACGGCTGCGCGACGACGAAATCCGCAACGACCGCCAGCCCTCGGTGGCGGTTGCGATCACCGGGCACACCGATGAAGCCTACCGGCTGCGGAGCATCGGAGAAGGCTTTCATCATTTCATGAGAAAGCCTGCCGAGCCCGATCGGCTCGTCACGTTGCTGGCGGATGCCGTTGCGGCGCGCGCCGTCGGCTAGCGTAGGGGGCGGCCGCCGCGCGCGGCAGTTTTTGCAAAAGCCAATGTCAAAGTTGCTCTCGCAACGATAAACATGCGTGCCCCGAGCGGTTTGCATTCGCGTATGCGGCCGTGCGCCCTTTGCGCGGCGCATGTGCATCGGTGTGTCGTGCGCGGCGGCCGCGAGCATTGGCATGCCTCGCTAGGCATGCGTTGTGCTTATATGCATTCCTAGCGGCACAACCCTCTGTCGCATTTTTCCAAAAATCGAAACGCCGCCGTCATGCGTCCGGATAGCTTCGCCAGCGACAGCCCGCCCTTTTCGCCGCCGCCCGACCCAGTGGTGACGTCTGAAGAACGTCTTCGAATTCTTCTCGAATCCGTTCAGGATTACGCCATCTACTTGCTCGACGCCGACGGCTGCATCATCAGTTGGAACAGCGGTGCCGAGAAGATCAAGGGCTATACCGCGCAAGAGGTGCTCGGGCAGCACTTCTCGATGTTCTATCCGCCCGACGACATCGCGAAGGGGACCCCGGCCGAGGAGCTTGCCGCCGCCGCGCGAACGGGCCGCGTGGAGGACGAAGGTTGGCGCGTGCGCAAGGACGGCACGATGTTCTGGGCCAACGTCGTGATCACGGCCGTCTACACGCCGGGCGGCGATGGCCCCCGCTTGCGCGGCTTTGCGAAGGTCACCCGCGACATGACCGAGCGCAAGCGGTTGCGCGAGCTCGAAGCGGCGAGCCAGCACATGAACGAATTCCTGGCGACGCTCGCGCACGAATTGCGCAATCCGCTCGCGCCCGTCAGTAACGCGCTCAGCGTCATGATGCTCGAGCCGCTCGTCAGTCCAGCGCTGCGGCAATGCCGCGACATGATCGATCGCCAGATCTCCCATTTGACTCGCCTCGTCGACGATTTGCTCGACGCGGGCCGCATCACGACCGGGAAAGTGGCGCTGCGCCTCGAGCCCGTGGAATTGTCGGACATCGTCGTGCGTGCGATCGAGATGATCCGTCCGCACGTCGCATCGCGTCAGCAAACGGTGGAGATTGGTGCGCCGCCGGCAGGCATCGTCGTCAACGGCGACGCGACGCGCCTCGTGCAGGTCGTGCAAAGCCTGCTGAACAACGCATCGAAGTTTTCCGAGCATGGCGGGCGCATCGGCATCGAGATCGACCAAGTGGGCGCGTTTGCGCGTTTGCGCGTGTCCGACGAAGGCTGCGGCATCGATGCAACTGCGATCGAATCGATCTTCGATCTGTTCGTGCAGGCCGACAATCGGTTCGAGCGCAAGGAAAGCGGTCTAGGGATCGGGCTTACGCTGTGTCGCTGGCTCGTGGAAATGCACGGCGGATCGATCGAAGCTGAGAGCGCCGGCCTTGGGAGCGGCGCCACGTTTACCGTGAGGTTGCCGCTGTTTGCCGTTCAGGACGCCGCCAACGACGAAGGCATGCACGGCAAATCGGCGGGCACCGGGGATCTCGGCGCGCTGGCCGTGCTCGTGGTCGACGACAATCGCGACTCCGCGGACAGCATGGCGATGCTGCTGCGCATGAAGGGGCATCGTGTGCAGGTGGCCTACAGCGGCGCGCAGGCGCTCGATGTCGCCGGGCGTGCGGAACATATCGACGTCGCGCTCATCGATATCGCCATGCCGGGAGCCGATGGGTTTGCCGTCTTGCGCCAGTTGAAAGAGGTGAAAGCGTTCTGCGACGCCTGCTTTGCCGCGATGACGGGTTTTGGGCAGGAGAGCGACGTTGCCCGCTCGCTCGATCAGGGCTTCGATTTGCATCTGACCAAGCCCGTCCAATTGCCGCTGCTCGATACTTTGCTCGCCCGCGCAGGCGAGCGGCGCGCTCGCTCGTGACGTTGCCTTGCGCGCCGCGCTTCTATCAGGCTTCTATCAGGTCAGAGGCAAATCGATGTACTTCTTGAAGGCGACGCGTTGTGTCAGCCTTTGGTACCAGCGCTCCAGACTGGGCATGGGCGGGCGCTCGATGCCTTCGACGCCGAACCAGCGTTTCGCAAACGCGCCGAGCACGACGTCGGCGATCGTGAACCGGTCGCCTTCCACGTGAAAGCGGCCGCGCAAGTGGCCGTCGAGAATCTTCCAGCGAGCAATCAGCGTTTTCAGGTTCGCTGCGAGCGCTTCCATGTCGCGCTGCTCGGGCGGCGTACGCACGAGGGTCAGGAATACCGGACGCTCGGCCGGCGTCAGCGTCGACAGCGACCAGTCGAGCCACCGATCGATGCTGGCGCGCAACTGCGGGGCGCTGGGGTACAGCGAGCTCGACGCCCCGTATTGCATGACGAGGTAACGCAGGATCGAGTTCGACTCCCACAGCACGAACGTGCCGTCCACGAGCGTCGGCACTTGACCATTCGGATTGAGCTCCCGATAGTCGGGATCGTTGACCCGGCCGAACTGCAGGCCGGCATCGACGCGCTCGAACGGGACGCCCAACTCGTCGCAACACCAGAGAATCTTTTGCACGTTGACCGAGTTGGCCCGTCCCCAAATTTTCAGCATTTGAACTTTCCTCCGGAAGAATGCGACGCGGTCTCGATACGACCGGACGCCGCGCGGTTTGTACAATACGCCGAATTCAAAACGTCAAAACGAGGATCAACCCGGCCATGGCACGTCTTATTCCCGACGATTGGAAGAACTTGGCCGCGACCGGCGCCGCCGAGCGCGAGCGCGAAACGCTCACGCTGCTCGAGGCGGCGCTGCCCGACGACTACACCGTTTATCACGGCGTGCACTGGACGCGCCTGAATCGGGCTTTCTCCGTATTCGGCGAAGCGGACTTCATCGTCGTGAGTCCGGCCGGACGCGTCATGCTCGTCGAGCAAAAGGCCGGCTTCCTGCGTGAGACGCCGAAAGGCCTCGTCAAGGTTTACCTGCAGACCGAGCGCAACGTCTCGATTCAACTGGCGCAAACGGTCGAGCGCATGCATCGACGGTTCACCGCGGCGTTCGGCGCGGGCACGTACTGTATCGAAGCGCTGCTGTTTTGTCCCGATTACATCGTCAAAAATACCGTGATCGCCGGCGTGCCGCCGGAAGGCATCGTCGATGCGACGCGCAAAGATCGCCTTGCTTCGATCATTTTGGCGGCGCTGCCGGCCGACGAGCCGGCCTTGCCTTGCGCGGCGAAGATTCACCACTTCTTGTCCGACGAACTCGCTCTGACGCCCGATACGAGCGCGCTCGTCGGGCAAGCGGGCACGCTCGTCACGCGCCTGTCGGGCGGCTTGGCCACTTGGGCACGCCGGCTCGAGTTCACGCCGTTTCGGCTGCGGGTGGTCGGTACGGCTGGGTCGGGCAAGACCCAACTCGCCGTGCAAGTCATGAAGGATGCCGCAGCAAGCGGCAAGCGCGCGCTGTACGTTTGCTTCAATCGCCCGCTCGCCGACCACATCGCCCGCGTTGCACCGGAAGGGGCGAAGGTGGCCAACTATCACCAGCTCTGCGATTGGGTGGCGCGCGACGTCGGGGCGGTGCAGGATTTTCGTGCACCCGATGTTTTCGGTCGGCTCGAAGCGGCGTTCGCCGAAGCGCCGATCGGGGGGCGATGGACGTTTGACGTGCTGATCGTCGATGAGGGGCAGGATTTTCAGGAGACGTGGGTTGCGGCGCTGTCGCGTCTGGTCCGGCCCGAAGGCGCTTGGTGGTGGCTCGAGGACCCGCTGCAAAATCTCTATATGCGCGAGCCCGTCGCCTTGCCGGGATGGACCGTGCTGAACGAGACGACGAATTACCGCAGCCCGCGCGACATCCTCGAGTTCGTCCGCGAGCGGGTTGGTGCGGCGGTGCCTCGCGCGGCGGGACTCGTTGCGGGCAGTCCGTTCGACGGCTCGCAGATATCGATCGCCTCGTACGACGAAACGCGGGGCGAGGCGGTCGTGGATGCCACCAAGCGCGCCATCACGCAGGCGCTTTCGCTGGGTTTTCGCAAACAAGACATCGCCGTGCTGTCATTCCGAGGGCGCGAAGGATCGGCGTTGACGGGGCTCGAACACTTGGGGCCGCATCGGTTGCGCAGCTTCACGGGCAAGTACGATTTGTTCGGCAGCCCTGAATATCGCGACGGAGACGTCCTGCTCGAGTCGATTTATCGCTTCAAGGGGCAGTCTGCCCCTTGTGTGGTCCTGACCGAGGTCGATTTCGACGTGTTCGACGAACGCGCGGCGCGCAAGCTGTTCGTCGGCGCGACGCGGGCCACGATGAAGCTGATCGTCGTGGCAGCTCGCCGGGCTTGCGCGGCTCTGGAAGCACGCACCTGAATCCGGCCGAGTTCGATCTCACGGCCGTCGCGATCATCTTTTCTGGATGTTCGCGACAGTTTGGCGATAAATTGCAATAGACAGAAAACGTTTTCATGTTGCTGCATTAATGCAGCGATCGCTGTTTATATGAATGGGTTAATGCTGCAACGCGGAATTGATCTCGATCAATAAGACGATCGCCCTCTCTATATCTTTACTCGATTGCAGTGATGAAGTGACGCTACAATCTACCCAATGCCGGGGAGCCCCGCGCAGGCGGGGGTGGAGGGGTATTGGCAAGCTCTAAAAAGTACGATTGTTACAGTTAAAAGTTAATCTGGCACCAAAAGATTAAAGACGACTTTTACGTACTGGACCGGATGTACTTGGGGCTTTCATAGGGTGAATTCGAAATTCACGATTAACGTTTTCCCTAAAATCACTTGTAGAATAAAAATTCTATTGTTAGTCTTCATCTAACCTCACTGCTATATCGAGGGCAATGAGTGAGCGGTTTCCATAATTGGAGTTCCGTTCGCTGCCGCACAATTGGATTGCCGTTTCGTTTTGGACGGTTCGATGCTTTGCGACGGAGTACATATGTCGACGGCTACCCGTGACCTGGTTGAACAGTTTTGCGTAGGTGATGTCGTGACGCTGAAGGCGGGCGGCTCGCGAATGACGGTGACGGCCCTGTGTGGTGACACCGTGCTATGTCAATGGTTCGACGAGCATGGCGAACTGCGGCAGGAGATGTTCGCGCGCGAAGCGCTGGGGCGCGAACCGCGTTCGATCTCTCCGGGCCTCGCGCACGTCCGCCGTTACGCGGGTTACGCCGCGGCCGTGGCGGGTTCGGTTGCCGCCAGCGTGCCTTTCACCCAGGGCGTGCTCAAGCCGATCGCCTGATGCGATACGAGCGCTGCCATAGCCGACCGGCGCTCGCAACCGACGCTATCGCCGCACACCTTCCCGCTTGGCCGCGCGCCGGTCGACGCGCGCCATCAACGCCGATGAAAACGCGGCCATGCGCAGCAGCCGGCGCTTGGCCGTCACATCGCGCGCGATGCTCGCCGGAGGATTCGGTTGATAAGCCCAAAACAGCGCGAGCAGCCAGCCGACGACGGTCCAGCCGACGCACGCATTGAATAGCGCGAGCGTGAAGATGTCGTGGCGTTTGCGATGATCTGCGACGATGGCCGGCAAAAAGTAAATCGCCAGCGCAAACACCACCTCGACGATTTGTAGGGAGATTCGGCCCAACATGATGCGTGCCTCGAGGGTGGGGTGTGACTAATTGTCGCGCTTTCTACGATTTTTTGCTGAGCGCGGCTTGCCGTGTGTTGCCGCAATCGGACTATCATGTGCGCTTTGACTGCCACAGCCGATCGCCATGACCGCACTTGATGCGAAGCAGCAAAAGACCGCCGTCGATCAAACCGCATTGATTGAGTACGTCGAGCGTAAGTGGAATGAAGAGATCGTTCCCGCGCTGACCGATTACATCGCGATTCCCGCCAAGAGTCCCGCCTTCGATGCCGACTGGGAAAAGCATGGATACCTCGAACGCGTCGTTGCCGATGCGGCGAGTTGGGCACAGGCGCAGCGGGTGCACGGGCTCAAGCTCGAGATCGTGCGTTTGCCGGGGCGCACGCCCGTCATCTTCTTCGAGACGCCGGCTACGCGCTCGGGCAGCACCGATACCGTGGTGCTCTACGGTCACCTCGACAAGCAACCCGAGTTCGACGGATGGCGTAAGGACCTCGGCCCTTGGACGCCCAAATACGACGACGGCAAGCTGTATGGCCGCGGCGGCGCGGACGACGGCTACGCGATCTATGCGAGCCTGTGCGCGCTCGGTGCGCTCGACGCGCAGGGCGTCGAGCGGCCCCGCTGCGTCGGGATCATCGAGACCTGCGAGGAATCGGGCAGCTACGATTTGCTTCCCTATGTCGATGCGCTGCGCGAGCGGTTGGGTACCGTCGGGCTCGTCGTTTGCCTCGATTCGGGCGCCGGCAATTACGATCAGCTTTGGTTGACCACGTCGCTGCGCGGTCTCGTAGGCGGCTCGCTCGAAGTGCAGGTGCTCGACGAGGGCATTCATTCGGGCACCTATGGCGGCATCGTCCCGTCGAGCTTTCGCGTCATGCGCCAATTGTTCGAACGGCTCGAGGATGCCGCGACGGGCAATTTGCTGCCCGCCGAGTTTCACTGCGAGATTCCGCACAGCCGTCAGATCGAAGCGCGCGCGGCCGCGGCCATTCTCGGCGATGAGGTATGGAAGACTTCGCCGTGGGCGTGCGGGCAGGACGGCAAGCCCGTGTTGCCCGTGACGACCGATCCCTACGAAGCGTTGCTCAATGCGACCTGGCGGCCTTCGCTTTCGGTGACGGGCGCGCAAGGGCTGCCTGCGCTCGAGAGTGCGGGCAACGTGCTGCGTCCGCGCACGGCGTTCAAGTTGTCGCTGCGCTTGCCGGCGCTCGTCGACGCGGCGCGTGCGGTGGCGGATCTCAAGGCGTTGCTCGAAGTCGATCCGCCCTATAACGCCAAGGTGACGTTCAAGCCGGAAGCCGCCGCCTACGGCTGGAATGCGCCCGAGCTCGCGCCTTGGCTCGCTCGGGCGGTCAACGATGCATCGCGCGCCCAGTTCGGAGCCGATTGCGCATCTATTGGGCAAGGCGGCACGATTCCGTTGATGAACGTGTTGCAGGAAGGGTTTCCGAAATCGCAGTTCGTTGTCTGCGGCGTGCTCGGGCCGAAATCGAACGCCCATGGTCCCAACGAATTCCTGCACGTCCCATTTGCCAAGAAGTTGACGGCGGCGATGGCACAGGTGATCGCGACTGCACCTTGACTCTCAGCGGTATCTCGAAGGCGGGCGCGATGCGGCGCCCGTGAATCCGCTTGCGGCACGGAACGACAGCAGACAATAACAAAGGAGTTCGACGTGACGATATTGATTCTAGGGTTGCTGATTTTCGTGGGTGTGCATTCGACCCGGCTCGTGGCGCCGTCATGGCGCGACGCACAGGTCGCGCGGCTCGGCGAGCACGGCTGGAAGGGTCTCTATTCGGTCGCATCGCTCGTCGGCTTCGTCTTGATCGTGTGGGGTTACGGCATGGCGCGACGCACACCGGCCGTCCTGTGGGCGCCGCCCTTGGGCATTCGACATCTGACCGCGCTGCTCGTCGCCGTCGCCTTCATCTTGATCACCGCCGCTTATGTTCCCGGCAATCGGATCAAGCGCACGATCGGCCATCCCATGATGGCGGGTGTGGCCATTTGGGCGCTCGGCCATCTATTGGCGAACGGGACGCTCAATGCAATCGTGCTGTTTGGGGTGTTCCTCGTATGGGGTGCCGTTGGTGCGCTCGTGTCGCGCGGTCGCGATCGAGCCGCCGGCGTAAGGTACCCCGACGGCACCCTTGCGGGCGATGCGAAGGTTGTCGTCATCGGCCTCGTTGCTTGGGCGATTTTCGCCTTCGTGCTGCATCGCTGGTTGATCGGGGTGAGTCCGTTCGCCTGAATGGGCGACGATGCGCGCTCGATTTCGAGCCGTGTGCGGTTACGGTGTCGCGAGGAGCGCTTGTGCAATGTCGCGCGGCGCCGATCCGATCGCCAGTTGCGGTGTGCCGTGCCACTGCGCACAGCGCGTGAGCGCGCGGCGCAGATCGTCGAGCAGCGATGCACTCACACGAACGCTCGGCTCGAGATGGATCGATTTCAACTCGAACACGCCTTGCGCGCGATGCGCTTTCGCGTCGACGCGCCCAATCAACCGCCCACGGTGAAGGATCGGCAGACAAAAGTAGCCGTACTTGCGCTTGGCGGCAGGCGTATAGCACTCGATCGTGTAATCGAAGTCGAACAGTACGGCCGCGCGCTTGCGATCCCATACCACCGGATCGAATGGGGAGAGCAGCGTCGTGACTGTCGAGCGCACGCGGCCTTGCGCGATTTCTTCGAGTAACGGCGCCCACTTAACCGGGACGAACGCGTCTTCCTTCCATCCCTCGACGCGAACCGCAACGGCTTCGCCGCGATCGGCCAGCGCGTGAAGCTCAGCCGTATATTTGCGGCGCTCGATTCGATAGTAGTCGGCGATCCAATCGGCACGTGCCACTCCGAGGGCGAGGCAGGTGCGCGCGACGAGCGTAGAGCGCACGGTGTCCGCCGGCGGCAGGTCGCGCCCGTCGTTCCAGTTCGGCAGCACACGTTCGGCCACGTCATAAACACGATGAAAATTGCGTCTTTCCGCCACCATCAAATGTCCGAGCGTGAACAGCACCTCGAGGTGGCGCTTTTCGGGTTTCCAGTCCCACCAGCCATTGCCACGCCCCGCTTCGCGCTCGAAATCCGCTGCGCGCACCGGGCCGTTCTTGCGGACATGGGCAAGCAGGAGATCGATGTCCTGCTTATGACGTTCGTGCCACTGCGCCGCGTATTTCCAACCCATCTTGCTCGGATCGAGCATGCGATGGCGCATCAGGCCGTAGTCTTCGATCGGGACGAAACATGCTTCATGCGACCAATATTCGAATAGACGTCCCTCCGCCAAGTATTCGTCGAGCCATTGCGGCGCATAGGGGCCGATTCGGCTGAATACGACCAGGTAAGGGCTGCGGGCGACTACATGGATCGTATCGATTTGCAATTGCGCCATGCGGCGGATCGCGGCGAGCACGTCTTCTTTGACCGCTTTGCGGCGTGGCGGAGACAGCAGACCTTGAGCGGCAAGATGAAGCGTGCGGGCGGCGGCAAGCGGGAGCGTCGTCATCGGTGGCGTTCGGTTATGCGTCGTTCTCGTGACTGGATGCGGCAGCCTACACCGACTCCGTCTAGCGCGGTTGTCGGCGTTGAAAACGACGACGGCCGCCTCATGCAAGCGGCGGCCGTGCGGCAAACCTGAGCGCTCAGCGTTGCGCGGGCCGTGGGAACAGCGGGTACACGAGCAGCGCGACGAATCCCGCGACGAACCAAACGACGGTCCACGAGCTTGCTGCGAGCAGGTGCGGCAGCAGGAGCGGCACGAGGAACAGACCGATGTAGACGGCCGTGTTGGCCATGCCGAGCGCCGTACCGGCACGAGCGGGGCCCGCGAGCGTCGCGAGTTCGGCGTACGCCACGCCGTGCCAAGCGGAGACGCATACGCCGGCGAGCACGATCAATCCGACGATCGGCGCGATGGGCACGGCGTGTCCGAGTCCGACGGCACTGGCCAGCACGGCGAACGAGGCCGCGGCGACGAGCGTGGAGCCGCGCATATAGCCGCGCCGGTTGCCGCGCCGGTCGGTAAGGCGTCCGCTCCAGACGCGCATGACCATCGCACCGATTTGCACGGCAGCCATCGCCACGCTGATGCCGGCTGTGCCCCGGCGTCCGTAGTCATGCAAAAAGATGGTCGCGAAAGTCAGGACGGCGAACTGCGGCATGCAAAGTACGCCGATGCCGAGCGCGACACGCCAAATCTGGCCGTCGGCAAGCGGGCTGCGTTGCGCGGTGGCGCCGGCCTTTGCCGTCGTCACGGGATGCGGCGGTTCGTGCAGCCAGCGGATCGCGAAGGCGGCCGGCACGGCGCACAGCAGCGCGAGCGCGCTATAGACGGCGGCGAAGCCGTGCGTCGACGCGAGCCACGGCAGCAGCGACGCGCCGATCCCGCCGCCGAGCGGCACGGCGGTTTGCCGAATACTCATGGCGATGCCGCGCTCGCCCTCCTTGAACCAACTCATGATGGCGCGGCCGCTGGAACCGTTGACGCTGCCGCCGAGCAAGCCGACCAAGGCCATGGCGGCGGCAAGCAGCGGCAGGGGCGGGATCGATGCGGTGGACGGCACGACGAACAGCGCCATCGTCAACAGCGCGAGCGCCGTCCCGAGCAAACCGGCGATGAGGACCGGGCGATCGCCGAGCCGGTCGGTTGCGAGGCCCCACGGCAATTCCGACAGTGCAATGCCGAGACCGGTCGCGCCGAGGGCAAGGCCGAGCTCCGCATTGCCCAGATGGTAGCCTGTGCGCATCCAGACAGCCGTGGTCGGGATTCCGGCCGCGGCGGCCGAAAAGCCGGCATTGGCGGCGACACCGACGCCGAGCACCTTCCAACGGTGCGATGCGCCGAACACCTTGCCCGGCGCCTTGACGAGATATTGAGTGTCCATGTGTTGCTCCGTTCCAGGTTGCGAGGTTTCGAGATTTGACGAACGCAGTCTCGCACTCTATTATCGTCCTGAAAATCGGATAATTTAGAACTGATAGTTCTGAAAAACAGGATGATTGAGGTGAGCGATGAATCAAACGAATTTCGATGTGGCGGCGCTGCGCAGTTTCGTCACCGGGATGGATCTCGGTAGCTTCGCCAAGGCCGCCGATCGGGTCGGCCGTTCGACGTCTGCCGTCAGTGCGCAAATTAGAAAGCTGGAAGAGCAGGTGGGCGCGCCGCTGTTTCGCAAGGCGGGCCGCGGTCTCGGGCTGACCGATGCGGGCGAGATCATGCTTCGTTACGCACGCCGTCTCGTCGAGATCAACGACGAGGCGGTCGTCGCGGCGCGCGGCACGAACCTCGAAGGCTGGGTGCGCCTCGGATTGCAGGAGGATTTCGGAGAGTCGCTGCTGCCGGGTGTCTTAGGCCGATTCGCCCGCGCGCACCCGAAGGTGCGTATCGAGGCGCGTGTCGCCCGCAACGCGGATCTGATGGAACGGCTCGATGCGGGTGAACTCGACCTCGCACTCGTGTGGGACGATCTCAATCTGTCGATGCAAGCTCGGCGCGCGTCTGGTGCGAATGTCGAGGTTGCCAAGCCGGCCCTGCATTGGATTGGGTCGGAGGCACTGGAATGGACGCCCGATTCGGGCGAGCCGCTGCCGCTCGTCTTATTCGACGGCGCCTGCATGCTTTGTTCGCTGGCGACCGACGCGCTCGATCGCGCGGGCGTTGCCTGGCGTGTGGCGCTGACGAGCCCGAGCCTGGCCGGCTTATGGGCCGCCGCCGCCGCCGGGCTCGGGATGACCGTGCGCACGCCGTACGGCCTGCCGTCGACCGTGCATACGCTCGACCCGAACGCGTTCGGCTTGCCTAAGCTGCCCTCGCTCGGACTGTCGCTGGTGCGCGCGTCGAGCGCCGCGACGCCGCCTGTGGAGCAACTGGCGACGATCGTCGTCGAAGCGGTGCGCGGCTACGCGAGTGCCGGCGGCGTCGGCAGCATCGCAGCCTGAGCGCGGCTGGGCTGGGCCGCTGCGGCATTCAGTTCCGTTCAGCCGTGTTCAGCCGTGTTCGGTCGCATCCGGCCGGCTCTAGCCGCGCGTGCCGCGGGCGATCTCGTCCCCGGCATTGGGGGCGAGCCGGCGCGTGATCGGGATGGACCCGAGCGAAAACGCGCCGACGACGAGAAACGATGGCCAGAAATCCGACCACATCGCGTGCGTATGGCCGTGCAGCCCGCGCGAGATCTGCAATACGATCCCGCCCACGGTCACGCCGAGCCCGAGCGACATTTGCTGGACGACACTGCCGAGGCTCGTTGCGCGGCCGACGTCCTGGCTCGCGATTTCGGCATAGATCATCGAGTTCAGGCTTGTGAACTGCAGGGCCGGAAAGAATCCGCCGAGCAGCACGACGAGCCAGATCACCCAAATCGGCGTGCCGGGAAAGAACGCGCCGTAGGCCGCGATCGCGATGCCCGAGAAGATCGCGTTGTAGATGAGCACCGTGCGAAAGCCGTACTTGCGCAGGACCGATGACGTCAGCGAGCGCATGAACATGCTGCCGAACGCCGACGCGCAAGTGATCGCGCCCGATTGAAACGCCGACATGCCGAGGCCGTTCTGCAAGGCAAGCGGCAGTAGGAACGGTACGGCGCCGAGCCCGATGCGGAACATCGAGCCGCCGAGCACGCTCGCGCGAAACGTCGGTACGCGCAGCAGCCGCAGGTCGAGCACCGGCCGCTGCGCGCGCTGTGCGTAAAGGACGTAGAGCACGACGAGCAGCGCGCCCGTGACGCACATTTCGTAAGCGGTGCGATCGGAGACGAGATCGCTGCCGATCAGCGAAAGACCGAGCAGCAAGAGCGACGCCCCGCTGGCCGAGAGCATGAAGCCGAACCAGTCGAGCGGACCGGGATGCGGCTCGTGCGTGTTGACGATATGGCGGTTCGTGAGATAGATGCCGAGTATGCCGACGGGCACGTTGACGAAAAAGATGAGCCGCCAGTGCAGGTACGTCGTGATGAAGCCGCCGAGCAGCGGCGCCGCGGCCGGCGCGAACATGGCGGGCAGACTCAGATAGTTCATGGCTCGCACGAACTCGGTTTTCGGCACCGCGCGAAAGATGATGATGCGGCCAACCGGCACCATCATCGCGCCGCCGATGCCTTGCAGAAAGCGGGCGAGCGTGAAAACGTGCAGCGTGTGCGCGAAGCCGCACATGATCGAGCCGGCAACGAAGATGCCGATCGCCGTGCGAAAAACGGTGCGCGCGCCGAAGCGGTCGGCTAGCCAGCCACAGATCGGAATGAATACGCCGAGCCCGACGACATAGCTCGTGATCGCCACTTTCAGCGCGATCGGATCGGTGCCGAAATCGCGAGCCATCGACGGCAACGCAGTGACGACGATGTTGCCGTCGACACTTTCCATGAACATGGCGCAGGCCACGATCAGCGGGGCAATGAAGGCTTTGATGGCGAGCGGCATGGACAAGCGGCGCTGCAACGACGTGTCGTGGGCAATGACGCAAAGCAAGGATTATGCGCCGACTTTTGCGAAAGTGTCCGCAAATGCGCATGAGCTTGTTGCGCGCACAACGAAAGAGCCGGCCCGGCAATAGGGCCGGACCGGCTCGCAGGCCGGCATCGCCGCTCGGTTCAAGAACGGCTGCCGGCGCTCGACAGCGGGCTCAGGTCGCGCGGGCGGTCATTGCCCGACCGAATGGCCTTTCATGTAAGACGCGAGGTTCGACATGATGAAGCTGCCCCAGCCGGTCGGATAGTCCCAGCCCTTTGCGGCTTTGTAGCCGTAACTTTGATAGCCGTTGCTGCCGGACGTCACGTCGTGTACGAGCGAGGGCGTCGATTTCACGGTGCTGTAGATGCTCGACGCAGGAAAGCCCAGCGTATTCGAATGGGCCGATTCGAGCCGTGCCCACAATCCGACGAAGATCGGCGAGGCTAGGCTCGTGCCGCCGATCTGCTGGATTTGGCCGTAGTTGTAGACGAGCGCACCCGAGCCTTGCGCGGCGTCGAATGCGATGTCGGGCACGGCGCGCCCGGTGGGCTTGGGGCTCACCGACAGCGAGCGTTGCCACGAGGGCAGCGATTCGACCTGGCTGATGCCGCCCGTCGACGCCCACAGTTTGCCGTTACCGTCGAGCCCTTCGTTCCAGACCGTTTCATTGGCCCAGTTGCTGCCCGAAGTGAAGAGCGTCGTGCCGCCGACGGCGATGACGTTCGGCGAAGAGGCGGGCCAGGAGATCGAGTAGGTGCTGCCGTCGGGATACCCGCGGTTGTTGCACTCGTAGACGCCTTCATCGCCCGACGACACCGAGAACGTTTGCCCTTGCGCCACGGCCATTGCGAAGATCTGATCTTCCGCGGCCACCGTACCGTCGGCTTGAGCATCGGTCTCGCACCAGCCGAGCGAAACGTTGATGACCTTGGCGGTGTTGTCGCTGACGGCTTGGTTGAACGCTTGCGTCAGCCCCGTGTTGCCGGATGCGGACTGATCGGCCTCATAGAAAATCAACTGGTTGACGGCACCGCCCGCCGCGCCGACGATGTCCTGGCTGTCGAGATCCCATTCGCTTTGACCGTCCTGGTCGTCGCTGTAGTCGCCGCTCGGATCGCCTGTTTGCTCGGCCGAGACGTTGACCTGAGCCAAGTCGTTCGCGCTCGTGAACTGGTTCAAATCCTGCGTGGCTTGGCTTGCGCCGCCGATCGTGATGATGCCGACCGTGGTCTTGGACGCCGTCGGCAGGCTGCTCGCGTTATAGAGCGAGCCGAATTCGAGTGGGTAGTGGCCTGTTTCCGTGCCCGTCGCCATCGTCTTCGCTTGCGTGCGCGGGCCTCGCACTGCCATCGTATGCGCGCGCGTCACGTTCTGCAGCCCGAGCACCGACAACACCGTGTCGCCCAGTGCCTCGGGTACCTCGGCCGGCGCGGAGTTGGCGAAGACGGGGCGGCTACCCTCGAGGAAATGCACGAGCGGCGTATTGAAGGCGGTCTTGACCGTGCCCGCCGTGCCATCGGCGGAAATCAGCAGACGATTCTTCGACGCGCGGATGTTGACAAAGCCGCTCTCGCGCAGATAAGCGACGACCTGTTGCACTTGCGCCTCGGTAGGCGCAAACCCCGCGAGAAATGCCGCCGGCGTGAGGAAATGATGGTACTGCGCGTTGCCGCGCTCGTTGGCCGCTTGTCCGAGCGCCTGGAGCTTGCTCATATTGCGTACGCGCAGGCTGACGAGGACATGTGCGGTTTCACCAGCCATCGCCTGCGCTTGCGGCGCTGCTGCAAACGCCGTCATCTGCTGTGGCGTGAGAAAAGCGCGCGTTTCGGTGCTGACCCATGTCGTCGGCGCGGTGGCCGCATGAGCCGGCAATGCCGCGACGACGAGCGGCAAGGCAAGCGCCGCCGTTTTGCAAATGCCGGGTACCGATCCCTTCGATTCGAATGTCGACTTCAATTTGACCTCCTAGGATTGCAACGCCAAGAGACGCCGTATCCGCGGAATAGCGGTGAGCCAACGGATTTTAAATTTGATGCCGTCTCGAGCCATCGTTTGAATTAATTTGACTTAATAGCACCGCTCAAAGATTTATTGAGCATGTTTAACCTAACAGGCCAAAAGTGCCGCGGGCTAGCTGTTAGCAGTGGTAGTGGAAGTGGCGGTCTGTCCGTGCTGAGCAAGGATAGGCCAGAAATGAAGAGGCCGAGGCAGTGATGCGGGCGTGTTTATGTAGCGATGAATCAATTCAATTCTAAATTGGCGCTTCTTGTGTTTTCTGCATCGCCTTTTATATGCAAATTAAATTATTGTTTATATCGGAAATATCCGAAAATTCTCTATATGTGATCTATCGAGTGAGTCGTGAATTCCACCTGGAATGATTGTTCAAGGATGAGCCGCATCGTCGTAAAATCGTGCCAAATCGCTCTTGAGGGCATGAAGGGCCGAGTCGTCGAGATAGATCATGTGTCCCGTCGCATAGTAGGTCACGCTCAGGTTCTTGCGCAGGGACGGCTCCAGGTTCATGTGGGCAAGGTCGTATTCGGTCTCGAAGAACGGTGTCGCAAGATCGAAGTAGCCGTTCGCGGACAGCACCTTCAGGCGGGGATTTTGCCGCATCGCTTCAGCCAGATCGGCGGCCGCGTACGGCACGCTGAGCGTTTCATCCCACCACTCGCGGTGCTTCCAATCCCATGTTGCGAGCACGTGGTCGTTGAAGACGCGATAGGGGCTGTCGCTCGGATAGTGGAGATCTTGGGCCAGGTGATGGTGAAGCGCCGCGTCGAACGCGCTCGTGATGTATTTCTCGGCGGCATCGTAATCGGGCGAGGACCAGGCGTCGTCGTATTCGATGCTCTCGAAGCGGCTGTCGTAGCGGCCGACGCCGCGCGCTTGCCCAAGCAAGAGTTGCTTGCGGAAGTGAGCAGGCTCGATGCGAAGTCGAGTCCTGACGACGTATTGCGCATCGAGCCCCGTGTAGCGAGCGACTTGCGCGGCGATCGCGTCGCGCTCGGCATCGGTCAACGCATCGCCCTTGGCGAGCGCTTGCGCATACGGCCCCGCCGCAAACTCGCGGACTTCGTCGAGAAATGCGGGCAAATCGGCAGGCTTCGAGGGGCCGAGCTTGTCGTGGTACCAAGCGGTCGCGGCGTACGACGGCAAATAGCGCACGTACATCAGATCGAGGCCCGGTGAATTTTCGGCCGAATTGAGCACCGACGAGATCAGCACGACGCCGTTCAGCGAGATGTCGTGCTCGCCGAGACGGTATGCCAGCATGGCCGCGCGCGCCGTGCCGTACGATTCGCCGATCAGGAATTTGGGCGAGTTCCAGCGGTCGTTGACCGTTAAATAACGGTCGATGAAACGGATGAACGCGTCGAGATCGCCGTCCACGCTCCAAAAGTGCTTGCCTTCCCCATGGCCGACGACCTTTGAGAAGCCCGTACCAATCGCGTCGATGAAGACGAGGTCGCTCTTGTCGAGCAACGAATCGGGATTGTCGGCGAGCACATACGGTGCGGGCGGGGTGGCCGACGGGCTCGACGTCTGGACGCGTTTCGGCCCGACCGAGCCCATTAGCAGGAACACGCTTGCCGCGCCCGGGCCGCCGTTGAAGAGGAACGTGACGGGACGAGGCGTGCCGCGCTCGGCTGGGCTCGTGTACGCCACGTAGAACATGCTCGCCTCGGGCGCGCCCTTGTCGTCGCGTAGCAGCAGCGTGCCTGCCGTGGCGCGGTACTCGATGCGGCGGCCATCCAGGCGCAGCGAGTGCTTCGTCACGACCGACGTTTCGCGCGGCGCGGGCTGGGCGGCAACGCTTGCCGCGGCCGACGACGCATGGGGTGCGCTTGCCGCGACGACGGCGTTCGTCCCGGCCTCGTCGGCGTCGGTATCCGCAAACGCAAGCCCGCCCGAGCCGAGCGTATAAGCGACGGCAACGGCGAGCGCGGCAAGCTTGGCCCCGCGGGTGCGGCAGTTGCGGCTGGATGAGGCGGAGAAACGCAAGTGCATGGCCGCTCCTGATGCGACGAACGTTCGAGGAAAATTCGAGGAAAGTTCGCTGAGATTCTTTGCAAAGAACGATTCGATGTCAATGACGCAGTGATCGGTCCAGGCGATATTCGATAAGATGTCGGCGATCGACACATCCATTGCAAAGGCGATCTTCATGCCCATTTCCCCGCTTGCCACGAAAGACTCCGAGGACCGAAAGCGGAGGCAGCGCGCCGCCACGCTCGCGCTCTACGCGGGGCTCGTGGCGCTCGCATTGTGGATCATTCGATCGTTCATCCCGGCGATGGTATGGGCGCTCGTGATTGCGATCGTCGTTTGGCCGCTGCTGCAGCGCTTGAGTTCGCCGAAGCAGAGCGCCCTTCGCTCGAGTGTCGTGGCATTGGCATTGACGACCGTGGTCGGTCTTTTCGTGGTCCTGCCGATCGTCGGAGTATTCACGCAAGCCCTGCATGAGATGCATCACTTGATCCATTGGGCCACGGACATCGAGGAGAACGGCATCGCCGTGCCGCTGTTCGTCACGCAACTGCCGTTCGGCAACCAGATTGCGCAATGGTGGCAAGCAAATCTCGCGCGGCCGCTCGCGGGCTCGCCGGCTTTCCTGGAGTTGCGCGGCAGCCACGTCGCCACGGCCGGTAGTCATTTCGGCACGCTCGCGCTCCGAGGCGCCGTGCACTTCGGCTTCATGCTGTTGACGCTGTTCGTCTTGCTGCGCACGGGCCCGCAAATGTCGGAGCAAGCGGTCAAGGCCGTGCGCCGCGTGTTCGGCGCGGACGGTACGCACCTTGCGATACGGATGGCCGCGGCCGTACGCGGAACGGTGACGGGCCTCGTCGTCGTCGGGCTAGGCGAGGGCGCGTTGATCGGCGCGTCGTATTTCGCGACGGGTTTGCCGCACCCGGCCGAACTCGGTTTCGTGACGGCGATTGCCGCAATGCTGCCGTTTTGCGCGCCGATCGCATTCGGCGCAGCGGCGCTATGGCTCTTCGCGCACGGCCAGGTGGGCGGCGCCATCGCGGTGCTGGCGACGGGCGGCATCGTCGTGTTCCTCGCGGAGCACTTCGTGCGCCCGGGCCTCATCGGCAGCGCGACGCGGCTGCCGTTTTTGCTCGTGTTGTTCGGCATCCTAGGCGGTGCCGAGACGTTCGGTCTCGTCGGTCTGTTTATCGGCCCTGCACTGATGACGGTGCTGACGGTGCTTTGGCGCGAAGCATTGCGCTGACGCGATCGAGGCGAAGCGGGCGCTCAAACCGCTTCAGGCAGCGGATTCCTGAAGCTCACGTTGAGCACGTTCCATGCGGTGATCGTTGCGATCACGAACCCCAGCTCCGCGATTTCCTCGTCGGTGAACTGTTCGCGCAGCCGTACGAACGCTTCGTCGCTCGGGTCGGTATACGGTACCCCTGTCACGAGTTCGGACCATTCGAGCGCCGCGCGTTCGCGCTCGTCGAAGAACGGGGCTTCGCGCCACCCCGTGACGGCGTTCAGGTGCCGAGGGTCGGCGCCAAGCTTGATGAGATCGCGCCAATGCATGTCGATGCAATACGCGCAGCCGTTGATTTGCGAAACGCGCAGCAGGACGAGGTCGACGAGACGATGCCCGAGCAGATCGCGACGTAAGCCCGTTGAAAGCTGGTATAGGTTGCGAAATGCCGTGGGCGCGAGCTGGCGATAGTCGATGCGAGCGGTATGTGTCATGGCGTTGCCTTTCGATTGGAAGCGGAGCGCCGCCCCATGCGGTGTCCATGCTTCCAAGACGTGGCGTTCTTGACGCTTGTGACAGATTTCGCGGGTTTTATCGAGGGAGCGTTTGAGGAATGTGCGCGAGCTTGTCGGGGTTGCGCACGGCGTAGATGCCGACGATGCGTTCGCCGTCCGTCGCGAATGCCAGCGCCGATTCGAGCTGACCGCCGACATACCGCAGCAGTCCGGGTTCGCCGTTGATGAGCGCGTGGCGGTAGACCGCTTGCGTGCCCCAACGCCGCGCGGTGACCCAAAAAAGATTGGCGATGCGATAGGGCCCGTGCAACACCTTGAAGATGGCCGGCACCTTGCCGCCGCCATCGCCCACGAGCTCTACGTCCGCGGCCAGCAACGCTTGAATGGCATCGCGCTCGCCCGATTGCGCTGCACGCATGAACTTTTCGACGACGCGGCGGTGTGCCTCGTGCGGCACGTCGAAGCGCGCGCGGGTTTGCTGCACGCGTTCCGAGGCGCGATGGACCATCTGCCGGCACGCCGCTTCGGTCTTGCCGAGCAGGGCGGCGATCTCGTCGTAATCGTGATCGAACACTTGGCGCAGCAAAAACGCTGCACGCTCCTCGGCCGACAGCCGCTCGAGCACCCAAAGCAGTGCGACCGACAAATCGCTCGCCAGCTCGGCGGCCGTCTCGGGCGTGCGCTCGTCAAGGGTTTCCACGAGCGGCTCCGGCAGCCACCAGCCGACATACGCTTCGCGCTCGGCTTTGGCCGCCCGCAGGCGATCGATCGAGAGCCGCGTCACGATCGTAACGAGCCAAGCCTCGGGCGACTTCACGGCCGCGCGATCGGTGTTCTGTCGCCATCGCAGCCAGGCGTCTTGGACGACGTCCTCGGCGTCGGCGCGCGTACCGAGCATGCGGTATGCCGCCGAGAAGAGGCGGGGCCGGAGGGCGTCGAACGGATCGGAATCGGCGGGTGATTCGGGCAGATCGGTGGTCATGTCGAGCTTGAGCAAAACGGGGGCGTGAGTCCTCAATCACCCTTAGACGACGCACGCTCCCGGTTTGTGACAGTCACGCGCGTTGCGGGATCGACAATCCGAACTCGCGGGCGAGAAGGTCGGCTACTTCGCCCGGCGCTACCGTGCGCTTGTCGGTATGACCGTTGGCGACGATCTTGAAGCTGTCGCCGCCGAGGATCTTGCGGCCGGCTTCGGTCATCAGCACGGCGACGATCTTTTGTACGAAGATCGAGTCGGGATGCGTCGAATTCAGGTGATTCGCCGGCACGAAATCCACCCACTCCTGCGTCGAAAGGTCGAAGGCGTACTGGTTCGCCCATTCTCCGTCGACTTTTGCCCGAAGCAAGTAGAAACCGTCGTCACCTAGGCTCAGCATGAACGTGTCGTTGTCCTGAACGATTTCGACGTCCAAATCGGAAAGACGCATCGGGGCGCGAATGCCGTAGCTGCCGAAGCCGAGGTCGCACAGCCAGCGTTCGCCGTCGAGCGTAACCACGACGACCATATGCGTGCGCGGGCGGCGAGCGGGATAGATCATCGGCCGCGCGGCGGCGAGCCGATAGGGAATGCCGAGTGATTCGAGCGCCATCGCGAATAGGCCATTCACTTCGTAACAGTAGCCGCCGCGTTTGCGATGAACGATTTTCTCGACGATCTCTTCGGGCACGAGCGAGACGATCTTGCCCGCTTGCACGTCGAGGTTTTCGAACGGCACGGAGAAGAGGTGGCGCCGCATGATGCGCGCAACCGTTTCGATGTCGGCCTTTGGCGTGCCCGTATAGTCGATGCGATGGAGGTAGTCGGTCAGCGAGAAGTTATCGGCGTGCATAGGTCCATCCTGCGTTGAATCGATAAATGGTTGTGTGCGCAACGAAATATGCCTGGTGGTTTTCCGTCAACGCAGCAAAAATTTCGAGGCGACCGAGAGCGCGTCGGAGACGGCTTGAGCATCCACGTCCAGATGCGTGACCCAGCGCTGGCGCGTCGAACCGTAAGTCGACACGACGCCGATGCCGTGCTCCGCGAGATGCGCGGCGAACGCAGGCGCGCGCGATGCCTCGACGTCGACGAACACGATGTTCGTGTCGGGCTGCGTGACGGTCAGCCCCGGCAGCTTGGCCAAGCCTTGCGCCAGCGTGCGCGCGTTGGCGTGGTCCTCGGCAAGGCGCTCGACGTTGTGCTCGAGCGCGTAAAGGCCGGCCGCGGCGAGGATGCCTGCTTGGCGCATGCCGCCGCCGAGCATCTTGCGCCAGCGGCGCGCACGGGCAATCGCCGCCTTGGCGCCGACGAGCACCGAACCCACCGGGGCGCCGAGGCCCTTCGAGAGGCAGACCGATACCGTGTCGAATGGTTGCGCGAGTGTTGCCGCGGGCGTGCCGAGCGCAACGGCGGCATTGAACAGACGTGCCCCGTCGAGATGGCACGACAGGCCGAGCCGCTTGGCAAGCGCCGTCGCGGCCAGCACGTAGGCGGTGGGCAGCACCTTGCCGCCGATCGTGTTTTCCAGTGCGAGCAGACGCGTGCGTGCGAAGTGCGGATCGTCGGGCTTGATCGCCGCTTCGATGGCCGCGAGCGGAATCGTTCCGTCGGCGGCATTATCGAGCGGTTGTGGCTGGATACTGCCCAGCACGGCCGCGCCGCCGGCTTCCCACCGATAGCAGTGCGCTTGCTGGCCGACGATGTATTCGTCGCCGCGCTCGCAATGCGTCATCAGCGCGATCAGGTTCGATTGCGTGCCGGACGAGACGAACAGGGCCGCTTCTTTGCCGATGATTTCGGCGGCGCGCGCTTCGAGCTGCTTGACCGTCGGATCGTCGCCGAACACGTCATCGCCGACTTCGGCCGAGGCGATTACCGCGCGCATCGCCGCGCTCGGGCGCGTGACGGTATCGCTGCGAAAGTCGTATTTCAATGCTGCTGCTTCCATCTTCGATCTCCTATCCGATGCATTTCGTCAGTGCGCCCATGATGGCATGATCCGTGTTGCGTCCCTATACACAACAGCGCCGAATCTGTTACATAACAGATTTTCGCGATTTTCTCGGAGCGTCATGGATTCCGGTGAGCAGGATCTGCCTTTGTACCGCCAATTGGCGCAACGGCTACGGGACGGTATCGAGCAGGCGGCGATGGCCGAGGGGACTCGCCTGCCGTCGGTGCGCACGCTGGCGGCTCAGTACGGCGTGAGCATGACGACGGCGCTGCAAGCGCTGCGCTGGCTTGAAACGCGTGGACATATCGAAGCCCGGCCGCGCTCGGGTTATTTCGTCGCTAGGCGGGCGCGACGCGGCAAGCGGGCGAGCAGCGCGGGCGATGTGGGCGATGTGGGCGACGCGAAGACCGGCGGCGCCAAGCGATGGGCGAGGCCCGCGCCCGAACTCGACGCACAGGCGCGCGACCATCTCGCGATCGCGGGGGCGCCCGCTAGCGTGCGGCTCGATCTGGCCTCGGCGGAAACGTCCCTCTATCCCATCGAGCGATTCAGCGTGCTCCTGCGCCGCTTCGCCTATCAACAACGAGATCTCGTAGGGTCGCACGTGCGCGGCACCGGATACCCCGCGTTACGCGCGCAGATCGCGCGGCAGGCGATGCAGTACGCTTGCGAGCTCGACCCCGACGAACTCGTCGTGACGAACGGATGCGTCGAAGCGCTGAATTTGGCACTGCGCGCCGTAGCCCGACCCGGCGACGTCATCGCCGTCGAATCGCCGACTTATTTCGTACTCCTACAGATGTTGCGCGCGCTCGAGATGCGCGCCTTTCCGATTCCGTGCCGGCCGCACACGGGCATCGACGTCGACGCGCTGAAACAGGCACTCGATCGCGGCGAGCCGATCAAGGCAGTGGTGACGGTCGCGAACGGCAACAATCCGCTCGGTAGCGTGCCGAGCGATGCGTCCAAACGCGCGCTCGTCGAGCTCTTGCACGAGCGCGATGTGCCGCTGATCGAAGACGACATCTTCGGGGATCTGTGTTTCGGCGAAACACGTCCGCGGCCTGTGCGCGCTTTCGACGATGCGCACGGCAACGTTTTGCTCTGCGGCGGATTCTCGAAGAGCTTGTGCCCCGGATTGCGCTTGGGTTGGATCGCGGCGGGGCGTTTCACCGAGCGTGTGAAGGCGCTCAAGTACACCACGAGCATGGCGACGGCGGAACTGCAGCAAGCGGCCGTTGCGGAAATATTGGCCACGGGCGGCTATGCGCTGCATCTGCGTCGCCTGAAGGCGGCGTTGCAAGAGCAGCAGCATGCGCTGCGCGATGCCGTGCTGCGCTGCTTTCCCGATGGAACGGAGGTGACCGATCCCGTCGGCGGTTTCGTGCTTTGGGCGAAATTGCCTCGGATCGACGGGCAAGCGCGCAGCACGCGCGTGCTGTTCGAACAGGCGCGGGCGGAAGGCATCAGCTTCACGCCAGGCCATTTGTTCGGCGAGGCCGCGACGTTCGACGATTGCCTGCGCTTGAACGCGGGCAATCGCTGGACGAGCGAGTTGGAGGCGGCCGTGCGCCGCTTGGGCGCGCTCGCGACGCATGCCGTGCGAGCCGATCGGGATGAGCGTGCCGAGCCGGTGCCTTGACGCTGTGCGGCCTACGTCATCGCCGCAGTTCATCGAACGCTTGCAACAATCGTTCGATGTCGGACGCGTTGATATCGCCCATAGTGGAAATGCGGAAGAGCCGCTTCGACAAGTCGCCTTGGCCCGCGTAGATCACGAACCCCCGTGCCTTGAGCGCATCGTGCAGCGGTTCGTAAGCAATGCCCGGCGGTAAGTCGTAGGCGCGCAGCACCACCGAGGATTGCTCGGGCGGCAGGATCGATGCGATGCCGCGCGAGGCGAGGCCGCCGCGGACTTGTTCAGCCAGTGCCGCATAGCGGGCATGTCGAGTGGACACACCGCCTTCGTCCTCGAACTCCCGCAATGCTTCGACGAGTGCGTAATACGCGTGAACGGAAGGTGTAAACGGCGTATTGCGCTGCGCTTGCAGCCTCGCAAGACGGGCTAAGTCGAGGTAGTACGCGCGGCTCGCCGCGCGTTCGATGGCTTCATGACGAGCGACGACGAACGAAGCGCCCGGCACCCCGTGCAGACATTTGTTGGCCGTGGCCGCGACGGCGGCGATGTTGGCCTCGGAAAAATCGATCGCCTCGGCGCCGAAGCTGCTCACGGCATCGACGAGCAATTGCGCGCCGCGCTCACGACAGAGGGCGCCGATTTGGCACAGGTCGTTCAGGCGTCCCGTCGTCGTCTCGTGGTGAACGACCGCCACGTGCGTAAACGGCTCGCTCGTATCGAGGCATGCCGCGATGCGCGCCAAATCGGGCGCATCCATCCAATCGTGGGCCAGCGTTTCGTATGCGATCCCATATTGCTTGGCGATGTTGGCGATCCGCTCGCCGTAGACACCGTTTTGCACGACGAGCAGCTTGCCGTGTTGCGGGACGAGCGAAGCGATCATGCTCTCGACCGCGCCTGTGCCCGAAGCAGTCATTAGGACTGCCGACCATTCCTGCGGATCGAGCCGATAGACATCGAGCAAGCGCTGGCGCGCTTCGTCTTGCAAGTCGTAGAACTCGCTTTCGCGATGGCAAAGATCGGGTTGCAGCAGGCTTTGCCGCACGCGCTCGGTCAACGTGACGGGGCCGGGGTTCAACAACAGCGTTTTCATCGTGAGCGGTTCCTCAGGCAGTTCGTTATGCGGCGCCGATATGGCGCATCAAACGCGCCTTGACGTCGGTGGGCGTGATCGTTGGACGGGGCAGACCGTCGGGTGTGCCGCGCCGAATCGTTAGGTGTCCGAAACGAGGCCCGCTGCGCGTGGCGTCGGGCGTCTTTTTCGCGAGCAGCAGATCGACGAGCGAAACGTCGTCGCCTTCGATTGCCGATGCATAGCCGCATGCCGCCGCGACCCCGGCAAACGATACGTGAGGCGAGACGGTGGCCTGCCCGCCGGTGGAGTCGTGCGCGCCGTTGTCGAGCAGCAGATGCGTGAGATTGGCGGGACCATACGCGCCGAGCGTCGAGAAAGCGCCTAGGCGCATGAGCGCGGCGCCGTCGCCGTCGAGTGCGACGACGTGCAGATCGGGCCGTGCCAACGCGAGACCGAGCGCAAGCGTCATCACGCATCCCATCGACCCGACCATATAGAGCTGATTGGGCCGGTCGTCGAGCGCATAGAGCTCGCGTCCGCAAAATCCCGTCGATGCGAGCACGACGGTCGATTCGAGCGGTGTATGTGCGATCACGCGTTTCAGCGCGTCGCGCCGAGACGGCAGGCCATCATCGGTCGCGTCGTGCCGGTACGATCGCGGTGCGCATGCGGCGAGGCGCGGCGTGGCCGCATCGGCGAGCGGGTAGGGCGCGACGCTGCCCTTCTGCATGACGAGCGCGTAGGGGCGCCCCGTTTTATCCATATGCGCCACGGCGCGCTCGAGCGCGGGCTCGATGGCTTCGGCTTCGCGTGGAAACGGCTCCCACGGGATTTCCATGGTTTCGAGCAGCGCGGGCGTAATCGGCCCCATCAACGCATGCTGCGGTTCGTCCGCCACACCGGGCTCGCCGCGCCACGTGACGATCAGCAATTGCGGTAGCCGAAACGTCCAAGTCAGCGACGTCAACGGACTCACGGCGTTGCCGAGGCCCGAGTTCTGCATCATCGTGACGCCCCGCGTGCCGTCGCGCGCACCGAGCGTAGCGCCCGCGATCAGCGCAACCGCATCGCCTTCGTTTGCGGCACTGAAATAGCGTAGCGACGGATCTTGCAGGACATAGTTGATGAAAGGCGTGAGAAACGAGCAGGGCACGCCCGCATACCACGCGAATCTGCGGCGCCGAGCCGCTTCGACGAATTGTGCTGCTTCGATCATGGTGCCTCACCGTGGCCGTTGCGTCCCAACGCGAACGGCGTTTGCGCATGCGCGAAATCACCCGCGCGCCGGAAGTCTTCGAGGTCGTTGACGCCGCACCAGTGCCCGTGGACATATTGCACTTCGACCGCTTCGCCCGCGTCGATGAGCGCGTTGATGAGTGCGGGCACGTCGAGCGAATCGAAGTCGGGCTGCAGCCTCAACTCCGCGAGCATCGTCCGCAAGCGCTCGATGCCACGCCCGCGTACGCTTAGTAGTCCTATCCATCGCCCATCGGGCGGCGCAGCCCCCGGCTTGCCGCTGCAAATGTGCTTGAGCAGCGTCTTGCGGCCGAATAGCGCGCGATCGTCGGGTGCCGAGCAATACGCGAAATCGCGCACGCTTTGATTTGCAGCGTGCGATTGCGACGAATCGACGACAACCGTGAACGGCGCATCGCTTTCGGCAAGATCACGCAAAATGTAGCTGCGAAAGAGTAGATCGCCGTACGAGAGCACGGTATCGGCGGTGAGCTTGTCGGCATCGACGGCGCAGGCGAGCGAGGCCAGTTCGCCTGTCTGCGCGTGCTTATCGTTGACGACGAGCTTGATGCCGGCGGTGTCGATCGCGTCGGCGCGATAGCCGCCGACGACGGTGATGTCGTTGACGCCTTGCTTCTTGAAGGCGTCGACGAGCCAGCGCAACAGCGGTTTGCCGGCCACGGGAAGCATGACTTTCGGGCGTTCGGCCGTGACCGCCTCGAGCCCGCTGCCTCGGCTCGCCGCAAGCACCACGGCGGCACCGGGCCTGCGCGATGCCGACAGATAGAGGCGCTCGGCCGACGCGTACTCATCAGCGTTTTGCAGCCGGAAAATCTCTTCGACGCCTGCGATGCGCTCCTCGACGTTGACGAGCGTCTCGCTGTCGTGAATCTCTTTCGCGACGGCCTGCATCGACGATGCCGCGGCGCGGACGAGATGGTTCGCCCAGATGACGGTGCTGATGCCGGCTTTGCGGAACACTTCGGTCGGCGTGCTGTAGTACTTCGTCGGCACGATGACGAGCGGTGCGCGGCCCGCCCATTCGCGTGCGAACGCGAGGATCTCGTCGGGGCGCGAAAGCTTGCTGTGGATCAAGATCGCATCGGCGCCGGCCAGGCGATACGCCTCTGCGCGCTCCAGCGCTTCTTGCAGGCCCCAGCCCGCGATCAGCGCTTCGACGCGTGCAACGATCGAAAAATTTGCTTCGGACTGCGAATCTTTTCCGGCCTTGATCTTGCCGCAGAATTCATCGACGTCGGCAAGCGGTTGACGCTCGCCGCCGATGAAGCTGTTCGTTTTCGGAAATTGTTTGTCTTCGATACAGACGCCTGCGATGCCGCGCTGCTCGAGCTTGCGCACGAGGCGCCGGACGTTGTTGAAATTGCCGTATCCGGTATCGCCGTCGAGCAAGATCGGCAGGTCGCTTGCGTCGGCCATGAATTCGAGTGTATCGACGACTTGCGTCCAGCTTGCCTCGTTGTTGTCGCGCACGCCGAACTGTGCGGAGATCGCGAGGCCCGACGCCCAGATGCCTTTGAATCCGGCCTCCCGCACGATGCGTGCGGATAAGCCGTTGTGCGCTTCCATCAAGAACTCGAGCTCGTGGCTGACGAGCATCTCGCGCAGCTGCGCGAAGCGCGAGCGCGTAGCGATTATCGGTTCGCGCGCGTTCATCGTGCGACTCCGGCCGGTTGTGTAAGGCGCGGCAACACCTCGTTTTCGGCGCGCGCAACGTCGCCGGGAAAGTCGATTTCGATCCACGGCAGCCCGGTGACGTCCGCTACGTCGTAATGGCGATCGCCTTCGAGCAGCAGGTCGCGCACGGCTTCCTCGTGCGGCATGTTTTGCCGTCCGCTCGCGACATAGCCGGCCACGATTTCGGCAAGCCGTCGCGCGGTGCTTTCGCGGAAGCGGAAGAAGCCGACGGATTCGCCGATCGTGTCGTATAGGAGCCCGACCGCAAGCTGTTTGCGCAGCTCGACGGGCACGCCTTGCGCGAGGCACAGCTTCACGGGCTCGTCGCCCGTTTCGAAGTCGCGATCGATCAGCAGACGATCGGCACTCGATCCGGTCACGAGCGCTTGCAAAATTGCTTCGTCGTACAACACGTCGGCGTCCATCAACAGCACGTCGCCGCCGCGCGTGAGTGCGTCCGCCATCGTGTGCACGGTCAGCACGCTGCCGAGGTCGTAACGGTCGTTCAAGACGATCGAAGGTCGCGGTTGCCATCCGAGGCGATCGAGTTCGGCTTCGACTTGCTGCGGTTGAAAGCCGAGCGCGAGCTCGACTTCGTCTACGCCGGCTGCGCGCAACGCACGCAAGTGGCGCTCGAGCAACGTCATGCCTTGAAAGCGCAACAAGCACTTCGGGAATTGCTGCTCGGGCGGTTGCTGCAGGCGCAGGCCGAGGCCCGCGGCGAGAATGATCGCTCGCATGGTTCTTCTTCTCCTGGCAAAAGCCGACAGGCGCGAGGCGTGCCCGCGTCAATCGGCGAGCGGCAAGCCGGGTGCACGCCGGCGTCGCCAATCCCGTTCACTCCAATGCAAGTAGACAAGGCCCGGCAATCCGAGCGCGAGTTCGCGTGCGCGCTTGGCGAGCGAAAGCGCGAGCGCGGCGTCCGGCGAGAGGCCCACGACGGGCGCAAGCAGCAGATAGCCGCCTTCCTGCGCGCCGAGCGACCCTGGAATCGCAAATGCCGCGCCGCGAATCGCTTGCCCCACGCTTTCGAGCAGCAACGCATCGAGCCAACTCACCGGATGACCGATGAAAGCGAGCGCGAACCATACTTCGCCGATGCCGACGACCCATCCGACGAAACTGAGCGCGAACGTGGCCGCGATGCGCCCGCGCCGACGGTATAGCGCGCGCACCGCCTCGTCGATGGCGTCGGCGCGCGATGCCGATGCCGATATCATCGCGCCGCGCGCGCCGAAGAGTTTGCCGGCCAAGCGCGAGAAGCGGCCGAACAAGCCCTGCTGCTGCGCGTAGAAGAACGCCGCGACGGCAACGGCAAGCACGACGCTGGCGCCCAGCGCGGCGAGATGCAGCGCGTGCGTCGCGCTCGCGCTTTTCACCGTCGCGAACGCCGCGAATGCGGTCAGGCCCATGAGCGCGAAGGCGATCTGCGCCACCGATTGCATGGTCGTCGATACGGTGATGGCCGCTGCCGCGTCGTGCATCGGCGTGCCGCGCTGGGCGAGATGCCGCGCCATCAATACGGGGCCGCCGATTTGACCGGCCGGCAGCAAGCTGTTGACCGATTCGCCGGCCCATCGCGCGCGTAGCGCATCGGCAAACGACGCGGGCCGTGCGATGAGCACGGCGATTGCGGCTGCGTCGACGACGAGCGGCAGCAGATGAAACGCCGCAACGAGCGCAAGACCCCAGCCTGCCGCTGCAAGCGTGGCGGCAACAGCGCCGGCGCCTTGCCACGCGAGCAACGCCACGAAAAGCGCCGTTCCGAGCGATAACAGAATTACGCCGGTGCGCGTCATGCGGTGTCCTTGCCGGGGAGCGAGGCGCCGCGCAAGCGAAACACTTGCCGAAAGCCGAAATAGGCGATGGCGTCTTTCATGTTCGAAACGAAGCGGCGCCACGGCCGCATGCGCGCGTCGGTCACGTACTCGAACGTCAAGGACACGCGCATTTCGCCCGCTTTCGAGGGCGTGATCCGATGACGCAGCTTGTCGCCGTCAAATAGCACGATCGCACCGGGCGGATACTGGATCGAGCCGGCCACCACCGTCGCGCCCGGCGTGCGGGTATGGAGTTCGTAGTCGAGGCGGCACGACGTATCGTCGATGACGCCGATCAGCAGCGTATAGCGTCGGCCCTCGTAATACGAGGTGTCGTAATGCCAGCCGATATGATCGCCTTCGCGCGTGTAGTAATAGAGCGCATAGGCGTGCGGATCGTCGTCGGGCGAGGGCAGCAGCCTATCGCCCGTGATGCGCTCGAGCCACTCGATAAGCGCGCGCGAGCGATAGAGTTCGGCGATCCGCGGCGCGAGCCGATCGATCGTATGACGGCTGACGCTGCCGCCTTGCTTATGGCCGGGCAAGTAATTTCGATTGACCGCCGGCACGAGTGCTCGCGCGCTATCCGCGAGCCCGGCCGTGACGTCGCTGGGCAGAAAGGCGTCGAGATAAAGGAATGCGCCTTGCTCGACGAACTGCTCGCGTAGTCGTTGCTGATCGAGGCGCCGTGTCACCGCATCCAGCGCGCAGTCGATCGGCGCCATCGCTGCCTGCCCCGCGCGAGCCGGTGGGTTCGCATCGTCCACGCGTGCATTCACCGCGACACCCATGCTTCGCTAGATTGCTCCGGCTGACGTGTGCGGCGCACAATGCGCCGATAGTCGAGCACGACCCAGAGTGCGAATACGGGGGCGCCGATCGATGCTGCGACGATGAAAGGCTCCACGCTGTGCGAGAGCGTGACGAGCGGCAGCAGATACAGCACGTCCTCGGTTTCGAAGCCGGCTGCCGATGCCTGCTTCGTTCCGTCTTTGCCGGCCATCGATTCGATGCGCATGCGCAGATAGAAGATGAGTGCGACGGCAATGCCGGCGATACCGCCGAGCCAGGTCGGCTCTGCGAACGGCCGGTCGTCATGCGCGGCTGCGACCCCGACCCCCATGCAGACGAACAGCGCGACCGTGACCAAGGCATCGCTCGCGAGATCGTAGAAGTGGCCGAGCTTGCTCGATTTGCCGCTGATGCGTGCGAATTCTCCGTCCGTATGATCGATAAAGTTGGACAGGACGATCAGCAGCGCACCCGCATTGGCCCAGGCGAATCCGCTTCGTGCAAGCGCGGCAGCGCCGGCAAGGCCGACGATAAGGCGCACAGTTGTGAGGTGATTCGGGGTGACGCGCGACGTTTTGAGGGGAGTGACGAGACGGCGAGCGAACCGGGCGTCCCACGTGCGAGGCATGGGAGGGATGGCGCGATTGGAGGAGTCGACGCGATTGTCCATCCACAGCAATATATACGTTTTCCCGTTGTGTTGTCTTCTAGGCCGGCGGGCATGCAGCCGGCCTGTGCCCGCAAGCCCAGGGCGGATATCGGGCAAGTCTTCGCCAAACGCGGTAAAGTGCCGGCCTTTCGCCTAGATTGAATTCGGCACGCCGCGTGCAAAACGCCATTCCGAAGCCGTGACGCTGCCGGCCGTGTTCCCGATGTCATTGCCATCATGAAACGATTCGTCATTGCTCTCTTCATTCTTGTCGCCTCGGCATTGCCCGCGTTTGCGTGCGCGACGTCGCTCGACGAATCGCTCCATTGCGATCGTCCCGCGCATGCATTCATCGGCGCTTTGGAGGCGCAAGGTTTGATCGATCCGCATCCGTCGCGCGTCGAGTCGAACTCCATCAATGCGTTCGATCCGATCCACGGCGTCGATTTGACCGCGTTCGGTTTTCACGTCTTCGCCATCGTCGGCTTTCAAAAAGATGACCCGATGTTTCGCAAGGGCGATGGCAAACCGATTGCCGATTCCGCGTACGGCGCGGTCGTGCTCGGTGCGACCAACAAGGTAAAAGCGGCCGTCGAGGCAGGCGGCAGCACGGCGATCGTCGAGCACGTCGCACCATTGGTGACGGCGATCTTTTGCCAGCAGGACACAAGTGCACCTGCGGACTCGCATTGAATTCGCTTTCAATTTTCTTTCGCTGTTTCTTGCGTTGCGGCGCATCGACGGTTGCCAATGGCAGTTCATTCTCAGGGTTAATCCTAGGTGGGGCCCGTTTTTGCCTACCGCTATCGACGAATGAAAGCCATTGCTGTCTCCTCAGTTGGCAATACGCAACGATGCTTCGCGAGTGCGCGCACCACGATGGACTTGCCGATCCTGTCGTGCAACCATCCTCTCCATTACGTCGTCATGACGAGCAGTTCGAGAGAGACCGAGCGCGATTCGATCGCCGGTCGCCGGTTGCGGAAACAGCAAATGACGGGCATGGCCCGGACAACAGCGGATCTCTCAGTCAATTCGTCGGTTTGGAGCATTCGATGAAAAAGCATGTGTTTTCTCTCGTCGCGCTGACGGCTTTCGCAGCGCCAGCATTCGCCCAAAACAGCGTCACGTTGTACGGTCTGATCGATGAAGGGTTCAATTACACGAACAACGTGCAGGGCAACCACAATTACGAGCTGGCCAGCGGGGACGCCCAAGGCAGCCGCTGGGGCTTGAAGGGCGCGGAGGATCTGGGCAACGGCCTCAAAGCGATCTTCCAATTGGAAAACGGTTTCGACGTCAACACGGGCCGCTTGAATCAAGGCGGCCGCCTGTTCGGCCGGCAAGCGTTCGTCGGCTTGTCGAGCGACTTCGGTACCGTCACGCTCGGGCGCCAGTACGACTCGGTCGTCGACTATCTCGCGCCGACTACGGCGAACGGCAACTGGGGCGGCTATTTGCTCTCGCATCCGTTCGACAACGACAACACGGACAACTCGTTCCGCGTCGACAACACGATCAAATACGCAAGCCCGAATTATTCCGGCCTCCAATTCGGCGGCACGTACAGCTTCAGCAACAGCACGGGATTTTCCGACAACCGTCAATACAGCCTCGGTGGCCAATACCAGAACGGCGGCTTGCTGGTTGGCGCGGCCTACTTGCAGGCGAACAATCCGGGCGTGACCGAGGGCGGCGCCATCGCAACGGACGACGCGAATTTCACCTCGTCGCGTTTGCGCATTTTCGGTGGCGGCGTCAATTACACGTTCGGGCCTGCGACTGCCGGCTTTGTCTATACGAATACGAACATCAGCAATCCGACGGCCGATGCGTATCTCACGAGCGCCGATTCACTGCTGCCCGTCACCGGGCCGCTCGCCGGTGCGACGTTGAATACGCTGAAGTTCCAGAACTTCGAAGTGAACGGCAAATATCAGCTCACGCCTGCGATGTTCATCGGCGCGCAGTATGTCTATACGATAGAGAACTACGACACGACGCTCGGCGGCGTAACGCCGAAGATTCATACGTTCGGGCTGATGGTCGATTACAACCTCTCGAAGCGCACGGACGTCTACATTCAAGGCGCGTTCCAGAAGGTGGCGGGCGATAGCACGGGCTCTTCGCTCGATCACGCCTACATACCGGGGGCGGACGACTTGTCGAGTACCTCGAAGCAAGCCGTGGCGCGTGTAGGCATTCGTCACAAGTTCTAATCATCATGGCCAACACGCAAGAACTTGCCGCGCGCATTGTGCAGGCGCGCCGCACGCATACGCTGATCGATCCGGGCTCGCTCGCATCGTGCAAGCCGGCCAATGCCGACGAAGCCTATGTCGTGCAGCAGCTCGTGCTCGACGAATTGGGCGGCTGTGCCGGCTACAAGATTGGCGCGCCGTCGCCGACGGCCGCGCCGCAGTGTTCGCCGTTGCCCGCGACGAAGGTGTTCGGTGCGGCCACGGGTATTCGCCGTAGCGACTATGCACGCATCGGTCTCGAACTCGAGATCGCTTTCAGCTTTGCCGAAGACGTCGACCATCGGTTGTCCGAGCAAGCGGATGACGTGATCGATGCGATCGATACGATGTCGGTCGTCGCCGAAATCGTCGACAGTCGCTTCGACGGCTGGCCGAAGGTCGACCCATTGCTTCAGCTTGCCGATTTGCAAAACAACGGAGCGCTCGTGATCGGCGATACGCGGCCGTATGATCGCAACTTCGATTTCAGCGCGCCGCGTCTGAGTTTTTACTGCGACAACCACGAGATTTTTCGAGGCACGGCGCGGCATTCGGCGGGCGATCCACGACGCTTGATTGCGTGGCTCGTGGCGCGAACGTTGGAGACGGGGCATTCGATACCGGCACGCACCGTCTTGACGACGGGTTCCTATACGCCGTTCTACATCGCGACGGGGCCGGGCGTGGTGCGTGGGACGATCGAAGAGTTCGGGAAGATCGAGTTCGAGATCAAGTAGGGGCTTTCTAATCCCCATCCGTCACGCGCCGGCCCACGACGTCGACGAGCCGATCGCCGGTGAACGCGGCCGCCGCAAGTGCGGCGACCTCGGGATAGGCTGCGCGTGCAATGGTGGTCAGCACATGCCCCGGCGGCGCCTCGACAAGCAACGTTGCTCCGCGTTCGACGATCGTCGTCAGCGCGTCGAACCATCGCACCGTATAGCGCATATTGGTGGCCAGGTCGTCGCGGATATCTTCGCCTTTATGCAGCGCGCGAGAGCGCCGATTGCCGATGTATATTTGCGTAGGTATCCTAAACGTTACATCGGCGGCATACGCTACGAGCGCTTCCGATGCCTCACGCAATAGTTCGCAGTGCGACGGAACGCTGACGGCGAGCCGTGTGGCACGACTCGCACCGCTCGCGGTGGCGCGTTGGTTGAACGCTTCGAGCGCCTGATCGGAGCCGGCGACGACGATTTGCCGTGGCGCATTGACGTTGGCGACATACACGCGAGCCGCCAGTGCCGCAGCCGCCGAATCGATCAGCGCCTCGACTTGCGCCTCGGTCAAGCCCTCGATGGCGGAGAGGCCGTATCCGCGCGGATAGGCTCGCTCCATCAACTCGGCGCGCATCTTCACCATCCGCAGCGCATCGGCGAACGCAATGGCGTCGCAGCCCACGGCGGCAGCATAGGCACCGACCGATAGACCCGCGTGCAGTTGCGCCTCGATGCCGGCATCGGCGAGACGCCGTGCAATTGCTACACCGGCCACGACGAGGGCGATCTGAACCGCGACGCTCGAGCGCAGCGCATCGCTCGAATCTAGCGCGGTGACGTCGAGCGCCAAAACGTCCGAGGCTTCCGCGATCGTCGACGCGACGATAGGATGGGGCGGCAGTCGATGCAGAAAGCCCGCGCTTTGCGCACCTTGGCCGGGATAGAGCAGCGCGAGCATCAGCCGTTCGCCTCGCCGAGCGAGCCCGCGCTCGCCCAGGGATCGGCGATGAGGCTTGGGCCGCATGCCGAACGCGCCAGTACGCGCGCTTTGTCTTCGGCCCATTCGCTGAGCGCCACGCCGCCGGCAGGCGTTTCGAGTTGCGCATCGATGCGCACGCCCATGTTGCGCTCGACGACGCCCAAGCGTGCGCGTAGCGTGCGCGCATGCTCGCGCACGAGCGGCGAAGGCGTTCGAATCAGTAGATCGAGATCGCTCGTGTCGGTCGCGGTGGGCCGGGCTGTCGCGAGCTCGAAGCCCACGCTGCCGGTCGGCCCCCAAACGAGCGATCCGAGGCAACCGCTTTCGACGATGACACGCAGCGCCGAAAACGGCGCGAGCGTCCAGCGGCCGGGACCGGCATGCCGATGCAAGAGTTGTTCGGGGGGCGATGCGGACTCGATGTCTTCATGTGCGACGAATGTCCCGTATCGTTGCTGCCGAGCGTGCCCGCGAAAACCCACGGCGACGGAACCGCGCGGCGCCTGCGCGCGCCGTACCACGGCGAACGGGGCATCGGCGAACGCGCCGGGGAGCCACGCGGGCATATCGTCGGCCAAGGGGAGCGCGTGCAACCGAAGCAGATCATGTGCTTCGTACTCCTTAGCATTTCGAAGGCTGTCCGTATGCATTCGCTGCCCGTATTGATCTTCACTCATCGCCGCCGATTCGATGTATCGACATATCGGCTCATCATGGCTATCCGTCGACGGCATCCCACTGCATCGCGAGACGGCGCCTGACCTCGATCGAAGCGGCTCGCGTCGTGCGCGCCGTGTCAGAATCGAGTCGCCGCGAGAGCTCGCGCGAGCCCGTACGTGCCGATGCCGCGGCTTCCGTTAGCGCACGGCGCACCGTCGCGATCTGTTCGTCGGTTGGCGCATCGGCATCGACACCCTCGATGAGACGATCGAGCAAACCGAGCTTGGCGAATGCCGCAAGCGAATAGGACATCGGCGTAATCGTCTCGCCCAATGCATCGAGTGCCTCGACGCAGCGGCGCGTCACGCGTGCGGCCGCTTCCTTGCCCATGGCATGCACCATCGTACCCGGCGCGGCGAGCGCGAGGATGCGATTGGCCTGGTAGCCGTGCGCGAGAAAGGCACCCGACATCGCCGGCCCGACGATCAAGGCGACGACCGGGTGTCCGGCGAGCCGCGCACAAGCGTAGGCGTCGACCGCCGCCGCGCAGGCGAGATGAATGCCGAGCATTTCCTCGCGATACCCGTACGCCTGACTTTTGACGTCGACGATCGCGACGATCGGCCGGCGCCGTTGCGCATGCGCATCGGCATCCACGACGTCGCGCACCGCACGTGCCAAGCGCCATCCCTGCTCGAGGCCGACGACGTTTTCGCATGCGCGCGGAAAGCGGTTCTCTGGATCGGGCACGACGGCAATATAGCGGGCCGATTCATCGCCGAGCAGGGCATCGGCGTAGCGCACGGGGGCCGGACTTGCCGACTGGCCCGCGAGAAGTTGGAGCCATCGCTCGCCGCGGGAGGGGGAGATCGTGTCGTTCATTAGGACTCCTTAGCGATCACGAGGTCACCGAACAGGGCTCGCATGTCGCCGGGCGAAACGGTTGCGGGATCGACCTGCGCGAGCAGTGACAGGTAGCGATCGACGGCTTCCGATCGATGGATTGAGGGGACACCCGCGTCGAAGGCTGCTCGTACGGCTGACCCGATCGCGTCGACGTCGTCGTCGACGAGATAATCGGCGAGCCCCGATGCGACCCGCTGTTCGCCGCCGATCAACTGCCAAATGCGCCGCCGGTCGCTCGAGTCGAGCTCGTCGATGCCGGCCTCCTGTTCGATCACTTCGGGGCCGTTCATGCCAAGCCGCCCTTGCCGTGTCATGATCAAGCGCGAGCAGAGCGCTGCCGCGAGCGACATGCCGCCGAAGCATCCGACCATGCCGGCGATGACGCCGACAACGGGCACGTGCCGTCGCAGCGCGACGATCGCCGCTTGTATTTCAGCGATCACGGCAAGACCGAGATTCGCTTCCTGCAATCGAACGCCGCCCGTTTCGAAGACGATGACGGGGCGAACGATCTTGCCGCGCTCGCAGTCTCGCCGTGCGAGCTCGAGGGTCGCGGCGATCTTGCTGCCCGATACTTCGCCGATGCTTCCGCCTTGAAAGGCCGACTCGATCGCCATGACGACCGCGGCCTCGCCGTCGATCGCGCCGCGCGCGATCACCGCGCCGTCGTCGGCCTGGCAGACGATCCCTTGCAACGGCAGCCACGGCGATGTGATCCGATCGAACGGGCCGAGCAATTCGCGGAATGTCCCATTGTCGAGCAGACGCTGCGCGCGCTGGCGCGCCGTGAGTTCGATGAAGCTCTCACGTGCGACGAAGGCCGGCGCGGCGAGGGAATCGACGGTGCTCATGCATTTTCTCCTTGCCCGCCTTCCACGGCCTCGACGGCTTCGGCGAGCCGCAGCGCGACGACGCCCGGTGTCGCGCCGAAATCGTTGATTTCGATCGACGCCGCCCCGTCATATCGAGTGAAGAACCGATCGAGCACGCTCTTCCAAATGTGCGCGTAACCGTCGACGCTCGTATTGACGACGACGCGCGCTTGCATCGCATCGTTCGGCGCGAGCAGCACTTCGAGATCGCCCGAGCCGACCACGCCCACGTGTGCGCGCGCGGCAACCGTGCGGCGCGCCGGGAAATCGAATGTCAGATGCTCCATGTTTGTGATCCCCCATTGGCGCTCGGCGGCGCCAGCCTGTCGATGAAAAGCGTTGCGGCGAGCAGATCGGCAGCGCCGCCCGGCGAAGCATTGAGTGCGAGCAGACGCGCTTCGAGCCGGTCGAATGCGGCGCGCCCGCTCAGTGTGGAACTGCCGCCCAGCGTCAGTATCTCGCGTGCGCCGTCCTTTGCCGCCGCCAGCGCGGGCGGGCCGGCGCGATGCAGTAGGCAAGTGTCGTCGAGCGTCGTCATGATTGCGAGTAGCGCGTCGATTCGCGCGGCGTTCTCGGCGATGCCGCAGCGTCGCGCCGCGTGCAACGCAGGTAGACCGGCGTGCAGTATGTGCGGGAACCCCTCCTGCGCTTCGCGTCGCGCTCCGCCGACACCGTAGCGTTCACGCACGCGTGCGCCGTTGCTCTCGATGAGCGGAGCGCCGTGATCGGGAAAGCAGGCGATTTGCGCGCCGATGCAGCAGATCGCATCGGCAAAGCGCGGCCGCCCCTGCGCGAGCTCGCCGTAAATAGTTGCACCCGCAACCAATAGACCGATAATCCAGATTGCGCCTCGGTGTGCGTTGCTGCCTTGCGTCGCGCGCATCATCACGGTTTCACCGGCACGGCCGATGGCGGCCAGGTCGGTGCGCAATGCGGCCGAGGGCCGTTTGCCTCGCGATGCGCGCGCGAGCGCGGCGAACGTGGGTTCGAGCGAATACGCGGATCGTTCCATCACGGCAACGCTCAAATCGCGATGCGCTCCGCTGCCGCGCCGATCGACGAGCGCGGGTTTGGGCGTGACGTGCGCTTCTTCGATCAGCGCATCGGTGGCGAAGCGCGCGAGCCGCATGGCGATGTCGTCATGCGGCGCCGCAATGTCGCGCTCGACGCGATGCGTTCGACGAACGGCTCGGGCAGGCATCGGTCACCAGCTCCGGAAGCGGGCCGGCGGCGCATAGAGCCCGCCCGACCATGCGACGAGATCGTCGATGCTGCGAGCAGCCAGCAGCGAGCGCTTGGCTTGAGCGCGCCGAATGCCGAGGTCTTCAGGGTAGGCGACGATGCCGCGACGCCTGAGCTCGGCCGTGCGCTCGGGCTTCGCTCGCAACCCGATCGACGTGACGCCGGCCACGGCGGCAAGCGCCGCGCGCCGCTCTTCGATGCCTTCCGCCTTGTGCAGATAGGCAATGCCTTCCTCGGTCACGACATGGCTGACGTCGTCGCCGTAGATCATCACGGGCGCAATCGGCATGGCGTTTTTGTTGCCGACGGCAATCGCGTCGAGTTCGTCGACGAACGTGGGCTCGCCGCCTTTCTTGTACGTCTCCGCCAGTTGGACGACGAGCTTACGGCCGCGCGCGACGGGGCCGTCGGTTTGCTTCAGCAGCTTGAGCCATGCCTCGCTCGCGTGGCGGCGTCCGTGCGGATCGTGGCCCATGTTGGGTGCACCGCCGAAGCCGGCGAGGCGCCCGCGCGTCACGGTGGACGAATTCGCATCGACATCGATTTGCAGCGTCGAGCCGATGAATAGATCGACGCCGTACTGGCCGGCCAACTGGCACAGCACGCGGTTCGAACGCAGGCTGCCGTCTCGCCCCGTGAAGAAGACGTCGGGACGCGCGGCAACATAGGCTTGCATGCCCACTTCGCTGCCGAAGCAATGGACGCTGTCGACCCATCCCGATTCGATCGCGGGGATCAGCGTGGGATGAGGGTTGAGCGTCCAGTTGCGGCAGATCTTCCCTTTCAAGCCGAGCTCGGCGCCATACGTCGGCAGAATCAGTTCGATGGCGGCCGTATCGAAGCCGATGCCGTGATTGAGCGACGTGACACCGTATTGTTCGTAAATGCCGCGAATGACCATCATCGCGGTGAGCACCTGCAAATCGCCGATGTGACGCGGATCGCGCGTGAACAGCGGCTCGACGGCGAACGGCCGGTCGGCCTGCACGACCACGTCCACCCACGAGCCCGGAATGTCGACGCGCGGCAGCGTGTCGACGACCTCGTTGACCTGGACGATGACGATACCGTGCCGGAATGCCGCCGCTTCGGCGATCGTGGGGGTGTCTTCCGTGTTCGGGCCGGTATAGAGATTGCCATGGCGATCGGCTTTCTCCGCACACAGCAGCGCGACTTGCGGCGTTAGGTCGACGAACATGCGCGCGTAGAGTTCGACGTAGGTGTAGATCGCGCCGATCTCGAGCAGACCGTCTTCGAGCAGTTGCGCGACCCGCAGGCTTTGCGGACCCGCGAACGAGAAATCGACCTTGCGTGCGATGCCGCGCTCGAATAGCGTCAAATGTTCCGGGCGGCTAATGCTGGAGATCAACAAATGGACGCCGTTGACGGTCTCGGGATCGACGCGTGCCAGCGCGCGCGACAAGAAATCGGCTTGCTTTTGATTGTCGCCTTCCAATGCGACGCGGTCGCCCGGACGAATCAGCGCTTCGAGTGCATCGACGATGCGTTCCGACGGCAAGATGCCGTCTTCGAGCCACGGCGAAACGACGGCGAGCCGCCGTGCTTTTTCGTCGCGCAGAGTGGTCCACGTGCGCTGGACCGGTGCTTCGGCTGCGGATGTCATCGGGCGAATCGGCTCCTATATAGGGAAGGGGCGAACGGGGGCTATCCGTGAGTACGCCTGCCGCGCTTTTTCGGCGCGAGCATCGACCCTTCCGGCGCCGATGCATTGCCGCGCTTGCGTGCGGGAGTGCCCGACGCGGATGCTTGTTCGCTCAGCAGACGATAGAGCAGTTGTCCGGTGCCGAGCAAATGCTCGGCGATCAGCTTTTGCGCAGCCGGAATGTCTTTGCGGCGGACGAAGCGCAGCAACTGTGCGTGTTCTTGATCGGAGACGCGCTTGTGCTCGGGCAAGCCGAACTTGACGCGCAAGTAGCGCTCGCCGCGCCGATGCAGCGTGCCGATCATGTCGATCAATTGCGGGCGGCCCGCGAGCGCATACAGGCTCATGTGAAACGCTTCGTTGCGCGCCACGTAGAGCGCGGGATCGCGTTCGAGTTCCGCTGCTTCGTGGAGCGCTTGCACTTCACGCAAGGTTTCCTCGGTGTGGTTCGGGATCGCGAGCGTAATCGCAAGGCTTTCGAGCGCCGCGCGAATTTCATAGATCTCGCGCGCTTCGTCGGCCGACAGCGGGGCGACCGTGGCCCCTTTGTGCATTTCGACCCTCGCCCATCCTTCGCTTTCGAGTTGACGCAGCGCCTCGCGCACCGGAATCGCGCTGACCGAAAAATGGCGGGCCACGGCGTCCTGGCGCAGCGGTGCGCCGGGCGGCAGCCGACCATCGACGATCGCTGCGCGCAGCGCATCGGCCACCATGCGCGATGCGCTCGTGCGTGGCGCGACGGCTACCGCTGCAAGCGGCAGGCCTGGGTCGGACTCGACCTCTAAGGGAAAACGATTCGTTGCGTCAGTCATGATGCTCGATATTATATATAAAATATTGAATCCGAAATCGGGCAAACCCGAGGCACATCGGGGTGGCGAAAGCGGGCGTGGCAAGCGCCGCATTCACTCGCAGTCATGAGAAATCAGTAGTCCTAACCGTTTCACCGGAGGAGCCAGATGAGTTCAACGACGGAAAGCGCGCGGGTCGCGCGACGGCGCACGCCGCTCAATCGTGCGCAGATAGCGGGATTTTGGGGCGCATGGGCAGGATGGACGCTCGACGGGATGGATTCGTTCATCTACGCGCTGGTGTTGACGCCCGCGCTGACGGAACTCTTGCCGCACTCGGGCATTGCGGCGAGCCCCGCGAACGTTGGCTTGGCTGGGTCGATCTTGTTTGCGTTGTTTTTGGTGGGGTGGGGCCTGTCGTTCATTTGGGGGCCGATTGCCGACCGCTTTGGGCGCACGAAAGTGTTGGCCGGAACGATCTTCATGTTCGCGATCTTTACAGGGCTTGCGGCCACGGCACATAGCGTCTATGAACTCGGCTTCTATCGCTTTCTGGCCGGCGTGGGGATCGGCGGCGAATGGGCGCTTGCGGGAACCTACGTCGCCGAGGCATGGCCTGAGGATCGACGCAAGATGGGCGCCGGGTATTTGCAGACGGGCTATTACGCGGGGTTCTTCTTGGCAGCCGCGCTGAACTATACGATCGGCGTGCACTTCGGTTGGCGTGCGATGTTCTTGACCGGGGCGGTGCCCGTCGTCATCGCGATCGTCGTGCTGTTGCGTGTGAAGGAGCCTGAGAAGTGGAAGCAAGCCGAGGCGCGCGTCGTCCACACCAAGCCGCTGAGAGAAATCCTCGGCCCCGGCTATCGCCGCCGCACCTGGGTGGCCTGCGTGCTGCTGACGATCGCGATCGTCGGTTTGTGGGCCGGCGCCGTCTATGAGCCATCGGCCGTCATTCAACTCGCTTTCAAGTCCGGTATGAATAAGGCGGGGGCGATCAAGACGGCCTCATTGGCAACGGGGCTGCTGTCGATCGGCACGATTCTCGGTTGCTTGGCGTTGCCGCCGCTCGCGGAATGGATCGGGCGCAAGAAGACATTGGCCGTGTATTTCGCGGGCATGGCGGTATCGATCGTCGGCGCCTTCGGCTGGGCCTTCTATTTGCCGAATGGGCTGGCGCCGTTCATTGCTTGGTTGTTTGTACTCGGATTCTTCGGCGGCAATTTCGCGTTGTTCAGCCTGTGGCTGCCCGAGCAGTTCGAAACGCGCGTGCGCGCGACGGCATTTGCGTTCTGCACCTCGTTCGGCCGTTTCATCGGCGCGGGGGTGAACTTTCTGCTCGGTGCGGCCGTGCTGCATATGCACACGCTCGGGCTGCCCGTTGCGTTGACGGCGGTGGTCTTCGTCTTGGGGCTGCTCGTGATTCCATTCGCGCCGGAGACGCGGGGCGAGGTGTTGCCGCAGTAGGGTGGGGGTGGCCGAGTCAGCCTTCGTTTTGTCGCCGCGCCTCAGTTCGTCTGATTTCTCGAGCCCGCCCGCGGTCACGCCACTTCTCGCATGGTAAAAGAGTAGCTTTTAAGCTACAACTGTGCCATGATCGAAGTTGTTCGGTACCGCAGCGCGGGTGGACGGGAGCCGTTTACGGAATGGCTTTGCTCGCTGCGGGATAAGGTCGCTCAAGCCCGCATCCGTATTCGGCTCCGACAGGTGCAAACCGGCAATCTTGGCGATTGCGAGTCAGTCGGTGAAGGGGTCATAGAGCTGCGCGTCCATATCGGTGCGGGTTACCGACTGTATTGTGCTCACCATGGGAAGGCCGTTGTGTTGCTTTTGTCCGGCGGCGACAAGGCCAGCCAAGCGGGTGACATCAAGCGAGCCAAGCAATTGTGGTCGGAATGGAAACGGAGGCAATGATGAACAACCTTAAAGGAGTGGTGTCGCACCATGACGCGGAGGTCGCCGAATTGCGCGCCGACCACGCATTGGCCGTGGAATATCTAAAGGCCGCGATGGAATCGCTCGACGATCCGAACGATCGGGCGGCTGGTTTGCTGGCTTTGCGCACCCTGGCCGAGGCATACGGGGGGTTGGGCGCTGTCGCGGCCACAGCCGGAATTAGCCGTGAATCGCTCTATCGCGCACTATCTGCCAAAGGTAACCCTACGCTGAAGACGCTATTGGCGGTCCTTAAAACGATTGGCATGAGGCTCTCCGTTGAACCCGTACACCACGCGCACGCGTGAGCCGCGGCCTCCATCCCTCAACTCGCCGGATTCTCCTCATCGGGCGGCGGCGCCGCGCCGCTCGGCATGCCGAGCACGCTGACTTGAAAGATCCGTGTGGCGGCCAGCGATTCGAGGCTTGGATCTTCAGGAATCCTAAGCAATAGCGGAAAGATCACCGATCCGCCGATCACGGCGCGACGGCTGTTGTCGGCCGGGCGCATGCCCCAGATGTCTTGGTAGACGAGCGGCACCGTACGCCCGTCGCGCGTCGTATTGCCCAGATACAGCATGACGTGGCCGCCGATATAGATCAGCGTCCGCATCGGCTTGCCGTGCTCGACCAAATAGTCGATCCGTTGCGCCGGCGAGTCCGACGAAAGGTCGGTCATGTCGCCGGCCGTCATCTGCGCCGACGAATGCCGCGGCAGCCAAACGCCAAACGTCGCGAAAATGCTTTGCAACTCCGACGAACAGTCGTTGTAGAAATTCATGTTGCCCCATCCGTAGGGGCGGCCGATCAGCGATTTGATCAGTACGGCTAAATGATGCGGCGTGGCGGCAATGGGCGCCGGCGCGAGTGCCGCATCGGGCATTTGCGCTTCGCGTATCACGGCGCGGCCGTCGATGTCGCGAGCGGGCACGAGCACCGTGTATTGCAGCGCTGCTGCCGTTGCGCTCTGCGCGAGCGGCAGCAGCGTGCCCGCCGTTGCGTCGAAGCGAAACGTGCCGCGTTGGTCGCGTACGGGCATGGATGCCGCGATCACCACGCCCCAGCCGTCGCTTGCACGATGCGACCAGGCCGAGACGAACGCGTCATCGACGAAGCCGACGCCGTGTGCCTGCACCCATCCTTGAACGTCGGGCGTTTGCACGTAATCCCATGCGCCGTCAATGCTGTGGCCCAGCACGTAGAGCGGCGTACCGGGACGCACCGACGAAATTTGCAGATTGTCGAACGGATAACCCTCGCCCGCAAGCCGGTGCGAATAGAACGACGGATCCATCGTCGGCAACTCGCGCACGAGTAGCGCGTCGGTCGCGATCGCTCGGGCGTTCGGCGCATAGTGCGGTGCCTGCGAGAACTGCTGCAGGTTCATGTTGCGCTCGACGTCGTAGATCCACTGAGCCGTGTGCGGACGGTAGTTCTGACCGTAGCCGATCGATCGGGTTGGTTTGCCCTCGTTGTCGTAATTGCCGATGCGGCGCAATTGCAAATCGACGATGTCGGCGCCGCCCTGGCCGTAAAGGCGATTCGTGATGAACGCCGGATTCCACGGCGATGCATCGTGCTCGCGCGTGCCGAAGTAGCGAGCGAGATAGGCTTCCCAGTGCGCGCGTTGCTGAGCGGTGCTCAGGAACGGGGTGTCGTAGTTCGCGCTCGCCGGGGCGATCCAATGGTCGACGTTCTGATCGTAGTCGGCCATCGGAAACAGCCCAATCGGGTCGACATAAGCGTGCGGCGCGATCGCAGGTGGTGTCGCACAGGCGGCGAGGGCCAACACGAGCGAGGCGAGTGCGGCGCGAGCGGCGAGCGTACGCGTCGGGGAAATGGCATGGAAGGACATCGAGGCAACCATTCGTCGAAGACGTCGAAGAAAGCATGAGGCCATCATGATACGGCCTGCCGTGAGCGAACTGGCTATGCGTCGTTGCCGCGTGGCAGGCCGACGTCGCGCAAGATCGTCATGGGCCCGATTCGGCGTATCGCATCCAACTGCTGCGCGTCGCGCACGAACAGCGAACCGGCGAAGCCGAGCGAGTTGATTGCGATGCCGTTGGCCTGCTCGGCCGAGCGCGGTACGATCAGCATCCAGTGCCGCGTGACGAGTAGATTGTAGGGGGCCGATTGATGCACGTGGTGCGTACGATGCGCGTGGTCGCCGGCGGCCACGGTGCGCAGCGCGAAGGCGTCGAGCAACATCCGATAGCGACCGAGCGCTTGCGCCGCGGCGTGTTCGGGCGATGCCGGCGCGAGCCGCGCGAACGCATGCCGGAACGGGAGCGCGGGCAGCGTGCCCACCGCACCGTCGAAGGTCGCAGTCTCGATCAGCGGGGCGAGCGGCAGCGATTGTCCGGCATCGCCGAGCGGCAGCGGCACGATCTGCAAATGCTTGTGCGGCTGGCTCGAGCCGGCGTCGCGTCCCCCGTTGTAGAATCCGAGCCCGTCGAATTGGGCAAGGCACGCGAACCATGCTTCGAAATCCGCGAGATCGAGGAGTGCTTCTTGTGGCTCGAACGCTCGCGTGACGATCAGCAGATGATGATCGATGACGTTGAACTTGTTGAGCAGCGCGAAATGCGTGGCCGACACGTCGGCGACGAATAGATCTGGGTCGTGCGGGAGGAACGGGTCGACGAACGGCCGCGGCGAGGGTGTTTCCTGCTGTTGCGGTTTGCGGGCCAAACTCGAAACCTGCCTGACGACGAATCGTATGCCGCCGTCGTCGAGCGTGGTTTGGATCGTCTCGATCGGGCGCAGCGCGCCGCATGCGAGCGCGTGGGCGGTGCGGCCGACGACGGCGGGCCAGAGCGTGCCGGGTTGCATGGAGCGGGCCGCTATTCGCTGAAGAGGCTGCGAATGTCCTTGCCTTCGTCCGCATCGGACAAGTTGTATTCGGCTTGCGCTGCGGTCAGCACCTCCTCGACGAATCGCTCGTACCCGAGCGCGTTGCCGAAGTGTTTCATGGTCCAATTGCAGCCCGTCGCGTCGGGTTCTTGCTTGTGCGGGCGCGGCACCCGGATTTTGACGCCGTCCTCGACGATCTCGTGGATGCGGTGAAGGCGGCGGCTTACTTCGTCCTGTAGACGGGAAGCGTTGAGCGTCTTGCGTATCACGGCGGCTCCTCATGGGTTCGATGTTGGGCCTGCCGTGACTATGCCATGGATACCGTTACCTCGGCACGCGTAGCGTACGCACCACCTGCGTCAATTGACGAGCACAGGGGGCACGTAGGCGCCGTAATACGGCGGCGGCGTACCTGTTCCCGGGCCCACGTTCGTCGGAACGTAGTTGGTGACGAAATGCCCCTGTATGTACTTGCCGCTGCCGCCGACCGACGCGTCGATTTCGAACGGCGCGAAGGCGACGATCGGAACGGCAGCGTTTGTGCTGACGTCTACGACGACTGGCAGCAACACTTCGACCGGCGTGTTCACGGCGTTGTAGATGGCCGTCTTCGTGCCGGGTTCGATCCACGTGTCGCTGCCGACGCTGAGCGAAGTCGGATTGCCGTTCGCAATCAGGTTCTCGACGGCCGGCGTGTCGTTCACGTTGAGGTTGAACGTCGTCCATTGTCCCGACAAGCAAGAGCTGTAGTGATACGACGAGCCGATGTCGAACTCGTAGGGCTTGCCTGTCGTCGGATCGATCACCGGCTCACCCGTGGTCGAATTCCAGTAAGTGTTGTACATACACTGCGTGATGGCGAGCGGGAACAGCGCGCCGGGGTTGGCCGTGCCGGGCGGTGTAATCGCTGCGACGGCCGTGGCGCTGACGTTGATCGTCTTCGTGCCGATGAGTCCCGCAAAGTACGTCTGGATAGGGCCGCCGTTCGAACCCGCCACGCGGCTGACCGTGACCTTGATTGCCGGCCTGTCGTCGGTCCCTGGCGTGATCGTCGTGGATTGCATCCCCGAGGGCGAGCCCGTCAGGTTCCAGTAGCCGGCGGTGACCGTGCCGGTGCTGAGCGTCTGACCGTCGGCCGCGTTGAGGCTGACCGCCGCCGTAGCCTTCGACGTGGCATTTGCCCACGTCGTCGAGGTATTGGTCCATTGGAGCTGCTCTGCGCCCGCCAGGGCGGCGGCGTCGGCGGCGTTCTGCAACTGATTGCGTACGACTAGTGCGCGTCCGATGTCGACGGCCAGCGCGATGAAGCCGATGGCGATCGGCAGCAGCAGCGCGACATAGATCGCGATCGAACCGCGTTGCCGGCCTGCACGCCGTGCGAGTTGCGCATCGTTTCGCATGATTTCCTCCGGTCAATCTGCCTTCGCATTTTCGGTGCTGAGCCGTGCAAGCGACTCGGCTCATTCGTAATTCATCGTGGTCGTCGCGCTCATCGACAACAAGCTCGGCATCGGATCGAGCACCGAACTCATGCCGAGGCTGGTATAGCCGTACGAAACGGTGACCGTGAGCGGGTTGCCCGCGCTCGTGCCCGACGAGTGGCTAACGGTGACGGTTGGCGTGGGTTTGCTGCCGAGGGCGATGAGGTAGTTCGCGCAATAGTTCGTCGCGACGGCGGAAATTTGCGTATTCGTCAATTGCGGTGATTCATAGACGATGCCCGCACGCGCCGCTTCCCGGCTCGCATTGGTGATGACGGCTTTGTCGTAGAGCGCGAGTGCGAACTCGATGATGCCGAACGTAATGACGAGCAGCAGCGGCAGCAACAGCGCGAATTCGACGACGGCGGAGCCGCGCTGATTGCGGCGACGCACGTGTGCGCGCGCGACGCGGCCCGATGTCCGGGGTGGGACGCGAAACCCAATGCGGGTCGATAGACGATTGTTCATGATTGCCCCGAGTAGTTGCGCTACGGCCGCGACGAACCGCCTGCCGGCGTTCCGTTCGAGCGACGGACTGACCTTGTGCATGGCTGCGGCGATGCTTGGTTTTGCAAGTGTCTGGTTGCCGCGACTGAATGGTTGTCGATCGAGTTCATTCAACCTCCACCCATGTGTGCCATCGTCGGCAGAAGCTGACGGTAGATTTGGATTGCCGCGGGGCCGACAAGGACGACCACGAGCGTCGGAAAGATGAAGAAGATCAGCGGAAACAGGAGCTTTAGCGCAATCTTCGCCGCTCGTTCCTCGGCCTTCATACGGCGTTTCGTGCGTAGGCTGTCGGTGTAGACGCGCAGCGAGTCGCCGACGCTCGTGCCGAATCGGTCGGCTTGAATCAGCATCGTCGTCAGCGCATCGATATCCTCGACGCCCGTGCGTGCCGCGAGGTTGCGCAGCGCTTTTTCTCGGCCCGCGCCGGCGCGCAACTCGAGCAGCACGAGTTCAAGCTCTGTTTTCAACGCAGGGCTCTTGTTGCCGATTTCTTCCGTTACGCGCTGCATCGCGGCGTCCAGGCCCAATCCCGCTTCGACGCATACCGTCATTAGGTCCACGGCGTCGGGTAGTCCCTCGACGATGGCGCGCTGGCGGTGGACCGTGAGCCGGGAAAGCACGACGTTCGGCGCGTAGAACCCGAGTGCCGAGGCGGCCAGCAGCACGAACAATGCATCCAACGTATGCCCGGCCGAGAAACTGGGTGCCGCGACGATCAGCGCCGCGGCAGGCAGTGTGAGCGCGAGCACCGTTTTCGCCGCGAAATAGTAGGCGGGGGCCGCCGCACCGCGAAAGCCCGCATGCATGAATCGGCAGCGCAGCGCAGAGCGATCCCAGTCGTCTTTCGGCAGCGAGAGCTTGGCTACCTGTTTGGACACCTGAGTGATTCGCTCGCCCCATTTGTTGTCTTCCGGCGAACCGAGGCTGCCCATGCCGCCGGCTCCAGCCGCCGACCCGGCGAGCGGCATCGAGAGTCCTTCGACGCGACGCTTCAACGGATCGGGGCGTGCGAGCTGCAGAGCGCGCAGCACGACGCCGAAGACGATGAGAAACATCACCGCGAGCAAGACGATTTGTTCGGTTTTCATGATCGATCCTTAAGGTATCCTCACGATCAGACGCGAAGCCGCACGATTCTTCCCATCCACAGAATGCCGAGCACCATCATGCCGAGGCAGATGCCGGCAAGCTTTTCCGCGGCGGGGTCGGTCCAGAAGATCTTCATGAATCCGGGGCTCAGGACCGATAGCACGCCGATGACGACGAACGGCAGCAGCGCGAGGATCCAAGCGGAGAGGCGCCCTTCCGCCGACAGCGCGCGAACTTTGGCGAACAGCTTCAGACGTTCGCGAATGATGAGTCCGATGTTGCCGAGGATTTCCGCGAGGTTGCCGCCAGATTCACGTTGTATCAGCACCGCGATGACGAAGTAGCGCAGATCGTCGATCGGCACGCGCTCGGTGAGGTTGTATAGCGCCGTGTTCATCGATACGCCGAAATTGATTTCGTCGAAGACGATCTTGAATTCGGTGCCGAGGGGATCGGCCAGTTCTTCGGCGAGCATGCCGAGCGCACTGGCGAACGAGTGTCCGGCTCGCAGGGCACGGGCAATGAGGTCGGCCGCATCCGGCAATTGCCGTTCAAGCTGCTTCAGACGTTGGTTGCGCTTGCGTCGTATCGCCAGCCACGGCAGCAGCGCGAATGCGCTTGCCAGCGTGAGTTGAACGAGAAGCGGAATCGGGAACACCGCGCCGAGCACGAGTCCTACCGCGGCGCAACCCAGCGTATAGCCGAGGAAACGGCCCACCGTCGTCGTCAAGCCCGCCTGCTTCAGTAAGCGATCGACCGCGTGCACGCCCGGCACGTCAACGAGCAGATGTACGAGCCAGCGCGAGTCGCTGAGCTTGCGCTCCTTGAGAATCGACAGGGGCTGGCCGCCGGCCTGCGCATTGCTGGACCCGAGCTCGATGCGCGCGGTGATGCGCTTGGCTTGGGCGCCGTGGCGACTGATCCAATACAGGTAGAGTCCTTCGACCGACAACACCGTCGCGAAGAAGAGCAGGACAGCAAAGCCGAGAAACGTCGTATCCATGGCTGGCTCCTTGTCGGCTTACGCCTCGAAGCGGCGCGACGGATCGAACAGATCGTCGGGCAGCGCCACGCCGAACGCCGCCAAACGCTCCGAGAACTTCGGACGCACGCCCGTGGCGCAGAAGTAGCCCGTCACCTTGCCCTCGGTATTCACGCCGGTTCGCTTGAACGTATAAATCTCCTGCATGTTGATGACGTCCCCCTCCATGCCCGTGATTTCTTGCACGCTCGTGAGCCGGCGCGTACCGTCGGTCAAACGCACCGCCTGTACCACGACATCGATCGCCGATGAAATCTGTTGGCGCATCGCTTTGACAGGCAACGAAAATCCGGCCATCGACATCATATTTTCGAGGCGCGTGAGCGCGTCGCGCGCGGAGTTGGCATGCAGCGTCGCCATCGATCCTTCGTGCCCCGTGTTCATCGCATGGAGCATGTCGAGCGCTTCCGCGCCGCGCACTTCGCCCAAGATGATGCGGTCGGGGCGCATCCGCAGCGCGTTGCGCACGAGCGCGCGCTGCGGGATCTCTCCCTTGCCTTCGATGTTCGGCGGGCGAGTCTCCAAGCGCAGCACGTGCGGCTGGCGCAATTGAAGCTCGGCCGCGTCTTCGATCGTGACGATGCGTTCGTTCGCCGGGATGAAACCGGACATCAGGTTCAGCATCGTCGTTTTGCCGCTGCCCGTGCCGCCGGAGATCAGGATGTTGAGCTTGGCCTTGCTCATCGCCTCGAACATGCGCGCGATGGCGGGCGTGAAGGTGCGGTTGCGGATCATGTCGTCGACCGTCAACGGATTGACGGCGAAGCGCCGAATCGAGACGAGCGGGCCGTCGATCGCTGAAGGCGGGATGATCGCGTTGACGCGCGAGCCGTCGGGCAAGCGCGCGTCGACCATCGGCGTCGACTCGTCGATATGCCGTCCGACGCGCGAGACGATGCGCTCGATGATCTTCATCAAATGCGCATCGTCGAAGAACGTGATGTCGGTCAATTCGAGCTTGCCGCGCCGCTCGACGTAGACCTGCCGCCATGTGTTCACGAGAATGTCGTTGATCGTGGGGTCAGCGAGCAGCGGCTCGAGCGGCCCTAGGCCGAACATTTCGTTGTGCACGTCTTGTGCGAGCCGGCGCCGCTCGGCCTCGTTGAGGGGAATCTTTTCCTCCTCGACGATGCGCTCCACGAGCTGGCCGAGTTCGCGCGTGACTTGCTCGGGCGTTAAGCGCTGCAGTTTGTCGAGCTCGACGCGTTCGATGATCGTTCGATGGACGTGCATCTTCAACTGCTGATACGCTTGGCCCGCCGTATGAGTCTCACCGGTACCCGCCGTTGTCGTGCCGATCGTCTCGAACGCTACGACGCCGCTTTGCATCATCAATTGTTCACGCAAGGACATGGCTGTCTCCGCGATAGGTCAGGATTTCAGGATTCGGTTTTCAGCGTGCGCATCGGCGACGCGGCGGCCGGCTTGGAAGCGAACAGGCGAGAGAAAACGCCCGCCGGCGCGGCGGACGCCTTCGGCCAAAGGAGCTCGGTCAGCGCGTCGATGCCATGCGCCAGCGCGCTCGACTTCGCCACTTCGAGCAGGGGGGTGCCCTGCTCGATCGCCTGGCCTGCATGCTTTGCGTCGTGAGGCAATCGATGTGCGACGCGCACGCCAAGCGCGTGCTCGAGCGTTCCTACGTCGACGCTTGCGCTCTTGTCGTAGTGATTGAGCATGACGCGTAGCTTGCTCGTCGGATAGCCGAGTTCGCGCAGGATGTCCACGAGCCTGCGGCCCGTGTGCAAATGCGGGATGCTCTGGCGCAACACGACGCCGATATCGCTGCTGCGATCGAGCGCGAGCATCGAGATCGGGTCGATGGATTGCCCGAGATCGACGAGTACGACGTCGTAGCGCGGCAGCACGAGCGAAAAGATGCGCTCGACTTGCGCCGGCTTCAGGTCGGCAGCCTGAATCGGATCGCGCGCGCCGGCGAGCACATCCAAATTCGGATGGACGTGCATCGCGCACGTATCGAAGAACGCACCGTCGAGCCGTTCGATTTGTCTGCACAAATCGACGAGCGTCGCGGTGGGCGGTTTGTCGGCCAGCATCAGATGCGCATCGCCGAATTGGCGACTCAAGTCGACGACGAGCGTGCGCTTGCCGCGCTCGCGCGCCAACGCATAGGCGAGATTGACCGTGATGAGCGTCGTGCCGCAGCCCCCGCGCGGCGAGACGAACGACAACATGCGGCTTTCCCGACCCATGCCGGCGGATTTCTTTTCTTCGATGAGCGCAAGCTCGGCAGCGAACGATGCTTCGTCGATGGGCCACGACAGCACGTGGCGCATGCCGGCGCGCATGGCCGCGACGAGCCAGTCCTGCGAAAGCGACGGTGTCACGAGCAGGCAACTGAGCCGTGGGGCGTTGGCCGCGACCGCTTCGACCGCCGTCAAATCGCCTTGCTTCAGATGAATGTCGTCGATGATCAGCAGATCCGTGTTTTGAGCGTTATCGCGGTACTCGGCAAGCCTGGCGGCGCCGGCACGAATCGTACGTAATCGGTGACTGGCGTTTTCCTGGGCGACGAGCGTGGCAATCCGATCCGCGCGCTCCTCGTCGGACGAGATCAGCAGAATGTCGAGCATGGCGTTACCTCGTTTGATCGCTAGGTGGCGTGGGGCTTGCGGGGCTTTCGTCGCATCAGTTGCCTGAACCGCTGCCGCTCGAGGAGCTCACGCCGATCGTGAACATGTTGGTCGGCGGTGGAGGGGCCATGAACGACTTGCCGTAGTTTTGCTGCGCGGCGGTGGCTGCCGTGCCATCGATGCCCATGACCGGGTCGGTGTTGGCGGATGCGTTCGGATTGAGCGTCTGCATCGCCGTGATCGCGTTGACGGATTCGCCGAACGTGCGGTCCCAAATCGGCGTGGAGCTGAGGCAGCCGTCCAGGATCGCGCAAGCGCCGACGATGAGCGCAAGGCGAAGAGCAATCTGTTGGATCTTCATGTCGATCTCCGATGTCTTTGGTTTGTGGCGTAGGCGGTCAATGGGCGGCCGGCTGCGTTTGATCGTCGGCAAGCTTGGCCGGCGCATCGGGCAACGGCGTGGCGACAGGGTTTGCCGTCGCTACGGGTTGCGCCTTCGCGTCGGGCGTAGCGGCATCCGGACGGGCCGCCGTATCGGGCTGTGCGGTTGCCGAAGGCGTTGCCGGCGCCGACGGGGCGGGCAGCGCGCTGACGGGCGCCGACGAGGGCGTGGCGGGAGCCGGCGCCGGAGCCGGAGCCGGAGCGGCAGGCTTGTCCGAACGATGCCCTTCCATATTCCCGGTTGCGAAGATGCCGCCTTCGGTCACCTTGCCGAAGTGATCGGTCGGCAGCGTATAGTTCTGCGGCAGCGGTTTGGCCAAGTGCGGGGTGATGACGAACACGAGCTCTGTCTTGTCGGCTTGGTAGTTCGTGCTGCGCGCGAGCGCCCCGAGGATCGGCAACTCTCCCACGCCGGGAATGGCCTTGAGCGTGCCCGTGATGTTGTCCTTGAGCAGGCCGCCGATGGCAAAGCTCTGTCCGTCGTTGAGCTGAACCGTCGTCGAGGCGCGTCGCGTCGTAATGAGCGGCAGGACCGAACTGTTGTTGCTGTTGGACGCCGTCACGACGACGCCCGTCGGCGACAGCTCGGACACTTCCGGCGCCACCTTCAAATTGATGCGGCCGTTCTCGAGCACGGTGGGGGTGAACGTGAGACCGATGCCGAATTGCTCTTCCTGCAGCGTGATCGTCGTGCCGCCGTTGCCGTTGCTTTGCGGCACCGGGATGAATACCTTGCCGCCGGCGAGGAAACTCGCTTCCTGCCCGCTGATCGCCATGAGCGTCGGTTGCGCGAGCATCTTGACGAGCTCGTCGTCCTTCTCCGCGTCCAGCAACAGGCTCAGCGGCTTATTGTTCGCCTTGGAGAGCGAGAGCGCACTCGCGCCGCCCGATAGGAAATTGGCGAGCAGACCAACGCTCCAACTGCCGAACGCGCCTTGAATATTCGGTGCTGCGCCGAGTTCGTCGATCAGCGTTTTCGACACTTCGGCCACTTTGACTTCCAGCATGACCTGCTGCGGCGCGGCGATACGCATCATGTCGATGATGTGCAGCGGCGTCGGGCTCGTCGTGGAGGGCGCGGCTGCGGCTGCAGGCGCGGCCACGGGCATTGCCGTCGCGCGCCCTGGCATGGCGAGCGGCGTCGCGGGACGTTGCGCAAACGCATTGGCAAGCTCGAGGATGCGCTGCGCCTTGACCGAATCCGAGACGGTGCCGGTAAGAACGAGCGTATCGGCTGCCACACGGACCTTGACGCCGCTCTCGTCGGGCAAGAGTTCGTTGATGGCCTGCTGCAGGCCGTCCGGGTCGGCGCCGACGACGACGTCGATGATGCTGCACGAGCCGCTGCGCCCCTGCACGATCATGTTCGTCGTCCCGATGTCGGAGCCGAGCAGATACAACGTGCGCGGGGAGACGAGCATGGCTTGCACGACCGAGGGATTGCCGACCGTGCGCGTGCGTACAGGCTCGGGCAGGTCGACCATCGTCGACTTGCCGAGCGGAACGACGACGGAGGTGTGCATTGCCACGTCGCCGACGCAATTCGGTCCATGCTCGACGAAAGGCATCGCTCGCGTCGACGCTTGCGCCGCAGCGGCGGCAACGGGCTGCGCCTGCACGTTCGTCAGCACGCTGAGGAACAGCGCGCCGGCCATGCCGCACGCACGAGTCTTCCAGAAGCGTACGCCTGCTTGCGAGTGAGCCTGCGCACGTACGCGGCGCGGCGATCGGCTGAGGCGGTCGGATTGAGTCTTCATGTCGTTCCCCCGGTGATGCGATAAGTGATGCAGATTCCGCTTTTCGCTTTCGAACCGCATGCCATGCGGCTCCTGCGTTATTGCGTTATTCCCGTGTTACGGTCCTTCGATCGGCCGCTGCGTTGTCACGCTGGTCAATTCGTTAGCAGTCCGAACGATCGATTCCATTTCATCAGAAGCATTCTTGCGTGCTGTTCGCTCCGTCGATGACGTGCACGCAGTCGCGCGGCGCTGCCTGGCGATGCACGGCGACCTTGACGGGCGCGGGGCGTGCGGGCGCCACCGGTTGCGGCAGCGTGAGCAGCGTGGCGCGCGTGGCGCCGTCCGTCTTCGGATCTTGCGGATCGACCTGATTGCGCAATACGAGCGAAAGAGTGCCGATGCTGCGGGCCAGGTCGATCTTCTCGGCCTGTTCTGGCGTGACTTGCAGGGTGACGGCATCGACGACCTTCGGCTTCGTTTCGTCGCGGCCGACCTCTTGCGCAACGGCGAGCACGAGGATGTGCTCGAGCACGATCTTCGAGATCTTCTGATCGGACTGCGCGTTGGAGTCCTTTTGCGTGTTGACGATGATGTCGACGTAGTTGCCCGGCAGCGCGAAGCCAGCCACACCGATCACGTCGTTTACGCGTACAGTGATCGCTCGCTTGCCCGGATCGATAACGGCCGACAAGCCTCCGGTCGTGCCTTGCGGCGAAAGCTTCGCCTCGAGGATCGGCTCGCCGCGCATCGCGCTTTCCTTGAGCACGCGCCCGTCGACTTTATCGACGTCGTGGAACGCGCCGGACGGCACGCTGCCCGAGGGCCAGTCGATCGTCTTGACGAATTCGGGCGAGATGCGTTGTCCGAGATCGATGTCGGAGGTGGCGACGACGACCTTGGTCGTGGTGCCCGAGTTTTGCTCCATCATCCAACGCGACGCGAATACGACGGCCGTCAATCCGGCCGCGGCGGCGATTAGAAGCATCATCAATGCGCGAAGGTTTTTCATGTCGTTCACCTATCGGTTGCTTCGCGGCACGCCCGGCATGCATGGATGCCGGCTGTGCGCGTCGAGGCGGCGTGAATCAATCGTGTCCCAATGCGGCGTCGCCGCGGCGTGTCGATATCAAGGCTCGGGGGAGTCGTGCAACGAGGCCGCAGCCCGCGTCGCTTTTCGCGTACGCGTCGTACACGTGCCGGATTGCGGCTTGGTTTGGCGTGACCGCCGTTCGCGCGGTCCGTTTGACGTTCTGACTCATTGCACTTCCCCCGAATAAGCCCGCCTTGCGGCGAGCGGAACATGTGGACGACGTAGCTGCGCGTCGCCGCGTATCAGCCCGTTGTCCTTGGCGTCCGCGTTTTCCTCCCGCACGCGGCTTCTCGTTGTCGTTGTCGTCGCGGCTTCGTTACCGGTGCATTGCACTCGGTTCGGCCGCGATCGACCCTCCCGGCCCCCTGCTAGTCCAATTCATGGCCCCCGCCCGGTCACGCGTTCACGATCAGCGTGATGGCCGATCCGATCGCGATCGCGACGCCGTAGGGCAGCGAACCTACGCTGAGCTCGCTTGCACGCGCCGGCTCCTTCTTGCTCGAAACGCTTTCTTCCGGCATGGCCGACATCGTGATGAGCATCGACATCGCGCTTGCCATGCCCTTGCGCAGCCTGCGTCTTTGCATCAATGCGACGAACGAGAGCACGCCGCCGACCACCGTCGCCGCAAGCACAGCTTCGAGGGCGCCGCGCGGCCCGAGCAGCGCACCGACCGCTGCCATCAGCTTGACGTCGCCTGCACCGAGCATGCGCATCAGATAGCCGGGCGTGAGCAGCAAGCCGCCCGTCAGCGCGCCGGCGAACCACCAGATCGGACCGATCGGCAAGCCGTTGGCGACAATTTGCACGGGCAGTGCCGCAATCAAGGCCGTCGCCACGAGCCAGTTCGGGATACGTCGTGCATGCAGGTCGTACGACATGGCGATGACGACGAGCGCCATCACGCATGGGCCGATCGGAAAGAGCACTGTGTTCATTGCATTCCCCGTTCGTCGCATTCGAATTCGGATGAGCACGTCGCCACCCGCAGGCACCGTACCGCTCGCGGCGGCGGGTGACGGTATTGCGTTGTTTGCGTGTGGCGAAGCGCTCGTGCTGTCGTCGTGATCGGCCTACGGGGCGACCACGGTGGCGAGTGCGGTGCTGACATAACCGAATACGGTGTTCAGATTCGTCCCGATCGCCGTAACGGCCACGACGATGGTCACCGCGATCAGGCCCGCGAGCAGACCGTATTCGATCGCCGCCGCACCATCTTCATTGCGTAGAAGCTGCTGGAGCTTGCCCATGTTTTCCCCCGTTCGATGTAAGTTGTGTCCGGCTCTCGAGCGCCGTCGGGCGCTCGAGATCGTCGGTCCGAGGTCAGGGCGCCACGACGCCGGCAAGCGCCGTGCTGACGTACCCGAAGACGGTATTCAGATGCGTGCCGATCGCGGTGATCGTTGTGATGATGGCCACTGCGATCAGCCCTGCCAGCAGACCGTATTCAATTGCCGCCGCACCGTCTTCTTCGCGCAGAAAATGTTGAAGCTTGCTCATGTTTGCCCCCGATGGAGAGGTTGAGATCAACCAAAACGCCACGGCCGTTGGTCAAGACCGCAGCATGCTTAGTCGTCCTAACGGACGACGACCTAGGCGGGGCATCGCTCGTATGTCCGCATCGCTCGCATAGCGCCGCGATGGCCCGTCGTTCTTCGGCTACTGCGTGCATGTCATGTCGCGCGCCCTTGCCGAAGCTCGTTGCCGCAGTCGATCAAACAGATCCGATGGCGGCGAATTCGTTTGGGATGCGATAAGGCAACGGATATGCCATGTGGCCGCAAACCGTTGTGCGACAAGGCACTCGACAATTGGCGTCATCACGTCTGGCGGTTATGGAAAGGGAGATGTTTCGTTTCTGAAACATGACGGCGGGCATTAAAGCGAGTGGTGCGTACGAATCGAACGTTCGTTTGACGATATTCATTCGATTGCCGCACCGCAGCGATAGCGTTGTCCGACACGGCACCCTCACGTCCGGCAATGGGATGAATTGAAAGAATCGGGGCACGGGACGGCCCAAAAACGTTCGTGCCACGGATGTCGCATTGCTGAGACGGTCCGCTCGAAGGTGTGTCGGGGCGGCCTTTCGCGCTACCTGCGGATGGCTACGCGCGCCAGCGAACGCAAACCGGTAAGAAATGCTGCGACTCCGTATTGAGCCGCATGGCGTTTTTTCCTATAGCAATTCGTAAGCTTCAAGACTATGTTGCATTGCATAACGAAATAAAGCGCTGCCGACGTCATGCATGACGAGACGTGTCGGATGGCGCCGCGCGGAAACTGATCGAGATCAAAAATGGCTTCGATTCGACGAGGTAACCTGGCTCGAGGAAACTCGCGTATCGACACGGGGGTAATACATGGGTACCGTTTCTGATTCGCTGCACGCGGAACGCACCGTCCTTCTCGTTTCGCTCAAGCCGGACGCGGAAAGCGTCGATCGGCTCGTCGCCGCGGGGTGGCACGTCGTGCACGCGAAGACATCTCAGCAAGTACAGCGGAGCGTCGAGCGCGGCGTTATTCACGTCGGTCTCGTTCAATTGCCGATCGACTGCAGTTCGCAACAGTTGGCCGAGCTCGAGTCGTGCATTTCGCACAGCGACGTGGCGTGGATTGCGGAGGTGCGCGCGGGGCAGGCGGACGATCCTTCGATTCGCCGCTTCATCCTCGATTTCTGCTTCGACTTCGTTACGCTGCCGTGCAACGACGAGCGGCTGACGATCTTGATGGGCCATGCCGATGGCCTATGGGCGCTGCGCGACACGGCGAACCATGAGGTGCCGGCGGTGCCGAGCAGCACGATGATCGGCCAATGCGAAGCGATGCAGCACTTGAACCGAGGCATGGACAAGTGCGCTCGCACCGAAGCGCCCGTATTCATCTCGGGCGAATCGGGCACCGGTAAGGAATTGACGGCGCGTGCCGTCCACGACCGCTCGGCTCGCGCGAAAGAAGCTTTCGTTGCGATCAACTGCGCGGCGATTCCGCCCTCGCTGCTGCAATCGGAATTGTTCGGCCATGAGCGCGGTGCATTCACAGGCGCGCTGCAACGGAAGATCGGCCGGATCGAGGCGGCGGCCGGCGGCACGCTGTTTCTCGACGAAATCGGCGACATGCCGCACGAATGCCAGGCCGTTCTGCTGCGCTTCTTGCAGGAAGGCACGATCGAGCGGCTCGGCGGGTCGGGGCCGATCAACGTCGACGTACGCATCGTCTCGGCGACACACGTCGATTTGATGTCGGCAATCGAAGCAGGGCGCTTCCGTATGGATCTCTATCACCGCTTGTGCGTCTTGCGGCTGGATGAGCCGCCGCTGCGCGCGCGCGACAACGACATCAAGCTGCTCGCGCAGCACGCACTCGAGCTCTATCGCCGCGACGGCGCCCGCAAGATTCGCGGGTTTTCGAGCGATGCGATCGCCGCGATGTTTCATTACAGTTGGCCCGGCAACGTGCGTGAGTTGATCAATTGCGTGCGCCGCGCCGTCGTAATGGCCGAGGGGCGCTTCATCACGGCCGCGGATTTGGGCTTACCTGGCGTGGAGACCAAAATCGGCCGCACGCTGGCCGAGATTCGCTGCGACGCCGAGCGCGCGGCCGTACGCGATGCGCTCGCGCGCCATGCCTACAGCCTGTCGAGCGCCGCGATCGAACTCGGCATTTCGCGCGCTACCCTGTACCGTTTGCTCAATTCGAGCGGGCTGCGTGACGAGGCGCCCGCGCCGCGTCATCCGCGTGCCGAGCACGGTTGCGAGCATCCCGTCGATTCGGCCCGGCAGGGAATCGAGCAGATGGCGCCATAAGCTGCCCGCCGGGAGCGCATCGCCGTTCGGCGCTTGGAAAACCCGGCCGCAGCGCATATCCTGACCTTCGACGTCCGCGCGCCCGCGAGGCGCGCGTTTTCATTGTGCGGACTAGGAGGAGTAGATACATGACGCGTGCCGTCGATTCGGGAATCATTCTCATTGCACGTTTAGCGCTCTCGGTGCTGTTTCTTTGGTCCGGCGTGATGAAGCTGCTCGGCTACGCGGCCTTCGTCGGCTATCTGCATGCGAAGGGCGTGCCGTTCGTGCAAATCGCGGCGCCGCTCGCAACGGCGGTGGAGGTGATCGGCGGGATCTTGCTCGTCGTCGGCTTCGCGATTCGACCGCTTGCGCTCCTGATGGCCGTCTATACGATCGCGACAGCCGTACTGGGCCACGACTTCTGGAACGTCACCGATGCGGCGCTTCAGCACGACATGGTGATTCACTTTTGGAAAAACGTCGGCATCGCGGGCGGCTTCTTGCTGCTGTTCGTGACGGGCGCCGGCGGCGCGAGCATCGACGCCGCGCGGGCGCCGAGAAGGCCTTTGCTGTAAGCGAGCCGGCCGCCGGTCGACCGAGGCGCGTCGCGCACGGTCTTTGCTTCTCCGATGAGATGCGCGTGCGCGAAAAGGAGGGCCTGCGAATGATTCAAAGCTTCGAGCAGCAAATCGACGGACGCACCATGCAATTTTGCGCCAGCCTCGGCGAGGGCGAATCGACGCATCGCGTCATCATCAGCCGCGACGATTCAGCCGAAACGCTCGTGATATTCGATGCGTCGGGGCTGTTCGGAACGTTGAAGGCGGAGATGGTTGCACCCGAGCAATTGATTGCGGACGCAATACGCAAGGCGCGCGACGAAGGACTGATCGAACGCGCGCTCGATACGGGTGCCGTCCTGAACGCGACGCTTTAGCGCTGCGCGATACATTCTGTTTCAAATTCGTTCGTTGTGTGGCCGCGGCGACACGCGGCGGCGCAGCGTAGCGTAGCGCGGCGCCGCTATCGCTGCGCGCTGGAGCGTGCCGTTTCCTTGTCGGCGGCCTCGCGCGCATGCGCCGACGGATGGACGAGGGCCGAGAGCAGCGCCCCCACGACGAGCAAGGCAGTTGCAATCGCCGCCGATATTTGCATACCGGAGACGACGGAAGCAGAACCGACTCCGCTCGCAAGTGCGCCGAACGCCGCGACGCCGACTGCGCCGCCCGCTTGCCGTGCCGTATTGAGCACCGCCGATGCGGTGCCCGCGCGCTTGTGCTCGACCGATGCGAGGACGGCCGTCGTCATCGCGGGAACGGCAAGGCCCATGCCCGCCGGGATCAAAAGAAACGGCACCAGCATCGCGGCGATCGGCGTATCGGCTTGCGTCAGGTGCAGCAGACCGTAACCGAGCGCGCCGACAATGGCGCCGATCATCATCGGAAGGCGCGGGCCATAACGCGCGACCACCCATCCGCTCGCGACGTTCGACACGAGAAATCCTCCGGTGAGCGGCAGGAAGGCAAGGCCGGCCTGCAGCGGCGTTTCGCCGTGCACGCGCTGCAAATAGAGGCTCAGCACGAAGACGGTGCCGTAGTAGGCCAAGTTGACGCAGACGCCGAAGACCACCGCGGCGCTGAACGTCTTGTCGCGCAGCAAAGCAAGCGGCACCATCGGCGCGCGGCTTTTCGCTTCGACCGCGACGAACGCGAGCGCCGCGAGTACCGTTGCGGCGAGCGCGCCGATGATCAGCGGATGTCCAACGCCGAGCGGCCGCATTTCGATGACCGCACCTGTGAATGCGGTCAGTGCGACGATCGCGATGCACTGGCCGGGCAGATCGATGCCGAGCGGTCGATGCGCGTGAGCCGCGCTGTCATCGCGGCGCGGTACCCATGCGAAGGTCGCGATGAGGCCCGCCAGGCAAATCGGCACATTGACGAGAAAGATGCTGCGCCATCCCCATGCCGCAATGAATATGCCGCCGAGCACCGGCCCGGCCGCGATCGAGATCGAGCCCGAGGCGGTCCACAATCCCACGGCGCGCGCGCGTAGGCGGGGGTCGTGGCTGCACATGCGATTGAGCAACGCGAGCGAGTTGGGCAGCATGGCCGCGGCGCTGATGCCTTGCGCGGCGCGTGCGGCGACGAGTGCGACGGCATTCGGCGCGAGTCCGCAAGCGAGCGACGACGCCGCGAACAGCACGAGGCCCGCGGCGAACAAGCGTCGCGCGCCGAAGCGATCGCCGAGCACGCCGGCAGACAGCATCAGCACCGCAAACGCGAGCGTATAGGCATCGACGATCCATTGCAGTACCGATACGGGCGCATGCAACTGCGAGCCGATGTTCGGTAATGCAATATTGACGATCGTCACGTCGAGTTGTGTGACGACGAATGCCACGCTGACCGTGGCGAGCACGCGCGCAATAGTGGGCGTGAAGGCGGGGGGAGAGGGATGTGTGTTCATGGCGACCATGCTAGCAGCGTGGTCGCGTCGATGTTTCGTGATCTGACGAAATGTCGAATTCGGAATCGGGCAACGCGCATTTGCCGGCGACTCGCCGATGGCAGATAAAGATTATCTACATATCAACTGCTCTATCACGGAGAGTGCGGGAAACAGTGTGCGCCTTCCTACACTTTCATTCGATTTGATAGCGCGAGAAGTGGTTTAACCGTGCATGCTGATAACGCAACGTAACGAATAGCGCTGAACCCCCTTCGGCCTATTCGTCCCGTGCTGATCAAACCTGAGATCCCTTCCGAGATGCGCCATCGAGCATCCCGGCGGGTCATTGCATGCCCAAACATGTTCGCTGCCGAGACCACGTGCGGATGAACAAGAAGGAGCCGGTTATGCCTGTTCGCGACATTTCCCCTCGCCGCCGCCAATTCGTCCCGTTGGCGATGGCCGCGCTTTTAACGATCACGCTTTCGAGCGGCTTCGCGTCGAACGAAGCTCGCGCCCAAAGCACGTCGAATAAAGGCGCAACGTTCCCCAATCCTGCCAGCAGTTTCAAGGTGCCGCCTCGTCCTATTCTTTCCGGGCATTTTCAAATCCAGCCTGGGATGTCGAAAAAGGATTGGGCTGACGCCTATAAGGAAACGGGCCGTCCCAAATTCAAACCCAACACCGTCAAGCGCGTAGGCGGCACGGTCGAACGGGACTAGGGAGAACGCAATGAAAAAGGTCATTCTCATCCTGGCGTTGTTGGCCGGATTCGCACAACTGACCGTGCCGGTGACGGCGCGGGCGCAGACGACGACGGCAAGCACGCTGATTCTGTACGACAACCCGCAGAACGATCCGTATTCGAAGCTCGGCTTGATGTACGCGATCATGCTGCAAAATCTGCTCGGGCATTTCAACACGACCGTTACGCTCGAGCCCGTGCAAAACTACACGGCGGGCCAGATCAACAGCACGACGGCCACGTTCTACATCGGCGACTACTACAACAACCCGTTGCCCACGGCGTTCATGAACGACGTGATGACGACGAAAAATACGGTCGTCTGGTTCAAGTACAACTTGTGGCAGATCGCCTGGAATACCGCTTACACGTTCACGCAAACCTACGGCATCAACTTCCTCGGGTTGGCGGGCCTCAATGCGACACCGACGTCCAGCAATCCGACGCCGGGCTTTTACGACACGGTGTCCTATAAGAACATGTCGATGGTGAAGTACTACTCGTTCGACGCCACGACAGGTGTGGTCAGCGCCGATCCCGACCTCGGCCTCACGTCGGTCGCCAATTCGGCGCTCGCGCAATCGCTCGTCACGATCACGAACAGCACGACCGGCGCGACGGCACCTTACGTGATCCGCTCGGGCAACCTCTGGTACTTCGCCGATATGCCGTTCTCGTATATCGGCCCGACCGACCGGTACCTCGTGATCTGCGACATGCTGCACGACATCCTCAACACCGGCGCGCCCACCAACCATCGCGCGATCGTGCGGCTCGAAGACCTCGACGCTTACACGACGACGACCTCGATGAAGACGCTCACCAACTACCTGTACGGCTTGAAGATCCCGTTCACGATGGCGACGATACCGCTGTACACGGACCCGAACGGCTACTACAACGGCGGCGTGCCCGAGACGATCCATCTTGCGCAAGCCACGGGGTTGAAGTCGGCGCTCACCTATGCGATTGCGCACGGCGGCTCGATCATCATGCACGGCTACACGCACCAGTACGATTCGACGCCGAACGTGCAGAACGCCGTATCAGGCAACGATTATGAGTTCTGGTACGAAGTGCAGAACCGGCCCGTCGATGAGGACTCCGAACAATGGGCGGAGGGGCGGATGAAGGATGGCTTGGCCGAGTTCACGAGCAACGGCTACAAGGTGGCCGGCTGGGGTGCCCCGCAATACCAGATGTCGCCGCTCGCCTCGCAAGCCGCTGCCGCGGAGTTCACGAGTTCGTATCAGCGCGCCGTCTACTACACCGCGACGGATCCGCAGATCGGCACCGGTGCAGCCAATCAGGATTTCTCGGCCGGCCAGTTCTTCCCGTACATCATCAATAAGGACTACTACGGAGAGCGCATCGTTCCCGAGAACCTCGGCAGCATTCAATACGACATCTGCAACATCGATCCGTTTTCGTGCACGGCCTACACGGAGCAGCAAATGCTGACGAACGCGCAGTACGCGCTCGTCGTGCGCGATGGTTTCGCGTCGTTCTTCTTTCACCCGTATTGGCTCGAGCCGGATCTGAAACTGCCCGCGATGAGCGACTTCGAGGCCCTCGTATCGGGAATCACGAAGCTCGGCTACACGTGGGTCGACGCAACGACGGCTAAGTAAACGGAGGTCCAGTGCCGAGCGTTCGAGCGGCAGGCAGGCGCAAGAGCGCTCGGTGGACCATGAGAAACGGCGTTCGCGAAATCAGCGGGGAAGAAAATGAAGAAGGTTTTAACGGTATTCGGTACGCGGCCCGAGGCGATCAAGATGGCGCCGCTCGTGAAGGCGCTGGCCGATGAGGATGGCATCGACGCGAAGGTGTGCGTGACCGCACAACACCGTCAAATGCTGGATCAGGTCCTGGACCTGTTCGAGATCGTGCCCGATTACGATCTCGATCTGATGCGCGAGGGGCAGACGCTGACCGATCTGACTTCGGGCATCTTGCAGACGATCGGCGCCGTCTACGACGATTGGCAGCCCGATGCGGTGCTCGTGCACGGCGACACGACGACGACGCTCGCGGCAAGTTTGGCGGCGTTCTATCGCTACGTCCCGGTCGGTCATGTGGAGGCGGGCTTGCGCACGGGCAATGTTTGGTCGCCGTGGCCCGAAGAGTTGAACCGGCGTGTCACCGACGCCGTTTCGTCATGGTTGTTCGCGCCGACCGAGCAGGCGAAACACAATCTCTTCAGCGAAGGCGCGCCAGCGTCGCAAGTGAGCTTGACCGGCAACACGGTGATCGACGCGCTGCTGCAAGTCAAGCTCAAGCTCGACCACGATGAAGCGCTCGCGGCTTCGATCGCCGCGCGCTATCCGTTTCTCGATGCCTCGCGCCGTCTGATTCTCGTCACCGGGCATCGGCGTGAAAGTTTCGGCGAACCGTTCATGCACTTCTGCGAAGCACTGCGTCAAATCGCGGTGAAGCACGACGACGTGCAGCTCGTCTATCCGGTCCATCTCAATCCGAACGTTCGCAAGCCTGTCAACGCGATACTGAGCAACCAGCCGAACGTGCATCTGATCGATCCTCAGGACTACTTACCATTCGTCTATCTGATGTCGAAGGCGTATTTGATCATCACGGATTCAGGTGGCATCCAAGAGGAAGCGCCTGCGCTCGGCAAGCCTGTTCTCGTCACACGCGAGACGACGGAGCGGCCGGAAGCCGTGCGCGCCGGTACCGCTAGGCTCGTCGGTACTCATACGGAACGGATCGTCGCCGAAGTGGGCAACCTGCTCGACGACCGCAGTCAATACGCGGCGATGGCGCATGCGAACAATCCGTACGGCGATGGCCATGCGAGCGAGCGGATCGTCGATACGCTGCTGACCGTTCCCGCGACGTTCTCGTCGACGAGCTATGCGGCGGCACATCCGATGCCGTTGCACAACGCGATCGCTTCGGGGCTGCAGGCATTGCGCTCGGCTTGAGCGGTGGCCGGGTCCGACGGCGCAGTCAGTGTGGGACGACGCACGGTCGTCGGCCGGCATTCGCCGCACGATGCAAGCGCGGCGATCAAAAAACGGCTGCTCGAAAATGCACGACATATCGATATGGGGTTCTTATCTGAGCGGATTGAACGCCGTCGCCATGACGACGGCGCTCATCATTTTCATCAGCACGATCGACGACCTATTTCTCGACGGATATTACTGGCTGTTCGAAATTAGACGCATGCTGCGCGGCGAATCGAGCGCGAGCGTCGACGTCGCGGCGCTGCGCGACCTCGATGAACAGTACTTGGCGATCATGGTGCCGGCGTGGAAGGAATACGACGTCATCGCGAAGATGATCGACAACACGCTGGCGACGATGGAGTACGAGCACTACCTCATTTTCGCAGGCACGTATCACAACGACGCGGAAACGACGTCCGAAGTCGAGCGGATGGTGCGACGCCATCCGGGCCGTGTCGTGCGCGCGACCGTACTGAACGACGGGCCGACTTGCAAGGCCGATTGCCTGAACTGGATCATCGCCGCCATTCGCCGCTACGAAACGACGCATCACATTCAGTTCGCCGGCGTAGTCATGCATGACTGCGAGGACGTGATCCACCCGATCGAGCTCAAGTATTTCAACTACGCGATCTCGGACTTCGATCTCGTGCAGTTGCCGGTCTTGTCGCTGCCGCGCAAGTGGAATGAATTCGTGGCCGGCACGTACATGGACGACTTCAGCGAAACGCACCAGAAGGATATTCCCTCGCGTCAATTGCTGACCGGCATCGTGCCCGGCGCCGGCGTGGCCTCGTGCTATAGCCGCCGCGCAATCGAAGCGGTATCGGTCGAGCGCGGCGGCAAGCCGTTCAATACCTCCACCCTGACGGAGGATTACGACTTCAGCTTCCGGCTGCGCGAACTCGGCATGAAGGAGATGTTCGCTCGCTTCCCGATTGCCGACGTCGTGCGCGAGCAGGTGCGCCGGCATCGTCGGCGCATCGCCACGGCGCGCAACCTGCTGGCGACGCGCGAGTATTTTCCGAGCACGCTGCGCACGGCTTATCGGCAACGCACGCGCTGGATTCTCGGGATTTCGTTTCAGGGCTGGCAGCAGCTCGGATGGAAGGGCAGTTGGCGCGACCGCTATATGTTCTTTCGCGATCGAAAGGGGATGGTCACGTCGATCATGTCGATCGTCGCCTACGCCGTGCTGATCAACTACTTGTCGGTCGCGCTGCTGCGCGCGCTGGGCGTGGCACCGCAGGGCGTCGCGGGCGAGGGGCTCGTGAGCGGATCGCTCGCGCCGCTCCTGACGATCAACAGCGTGCTGCTCGCGCTGCGGCTCAGCGAGCGGTTCTACTTCGTCGCGAAGCTGAACGGCGCATTGCAAGGCGCGCTGTCGCTGCCGCGCTTGTTCGTCAACAACCTCATCAATTTTCTAGCGGTCTGCCGCGCGTGGCGCATCTTCGTCAATCACCTCGTCACGGGAAAGCCGATCGCTTGGGACAAGACGAGCCACACCTACCTATCGAACGATCAGCTCGGCAAGGAGCGGCGCAAGCTCGGCGAGATTCTCGTCGAGTGGGGCGTCGTGACGGTTGCGCAAATCGAGGCGTGCCTCGCGCGCCAGGCCGAATGCGGAAAACTGCTCGGCGAGTTGCTGCTCGAAGGCGATGCGCTCAGCGGCGAGACGCTTGCCGATGCGCTATCCGAGCAAGCCGAACTGCCGCGCGTGAGCCTGGCCAACGTGGCGGCGGGACATTTCAAGGCCGCGTTCGCGCTCGAATTGCAACAGGCCTATCGAGCCGTGCCGTTTTCGACGGGTGACGATGGGACCTTGAACGTCGCCGTCGGCAGCCCACTCACGGAAGACGAGCGAGAGACCGTCAAGCGTGCGGCGGGCTGCAACGTGTCGTACTTCGTGGCATGCGATGCGGAAATCGCGACGGAACTCGCGCGTCATGTGCGGCGCTCGGATCTCGATCGCGGCATAGACGCCGCCGGACTGCACGCGCGCCGCGCGGCGCCGTCGGTTCAACCGGGGGAATGCAGATGAAACGCGCAAGATCGACGCGAACGAGGCGCCTGCCGGCGATCGTTCGCACGGGGGGGCTCGCGGCATTTGCCGCGCTCGCGCTCCATGTGAATTTGGCTTGGGCGCAACCGGGGAAATTGACGCCGCGTGCATACCGGCTTGCCGATGCCGCATACAAGGCGATCGCCTCCGGCGATCTGCCGCAGGCCGAGGATTATGCGGCACGTGCATTGAAGGTGCAGCCGTCGAGCTTGCAGTTGAGTCTATTGTTGCTCGACGTCTATTTGCGCGAGGGAAAGATCGAAGAGGCCAACCGTGAAGCCGATGCGCTGCTCAAGCGGTATCCCGACGACGGCAACGTGCTTGCGCAACACGGCTTCCTCGAGCAGAAGCAGCAGCGTTACGACGAAGCGGTGACCGAGTTTTCGGCCGCACTCGAAAAAGGCACGTGGGACGACACTCAGCAGCGCAATCTACGGCTCGCTTGGGCGGACAGCGCATTGATGGCGCATGAGCCCGATCAGGCCGAAAAGGCGTTGACGCCGATCGAAAACGATCCGGATGTGGCGGTTCAACTTCGCGTCGCCCAATTGCGCCTGCGCAACGGCGACCGCAAGGGCGCGCTCGAAGCGGCGCAGCTCGCGCAGGCGAATGCGAGCTCCGACGACGACAAGAAGAGTGCGGCGGCATTGATCGGTTACGCGCAGCAGAGCGAGCCCGATCCGCGCGACGAGCAAGCGCAGAAGACGCTGCAAAAGGCGTATGACCTGTTGCGCGAAAACAAGGACGAGGATGCGCTGGCGGCGTTTCAACAAGGGTTCGCCCTCGGCGGCGGCAAGGCCGGCAACTATGCCGACGCCGGCTATGCGGCCAAACGACTTGGCGACAACGACGAGGCCGTGAAACTCTTCGAGGCGAGTCTCGATGCCGACGACAACGAACATGCGTTCGACGATCAACGCCGTTTCGGCTATCGCCGCGAGGTCGAGGAGCTCGATCGCACGTGGGGTTTCGTCGTCAGCTTGCCGTATCAGGTGTCCGCGTTTTCGTATCAAGGCACGGTCAACGTGTTGCAGCCGGGCATCGAGGCGTATTGGCAGCCACCGACGATCGGCTATCGGAACGGGCGCATTCTGCAGTTCTTCGTGCGTGGCTACGGCACGGCCTACGATGGATCGGGCAACGTGACGGGCCTGCCGACGCTGCAAGGATCGATCGGCGCGCGCTACAAACCGCTCGTCGATCAGAATCTGGTGCTGAGCGCCGAACGACTCGTGCGCTTGGGCAACCAGTCGGTGAACGATTGGTTGGCGCGTATCGGGTTTTCTTCGGAAGCCGGCACCGATATGCGCGTGACCGAGCCGAGCTGGCGTAGTTGGCAGGTTTATGCCGAGGCCGATTACTTCGTGCAACAAGGCCGCTACGTGCTTTACTCGCAGTTCCGTTACGGGCATACGTGGGCGATTCCCGCAATCAGCGATCACTTGACCGTCTATCCGCACGTCGCGCTCGTGTACGATCACGACAGCCGCGAGGTGAACCAAACGGCGATCGGCGTCGGCCCCGGTCTTCAGTTTCGCTTCTGGTTCCGCGAGAGCCGTTACAGCGCCCCGGCCAGTTGGGCCGACTTGACCGTGCAGTACCGCTTCCCGCTGACGTCGGCTGCGCGCGCGCGCGGCGTTGCCGCCCAGCTCACGCTGTGGTACTGACATGTCGTATCGGAGGGGGCATGGTACGGACCGAGCGATGTCGATCGAAAAGGCGGATTCGATTAGCAATCCTAACGATCGGATATGGTCTTTCCGTCGCGTTGACGGCATGCACGAATATGCCGCGCGATAGCCAAGCGCAAGGCATCGTCTGGCAGGTCGACAACGCCACCGCCAATCCCGTCGGCGATTGGCATCTGCTCGGCGTGCGGCAATTGCTGGTTCAATGGATCGTCGTCGACGATACGGCGTTCGTACCGAACACCGGGCTGCCGAACGCGGCGAATATGCCCGACTGGGCACGCATCGGCCGAGAGCCGTGGGCGCACGACGTCTTGCTCGGTTTGGCAGGGTATAGCGATGAAAAGCGCGCTCGCGCCAATATCGAAAAGTTGGTGCGCGAGTCGACGCAAGTCGCGCGCGTGTCGTTGCCCTTGCATGTAACCGGTTACTACTTCCCGGCCGAAGTCGATCCGACTTGGACCGATGCGCCCAAGCTGGCTGCGTTGTTGCAGCCGCTGCCGCGCCCTTTATGGATTTCCGTCTACGATCGCTCGAACGTCGGCGGCAAGGCGCTCGCCGATTGGCTTGCAACCTGGCTGCCCGCCGACGTCGGCGTTTTCTTTCAAGACGGCTGCGGCGTCTACGCGCGTGGCCCATCGGTTGCGCGCGCGTATCTCGACACACTCTCGGCGCGGCTCGGCCACGATCGCGTGCGCGTCATCGCCGAAGCGTTTCGCCCGAGCGAGCACGGCGGCTTTCGCGCCGCGACCGCCGATGAGTTGCGCGCGCAACTCGCGGCATATCACGGGTACTCCATCTACCTGTTCGACGGGCCGCACTACGTATCGAACGACCTCGCCAAAGCGCTGGCGCCCCATGCCGCGGCGCGACACGGGGCCGGCTCTTGAAACGCCGCTGATTAAGCCGGCGCTTTCAGGTTGAGGACGGTGCTGCGAAGGAGCGTGAAGTACTTGCTCGTCGAGTACGGAAGCATTTCTTCAGCGTAATACCACCAGAAGAAGCCGCCGATGAACTTCGGATCGTTCAGGCTATCCACCATCGGATAGTACGTGCTGATCAGGTTCGATTGCACCGACCAAGGCGCGGACGTGTCCGACGTCCCGATCTCGCCGAAACCGACCTTCGCGTTCGGGAACAAGCTCTCGAGCGTCGAGAAGTCGCTCTTCCACGACGGATTGAGATCCGGGCAATCCTTGTAGGGGTAGTAGCTGAACAGGGCGTAATCGGCACCTTCACGCACGGTCGACGGCAAGAACTGCGTCGGCCACGTGCGCCAGTTGTCGATCGGCAACTCCCAGCAGTTGTTGCCGGACGGATCTTGGTTGTAGTACATCGTGACGGCCACCTTGCCGCCCGCGCCCTTCACGATGTTGTAAGCCGATTGGACCATCTGGCCGATTTGCTGCTCTTGCGTCGTGGCCGTGGCAGTGGGGCCATTTTCGTTAGGGCGCAGCCATTCGCCGTTGATCTCGTTCGCGATCTCCCAAACGTCGACGTTCGAACCGAGTGTCGAGACGAGTTCTTGCGTCCGCGCGGTGTACGTCGACAAAGTCGTCGGGAAGTAATACGAATCGTAGATCTCGCCCATCACGTACGCGTACTGATGGAGCTTGACGATGTAGGGGTAGTAATCCGCTGCCGACGTGCCCGGATCGAACACTACCCGGACGGTCGGACGGTAGGGCAGATTTTGTAAAGAAGCGATGATCTGGTTGAACTTGCTCAGATCGTCGAGCGTTACGCCGTAGATGGGCGCTTTCGGGGTTTCGACCTGCGCGTGCGCGGTTTGTGCGAAGGGCAGGTACAGTGCGCAGCTAAGCAGCGCGGAAGTGGCTAGTTTGGAGAAGGTTTTTAATCCTCTGAACATCACGTCTCTTCCTCCTAGTGGGTTGAAAGAAGCGCGATGTTACACGGAAATAAAACACTATTATCCGACGATAACCGTTTATTCGTGTGAGGAACAGGTTGATAAAATAGTTGTATTGGCAACTATTTGCCGCTTGAGATTGGCGGCGAGCGCGGCGTTTGGAAGCGAGAGTTTGGCGGTTGGAACGCGCCGATCAGGCGTAGGGAAGCGGCGTTGAAAGCCGCTTCCGGTGGGGGATTCAGAGCGTCGGCAATGGCGGCCGAGATTCGATAGTATTCCTAATTAATTGCTCGACGGCATTGCGTTCCTCGCCGGCGAGCGGCAGCCGCGGCGGACGTACCGGTTCGGTGCCGAGGCCGACGATCGCTTCGGCGAGCTTGATGTTTTGCACGAGCTTGGACGATACGTCGAGCGCGAGCAGCGGTGCGAACCAACGGTAGATCGTGCGCGCTTCTTCGATGCGCCCGGCTTGCAATAAGCGATAGATTGCGACCGTTTCGTGCGGAAACGCACAGACGAGACCGGCGACCCAGCCATGCGCGCCCATCAGCATCGCTTCCATGGCGAGGTTATCGACGCCGCAAAAGATCGCATAACGCTCGCCTACCGCGTTGATTAGATCGGTTACGCGTCGTACGTCGCCGCAGGACTCCTTGACGGCGACGATCTTCGGCTCGTCGGCGATTTCCTTGAACATGTCGGGCGTCATGTCGACGCCGTAGGCCAGCGGATTGTTGTAGACCATGATCGGCAGCGGGCTTGCCTTGGCGACCATGCGGAAGTGATTGATCGTCTCGCGCCGGTCGGACAAATAGCGCAGGCCCGGTAGAACCATGTAGCCGGCGGCGCCGTGCTTCGCGCCGCGCTGGGCCTGGCGGCAGCCTTCGAGCGTGCTGTCTTCGGCGATCGTCAGCAGCACCGGCACGCGGCCGCGTGCGGCTTCGACACCGATGTCGAGCACTTCGAGCTTTTCGTCGAGCGAGAGCGTCGACGCTTCGCCGAGCGAACCGCAGACGATGATGCCGTCCACGCCGGCGTCGATTTGCGCTTCGATGTTCTTCTTCGTCCAAGCGCGGTCTATGCTGAAATCTTCGTGAAATTTCGTCGTGACGGCGGGCATGACGCCTTGCCAGACTGGTGCCATTTCGTTTCTCCGGAAGCGGTCGTTAAGCAGAATGCGAGGGCAGTGTAGGACGCAGCCCGTGCGGCGTCTTGCGTCGTTCGCGCATTCGCGATGACGATTTCGGCACAGTCGCGCGCCGCGCGGAGAATATGCCGAAATCGGCACGCTCGACGCGCACCGGCGCCAAGACGCGGCGGCCCGGTGTTCCTACCATTAGGCCCATGAAAACCATCGACATCATCGATTCCCATACAGGCGGAGAGCCGACGCGTCTCGTGATCGCGGGCGGCCCGGACCTCGGGAGCGGCCCGCTCGCGGAGCGGCTCGAAATCTTGCGCACGCGCCACGACGATTGGCGCGCGAGCGTCGTGACGGAGCCGCGCGGCTCGGACGTCGTCGTTGGCGCGCTACTTTGCGAGCCATACGATCGGAGCTGTGCCGTGGGCGTCATTTTCTTCAACAACGTCGGCTATCTCGGCATGTGCGGCCACGGCACGATCGGGCTCGTCGCGTCGCTGGCCTATATGGGCCGGCTCTCGCCCGGGCGCCACCGCATCGAGACGCCGGTGGGCATCGTCGAAGCGACGCTGAACGCCGACGGCAGCGTATCGGTGCGCAACGTGCCGGCCTATCGCTATCGGCGCGACGTCGTGGTCGACGTACCCGGCGCGGGCCGGCTTGCCGGCGACGTCGCATGGGGCGGCAATTGGTTCTTTTTAGTCTCCAATCACGGCCGCATGCTCGAACCGTCTCGCATCGGCGAACTGACGGCCTTCACGCACGAGATTCGCGAGGCATTGATCGAGCAGGGCGTGACGGGGGCGGACGGTGCACTCATCGATCACATCGAACTGTTCACGCCTGGCGACGAGGACGGGATCGATAGCCGCAATTTCGTATTGTGTCCCGGCGATGCGTACGATCGCTCGCCGTGCGGCACGGGCACGAGCGCCAAGTTGGCTTGCCTCGCGGACGACGGCAAGCTCGCGCCCGGTGCGGTGTGGCGCCAGCAAAGCATCGTGGGCAGCGTGTTCGAAGGGCGGTATGCGCTGCTCGATGCGGCCGAGGGCTTGCCGCCCGGCACGCCTGCGATCGTGCCGACGATCACGGGCCGTGCCTACATCATGGCCGAAGGCCAGCTGCTGTTCGAGGAGAGCGACCCGTTCGCCGTCGGCATTCCGAGCACGCGCCCGGCATGAACGCCGATGCCGTCGTCATCGGCGCCGGTATCGTCGGGGCGGCCTGCGCCGCTGAGCTGGCCGCGCAAGGCATGACTGTCGAAGTGCTCGACACGGCCGGGATCGGCGGCGGCGCGACGGCGGCTGGGATGGGGCACATCGTCGTGATGAACGATTCGCCTGCCGAACTTGCGTTGTCGCGCTATTCGCGCGAACTTTGGCTGGCGCTGGCACCGTCGTTGCGCAGTGCCGATGCGTTCTCGCGCTGCGGCACGCTGTGGGTCGCGGCCGATGCCGAGGAATGGGCCGCGGCCTGCGCGCTGCGGCACGCTTTGGCCGGCGCAAACGTAGATGCGGAGTTGCTCGACGCCGCAACGCTTCGCGAGTGCGAGCCCGCGCTCGCGGTACCGATGGCGGGCGCGTTGCTCGTGCCCGACGATGCCATCGTTTATGCACCGCGCACCGCGCAGTGGCTGCTCGAACATTCGTTAGGAGCCCGAAATATTCGGGTTCGCTCCGGCTGCGAAGTGACCAAGCTGGCGAGCGGCGAAGCGCGGCTCGCCAACGGCGAGGTCGTCCACGGCGGCTTGATCGTCGTCGCCAATGGGCTCTTCGCTCAGCGGCTCGTGCCGTGGCTGCCGATCGTGCCGAAGAAGGGCCATCTGCTGATTACCGATCGCTATCCCGACTACCTTCATCATCAAGTGCTCGAACTCGGATACATCAAGAGTGCGCATCAAACGCAAGGGGCGTCGGTGGCATTCAACGCGCAGCCGAGACCGACCGGGCAAGTGCTGCTCGGCTCGTCGCGCCAATTCGACACGATCGATCCAGCCGTGGAATGGCCGGTGCTCGCGCGTATGATCGAACGCGCGGCGCGCTATTTGCCGGCGTTTTCGTCGCTGAACGCGATTCGCGCATGGACAGGCTTTCGGGCGGCGACGCCGGATGGGCTGCCGATCATCGGTCCGGCGGGCGATGCGCTGCCGGGCGTATGGGTGGCCGCGGGGCACGAAGGGCTCGGCGTGACGACCTCGTTGGCGACGGCGAAACTGCTCGCCGCGCAGATCGCCGGGACGCGGGCGGCGATCGATGCGGCGCCGTATCGGGTGGACCGTTTTGCCGCGGAGGCGAGCGATGGCGCATGAGACGGCGATGGACGATCGCGAAGCTACGCACGTTATCGTGACGATCGACGGCGCGCCGATTCGGGTGCCGGCGTATACGACGGTCGCGGCCGCGGTGCTGCGCCACTACGGCATTCGCGGCACGCGTGTATCGGTGAGCGGGCAGCCGCGCGCTGCGTTGTGCGCGATGGGCGTGTGTCAGGAGTGCCGCATGACGATCGACGAGCGTGCGCATGTGCTGGCCTGTCAAACGGTTTGCCGCAGCGGCATGACGATCCGCACGGAAGGCATGGCTTCATGAAGGCGACATTCGATCTCGTCATCGTCGGCGCGGGGCCGGCCGGGCTTGCCGCAGCGCGTGCGGCCACGGCAAGCGGGCTTGCCGTCGCGCTGGTCGACGACAATCCTCGGGCAGGTGGGCAAATATGGCGTCAAGGTCCCGGAGTCGTGGTGCCCTATGCGTTGCATGAATTGCTTGCTGAATTGATTGGCAGTCCTAACTTTACGCATTTTGGCGGCAGCAGAGTGTCGGCATTCGCAGGCTCGCGCGAGATGATCGTCGAATCGTCGGAGCGCGGTGGACTGTCGATTTCTTTCGGACAACTCATCATTGCCACAGGTGCGCGCGAGCGATTGCTACCGTTTGCGGGGTGGACATTGCCGGGCGTGACAGGGGCCGGCGCGCTGCAAGCGTTGATCAAAGGCGGGACGCCGGTGCGCGGCGAGCGTGTGGTGCTGGCCGGCAGCGGGCCCTTGCTCGTCGCGGCGCTGGCCACGGCGCGCGCGGCCGGCGCTCGCGTGGTGGCCGTCGTCGAGCAGGCGCCGTGGCGCGCGCTGTTGCCGTTCGGTTTCGCGCTCGGCGCGACACCGTCCAAGGTGTGGCAGGCGATTCGATTGACGCGCGGTTTCGTCGATACGCGTTATTGGCCCGACAGTGTCGTTGCTCAGGCACTCGGGGACGGGCGAGTCGAAGCGGCCGTCATCCGCCGCGGCGAGCGCGAGGTGACGCTCGAATGCGAGCGTATCGCGTGCGGGTATGGTCTCGTGCCGAACGTTTCGCTGGCGCAGATGAGCGGTTGTACGCTCGAGCAGGGCGCAATTGCCGTCGACCGTGCGCAGCTCACCTCGGTGCCCGGTGTCTGGGCCGCGGGGGAGTGCACCGGCATCGGCGGCATGGAGCTGGCGCGCGCCGAAGGCGAGATCGCGGGACTTGTTGCGAGCGGCCAGCCTGTGTCGGTCGCGCTCATCCACGAGCGCGATCGTTGGCGCCGCTTCGCGCAACGCGTGGCGCGGTCGTTCGAACTCGGCACACGGATACGTGCGTGGCCCAGCAGCGAGACGATTCTGTGCCGCTGCGAGGACGTGGCATTCGGCGAGGTTGCTGCGCATCCAACGTGGCGCGATGCGAAACTGCACACACGGTGCGGCATGGGTCCATGCCAAGGGCGTATCTGCGGTGCGGCCGTGGAAACGTATTTCGGCTGGAACGCGGCGACGCCGCGGCCGCCGCTCGTGCCGACGCGGATCAGCGCGTTGTTGGAGGCGCAGCGCCCGGACGGCGCTCGCCTATAATCGAGGCGCTTCGCGCGGCGCATCCATGCCGCGCTGTTTTCCGTGCCCAGTGACGATGCCTCCGACGATTCCGTTGCCGCAAATGCCCGCCGCCGAAACGCTGGCCGATATGCTGCCGTATTACGCGCAGCTCGAGCCGGTCCTCGATGCGCTACCCGACTTGGTCTTCTTCGTGAAGGATCGCGATGCACGCTATGTGCTCGTCAATTGCACGCTGGCGACGCGTTGCGGCTGCAAAGACAAGCGTGGAATCGTCGGGAAGACGACGGAGGAGGTTTTCCCGTCGCGTTTCGGCGCAGCTTACATGGAACAGGACCAGTCGATCGTCAATGGCGGCGCACCGATGATCGGTCAACTCGAACTGCATTTGTATCCGGGCCGCCAACCGGGATGGTGCTTGACGTCGAAAGTGCCGCTGCGCAACAGCGCGGGGCAGGTCGTCGGTATCGCCGGTGCATCGCGCGATCTGAAGGCCAACGAGCGGACGCATCCGGCCTATTCGAAACTTGCCGAGGTCGTTCAGTACATTCAAGAGAATTATGTGCAGCCGCTCAATTTGACGTATCTCGCGCAAATGGCAGGCATGTCCGTTGCTCAACTAGAAAGGTATTTCCATAAGGTGTTTCATCTGACGCCGCGGCAGGTGTTGCTGAAAACGCGTCTCGACGCGGCAACGGCATTGCTTGCATCGAGCGACAAGGTGACCGACGTGGCGGCGCTATGCGGTTATACGGATCACAGCGCCTTCACGCGCCAATTCAAGGCGACCGTCGGCGTGACGCCGAGTGAGTACCGGATGCTGTTGCATGGCGCGACCTCGCGCTGAAAACATGCACCGCGTGAAAGAAGTACGAACGCGTTGCGTGCGGACAAATGGCGTCGGATCCATTGGCATGGATCTACGAACTTCTGGCGGATTTGGCTGGCGCGAATTCGCGACTTCGTCTTGACGCATAGGAGCGGGTGAATGATAGTGGGCCACTTGTTCGATTCGATCAGTCGATGTCATGGTTAAGCTTTCCCATCGAATCGGGCGGTTAATCGCGCTCGCGCCGACGAGCGCTTATTCGAAGCGAGGCGCAACGTTTGCGTCGTCCGCACATTAGGAGTGCGGATATGCGCGATCAAACCGCTCACGAGCCGAAATTTCCGACAGCATGCGCCCGCTGTGGCGGCCGGATTTCGGAACCCGTTGCCTTCTGCCCCCACTGCGGCGCGCATGCGCGTTTCGCGTTGACCGGCGATGCGCCGCATGCAAGCAGTGCCGAGCGTGCGGGCTTTGTCGAGCGCGGTGGGCCTGCCGCGCACGCTGGCTCCGCCCGGCGCGAGCCGTACAGCGCGGCTGCGGCGGCATCGGTGCGCGCTGAGCCCACGGTGCCCGTCTACGATTTCGAGGGCGATCTGGATCCGCCGTGGCCCGGGCCGCCCACTCCCTTGTTTGCATCGCCCGACGGCGATCCTTATGGCGAAGTTCACGCGGGCGCATTTCGCGGAACGCGTCAATGGGGGCTCAAAGGCGGAACAGGGTTGGTCGTCGCCGCTTTCGTCCTCCTTTACGGCGGCGCGGTACTCGTGCATCGGCGCGACGATACTTCGTCAGTGTCTTCGTCGATGTCTTCGTCCGTATCGCAGCAGAGCGCATCGAAATCCGTGGAAGGCGCGATTGGGTCGAACGAGGACAATGCCGCGACATTCGCAGCGCCGACGAACGGTGGCGCGCTGCAGCCGCCGGCACCGTTCGCGAACGGCAACGGCGCTGTGCAGGCACCCTCATCGAACGATGCCGCCGCGCGAGCGAATAGCGTGCCACCGAGCGATGTGACGTTGAACAATACAGCGCCCGCGCCGAAGGCCGGCACGCCGATGTCGCCCAACACGGCCATTGCGTCGCTGCCGCCCCCGGTCGCTCCGGTTCAGGTGCAGCCCAGTGGTGTTGACGAGCAGGGCAAGTGGAACAGGCACGCGCACGGCTATGCACGCGAAGCCAACGCGCGCGCATTCGAAGGCGATGCGGCGATCACGCAAGCGAAACCGAAATCGCAACCGCAACCGAGGGAGGCGCGGACCGGGCATGCCGCGTTCGTGCGCGCGTTGGACAGTGCGCAAGTGCGGTTTGCAAAAAGCGATCTCCGAGGCGCGCGCGCGTCGCTGGCGAGCGCGTTGGCGGCCGATCCGAATAACGGCGATGCACTTGCGTTGCGCGATCAGCTCGTCTCGCGCGAGCAGCAACGCGATGCGTCATTGGGTGCGGCACGCGCGTGCGTCGTAGCATCGCGTTGGAATTGCGTGTGGCACAACGCGGGCAAGGCGCTCGCGATCGATGCCAGCAGCACCGAGGCGAAGGCGCTCGTGGACCGAGCGATCGTCGAGTCGGGCGCGGCGACGACGCCGGCCGGCCCGGGGCCGGACAACGTCGCAGTGCCGATGGTGCAGTAGTCGGCCGCGCAGTAACGCGAACGCATCGAGTCGGTGTAATTATCGGCGTTGGAGCGATTTCATGATCTCGTGAAATGCCGCCGATCGAGACGATGAATAGGTGCCTGCGCTTACCGATGCACGCGCTCGGCGATCGCGTCCGTGGCGATTTTCGTCAGGTAGGTCAATTCGGCTGCGGCGAGCCCGAGCAGCCCGTGCGTCGACTCAAGGCCAAAGCGCGAGAAAGGCGCTGGGATTGGCCGCGCTTCGGCGATCGCGGCTGCGAGCAGTTCGCCGGCGGCGGTCGTGGGCGCGACGCCGTGTCCGCCGAAGCCCACCGCATGCCAGACCCCGTCGCTGCCTCGCCCGATCTGGGGCATCTTGTGCCGCGCATAGCTCATCATGCCGCCCCATGCATAGTCGAGCTTGACGCCCTTCAATTGCGGATAGACGCGCAGCAAATCGCGCGTCAACAACGTGGCGATCACGCGCGGATTGCGTTCGAAGATCGAAATGCGCCCGCCCCAGAGTATGCGCGTGTCGGGAAGGGGCCGGTAATAATCGAACGCGAAGCGCGTATCGTAGACAGCCGCGGCGCAATCGATCGCTTCCTTCAGGCCTGCATCGAGCGGCTCGGTCGTCACGACGTACGTGGCGATCGGCAACACGGCGCGCTCGACAGGGCGATAGACGCCGCGCGCATATGCACCTCCAGCCATGACGACGTGCCGCGCTTCGATCGATCCGTTAGGTGTACTAATCAAATATCGATCGTGCTCGCGCTCATGTTCGAGGCGCAGTGCCGCGCTGCGTTCGTAGATACGCACCCCGGCGTCCATTAGGGTCTTTGCGATTCCGAGCGCGTATTTGAGCGGATGGAAATGAAAGCCGTGCCGCTCGAGCAGGCCGCCGTGATAGCGGTCGGTTTTCAATCGATCGCTCAGCGCGCTTTTCGAAATAGGCTCCCATTCGACACCGAACGACGTGCGCATCAATTCGCGCTGAGCGGCGAGGCTGCCGGGGCGGCCGAACCAATCGGCCAGGATGACGCCGGCATTCACGACGTCGCAGTCGATTTCGTAACGCGCGATGCGCTTGCCGATCAACTCGACGGCGTCGAGCGTCAGCCGATAGAGCGATCGCGCGTCCCGCGGGCCGAGCGCGCGCAGCAGGTCGGCACAATCGAGGCTATAGCCGCCGAAGACGAAGCCGCCGTTTCGACCGGACGCACCGAAACCCACGCGCTCCGCCTCGAGAATGACGACGTTGCGCATACCACGTTCCACGAGGCCGAGCGCCGTCGCGAGTCCGGCAAAGCCGCCGCCGACGATGCACACGGCCGCCTCCTCGCGCATGGCTGCCAGCGAGGGACGTTCCGTCCGCTCGACCGTGGCTTCGTAAAAGCTCGATGCTGCCGTTCGCATTGGGTATTCCTTGTTATGCCAGGTTTCGCGTGATTGTCCAGGCTACCTTCGCAATCGCGTGTTCTCATTCGCTCCGTTGAAAGAGCGATGAATATCGTCGTTTCTGCGGTCAGCGACAATCGACGATAATTTTTCAGACACAAAACTATTTCTTATGGATCTTCGTGTATGGCCAGACATCTGCCGCTCAATGCTCTGCGAGCATTCGAATCGTCGGCCCGCCATCTGAGCTTTACCCGCGCCGCGCGCGAGATGAACGTGACGCAGGCCGCCGTCAGCCAGCAAGTCCGCGCGCTCGAGGAGCGGCTCGGCGCTCAACTGTTCAAGCGGTTGCCGCGCGGGCTGGGGATGACGGACGAGGGGCAAGCGTTGCTGCCCGTCCTCTCCGACGCATTCGGCCGCATCGACGCGGTGCTCAAGCAGTTCGAAGGCGGCCATTTCCATGAGGTGTTGACGGTCGGGGTGGTCGGCACGTTTGCCGTGGGCTGGCTCATGCCGCGTCTGAATCGGTTTCGCGCGGCCCATCCGTTCATTGAATTGCGACTGCTGACGCACAACAATCTCGTCGATTTCGCGGCCGAAGGCCTCGATTTCGCGATCCGTTTCGGCGACGGCAATTGGCCCGGCACGCAAGCCGCGGCATTGCTCGATGCGCCGCTCACCGCATTGTGCGCCCCCGATTTGGCCAAGCGCCTGCGCGTGCCGCGCGATCTCGCAGCCGAAACGCTGCTGCGCTCTTACCGCGCCGACGAATGGGCGCTCTGGTTTGCCGCGGCGGATCTGTCGGCGGGAGCGATACGCGGCCCCGTATTCGATTCGTCGCGCCTGATGGTCGAGGCGGCGATGCAAGGCGCCGGGGTGGCGCTCGCGCCCGCACGCATGTTCGAGCGGGAGCTTCAGGCGGGACGCCTCGTGCGCGTGTTCGATGTCGAGGTCAACACCGGCAGCTACTGGCTTACCTGGCTCAAATCGAAGCGGATGTCGCCGGCGATGCAGGCGTTTCGCGATTGGATCGTGTCGGAGGCGGCGGCTTAGGGCGCGTTCGCCACGCTTTCGAAGATCGTTCGCGGCGCCGGCCATCGAAAGGGCCGGCGCAAGCCCGTGATTTGCGTGAACAGGCCCTGGCAGGCGCGTCGCTGTCACGGGCGCGACGCATCTGACGCCTGCGGCACGACGGGCACGAGCGAAGCAAGCCATTGCGAGAGGGCAACGAACGGCTCGTCGTTCGCGCCCGCGTCGGGGGCGACGAGGTAGTAGCCGGCGTCGCTCGCGAGCGGCATGTCGAGCGCGACGGCAAGCCGTCCTGAAGCGAGTTCGTCGGCGATCAGGATTTCCGGCATCAGCGCGACACCCATGCCGGCCAGCGCGGCGCTCGCCAGCATCGTGAACAGTTCGTAGCGCGGCCCGCGTACGGCGCGGGCGTCGTCGCCGAAACCGTGCGCGCGAAACCACTCGCGCCACGCGTCGGGCCGCGTCGATAGGTGCAGGAGCGGCATGTCGACCAAGCGTTCGCGCGTGAGCGGCGCGCAATCGGCCATCAATGCCGGGCTGCAGACCGGCACCGCATGGCCTTCGCGAAAGAGCAGCGTGCCTTGCGTGCCGGGCCATACCGCTCGACCAAAGTAGACGGCGGCGTCGAACGGCGAATCGCTGAACAGAAACGGCTCCGTGCGGATCGAGAGGTTGACCGTAATGTCGGGCCGCAGCGCTCGGAACCGCGGCAGGCGCGGAATCAGCCATTGACTTGCGAACGTCGGTACGACGGCGAGTTCGAGCACGCGGCCGACCCCGCGTTGCGCCATCAGCTCGAGCGTATCGCGCTCGATGCGCTCGAGGCTCTTGCGGATCTGCGCGGCATAGTGGCGTCCGTGCGGCGTCAGCACGACCCGCTTCTTGATTCGCAGGAACAAGGCGACGCCGAGCCGGTTCTCGAGCGAGGCGACTTGCCGGCAGACGGCACTTTGCGTGAGCGCGAGTTCGTCGGCCGCGCGGGTGAAGCTTTCGTGGCGTGCCGCCGCTTCGAAAACCTGCAGCGCGGCGAGATTGGGGATGCCTTTTCTCATCGTTGGGGTTGCGCCGGGAACAGGCTTCCGGCGGCAAGTTGGTGATTTTTGCGAATGAAGTGGTGAGTTTAAATCAATTGTCGGCTGGAGGGCAGGCGACGACAATCAATCTGATCAACGGGAACGGGTGCGCATGGAATAGGCCGATGTGCCTTGTCACGGAATGCGCTGCACCTCACAAAAACGGAAACGATGCAATGAACGGCAATCTCGACGCAATGCTCGCAGCCGCCTGCGGATCAGGCGCCGCCCAGCAGTTAGTGACATTGATGAATGTGCCGCCCTCGATGGAACGCTGGGAGGCCGGCATCGTGACACGCGCCGAGCTTGCGCAGGCGCTCAACATGGCGCTTTTCGCCGGGCTGCTCGATCGCGTCCCGACGGGGCGCGCCTATACCGACGGCGTCGCTCGCGAGGATGGGCGGGTACAGTTCGATCACGGTGCGCTTCGCACCGTGCGCTGGCCGCACTGCGGCGCGTTGCCTCCGGGTGAAGCCGCATTCACGCGCATCCTCAAGCCGCTCGGCTATCGTTTGAACGGCACCTATCCGCTCGATCGAATCAAGATGACCGGGCGCTCGTACGCGCATCTCGATGCGCCCGAGCACATCGCGCAGTTTTTCGTCAGCGAGTTGCACCCCGAGCGCTTTTCTAGCGCACTCCAGCAGGCTGTCACGAACGTCGTCGGTTCGTCGGCGGACCCGTTGACGCCGCGGGCCGTCGCATGGCTCGCCGAACTCGAGCGCGATGCGGCCTTGCCGCTCGCCGATGCCTGCGCGCTGCTGCCGATCCTCATACGCTGCTTCGATCGCCAGCATGCGGTGCCTCGTCTCGCCGACTATCTCACGTTGCTTGCCGAATCGGCTGAAATGGCGTGGATCGCTACGGAAGGCAACGCCTTCAACCATGCAACCGACCGCGTGTCCGACGTGTTCGCGGTGGCGGATGCGCAGCGCGAACTGGGCCGGCCCATCAAAGAGCACGTTGAAGTGTCGAAATCGGGCCGTGTCAAGCAGACGGCGTTTCAAGCCGATCCGGTCGTGCGTGTTTTTCTCGGCGACGACGGCAGCGAAGTGCGCCGCGAAGTGCCAGGTTCGTTCTATGAATTCATCACGCGCGACACCTACGTCGACGCGGAAACAGGGCGCGTGGCGCTGGATCTGGGCTTCGATGCAGGCAACGCGACCGGCATCTTCAAAATGACCGCGGCAGCGTGATGGCCATGCGCGAGGTCGTGCCCATCGTGCGAGATCGAGCGGAGAGGAGTGCGATGGCTTCTGCCGATACGACAAGTTCCGACACGCGAGACGATGCGTACGAATTTGCCGCGCCGTTTCGTGCGCCGCAGGGCTCGCCGATCCGCGAGCTGTTCAAGTACGTCGGCCGTCCGGGCATGATTTCGTTCGCGGGCGGGTATCCGTCGAAGGATTTGTTCGATCGCGACGGCTTCGCACACGCGCTCGATGCGGCCTACCGCAGCGATCCGATTGCATGTTTGCAATACGGCGATACGGCCGGCACGCCGGCTTTGCGTGGATCGCTTGCCCGGCTCATGGGCACGCGCGGCGTTGCTTGCAACGCCGACGATATCGTGGTGACGACGGGCTCGCAGCAGGGGTTCGATTTGCTGCTGCGCACACTGATCGCTCCGGGCGATACGGCGCTGATCGAAGAGCCGGCTTATCCCGCCGCGATCCAGGCGCTGCGGCTCGCGGGCGCGAACATCGTCCCGGTTCGGACCGATCGCGACGGGATCGACGTGGACGCGCTCGCCGCCCAACTCGATGCATGGCCCGCGGCGCCCAAGCCGAAGCTGCTCTATACCGTCCCCACGTTTGCAAACCCGACCGGGGCGACGCTGTCCCACGCGAGGCGTGAAGCCCTCGTGCGGCTGGCGGCGGCGCGGCGCATCGTGCTCGTCGAAGACGATCCGTACGGCGAGTTGCGCTTTTCGGGCACGCCGGTACCGCCGATGCGCGCATTGGCCGACGCATGTCCCGGAGCGCGCGACTGGGTGGTTTATTTCGGCAGCCTGTCCAAGATCGTCGCGCCGGGTTTGCGGATCGGTTGGGCGATTGCGCCCGCGCCCATTGCGCGCAGAATGATCGTTGCAAAGCAAACGAGCGATTTATGCACCTCACCGCTCGCGCAGGAGACGGCGCGCCATTATCTGGACAGCGGCAGCTTGGGGTTGCACCTGCGATCGATCGTCGGGGCTTATCGCTCGCGTTGCGAGGCGCTCGTCAAGGCCCTTGGGCATTTTGCGCCGGGCGAGATCGCGTTCACCGCACCCGAAGGCGGCATGTTCGTCTGGGCGAGATTGACTGGCGGGCGCGACGCCGGCGAGGTGCTCAAGCGCGCCATCGAGCGCAATGTGATGTTCGTTCCGGGCCCAGCGTTTTTCGTGCGCGAGCCGGATGCAAGCAGCTTGCGCTTGTCGTTCGCGGCGCCGAGCGAAGCCGAGGCGTTCGAAGGCGCGCGCCGGCTCGCGTCGGCGCTGGCGCAAGCTTAAGGGGCCGATGCAAGCGTAGCGCGCCCGCTTGCATAGGTGGCGTGAACGCGTTTCAATCGCCGGATCGAGGGCAATTTCATGCTGCGTGCCGTGTGCGGGCGGATGAATGGCTCCGGACAAATTTTGACGATGTAACTCGACACTAAGAGGACGTGATGGTAGTCAACGACATTCTCGCAGCGCTCAACGTCGACCTTTCCGCTTGGAAGGGCGATGCCTTGACGGCTCGTTCGCCGCGCGACGGCGCGACGCTCGCGACGCTGGCCGTCGATTCGGCCGCCGCTGCCGAGCGCAAGATCGATGCCGCCCACGCCGCCTTTCTGAAGTGGCGCACCGTGCCGGCGCCGCTACGCGGCGAACTCGTGCGTGTTTTCGGCAACGTGCTGCGCGAACATAAGGACGCGCTCGGCCGGCTCGTGACCCTCGAAGCGGGCAAGATCCGCTCGGAAGGGCTAGGCGAAGTGCAGGAAATGATCGACATCTGCGATTTCGCGGTCGGGCTGTCCCGCCAGCTCTACGGTCTGACGATCGCGTCGGAGCGTCCGGGCCACCGGATGATGGAAACATGGCATCCGCTCGGTGTCTGCGGCGTGATCTCGGCGTTCAACTTCCCGGTGGCCGTATGGGCCTGGAATGCCGCGCTCGCTTTCGTGTGCGGCGATCCGATCGTTTGGAAACCGTCGGAGAAGACGCCGCTCACGGCCATCGCTTGTCAAGCGTTGTTCGCGCAAGCCGTCCGCGAATTCGACAAGGTGCACCCGGGCGTCGCGCCCGAAGGGCTGTCGCAATTGATCATCGGTGGCCGCGAGGTGGGCGAAGCGCTGACGCATTCGCACAAAGTGCCGCTCGTGAGCGCGACGGGCAGCGTGCGAATGGGCATCGAGGTGGCACAGACGCTCAGCAAGCGGCTCGCGCGCAGCATTCTCGAGCTCGGCGGCAACAACGGCATGATCGTCGCGCCGAGCGCCGATCTCGACCTCGTGGTGCGCGCCGTCACGTTCGCGGCCGTCGGCACGGCGGGCCAGCGCTGCACGACGCTGCGCCGGTTGATCGTGCATCGCAGCGTCGCCGATACGCTGCTGCCGCGTCTTGAAAAGGCATTCGCATCGGTCAAGGTTGGCGATCCGCTCGATGCAGATACGCTCGTCGGTCCGCTGATCGATCGCGGCTCGTTCGACGCCATGCAGACGGCGCTCGCACAGGCGTGCAAGGACGGCGGACACGTGACGGGCGGCGAGCGCGTCGACGTCGGCCGCGACGGCGCTTACTACGTGCGCCCCGCCATCGTGCGGATGCCGGCCCAGACGGCCATCGTCGAACGCGAAACGTTCGCGCCGATCCTCTACGTGCTCGTGTACGACGACTTCGAGCAGGCGCTCGCCGTGCACAATGCGGTGCCGCAGGGGTTGTCGTCGGCGATTTTCACGAACGACGTGCGCGAGGCCGAGCAGTTCATGTCGGCGGCCGGCAGCGATTGCGGGATCGTCAACGTGAACATCGGCACGAGCGGCGCCGAAATCGGCGGGGCATTCGGCGGCGAAAAGGAAACGGGTGGCGGCCGCGAATCAGGCTCCGACGCCTGGAAGAGCTATATGCGCCGAGCGACGAACACGATCAACTACAGCCGCGAGCTGCCGCTCGCGCAAGGCGTGAAATTCGACGTTTGAGCGAGCGCTTTCTGTCTCGAGCCCCGGCGATGATCGCGCTGGGGCGATCGATTATCGCCGGCAGCCCGGGTGCCAGGTGCTGCCAGCGGGGTGCATCCTTACGCTCGGCCCAGGCGCTTCGAGAGGTCAGCGACGAGAATCGCGAGGCGTGCCGGCTTTTCGTAGCAAGCCACATCGAAGCGGCGGATGACTTCGCTGATCTCAGACTCGCTCGCCTTGCCGCTCAGGAGATCGCCCGTCAGCAGAAAGATCGGCGCATCGGGTTGCGGCGAGCGGCGCACCGCCTCGATGGCCGTTGCTGCCGTGTGCTCGTCGAAGAGCCAGTCGGTGACGACCGCGTCAAACGTTTGCGTTTGAAGCGCGTCGATAAACGCGGAGAGGCGATCGTAAGCGGTGGCCGCGAAGCCGTTTTGCACGAGGTAGTCGTTAAGCGCTTCAGCGGCGGCGCGATCGGCGTCGACGACGGCAACCGTCGCGCGCTGGGCTTCGCCTCGGCGCGGATGAATTTCGATCTTGAGTACTTCGTGCGCGTGTTCGCCGGGCGTGCCGTCGCAGCGGACGATGCGCCAGCGGTTGCCTTCTCCGTAGGCGACGAATTCGGCACGCTCGTAGGGGCCGAGCGCCTCGCCGATCCAGGCGATGCAGGGCCCTTCGAACGCGCCGACGTTGAGCATTGCCTCGCGCGGCTGCGTGCCGGTGACGCCGAGCCCATTCTCCTGCGTGGCGAATAATTGCGTCGGCGGCTCGCCGAACGCTTCCGCTACCTTGCGAATCTGCGCAAGCGTCCACGGGCTGCTGCCGCGCAATTTGCGGTGCCCTTGGGAAAAGCTCAGATCGAGGATGCGGCAAAGCTCGGTGGTCTGCTGCCGCTTGCCGATACCATGGCGAACCATCAATGCGCGCACGCGGTCGGCAACGGCGAGAGAGTCCGCTAAGGTGGCTTCAGTGGTCATACTGCTTCATGGCGCGGCGGCGTCGGTGGTGGTCACGGAACGAAGCCGTCGAGGCGCGAAATCGTGCGGCGGCGGCAAAAATAAGGAGGCGGGCGTATTTTAACGGGCAACGCGCTACGTGCCTGCGCCAAATATGTATCGACAGGTTACGTTCGTTACTGGTAGTCAACGCCGAGGCGCGAAGCAATCGGCAAATGCCCGATCCGGCCGCTTCCGGGCGAGGCCCCCTTATCCGATTGGAGAAAACCCTATGAAGCGGTTTTGCGCGTGGTTTGACCGTCATTGCAACGAGGCGCGCTAACGATGCTGCCGATCGACGTGGACACGTCCCTCTACTCCATCGTGCCGCTCGCTCGCGAGGACCTGCCCGTCGATACCGTCGAGCTTGCGCGCTTCATGGTCGGCAAGTGTCTCGTGCACGATTCACCCGAGGGCCGCGTGAGCGGGCGTATCGTCGAAACCGAAGCGTATCCGATCGGCGATTCGACGAGTTACGCCTACCGCGGCCTGCGCCCCTACAACGCGGCGTTGTTTCGCGCGCCGGGCCATGCGTACATGCGGCTCGTCTACGGCGCCTCGTACACGATCAATATGTCGTCGGAGCCGGAGGGAGAGGGGGCCGCCGTGCTGTTTCGCGCCGCCGAGCCGCTGGACGGCGTGCCGCTCATGACACGGCGGCGGCCTGCGGTGAAGTACGCTGATCTCGCGCGCGGGCCGGGGCGACTGTGCGCGGCCTTCGCGATAGGCCCTGAATGGGACGGCGTCGACCTATGCGGCGGCAGCTCGCTTTGGATCGGACGTCTAAACGGCGACGACGCGCCGTTTGCACGCGTCGCGGCCGCCAAGCGCATCGGCCTCTCGCGCGAAATGCACGAGTTGCTGCGGTTTTACGAGCCGGGCAGCCCTTTCGTCAGTGGTCCTAAGCGATTGCTCGAGCCCCTCGTGCGCTGAGCGGCGCAGCTTCGCACCCCCGAACAGCGCTTTGTGAGTTTGCTCGCCGAGGCCAATCGATAGGGCGACTGCGTTGACCTTGCCGATCCGCAGCGGCGGGCCGAAGCGCCTCGTTTCGATGCGAGCCCGCACGAGCAGCCGCTCGACCGCGGTGGTCGTAACGGTCACGTAGTTCGTGAGGTCGAGGTGGTCGGCAAACGTGACGACCGCTCGCATTGCATCGAGGGCCAACTCGCCGAAGCCGTACCCCGCGCACTCGCGCGAGACGATCGCGAAGCGGCTCAGCTCCCAGGTTTTCGACGACGAAGGGGCCTCCTGCCCATGCAGGAGCCGGGGAAACGTATCGCGCAACATGTACGGCCCTTGCGTCGGCAATAGACGCCAACACCCACATACGATGCCCGAATCGTCGTGCACGAGCATGTAGTAGGGCGAATGCGCATCGTAATCGTCGATTTCCATCCCCGATAATACGGCGACCTCCCACCCCATCCGCTCGCCGAAAACTTTGGCGCGCAGCCGATACATCTGCGCCAGTGCGTCGAGATCGAAGCTATGTTGTTTATCGATCGTGATCTTCGCATTCATCTCGCTCTCCCAGGTTGTTACTAAGTTTTTCGAAAGTATTGTCATACACATGAGACAATACGTGCATGAAATCGAAACGCACATCGGACGGCCGGAAACTGGACCACGCGACGTTGCAGGCGATGCGCCAGCAAGCGGTGAAGGCCATACGCGAAGGGCAGGACGTGGCCAGTGTGGCGGCGGCCTACGGGGTGAACGAACGCAGCGTGTATCGTTGGCTGGCCGATTTCGCCAACGGCGGTCAAAACGCGTTGCTGGCCAAGCCGATACCGGGGCGGCCGTCCAAGGTCAATGCCGAAGAGATGCGCTGGCTGGCACAAGCGGTGCGAGACAATACTCCACTGCAGTTCAAGTTCGAATTCGGGCTGTGGACGCTGTCGCTGATTGCCGCGCTCATTGAGCGGCAGTTCGGCAAAAAGCTGGCGCTTTCCGGGGTGAGCCGCATCATGAAGCTGTTGGGCTTCACGGTGCAAAAGCCCCTGTATCAGGCGTGGCAACAGGACGCGACGCTCGTTCGGCAGTGGGAGTTCGAAACCTACCCGGCGATTCGAGCCGAGGCACGAGCCGTTGGCGCGAGCATCTACTTTGCCGATGAGTCGGGCATTCGCTCGGATTACCACACGGGCACGACATGGGCGCCGCAGGGCTGCACGCCGGTGGTGGAAGCGACAGGCAGGCGTTTCTCGCTGAACATGATTTCGGCGGTCAGTGCTCAGGGCGAGTTCCGCTTCATGGTGCATGAGGGAGCCGTCACCGCTGTCGTCTTCCCAGAGTTTCTCACTCGCCTGATGCTCGGCGCACGCGAGCCGGTGTTCCTCGTAGTCGACGGCCATCCGATTCACAAGGCCAAGCTGGTCCAGGATTTCGTGAAGGCGCAGGAAGGACGACTGAAGCTGTTCTTTCTGCCGCCTTACTCGCCGCACCTGAACCCTGACGAGCAAGTTTGGGCGCACGTGAAGCGCAGCGTCTCCAAACGTCTCGTGCAGTCCAAAGACGAAATGAAGCGATTGGCTATCGGTGCTCTGCGCCGCATCCAGAAGTTGCCCGCGCTGGTGAAGTCCTTCTTTCGCCAGCCCGAATGTCAATATGCCTCTATGTGACATTTCTTTCGGAAATCTTAGTATCTCATCTAAGGGGCATCGACCATATGCAGTTTGCGTGCTAGCTGTAACTGTCAAGCAAGATAGGTACAAATCTTCGGTGACACTTGGGATGATGTGGGTATCGAGTACGTTCCCCCATCAGGTGAAAGCCATGTCCACAGCCGATATTCGTCAACCGCAAACCGAAGATGCGGCCCGTCCGGTTCGGACCGAAATCAACAGCACCTTCGTTCAGACTTACCGGAAGCAGGCGAAAGAAAGTCAAAAAACTTTCTGGGCCCGCTTTGGTGTTACGCAATCGCGTGGTAGCCGTTTCGAGCTTGGCGCCAATATCCCAAAACCTGTAATGATCCTCTTGAGACTCTATTTCGAGGCGCGGATCTCGGACGAAGACATTCGCAGCGTTTCGCAAAAGCGCGCGCCGGCGCTTCGGCCGGCACTGCTCAATCAGGATCTATCAACCCCATTCGGGTCGCCTTGACCGCCGCGGCGCTCCTCGAACTTACCCCGAATTTGCTACGGATGTTCGTCATGTGAAAATTCACGGTTGCTTCGGCGCAGCCGAAAATCTTGGCGATTTCCCACGTCGATTTTCCCTGCGCCGTCCATTTCAAGCATTCGTACTCGCGTGGCGTCAGCTTCGGTACGAGCCGCTCGGTGTAGCCGTCGAGGAAACGCTGGCTCGTATCGAAGGCGACGTCGCGCAGCAGCGTCAGCATCGGCAGCGTGCGTTGCACGTGCGCTTCGTCGAGCGAGTGCGGCGCCTGGTCGCTGCGCACGAAACACAGCATGCCGACCTCTTGCTTCGGGCCATGAATCGGCAGCGAAATGCCCGTGCAAAGCCCGTGATGGCAGGCCTCCTCGTACATCTCCTGCTGGCTGCGCTCGGCAAAGTGAGATGATGTCCAGATGAGCGGCGACGTTTGCGTCAGACAATGAGCGACGGTTGGATCGATGCGAAACAACGCTCGCTCGTCGTAGGTCTGACGCCAACTCGCATCATAAGTGCTCCGCAGGTAAGCGTCGGCGAAGCGCATGCCCGGTCGCGGCACGACCGCAAATAACGTATGGTCGAAGCCGTATTTCCTCCCCAGCAACGCAAGCGCCTCGAACCACGATTTCTCGTCGGTCGCTCGCCATAGCGGCGACATCGGTTCAATAAATTGGCGTGACATATGTCCTCGCATGTCGAAAATATTACTTGCCCGAAACAGGTAAATCGCCCAATCTACCTAATGAATTTTCGGGTGCATCCGTTTTTTGCGAAATCATATCAGACGTAAGTAATGTTATCCGCTTGTTTTCAGGATTGCCGGACCTTGTATGGCTGAAAATATGGGTTTTCGAATAGAAGTTCGACGAAGGGGTGAGCGAGATCGATTTCAGTTGCAATGCCGAATATTTGTGCGCTCGTTGAAATTATCGATGATCGTTTTTGGCGGCTCGAGAATGAGATAAACCGATTCCATCCCCGATGGCAGGGCATTTAAATGTTGTTGGGAATGATGTGAAGGGTATTGGGATATTTGCGATCAATGCAAGAGTGATTAACAAAAATCCGTATTTTTGAGTTTCTACGCGAAGCGCAGGCCGATTTCGACGTTCGGTACCGGTGCCGGGCGAATGAACCTGGAATGGGGACGTCTGGAAATGAAACCGATCGTGATCGCTGGATGGATGGCGTGCGGTTGACGGCGCGAGGGAGCCGAGAGGCCGGGATCGATCCTTCGGCTCGTGACCGAAGCGCAGGCGCTCGGGCCGGCGTTCTGCTGCTCGAGCGCCTGTGTCCCCTGCTTGGGCGCGTTAGGTGTGAACGCCCGAGATGTAGTGCTCGAGTTGCTGAATGGTGAACTGCTGCTCGGAGATGATCGTTTTGACGAGATCGCCGATCGACACCATACCGACCAACCTGCCGTTGTCGATGACCGGCAAATGGCGCATCCGGTGCTCGGTCATCAAGGCCATGCATGCCTCGGTGGTGTCGGTCACGCGCACGTGCAGCACTTGCTTGGTCATGATTTCGGCGACGCGCGTCGATTTCGACGACCGGTCCATCAAGACGATTTTGCGGGCGTAATCGCGCTCGGTGATGATGCCCGCGATTTTTCGCTCGCTGCCCTCCGTGACGATCAGCGCGCCGATCTGATGCTGGGACATCATTTTCACGGCTTCGAAGACCGATGCGTCGGCGTCGATCGTGATGACCGGCTGCTCGGCGATCCTTTTTGCGGCCTGTGGGTCATCCAGCTTCGACTTGAGAATCTGCGCTACGTTGGGCATGAGAGTCTCCGTCTTCTCGTTTGGGGGCGGGGATCGGCTCCGCCGCGCGACCGCGTCGGGCGAGCGGGCTATGTCCCAGTATAGGCGGTAGCGACGTGCGATGCGGCGCGCGCGGCCGGTCGCGTCGGACGATTCGCGTTAAACTTCCGGTGCGCGTACCGCCGTTGGTGCGCGCGCGAACCATCAATGCGTCATTCTCGAGAAGTCATGCCCATGCCATCCCAGCCGCCCCTAGCCGGCGGCGAAAGCACCACGCAATGCGTCACGTTGGCCGCCAAGGCCACTTTGCCCACTCGGTACGGAACGTTCATGTCGTACGCTTTTCGTGTCGAGGCGGGAGATGTCGAGCATCTGGCGTTGGTGATGGGGGAGGTGGACGGGCAGGCGTCGGTGCTCACGCGGTTGCATTCTGAATGCCTGACGGGCGATGTGCTCGGCTCGTACCGTTGCGATTGCGGCGAGCAGCTCGACCTCGCGCTGCGCTACATTGCCGCGGAAGGGCGTGGGGTGCTGCTCTACCTGCGCGGACACGAAGGCCGCGGCATCGGGTTGTCGAACAAGATCCGTGCGTATGCGCTGCAGGAGCAAGGGCTCGACACGGTCGAGGCGAACCTCGAACTCGGTTTGCCCGACGATGCGCGCGAGTACGATTCGGCGGCGGCGATCCTGCGAGAACTGAACGTCACGTCCGTTCGGTTAATGAGCAACAATCCCGAGAAGTTCGATTCGCTTTCGAAGCACGGCATTCCGGTCTGCGAGCGTGTTGCACTCGCCATCCCTGTACGCGACGAGAACGAGCGGTACATTCGGACGAAGCAGCTCAAGTTCGGCCACTACTTCGACGAGAACGAATAGCTTGGATTTGGGGCTGCGAGTGGTCGGCCCGATCTTTCCAGCAGGGCGAGGTGCCGCTTTTCCTCATCAGCCTGACGTCCGGGGAGCCTTGGCGGCTTTCATTCAGCGGATACGTCATTGAGTTCAAGGTTTTGCTCCAGCGATTGCTGGACGAGCCACCCGGACCGAACGGCAGCACGAACAGCGAGCGCAGTCGTGTCTTGCGGCGCGCCTTACGGGAGCTCGATTCCCCATCGGCAGGCTAGACTGATTGGCGATTTCCGCATCCATGTCTGAAACGCCCGCAGGGATCATCCGGCCGGCGAAGTATGCTGTCAATTCGGCAAGATTTGCATCGGTAACCCATTGTAGGATAAGGATTTTTATCTGGTTTATAATGGAACCTCGTACGCCGGATCTGGAGGTGACGGATGAACCTGGACAGTAAGCTTTTGATGTCGTTGAAGAAGCGCTCGGGCAACGTCGTGCTTCGACGCGAACTGGCTGGTCTCGGGAGTCCGTCACACCTGAGCGCCGCGCTTCAGCATCTCGTTGCCGATGGACGCATCATTCGACTTGGAGCGGGCGTTTATGCCAAGACGGGTCTGAATCTGGAAGGCCACGCACGATCTGCCGTTGGTAATGAGGTACTGTTGCGTGAGGCACTCGGGAAACTGGGCGTTGAGGTGCTCGATGTGACAATTGCGCACGAAAACGATCGCTCCGTTTGCCTGGTTAACACGGGCAAGAGCCGGATTTCTCGCAAGCTTGGGTGGGACAACGTCACGGTGCGGTATGTCGGTCAACATGAAAGACCGCGAACGGGCGTAGCGCCCAAGCTACCAGCAGATGTCGACAAGCTGCCGACCCGAAATGTCGGCAAGTTTGTTGAGCAGCTCGCGCAAGCCTACGGCATTCAATACCGGCGCTCGGGCCTCGATGATTTCGCGGAAGCAGTGACGCGAGCCGCGGGTGACGATGTCGAACTCGATCTCACGGGGAAACTGCTGGTTGCGCTCAAGAAGCAGGAGCGGATTAACGGCCGGCAGTTTGCCCGATTGATGGCGAACCACATAAGGGAGATCAAGCGTGTTCGACCCGTTCGGGGACTACGAAACCAGGGGCTACCTGCGTAACGTTGACGGCATCAAGGATCTGGACGAGCTCAAGTACATCGAACACGGGTTCTTCGAGTCGAACCTCGAGGCTGCAATGGCGTACCTTCACGCAGTCAAAGGGCCTATTGCCTACGTGCACTTCCTTGAGGTTCATCGGATCCTGTTCAGTGAGTTCTACCCGTGGGCGGGCCAAGATCGCCATAGTCTCGGTGTTGGACGATTGGTCGGGAAGGGGCAGCGAATACAGTTCGAAGCTTCGGAGTTGTGTCAGCGGGCCGTCGAATGGGGGCTGTCGGCTGGCAATAATCCCATGACGATGTGCGGAAAACCGGGCATGGTAATGGGCGCTTTCGCCTGGGGGCATCCTTTTCTTGACGGGAACGGTCGCACCATGCTTCTCGTCCATGCGGAGCTTTGCCACCGCGCAGGCTTCGCCATTGACTGGAATGCGTCCCGGAAAGACGATTACTTGGAAGCGCTCACTCGGGAACTGGGAAATCCCCATGGCAAGCACCTGGACTCATATCTTCTGCCATTGGTGGTCGCTCCCATTGTCGGCGGTGATCTCCGTGACCATCTCATGTCGTTGCCCGGCCTCAACGGAGAGGATGGCAGCAGTGCTCCGAATGTTGCATACCGGGCGGACGATCCTGTGGCAAACCAGAACTACCTCGAGTTGAAGCGTGCGCGTGGGGAGAATTAAGCGGCGTCCCGCGCCAGCGGGGAATTCTGCGGCATTTGTGGCGTAGGTTTTGGCGTAAGTTTCATCAAGCGGGCTTGCTGCGCAAGGCCAATGCACTACTCGACGAAAACGAATAGCTTCCCGCTCGCGAGGTCATGACGGCACGCTGGGGCCAGCAGGTGGGCAAGCCGCCTGCAATCGAAGCATTGGCGAGCCAATGCTCCGCCGTCATTCCCAACTGGCGTGTCGCTTCGGCCGCGATCCAGCGGCAGGCTGCCTCGGTGCATGCCCGAACGACGTCATCGGCCGCGTGGAACACGAAGCGAACTTCGACTTCATGGTCGATCACTCGCGTGAGCATCTCTCGCAAGTCCGCTGCGACACAGCTCATCCGTGCTCGTGCGCGTACCTCGGCGAAGTGGTAGTCGAGCCAGTGCGAAAAAAAGCAGGCGTCTTCGTGGTTTGCCACCGTAAAGATCGTGTCGCACGCTACTCGATAGCGTAGATCGTCAGCGCTTGCCGCCATCGATACTGTTTCGCGTCGCGACGCTGCTGTGCTCGATCGTGCCTTGGAGCGGGCGGAGGCATCATCCTGCCGCGCACGTGCTCTATCGGGCTGATCCGCGCCCGCCTTGACGCTGGCCGATCGCTCGCCCGACGGCGCTGCGCCCCCGTTGATGCGATAGGCGCAAAGCGCCTGCCACAGTAAGGCATGATCGTCGGCGCGCGACGGCTGTAGCGTCACCGTGATGGCGTGCCCTTCGGCGCGAGTCGCCGCACGCGCGACAAGCCTCAGTTCGCATAGCGGCACCGAATCGCCGACGATCAAGGCCCGCCTCGGCAAGCCGATCGACGGCAGCTCAGCATCGTCGCGGACAGCCACGGTCAGTCCATGCCGATCGAGCCGCAACAGCGGCATTGATCGTGCGGGATCCGCATACTTCACGGCGATTCGTGCCCATGCGGCGAAATCGTCATCGGAAACGGGAAGCGGCACGTCGCGAGAGGTATACATAGTGTTTCTCCTTCCATAGGACACAGGCCCGAGGGGCAACCGTGACCGGCATGCATGCCAGCCTTCGACATCAAAGGCCGACGCGTAAAGCAAGGTGATCGAGCGGCGCCGTGGCGTCGCGGCGCAAGGGTGTCCCGTGGCTGCGTCTGTCTCGTCCGACTCGCTCGTGCGAGGCAACCAACGCTTCCACGACGGCCTGCGCCAGCATCCTGGCGAGTGGCCTCGACATCAACGCGAACGCGGCTGCATCGAACGTCGGTGGTCGATGCAGCCGCGCGCGCCGCTGCGCGAGCGTTGTCTGCAAATCGTCGACGAAAGACGCCGCCGCGCAGGGCGTTGCGCGCAGGCGAGCGAGGAGCGCAGGTCGCGCGAGGAGCATCTCGATCGCCGGACCCGTCAACTCGCTCGCTGCCCGGCTGCCCGTCAGGAGCAGTTGCGTGGCGGCAGCCGTCGCTTCGTCTTGGATCGGGCCTAGCCGCGGCCGCCAGGCTGTTTCGAGCGCGGCGAACAGGTTGGGCACGCAACGCGTATAGCGTGGATACCGATACGCTTGGACGAACATCCTGCGCAATTCGTCGAGTGCGACCGTGAGGCCAGCGAGGCGCCGGGGGCAGAGCTGGTCCGGCTCGGCGAGGGCGCCCAATACGCACGCCAGGTGATGGAGACGGCGCCGCTGCTGATCGCCGAGCCCCGCCCAGGCCGCGAGCACGTCGGGCCATAGCGGTTGCGCCACTTCCTGAACGATATCGAAGCTCGCGCGCTGACGTGCTCGAATCAGCCCCAGACGCGCGAGCGCCAAGCGGCGGGCTTCAGCGAGCAATGCAGCGAACGTCGACTCGGTGCAGACCTGCTCGAGCCAAGCGAGAAACGCTTCGTGCCCGCTATGCGAGCGCGGACAGACGAGGCGAGCCAACAGGATCTGGACAGGCGCGGACATCTCGATTCGCCAAGCGGTGCCGAGCGTATCGAGTGCTGCGACCGCTTCGTCGCATATGCGCTCGCCGCGCGCCATCCCCCGTAATCCGGGGGGGCCGTCCGCTCGATTCGCGCTCGGGGTGTCGGGGGGCAGTGCGGGCGACTTCATGAGCGCTTCTCCAAGCGGCGATGCGCGCGCCGCGGAGCGCTCAGGCGCAGGCTTGCAGGGTCGGCTCGCAGCCGTCGCGTTGCGCAAGGACGGATGAATCGAGGCCGAGTGCTTCCAGCGTTTGGACATCCAGATCGATCCAACACGCAACGACCATGCGGCCGTCGATACGCTGCGCGGGCCCGGCCCGGTGAGCATGCACGCCGATGCGGCGGAACAGCCGTTCCATACTGAGGAACGTCACGCCGATCAGTTGGCGCGCGCCGAACTTCACCGCGCAATCGACCACCGAGGCGAGCATCGGGCGAACGGCCCACACGCCGGCATCCTCCCCGAACGCGCCATCGGCCGTGCTCGCGGCGAAGCGCGACAACTCCCATACGCCCATGGTCCGGGGCGGCACCATGCCGTCGGCCAGCAAGAAGGGGAAGAGCTCTTGCAACAGATAAGGATGAGTAGTAGGCAACAGCCTTGCACAACCGCAAATGGCCCCCGATTCGTCATGAGCGACGACATACACGGTGTCATCGCGATCGTATTGGTCTCGCTCGTAGCGGTCGTCGGCACACGGCAGGCTCCATCCCAACTGTTCGACGAAGACTCGGTGCCGATAATGCGCGAGTGCAGCATCGAGGTCCTCGGGCAGGCGCCCGTCGCCGTGAACAGAAGTCCGCATGAAATCCCTCGCTTATCGTTTTTTGATGAGCGCATTACAGCGCGCGCTCCGAGGGGCGGTAACTGTCAACCTTGACAGGACGGCGAAGGGCGTGACTATCCCTCCCGAAGCGTCGCGGCGCTTCAGGGCATATCAGTCGAAACTAATAATGAGATTGAAATGAGCCGACGATTTGCTTATAAATGAGACCTGTGGATGAATGTACTGATCAATCGAGCGTAGACCGGCCGATGCGGCTGCTCCGCTCGGCCTTATTGAAGCGTCGGACCGTGTACGGCCAGCCTGCCCCATGGGGCGAGAGCGGCTTGCGCAACGGCGTTCGGCCAGTTCAGGCCGGCGACGCGTCGCAGCAGGGCTTGCGTCGTACGGGCCATGCCGAGATCGAGGCCGCGCGGATCGACGCACATGACGTTGCTGCGAATGTCGCCCCAGGCGACGACCAATGCTCCGGACGTGCGGTCGGTATACCAATCCCAGCCAAGCGTGACGTGGGCCGCGCCGGGACCGCGCATGCGTTGCCATTCCGTGTAGCCGGCGCTGCTTGCATCGATGCCTTCCGCGCGCAGCTCTTCGAGCAGGCCGTCGTCGAGCGCGGAGTCGACATGCACGAGTTGGAGTTCGGTAAGTGCGTGTTCTTGCAGGCGGACGTAGCCGTCGGCGGATTGGCCGGGCAGCATGGTAGAAGGATGTTTCATGCGCCCGACTGTAGCAGCCTGCCGCAACCGTGGGACCTGGCAACTATGACAGCGTTGTGTCCCGTCTTATTTACGTTTTTGAGGTATTCATGGATACGCCGTTGCGCTGGCAAGATAGTTACGAACAACTGCGCGCCGCATCCGACGAGAGGCAATTGTTCGAGCGGATCGCGGGGTTCGCGAAGCGCCTCGGCTTCGAATATTGCTGTTACGGGATTCGAGTGCCGCTACCGGTGTCGAATCCGTCGGTTGCGATCTTCGATACGTATCCGTCGGGGTGGATGAAGCACTATCAGGAAAATCACTTCATCGACATCGATCCGACAGTGCGCGAAGGTATGTCCAGCTCGCGGCTCATCGTTTGGCCGGAGGCGTCGTCGAACTCGCCGCGCTTATGGACCGACGCGCGTGATTTCGGTTTGCGCGTGGGCGTAGCGCATTCGAGTTGGGCCGCGCACGGTGTGTACGGCCTGCTGACGATGTCGCGCCATGCCGACGCCCTCACGAGCGCCGAGGTCGACGAGCTGACGCTGCAAGCGAGTTGGCTCGCCAATCTTTCGCACTCGCTGATGAGTGAATTTCTCGTGCCGCGGCTCGCACCCGAAGCGAGCGTCGTGTTGACGCCGCGCGAGTGCGAGGTGCTGTGTTGGACCGGGGAGGGGAAGACGGCTTGCGAGATCGGCCAAATCCTCAATATCTCGGAGCGGACCGTCAATTTTCACGTCAACAACGTGCTGTTGAAACTGAACGCCACGAACAAGGTGCAGGCGGTCGTCAAGGCGATCGCGATGGGTCTCATCGCGTCGTGCTGACGTTTGGCCGGCCAGGGGTTCGCTTACGACGGCAACTGCGACGAACGATGCGGCGGCAGCTCGCCGAGGTCGGCGAGCGGATGCCGGGCGCTCGGCCAAGGCGAAGCCAGAAAATGCGCGACACGCTCGGGCCGAACGTCGGACAGCGAGGCCGGCTGCCAGCACGGCGTGCGATCCTTGTCGATCAAATGCGCGCGTACCCCCTCCAGAAAGTCACCTTCCTCGATCGCGCGAGACACGATCCCGAGTTCCATCCGGTAGGCATCGGCCAGCGTGATCCGTCGTCCGCGCACAATCGCCTCGCGCGTGACGTGCAGCATCGTCGGCGAATATCCGTGCAGCGCATCGAGCGCCGTTTGCAGCCACGCGCGCAGCTCGGCCGGCGGGTTCGAGATCAGCGCCGCCGCTAACGAAGCGGCCATTTCGTCTACGGCCAGCCGCGCGTCGAAATGCTTTTCGATGGCCGGCAGCAACGCGTCGATCTGCGCAGGCGGCAGCGGAGCCGACTGCGGGACGAAAGCTTCACGCAGGCGCGCGCCTACCTGGTCCGGCGGCAGGCTTTCGAGGCGCGCTTCGAAGCCTCGCAGCCATTCGCTCGGCACGCAGGCGTCGGCGAGACGGCAGCGCACTGCGTCGGCACCCGATAGCACCGCGCCCGTGAGGCCGATGTAGAGCGCAAGCTCAGCCGGCATCACGCTCAGGAAGCGAGTCGCGCCGACGTCGGGCACGAAGCCGATGCGCGTCTCGGGCATCGCGATCTTGCTGCGCTCGGTGACGATGCGCAGCGATGCGGCCTGGGCGAGACCCATGCCGCCGCCCATCGCGATGCCGTCGGCGAGCACGACGATCGGTTTGGGAAAGGCGTGCAGCGCGAAGTCGAGCCGATACTCGTCGATAAAGAATTGGCGCCAGCCATCCTCGCCTTCGGCAAGGCCCGCATTCGCCGCGTGATAGAGCGCGCGGACGTCACCTCCCGCGCACAGTCCCTTTTCGCCGCTGCCGCGCAGCACGAGCGCGACGATCGCGTTGTCTTCACGGCAGCGCTCGAGGTGCTGCGAGAGCGTGCGCACCATGGCATGCGAGAGCGCATTGAGCGCTTGCGGCCGGTCGAGCGTCAGGATGGCGACACCGTTGACGACGTGACAGAGCACGCGTCCCTCGGCCGGTTGCGTGGCGCCCGATACGCCGTCGCGAGCGGCTTGCGAGGGTTCGACACGTGCGTTCATTCATTGACTCCTTTCATGGTCGTTTCGTGGGCGGTCGCGCCGCGTTTCACTGCTTGGCGGCGCGACGTTGATAGAGCGAGATGACGGCGGAGAAGTCGAGTCCGCCTTGGCCGTTTGCGCTCATCGCCTGATAGAGCTGTTGCGCTAGCGCTCCGAGGAAGATCGGCTGCTTGGCCGAGCGGGCCGCCTCCGCCGCCAGCCCCAGATCCTTGAGCATGAGATCGGCGCCGAAGCCGCCCGTGTAGCCGCGCGACGCGGGGGCCGTCTCGACGATGCCCGGATAGGGGTTGTACGTGTCCGAACTCCAGCAGCGGCCCGTCGACGTATTGACAATGCCGGCCAATACCTTCGGATCGATGCCGAGCGCGGCGCCGAGCGACATGGCCTCGGCCACGCCCGTCATCGTGATCGCGAGCAGCAGGTTGTTGCAGATCTTCGCCACCTGGCCCATGCCGGTGTCGCCGCAGCGGACGATGTTCTTGCCCATTGCGCCGAGTACTGGGCTGATGTCGGCGAACAGCGTTTCGCTCGCACCGACCATGAACGTCAGCGTGCCGGCCGCGGCGCCGCCCGTGCCGCCCGAGACCGGCGCGTCGGCGAATGCATTGCCGCTCGCGGCGGCAAGCTCGGCGAATGCTTGTGCGCTGGCCGGGTCGATCGTGCTCGAATCGACGATCGGCACGCCCGGTGCGATCCCGGCAAGTACGCCTTGCTCGCCGGTCAATACGCCGCGCACGTGCGCGGCGGCCGGCAGCATCGTGATGACGAGCTCGACGTCGGTGGCCGCCGACTTGGGCGATGCGCAGGCCGTAGCGCCGGCATCGGTCAGCGAGCGCAGCGCCGCCTCGTTCAAGTCGAACGCTTGCAGCGAATGGCCGTTCTTGAGCAAGTTGCGCGCCATCGGTGCGCCCATGTTGCCCAGGCCGATGAATCCGATTTTCATGGCGAAGTCTCCGTGTTCGGTGCGATCGGGGGCGTTAGCGCAGGCTGATCGTCGTGTTGACGCCATCGGCGGACGACGGGGCATCGTCGAACCAACGCGACGTGACGGTTTTCGTCTGCGTGTAGAACTGGACGACCTGCTTGCCGTAGGGGCCGAGGTCGCCGAGCTTGGAGCCGCGCGAGCCCGTAAAGCTGAAGTAGGGCACCGGCACCGGAATCGGAATGTTGATGCCGACTTGCCCGACGTCGATTTCGCTCTGGAACTTGCGCGCCGCCGCCCCGCTTTGCGTGAAGAGGCCAACGCCGTTGCCGAACGGATTGCGGTTGACCAGCGCAATCGCGTCGTCGAGCGTCGCGACGTTCAGTACGACGAGCACCGGGCCGAAAATTTCCGTGCGGTAGATCGTCATTTCCGTCGTCACGTCGGAAAAGATCGTCGGGCCGACGAAATTGCCTTGTTCGTAGCCGGGCACGGTTACGTCGCGGCCGTCGAGCAGCAGCGTTGCCCCTTCCTCGACGCCCCTTCCGATCAGCGACAAGATTCGATCCTTGGCGGCCCTCGACACGACCGGGCCGATGTCGGTCTGCGGCTCGGTGCCGGCGTTGACTTTGAGCGTCTTTGCTTTCGCAACGAGATCGGGCAGCCAGTCGCGCGCCGCCCCCACGAGCACCACGGCCGACGTGGCCATGCAGCGCTGGCCCGCTGCGCCAAAACCCGCTCCGGCGAGCGCGTTTAGCGTCTGTTCGCGATTGGCATCGGGTAGCACGACGGCGTGATTCTTCGCCCCCATCATCGATTGCACGCGCTTGCCGTGCTCGCTGGCCAGCGTGTAGACGTGCGTGCCTACAGCCGTCGAGCCGACGAACGAGACAGCCTTGATCTGTTCGTGCGTGCACAGCGCATCGACCACTTCCTTGCCGCCGTGAACGACGTTCAGCACGCCGCGCGGCACGCCGGCTTCGAGCGCGAGTTCCACGAGTGCCATCGTCGAGAGCGGATCTTGCTCGGACGGCTTGAGGACGAACGTATTGCCGCACACGATCGCCATCGGGAACATCCACAGCGGAATCATGGCCGGGAAGTTGAACGGCGTGATGCCGGCGCACACGCCGAGCGGCTGGCGCAGCGTGTAGGTGTCGACGCCCGAGGCGACGTTCTCGGCGAACTCGCCCAGTTGCAGCGTGCCGATCGACGCCGCGTGCTCGACCACCTCGAGGCCGCGGAAGATATCGCCTTCGGCATCGGGCAGTGTCTTGCCTTGCTCGGCCGTCAGGATCTTCGCGATGCGCGGCATATGCTCGCGGATCAGCGCTTGATACTTCAGCATGATGCGCGCGCGAGCGGCAATCGGCGTGGACTTCCATTGCTCGAACGCCGCGTGCGCGGCACCGACGGCCGCATCGACTTCGGCGCGCGTCGCGAACGGCACGCGCGCGAGCACTTCCTGCGTGGCGGGATTGATGACGTCGCGCCATTCAGTCGAGGCGGATTCGACGAATTCGCCGTTGATCAACAGCTTGACGGTCGGGCGGCTCGCGCCGGCGGCGGAAGATGCGCTCATCGATAGACTCCGGTTCGGTTGTTGGAAATGCGCGGCGGGCAGACGCTCGCCGCGCGAAGACAAGCCGACGCGCAGGCGTGCGCGGCTTGCCGTGACGGGACAATCGGGTGGTGCGGTTGCGCCATCGTGGGAGGGCTCACCGCAGGTCAGGGAAGTCGTCTTCCCAATACTCGCCGGGCAACCGCTCGGCGGCATCGCCGCGCGCCATCTCGCGACGGCGCAATTCGACGCGGCGGATCTTGCCCGAGATCGTTTTGGGCAGGTCGTACGCCTCCAGGCGCCGGATGCGCTTGTACGGCGAAAGGCGTTCGCGGGAGAACGCGAAGATGCTTTTGGCGAGCTCCGGGCTGAACGTATAGCCGTGGCGCAGCATCACGTAGGCTTTCGGGACCGACAGCCGCAGCGGATCGGGGCTCGGCACGACCGCGGCCTCGGCGACGGCCTCGTGCTCGATCAACGCGCTTTCGAGCTCGAACGGGCTCAAGCGATAGTCCGATGACTTGAAGACGTCATCGGCGCGGCCGATGTAGACGTAGTAGCCGTCATCGCGTTGCATCGCGACGTCGGACGTGTGGTAGCGGCCGTCGCGCATGACGTGTGCCGTCGCATCCGCGTTGTTCGCGTAGCGCGTCATGAGGCCGAGCGGGCCCTTACGGCCTTGCGCCGCGCCGGGGGCCGTGCCGGCGTCTGTCTCGAGCGGCAGAGCGATCTCGCCTTCCTCGGCCGGTTGCCCGTCGGGGTCGACGAGCAACACGCGGTAGCCTGGCATCGGGCGGCCCATCGATCCGGGCACGACGGCCTGGCCCGGCGAATTGCCGATTTGGCAGGTCGTTTCCGTTTGACCGTAGCCGTCGCGGATCGTGATGCCCCAGGCCGCTTTCACGCGTTCGATGATCTCGGGATTGAGCGGTTCGCCCGCGCCGACGATTTCTCGCAGCGTGACCGCATACGAAGCTAGCGGCTCCTGCACCAGCATGCGCCAGACGGTCGGCGGCGCGCACAGGGTCGTGACGCCGTGGCGGATCAGCGTGTCGAGCACGGTCTTCGCGTCGAAGCGTGAGTAATTGAGCACGAAGACGCAGGCCTGCGCGTTCCAAGGCGCGAAAAAGCAACTCCACGCGTGCTTGGCCCAGCCTGGAGAACTGATATTCCAATGGATGTCGCCCGGTTGGAGACCGACCCAGTACATCGTCGATAAGCTGCCGACCGGGTAGCTCTCGTGCGTGTGCTCGACGAGTTTCGGTTTGGACGTCGTGCCCGACGTGAAATAGAGCAGCATCGGATCGCGCGCGCGCGTGGCGCCGCGCGGATCGAATGCGGGCGAGGCTTCGTAGCCGTCGGCAAAGCGGTGCCAGCCGGCCGGTGCTGCGTCGCCTTCGGCGCCGACGGCGATCTTCACGAGCGCGGCATCGATACCTTCGAATTTGCCGCATTCGGCGGCGTCGACGATCGCGAATGTCGGTTGTCCGATGTCGATGCGTTCGCGCAGATCGTCGGCTGAGAGCTGCGTGGTGGCCGGCATCAGCACGGCGCCGAGCTTGATCGCCGCCAGCATGGCGTCCCAGAGTTCGACGCGGTTGGGCAGCATCAGCAGGATACGGTCGCCGCGGCCGACGCCGAGCGCGCGCAGAAAATTGGCGATGCGCGAGGAGCGCACGGACATTTGCGCGAACGAGAGCTTGATGTCTTGGCCGGTGCCGGCATCGACGAGCCAGAGTGCCGGCTTGTCGTTCCCGTGCGCGATTTCATCGAAGTAATCGATTGCCCAGTTGAAATCGTCGAGCGCCGGCCAGGCGAAGTCGCGGTAGGCTCGGTCGTAGTCGGTCCGATGGCGCAATAGGAAATCGCGCGCGGCCAGAAAGCGCAGTGATGCAGTCATCGTTGTCTCCTTCCTATGTCGACGTGCGACCCAAAGCCAGCCTCGATCGCTTCGGCCATGCCGGTGCGCTGCGTATACGCGTTTCTTGAGTTATAGGACGTCGATGCGTCGACGCCGCCGGCACAACGCGCCATTGGGCGTACATGCCGATCTACTACGCGTCGAAGTGTAGGCAGCGGCCGGACCGCTTTCGATGCTCAAGCCGCTCACTTTGCGTGAGCGCATTTGCCACCTGCCGGACGCGCGGCGGCAACAGAAGAAGAAAGGCGGAAGAAAATCAGCTCAATCCGAGTACCCGCATGACGGCGTTGCCGTCCTCGGTCAATTGGAAGCGGGTGCCGCCCGACTCGAGCGTGATGGGTTCGACCAAGCCGGCCTCTTGCAACATCGGAATCTCGGGTTTCGCCGAAACGTCGATCGGCGAATGAAGCAGGAGCAGCAGCGTGGCGATTTCGTGATGGCTCAGGATGCGCCGCAGCATCGTGCGCGGCTTGCGCGGCACGGTATGTTCATTCAGGTCAGTCATCGGGCCGGCCTCCATCGCGAATAGCAGCGGCCCGATGGTGCGCACGGTTCCTTAAGCGATTCTTAAAACAGAAGATTCGGACTGAAACGGCATGTTACGGGGCGATCGGCTCGGCAGCTTTATCGCACCGTCCCGCGGCGGTCGGGTTCGTCTCTTACAGATGACGGGCGATGACCATGCGTTGAACTTCGCTCGTGCCTTCGTAAATTTGCGTAATGCGCGCGTCGCGATAATGGCGCTCGACGGGGTAGTCGGCGAGGTAGCCGTAGCCGCCGTGGATCTGGATTGCTTTGGAGCAGATGTCTTCGGCCACCTCGGACGCATAGAGCTTGGCTTGCGAGGCCTCCGACAAGCAAGGCTTGCCCGCGCTGCGCAGGCGCGCGGCGTGGTGGACGAGCAGCCGTGCCGCGTTCAGGCGCGTGGCCATGTCTGCCAGCATGTGGGCGATCGCCTGGTGCTCCCTGATGGCTTTGCCGAACTGCACGCGCTCGCCCGCGTAGGCTCGAGCTGCATCGAACGCGGCCCGCGCGATGCCGACCGCCTGTGCCGCAATGCCGATACGTCCGCCCTCGAGGTTGGACAAGGCGATCTTGAGGCCTTCGCCGCGCGCGCCGAGCAGATTGCCCTCTGGGATGGCGCAGTTTTCGAGCGTGATCGGGCAAGTGTCCGATGCGCGAATGCCCAACTTGTTCTCCGGTCGCCCAACCGAAAAACCCGGCGTGTTCGTCGGCACGATGAACGCGGACAACCCGCGCTTGCCGAGATCCGGATCGGTGACGGCAAAGACGATCGCCATGCCGGCCCGCCCGCCGTTCGTGACGAACTGCTTGTTGCCGTTGATGACCCAGCGCCCATCGTTCAGCACGGCGCGTGTTTTGAGGTTGTTCGCCTCGGAGCCGGCATGCGGCTCGGTCAGGCAAAACGCGCCGATCGTCTTGCCGAGCGCGAGATCGCCGAGCCACTGCGCTTGCTGCGCCGCCGTACCGAACTTGAGGATCGGCCCGCAGCCGACCGAGTTGTGAACGCTCATCATCGTCGCGCAGGCCGCGCAGCCCGCTGCAATCTCTTCGAGGGCTAGCGCGTAGGCGAGGTAGTCGGTGTAGGTGCCGCCGAGCTCGGCCGGCACCATCATGCCGAGCAAGCCGAGTTCGCCCATCTGCCGAACGACGTGAGCGGGCAACGCACCCTCGCGGTCCCATTCGGCCGCGTGCGGCGCAAGGCATTCGGTCGCGAACTGCCGTGCGGCATCGCGGATCATCCGTTGTTCGTCGGTATAAAACTCGTCCATGGCGGCGCAGTCGTGCGAAATGTGCGAAGTGGGTCAAAGAAACGTGGATCGAAAAGCGCGAATCGAAGCAACGCACCTCGTCCCGAGACGACGCGTCGCACCGCGTGCGGCGCGGTCGGCAGCTTGGCGGCGGGCGTTGCGGGCTTTACACTGTCGTGCTTTCGGCAGGCGGCCGGCCGAGCGCGGCGGATCGACGCGCCCGCCAGGCGAGCCGCACACGCGTCGAAGTGTAGGCAGGCTTGCGCCGGCTTTCGATGCTCAGGCCGCTCAATTGTCGTGAGCGCATTTGCCACGGGGGATCGGATGCGTCGGCGGTCCGTCGGAACGAGTCATGGATAAAGAAAAAGGGACCATCGCCGTCAGCCTCGTCGAAGAAGCCGTGCGCTGCGTCAAGCGCCGCGGCGTCGATCCTGCGCCGATGCTCGAGCAAGCGGGCATTTCCCCGCAACTGATGGCGTCGCCCCAGGCGCGCGTGTCGTCGGCGCAATACGGGGCTTTGTGGAGCGCGATCGGCCGCGGTCTTGACGACGAATTCTTCGGCCAGGACTCGCACCCCATGCGAAGCGGCAGTTTCATCACGATGTGCCAAGCCGCGCTCACCGCGCACAATGGCGCGCAAGCGATTGCGCGTGCGACGCTGTTCATGCGTCTCGTACTCGACGACATCGTGGCGCAGGTGGACACGACGAGCGAGCGCGTGCGTCTCGTCTATCGCCTGCGAGACGGCGTGCACGAGAAGGAGATGTTCGCCTACGCCACGCATTTCATTCTTGTGTATGGCCTTGTGTCCTGGCTCGTCGGGCGTCGCATTCCCGTGCGAGCCGCGCGCTTCAGTTGCCCCGAGCCCGCCGCGGGCCATGAGTATCGCTCGATGTTTTGCGACGATTTGCGTTTCGGGGAGCGGGAGTCCTACGTCGAGCTTGCGCCCGGCTTCTTGGCGTTACCCGTCGTTCAAACGCCGAAGTCGCTGAAAACGTTTTTACGCAATGCGCCGGCAAGTTTCATCGTGAAGTATCGCAACCCCGACTCGCTCGGCGCACGCGTGCGCCGAGCGCTCCGTACGCGTGCGATCGCCGACTGGCCGGCCTCGGACGCGCTGGCTGCCGAGCTCGCCATCGCCGAGGCGACGATGCGTCGCAAGCTCAAGCGCGAAGGCGAGACCTATCAATCGATCAAAGATGCTTTACGCCGCGATATGGCGATCGCCGCGTTGCAAAGCGGGGAACGTACGATCGCCGACATCGCCGTGGCAGTCGGATTTGCCGAGCCGAGCGCATTCCATCGCGCGTTTCGCAAATGGACCGGCGCTCGCCCGACCGATTATCGCCCGCCGGGCCTGGCTGGCGAATAACGATAATCATTACAAATCACTTTCAAATTCGATGAATGACGATTTGTCGTTGTGATTCGTCAGTCGAATTCCTATCTTGTAACGAAGCATCGTATGCACGTTCGAGGTGAAAGCAAATGGACATAGCTGTCAAACGGTTGGGGTTAGGCAGCACGGGGATCGGCCGCGCGGCGCAGCGCTGGGCCGGATGGGGTTGGCCCCTCATCGGGGTGCTCATGCTCGTGACGGCCGGGATCGGCGCGTTCGGCACGGTGAGCCTCTACAGCAGCGAAGCCGAAGTCCAGCATTCGAACGCGGTCTACGCCGGCCTCGAACGGCTGCTCGCGCTCGCGCGCGATGCCGAAACGGGGCAGCGAGGATACGTCATCACCGGTCGCGACGAATATCTCGAGCCCTATCGAGCGGCCGAGCCGCAGATCGGCGCGCAGTTCGACAGCCTGGCGTCGCTGCTCGCGGGCGATACCGCTCAGGAGCAGAGGCTGGCGCAATTGCGCATCCTGCTGGACGAAAAGCATCGCGAGCTGCGCACCGTCATCGACATACGGCGGATGCAAGGATTCGGACCCGCGCAGGCGATCGTTCTGAACGACACGGGCAAGACGTTCATGGACAAAGCGCGCGCGATCGTCGTCGACATGGAGCGCAACGTCGCAGCTCAACTGGCCGTGCGCCAAGCGAGCGCGCGCCGCACGCGAGACTTGGCGGTAGCCATTGGTCTCGCATCCGGGGTGTTGACCGTGCTCATCGTCTTGTCGTTCGGTTACCTGGCGCGACGCATGCTGCATGAGGTGTCGGACTCCGCTCGATCGCTTTTCTTGCAGAAGGAATTGCTCGAGGTGACGCTCACGAGCATCGGCGACGGCGTCGTTGCCGCCGACGTCGACGGACGCGTCACGTTTTTCAACCGGGTGGCGCAGGCGCTGACCGGCTGGCGCCCGGAGGATGCGCTCGGTCACCCCATCGACGATATCTTGCGGTTCGAGCGAAGCATCGACGGCAGCAGGGCGGACAATCCCGGCGTCGTGGCTATTCGCGAGCGATCCATCGTCGAGCATTTGCGTGGCACGGCGCTCGTCGGGCGCGACGGGAAGCGAACGCACGTGGACGCGAACGGCGCGCCGACGTTCGATTCCGAGGGCAAGCTCGTGGGTTCGGTGCTCGTCTTGCATGACGTCACGGAACGAGAGCGTGCCGAAGAACGTTTTCGCGTCGCCGTGGAGGCGGCGCCCAACGCGATGATCATGGTCGATCTCGCCGGCAAGATGACGCTCGTCAATACCCAAACGGAACGGCTGTTCGGCTATACGCGAGCCGAACTGCTCGGGCGCCCGATAGAGATGCTCGTTCCCGAGCGTTTTCGAGGCCACCACGTCAGCTATCGCACCGCGTTCTTCGCCAAGCCGTCGGCACGACCGATGGGTTCGGGGCGCGACCTGTTCGGCCTGCGTCGAGACGGCACGGAATTTCCGATTGAAATCGGCTTGAATCCGATCGAGACCTCCGAAGGTGTCTTCGTCTTGAGTTCGATCGCCGATATCACCGAGCGCAAGCGCGCGGAGCGGCAGTTACGGCAGCGCACCGAGGAGCTCGCGCGCTCCAACCGCGATCTCGAGCAGTTCGCGTACGTGGCTTCGCACGATTTGCAGGAGCCGCTGCGAGCGGTGGCCGGACCGTTGCAGTTGCTGCAGCGGCGCTACGAGGGGCAGCTCGACGAGCGCGCCGACGAGTTCATCGGTCACGCCGTGGACGGCGCCACGCGCATGCAGACGCTGATCGACGATTTGCTCAGCTATTCGCGCGTCGGCCGCCTCGAAGATCCGAAGCAGTCCGTGCAGCTCGCCAACGCGCTCGAGCTCGCGCTCAAGAATTTGGCGGTCGTCGTGGAAGAGACCGGCGCGCAGGTGACGCACGACGCGCTACCTGTCGTGCAGGCGATTCCGATGCAGTTGAGCTTGCTGTTTCAAAACCTGATCGGCAATGCCATCAAGTTTCGGGGCAAGGACCGGCCCGTGCGCATCCACGTCGGCGCGCAAGCGACCGCCGACGGATGGCAGATTTCGGTGGCCGACAACGGCATCGGCATCGACGAACAATACTTCGAACGCATCTTCGTCATCTTCCAGCGCTTGCATACGCGCCGCGAATATCCCGGCACGGGGCTCGGGCTTGCGCTGTGCAAGCGCATCGTCGAGCATCACGGGGGAAAAATTTGGCTGGCATCGACGCCGGGCAAGGGCACGACGTTCTTCTTCACCGTGGCCCGTTCGGCGGGCGCAGACGCAGGCTAACGCATCGTTCTTGGGAGTGTGTGCTCATGCTACGCGATGACAGCGGCAAGCTCGTTCATATCCTGCTCGTCGAGGACAGTCCCACCGACGTCATGTTGACGAAGGAGGCGATGGAGCAATACAAGGTCCTCAATCCGCTCGACATCGTCGAGGACGGCGTCGACGCGATGGACTACCTCAAAGGGCGCGGCAGGTACGCCGATAACCCACCGACCCGCCCGGGGCTCATCATCCTCGATCTGAACTTGCCGCGCATGAGCGGGCGCGAAGTGCTGTCCGAGCTCAAGAACGATCCCGAACTGCGCAACATTCCCGTCGTCGTGTTGACGACGTCGAAGTCGGAAGAGGACGTAGTCAAGTCTTATTGTCTCCACGCGAATTGCTACATTACGAAGCCCGTGGATTTCGCGAAGTTCATCGACGTCGTACGCAGCATCAATGAGTTTTGGTTCGGCGTCGTCACGCTACCGCCGGTTCGATCTTGAATACGCCGTCGTCCGTCAGGGTTTTGCTCGTCGAGGACAGCCCCACCGATGCGTTGATCATCGGTGAAGCGCTAATCGACGTTACCGAGTTCGAGCACGAGCTGACCCGCACCGAGTCGCTCGCCGACGCGCTCGCGCATGCGCAGGCGACGCGTTTCGACGTCGTCTTGCTCGACCTGGGGTTGCCGGACGGCAACGGCATCGATACGTTCCGCCGTTTCCGGCAGGTCGCGCCGGAAACACCCGTGCTCGTCCTGACGGGGCTCACCGATATTTCCGTCGGGCTCGTGGCGATTCAGGAAGGCGCGCAGGACTATCTGCTCAAGCGCGAGATTCAAGCGGCGCTGCTCAGTCGCGCGATACGCTACGCCATCGAACGCAATCGTGCGCTGACCGCGCTTGCGGCGAGCGAAGAGCGATTTCAACTGGCGGTCAGCGGTGCCAGCGCGGGCCTGTGGGATTTGAATCCGCATACCGGCGAGTTGTACCTGTCGCCGCATTTCCGCGAGATCGTCGGACACGACGAGGACGAACTGTCGAACGACATGCACGCGCATTTTCAGATCATTCATCCCGATGACGTCGAACGCGTCACGCTCGCGTTGAGGGCGCATACGCAGGACCGGCATCCTTACGACATCGAATATCGCGTCCGCACGCGCGCGGGGGACTACCGTTGGATTCAGTCGCGCGCACAGGCGCTTTGGGACGCGTCGGGCACGGCCTATCGGATGGTCGGCTGGATTTTGGACGTGACCGATCGGCGGCGTGCGAACGAGGCGCTGCGCGAATCGCGCGAAGAGTTGCAGCGTTTGTCGGCGAACATTCAGCACATCCGCGAAGAGGAGAAAACGCGGATCGCCCGCGAGTTGCACGACGATCTCGGACAATTGCTGACCGCGATGAAGATCGACATGGCCCGTTTCGAGCAGACGTTCGAAAGCAGGATCGACGCGGCGTCGGGCGGCGCGCTGCGCAACATCTATGGGCTCATCGATCAGCTCGTCGCTTCCGTGCGCCGCATTGCCGCCGATCTGCGTCCGGTGATGCTCGACGACCTCGGCCCAATTCCCGCGATCGATTGGTTCATCCACGAGTTTTCTGCGAGGCATGGCATCGTCGTCAATGCGCAACTCGACATCAACGAAGTCGCGTTCAATCGAGACAGCGGCACCGAGGTGTTTCGCATGGTGCAGGAAGGATTGACGAACATTGCTCGGCATTCCGGCGCGAGCGAGGCCAGTATCGAGATCGCCCGTGACGAGCCGTTTTGCATCGTCAAGATCCGCGACAACGGGCGTGGCGCGTTGCCCGACGCACGGCGCAGCCGCAAGTCGTTCGGATTGCTCGGGATGCGGGAGCGGGCCGCGCGGCTCGGCGGCGAACTGAGCGTCGAATCGGCGCCGGGCGAGGGCTTCGCGTTGACCGTCACGCTGCCGCTTGCCGTCGTCGAGACACCCGATGTCGACGATGCCGGCGTCGCAAGCATCGTCAAACACTGATTCGCCATTTCTCCTACGCGCGACCTCCAATCGAGCGGGCACGCGTATTGCTTGTGCTGTGCCCGGCTATGCCCTGGGGGCACGGCAGCCTGGGCGCGCGGGGCGCCGTTGCGAGGATTGCGGCAACCGGCCGCGGCATGAACGACGGAACCGCTGCGCTTACGACAAACCGTATGGAGGATTGAGTTCGTGGCGACGTACAAGGAATTACTGGCAAGAAAACAAGAGCTCGACGCCGAGATCGAGGAGGCGCGCAGAGTCGAGGCGGAGGCGGCGCTGGCAAGCGTGCGCGAGACTATTGCCGCATTCGGATTCACCCCGGACGACCTGTTCGGCACCCGTCGTAAATCACGTAGCGTACCGATCGCCGCACCGCGCTTTCGCCACCCGGAAACCGGTGAAACCTGGGGCGGGCGAGGGCCGCGGCCGCGGTGGCTGAAGGGCAAGGATCCGGAGCAGTTCCGCGTCGGCGAGTAACGATTCGGGGCTGACGAATCGCGCGGCGGACGGTAAATTTGCGCGTCGTTTCACGTAAGTTTTTCCGGCCATTGACTGGCCGTCGATCAAAAGATGGACTGCCGCTTGCCGCATCACACCGGCGGCTCCACGTCTGCCGCAAGTGTGATGCTCCGCACGACCTCGATGGCGCGCCGATACGACGCGTCGAACAGCGTACCCAACCGCTCGAAGCCGTCCACTTCGCCCGTGGACGCGCACGCCTCGATCTCCGCGCACAGGTCCCCGAGCGGCAACGCGCCGATCGAACGAGATGACGACTTCAGCTTGTGCGCAATGGCGGCCGCTTCGTGCGCGCGGCCATCGGCCAAGCGCGCACGCAATTGCTCGGCGAGCTCGGCCGAGCATTCGACATACTCGACCAGCAGCGCTTGCACGGTCTCATCATCGTCGCCGACGATGCCTTTGAGAACGTTGATGTCGACGATCGTTCCGGCGTCGTTGCTTTTCGCGGGTGGATTTGGCGCGTCGCGCGCAAGGTCTTTCGGCGCGGTGGCGGTAGCGGAAGGGGAAGGACTTACACCGTTCGGGGGCGACGAGCGCGGCGTCATGTGATCGCTCGCATGGGCGACGGCCGTGGCCGCGCCGTCTTGCTCGCCGCCGTGTCGTGACGGGGTCCATTGCGAGAGCGCTTGTGCGAGCAAGTGCAGTTTGAGCGGCTTCGTCAGGTAATCGTCGATGCCGAGCGTTTTGGCGCGGTTCGCTTCGCCGGTGATCGCATTGGCCGTCAATGCGACGATCGGCGCGCGTGCACGCGCGTTCAGCGCTTCGTCCGCGCGAATCGCCTGCGCAAGTTCGTAGCCGTCGCGCCGGGGCATGTGCAGATCGGTCAGAACGAGCGTGTAATCTTTCGCGCGCCACATCTCGAGTGCCTGCTCCCCATCGACGGCCATATCCGCCGCGTAGCCGAGCAGCGCCAATTGCCGCGAAATGACGCGGCGGTTGATCTCGTCGTCTTCGGCAACGAGCAACATGACGTCGTCGCCCGCAGGCGTTTTGAGAGCGAGGTCGTGTTCGCCCTCCGGGGCCGCCATCGTTTCACAGTTCGCGCGGCCGGCGGCGAGCGCGACGGCGTCGACGAGAACGCGCCGGCGCAGCGCCTGCGCGCCGATCGAGACGGTCGTGCCCGTGCGCGTCATTGGCGCGAGGCTGCGCGATGCCGCGATCAGCACATCTCCCGCCAGCACGGCCACCGCGGCCGACGTGCGAGGCCCGACCGTGTCGGTCGGGCAGCGTTCGTCGTGTACGAGCACGCGCGGGCCAGCCACGCGCGAAAGCGCTTGCCAGGCATCGTAGGCGTCCGCGGCGATCTCGACCTGCGCGCCCGCGTGCCGCAGATAATCGGCCGCATCGTCGCAGCGCCAGTCGGGCGAAGCGACGACGACGCAGGTGAGTCCCGACAGGTCGGCCAGCTTGCGCGGGACGGCGCCGGTCGCGGGCTGAAGCGGCAACTCGACGGTGAACGTCGAACCCCGGCCCGGCTCGCTTTGCACCGACATCCGGCCGCCCATTAGCGCGACGAGGCGGCGGCAGATTGCGAGGCCGAGGCCCGTGCCGCCGAAGCGGCGCGTCGTCGACGCTTCCGCCTGGCTGAACGGCTGGAACAGTTTCGCCAGCGTCTCGGCCGTCATGCCGATGCCGTTGTCGCTGACATCGAACCGCGCCTCGGGGATGGCGCCTTCGACGAGCGTCGCACGCAGTGCGATGCAGCCTTGAACGCCGGTGCGTCCCGCCGAAAACTTGATTGCGTTGCCGACGAGGTTGTAGAGAATTTCACGCAAGCGCGTGTCGTCGAACATCGCACTCGGCGGCAGCGCGGGCGAGACGTAGGTACGCAGCGCGACGGCGCGGGCATCGGCGACGGTCGCGAGCGACGACGCCAAGCTGTCGACGACGTCCTCGATCGAGGTCGGTACGCAGTCGATCTGCAGCTTGCCTGCCTCTATCTTCGAAAAATCGAGAATATCGTCGATGATCTTGAGCAGCGCCGATGCGCAATCGCGAATCGTGCAGACCATTTCCTTTTGATCGGCCGACAGCGTCGAGCGGGTCAACACCTCGCTCATGCCGATTACGCCGTTCATCGGCGTGCGGATCTCGTGGCTCATCGTCGCGAGAAAAGCGCTCTTCGCGCGCGACGCCGCTTCGGCATCGGAGCGGGCCTGTTCGAGCTGCGCGCCTTTCGCGATTTCCCGCTCGTGCGCGGCGGCCAAGCTCTGCAGCAAGGTCTTCGTGCGCCGCTCCGTCGCGACGATCAGCACCGTCAGCAACACGGCGGCGGCCAGCAACAGCAGGCTGCGTGTGCGCCACGCGACGAGGTACTCGCTCGTTGAATAGCCGACGGCGACGGCGAGCGGATAGTCGTTCAGCGTGCGATAGCTGATGATGGTGTCGCGCCCGTCGATGAACGAGGCCGTGCGCAAGTTGCCCGAGGGCGAGCGGGCCAATGCACGCCGAAACGGATCCGTCGGAGGCAGCGTGGCGCCGACCGTTTCGTCGTGACCCGAGCGCAGCGCGCGAACGATGAAGTCTTTCGTGCCGACGACGGCAACCACGCCGCTCTTGCCGATACGCAAGCCGTTGTAGAGTTCGGTGAAGTAGCTCGGGTCCACCGACACCACGACGACGCCGAGAAAGCGCCCATCGAGCGAGCTGATTCGCTGCGAAAGCTGCAGCGACGTCTTGCCGCTCGCGCGGCCGACGACGGGCCGGCCGATCATCAACGCCGTGCTCGGGTCGTGCACGTGAATCTGGAAGTGCTCGCGGTCGGACAGATTGATCGGCGCGAAGCCGGGTACCGTCGATGCACGCAGATAACCTTGCGAATCGATGACGGCGACTTGGACGAACACGTCGAGCTTGAGCAGCCCCGAACTCACGTAGTAGGCGAGCGGAATCGAAACGCCGTCGTTTTGGACTTGCCACGAGACGAGCGCCGCCACCTGTTCCGCCTCTCGTATGACGCGCACCGTGTGTGCCGATAGCGCATCGGCGAGCGCGGCGGCGCCCGATCGCGCGCTACGCATTTCGGCGTTGGCATCCCACAGCGTCAACGCGCCGAATGCGAGCCAGAGCGAGGCGATCAGCAACAGGCTTTGCAGCTTCACGTGCGTGAAGCGGCGGCGCAGCGAATTCGGCGACGAATCGATTGCCGCGGCGGGCGAAAGGTTCGAGGTGTCGAGCGGAGCATCCATGTTCGAGGCGCGAAAAACGTGGAAGCGGTGATCAGCGAAAGACGCCTGGTCATCGAGCGAATGGCGTTTACTACGGCGCGGCGCGCGAAAACTTCATACGGATTTCTCCGATTCGGCTTGTGTCTTTGTTGATAACGATCAATAGAACGTCACGCGAGCGTGCACGGATATTGCAGGGCGAATAGGGCCGCGACGAGCGCCAGCGTCACGGCACCCCTACCGGGTACCGCTCCGGCGTGAGGCGCGAGCGTCTACAATCGCCGCATTCTCATACGTTCACATCGAATTGCGCTCTCATGACGACCGAAGCACGGCGCGCACAGGCCAAGGCCTACCACCTCGCGGGTAACCTCCAGGCCGCGCGGCAGTTATATGAAGCGATTCTCGCCGACGATCCAACGGACGACGACGTATCGTTTCGCCTCGGCATTCTCGAATGGCAGATGAGCAACGGCGAAACGGCGCTCGTTCGCATCGCAGGGGTGCTGGCCCGCCAGCCGATGCAATTGCGCTATCGCTTGGGCGAAGCGCAAATTCTGGCCTCGCTGGGGAGGTTCGACGAAGCGGTCAGCGCATGCCGGCGCCTGCTCGCCGATGAGCCCGATTCGGTCGACGGTTGGTTCGCCCTCGCTTCGGTGTTCGAGACGCGCGGGCAATGGGACGATGCGGCACAGGCATACGCTTCGCTGCTCGAACGCGAGCCGGCCCATGCCGACGCCCTCAACGACCTCGGCAACTGCCGGCGGCGGCTCGGTCAATGGGAGGCTGCACTGTCGGCCTATCGCCGTGCGCTAGACGCGCGCCCCGGCTTTGCGGATGCACTCACGAACCTGGGGACACTATTGCAGGCGCGGGGCTTCGTCGATGACGCCATCGATCTGTTGCGCGAGGCAGCGCGTGCCGAGCCCAGCGTGGCCGTGCATCACGCAAATCTTGGCGTGGCGCTGGCTGCGTGCCGCCGGTTCGACGAAGCGGCGCAGGTCTTGTCCCAGGCGCGCGCGCTCGGGCCCGGCAGCGCGGATATCGCCTACAACCTCGGTAGCGTGCTCCATGCGCTCGGTCGCCATCGCAATGCCGTCGCTCAGTACGAAGCGGCTGTGGCGCTCGCGCCGGAACATGCCGACGCCTACAACAACCTCGGCATCGTGCTGAAAGAACTCGGCGCATTCGCGGCGGCGGCGCAGGCGTTCGATGCGGCGCTGCGCGTCAGGCCGGCTTTCGTTGCGGCGCGCAACAATGCCGGCAGCCTGGCGCGCACGCTCGGGCGCATGGATGACGCCGAGACGCACTATCGAGCGGCGCTCGCGTTGCAGACCGACGAAGCATTCGCCGATGCGAGCGCAGCGGCGCAATGCTCGGCGACCTACAACAACCTCGGCAACGTATTGAAAGACACCGGTGCGCTCGACGAAGCCGTCGAATGCTACCGGCGGGCCATCGCGTGCGACAGCGCCAACCTCGTCGCGCACTGCAACTTGGCTTACGCATTGACGTTTCAACTCGATGACGGCTACGCGATTCTGGCGGAATGCCGACGGCTGGCCGAGCGTCACGAGACGCCGCTCAACCCTACGCCGACGGTCCATGCCAATGCGCGCGTGCCGCACAAGCGGCTGCGGATCGGCTATGTGGCGGCCGATTTTCGCGATCATTGCCAATCGCTGTTCACCGTGCCGCTGTTGGCGCACCACGATCATGGCGCGTTCGAGATCGTTTGCTATTCGAGCGTCGAGCGCCCCGATGCGCTGACGCGGCGCTTGGCGGGCTACGCGGACCGATGGCGCGAGGTGCGCGAGTTCGACGACGACACGTTGTCCGACGCGATTCGCGAGGACGGCGTCGACGTGCTCGTCGATTTGACGATGCACATGGCTGACGGCCGCCCGCTGTTGTTCGCGCGCCGCCCCGCGCCGGTTCAAGTCGCATGGCTGGCCTATCCGGGTACGACCGGCAGCACGGCGATCGGCTACCGTCTGACCGACCCTTGGCTCGATCCGATCGACGCGGCGCTGAGCGACGATCGCTACAGCGAGCGCTCCGTTCGCTTGCCCGATACCTTTTGGTGCTACGACCCGCTAACGGACGAGCCCGCTGCGACAGCGCTGCCGGCAGGGCAAGCGGGGCGGCTGACGTTCGGCTGCCTGAACAACCCCTGCAAGCTGACCGAGCGGACGATACGCCTTTGGGCTCGCGTCCTCGCGGCCGCTCCTGAAAGCCGGCTCATGTTGATGGCGCCGCAAGGACGTGCGCGCATTCGGCTCCTCGACCGGCTGAAAGCCCAAGGCATCGACACGGCGCGTGTCGAGTGCGTTCCGTTCAGGCCGCGCGCCGAGTATTTGCGTACCTACCGTGAGATCGATCTCGCGCTCGACACCTTTCCCTACAACGGCCATACGACCAGCCTCGACGCGCTATGGATGGGCGTTCCCGTCGTGACCCGCGTGGGTGCGACGCCGGCCAGCCGCGGCGGCTTCAGTCAGTTGTCCAACCTCGGGCTGGCCGCGTTGGCAGCGCACACCGACGACGACTACGTGCGAATCGCAACGACGCTTGCGGCAGATCGCGAAGGTTTGGCGGCGCTGCGGGCCGAGTTGCGGCCGCGCATGCAGCGTTCGCCGCTGATGGACGGCCCGCGCTTCGCACGCAACGTCGAGCAGGCCTATCGGGCGATGTGGCGTGATTGGTGCGAACAAGGCGCCCCGCGCTGAACGCGGTTCTACGCATGCAGCGCGGCATGCTGCGGCGGCTCGCCGGGCAAGTCCGGGATCACTTCGAGACGATAGCCGTGCCCGTACACGGGCGTCAGGCGCACGCCGTTGTCGGGCCTCAATTGCAGCTTGGATCTCACGCGCGACATATGGGTGTCGAGCGTTCGAGAGATGGCATTTTGCGACTGACCCCAAAGCGTTCCGCCAATATGCTCGCGCGATAGCACGCGCCCCACGTGTTGGAAGAGCAGCAGGACGAGATCGAATTCCCGCCCCGTCAATTCGATCGGCGTTTCCTGTAGAAAGCACGCGCGGCGGATGGGGTCGATGCGGTAGCGGCCAACCTCGATCGTCGTCTCGGCCGCGGTTGCGTCGGGGTAGGCACGGCGACTGAGCGCATCGATCCGCGCAAGCAACTCGCCGTTGCGGATCGGCTTGATCATGTAGTCGTCGGCGCCCGCCGACAGCGCGGTCACGATGTCGCTTTCGAGCGAGCGGCTCGTCATGAACAGAATCGGCACGCGTTCGGGGAGATTGGCGCGTGCCCATATCGTGACTTGATGGCCGCTTACCCCAGGCAGGCTCCAATCGAGCAGTAATAAATCGAAATGTTCGCGCTTCAATCGGCGGATCAACTGGCTGCCGTCGCGAAACAACTCGCATTCGTGACCATTCGAATGTAATGTCTCGCCGATGTGCTCAGCGAGGACGTCGTCGTCTTCCAAATAGGCGATCTTCATTTTTTCTGATCTCGCTCGCATACATCGGATATGCTTGGTAAGTTTGCGTGGGAGGAATGCGACTGGAATTTATTTCGATCGAATTGTACCGCCGTTCCCAAAAAATGGATTGCCGGCTGTGCTGCGGGGAGGGTGATTGACACTTGTTTGCAATTGCCGCGGGGGTTCCCGGCCGCCCGTCGCCAGTGCTTGACCTACCGCAGTTGGAAATCGAATGTGGTGCACAAGTGCTGCGCTCGGCGGTGCGCGGGATAAAAATTTTTGTTGGCTCGCGGCTCCGGCATTCGTGAACGGGCGCGGGAAAGAGAGTGGGGAAAAGATGTCAGTTTCGGTGCCGATGCTGCATGCGGTTTTTGTCATTTTGGCCGCCGCTTCGATAAAAACAATCGTGCGTTCGTAGATAAGACAATGCATACCCAATACGCCGTCTCTGCAACGGCTTCGCGCGAGAAAGCGCTTGGCGTTCGTGAGACTTGGCGTCGCATATGGAATCGCCGTTCGGCGACAGCCGCTGTCGTCACAGCCGTCGCGGCCATCGCGCTCGTTGCCTCGTCTTCCGCCCGTGCGCAGACGACGATCGGCTCGCGTGATACGGCCGCCTATATCACCGTCGCCGGCGATACGCTCTACGAGGTGGCGCAGCGTTATTTGAGCGACGTTGGAGATTGGCGAGCATTGGCTCGGCTCAACCATGTCAGTGCGCCGCGACTCTTGCCCGCCGGGATGACGCTGCGGTTGCCGCTTGCCTTGCTGCGGCGCGACTCGATGCCGGTGAGCGTCGTCGCATTGAGTGGGCTCGTGACCGCGCGATTGCGACACCGCGCGCCGGACGGGCCGGCGGCTCCCGCCGTGCCGTTATTGGCGGGGCGCACGCTGGGCGAAGACGATATGGTCAGCACCGGAGCCAACGGGTTCGCCACGCTGGAGCTCGAAGATGGGTCGCTCGTCAGCCTCACGCCGAACAGCAGCATCGTGCTGTCGATTTTGCGCAAGATGGCGCTCACCGGTATCGAAGATCGCGTCATCGAGCTGGAGCGCGGCGAAGTCACGAACGAGGTGACCCATGCCAAACATCCCGACGATCGCTTCGAGGTACGTACGCCGTCGATCGTCGCCGGTGTGAGGGGCACGCACTTTCGAGTCAACGAGACGCCGTCGATGACGGCGGTCGAAGTACTCGACGGTACGGTGGCCGTCGGCGCGGATGACGCAAGTCGCGGCAAAGCGGATCGGAAAGCCGACGTGCAGCGCTTCGTCGGCGCGGGACAAGGCAGTGCGACGCCAAGCGGCGGCGCGGTCGGCGCGCCCGTGGCGCTGTTGCCGGCGCCGCGGCTCGTCGATCCCGCGAAGGTGCAAGCGGGGCGGGTGGTGACGTTCAACCTCGAGCCTGCATCGGGTGCGAGTGGTTATCGCGTGCAAATCGCGCGCGATGCCGATTTGCTCGATCTGATCCGCGATGCGCGCGTGCAAGCGCCGACAGCGACGTTCTCCGACGTGCCAGACGGCACGTACTTCGTGTGCATTTCGTCGATCGGCGCCAACGGCCTCGAAGGCTTGACGCGCGTCTACGCATTCGAGCGGCGGGCGAACGAGCTCAGTGCATCGGCCGCGCCGCGCGCGCTCTCTCACGAGTACCGGTTCGCTTGGCGCACGTCGCGCGCCGATGCGACCACGCGCTTTCGCCTGGTGCTGTCGCGGTATCAAGACCTGCGTGATCCGATCGTCGATGCGGTGGATTTGACGAGCGCCTCGCTCGTCGTCTCCGATCTGCCGGCCGGCGACTACTACTGGCGTGTCGTTTCCGAACAATACGATCACGGTCGTTTCTACGAAACGATGGGTCCCGTGAGCTCGTTCGTGCTGGCCACGCCAGGGGCACACGAATGACGGCTGACGAGCCGCTTGCCCTGCCACGCCGAGCGCGCTTGGCGTGGCGCCCCACGCTGAGCGTCTGGCAACGCTTCATATGGGAGTGGCTGGCCATCGGCTGCTTCGGCATCGTGGTCGTCTTCGTCTGTGTCTTCGGCGGCATCACGACGAATTTCAACCGGCTCGTCTACGACCGCATGCTCACGCTGCGGTCGCAACCGCTCGCGCGGGAGATCGCGATCGTCCGCATCGACGACGACAGCGTGTCGGAACTCGGCCGCTGGCCGTGGCCGCGGGAACTGCAAGCTCGCCTGATCGATGCAGTGGCCGACGCCGGTGCCGCCGCGATCGTCTATGACGTCCTGTTGACGGAGCCGTCGCAAGGAGACGAAGCGTTGGCGCAAGCGCTGCGCCGCGTGCCGACCTATCTGCCGCTGTTCGTCGATGCGGGTGCCAGCGGACAAGCGGTTCGGCCCGTGCCGGGACTGGCCGCGGCGGCGGCCGGAATGGGCCATATCGATGTCGAGCCCGATTCGGACGGCATCGTGCGCAGCGTCGCGCTGCGCGAAAGCGTAGCCGGGGCGACTTGGCCTTACTTGGTCATGCCGTTGCTCGCCGACATTCGCAGCGGCAAAGTCCCGCTCGCCAACGGGCGCTACCTGGTCGATCCGGAATATCCCCTTGCCGATGCCGCGGCCACGGACGATTCGATCGAGGACGGCGCGTCCCGCGTGCTCATTCCGTTTTCGGGCCGTGTGCCCGACAACGCCCAGGTTTCGGCGCGAGACTTACTGGACGGCCACGTGCCGAGCGGCAGGTTGCGCGGGAAGGTCGTGTTCGTCGGCTTGACCGCGTCGGGGTTATTGACGCACTTGGCGACGCCGATTACGGGACAGTGGGGGCCGACGGCGGATACGTTGCTGCATGCGAACGCGCTCAGCGCACTGCTGACGGGGCGGGAAATCCGACCGGTGAGCCCGCATTGGCTGTTCGTGACATCGCTGGCACCGCTCGCGGCGATGCTGGCGGGGTTGCTGTTTCTGTCGCCCTGGCGGACGCTGCTGCTCACGCTCTGTCTCGGTGTCTTTTCCTTGGTGCTCAGCGCCGTGCTGCTCGAGCGCGCCTGCATTTGGCTCTCGCCCATGCCGGCGCTGATCGCGCTGTCAGTCGTCTATCCGCTATGGAGTTGGCGTCGGCTCGAGATGACGATGTCGCGCATGCAGCGCGAACTGCGGCGGCTGGCAGACGATACCGACATGTTGCCGAGTATTCCGGCGCGCCCGCGCGACGTGCGCGGCGATGCGCTGGAACGGCATATCGCCCTCGTCGAACAAGCTGCCGATCGGGTGCAGGACATGAAGCGGTTCGTGTGGGACTGCTTGAACAGCTTGCCCGAACCGATCTTGGTAGCGGACCGAAACGGCTGCGTTTGCGTTGCGAACAAGGCAGCGCATGCCGTCTTCGGACGGGTAAGCGGCCTGCCTTTGGAAGGGCGACTGCTGACCGAGATGCTCGGCGAAATGACGTTTATCAAAACGATGGCCCCCGAGGTCGTTTCCGACGCGGAGGTCCAAGCGCGCTGGCCCGAGGTTCTCGATCCGACCGATCTCGAGCGCGTGAAAATCGTCGATCGCGGGATCGAGGTGCGCGATCGCTCGGAGCGCGACTTCCTGCTGCGCTACGCGCGCTGCCGCAATGCGCGTGGCGAGGCGTCGGGATATTGGGTCGTGGGCCTGACCGAAGTGACGGCGCTCCATACCGCGGAGCAAGCGCGAGAAGATGCGCTGAGGCTGCTGTCCCACGACATGCGCTCGCCGCACGCATCGGTGCTTGCGCTCATCGAAGAAGAGATGGCCTCCTCGCGCTCCGAACGCGTGCGCACGTTGCTCGAGCATATCGAGCGCTACACGCGACGCGCGCTGACGCTCGCCGACGACTTCGTGCAATTGACGCGCGCGGAGTCGCACGCTTATGTCTTCGAGCCCGTCAATCTCGCCGACATCGTGCTCGATGCGAGCGACGAGATCTGGCCGCAGGCACGCGCCAAGCGCATTCTCGTCGAGACGCACTTCGAAGGCGAGGGGCATTGGATCCATGCCGACAGATCGTTGATGACGCGAGCAGTGACGAATCTGCTCAACAACGCCATCAAGTACAGCCCGAGCGAAACGCTCGTTCATGTGTCGGTGATGCACGGCGCAAACCATCGTGTGCATTGCCGAATCGTCGACCAAGGCTACGGCATGACCGAAGATGCGCTCGCCCATTTGTTCGAGCGTTTTCGTCGATTCAGATCGCCTGGGCAGCCGCATTCGCAAGGGGCCGGCTTGGGTATGGCGCTCGTGAAGACGGTTGTCACGCGTCACGAAGGCGACGTGACCGTCACGAGCGAACCGGGGCGCGGGACCATCGTGACCGTGTCGGTGCCACAGTGGGAGGGCGGTGTTTGAAGCCAGCCGCTCACACGAGTCGAGGCGTTGCGACGTCGGCTGCCTCGCAACGACAACACTATGACGACCGCATGAAATGAAAACGATCTTGCTGTTCGCGGCTTGCGCGGCCGCGTTGATGGGGTGCGCACAGACCGAGACGGCCGTGCGCGTGAATTGCACACGCGCTTTCGGCACTGGTATGCACACCTACGCGTTCGCGGGCGATCCTGCAAGTCCATCCGATGCCGAGGACGAGCGCTATGCATCGGCGATCGCGCATCGGCTGGCCGAACTCGGCTATACCGCCGCGCCGGCCAAGGCGGCGCGCTATCGCATTGCGCTGTCGTACGCGACGCGCCCCGCGTCGGTCGGCGTTGCCTATCCGAGTTGTGCCGGCGGCCCGCCTTGCGGCGAAACCGCGCTGCCCGCCGGCTTCGTCTGGCCCGGCGCGCAAACGTATATCCATTCGCTGACGCTGCGGTTCTTCGATCGTGCCGACGGCAGCGAGCCCTATAGCATCAGCGTGACGAAACGCGATCGGGAGCCCGACTCGACACACGATATCGACTATCTCGTCACGGGGGCGCTGGCACGCCTGCCGTTTGCAACGGCGACGCGCAGCGATGACGGCGATAGGGGCAAGTTGGCCACCTCGGCTACCTCGGCCGACTGCGATGGCCACGCGGATTGGAAGGTGACGTTCCTCAAGGGTGGAACCGATGCCACGCCCCGTGTGGCCCGGATGACCTCGCTACCGCACTGACGGCCCGGCGCCGCCGCCGGCCGCACCGCTGCCGCATGGCTCGTACTCCCCGCCATTCTTCCGTAGAATGCGCGATGCGTACCTCACGCGCTTCACCTTTTTTCGCTTTAGAGCCGCGTCGCCGAAACAATCGCGACGGATGGGACGGTTTGGAATAGGGCCGGCGTATACGCGCAAGCGAGAACTCCGGCCTACCGCGAAGCATGGGACCTGGAGACACATGATGAATACGACAACGATGGCGCCGGTAGGCGATCCCCCTCGCACCGTGCGCCGCATCACGGGCTGGTATGCGGCCTTTCTCCGCGCGGCGTTCGCGCTGCTGCCGGCCTACCTGATCGCCTACCTTTACTACTTTCAAGACCCGCGTCTGCTGTTCGAAAGCCACATGTTTCACGAATTCGCCATCGCAGCCGCCACGCTCGAGGGTTTGTTCGTCAGCTATGTGACGTGGCAATGCTATCGCCTCTCGGGCGAGCCGATTCTGCGCTGGATGACGCTCGGCTTCACCGGCTTCGTGCTGATCTACGCGCTGCACGGTGCGTTCACGCCGCTCGCCCATCACCACATGTGGCTCTTCTTGCTTTACGGCCCGGCTTCGCGGCTGGTCATGTCGATCCTGCTTTTCATCGGCCTGCTTTCGTACGAAGCGAAAGCCGATTCCGTCGAGCGACGCACGGACCGTTGGCTATGGGGCATGTGGTTCGCCGCATTCGTCGTCGCCGATTTGCTCGTCGCCGTACTCGCGAATTCGTCGATCGCCGGCTCGCTCGGCGTGCGGCTTTCGCTCGAGGGCGGCGCGATGGTGATTTCGCTGCTCAACGTCGCGTGCCTAGTCGTTCGTCGGATCCGCTCGCCGCTCATGCAGATCTTCGGCATTTCCGTCATGGCGTTCGCGATGTCGTCGCTCGCGTTTCTCCTCGGCAAGCCGTGGAATCATATGTGGTGGCTCGCTCACGCGATCTTCGCCGGCGGCTTTTTCCTGCTCAGCTACGGCATCGTCCAGGCGTTTCATACGACGCGCTCGTTCTCGACGATCTACAGCCAAGAGGAATTGATGGCACGCCTGCGGGAGCAGATGGCGCGTACCGAAAGCGCGTTGCAGGAGTTGCAACGCAGCAACCAAAAGCTCGAATCGTTGGCGGCCGTCGATCCGATGACAGGTGCAACGAACCGGCGCACCTTCGTCGAACGCTTGGAGGCGGAAGTCGGCGCGGCCAAGCGCGGCGGGGCGCCGTTCTCGCTGCTGGCTGTTGATCTGGACAATTTGCAGCGCGTCAACGCACGGTTCGGCGAGCAGATGGGCGACGCCATCCTCAGAACCGTTGTGACGGCCTGCACCGAGGCAATGCGCCCTTATCACGGCATCGCGCGCGTAGGCGGCGGCGAATTCATGGCCGTACTGCCTCACGCCGCGCTCGATGCTGCGCTGATGGTCGGCGAGCGTATCCGTACGGCGATTCAATCGCTGCAATTCGATGGCGGGAGCGAACGGTTTTCTGTTACGGCCAGCATCGGTATCGCTCAGTTCGGGACGGACGGCACGACGTCCGACGCCGTCATGCGCGCGGCCGGCGATCGCTTGAAACGGGCCAAGACGCACGGGCGCAATTGCGTCATTGCGGTCTGAGCGCTTGCTTAGCGCGGCTTAAGGCTGCGTTAAGCTGCGCTATGCGATGCTCGGTGCGCACCGTTACCTCGAAACAAACGAAACATGCGCTTGCTGTTGGTCGAAGACGATCGGATGATCGCGGAGCCCGTGCTCGATACGATGCGCCGGGCCGGCTATGCGGTCGATTGGGCCCAAGACGGCCGTGCCGCGGAACTTTCGCTCGGCAATGGCGTGTACGACTTGGTGCTGCTCGATCTAGGCTTGCCGAAGAAGGACGGGATTGCCGTGCTGCAAGCCTACCGCGACGCCGGGGGGGCGGCGCCCGTCATCATCCTGACGGCGCGCGATGCCGTCGACGAGCGTGTGCGCGGCCTCGACACGGGGGCCGACGATTACCTCGTCAAGCCGTTCGATCTCGATGAGTTGGCCGCTCGCGTACGGGCGTTGCTGCGCCGGCGTACGGGCCAGAAGCATCCGGTCTACACGCACGGCGAACTCTCGCTCGATCCCGCCGCGCACGAAGTGACGAAGAACGGCGTACCCGTAGCGCTCGTTCCGCGCGAGTTTGCCTTGCTGCGCGCGTTGATCGAATCGCCCACACGCGTGCAAACGAAGGCTCAACTCGAAGAGAAGCTTTACGGCTGGGGCGAAGAGATTGGGAGCAATGCCGTCGAAGTGCACGTCCATAGCTTGCGGCGCAAGATCGGCGCCGAGCAGATCGTGACCGTGCGCGGCGTCGGCTATCGCTTGAGGCGCGTCGAATGACGTCGATTCGCCGCTGGTTGCTCGGTTGGCTCATTTTCGGTTTTGCTGCGGCCTCGTGCGTCGCGGGCTATGCAATCTTTCGGACCGCGCACGAGGAGGCGAGCGAACTGTTCGATTACGAGTTGCGTGCCGTGGCGATCTCGCTGCCGCCGAGCCTGGCGGCAACCGGTGCCTTGACGCATGGCTCCGCGATGACCGACATCTCCGACGATCGCATCGCGATCGAAGTATGGAATACGCAGGGGGGGCTCGTTTATCGATCCGAAGAAGCGCCGAGCATCGCGCGATTGGCGGAAGGCTTTCGAACGATCGAGCGCAGCGAAAAGCATTGGCGTGTGTACGGCTTGCGTCAAAGCGAGCGCTTCATTCAAGTTGCCCAGCCTGTTTCCGTACGCGAGGCACTCGCTCTGCGCCTCGCATTGCGCACGCTGTGGCCGCTCGGATTGTTGCTGCCGTTGATCGTGGCCCTGGTGCTGTTCGTGGTGACGCGCGCGCTTGCGCCGATCGGTGCGCTTTCGCGCGCGCTATCGACCCGCTCGCTCGACGCCCTCGAGCCCGTTCGCTTGCAGGGTGCCGTGCCGATCGAGATCCTTCCGCTCGTCGAGGCGTTGAACGACTTGCTCGAGCGGCTCAATGCCGCATCGAGCGCACAGCGGACGTTCGTTGCCGATGCAGCCCATGAATTGCGTTCGCCGCTGACCGCGCTGAAACTGCAATTGCAAGCCGCGCAGCGCGACGGCACGCTCAGGGGCGAAGGTCAGACGCTCGCACGACTCGAAGAGCGGCTCAACCGCATCATTCGCCTCGTGCAGCAGTTGCTCGCGCTCGCGCGCGAAGATGCCGAGCCGAACTCCGCCTTGACGAGCGTTGGATTGCGCCGCCTCGCCGAACAGGCCGTGAGCGATTTTTCGTTGCTTGCCGAGGAAAAATCGATCGACCTCGGATTGGAAATCGCGCCGTCCGCCGATACGAACGATACGAACGACGCATTCGACGTGCTTGGCGAGCCGCATGCTTTGTCAGTACTCCTGAATAATTTGCTCGACAATGCCATTCGGCACACGCCACATGCGGGACGTGTCGACGTTGTTTTGCATCGCGACGCAGGGCGCGTTTCGTTTGAGGTGAGAGATACGGGCCCCGGCATTCCCGAGGCGGAGTTGTCGCGCGTTTGCGATCGATTCTATCGAGGCACTGAAACCCAAGGGGCGGGCAGCGGGCTCGGGTTGGCTATCGCAGCGCGCGTGGCGAAACGTCACCGTGCCGAGCTTTCGTTGCGCAACAATGCCGACGGGCGCGGGCTCACCGTGACGGTGTCGCCGCTTAGGCCCACACCCGCGGATCTTCGTTTGGGAAACGCATCGGGCTGATTGCGGTGGCTCATGCGCCGCTCATGCATCAATAACCGCCGTTGCCGCCGCTATCGCTGCTGCTGCCGCTACTCGTACCGCCGCTGCCCGACGAATTCATGGAATCGCCGGTCGACGAGCACCCCGATGCCGATAGCGAGGAAAGCGCAAGCGCGAGCGTGATGAATAGCGCGGAAAGTATCCTGAGCGATCTCATCTTCGTTCCTCCAAGTGGGCTCCGGCGCCAAGGCGGCGCCGGTCGTGCCGTTTGAAGGATAGGACGGCGATGCACAATGCGACAGGGCCGGCGCATTCGGCCGGCCCTGTCGTCGATCAAAGATGTTGCGGCCACTAAACGGGCGTACCGCTGCCCGGCGCATCGTCGTACGAATCAGTACTGATGCGGCGGGGGCGGACGATGATCGTCGTGATGATCGCCTCGCGGATCGTGCGCATGCGGATGGCGGCGCATCCAGTCGTCGTGCGCCCAATAGCGGTGGCCGTCCCAATAGCGATCGCCGTGCCAGCCGAGCGAGATCTGCACGTCCACCGGCATCATGTGGGCCTGCCCGTACACGGGCGGTGCTTGCTCAGGCGCGTATTGCGCGAACGCGCTGCTCGCTCCAAGCAGCGCGCCGCCGGCGACGAGAGCGATCAAAATCGAACGGGGCTTCTTGTTTAACGGCTTCATGAGTGCTCCCTCCAGAGTTACGTTGCGAGCGTTGGCTCGAATCGAGCAAGACCAAACCGCGACTCGTGCTGTTTGTTTGCATGATGACCACCTTACCAGCACTGTCTTTTAACAAACGTGAGCACTTGTAAGAAAGATTACGCGTATGAAGTTTGGCGAAGCGCGATGAGGGCGATCGAACGCGAAAGCACTTCACGGATAGGCCGGTCGATCATGCCGTGATGTCTTTCGAAAGCCCTGTGTGAATCATGTCTTCAATTGAAGTGAGTTTCTCCCGCGGTTTCCCTAGATGCCTACCACTGGAAATTTCCTGCTCGTTGATCGCACACCAATCATTCCAACTCACTATTGGAGACTTGGTCAGAGATCGGATAAACGCCAAGTCAGGCGCGGGACGATCTGCCGGCATGCCGACTAGATCTCCCAGCATATGCTTCGTCGTCTCCGTGCTGTCGGAAAGATTCGTGCCGATAACCCCAGTAGGGCCACGCTTGATCCAGCCGGTGGTATAGAGCCCGGGAATGCGGTTGCCTTGGGCGTCAACCACTCGACCTTCGAGATTTGGAATCCGCGCGGAAAGGTCATCGAACGGTATCCCATCGACGCGTTGTCCGCGGTAACCCACGCAGCGCACCAGAAGATCGCACGGGACTGTGCTTACCGTGTCCTCTGAAAGCGCGATCTGACCAAACGGCGGCCCGGACAGACGGTTGCTCGTCAACTCCAGTCCGGTGACTCGGTCGGTACCTTGGACTGCTTTCGGCGATCTCAGAAAATCGAATTCGATGATTCGGTCATCAGCGCCATGCGGATGTTCGCGGTGTCCCAATGTGCTCAATATCTCCACGAGAGTTCGTTGCATCGCAGAACGGCTATCCGCGAGTTCGACCAGGCTGACGTCATTGAGTTCGAGATAACGAGGGTCGATCGCGACATGCCAGCCCTCGAGAGAGACGAGTTCACGAAGCTCCGCTGCGGTCACCTTCAGTTGGGCTGGGCCGCGACGGCCGACGATCCGAATGCTTGAAATGCTGCTGGTCCGAAGCTGACTCAATGCGTAGCCGGAGATGTCGCTTGCGGCAAGGCGGTCAGGCGCGGAGGCCAGAATCCGAGCTACGTCGCAAGCTACATTTCCTTGTCCGATGATGACGACGGACCGGACTGTTGCAAGATCGATCGGCAAGCTCGCGTAGTCTGGGTGACCGTTGTACCAGCCGACGAAATCCGCCGCATCCACGATGCCGGGCAACCACTCGTTCTTTATCCCAAGCGGCGTTCCACCACTCGCGCCAGTCGCGATCAGAAGGGCGCTGTATAGCGTCGTTAATGTCTCGACGCCGATGTCGTGGCCTACCCGGACATTGCCGAAGAATCGGAATCGTTCGGAGCCTGCTACCGTATCGAATACCCGAGTAACAGCCTTGATTTTCTGATGATCGGGCGCCACGCCGAAGCGCACGAGACCGAACGGGACGGGCAAGCGCTCATACATATCTACTTTTAAATTGCTATCACTGCGAAGCAGGTTCTGGGCGGCGAAGAACGCGGAAGGCCCACTACCCACGATGGCGACGGACTGGTTGCGCATGGGAGCCTCCTAGAAACCCAGTTCCGCTCTGCGTTGTTCAGCACCCGGCAGCGGTGCATGCTGTATCGCGATGGGTGGCTTCAGCAGCGATTCCCTGGCGTTGATTTCGACCCATTCGCGTTTGTCCTCGGGAAGATCGAACTCGTCGAAAATCGCATTGACCGGGCACTTCGGCACGCACGCCGAACAATCTATACAGACTGCCGGGTCGATGTAGAGCATGCTTTCACCAAGGCGGAAGGCTGCAACCGGGCATACAGTTACGCACTCGGTAAACCTGCACCCTTGGCAATTGTCGGTAACAACGATGGTCATGGCATCTCCTCTGTCGAATTCTCAACTGCCGCTTGCCTTACCTCGACCAACGTATCGTGGAAGGCGGCACCGCCACCCCAGTCTGAAAGTTGGTCATTGGTGAGCATATTGGCCACGCCCTTGTTTCGCTCGCCTTCCGCGGGCCAGGCAAAAGGCATCGAGACAAGTCCGGCGCGAACTTTATCGCTTATCCTTGCCGTCACCGAGATGCATCCTCGGTCATTGAATACTTCAACGACATCTCCGTCGGAAATTCCTCGATGCTCGGCATCCTGCCGACAGATATCTATCGAACAAGGTTCTTCGGATCGCCGATGTCGCGCCATGTTCGAGTAACAGGTGTTCAGAAAGTGTGATGATTTCTTCGTGATCAGGATCAAGGGGTAACGTGCGAAAAGCTGCGCATTTCCCCCGGGACTTTCTTCGAGCGGCTTGAACTCGGGGAGTGGGTCAAAGCCCGCGGCTTCCAACGACTCCGAATAAAATTCGAGCTTGCCCGACGGCGTGGTGAATCCGCCGTCTTTAAACGGCAACCAACCGTCAGGTACATCAACTCGACGCCATCCGTTTTCGGACAACGATTCGAAGTTGACGTTGTGCATCCACGGGTGCTCGACATCCAATACATCTCTAACCAATGTTTCGTCGTCGTCGAAGAGTGCCGCTTCGGTGAGTCCCATCGCCTTGGATAGCCGCCGAAAGAATTCCGTATTCGAAACCGATTCGCCTAGTGGTTCGATGGCGGGGCGATTCAGTGCAATGTTCAGGAATCCCCACGATGGGACGATATCGAGCTTTTCTATCTGCGTCGAAGCTGGAAACACGTAATCGGCGTATTTCGCCGTATCGGTCACGAATTGATCGAGGACGACGGTCAGCAAATCTTCGCGCTCCAGCCCGCGGCGAACGCTGGCCGCATTCGGAACGATGACTGCCGGATTGCAGTTGTACACAAGCAGCGCGTCGACTTTTGGATCGAGAGTCGTGTCATTCAGAATCTCGCCCAGTCTCGCCATGTTGAAAACCCGTGACGAGGCGCGCGCCAGATCGGGCCTTGTCAACTTGTCGAAGTTGAGCATTTCGCCCAGCACCGCGAAGGTGGAGCGGACCAAGCCTCCTCCTCGCACTTTCCACGCGCCGATCAGCGCGGGCAGACAGGCTATCGTTCGAAACATCATCGCGCCGTTTTCGTGGTGCTCCAGCCCGATCATCAGGCGGATTGCGGCTGGCGCGGTGCTGGCATAAGCGATGGCGAATCTTTCGATCTCGTCTTCCGAAAGCCCTGTGATCCGAGATACCTTTTCGGGAGAATATTCCTGCAACCTTTCCCGCAGCTTTTCGAATCCCTTGGTATGAGCTTGGATGTAATCCGAGTCGTGCAATTTTTCGCGCACGATTACGTGCATCATGCCGAGCGCTAAAGCACCATCCGAGCCAGGAAACGGTCGGATATGCCAGTCGGCGGCGGCGGCAGTCTTGGTCACCAATGGATCGATTACTACGATCTTGGCGCCCGCACTCTGCGCCTGCCGAATGGTGGGCCACAAATGAAGGTTGTTTGTCATCGTGTTGGTACCCCACAGCACGATGAACCGACTGTGCGCGAGATCCAACGGGTCGATGCCTTTCGCGTTGCCTTGTGTAGCGGCTAATCCCGCGCTCGCGGTGTCGCCGCACAACGAACGTTCAAGTTGGCTTGTCCCGACAAACGACGCGAAGCGTCTGTCGAGCGAGCAGTATTCGAGCAGGCCCTGTGAACCGGCAAAGCTAAAGGGCAAAATGGCTTGCGGTCCAACCGTCTCGATCATCTTGTTAAGACGCGCGGCGACATCGGACAACGCCTCATCCCAGGAGACACGTGTGAATTCTCCCGCGCCCTTGGGGCCCGTCCTCTTTAGCGGGTACAGAACTCGATCGGGATTGTAAACACGCTCGAGGAAATGACTGACTTTTGCACACAGCCCGCCTCGTGTGATCGGATGGTCGGGGGCGCCACGCAGCGCCGTCGCCTTTTCATCGCGTACGGTAACGTCCCACGCACATGAATCCGGGCAATCGTGTGAACAGACGCCTCTCACAGAGCGCTCGATGACCTCTGCTGAGGTTGAATTCGTGATAGGTTGCTGCATGGTTTTGCCGCCTCTGAATCCGCAGACATGATGGCCGCACTTGAAAAATGAAACGTGCTTCCGGTGGATCTCTCGCTCTAATCGGTGCCCGTGTTAAAACAAACGACCTTTGTTTCAGACATCTCTCTGACAGAGGCTTCGACGCCTTCTCTTCCTATTCCGGATCGGTTTCTTCCACCAAACGGCGCGGTATCGACGCGGAAATCGGTGGAACCATTGATCACAACGGTGCCGCACTTCAAATCAGTCGAAGCGCGCAGTGCATAATCAAGATTCTTCGTGAAAATTCCAGCCTGGAGGCCATAGTGGGAATCGTTCGCGAGGTGGATTGCATGGTCGAAATCATCGGCGCGCTGGATGACGGTCACAGGCCCGTATACTTCTTCACGACAAAGCGAGTCGTCTGACCGAGTGTTTTCGATCACAGTGGGTCGATAAAAACTCCCCGCATGCTCGCCGCCGGTCAGTACCCGAGCACCTCGCTCAGTCGCTGCGTAAACCATCTGATTGACCCGCTCGATGGCTGCCCGATTGATCAGCGGGCCCATGTCCGTTGTTTCGTCGAGCTTGCTACCCGTTACGATATGACGCGATCCGTCGACGAACCGCTCGCGAACCTCTTCGTAGATGGGCGTTTCGACGATGAGGCGCTGGACGTGAAGGCAGTTTTGGCCGGCAGCCCAGTAGGCGCCGGACAAACAATCAGGAATGGCAAGGGACAGATCTGCGTCGCGAAGGAGGATCGTTGCAGCATTACTCCCGAGTTCCATTGCAAGTTTCTTTACGCCGGCAGCTTTCGCGATGCTCGTCCCCGTCGCGTACCCTCCAGTGAAAGTGATCATATTGATGCGCTCGTCGGAAACCATCGCCGAACCTACTGTGCGGCCTGGTCCCGTTAAGACCTGGAGTTGACCGGCCGGAAGCCCCGCTTCCTCAAAGCATTGCGCCAGCATCAAACTGGTGAGCGGTGTGGCCGAGTGGGGCTTGAGAAGAACGGCGTTTCCGCTGGCGATTGCCGGGCCGACTTTATGAGCGACAAGATTCAGAGGATCGTTAAAAGGCGTTATGGCAAGGACGACGCCTATCGGTTCGCGCATCACGTAACCGGTTCGACCGCTACCGTGAGGCTGGCGATCGAACGTTATGCTGTCATGACCGACGGCCCCTGCATGATCCGCGCAGAACGATAAAGTCTGGATGGCGCGTGTGACCTCACGCCTCGCCTCCTTGATCGTTTTTATTCCCTCGCTAGCGATCGATGTCGCAAAACTATCGAATCGCTCCTCCAGCAATATGGACACGCTTCGCAGAACGTCAGCCCGGCGATAGGTGGGAACGCGGCGCGCGGCCGGTGCCCCAACGTTATGGGCGAAATCGATGGCGCGTTCGACGTCGGAATCACTGGCGAACGGTACGACATCCAAAATGTCGAGATTCTCTGGATTCCGCACTTCAAAAACGCCGTGTCCCTCGCTCCACTCGCCAGCTACGTACATTTTCATATGATGTTTCTCTTTGACAGATCCAAACTCAATTCACCCGATCGATCTACTCAGTGCGCCGAACTCAATACGCCCCAGGCGCTAGATGCGCGGTAAGGTACGTTTCCTTGTCGGGATATTCCTGCGATATCGCGTTCACCCACGCGTTACGCTCTGCGTTTATCACCACTTCCTCCCATACGCAGCTAGCGAAAGGCTGCGTGACGGGCTTGAAAGAACTGCCGGGCAATCCATCGTTTGAAGAAAGTAGCTGGCAGCGGATATCCGTGTTGGCCCACCAGTTCAACAGTAGCCAGGTAGCGTCCTTTCCTGCGTGAATGACGACGAACCCAACCTTCTCGGAGCCTCCTGCTTCATCGATCTCAGGCGTGCGATTCCGTACATGTTCGAAAGCTGCCTCCAGGACACCGCCTTCTAGCCCGTTGGGGCTCACGCTGATGCCGTAGACCTTCAGGTCGATCGCGTCGAGATTCCAGATTCCATGGAAAGTGAAATGCCGCGGCCGATAGCATCCCAGGCTGTGAGTAGCGGACGCACCTTGCGCATCCCGCTGGGCGTGAATCAAAGGTGGCGCCTTGATCTTTCTGAAGGCGTTTTTCGAAAAAAGCTTGCCGTCCCGGAAACGCAGTAAGTCACATCCGATGGATACTTCCTCGCTGCCATCGGCTTGCCTGAAGCGGTAAGTCCAAGTCTGGAACCCGACATCGCCGACGATCGCGATATCGTCGATGCGGACTTCAGAACCTGCGTCGTAGGCGAACATTGCGCTCAACCCGTCGCGGAGCTCCGTCGATGTCTTCCAGGTCGAGCCGGGCTCGGGGCCAACGGAAGACGAGTAAACGAAGTCCGGATGAACGGTTTCGAGCACGGTATCCGGATCATGCGTTGCCCACGCGGAAAGGAAGCGATCCAGCGCTGCCCGGTTCTGGTCGGAAGTGTCGGTCATGTCATTCTGCCGGTGTCGTTAGGGTGTATTCATGTTAGTTCGATGTGGACCTATACTTGAGACCATTCAGAAGCGGACCATAAGGCCATTACATGAAAACGCGGGATGCCACGTGGTTGTCTTTGTTCGAGCGGGACGAAAACTCGCATTTGTCTTTGACGGAAAGAATCTGCAGTACCGTGCGAGGCGCCGTGGGGGCCGGTTACTTGGGTTCGGGTGACAGGCTGCCTGCCAGCCGCGTGCTCGCGATTGATCTGCAGGTGTCTCGCATCACCGTGGAAGCCGCCTACGGCCGGTTGGAGGCTGAGGGCTATGTCGTTAGACGGGTGGGCGATGGGACGTTTGTCGCACTGACGATGCCCTCGACCGACGCGCGCCGCAAATCGGGAAGGCTGATACAAGCGCAACTCTCTCGGCGGGGGAGCGAATTGGTTGCGACAGGAGGCTGCGTGGATGCGAGAGTCGCTCATGCATTCACAGCGGGTTTTCCCGACTTACCGGCTTTTCCTCATGAAATCTGGCGCAGGATCGCGGCGAGGAAACTGAGATCCGATCCCATGATTGCGATGGGTTATGGCGATCCTCAGGGTTTGCCGGAACTGAGATCTGCGATTTCAAGCTATCTGTTTCAGTACCGCAACGTTCAATGCAGTCCGGAGCAGATCGTTGTCACGACGAGTTCTCAGCAGGCCCTGACGTTGATCTTTACGCTTTTGATCGACCCGGGAGACCCTGTTTGGGTCGAGGATCCTTGTTATACGGGCGCATACACCGCGCTCGTCAGTGCGGGGGCAGCCGTGGTTGGCATTCCGGTCGATGAGAAAGGGATATGCGTGCCGCCTGCCTCGGAACGTCCCGCACCGAAGATTGCTTATCTAACCCCGGGCCATCAATATCCGACCGGCGCTATCTTGTCGATGGAAAGACGGATGCAGATCGTGACCGATGCATTTCTCCAGAACACATGGATCGTGGAGGATGACTACGACAGTGAGTTTCGCTACGACGCACAGGCATTGCCGTCGCTACAGGGGCTCGACAAGCGGGGACGCGTCATCTACGTCGGTACTTTCTCGAAGTCGATGTTTCCGTCGCTGCGTATAGGCTACATGGTTCTCCCGCCAGGCCTGGTTGCCTCTTTCGTCACGGCAAGAACGACGCAAGATGGGCACCCGCCGTACCTTTCTCAGGCAATCGCGGCGGAGTTCATTGCGGAGGGACACTTCACGGCGCATATACGGCAAATGCGCCGGCTCTACACGAGTCGATGCGACTGTCTTCTCGAGTCGTTGGCCGAACATGTTCCGCGAGTATGGAGAACTTCGCCGGAACGAGCCGGCTTGCAAGTTACCGTCTGCGCGGACGTGCCGTCGGACTTGAACGTGGCACGCGATGCGAAAAAAGCAGGACTCGAGCTTGCCTGCCTTTCGCCCTTATATATCGGTGATTCTGCTCGGCAGGGCTGGATGCTTGGATTTTCCGCACTCGATAATGCTTCGATCAGGGCCGGCGCCAAAAAGCTGGGACGTCTGCTCGATGGTCGAGCCTGAACAATCCTTGAAGCGTTATGTGGCAAGGCATATCGGCGCATCCCCTCGTTACTTCTCCAACTCGACGAACAGCCAATCCTGAAAGCTGCGCAACTTCGGCAAATCGGCGCGCGATTTGAGTAAGTTCAACGTATAGCCTTGCACCTTCAATCCTTCCAAGCCGAGCGGCGCCACGAGTCGCCCCGATTCGAGCTCTCGTTGCGCGAGCAACAAACTCTCGAGACACACCCCTAAGCCGTCGACGGCAGCGCTGATCGACATGAATGAGCGATCGAAGCGCGGGCCGCGCGTGATATCGAGCGGGATCTTGCGATGCAGCCGCATCCAATCGCGCCAACCGACCAAACAGCCTTCGCTGTGAATGAGTGCGTGCTCGCGCAAATCGGCGACACGCGCGATCGGATGCGGGCCCTGCGCAAGCGCGGGAGCGCACAAGGGCACGACGGTTTCCGGCGGCAGTTCGAGCACCATCGTACCGGGCGGCTGCAGCTTGCGCGCGCCATATCGGATATCGACGTCGACGCTCTCGGAGACGAGGTCCACCGCGCCCGTGGAGGCGTTGAGCCGCACGTCGATGTCCGGGTGCAATGAACTGAAGCGAGCCAGGCGCGGCATCAGCCATTGCGTGGCGAAGCTCGGCGTGCAGTGGATCGTGAGGATGTCGCTTTTCTCCACGCGGCCGATCTCGCGCGTCGCATGTTCGATCCGCGTGAATGCCGCCGTGATTTCTTCTGCATATTGCCGGCCCGAGTCGGTCAGGATTGCCGCGCGGTGCACGCGATGGAACAGTTTGATGTTCAACTGCTCCTCGAGAAGCTTGATCTGATGACTGACCGCCGACGGCGTCACGAAGAGTTCTTCGGCCGCAAGCGCAAACGACGAGAGGCGCGCCGCGGCCTCGAATGCCTGGATCGACTTGAGCGTGATGCGATTGTGCATTGCAGCGTCAACATGAATTGAATTCAACGATAGGGGCATCGTAATTCGTTTGAGCGCAGCAATTCAAGCCGTTACGCTTTCTTCACTGGCGATGACTGCGGCGAAAGGGCTCGCAAGACCACCAGTGCAAAGCGAGCACAGGCACGTTGCCGCTCGCATTCGGCAATCGAAAGCGCCCGCGCATGAGATGCGCGGACCGCCAAAGGAGGACATAGTGACTAGGAGCGACAGCGGACGTCACGCTTATCTCGCACAGTGCGCGTACCGCATCCGGCGCAACGCAGTGCGGATGGGCGAGGTGCAGGGGCAAGGCTACATCGCGCAGGCACTCGATATTGCGGACGTCCTGGCGGTCGCATACTGCGACGCGCTGAGGCTCAAGCCCGAAGATCCGGAATGGGAGGAGCGCGATCGCTTTCTGCTTTCCAACGGCCACTACGCCATCGCGCTCTATGCCGCCCTGATCGAGGCCGGCATCATTCCCGAAGCGGAATTGGAAACCTATGGCAGCGACGACAGCCGCCTGCCGATGTCGGGGATGGCGAGCTACACACCGGGCATGGAGATGTCGGGCGGCTCGCTCGGGCAAGGCCTCGCGATTGCGGTCGGCCGCTGCCTCGGGCTCAAGCGCAAGGGTTCCGGCTCACTCGTCTATACGCTGTTTTCAGACGGCGAACTCGATGAGGGATCTGTATGGGAAGCGATCATGTCGGCGGCGCATTGGAAGCTCGACAATTTGATCGGCATCGTCGACGTGAACAATCAGCAGGCGGACGGGCCCTCGAGCCAAATCATGGCGTTCGAGCCGCTCGTCGACAAGCTCGAAGCATTCGGCTGGTACGTGCAGCGCGTGAACGGCAACGATCTGGCCGCCGTCATCGATGCGTTCGATGCGGCGCGCGCCCATGCCGGACAACGTCCCCGAATGATCGTTTGCGATACGAAGATGGGGAGCGGCGTGCCGTTCCTCGAGGCACGCGAGAAGAATCACTTCATTCGCGTCGAACCCCACGAGTGGCAACTGGCATTGGCGGCGCTCGACGCCGGGAGGCCCGCATGAGCACAACTGCGTCGAAACCGCGGATGAAGACGTCCGCGATGATCGCCTCGATTGCGGGCGAAGGGCAAAAGACACGTTCGGCGCCGTTCGGGCATGCGCTCGTCGAACTGGCGCGAGAACGCGGCAACGTGGTGGGCATGACCGCCGATCTCGGCAAGTACACGGACTTGCACATTTTTGCGAAGGCATACCCCGAGCGGTTCTACCAAATGGGCATGGCCGAGCAATTGCTGTTCGGCGCGGCTGCCGGCATGGCGCACGAGGGCGCGTTGCCGTTCGTGACGACCTATGCGGTGTTCGCGGCGCGCCGTGCCTACGATTTCATTCATCAGGCCATTGCCGAGGACAACCTCGACGTCAAAATCGCCTGCGCCTTGCCGGGCTTGACGACGGGGTATGGGCCCAGCCATCAAGCCGCCGAGGATTTGGCGCTGTTCCGTGCGATGCCGAACCTCACCGTGATCGATCCGTGCGATGCAATCGACATCGAGCAGATGGTGCCGGCGATGGCGGACCATCGAGGCCCCGTGTATGCGCGGCTCTTGCGCGGCAACGTGCCCGTCGTGCTCGACGAGTACGACTACCGCTTCGAAATCGGCAAGGCGAAGATGCTGCGCGATGGAGCGGACGTGCTCATCGTCTCGTCGGGAATCATGACCATGCGTGCGCTCGAAGTTGCCAAAGCGCTCGAGTTCGATCGAATCGGGGTGGGTGTATTGCATGTGCCGACGATCAAGCCGCTCGATACGGTCGCGATTCTGCGCGAGGCCAAGCGCAGCGGGCGTCTCGTCGTCGTCGCCGAAAACCATACCGTGATCGGCGGCCTGGGCGAAGCGGTCGCTACGCTGCTGCTCGCCAACGGCGTGACGCCGCCGTTCCGACAGATCGGCCTGCCCGACGCCTTTCTCGACGCGGGCGCGCTACCCACGCTGCACGACCGCTATCGCATCTCGACCACGGCAATTGCCGACACGATCAAGGTTTGGCTTCGCTGAAACCGACTCGATGCGTCGGCGCATTCAATCCATTCAATCGCCAATTAGTTAGGAGAACTACATGTCTGAAGCACGTCTGCTCGAAGGCAAAGTCGCCGTTATTTCGGGTGCGGCATCGCCGCGCGGCATCGGTCTGGCCACCGCGCGCATGTTCGCACGGCACGGTGCCCGCGTCGCCATCCTCGACCTGAACAAGGCCGACGCGTCCGAGGCTGCGGCCTCGCTCGGCGAAGCGCATCGCGGCTATGCCTGCGACGTCACGGATCGCGACGCGTGTCAGGTGGCCGTCGAGCGCATCGTCGGCGAGTTCGACCGGATCGACATCCTCGTGAACAACGCGGGCATCACGCAGCCGGCCAAACTGCTCGATATCGATGCCGCCGGCTGGGACCGCATCCTCGACGTCAATCTGCGCGGCGTGCTTTACCTCTCGCAGGCCGTCATCCCCCAGATGAAAAAGCAGCGCTCGGGCTCGATTGCCTGCATGTCATCGGTGTCGGCGCAGCGCGGCGGCGGTATTCTGGGCGGCCCGCATTACTCGGCCGCGAAAGCCGGTGTGCTGGGCTTGGCCAAAGCGATGGCGCGCGAGTTCGGTAACGACGGTATTCGCGTCAATTGCGTCACGCCGGGATTGATCCAAACCGACATCAATGCGGGCAAGATCAGCGAGGAAAAGCGCGTCGAGATTCTCGCCGGCATTCCGCTGAACCGGCTCGGCGTGGCCGACGACGTCGCGGGCGCGTTTTTGTTCCTCGCGTCGGAGCTATCCTCGTATATCACCGGCGCGGTGATCGATGTCAACGGCGGCATGCTGATTCACGGCTGAGCGCGCGTATTCCCGGCAGCAAATCGGCGCGCTCGACTGTGCGCCGACTCTCGACGAAAACTAAAAAACGACCCACACCATGTTGGAGGAGCAGATCATGACGACGGATTCGAACACGAAGAACGGGATGGACCGCCGCGCGTTTCTGAAAGCGGGGGCGGCGCTGTCGGCCGCGGTGCCGCTCTTGGGCGTGGCGCGTAAGGCATCGGCGGCGCCGCAGTTTTCGTACAAGCTGGCAACGGGACAAGATCCGACCCACCCGGTCAACGTGCGCGCCAAGCAGGCGGCCGATCGCATCTTGAAGGCATCGGGCGGGCGGCTCGAAATACGCGTTTTCCCGAGCAACCAGCTCGGCTCCGATACGGATCTGTTGTCGCAGATCCGCAATGGCGGCGTCGATTTCATCAACATGGCGGCCTCCGTCATGTCGACGCTCGTGCCCGCGGCCGGGATCGCGAACACGGGCTTCGCCTTCCCGGATTACGATCACGTCTGGAAGGCGATGGACGGCGACCTCGGCAAGTACATTCGCGGCCAGATCGAAAAGGTGGGGATGTTGACGATCTCGCGGCCGTGGGACAACGGCTTTCGGCAGATCACGTCGTCGTCGAAACCGATTCGGACTCCTGACGATCTGCGCGGCTTCAAAATCCGCGTGCCCGTCGCGCCGATGATGATCTCGCTGTTCCGCGCGCTGCAAGCGGGGCCGACTCCGATCAATTTCAACGAACTCTATTCGGCGCTGCAAACGCATCTCGTCGACGGCCAGGAAAACCCACTGCCGATCATCGCCACGGCCAAGCTCTATGAAGTGCAGAAATACGTGAGCCTGACGAGCCATGTGTGGGACAGCTATTGGATTCTCGGCAATCCGGCCTCGTTCAAGCGCTTGCCGCCGGACCTCCAAACGATCGTGCAGCACGAGTTCGACCGTGCCGCGCTGGAGGAGCGGGCCGACATCGCGAGCTTGAACGACTCGCTCGCGCAAAGTCTTTCGGCGAAGGGCTTGCAGGTACTCGACGTGGATAAGCAGGCGTTTCGCGCTCAATTGCGCAAGACGAGCTTCTACAAGGATTGGCGCGCGAAGTTCGGCGACCAAGCATGGGCGCTGCTGCAAAACACAACCGGAGCATTGGCATGACCGGCGTACTGTCTTTCGGCGAGCATCGTCCGCCCGTATGGCAATTGCGATGCGACACGGTGCTCGGCTGGATCGTCGAATTGCCGGCGGCGCTCGTCGTGCTGGCCGAGGTGGTCGTGCTGCTCGCCGGCGTCATCTCGCGCTTCGTGTTCGGCTATGCGCTCGTATGGGGCGACGAACTGGCTTCGATCTTGTTTCTCTGGCTGGCGATGCTCGGCTCCGCCGTTGCGTTGCGTCGTGGCGACCACATGAGAATGACGGTGATCGCACATCGTCTGCCGCCCGCGTGGCGCGCATTCGCTGAAGCGCTCGCCATCGGCGCGCCGTGCGTGTTCCTTGCGATCATGCTTGGGCCATCGATCGACTACGCACAAAATCAGTGGGTCGTGCAAACGCCGGTCATGGGGCTGTCCGACACCGTGCGCGTGGCTGCGGTGCCGGTCGGCAGCGTGCTCATGCTGGCCATTTGCGGTGTGCGGCTCGCGAGTCATCGGTGGCGCGAATTGGCCGGTGCACTCGGCACGCTCGCCGTGATCGCGCTCGCGCTCTATCTCGCGAGAGATTGGATCTGGTCGATCGGCAATTGGAGCCTCGTGATCTTCTTCGGGGTGCTGCTTGCCTGCGGCGTGCTCGGTGGCTTGCCGATCGCGTTCTGCTTTGGGCTCTCGACGGTGGCATGCCTGCTCGGCACGACCACCACGCCGCTGGCCGTCATCACCGGTCAGATGAATGAAGGCATGAGTTCGCTCGTGCTGCTGGCCGTGCCGCTGTTCGTGCTACTCGGGCAACTGATCGAGATGACGCGGATGGCGAACGCGATGGTCGCGTTCCTCGCTTCGTTGCTCGGGCACGTCAAAGGCGGCCTGTCGTTCGTGCTGATCGGCGCGATGGTGCTCGTATCGGGCATCTCGGGCGCAAAGACGGCGGACATGGCTGCCGTCGCCCCCGTGCTGTTCCCCGAAATGAAGAAGCGAGGCATTCCGGAGGGCGAGCTCGTATCGCTGCTTGCCGCCTGCGGCGCGATGGCCGAGACGATTCCGCCTTCGCTCGTGTTGATCATCATTGGCTCCGTGACCGGCGTGTCGATCGCGGCATTGTTCACGGGCGGCCTGTTGCCGGGCCTGGTGCTGGCGGTCGCGCTCGGCGCGATCGCGCGACGGCGCACCGGTGACTTGGCCGGCAAGACACCCCGCGCAAGCGCCAAAACGGTGATGCGAACGTTCATCGTAGCCGTGCCCGCGCTGGTGCTGCCGGTGTTGATCCGCTTTGCCGTGGCCGACGGCGTGGCCACGGCCACCGAAGTGTCGACGATCGGCATTGCCTATACGGTCGTCGTCGGCTTGCTCGTCTATCGCCACTTCGATTGGCGGCGCATTTACCCGATGCTCGTCGAGACGGCATCGCTGTCCGGCGCGATCTTGCTGATCATCGGCGCGGCGACGGCGATGGCGTGGGCGCTTACGCAAGCGAGTTTTTCGCAGGCGCTGGCGCAGGCCATGGCGCATATGCCGGGCGGCTCGTGGGGCTTCCTGTTCATCTCCGTCATCGCGTTCATCGTGCTCGGCAGCGTGCTCGAAGGCATTCCCGCGATGGTTCTGTTCGGGGCGCTGTTGTTTCCGATCGCGCGTCAAGCGGGCATCAATGAGGTGCATTACGCGATTACCGTGATTCTCGCGATGGGCATCGGCTTGTTCACACCGCCTTTCGGATTGGGCTATTACGCAGCATGCACGATTGGGCGCGTCGATCCCAATGCGGGCCTGCGGCGGATCTGGCCGTATCTCGGCGCGCTCGTCGTCGGCCTCGCGGCGGTCACGGCGATTCCTTGGATTTCCACGGGCTTCTTGAGTTGATGCGAGCGAGACTTCGCACGCGCATCGATTCCTTTCCCTCTCCCTTACGTTGCCGGCAGCGGCCCTGAAACAGGGCCGCGCGGAGGATGCTTTTGCTATGACGACTATGGATACCCCCCCGTTGGCCAACGCGATCCGGTTTCTTGCCATCGACGCGATACTGCGTGCCGGCGAAGGACACCAGGGCGTGCCGCTCGGAATGGCCGAAATCGCAACGGCGCTGTTTACGCGCCATCTGAAATTCAATGCGAGCGATCCCACTTGGCCCGATCGCGATCGATTCGTGTTGTCGAACGGCCACGGTTCGATGCTCCTGTATGCATTGCTGTACTTGACCGGCTATGAACGGGTGGGGCTCGACGAGATCAAATCGTTCCGAGAGCTAGGTGCGCATTGCGCAGGGCACCCCGAATACGACCGGGCATCGGGCATCGAAGTGACGACGGGGCCACTCGGGCAAGGCATCGCGAATGCACTCGGTATGGCGATCGCCGAAGCCTATCTCGCGGCGAAATTCGGCCGCGAGGTCGTCGATCACTACACCTACGCGTTCGTCGGAGACGGTTGTCTGCAAGAGGGCGTCGGTCAGGAAATGATTTCGCTCGCGGGTCATTTGCAACTGGGCAAGCTCATTCTGTGTTGGGACGACAACCGCATCACCGATGACGGCAGCACAACGCTGTCGATCAGCGAGGACGTGGGCGAGCGCTTTCGCGTCGCGGGCTGGCACGTGCAGGAGGTCGACGGTCATGACGTCGAGGCGGTGTCCGCGGCGCTGACGCTCGCGCGCAAAGACCCGCGGCCGTCGATGATTGCGTGCCGGACGGTCATCGGCCGCGGCATCGCGCGCCTCGAAGGCCAGCGCGGCGGGCATAGCGGACGCTTGTTCGCCTCGGACGCCGACGATGCCCGAACGCGGCTCGCATGGCCACACGCCGAATTCGACGTACCATCCGCAACGCTCGACGCATGGCGTGCGGCGGGGCGACGAAGCGAAGCCGAATACCGCCAGTGGCAGGCGCGCGTTGCAGCGTTGCCTGCAAACGATCGAGCCGAGTTCGAGCGCGTGATGGCCGGCGCATTGCCCGACGACTGGCACCAGGTACTCGACACCTATCGCCGCCGCGCGATCGAATGCGATGAAGCTGCGCCGGGCATCATGATTTCAGCCGACATCAACGACTTGCTCGCATCGTGCTTGCCCGAGCGCGTCGTGAGCTGCGCCGATCTCGAAGCGCCGACGGGACACAAGCGTCAATTGCAGGCGTTCACGGCGCAAGATCGCGCCGGGGCCTACGTGCACTGCGGCGTGCGCGAACATCTGATGGGCTCGATGGCCAACGGCATGGCCGCGCACGGCGGCGTCATTCCGCTGGCGGTGACGTATCTCGCGTTCTCGGACTATGAGCGTCCGGCGATGCGCATGGCCGCGCTCATGGGTTTGCCCGTGAAATTCGTGTTCAGTCACGACTCGATCGGCGTGGGCAAGAACGGCCCGACGCATCAACCGGTGGAAATCCTGGCGTCGCTGCGCGCGATGCCGAACATGCTCGTGATGCGCCCGGCGGATGCGGTCGAAGCTGCCGAATGCTGGGAGGTCGCGCTCGAGCATCGCACGGGGCCGAGCACGTTGGTATTCGCGCGTCAGTCGCTACGTCCCGTTCGACGCGAGCATGTGCCGCAGAATCTCAGCCGCAAGGGCGCTTACGTACTCGCGCAGGCCGAAGGCGGACCGCGCCGCGTCACGCTGCTGGCCAGCGGTTCGGAGGTCGTCGTCGCGCTCGATGCACGGCTGCAATTGCAGGCTGCGGGGATCGCGACGGCAGTCGTCTCGATGCCGTGTTGGGAGCAATTCGATCTGCAAGACGCGGCTTATCGCGCGTCCGTACTCGGTCCGGGCACCGTTCGCGTAGCCGTCGAGGCCGCGGTTCGATTCGGTTGGGATCGCTATCTCGGCGAACGCGGCGGTTTCGTCGGAATGACCGGATTCGGCGCGTCGGGGCCCGCCGATGCGCTCTACGAACATTTCGGCATCACGGCCAAGCACGTTGCAGCGGAAGCGATTCGCCTCATTAATTTAGGATAACTAAGTAGTTATTAGCACATGCACAAGATCGTCTTTCTCGACCGGGCCACGCTGGCACCGCATATCCATCTGCGCTCGCCGTCCTTTGCGCACGAATTGATCGAATATGACCGCACCGCTGCAAACGAGGTAGCCGAGCGGCTGGCGGGCGCCACGATCGTCATCACCAACAAGGTTGCGTTGCCGGGCGAGGTATTGAGCGCGTTGCCGGATCTGATGTTCGTTGCAGTCGCGGCGACGGGCACGGATTGCGTGGACAAAGCCGCGTGCCGGCGGCTCGGCGTCGTCGTGAGCAATATCCGCGGCTATGCCGTCAACACTGTTCCCGAGCATACATTCGCGCTCATGCTCGCCCTGCGCCGCAATCTCGTCGCCTATCGCGACGACGTGCTGGCGGGCGAGTGGCAGAAGTCCGGGCAGTTTTGCTTTTTCAACCATGCGATCCGCGATCTTGCGGGCGCTCGTCTCGGGATCATCGGCGAAGGCGTGCTCGGGCAACGCGTGGCGGAAATCGCGAAGGCGTTCGGAATGTTGCCGATGTTCGCCGCGCACAAGGGGCGGGAAGGGCAGGGCAGACTCTATACGCCGTGGGACGAATTCCTTGCGACGAGCGACATCGTCACGCTGCATAGCCCGCTCACGGAAACCACGCGCAACATGCTGGCGCTGCCCGAGTTTCGCGCGATGAAGCGGCGGCCGTTGATCATCAACACGGGGCGGGGCGGTTTGGTCAACGAAGCCGATCTCGTCACGGCGCTCGACGAGGGGCTCATCAGCGGCGCGGGGTTCGACGTTGCCGATGGCGAGCCGCCGTCGGTAACCAGCCCGCTCATGCGTGCGGCGTCGCGCGGCAACGTGATCTTGACGCCCCATGTCGCGTGGGCGTCGGACGAGGCGCAACAGGCGCTGGCCGATCAATTGGTCGATAACATCGAACGATTCGTCGAAGGCGCACCGACGAACCTAGTTTGAGAGTGGCGAAGCCAATTGTATTAACATCGAGCGCGGCAGTGATAGACGGCCGCGCTCGATTCGCCCATGCGGCGAGCGTGATACGGAACGCTTACGCATTGAGCCATGACCCCAGGCAAACGCCGACTCTTCGTCTTATCGTCGATTCTTTTGATCGGCGCCGCGCCTTTCATTTCGGTTTCGATCGCCGAGGTCGTCGCCAGTGCGAACCAATGCCGGCTCGATGAGGCTGGCATCTATCCGTGCGTCGTTCACGGGCACGATTTCGGCAACCTGCTGTCGACGATGTTCGTGGCCGGCTGGGCCGGCTTGGTGACGATTCCGGCTGCGATCTGCGCGCTCATGCTGTGGGGTGCCGTCGCGTTGATTCGTTCGGGGCGGCGCCTTAAGTCATGACAAATGACGGCAAATAGCGACAGTTGTCTTACCCATCCTCAATCCTTCTCCGCCAAGAGCTTTTCGATCCACGCTTCGGTCTCCCGGTATTGCCCTTCGCCGACGTGCGTGTAGACGATGTGCCCTTTCTTATCGATCAGATAAAACGCCGGCCAATACTGATTGCCGTAGGCATTCCACGTCGCATAGTCGTTGTCCTGAGCCACCGGGTAGCGAATGCCGTAGCGTTGGATCGCATCCTTTAGATTCGCGGTACTGTGCTCGTCCGGCGTTTCCGGCGTATGAATGCCGATGACCGTCAAGCCCTTGTTTCGATACCGCTGATCCCATTCCTTCACGTAAGGTAGCGTATGGAAGCAGTTGATGCAGCCGTAGGTCCAAAAATCGACGAGCACGACCTTGCCGCGCAAGCTTTGCATCGTCAGCGGGGGGCTGTTCAGCCAATGATCGATGCCCGTGAATTCCGGTGCCGTGCCTTGCATGGCGGCCGGAGCGCCGACGCCGTTCGCTTTGCTGACCACGGAAGCCGCGGCCGCGGCAACGAGGACCAAAACGGCGAAAACGCCTAGATGTCGAGTCGATTTACGCATGTCAGGTTCCTTCGAGGTTGGATTCGACCGCCGTGCGGTTACCTGACAATACGCACGCTTTCGGCGATCGGATGCATGCTCGCTCGGACGCGGCGTATGCTGACGCCTGCCGATTGAAAAGAAGCACACAGCCGCACAGCCACTCACGAAGTCATCGCCACGATCAACGATAAAAGCCATGCAGCGTCAATTCGGAGACCTCCTTCTGGGCAGCATCGAGCTGTTCTGCCTCGCGGCCGAATCGGAAAGCTTCACGATCGCCGCAACGGCCGCCGGCGTCAATCCGGCGGCGGTCAGCCGCTCGGTCGCACGCTTGGAGGCGCGGCTCGGCGTGCGTCTATTCGTCAGAACGACACGGCAAATCAAGTTGACCGATGCGGGCCGGCGATACTTCGAGGAATGTAGACAAGCGCTATCGCAATTGGCCGAGGCGGAGCGCGAGGCGATGGGCCAGCAAACGACGCCAGCCGGCGTGCTGCGCATCAGCATGCCGACGCCGTATGGGCACTATCGCATCCTGCCGTTGTTGGCGACATTTCGCGCGCGCTATCCGCAGGTGAAGATCGAAGCGCATCTGAGCAATCGCAACATCGATTTCGCCGAGGAAGGTTTCGACCTCGCGATTCGCGGCCGCGCACCCAGAGACTCGAACCTGATCGCGAGAAAGTTGGAGGATGCCGAACTCGTCGTCGTCGCCGCACCCGACTACTTGCGGCGAGCCGGCAAGCTCGAAACGCTCGACGATCTCGCTCGCCACGACTGCATCCAGTTCGAGTTGCCGAGCAACGGCAGGCCCGTACCATGGATGTTCAAGCAGGGCAAAGAAATCGTCGAGATTGCGCCGAGCAGTGCCTACGCGACTTCAGGCGACGTGCTCGCCGGCGTGACGCTGGCCCGGCACGGCGCGGGGCTGTTTCAGACCTATCGCTTTCTCGTCGAGCAAGATCTCGCGAACGGCACGCTAAAGGAAATGCTGACTGTCCATGGCGGCTGCACGCGACCGTTCGTACTGCTCTATCCGCACGGCCGCCATCTGTCGTCGCGCGTGCGCAGCTTCGTCGATTTCCTCGTCGAGCAAGTGCGCAAATAGCGCGTCACGTCTGTTCGGCCGAGCGTTGTTTGCGAAAGGCTTGCACCGGCAGTCCGCCCCAGCCCCAGTTTTCCAATTCGACCTCCTCGATCACGACGAACGTGGAGTCGAGCGGCTTGGCGAGGACGTCGCGCAGCACGTGGCTCACGCCCTCGATGAGGCGCGCCTTTTCTTCGGCCGTGATCGAATCCGCGCCTGGGCCAGTGCCTTCTCGCGTGACTTGAATAGTGACGATGGGCATGATGTTTTCCGTTCAATGACCGGCGCTTTGGCCGCCGTCGACGTGCAAGATTTCTCCCGTCACGAACGGCGCCGAGTCGAGATAGAGAATGGCGCCGACGATGTCGCTCATCTCGCCCATGCGGCCGAGCGGATGGAACGCGGCGAGCGTCGAGTGCGTTTCAGGCGCATGCATTGGCGATTTGATGATGCCGGGCGCGACCGCGTTGACGCGAATGCCGGCCTTGGCATATTCGATCGCAAGCGATTTCGTCGCAGCGTTCAGGCCGCCCTTCGTTAACGAAGCGAGTACGGACGGCACCTTGCTGTTCGCTTGATCGACGAGGGTCGCCGTGATCGTCACGACGTGGCCGCTGCGTTGCTTTTCCATCTGCGCGATCGCCCGCTGCGTGATATGAAAAAAACCGTTGAGATTGACGCCGTTGAACGCGGCGTAATCTTCAGACGTGTATCGAGTGAAAGGCTTGGCGATGAAGATGCCGGCGTTGTTGACGAGCGTATCGATGCGGTCGAAGCGGCCGATGGCGGCTTCGACGATGCGCTTGGCTGTCTCGGGGTTGCCGAGGTCGCCGGCAACGGTGACGAGATTGGGGTCGTCCGACGACGCGATCGAGCGAGCATTGGCAACAACGCGATGACCATTGGCGAGGAAGGCCTTGACGGTTTCCGCGCCGATGCCTTGCGATGCGCCTGTAACGATAATGACTTTCGATGTGTTCATGGTGGGTCTCGATGCAAAGGGATTCGGCTTGATGGCCGATCGAATCGTCGATCCGATGGCGCAACTGTAGGCGCCTGGATTCGCGTGTCGAAGACCCACCATGGACAAATAGTCTTGCGTCTGAGGAACAAATCGATCGCTATGCTGCGATGCACAGAACGATCACCGCTCCTAGCCTTCCTCGTGCCGTTTGTATTGCGCCGCGAGCTTGTCTTGCTGATTCGGCGGCACGGGATCGTAGTGGCTGAGTTCGATGCTGTAATTGCCGTCGCCGCCGGCCATCGCGTTCAGGCGCGACTGATATTCGGCCAGTTCCGATAGCGGCACCTTCGCCGCCACGGCCACCATATGTCCGCCGAGCGTGCGCGAGCCTTGCACCTGCGCACGCCGCGAGGACAGATCGCCGATGATGTCGCCCATCGCCGCTTCGGGCGCCGTCACTTCGAAATCGACGATCGGCTCGAGCAAGATCGGTTGCGCCTTGAGTACCGCATCGATGAAAGCCTTGCGACCCGCAACGACGAACGCCACTTCTTTCGAATCGACGGGGTGGTGCTTGCCGTCATACACCGTCACGCGAACGTCCTGCATAGGGAAACTGGCGAGCGGCCCACTTTCGATTACCTGAAGAATGCCTTTTTCGACGGCGGGCATGAATTGCCCCGGCACGGCGCCGCCCTTGACCGCATCGACGAATTCATAGCCCGCGCCGCGCGGCAACGGTTCGACGCGCAGCATGACTTCGCCGAATTGCCCCGCACCGCCCGTTTGCTTCTTGTGCCGATAATGCCCTTCGGCGGCCGTGCCGATGGTTTCGCGATACGCGATTTTCGGCGGACGCGTGACGACCGCGAGTTTGTACTGTTCGGTGAGCCGCTCGAGCATATGCCGAAGATGGAGTTCGCCGAGCCCGCGAACGACGGTTTCGTTGGTCCCTATCGGGTGTTCGATGCGCAAGCAAGGATCTTCGGCGGCCAGCTTTTGCAGGATCTCCCAGAGACGCTGCTCGTTGCCGCGCCGCTCGGGCTCGATCGCGAGCGCGTAAATCGGATTGGGGAATTCGAGCGGAGCCAGATGGATATTGCCGTCTTCGGGCGCATCATGCAGCACGGCATCGTAGCCGATCTCGTCGACTTTAGCCGTCGCACAGATATCGCCGGGGCCTGCCTTGGCGATGTCGACGTGGTCCTTTCCCTGCAGCAGCATCAAATGCGCCACGCGAAACGGTTGGCGCGCGCTGCCGATATAGAGTTGGCCATCGCGCCGCACCGTGCCCTGGTGGATGCGAAACAGGGCCATCTTGCCGATGTAGGGGTCGACCACGATCTTGAACACGTGAGCGAGCACATGCTTGTCGGCCACGGGCTGCGCTTGCACCGTTTCCCGACGATCGTCGACGTCTCGATAGAAAAGCGGTGGGTTGCCTTCGAGTGGATTCGGCAGCAGGCGTGCGAATACGTCGAGGAGTTCTTGGATGCCCGCACCTGTCGCAGCCGACGTGAAGCAGATCGGAATCAAATGTCCTTCGCGCAGCGCTTGCTCGAACGGCGCATGCAGTTGCTCGGGTTGGATGGCCTCGCCTTGCTCCAGGTAAAGCTCCATCAAGCCGGGGTCGAGTTCGATGACTTGATCGACGAGCGCATCGTGAGCTGACGCGACCGTCAGAAAATCGGCGTCGCCGGCCGGATTGAAGAAGCAGTCGACGACGCCGCGCGCTTGCTGCGCAGGCAGATTGATCGGCAAGCACGTCTTGCCGAACGTTTCCTGGATTTGCTCGACGAGGGAGGGCAAGTCGACCTTCTCGCCGTCGATGCCGTTAACGACGATGATCACGCAGAGCTTGCGTGCCTTGGCCCACGCCATCATCCGGCGCGTGGTCATTTCGATGCCGGTTCGGGCATTGACGACGACCGCGACCGTCTCGACGGCCGACAGGGCACTTAGCGAAAGACCCGAAAAATCGGGATATCCGGGCGTATCGACAAGATAGACGCGCGTGTCGCGGTAATCGAGGTGGGCGATGGCCGAAGTCAGCGAGTGGCGATACTTGCGCTCGAGCGGATCGAAATCGCACACCGTCGTCCCGCGCTCGACGCTGCCGGCGGTATGGATAGCGCCGCTTCGGTACAGCAGTGCTTCGATCAGCGAGGTCTTGCCGCAACCGGCATGGCCGACCAACGCGATGGTACGAATGGCTTCGGGTTGGAAGTCCATGGCGGCCCTCGTCCAGCGATCGCAATTGGGCCATTATTCGCGAAAAAAGCGCGCGCCGCCACCCGGTGCGGCGCCGATCTGCGCGGTCGGGCACGACGCCGACCCGCATCCGCCATGCCATCTAAACGCTGAGATCGCTACGGTCGAGCCGCGGGTCATCGCATCATGCGCTGCAACATGGCGCTTCGGCAAAGAGCGAAAGGCAGATCAAAAATCACAAGAGAACTGAAACGGTGGTGCCCCTTTGCGTTAAATGAATCTTGATCGATGGGTCGATAAACCCAGTAAACCTCGCGCCTGCGATAAACCACAACAATTGTCAATGTTGCTTTTTGGGGCGATCAAAATAGCGCCGCAATGTGGCCCGCTTTCGTACTGCGCGACCCCAATTTCTCGCGATCGCCGCCTACGCCCGGGAGTTGGGCGACGTGAAAAGGTAGAACGATCTTTGCAAAGCAATGAATCATAAATATTCATTATGTTTCTTGACATGCAATGCGCTACTTACTAGATTTATTTTCGGTTTCATATTTCGATCGTTTGGTGGAGCCGGGGTGTGGCAGCTCCGCTGCGGCACGGGGCAATGAACGGAGTGCTGGGTACCGTCCCGGATAAAAGTACAAAGGGTTTGCCGCGCTCCGCGCCGTACGAAAAACTGAGATAACAGTAGCAAAAAAGCTATTTCAAGTTGCATTCCCATGTTTCGGTACTCGATGTCTAGTGGCGTATGTCGCTGCATTCGATGCGATCGCGTGCCGGAATGGATCGACTGGTAGAGCAGCATTACGGCTGTGCGATTACCTTGTTCGACACGCTTATTCATCTAAATACCGGGGGCAAAACATGGACGATGTCGTGCGTTACGGAGATCAGGTCGTGTTCGAGAACTGCGAGAGCTGCGAGGGCGGCGAGCATTTGTTCCTCGGAATCGTGCAGCGCAAGGCTGGCCGGCGCCATCCGCTGCAACTGTCGACCGAAGTCGCCGAACCCGACAAGTACCCGGAGCGAGATTACCAATGGCGCGTGCTGCCCGTGGTCGGCGCGAAACGGAAGTGGGGCGATCCCGTCGCTTTCGCCGATCGCATCCGGCTGCAAATGGTCGACGACAAGGGCCAGTCTCGAATGCTGGCGGTCAGTCACTTGGACGACCGGTCGATCATGGCCGAGAGACGGCCGGCGCGGGTCGAATCGTGTACTTGGTGGCTCTCGTACACGAGGGAGTTGACGGTGGCCCGAGACGGGCGCGTGGCGCCGGCGGGCGAATTTTCCGAGTACCTCGAGTACGGCGACCTCAATTACGTTGCTCTCGTCAACCGGACCGGCTATCTCGGCGCGATGGACGACCCGTATCGAATCCTGCGCAAGCGCACCCTATTGCTCGACGATCTTCCAGAGAGGGGGAAGGCGGCCTGGTGGCGCGTGTATCGGTCGACGTCCGAGGTCGTTCCCGTTATGCGACACGTGCCGCGTGCGGTCATGGCGCAAGAAGTGCCGATGCGTTCGCTTTCGGTAGCCTAGCTGAACGAACCGGTCTACCACTGCCGGTGACCGCATCTCGAGCGATGGGCATATCGAAAGCCACGGTGGAACACGATCAGCGGTGGTATGCGACAACCTCGCCGTCGACGGACAACCGCACCCGCGTGCCGACAGCAGGCGCGCGATAACCAGGTACGCGCGCGTAAACGGCGATGCCGCCCGCCGCTGATGGATGTTCGAGCCGCAGGCTTAGGCGCGCATCGTGTCCGTAAAACGTCACCGCTTCGACGCGAGCATCACACTGTCCTTCGGTCGTGCGATCGGCGGCATCGTGCACTGCTACATGGATTTGTTCCGGTCGGATCATGACGTCGACGAGGCCATCGACATGGGGCGCCGACAGCTTCAGCACCCCGAGATCGCATACGACGCTACCTTGCTCGACGGTGCCCGGCAAAACCAGCGCTTCGCCGACGAACGACGCGACCTCGCGCGAGACGGGGCGTCGGTACAGGACGTCGGGCGACGCCGTTTGAATCAAGCGCCCATCCCAGAGCACGGCAACCTCGTGCCCCATCGACAGCGCTTCCGATTGATCGTGCGTCACGAGCACGGCCGTGGCGTTCGCATGCACGAGCGCGTCCGCAACGGCTTGGCGCGTTTCCGCGCGCAGCGAGGCATCGAGCGATGAGAACGGTTCATCGAGCATGACGAGCGATGGCGACGGGGCCAGCGCACGCGCGAGCGCAACGCGCTGCTGCTGCCCGCCGGACAACTCGTGCGGTGGCCGATTGCCGCAAGACAAGGGCAGGCCGACGAGTTCGAGCAGTTCGTCGACACGGTGACGGGCGTGGCGCTGCGGACGCGAAAGGCCGAACACGATGTTGTCGGCAACCGACAGATGCGGAAACAGCGAGCCTTCTTGCGACACGTAGCCGATGCGGCGTGCTTCTGCACGGACATGCACGCCCTCGCCGTCGACTTGGCGTCCGCCGATGGCGATCGTCCCTTGGGTCGCTCGCTCGAAACCGCACACGGTACGCAGCAACGTCGTCTTGCCGCTGCCGGATGGGCCGAGCAATGCGAGCAAGCCGCCGTTCTTGACCGAAAGATCGACGCCGCGCAAGACGGCGCGCTCGCCGAAGGCCTTGTGCAGGCCGCGTATGGTTAGGTCGCTCATCGGGGTGTCATGGCCGGCGGCCGAATGAAGCGTGGCATGTCAGATATCGGCGCGCGCCACGATGGAGCGGCCCAGAAAAGTGAACAGCAGGGCCGACGCTCCCAGCGAAATGCCGACGAGCAGGGCTGCATAGGGCGCCGCGGCGGCAAAGGCGAGCGAGGCGGTATCGCTCCATACTTGCGTGGCGAGCGTTTGCGTATCGAGCGGCGAGAGCAGCAGCGTCGCATTGAGTTCAGTGACGACCGAGATGAACACCATCGTCCCGGCCGCCCCTAAACCTGCACGTGTCAGCGGCAGCAGCACGCGACCGAGAATCGGCGCGGTACCGAGCCCTAGCGAGCGTGCGGCTTCCTCCAATCTCGGCGACATCTGGAGCAACGACGCGCGCACGCTGACGAGCGCGAGCGGCAGAAAGAGCGCCGCGTAGGCAGCGATCAGCAGCGTGGTCGTCTGGTAAAGCGGCTTGGCAGCATGCACGGCCAGCGATACCAGCGCGAGTGCAATGACGAGCCCAGGGACGCCTTGTGCGAGCAAGACGATGCGCTCGAGCCACATGGCGAACCGTCCGGGATAGCGAACGAGTAAAAACGCGAGCGGTAAGGCGAGAGCGGTTGTTACGAGCGCGGCGTTCAGGCCCAAGCTGACGGATGCTTTCGCCGCGTCCAGTAGAGACGCGGCCGAGACTTCCGAGGGCGTGATGGCCGCGGCCCCGTGCTGCGTCAACCAATAAGCGATGGTGCCGAGCGGTACGCCGAGCGTGACGATGCTTAGGAGTGCGAAGCATACGACGACGGGCCAGCGCCAATGGCCGAGGACATAGCGCGAGGCCGTTCGGCGCGTGCCGCGATCGACGCGGGCATAACGCGCGCGGCCGCGGACGCGGTGCTCGAACGCGATGCATGCCAGGCCGACGACGATCAACACGCATGCGAACATCGATGCCCCGCCGCCGTCGAAGCTCGTGCGGTACTCGGCGAAGATCTCAGTGGTAAACGTCCGAAAGCGCAGCAGCGAAAACGCGCCGAACTCGGACATGACGCCGAGCGCGACGAGCAGCATGCCGCCGAACAATGCCGGGCGAAGTTGCGGCAAGATCACGCGCAGGAAAATTGCGCGGCGGCCGCAACCGAGCGAGCGCGCCGTTTCCTCGAGCGCCGGGTCCATGCCGCGCAACGCAGCCGCTACCGGTAAGTAGACAAGCGGGAAATAAGTGGACGTGATGACGAGCAGTGCACCCGCGAAATCTTGCAGGTCGAGGCTCAGCGATACCCACGCGTAGCTCGCGATGAACGGCGGCATGGCGAGCGGGGCCACCATCAGCCCAGCCCAAAGCCGGCGCCCGGGCAACATCGTGCGTTCGACGAACCATGCTGCGGCGGTGCCGATGACGGCGGAAGCGGCTGTCGCCGAGACGGTGATCAGCACCGTATTCGCGAACAATTCGCCGACGAGCGGACGAAACAGCAGATCGATCGCGTCGCTAAGCCCGAACGTCGCGGCACGCCAAGCCGTGAATGCGATAGGCAACAGTACGAGCAGCGCCGCGAGCATTGCCGCGATCGATAGCGCGCGTGGAGGACGCGGGCGCTCGCGTCCCGTCGGCTGTGTTTTCTGCTTGGGTGCTCGCACTACCGCTGCGGTCATTTACAGCAAGCCTGCTTCTCGCAACAGCTTCGCGGCCTGGCTATCGTCGCCGAGTTGCTCGACGGTCAGAGCGGGCGGCTGCAATTCGTTGAAAGGTTTGACCATCGGATCGGGCGCAACGCCTGCGCGCAGCGGATATTCGTAGCCGATGTGACCTTGCGCCATCAACTGCTGCGCATGCGCGCTGACGAGGTAGGTGAGGAAGCGCTGAGCGCCGCTAGGGTTGTGCGCGTTCTTGAGCACGGCCGCACCCGACACGTTGACGAGCGCGCCGATGTCGCCGTGGCCGAAGTGGTAGAGCGCGCTGCGCATCTTGTCCTTACCGAGTTCGGTATACAAGCGATCCCAGTAATAGTTGTTGATGATACCGGTCGCGACCGCGCCGCGATTGACGGCGGCAACTACGCCTTCGTCGTCGTCGAAGATCTGCGAGTTGTCTTTCAAACCCTTGAGCCATGCCAGCGTTTGGTCGTGGCCCTTGAGCGCCAGCACGCCGCTGACGAGCGGGAGGAAATCCGAATCGCTCGGCGCGATGCCGACCTTACCTTTCCACTGCGGCCCGGCGAGGTCGATCAGCGAAGCGGGGAGCTGCGCCGGCGTCATCATGGCCGTGTTGTACGCCAATACGTTTTCGCGCGCGAATACGCCGACCCAATTGCCGCTCGGCGAATTGAAGCGGGCGGGGACCGTCGCCAGCGTCTTCGAGTCGACCGTGCCGAGCAGGCCTTTTTCTTGGAGGAGCATCAGCTCGGGCGAGTTCTCGGTGAAGTAGACGTCGGCCGGCGTCGCCGAACCTTCGGCAACGAGCTGTGCCGCAAGCGCGGGGCCTTCGCCGCTTCGGACGCGGACCGTAATGCCCGTTTCTTTCGTGAAATCCTTGGCGAGTTGCGCGACCAATTGTTCGTGCTGCGCGTTGTAGAGCGTGATGGACTCGGCTTGGGCGAACGAGGATGCGCTGCCGAGCACCGCGAGTGCGAGCGAGGCGACGATCGTATGCACGCGTTTGCCAAATCGGGATTGCTTCATATTCGGTTCTTTCATGGACGTAAGGTTTCGATCGCGGCGCTTGTCCGACGCCGCGATTGTGCTCATATTGTTCGAGGTGTTCAAGCCTCGAATAGGCCGGCGCCGATGAACGAGCCTTGCTTCACGCCAGGCGGGCACGCGAAGATCGCGCTCCCGACGTGCGTCGTGAACTGGTTCATCATGTCGAACTTCGAGAGTTTCTCGTTGATCGGAACGAAGGCCGTACGCGGGTCGCTCTGATGCGCAATGAAAAGCAGGCCCGCATCGTACTCGGTTTCTTGGCGCCACGGCGGCCAGCGCTCGATGTAGAAATTCGTGCTGTCGTTGTAGGAATAGGCGCGACGCAGAAGCCGCATGCCGTCGTGGCTGCCCGGGTTTGACAAACGCACGTGCGAATTGTCGGGAATGACCGGGTTGCCGTCCTTGTCGGTGGCGGCGAGATCGACCGGGTCGAATTCGTTTTGCTTGCCGATCGGCGCGCCGCTGAGCTTCTGGCGCCCGACGACTTGCTCTTGGAAACCGAGCGGCATTTGATCCCAGTGCTCGAGCGTGATGCGGATGCGCCGAACGACCGAATACGTGCCGCCTTGCATCCAAGCGGGACCGTCCGCGCCGGCCCAGACGAACTGCGCCATCAATGCGGGGTCCGAGCTCGAGGGGTTGTTCGTGCCGTCCTTGAAGCCCATCAAGTTGCGCGTGGTCTTGCCGCGGGCGCCCGACTGGAACCCGGCTTGGCCCCAACGCATTTGCACCGCGCCATACCCCATGCGCGCGAGCTGGCGTACCGCATGGAAGGCCACTTGCGGATCATTGGCACAGGCTTGCACGAACAGATCGCCGCCCGATTTCGCGGGCAACAGTTGATCGCCGTTGAAGTGCGGCAGATCGATGAGCGCGGGCGGGCGCCGCGCGGCCAGACCGTAACGGTCTTTGCCTTCGTGCGTAAAGAGGCCCGGCCCGAAGCCGAACGTGATCGTCAGACCGGCCGGGCCGAGGTCGAGCGCTTCGCCCGAATCGGTGGGCGGCTTATCGTCATTCGCCTGCGCCGGACGCGCCGGTTCGCCGCGGGTCAAACGAGCGGCCGCATCGGTCCATTCGCGCAGCAGGTTGATGACGTCGGCGCGTTTGTCGGTCGTCAGATCGAACGCCGCGGCATAGCTGTGGCTTTGCTGCGGCGTAACGATGCCGCCTTGATGCTCGCCGAAGAACGGCTCGACGGCCGTCATCGGATCGGGTGCGTCGGCCTGCTGGGTGCGCGCCGCGGTCGTGGCGGCGCGCGCCGCCGTGCCGGCGCCGAGTGCGCCGACCGCGGCCGTAGCCGCGCCCGCCTTCAGGAAGGCGCGCCGTGCGGCGTGCTTGGGGGGAGTATCGTCGTCGTGTGCCATGTCACTTCGCCAGTACGAGGGTGTTGACGTCGTCTTGAACGTAATAGAAGCCGTCGCCCTGCGGGGTCATTGCGATACCGAACAAGTCGCCGCTGCCCGGCGGCGATTGAGCCTTGTCCGCATCGATCCAGCGCGCGTAGAGTTGCTTGGCGCTGGCCGGATCGATCTCGACGACTTGCCCGTTCAGCGCATTCGTGACGAGCAGATGGCCGTTCGGTGCCGTCACCATCGCGAGCGGGCGATGGAGCAAGCCGTCCGCGGTCAGTTGGCGGCCCACGCCCGCGCTCGTATCACGCGTGAGCGGATCGTCGACAACGGTGATTCGATTGCCGATCGCGTCCGAGACATACAGTTGCTTCTGGTCCGCCGACAGCGCGAGCCCCGTCGGCCCAATCAGGAACACGCCTTTGTCCGCTTGCGCACCGAATCCGCCGGCGACGACCGTTTGCTTCTTGACGACGGGTGCCTTGCCCGGCGCAATCTCGAGATCGAGACGCAAGACCGTCGATTGCTTGAATACGGGCACTTCGCCGTCGGGGCCGGCGTTCGGACCGCCGACGCCAAAGCCCGCGTTGCTCACGAACAGCGTTGCCGTAGCGCCGTTGTCGACGACGGCCATGTTGCCCCACGGATCGTTGATGTTCTCGCCGGTGATCGTCGAGACGACCTTGCCGTTGCTGTCGAGCACGATCAGGCATCCGGCGCCTTTCGTCGTGGTCGTGCCGTCGTTACTGGGCGTGCTGCCCACGATCACCCAGCCCGACTTGAGCATCGTCATCGCGGTCGACAGGCCGATGCCGCCCGGACACGCCTTCAAGTCACGCGGTACCGTCGCGAACACCGACATCTGCTTCGTATCGGGGTGGAAATCGACGATCGTGCTGCCCGTGCCTTGCAGATTCGTCGAGTTGTTGAAGTTGTCGACGAGCACGTCACCCGCCTTGACCGTCCCGGCCGAGACGGGCGCGACCGCGATCGCATACGGGTTTTGATCGCCGTTGTCGGGTACGGTGTTGATGAGTGTCTTGTCGTGCTTGATCGTTTCGAGGAAGCCTCGCGGTTCGGCATGCGATGCGTTCGATACGACGGCGAGGACAGCCGCGACGGCGGCGGCTCGGGCAATGGCGATGGATTTCATGAAAATGCCCCGTCGAAGGTTAGAAGGTGATCGTGGTGCGCATGCCGACGACGAACGTATTGCGCAGCGTTTGCGTCGGATCGCTGGGGTTTTGGCCGGCGCCGGCGTTGAACGTGTATTGCGCGTCGCCTTGCAGTACCCACCACGGCGTGACTTGATATTGGTAAGTGGCTTCGAGCGCCGTTTCGCTGCCGCGCACGACATTGCCGCTATCGGCGTCGAGGCCGGCCGCATGGCTGCCGACCTTGACGTAGGCGAGGCCTAAGCCGACGCTGTCGTTGTCGCGCCCCTTGAACGGCGCCTTCATGACGACGCCCAAATTCGCGCTGACGCTGACGAGATTGCGGTCGCCCGGCGCGCCCATCAAGCGAGCGAATACGCCGATGCTGCGCGGCTCGTCGGGATTGGGGCGCCATATCATTTGATCGGCGACGGCGTAGAAGCTGTAATCGCCTTGATGCTGCGCGGCGACGCCGCTCGAGAGCGGGCTTGCCAGCGAGAGTCCCGTGTTGTCGATACGCTGATCGGCGAAGCGCTCGTTGTTGTACCAGAGGCCGAGCCTATAGGTGCCGGGCAGGCCGCCGCTCGGCTTGCCGGTGCCGTAATCCATCGCGCCTTCGTTCGGCTGATTGATGGCGTATTGCAACTCGCCGATATAGAGCGCGCCGTTGTGCAGATTGAAGTTCGTGCCGCTGCCGTTGAGCTTCTGCGGATCGCCCGTGCCCGGTGCCGGATTGCCGTCGAACACGCCCGCGAGCGCGGTGATCGACGGCGAGAGCTGTGCGCGCACGCGCACGCCGAGCGCGGACAGCGGATAGGCGGGGCCGCCCGACGGCATGTCGTACGAGGGCAGGCCGGCCCAACCGAACATCGTATTGACGAACGTGTTCGCGTACGTGCTGACCATGAATTCCTGGTCGAGACTTTGCTGCCCGACCTTGAAGTCGACATGGCCGTCGAGTATCGATTGCTGATACCAGAGTTCCCACAGGCGCGTCGTATCGTCGGCTTCGATGCCGCTTGCCGTGTTCAGCGTGCCGAGGTTGTATTGGCTCAGATTGCGGCCGTGAATTTGCAGTGCGCTGACGTTGAAGGTGCCGCCGGGCAGGCCGATCGCTTTTTGCGTATCGACGCTGAGCGTCATCGTGGTCAACCCGTCGTACGTGCCGCCGGTTGCGAGACCACCGCGCAGATTGTCGAGGTACTCACTGGTCTCGGTCATGTTGAACGTGATGCCGTATTTGCCGAGCCAGGGACGCAAGCCGCCGATATCGCCGAGCAGATTTTGGCGCGTGGCGAGGCCTGTCCATTGAGTGGTCGGCTGCGCTTGGATGCTGAGGTCCTGCTCGGGAGCTTGCGGCAATGCGTCGGGCGAACCCGCGGCAACGGCGGCGCACGATGCGAAAGCGGTCCAGGCCAGAGCGGCGTAACGCGCCAACGGTTGAGCGTTCTTGCGCATGGCGCGGCGAGCGGCTGGTCTGAACCTCATCGAAACTCCTCTTGTTGTCGGCACGATGGCGCAGTCTGCTTCGCGGCACAAGGCAGAAATGTCGACGTGCGCACAATCGCGGGGTGCTTGTATGCGTTACGTAATGCTAGGTGGCGCGGTGGCATGACCGTGTCACGCAGCGTTACGCGGATTGGGAACGAATTGTACTTAGTAAAAGTGGAAATGCAAATACTAATGCGAACCGTTCGCATTAGACGTTTAGTGTGATTATTTCAATTTGCTTTCAATTGAGCGCTTGAGCACGACTGAAGCACTGCCTAAACGTCTCTTAGGCGGTTAGGCAGTTAAGCGATGGGATGCCCGATGCCCGCGCGCGAAGCGTGCATGGCGTGTCCCGACGGGCTGCTGCGGCCTGCGCGAAAGAAAACGGATGACGGAATCATCGCTCCGTGCGCATCAGGCCTTCGATGAGCAGGGCGACACTTCGCCGCGCGGCGCGTTCGACCAACGCCGGTTGTTGCGCGCCACGCACTTGCCCGCCGCAGATCAGTAGGGTCAAGCCGTGAACGAGCGACCACGCCGTCAATGTCAGGTCCTCCGTCTTTGTCGATCGGAACACGCCCGCGCTTTGTCCGGCCTTGACGACGTCGGCTAGCACCCGCGCCAACGCGTCGCCTGCTTCGATGAGTGAGGGATAGGACTGCCGGTCGGCGATGATGCCGCCGAACATCAACTGCAGCACGTGGGGTTGCCGCACGCCGTACCGCACGTACGCCAAGCCGATCGCCTGCAATTGCCGAACGGGACCGCTCTTTGCGGCGCGCACGGCGCGTTGCATCGTTTCGTGCAACTCGCGAAAGCCCGATTCCGCGAGATCGGCCAATAGCGCTTCCTTGTCGGCGTAATGGCGGTAGACGGCCGTATGGCTGACGCCCGCCGCTTGCGCGATTTCCCGCAGGCTCACGGCGTGGACACCTCTTTCTTCCATCAGCGTGCTGGCCGTTGCGCGCAGTGCACGCTTGAGATCGCCATGGTGATAGGTGTGTTTTTCGAAGGAGTTTGCCGAGGTGTGCATTCCGTAGAGGGCATCTATGTTGACAATGGTCACATGTTCTCATACATTCCTCCGTGTTTCCAGTGGAAACATAAGGGTCGCATTGCGAAGCGGTGGCTGCGCGATCACGTTCAATTCCTTTCCTTTTTGCCGGATATCATGCTGACCATCCATCACTTGAACAATTCGCGATCCCAGCGTGTGCTTTGGATGCTCGAAGAACTCGGCATCGACTACAAGGTCGAGCGCTATGAGCGCGATCCCCAAACGATGCTGGCGCCCGAGACGCTGCGCGCGGTTCATCCGCTGGGCAAATCGCCGGTCATTACCGACGGCCCGCTCACGCTGGCGGAGTCGGGTGCGATTCTCGAGTATCTCGCCGAGCAATACGGCAACGGAACGCTCGTGCCCGAGCACGGGACGCCCGAGTATCGAAGCTATCGCTATTGGATGCACTATGCGGAAGGCTCGGCCATGCCGCCGCTGTTGCTCAAGCTCGTGGCGTTGCGCATTGCCAATGCGCGCATGCCTTTTTTCATCAAGCCGGTTGCGCGCAAGATCGCGGCTTCATTGCAGGCGGGTTTCGTCGATCCGCAGTTGGCGCTGCATTTTGGCTATGTCGCCAAGGCGCTTGAACGCAGTGGCTGGTTCGTCGGAGATTCGTTTAGCGTGGCCGACATTCAAATGAGCTTTCCGCTCGAAGCGGCGATGCAACGTGGTCCCGCGGCGGCGTATCCGACGATCGGTGCGTTTCTCGAGCGCATTCATGCGCGGCCGGCTTATCGGCGCGCGTTGGAGAAGGGTGGGCCGTATGCGTTTGCGCAGTAGGGGGGGGCGGGGTAGTGCGCGGTCGGGATTCGTGAAATCTTCGCCAAAATCAATTCGGTTCGCCGCAGGGCAACAGCCTTCGCTCCAGATCGCGTGCAGCGCGTGCTCGACGCACTACGATCGCTGCATCATTCTCAAGCGGCAGACTACCCATGAGCCCCGTCAATCCACTTCGCTCGGCGCCCGCTCCGGAGCCGGCCACTAACGCCCCATCGTCTGCCACGGGCACACCGCAGCGTCCGCCAATGCCGCCTCGCTCGCGATTGCGCGGCGTAACGTCAGGAATGCTATCGGCGTTGAACATACGGGGCGCGACGCATGAGCGCGGCGAGTCATCGGCGCAGCCACGACGCGCGGCGGTGCCGTCATCGGCGCTCGTCGCATCGGAGCAGGCGCATCGCGCAGCGGAGACGGCATCCTCATCGTCGGCTAGCCGCGCGGCGCCGATGCACACCGGCGAAGCGCAGCCTACGTCTGAAATGGGCGTCGACCTTGCTGAAGTCTACGCAGTCGCGCGACCGTCGATTCCAGCGCACATCCTTCCGACGCGCGGCGCGATTCCCGTCTACGAGGAGAAAGAGCCCGGCCGGCAGTTGGATGCTGACGAGGAAAACACGCTCGAAGCGTGGTCGGAGCGTATCACCGGGCATTTGGGCGGCCGGGCGCTGGCCACGTTCCGCAAGGAACTGGCTGAGTTGAAAGCAGACATGGAGGATGACCCGCATCTGCTTGGGCTGTGCATAGATCAGATGAAAGAAGGACTGAGGGATTGCGACGACCGCGCGTTCCTGATGTGGCAGCAGGTCAGAACGGCCCAAGAGGTGCATCGCGCCGCGAGCGGGCAATACGATGGCGCACAGGTTTTCGCAGTCGGGCGAGGCATGTATCGGCTCTCGGAAATTGACGACTATGTTGCGAAGCGCCGAGGGCCGACGTTCTTGCTCCAAGACGAAACCGCTGAAGGCATACTTTACGCGCGAGATCTGCTGCGAACGTCACTGAGCCTACCGGTTCCGCCGGCAGTGGGAATCGGAACCGGTGTCGCTGCGAATTCGCGCGATTTCAACGAGTCGGCGATTCGCGCGTTAGGCGCCCGTATCGTTCGGTGCGAAAAGGAGAACGACCAAAAGCCGCTTCGCGATTTTCTCGCTTCGTGGCTGCCGATGCAGACCCATCTGGCAGCGAACATGCCCGCACTGCGCGAAGCGCATGCGTCGATCAACGAATACCGGTACGCCGTGCTCGACAAACTCGATGCACACAACGGCGGCAAACTGCCCGTCGAGACGCATCCCCCGCTCAACAGCGCCGAGTACAAGGCACGCAACGACCAGTTGAAAAGCGAAGCCGAACAGTTGATGCGTGCCGCAAATCTCGCCGCGGTAGAGGGGATGTATTTCGCCTCATTCGAAGGCCGGTTGATGCAGGAAATGAAGATGAGCAACCCGCGCGTCGGTCGGCAGCATGTCGGCGCGCTGCGCGAGGCTGTGGCGCGCGGTAGCCTGGATGCCGAGTGGACGCACCCGACATATGGGTGGAACGCCATCCATATCGCCGCGGCCGCGGGGGAGGCTGAGCTGACCCGATCCCTGGCTGCTGCGGGAGTGAAAATCGACGTTGCCGATCGCGATGGGTTGTCTGCGCTGCACGTAGCGGCAGCGAACGGTTACTCGGACGTTGCCGCCGCACTGCTCGCGGCGGGAGGAGAGCCCAATGTTCCCGATGCGCGGGGCTATCCGCCGCTGCACTACGCAGCATTGTCGGGCAAGCGGGTGGTTGTCGAAGCGTTGGTGAGCGCGGGCGCGGAGGTCAACGCGCGCGACTCGCGAACCGGCAACACGGCGCTTCATGTGGCCGCCTCGCGCGGCGACGTCAGCCTCGTGCGCGCGCTTCTCTCGACCGGTGCGAACCCGACCATCAAGGCCGAAGACGGAAAGACGGCACGCACGTACCTCGAGTCGTCAGATACGTCGCGGGCTTCGAAAAGCGACTACAAACTGACCCTCAAGGCGCTGAAAGAGAGCGAAATCATCTGGAGCAAGATCGGCGCTGGCCGGGCTTCGTGAAGCTGGGGGGCAGTTGAATCAGGCGGATGCCCGATTTCAGTGCGCGTTCTATTCAAGCTAAACACCCCCATCCTCATTCGGTACGCCCTCGAGCTCCGCAAGCCAAGCGCTTGCCGTCGAATCGCTCGGCGCGCGGTAATCGCCGCGCGGCGACAGCGAGCCGCCCGAGCCAACTTTCGGCCCATTGGGCAAACAACTGCGCTTGAACTGCTGACCGCCGAAGAACCGCTGCAAAAACACACCAAGCCAGCGTTTGATCGTGCCGATGTCGTAGGCGTGCCGCTCCTCCTCGGGCAGATCCGGCCATGATCCGAGCGTCGCATCATGCCAAGCGGACCACGCGAGAAACGCAACCTTCGATGGCCGATAACCGAAGCGCAACAGATAGTAGAGATTGAAGTCCTGCAATTCGTAAGGACCGACCGTGTCTTCGGTCCGTTGAATCGCGCCGGTCTCGCCGGCCGGAATCAGCTCGGGACTGATCTCCGTGTCGAGCACGTCGAGCAAGGTAGCGCTTGCTTGATCGTTCAGCGTGCCCCATTGCGCGCTGCGGCGAATCAAGTATTGAATCAACGTCTTCGGCACGCTCGCATTCACACCGTAATGCGACATGTGATCGCCCACGCCGTAGGTGCACCACCCGAGCGCCAACTCGCTGAGATCGCCCGTGCCCACGACGAGCGCCCCGTATTGATTAGCCATCCTAAATAAATGATTCGTGCGTTCGCCGGCTTGCACGTTTTCGAACGTCACGTCGTGCACAGGCTCGCCGTTTGCGTACGGGTGCCCAATGTCTTCGAACATACGCAGACAACTAGGGCGAATGTCGATCTCGCGCGCTTCACATCCGAGTGCAGCCACGAGGCGGCGCGCCTGATCGAGCGTGCGCTCGCTCGTGCCGAAGCCGGGCATGATGCAGGCGATCACCGCCGTGCACGGCAGTTTCAGCGCAGCCACGGCACGTAGGCAAACAAGCAGCGCTTGCGTCGAATCGAGCCCGCCCGATACGCCGATCACGAGCCGCGATACCTTGGCGGCACGCATTCGCGTGACGAGCCCCTGTACCTGAATGTCGTAGATTTCGCGACAGCGTTCGTCGCGCAGCGCCGGATTCGAAGGCACGTAAGGAAACCGCTCGTACGTGCGTTCGAGCGGAAGGCGAATCGTGCGCGGCAGAACGGCGGGCACCGAGATCGTCCGAAAGCGCGCGCACGCGTCGCGATGCGTGTGGGCCGTATCGCCGAACGTCGTTTGGCGCATCCGTTCGCTGATCAACCGGTCGAGGTCGATATCGGCAACGAGGCATTGAGGCGCATCGAGAAAGCGCTGCGTTTGCGCAAGCAGATTGCCGTTTTCGTAGACGACGCCGTGTCCGTCCCAAGCCAAGTCCGTCGTCGATTCGCCATAGCCGGCCGCGCTATAGGCATAGGCGGCAAGGCATCGCGCGGATTGACCGCCCACGAGTTCGCGGCGGAAATCGGCTTTGCCGACGGTCACGTTCGATGCGGACAGGTTGAGCAGCACGGTTGCGCCGGCCAATGCCGCAAACGAGGACGGCGGCACCGGCACCCATAAGTCTTCGCAAATTTCGATATGGAACGTCAACAGCGGTTGTTGCTCGAGACGAAACAGCAAAGCGCCGCCGCAGGGAACGTCGGATTGCCCGAACAGCGCAATCGAATCCCTCAGTAAGCGATCGCCTCGCGCAAACTGCCTCGATTCATAGAACTCGCGGTAATTCGGCAGATAGGTTTTCGGCACGAGGCCGAGTATCCGTCCGCGGTGCACGACGGCCGCGCAGTTGAACAGCAAACCATCGATGTCGAGCGGCAAGCCGACGATCGCAACGGTCTCGATGTCGCGTGAGGCGATGACTACGTCGTTCAGTGCGGTGAGGCAGGCGTCGAGCAGTGCGCGCTGCTGGAACAAGTCATCGCACGCGTATGCCGAGAGCCCGAGTTCGGGAAACAGCGTCAAGGCCGCATGGCGCGAATCGGCTTCGCGCATCAGTGCGATCGTCTCTTTGGCGTTCGACGACGGATCGGCCACGTGCGTCCTGGGCACCGCCACGGCGATGCGGGCGAAGTTGTGTCGATACAGGTTGAAAAAGCTCGGCCCATCTGTCATGGCGAAACATCCTTGCGGTCGAAACGGCGGGCGGGCGCCCATGCGCGTATTGATAGCAGATCACGGAATCGAACGCATCTGAATTCGACCGCTAGACGCTCACATACACCCACGCTTCGGCGCCCGACTCGAGCTTGACGCTGACACGCCGGTAGTCCGCCACCTCGTAACGATCGGCCGCTTCCAGTTCCTCTGCGGTGATCTCGAACACCATGCCCGAAATCGCGCTCGATGCATCGGCACATGGGCGGATGATCGGATGGTGTGTCTTGCCGCTCGTGGCGACCACCTCCGGATCCTTGATCTCGACCCAGGCCTGTTCGTATCCCATCATGGCGTCGGGTCTTCCAGAGAGTTCGCGACCGAAATTCGCCAACTGCACGGCCTTGTCCTGAAGGGTGCCGTAGGAGAAAAGGAGAATCGGAGGGTTCGAGGCACGTGTCATGATTCAGCTTGTGTTGACCGAGAAGTATGATTCTGCCGGGCTCGGACGGGCGCGGCAACGCTGGTTTCGTTGTTCCGAGCCGGCACCGCCCCTCTGCCGATTGAGCCACTTGTCGCCAAAGAGAATGCGAGGCATTCGCCGACTCGTGGCTTATACAAGCACCGTAATATACAGAAAAATATAGCGTAGGCCGAAATTTGCCAGTTGCCGCGCCGCGCAGTTCCGAATGGGTACGCTTTCAAGCAAAGCATGCGTTCGTGTATGCTTTCGCGCATGACGAACCCTCGCACCCATTTAAAACGCACAGCTTCCGATCTACCGCAAGTGAGTTTCCGGATGCGCGTCCGCATAGGCGAAACGGTTGCGGTCGGGCCAGGCAAGGTTGCGCTGCTCGAGGCGATTCGCGAGCACGGCTCGATTTCCGCCGCGGCGCGGAGCCTCGACATGTCGTATCGACGCGCCTGGATGCTGCTCGACGAACTCAATCGTTCTTTGACCTCGCCCGCAACCTTGTCCGAGCAAGGCGGTGCGAACGGCGGCGGCTGTACGCTCACGCCCGTGGGCGAAAAGATCATTCGCGTTTATCGCGATATCGAGGATCGAGCGCGGCGAAACTGTGCGACGCAAATCGCTGCCCTGACCGCGCTTCTGCAGCCTTGATATCGGGCGGCCTCTGTCCAGTTACCGAAAGCACGTAAAAAAAAGGCCGAACACAAGGTTCGGCCAAACTGCTGGTCAGACAGGAGTCAGACAGAAAACAAACAACATCGCGACACACATCAACTGCAAAGAAGCAGGGCGGCCGGGCGGTGTTGCGCCCGGTACGCCGTTGAATACGTATCTTCCGACTAAATCGAACCCAATCTCGCTTTCAACGCACGCTGCGCGTGCGGCGCACGTGATCGAAGAGCACTGCGAGCAAGAGAATGCCGCCACGGATCAAATACTGATAGAACGTCGGCACGTTGAGCAGGCTCATCGCGTCTTGCACGGAGCCCATGATCAGCACGCCCACCAGCACACCCGAGATCGTCGCCACGCCGCCCGTGAGCGACACGCCGCCGAGCACGCAAGCCGAGATCACGCCGAGCTCCAATCCGACCGACGTCTTCGGATCGCCTAGGCTCATCCGCGACGCGAGCATGACGCCCGCGAAACCCGTCACGAGCCCCTGCAGCACGAACACGAGGATTTTGATGCGCATCACGGGCAAGCCCGCGAGCAGGGCTGCTTCGCCGTTGCCGCCCACGGCAAGAACGTTCTTGCCGAACACCGTTTTGCGCAAGATGAACCCGAACACGACGAAGCCGACTATGTTGCTCCAAATCGGATAGGAGATGCCGAGGAACGAGCCGCCGCCGAGATCGAAGAAGCGCTCTTCGGAGATCATGACCGCGTCGCCGTTCGAGACGATGAAGGCCAGCCCGCGCACGACTTCCATCATGGCCAGCGTGACGATCAGCGAATTGATGCGATAGCGCGCAACCAGCACGCCATTGAAGAGCCCGACCGCACCGCCGGCAATGACGCCGCCGGCGACGCCGAGCAGGACGCTGTGCGTCGCGGTGATCAGCGTCGAGGCGACGACGCCCGACAGCGCGACGATCGACGCCACCGACAGGTCGACTTCGCCGAGCGCGAGCACGAACATCATCGTCACCGCGATCGAGCCGATCAGCGTTACCGACAACAGCAGGCCCTGCATGTTGCGGCTGGTCATGAAGTCGGGCACGGTGAAGCAGAGGGCGACGAACAAAATCGCGAACACCATGACGATGCCGGATTTGTTGACCAGTCGCCAGGCGCTGGCCGCGTAAGCTGCCGGCCCGTGCGCGGTGGTTTGCGAAAAGCTTTGAGGTTGTTGCATGGTGTCGTGAATCCGTAGTTCAGTGCAGATGATTCATTGCGGCAATGCCAGCTTGATCAATTGATCGGGGCTCGCTTGCGCCTTGGGTAGATCGCCTACGATACGGCCTTCCTTCATGACGATGATCCGATCGGACACGCCGATGACTTCGGCGAGATCGCTCGATACGAGCAACACCGTGCGCCCCGCCTCGGCAAGGCCGTACAGCAACTCGTAGATTTGCGCGCGCGCGCCGACGTCGATGCCGCGCGTCGGTTCGTCCATGACGAATACGTCGATTTTTTCGGCGAGCCAGCGCGCCAAGATGACTTTCTGCTGGTTGCCGCCCGAGAGCTTGCCGATCGGTGTCGTGCCGTCGCGCGTCTTGATCGACAGTTTTCCGATGTACTCGTCGGTCAACTCGCGCTCGCGCCGATCGTTGAGCAGCCAGCGCGCAAAGTTCGAATGGCGGCGCGCGCTGATGTTCAAGTTGTCGGCAACGGATGCGATCGCGACGATGCCTTCTTGCTTGCGATCTTCAGGGCATAGCGCAATGCCTGCGCGCACGGCGTCGCGCGGGGTCGAGAAGCGCATGCGGCGGCCATCGAGTTCGATGTGGCCTTCGCTCGGCTTGACCGCGCCGCAAACTAGCTTCATCAATTCCGAACGGCCCGCGCCGACGAGCCCGAAGAAGCCGAGAATCTCGCCGCGGCGCGCACCGAACGAGGCGCTCTCCGACAGGCCACGGCCGAGCAGCGACTTCGCTTCGATGCGCATCTCGCCCAGCGTGCGTGTCCGGTATCCGTAGACGTCTTGGATCGAGCGGCCCACCATCGAGCTGATCAAGCGGTCTCGTTCGAGGCCGTCGACCGCCTCGAACGTTTCGATCGAATGGCCGTCGCGGAACACCGTCACGCGATCGCATAGCTCGTAGACTTCGTCCATGCGGTGCGTGACGTAGACGATCGCGCGGCCTTCCTGGCGCAACCCGTTGATGATCTTGAACAACTGTTTCGTTTCGCGGGCCGAGAGCGAACTCGTCGGCTCGTCGAAGGCAATCACGCGTGCATCGCGCATCAAGGCTTTGCCGATCTCGATCATTTGGCGCTGCCCGATCGAGAGATGCTTCACTTGCGCACGCGGATCGATGTGCTCGCCGAGCCGTGCGAGCGTGTCGGCCGCCCGCTCGATCAATGCGCGTTCGCTGAGCACGCCGAGACGGCTCGGCAGTTGGCCGAGCATGAGATTCTCGGCAACCGTTAGCTCGGGAACGAGATGCAGTTCCTGATAGATGATGGCGACACCTGCTTCGATCGCCGCTTTCGTTCCGGAGAAATGCTGCTCGACCCCGCCGAGCGTCAACGTACCCGCTTGCGGCACGTTGACACCCGACAGCACCTTCAACAACGTCGATTTGCCGGCGCCGTTCTCGCCCATCAGGCCGTGCACCTCGCCGGCACGTACCGCGAACGACACACGATCGAGCGCAAGCACCCCGGGAAAACTAACGGTGATGCCCTCGAGTTGCAGGTAAGGCGAGGGCGTGTCATCGTTGGCCGCGTCCCTACGCGAGGGCGTGGTCAATACACTCGGGGGCGGCACGGCGTGCTCCGAATGGATGTCGTTCGCGTCATGCATGCCGTTTAGATCCCCAGTTCCTTACGCACGTCGAGCCAGTTTTGGCGCGTCATCAGCTTGCCCGTCGTTTGCGTGTCGGCCGGCGGTTCCTTGCCCGTGCGAATCCACTGGACGAGGTTCTCGGCGCTTTCCTTGCCGTGATTCGTCGAGCTGACCGCGATCGTGCCGTAAAAGCCCGTCGCTTCCTTCTTCTGGAACTCGGCAAACGCTTCGCCGGCGCCGTTGATGCCAACCCCGATCACGTCGGACGAAGGAATGTGCAACTGCTCGGTCGCGCGCACGCCGCCGAGCACCGACTCTTCGTTCAGCGCGAAGATTACCCACTTCTTGATGTTCGGATGCTTGGACAGCACGGGCGACGATGCGACGAAACCGCCTTCGTCATCGGTCGTCTTTTGCGGCGCGTCGAAGATGTTCTCCTTCTTGAAGCCGTTCGCGAGCAGTGTTTGCGTAGCGCCGTCGGTGCGCAGCTTGGCCGTCGGCAGTTCGTAGTCGGAAATGCGGATCGCGCCCACTTCATCGGGATTCCAGCCGCGACGTTTCATCTCGTCGGAGATGGCTTGGCCCACTTGATTGCCGATCTTGAACGCGGACATGCCGAGGTGGGGCACGCCGGCCAGCGGCTTACCCGACGAATCGACGAGCTGGTCGTCGACGGTTACGAACTTCATGCCGTATTTGTTCGCGCGTGCTTGAATCGCAGGTCCGAGCCGAACGTCGGGCGCGCAAATGACGAAGCCCTTCGCGCCCTGGGCGCCGAGGTTGTCGATGGCGCTGAGCACGCGCTCGCCGTCGGGCGTGCCGATGTTGACGACGGCAAATCCTTCGCTCTTGCCGACCGCCGTGGCCGCTTTCTCCTCGTTGATGAACCATGCCTGTTCGGGCATCTTCACGAGGAAGCCGATCTTCAGAGGCTCGTCGGCGTGGACGCCGAACGAAACCGCGAGCGGAGCGGCTATAAGGGCGGCCAAGGTGGCGCGCAACGTGAAGCGGCGAAGCTTGCTGGTCATACTAGTCTCCTTCTTGTCGGTCTGCGTGGACCGTGTGATGATTCCCATTGAATCAATTACTTAGTAGTACTAAATATCTATGCATGTATCCTGCGCATCGCGGGAACACACAAAACCGGAATATCAGGTAGCGTTCGGTTTGGCCGCGCAAGCGAGTACTGAAACCCAAGCACCCGTCTTGCGCAGCGCCCCGGCGACGGAACTCATTCGACGAACGCTTCGACGCGCTCCCTTTGCCCCAATAAGAACGCATCGGCAACGAGACTCAGCGGCCGCACGTCGACGTCGCATTCGCCGCGCCCGATCAAGTCGTGCCAGCGGCTATAGAGCGCCGGGTATTCATGCACCGCGCCGAGCGCGACTTCGCGATCGTCGATCGTCAAGCGGTTACCGCCTTGCGAAAGCAACATTGCGCCGTCGGCAGTGCGAACCTCGATCTCCCATTGCTCGCGCGGGCCGTGGCGCCAGTCGAACTCCACGTGCACGGGCACGCCCGCCGTATCGGTCAACCGCAGATCCGCGGCGATCGGCATCTGCCGATTCGAGGGGATACTGAGCGTCGACGAGACGAGCGCGATCTCGCGCGGCAGGATGCGCGTGATGATCGATAGGGCGTTGATGCCCGGATCGAACACGCCGAGCCCGCCCGGCTCCCAAATCCACTCCTGACCCGGATGCCAGCGTCGCACGTCCTCTTTCCAACGCACGTGCACGGCACGCAGATCCTGAGTGGCAAGCCACGTGCGCGCGGCCTCGACACCGAGCGCGTATCGCGAATGCCAACTCGAAAATAGCGTCCGTCCCGCCGTGAGGGCCATCTCCTCGAGCGCACGTACTTCGCTCAAGCACGCGCCCGGCGGCTTTTCCAACATGACGTGCTTGCCGGCGGCAAGCGCCGTGCATGCCTGGGCAAAGCGCGGCTGGGGCGGTGCGCACAGCGAAACGGCCTCGATGCCGGGCTCTGCCTCCAGCAATGCCTCCAGCGTCGGATAGTTGCGTACGCCGTCCACCTTTGCATTGCGGCTTGCGCATGCAACGAGGTCGAAGCGTGGATCGGCCGCGATGGCCGGCAGGTGTTGGTCACGGGCAATCTTGCCGATACCGATGAGCGCGATCGAAATCTTTTTCATCTCTACCTCGGCACTCACAGGCCCCAACGCAGCGCAAGCGGCTGCGCCTCGTGCGCCAGTTCGAGCAATTCGGCCCGTGTGGCGGGCGAGAGCGCGTCCAGCGGACGACGAACGGCGTCGCTCTTGATGACGCCGCCTTCCTTCATGACGGTCTTGGTCGCTCGCAATCCGCATTGGCGGTTTTCATAGTTGATGAGCGGCAAGATACGTGCATAGCCCGCGCGCGCTTCATCGCGTCGGCCTGCGCGGTGATCGTCGAACACGGTGCGGATCAAATCGGGCAGCAGCGCGCTCGACATCGTGCCGGTTGCGCCCGCGTCGAGATCGGGCAGCAGCGTGATCGCTTCCTCGCCGTCGAACGGGCCTTCGATCGCCGCGCCACCGGCCGCGATCAGCGCACGCAGCTTAGCCGCCGCTTGCGGCACTTCGATCTTGAAGTAGCGTACGAGCGGCAGTTCACGCGCGACGCGCGTGAGGAACGGCACGCTCAACGTCACGCCCGAGAGCGGCGCGTCTTGAATCATGACGGGCACGTTTGCCGTCGCCGCAATCTGGGCGAAGAAATCGAACATTGCGCTTTCGTCGACGCGCAGCGTTGCCCCGTGATACGGCGGCATCACCATGACGATGCTCGCACCGGCGTCGGCAGCGCGCTTTGCGCGTTCGGCGGCGATCTGCGTGCTGAAATGGCTGCAAGTCACCATGACGGGCACGCGGCCGGCCACGTGCGTCAAACATAGGTCGACGAGCACGTCGCGTTCGGCATCGGTCAGCAGGAACTGCTCGGAGTAGTTCGCGAGGATGCAGATGCCGTCGACGCGCTGGTCGATCATGCAATCGAGTACGCGGCGCTGGCCGTCGAGGTCGAGTTCACCCGTTTCGGTAAACGGCGTGGGGGCGACGGGGAATACGCCCGAGAAGGGGCGGGTCGATGCGGTCACTATTCGGACTCCTAATAAAAACTATCCATGCATGCGCGGCAGCCGCGCGAGGCGTGCACGCAAACCGAGAGGGGCGGCGCCGCTTTGCCCATCGTCGACGTCGCGCTTCGCGCCGTCGCGGGCCGTCGTATTGCCGAGGCCCGAGCCGTTCGACTTGCGGCGCGCCGCTTGCCGTTCGATCACGCGCTGCAGCAGGCAGAACACGCAGAGCAGGGCGCCGATCACGATGCGCGTCCACCACGAACTGAGCGTGCCGTCGAACGTGATCAGCGTTTGAATGGTGCCGAGCACGCCCACGCCGAAGACGGAGCCGACGATATAGCCTACGCCGCCCGTCAACAACGTGCCGCCGATGACGCTGGCAGCGATCGCGTCGAGCTCCATGCCTTGTCCTTGCAAGCCATAGCCCGAGAGCACGTAGAGCGTGAACACGAGGCCGCCCAGCGCCGAGCACAGGCCGCCCAACGCATAAACGCCGACCTTCGTGCGGGCCACCGGCAAACCCATTAGGAGTGCAGACTTTTCATTGCCGCCGAGCGCATAGACGTTGCGTCCGAAGCGCGTGAAGTGCGCGACGTAGATCGCAACGGCCAGCGCGCCGAGCGCGATCAATGCACCCGCGGTCAGCGTGCCGCTGCCGATTTGCAAGCTGTAACCGGCCACCGCATGAAACGAAGGTTCGTCGATCGTGATCGATTGCGTTGTCACGAGAAAGCATGCGCCGCGGGCGAGAAACATGCCCGCGAGCGTCACGATGAACGGTTGCAGCTTCAGATAATGGATCAGCGCGCCCATTGCGGCGCCATAGGCCGCGCCGATAGCGAGCACGAGCGGGGCAACGGCCCAGATCGGCCAGTGCCAATGCTCGGCGCCGACCGCGCAAACGATCGTGGTGAAAGCGACGACGGCCCCGACCGACAGATCGATGCCCCCCGACAAAATCACGAACGTCGTGCCGATGGCGACGATGAGCAGGAACGAATTATCGACGAGCAGCCCCAACAGGACTTGCAGCGATCCGAAGCCCGTATACATGAACGAGCCGAAGCCGAACAGGGCCGCGAACAACGCGATCGTCACGACGATCGGCAGTGTGCGCGGATCGAGAAGACGGCGAATCAATGCGCTCATTGCACCTCCGGCCGGGCGCGGGTGGAAGAGATGGACGCAGCAAGCCGCATGGCGAGCCGAGCGAGCAGGTTGCGCGCACGCGCTGACTGAATGACGCTGACGATGAGCACGACGACCGCTTTGACCACGAGCGTCGCCTCGGGCGGCACACCGATCGAGTACGTGGTGTACGTGAGCGTTTGAATGATGAGCGCGCCGAGCACCGTTCCCGCGAGCGAAAAACGCCCGCCGTCGAGCGAGGTGCCACCCAACGTGACGGCCAGGATCGCGTCGAGTTCGAGCAGCAGCCCGGCGTTGTTGCCGTCGGCGCTGCGCACGTTCGAACTGATCAGGATGCCGGCGATCGCCGCGGTCAACCCGCAAAACACGTAGACGCCGAACACGATCGCGTTCGAACGCAAGCCGACGAGCCGTGCCGCGACGGGATTGACGCCGATCGCACGCACGAGCAGCCCGAGCGCCGTGCGATTGACGAGCAGCGACGTGATGGCGAGAACGGCCAGCGCGATCCAAACGGCGCACGGCACCATGAACAGGAAACCGTCGCCGAGCCGAAGATAGTCGCGAGCGCCGATCGGGATGATTTGACCGGCTGTCAGCAACTGCGCGACACCGCGCCCGGCAACCATCAGGATCAGCGTCGCGATGATCGGCTGCATGCCGACGAATGCGGTGAGCAAGCCATTCCATGCGCCGGCCAGCAAACCGACGCCGAGCGCCGCGGCTAGCGCGATGCCGATGTGGGTCGGATTGCCGGCCAGCAGGATGGCCGCGGTGGCGCCGGCGATGGCGACGATGGTGCCCACCGAGATGTCGATGCCGCGGGTGGCGATCACGAGCGTCATCCCGAGCGAGACGACGACGAGCGGCGCCGCGCGGTTGAGAATGTCGATCGGCGCACCGAAGAAGTGACCGTTGAGCATCGTGATCGCGAGGAAGTCGTGCCGGTGCGCGACGTCGAGCGCGAACAGCAGGACAAGCGTGACCACGGGCCACAACAGAGGATGGCGCGCGATCCTCTGCAACGAGCGTGCGATCATGTTTGGCCTCCGGCGATGAGTCGATAAACGGCTTGCTCATCGAGCTCGTCGCCCGAGAGTTCAGCCACCTTGCGCCGGTCGCGCAACACGGCGATGCGATCGCTCATGCGCAGCACCTCGGCGATCTCGGAGGAAATCAGCAAAATACCCAGCCCCTTCGCACACAGTTCTTTCACGCGATCCATGATTTCGAACTTGGCCGCGACGTCGATGCCGCGCGTCGGCTCGTCGAGAATCAGCATCTTCGGATCGGTCGCGAGCCAGCGCGCGAGCAATGCCTTCTGCTGATTGCCGCCCGAAAGCAGTTCGATCGGTTGCTCGATGTCGCGTGCACGTATGCCGAGCGTTTTCATATAGTGTTCGGCGATACGCTTTTCCTTCGCGCGACCGAGCGGCCGCCACCAGCCGCGCCGCGCCTGCAGTGCCAGCACGATGTTCTCGCGGACGGACAGCGCCCCGACGATTCCTTCTTTCTTGCGGTCTTCGGGGCAATAGGCGATCCCGTGCCGCACGGCATGCCGCGGCGAGCCGAGCTTGATCGGCTTGTCGTCGACGGTGATCGTGCCCGTATCCGCGCGGTCGGCGCCGAACAGCAGCCGCGCCGTCTCGGTGCGTCCCGAACCGAGCAGGCCGGCGAGGCCGACGATGCGCCCAGGCTCGAGTGTCAGATCGATCGGCTGCACGGCGCCGCGCCGGCCTATGCCGCGCATGTCGAAACACGAGGAGGTAGAACCGACGGGTACCGAACCGGCCTGCGCCTTCGACGTCGAGCGTTCGCCGGCAACCGGTATGTTGCCCACCATCTTGCGCACGAGCTCGTCGACGGGTAAGTCCTTCGCCAGATACTCGCCCTCGCGTTCGCCGTTGCGCATGACGGTGATGCGATCGGAAATGGCATACGTCTGCTCGAGAAAATGCGTGACGAACAGAATCGCGATGCCTGACTGCTTCAAATTGCGTAGGACTTCGAACAATTTCGCCACTTCGGAATCGTCGAGGCTCGAAGTGGGTTCGTCGAGAATCAGTACGCGCGCTTCGACGCTGACCGCGCGTGCGATCGCCACCATCTGCTGCACGGCGATCGGGTAGGTATCGAGCGATTGCGTGACGTCGAGCGAAATATTCAATTGCGCGAGCGCCGCGTGGGCGCCCGCATGAATCGCCTTCCAATCGATCGCGCCGCGACGCAGCGGCTGGCGGCCCGCGAAGATGTTTTCCGCAACCGAAAGGTTGGGACAGAGGTTGACCTCCTGATAGAGCGTACGAATGCCGGCCGCCTCGGCTTCGAGCGGCGCGGCAAAACGAACGCTCCGACCGTCGATGCGGATCTCGCCCGCATCGTGCGAATGAACGCCGGTCAGCACGTTGATGAGCGTCGATTTGCCGGCACCGTTCTGCCCCATCAGCGTATGCACTTCACCGGCGTGGAGACGAAAGTCCACGCCTGCGAGCGCGCGCACGCCGGGAAACGATTTGGTCAAACCGAGCGTTTCGAGTACGAGGGGGCCGGTCATGGGCGTCGCTCGCTTGGCGCGTATCAATACTTACGCGTCGGCAGCACTTGCGCCGCCACGTTCTCGGGGAACACCGTCTCCTTCGTGACGATGCGCTTGGGCACCGTCTTGCCGGCGACGAGATCCTTGACGGCGCTCATCAATTGCGGCCCGAGCAGCGGGCTGCATTCGACGTCGACGTTGATCTTGCCCGCGATCATCGCTTGGAAGCCGCCCTTGGTGGCATCGAACGAAACGACCTTGACGTCGGTGCCCGGCTTGATACCGGCCTCTTCCATCGCTTGGATCGCGCCGAGCGCCATGTCGTCGTTATGTGCGTAGACGACGTTGATCTGCTTGCCGTACGTCTTCGCGAACGCTTCCATGACTTGCTTGCCGCCCGCGAGCGTGAAGTCCCCGCTTTGCGATGCGATGATCTTGAACTTCGGATCGTTCTTGATGATTTCCATCAGGCCCGCATGGCGATCGTTCGCCGGTGCGGAACCGACCGTGCCTTGCAGCTCGGCAATATTGATCGGACCGGGATTGTTCTTGTATTCCTCTTCGAGCCAGCGGCCCGCGCGACGCCCTTCTTCGAGGAAATCCGAGCCGATCATCGTGACGTACAGCGACTTGTCTTTCACATCGATGTTGCGGTCGGTCAGGATCACGGGGATACCGGCCTTCTTCGCTTCGGTCAGCACCGGCTCCCACCCTGATTCCACGACGGGCGAGAACGCGATGACGTCCACCTTCTGCGCGATGTAGGAGCGGATCGCGCGAATCTGGTTTTCCTGTTTCTGCTGTGCATCGGAGAACTTCAAATTGATACCGGCGTCCTTCGCGGCCTCCTTGATCGAGACCGTATTCGCCGTGCGCCAGGCACTTTCCGCGCCGACCTGGGCGAAACCGAGCGTGATTTTCTTGTCCTGCGCGTGGCTATCCACGACTAACGACATTGCAAGGCTCACCCCGAGCAATGCGTTGAGTGCCAACCGTACCGTACGTCCCATGCTTGTCTCCGTTTGTCCTTGGTGCTTGCTTGGTTTTGCTACATCGAACGAACTACCGCGACTGCGCGCCGCACCGGCCTGTTGCTCGCCGCTGGACGCGCCGTTTTCTAAATAGCCATACTATAGGCACCAAGAACACCCGAATCGATTAGCGTTTTCCCCAGCTTCGTCAGTCAAATAGTCATGCTATTTATATTGGCAATCTGACAAGAAGTGCCTGGAAAGGCGTAAGATCGTGCCAACATATGGGACATCGCCGGTGCGGACGGTAGGGAAAGTCATCCTGCGATGAGGATCGACCCCTGCACCGACTTCTTTAATCGTTTTACTATATCTGCCTAAGACAGGCATCTAGCAATGACAGACAAACCCCGCAAGCTTCGCTCCGCCCAATGGTTCGGTACGGCCGACAAGAATGGCTTCATGTATCGCAGTTGGATGAAGAACCAGGGCATCCCCGATCATGAGTTCCAGGGCAAGCCGATCATCGGCATTTGTAATACGTGGTCGGAGCTCACGCCTTGCAATGCGCACTTTCGCAAGCTGGCCGAGCACGTCAAACGCGGCGTGTTCGAGGCCGGCGGGTTTCCGGTCGAGTTTCCGGTGTTCTCGAACGGCGAGTCGAATCTGCGCCCGACGGCGATGTTCACGCGCAATCTGGCGAGCATGGACGTCGAAGAGTCGATTCGAGGCAATCCGATCGATGCCGTCGTCTTGCTCGCGGGATGCGACAAAACCACTCCGGCCTTGCTGATGGGCGCGGCGAGTTGCGACGTGCCGGCGATCGTCGTCAGCGGCGGGCCGATGCTCAACGGCAAGCACGAAGGGCGCGACATCGGTTCGGGCACCGTCGTGTGGCAGTTGAGCGAACAAGTGAAGGCCGGCCACATCACGCTGCACCAATTCATGGCGGCGGAGGCGGGGATGTCGCGCTCGGCCGGCACCTGCAACACGATGGGCACGGCATCGACGATGGCCTGCATGGCCGAAGCGCTCGGCGTGACGCTGCCGCACAACGCGGCCATTCCAGCAGTCGATTCGCGCCGCTACGTGCTCGCGCATCTGTCGGGCATGCGCATCGTCGAAATGGCATTGGAGGACCTGCGGCTATCGAAGCTATTGACGCGCGAGGCGTTCGAGAATGCGATTCGCGCGAACGCGGCGATCGGCGGCTCGACCAACGCCGCGATTCACTTGAAGGCGATTGCGGGACGCATCGGCGTGCCGCTCGAACTCGACGATTGGAGGCACATCGGGCGTGGTACGCCGACGCTCGTCGATCTTCAGCCGTCGGGGCGATTCTTGATGGAAGAGTTTTATTACGCGGGCGGATTGCCGGCCGTATTGCGCCGCCTCGGCGAGGTCGGCTTGTTGCCGCACCCGAATGCGTTGACCGCGAACGGGCATTCGCTGTGGGAGAACTGCAAGGAAGCGCCGATCTATAACGACGAGGTCATCCGTCCGCTGGTCAACCCGCTCGTCGCCGACGGCGGGCTATGCGTGTTGCGCGGTAACCTCGCGCCACGCGGCGCGGTGCTGAAGCCGTCGGCGGCGACGGCATCGCTGCTGCAGCATCGGGGCCGTGCGGTCGTCTTCGAAAACTTCGACGACTACAAGGCTCGCATCGCCGATCCCGAGCTCGACGTGACGGCCGATTCGATCCTGGTCATGAAGAACTGTGGGCCGAAGGGCTATCCCGGTATGGCGGAAGTCGGCAACATGGGCTTGCCGCCGAAGTTGCTCGCGCAAGGCGTGACGGACATGGTGCGCATTTCCGACGCGCGCATGAGCGGGACGGCCTACGGCACGGTGGTATTGCACGTGGCGCCCGAGGCGCGGGCGGGCGGGCCGCTTGCCGTCGTGCGCAACGGCGATTGGATCGAGCTCGATTGCGAGGCGGGGCGCTTGCACCTCGACGTCGATGAAGAAGAACTCGCACGGCGTTTGACGACGTGGCGCGAAACGAATTCGCAACGCAATCCGGCCGATCTCAGCGGCTATCGCAATCTCTATGTCGATCACGTGTTGCAGGCGGACGAAGGGTGCGATTTCGATTTTCTGGTCGGATGCCGCGGGGCGGAAGTGCCGCCGCATTCGCATTGAGCGATTGAGGGGCGCAGCGGTATAAGCGCTATCGATATGAAGTGTGAGCGCCTTCGCCGGCAACGGGCGAGGGCGCTCGGCGCATTTTCATCGTGAAATCGTCTAACGTTCGGTGCGCGCGCCGATGACGAGAATCGTCTCCGCATCCGCCTTCGCATGTTCCAACTGCACGAGGCTCGCTTGTCGCGCCCCCAGCGGGTCGCGATGCTCGATCGCGGTCAGAATCGCCCTATGCCGCGGCAGCGACAACGCATGCGTATCGGGGTGACGGCTCGTCAATTTGATCGATTCGCTCAAGGCCATCGACATCATGTTGCCGATGAAGGCGAGCATGTCGTTGTGCGTCGAGGCCATCACGGCGCGGTGAAACTCGAGATCCGGTTCGAGCAATTCGCTCGCCGTCTGCGCACGCTCCATCCGCTCGAAGGCTTGGCGAATGCGCACGATATCCTCTTGCGTCGCTTCGGTCGCGGCCAGCGCGGCGGCCGCCGGTTCGATAATGCGGCGAACGGTCAATAGCGAACGAAAGAATTCGCCTTCCGGCGTGACGTTGATCGTCCAGAACAGAACGTCCGGATCGAGCATGTGCCACTCTTCGCGCGGGCGCACCACGCTGCCTACGCGCGGCTTCGATACGACAAGCCCTTTCGCGACGAGTACACGCGTAGCTTCGCGCAATACGGGGCGGCTTACGCCATAGGCTTCGCACAGCGTGGGTTCGGGCGGCAGCCGTTCGCCGGGTGCGAACTTGCCGCTGACGATCTCGATGCCGAGTTCCTGCACGATCCGCGCGTGCATGCTCTTGCGGTTCTTGAGATGTCGATAGTCCATAGGGTGGGCGTGATGTCTACTTCGCGCTTATGCGGCCGTTATGCGGCCGGCGAAGTGTTCGGCAGGATAGCACATGGGATGTGCCCCTTACGACCGGAACTAACCCTTGTGCGCGCCCCCTGTGCGCTTGCGCCGCACTGTTTCAGCGCATCGCGCATACAATGCGACGCAGAGCGGTCCGAACGGCAGCGGGCGATGTGAGCGACAAGCTTCGCACGTCAAGACGCGAGCCGGCACCGCGAGCGGAGACCGAGCATGGCCGAGGCATTTCGCTTTCAAACCGTTCCGACGATCGTGGTCGAATTCGGCGCCGCGCGGTGCCTCGGCGCGTTGCTGCGCGAGCGCTATCCGGCGCTTGCGCGGCTCTGCTTGGTCACCGACGGGTTTCTTCATCGCAGCGGATTGCTCGGGCCCGCGCTCGCGGATTTGGCTGCGAACGGCTGGACGGTGAGCGTGCTCGACAACGTCGTGGCCGATCCGCCCGAACACGTCGTGCTCGAGGCCGCGGAGCGCGCGCGCGATGCACAGGCCCAACTCGTCGTCGGGCTCGGCGGCGGTTCGTCGATGGACGTCGCCAAGCTGCTATCCGTTTTGCTCGCGTCCCAACAAACGCTTGCCGACATGTACGGCGTCAATCGAGTCGAAGGAGTGCGCGTGCCGCTCGTGCAAATCCCGACGACGGCCGGCACGGGCTCGGAGGTGACGGCCGTGTCGATCGTGACGGTGGGCGAGGCGACGAAGATGGGCGTCGTGGCGCCGCAATTGATCGCCGATCTCGCGATCCTCGATGCGGAGCTGACGTTGGGACTTCCGGCCGCGGCCACGGCAGCGACGGGTATCGACGCGATGGTGCATGCAATCGAGGCCTATACGTCGGCACGTTTGAAAAATCCCATCTCCGACATGTTGGCCGTGCGCGCGTTGCAACTGCTGTCGACCCATTTACTGACGGCGTGCACGAATGGCGACGAGCGCAAAGCGCGTGAAGCGATGCTGCTCGGTGCGACTTTCGCGGGACAAGCGTTCGCCAATGCGCCCGTTGCAGCCGTTCATGCGCTTGCCTATCCGATCGGCGGGATTTATCACGTGCCGCATGGGTTGTCGAATGCGCTCGTGCTGCCGCACGTATTGAAGTTCAATGCGCAAGCTGCCGCGCCGCTCTATGCGGAACTCGCCGAAGCCGTGCTGCCCACGGTCACGGGCAGTGCCGAAGAAAAGACGCGCGCGTTGATCGATCACGTGGAGCGCTTGATCTCCGACACGGGCATTGCGTCGACGTTGCGTGAGGTCGGCATCGAGCGCGACGGCCTCGAGCGCATGGCGAAAGACGCCATGCTGCAGCAGCGGTTGCTCGTCAATAATCCGCGGCCCGTGACCGAGGCGGACGCTTTGGCGATTTATCGCGCGGCGTTTTAGCGTGCAGCGGGATAGCGCGACGCCGCATCAATAGACGTCGCGCACGTACCGCTTGTCTCTCGTCAGCGAGGAGACATATTCGGCGGCCTTGTCATCGGACAGGCCACCGTGCGACGCAACCGCCGATCGCAGCGCGGCATCGACATCCTTTGCCATCCGGCTCGCGTCGCCGCAGACATAGAAGCTCGCGCCTTCCTGCAGCCATGCCCATATTTCGGCGCCGCTTTCGCGCATACGGTCCTGCACATAGACCTTGTCTTGCTGATCGCGGGAGAACGCCACGTCGAGCCGGCTCAAGAGGCCGTCGTTGCGCATGCCCTCCAGTTCGTCGCGATAGTAGAAGTCGGTTGCCGCATGCTGCTCGCCGAAGAACAGCCAGTTGCGCCCCTTGTCGCCGCGGGCGCGCCGCTCGTGCAGGAAGCCGCGGAACGGTGCGACGCCGGTACCCGGACCCACCATGATCATCGGCGTGTCGCCGCTGCGCGGGGGGCGAAAATGCGTGCTTTTCTGCACGAACACGGGGACGTTCGCATCGTCGGCGCGATCGGCAAGAAACGTGGACGACACGCCTTTGCGTTCGCGCCGGCCATTGCTGTAGCGCACGGCGGCCACCGTCAGATGCACCTCGCCCTCGTGCACTTTGGGGCTCGACGAAATCGAATACAGCCGCGGCTGCAAGCGCTTGAGCATGCCGAGCAACTCTTGCGCCGTCGGCGCGACCGGGAATTCATGCAGTACGTCGGTAAGCTGCTGCCCCCACAGCCATTGTTTGAGGTCGGCTTTACGATCTTCGCCGAGCAAGGATTTCAACGCGTTCTCGGGCGTGCGCGATGCGATGAAGGCCAACGCTTCGGGGTTCGGACGCGCGATCTCGAAGTGCTTGGCCAACGCATCGGCGAGCAGCATGTCGCCGATGCCCGACACGGACACGGACGCATCCGCCTTGAGCCCCGTCAAACCGAGCAGTTCATCGACGAGCTCCGGGCAATTGGTCGGCCATACGCCCAGTGCGTCGCCTACCTCGTATTCGAGACCCGAGTCGCCGGTCGCGAGCGCAAACGAACGCGTGTCCTTCGATGCGCCGGTCTGGTTCAGGCGCACGTTCCTGAGCAGACGCGACGGAGCAGGCCGCGCCTTCGTCGCCGCACAGCCGGGCAGCACCTCGGGTATCGCGCCTTCCGCGGGCACCGCGTGCAGCGCTGCATCGTCTTCCTTGATACGCACGGCGATGCGCTCGAGCCACGCGTCGGCATCCGGCTGGAATTCGGTGTCGCAATCCACGCGATCGAGCAGGCGGGCCGCGCCGAGTTCCGCCATCCGGCTATCGAGGTTGCGGCCATGTCCGCAGAACTGGTCGTAGTTGCGGTCGCCGAATGCCAGCACCGCGTAGCGCAGGGAGCCGAGACGAGGTGCGGAGTCGGCTTTCAGCGAGGTCCAGAAATCCTGACCGTTGTCGGGCGGATCGCCGTCGCCGAAGGTACTCGTCATCAGCAGCACGTACTGCGCTTTTGAGAGGTTGGCGATCGCGTAGTCGGCCATGCACGTAGCACGGATCTCGAAGCCGGACTTCATCAACTGCGTCGCGTAGCGTTCGACCAGCGATTCCACATTGCCGGTTTGCGAAGCCCACAGCAACACGACCTTCGGACGCGTGTGAGCGATTCGCATGCCGGCGCCCCTTTCATTCGCCGCTTCGCTCGCCTTCTCGTCGGCGAGCGCCAGAGCGGCAGGCGCTGCGAGCGCGGCCGCACCGGGTACGTCGCTGCGGCTGAACAGCCCGGCCAGCAAACCGTCGAGCCAGGCACGGGTCGTTGCCGGAAAGGGGGCATTCGTCGGCAGCATCGGCACGCCACGGTCGCTTCCCGCGGACGAACGCAGCCCGCTGACGAAGCCGGCCAGATACACGCGTTCCGCGCCGGACAGCGACGGTGCGGCGACGTCGCCGAGATCGAGGAGCGCTGCGAGCGCGTCAATACGGGGCATGTAGGATTCCTGTTTCGAAGGGGCTGCCTCGACGGCCGGGGTGGAGGATGGCTGCGTATGAGCAGTATCCGGCTCGAGCGATGAAGGTTCGGATTCGGTTGCGACCCGACTCAAAGCGACTGCGCAGAATTTGAATTCGGGCTGCTGAGAAATCGGATCGATTGCGTCGCTCGTCACCGCGTTGATGCACAACTCGTCGCCGAACACATCGTTCCAGTGCATCGGCGCGAAGCAGTTGCCGGGGCGCACGCGATCGGTTACGACTGCCGGCAGCACCGCGCGGCCGCGACGCGAGCGAATCTCGACTCGGTCCTTGTCCGCGATGCCCAAGGTCGTCGCGTCTTCGGGATGAACCTCCACGAACGGTGTGGGGCTCAGCTTGTTCAGCATGGCGATCTTGCCGGTCTTCGTCATCGTGTGCCACTGATGCTGAAGCCGGCCGGTATTGAGCACGACCGGAAACGTCTGATCGGGCATCTCCGCCGGATCGGTGTGAGGCCGTGGGAAGAACACGCCCTTGCCATGCGGCGTGGGGAATGCGAGGCGCGGGCGGCTGCCGTCGGCATGTTCTTTCAGGGTCTGGCTCACGCCGTCGTTCAGGTAGCGGATCGGGTTGCGATTGCGCGACTGATCGGGTGGACAAGGCCATTGCAACGGCGTGTCGCGCAGCGTTCGATGACTCGCGCCGCGCAGGTCGTAGCCGGTCTTCGGATTCGAGAAACGAGTGATCTCATCGAACACTTCTTCGGCCGACGTATAACCGAACGCATCGGCAAAACCCATCGCGCAGGCGACACGGGCGATGATCTGCCAGTCGGGCAGCGCTTCGCCGGGCGGCTCGATCGCTTTCTGCATGAGCGTCATGTTGCGTTCGGAGTTGATCATCACCCCTTCGGCCTCGGCCCAGAGCGCGCCCGGCAGCAGAACGTCGGCATAGCGGTTCGTCTCCGTGTCCAGAAACGCGTCCTGGGTGATCACGAACTCCGCCGCCGTGAGCCCGGCAATGACGGTCTGCCGATTTGCAACGGTCGCCACCGGATTCGTGCAGATGATCCAGCAAGCCTTGATGGTGCCGTCGGCCATGCGCGAGAACATATCGACGGTGCCCCCTCCCACCGACGTTCTCAACGTGCCGGGCGCAATGCCCCACGCGTCCTCGACGAACGCGCGATCCGCATCGACGAGCACCGAACGTTGTCCCGGCAAGCCAGGCCCCATGTAGCCCATTTCACGGCCGCCCATCGCATTGGGTTGGCCCGTCAGCGAGAACGGCCCACTGCCGGGCCGACAAATGCGGCCCGTCGCCAGATGCAGGTTGCAGATCGCATTCGTGTTCCAGGTGCCGTGCGTGCTTTGGTTCAGCCCCATCGTCCAGCAACTCATCCACTCCGGCGCCTCGCCGATCCATTGCGCCGCACGGCGGATGTCGTTCTCGGCGATGCCCGTGATCTCGGCGACCTTCGCCGGGGTGTAATCGTCGAGGAAGGCAGGCATGTCGCACCAGCCCTCGGTGTGCTGCGCGATGAAGTCGGCGTCGGTGTGGCCGTTCGCGTGCAGCAGATGCAGCAGGCCATTGAGTAGCGCGAGATCGGTGCCGGGCCGGATCTGCATGAACAGATGCGCCTTGTCGGCCGTCGCGCTGCGCCGCGGGTCCACCACGATCAGCTTCGCACCTGCTTTCACGCGGTCCATCATGCGCAGGAACAGAATCGGATGACAGTCGGCCATATTCGCGCCGATGACGAAGAACAGGTTGGCCTTGTCGAAGTCCTGATAGGAGCCCGGTGGCCCGTCGGCGCCGAGCGACAGTTTGTAGCCGCTACCGGCGCTGGCCATGCACAGGCGCGAATTCGATTCGATGTTGTTGGTGCCGACGAAGCCTTTCGCGAGCTTGTTCACGAGGTACTGCGCTTCGATCGACATCTGGCCGGACACGTAGAACGACAGCGCGTCGGGGCCATGCGCGTCGAGGATCGAGCGCAAACGCCGCGCGGTGTCGTCGATCGCCTCGGCGATCGGCGTCGGCACGGGATCGCCGCGACGCACGTGGCGCACGAACGCGTGCTCGAGCCGGCCCGACTTGCGCAGTGCGACGTGTGCCGAAGAGCCTTTCGTGCAGAGCCGGCCGAAGTTGGTCGGGTGGTCCTTGTTGCCGGAGATCTTGATGACTTGTTCGTTCTGGACGTGCAGCGTCATGCCACAGCCTACGCCGCAGTATGGGCACACGGTATCGACGGCTCGGTCCGTCACGCGCGGTTCCTCGAGATGGCGACGTGATTCCTGTTCATTACGGTCCAGAAAATAGAAAAGCGTCCTGCAAATCCGATTGCATGACCGGATCTGCGGACGCCGTTGCCCAATGCTGCTTATTCTTTGTAAATGTGTTGCGATGCAGCCATCCGGACCCACGATGGCGCGGACCACAAAGCCTACGCAAGTTCTGCGCCAGGCGTTCGATCGATCGCAATCTCAAGCGGAGACGGGGTTCGGCTATGTATCCGAGGGCAGCTTGCCGCGCGACAACACATTTCAGCGCAGTGCGGCACAGGGATGGTGCGACGCAGCACTTTTCATGTGCGGGGAGGGGAGACGCAATTGATTGCGTTTTCACGAGAAGAACAGGAGACTCACCGAACAACACATGGAGATGCCATGTCGACGACGAAGATCATGTTGATTCGCCACGCCGAGAAGCCGACCGGAAACATCGGCGGCGTGTCGCCTGACGGCACAGCCGATGCCGCAGACCTCATCGTGCAAGGCTGGCAGCGCGCCGGCGCGTTGGTCGGACTGTTCGATCCGCCGGCCGGGAAGGGATGCAGAGCCGGGTTGGCGACGCCGCAACATGTGTTCGCCTCCGGAATCGGCAAGCACAGCAATAGCTTGCGGCCCCAACACACGATTACGCCGCTATCGGCCAAGCTCGGCATCGAGATCGATACGCAGTATCTAAAGGGCGATGAAGCGAAGCTCGCATCTGCTATCACGGAAGTGGGCGGCGTCGTGCTCGTCGCTTGGGAGCACCAGAACATCCCGGCCATCGCTGCGGCGATTTTCCCCGGCGGCCCGTATCCGTCGAGTTGGCCCGACCCTCGATTCGATCTGGTGTGGGTGTTCGACCGCGTGTCGGGGAGCAACGCGTGGGCGTTCTCGCAAGTGCCTCAACTCTTGCTTGTGGGCGACCAGTCGAGCGTCATTGCGCCGAGCGGAAATCCCGATTGAGCATGCGTTGAGCTACGAGCATTCGTAAGCGAGCGACGCCTAATGCTGCGGTGAGCGCCAACGCTAGGCGTCGGCTAACGCGTGCGCAATGTGGGCGTACGCGACGGACAACTGCGGTCCGCTCATCGGCAAGCGGCTTGCGATGGCAACCAACGGCTGGCGTTGTTCGGCCGAATGCGCGGTGGAGAAGTATTCGACGCTGCCGGGGGCATGCGCGTGTGCGGTTAGGCTAGCTTCATGCAACAGCGCTTGCACGCGCCGCGCGATCGCCGAGCCCGTCTCGATCAACGCGAAGCGATTGCCGAACAAGCGGCGCACGGTTGCGGCGAGCAGCGCGAAATGCGTCGATCCGAGGATGACGGTATCGGCGCCGGCATTAGCCATCGGGGTGAGATAGCGCGTGAGCAAATCGTCGACGATCGCGCCGTCGAGCCTACCTTGTTCGATCTGCTCGACGAGACCGTGACCTGCTTGGCAAACGAAACGGCACCGTGCCTCGTGCTCGGCAATCAGCGCTTTGAGCCGATCGCTACGCAACGTAGCCGCTGTTGCCAGCACGCCCGCGATACCGCTCACGGTGGCGAATGCGGCCGGCTTCACGCCGGGCTCCACGCCGACCACGGGAACCGTCAGCGACGATCGCAGGTAGCCGATCGCGTGCGTGGTGGCCGTGTTGCAAGCGACGACGATCATCTTCGCCCCACGCTCGACGAGCCAGTCGGCAATGGCTTTACTGCGTTGCCGGATGAAAGCATCCGTTTTTTCGCCGTAGGGGGCGTAGCCGGAATCGGCGATATACACCATCGATTCGTTCGGCAGCCGCGCGCGCATTGCGTCGAGGACGGAGAGGCCGCCGAGCCCTGAGTCGAAAACGCCGATCGGCGCGTCGCGGGTCATCATGTCGGTTTCACGTAAGGCATTGAATGTCTGCGCATGGGTGGCGCAGCGATACGGGCGCGCTGTAGACACGCCGCAATCGACGAGATGATACACAGAAGCGGTTTGGTTCGTTCGCGGACGATTCGCGCGCGTCATGATTCGATGATGGCCAATTCGATCATCAATCAATTCAATCGTCCTGTGATCGACTGCCGCTCAAAAACGACTGATTATCACCCGGCGTCTGTCAGACTAGCATCGCTCCTTGTTTCAGGCATTGTCGGCTGCCGCGGCCGACGACCCCATCTTTTAGGAGCGACGCAATGACAATTCAAGCAAACGGTATTCGCATACATGTCCAGGAAGCGGGTGACGGCGATTTGGCGCTTGTCTTCCTGCATTACTGGGGCGGCTCGTCGCGCACCTGGCAACGGGTGATCGATGCATTGCCGGCCGGCCATCGAACGATTGCGTACGACCATCGCGGCTGGGGCGAGTCGGATGCGCCCCCCGATGGTTATGGGATCGGCGATCTCGCCGGCGACGCGCAACGCGTCATCAACGGCCTCGGCCTGCAACGTTACGTGCTCGTCGGTCATTCGATGGGCGGCAAGGTCGCGCAATATTTGGCCGCTCGGCGTCTCGAGGGTTTAGCAGGCCTCGTCCTTGTCGCGCCGTCTCCGCCCGTGCCGATGGCGCTCAGCGACGAGCAGAGGGCGCAGATGGTCGGCGCTTACGACTCGCGCGAATCGATCGAAGGCGTGCTCGATCATGTCCTGACGGCACGATCGCTCGATGTCGAAGCTCGCGAGCAAGTGATCGCCGATAGCCTTCGCGGCGTGCCGCAAGCCAAAGCGGCCTGGCCCAACGTTGCGATGCGCGAGGATATTTCGGAACTAGTGAAGGCTATCGACGTGCCGGTGCTCGTCATTGCCGGTGAGCATGATCGCGTCGATAGCCCCGAAACGCTGCGTCAGTCGTTGCTACCTTGTATTGCGCAAGCGCGGATGGAAATTCTGCCCGGTACCGGGCATCTATCGCCGCTCGAAGCGCCTGGCGCCGTGGCGTCGCTGATCGAGCGATTCGTCCGCGAATTGGATAAGTGATGCAGCGAAACATGGGCGGTGCACGGCAGTTGCGGATTTCGAATCCGCTGGGTGTCGCTTAAGAACGCTTGCTCATTCGCAAACGCTCGACGCTGCAATCGAACCGCATGGACGGTATATTTTGGTGCGTTCCGCACGACTTGAGCCACCGGAGACATGCCACCATGACGGACGATCGAAGCGAAGCACCCGATGCAACCGCGGTACGCGTTGCGCTCTGGCGCGCAATGCATGTTCAGGTCGATGCACCGCCTCACGTGCTCGAAGACGAGATCGGGCTCAAGCTCATCGCGCCCGCTGACGGTTGGCGCGATAGGCCCGACATGCATCCCGAGGGTACGCGCGGCTATCGCGCTTCGATCGTCGCACGTGCACGCTATATCGAGGAGTTGGCGATCGAAGCGGCCGCGCGCGGCGTTCCGCAGTACGTTCTACTTGGCGCAGGTCTCGATACGTTCGCACAGCGCAGGCCCGACGTAGCCGGCAGCTTGCTCATATTCGAAGTCGACCAACCCGCGGCGCAGCGATGGAAAAACCGACGCCTGATGGAATTGGGCTTTGGCGTCCCGCCTTGGCTGCGGCTGGTCCCCGTGGACTTCGAGGCCGGTGCATCGTGGTGGGACGAGCTTTTGTCCAATGGCTTCGATGCCGACCGTCCGGCTCTCGTGTCGTCGACGGGCGTGTCGATGTATCTGACGCGAGAGGCGATCATGGCCATGCTTCGACGCGTCGCCGCGCTGCCGAAAGGATCGACGCTCGCCATGACTTTTCTGTTGCCGCTCGAACTGCTTGCCCCGGAGGAACGGCCGCGGCACGAGACCGTCTACGAACGTGCGCGTGCGGCCGGCACGCCGTTCATCAGTTTCTTCACGCCCGATGAAGTCGTGGCGCTCGCGCACGAAGCAGGCTTCGCGCAGGCCCGGTATATTTCGGCCGACGATCTGGCACAGCGCTATTTCTCCGATCGCGCGGACGGATTGCGGCCGGCGACGGGCGAAGCATTCCTCGTGGCCGGCACGTAGATCGGCCCGACGCGATGGGGTGTTTAACCATGAGATACCTGGGATTCCCGTCTCGCGGAGGTCGGTCCAAGCCCAACGGCAATCCCGGCAGCGACTTGGATCGGCGCCCCAGAGCACCATGATTGTCTCTTCGAATGTCTACCGACCTCGGGTTCGCAGGAATTGCTGAAGGCGTTTCATTCCGGCTTCGATCTGTGGCGGCTGCCGCGCGATATTGATCCGGATGTAGGGCGACGCACCGCAATCCGCTCCCGGCAATACCAGCACGCCGGTTTCGTTGAGCAACGCATCGGCAAAGTCGCGATCGTCGTTCGCAAATACGGAAACGTCGACAAACAGATAAATGCCGCCGGCGCCGGCTGCTATCCGGAGCCCATCCATCGTGCCGATCATATCGGTGGCCATTTGCCGGTTCTCGGCCACACGTTGGACAAGCGCTTCCCGCGCCGCCGCGCCATCGACGAGCGCGGCAAGCGCTGCCGCCTGTCCAATGCTGGAAGGCGACGATGTGATCTGCGATTGAATCTTGGCCATTTCGGCAATCAGCTCCGGTGCGCCGATACCCCAGCCGATACGCCAACCCATCATCGCGTAAGACTTGGAAACGCCGCCGACGGTGAGTATCCGATCCTTGAGTGTCGGAGCAACCGCCGAGAAAGCCAGATGTGAGTGGCCATTGCAGACAAAGGCCTCATAAAGCTCATCCCACAGGATCAATACGTCGGGATGTCTGATCAGGATCGCACCCAGCGCAAGCAGATCGTCGACACCGTACACCGCACCCACGGGACTGGATGGGCTAGTCAGAATGAGCCAGCGGGTGCGGGGCGAAATGGCGGATTCCAAGGCATCCGCGGTGAGTTTGTAGCCGCTGGCGGCGTCACATGGAACGATAACCGGGGTACATCCCGCCATGACCGCCATGTCGATGTACGACGACCAGTAAGGCGCGGGGATGATCACTTCGTCTCCGGGTTCGGTGGTAACGAAGAGGCCGTTGTACAACGCCTGCTTCGATCCCGTCGAAACGATGACGTTGTCGTCGTGAACCGGTACGCCGTGTGCGGTGCGAAACGCGCTGGCGATTGCCGCCTTGAGACGTCCTTCGCCATCGACATTGGTGTAACCAACGGTCCCGGAGCGCGCCGCTTTCAATGCCGCCTCGATGGCAACGTCGGGAGTAGGGAAGTCGATGTCGCCCGATGCGAAATTGATGACGCTTTTGCCTTGCGCACTGAGCGCGCGCGCTTTCTTCGAAAGCATCGTAGCGGGGCTTTCTTTTACTTCCAACATCCGTGATGAACGATGCACGCGTGTCTCCTCATGAAATAGGTGCTCGCACTCAGTTCTTCTAGTTCGCCGGCACCGGCCCCAGCACCTGGGCGGCACGTATCAGCGCAGTTTCGTAGCGTGCCTGCGCCTCGGCAATTTCCGCTTCCGTCCAGCTACGCATGCCGCGTTTGGTCTTCATGCCGAGGTGGCCCCGAGCGACCAGTTCCGCAAGCGTCCGGCTCGGTATGGTGTCGTTGCACAGGGACGGATAGATCACTCTCGCGGCGGCATGCTGCGTATCGAAGCCGGCGAACTCCTTGAGCAAAATCGGGCCGGCTGCCGCGTATCGAAAGCCAAAACCGAACTGCACAGCAATATCGACATCGCCGGCACTCGCGAGTCCACTATCGATCACCGAAAAAGCCTCTCGCATCAGCGCGTGCTGAATCCGGTTCGCAAGGAAGCCCGGTACATCCTTATTCACGCGCACCGGTGCACGACCGAGTTCTCGGAAGATCGCATATAGCGCGTCGATGGTTGTCGCGTCGGTTTTTTCCCCCTTGGCGATTTCGACGAGCGGGACCAGGTGGGCCGGTTGAAAGAAGTGCGTGTTGGCCATACGAGAAGCAGTTTTACAGCGCTGCGCGACATCGCTGATTCGCATGCTCGAACTGTTGGACCCAATTGGAACGTGCGGCGGAACCCGATGATCGAGGGATTCGAAGAGGGCCTGCTTCGCATCCAAATTTTCGACGATGGCTTCCAGCACTACGTCCGTATCGTCCCAAACCACATCGCTGAGTCCTGCTCTGAAAACGAGCCTGTCGCGATCGAACGATGCCCCCAACTGTTGCACGGCTGCCGCGATAAGCCGCGCCGCGTCCGGCCATTTCGCCGCGTTCGACTCCACGATCTGCACGGTCCAGTTGCCGGCCAGAAAAATCGCTGCGATGTCGCGGCCCATGATCCCGCAACCAATCATTACACTCTGTCTCTCTTGCATACACCCGCCATAGTTGTCTATAAAATTGCATGCACTCATCGCCGAGCCATTCCTTGAACACAGCCGGATTCGGCGTTCAACGATGAGAAGCGTAGTGATCGAGCATTGCCGTCACAAGGATCTGTATGGAAGATCATGTTGCAGTGTATGTAGCCAACCATATGACGACTGGCCATGGTCCGGCCTACATGCGTATCGTCAAGGCGCTTGCCAGCGGCATCGATTCAGGGGAACTGAGGGCCGGTCTGCCGATGCCGTCCCAGCGTGAGCTTGCTCGCCAACTGGGCCTGCATTTCACCACCGTGACTCGAGCATGGAGCGAAGCGCGAAAACGAGGATTGATCGACACACAACCGGGGCTCGGAACCACGATTGCGGCCGGCGAGCCGCAACCAGGGCCGCTGCGGGAAAACGCCGCCGCAGGATCGGGGGTCATGGATCTATCCTCGGTATGGTCGCCGGTATTGAAGATTCCCTTTGATCTGTCGAGCGCACTGATTGCGCTGGGCGGGGATCAAGGTATTGCCTTGTTTTCCGCGCGAACGGGGCGCAAGGATAGCCGCGCGGCGCCCGCGGCTATCGAATGGCTACAACCGCGATTCTCGAAGGCGATCGAAGCGCACGTGGTGGCTAGTGCCGGCGCGCGGGCAGCATTGCTCGCTGTGATGCGGCTCGTGGTCGGCAATGGCGGTACGCTGCTGACGGAATCGATGACCTGGCCGACGGTTCGGGGGATGGCCGGCATGCTCGATATCCGATTGCGCGGCGTCGCGATGGACGATGAGGGTCTTATTCCGGCCTCGCTCGAGCAGGCCGCGCGTGAAACGGGAGCCCGGGCCTTGTATTGCGTGCCGACTTTCCAGAATCCCACGAACGCAGTGATGTCCGTCGCGCGCCGAAAAGCACTTGCGGAAGTCGCTGTCAGGCTCGGCCTCACGATCTTCGAGGACGACGTCTATGGTCAGCTAGTCGAACATCCGTTGCCGCCGCTCGCCGAGTTCGCGCCGGAGTGTACGTACTATATCGCTGGCCTTACCAAATGTTTGTCGCCGAGCATGCGTGTAGCGTATGTCGTCGCACCGAGCGCGCGGGCAGCCTCGCAGCTCAATGATTTACTCCGCACTACCATGCTGTGTCCCGCGCCCATCGAAGAGGCGCTGGTGAACCAGACCATGGCCGATCACTCCGCCTTGCGGCATATCGCCAAGGTGCGCGCCGAAGCGCGTCTTCGGATGTCGATTGCCGAGTCGGTATTCGTCGAGTTTCGCGATCTGATACACGTCGGACCGCTCTTTATCTGGTTGAAGCTGCCTACCTACTGGCATCGCACCCAGTTTGCCGAGGTTGCGAGAACACAGGGCGTCATCGTTTCGCCGGCGGATATATTCGCCGTCGACGGCGAACGTAGTGAGAACGCCATACGGATCGCGACGGGGGCCGCGCAGAATCAGTCGCGATTGCGCGATGCACTTCAGATCATTGCCGATATCGTTTCTACGCCTGCGGCGCTTTCCGTTCCTGGTAATTGAGTGAGTGAGTTGAGGTGCATGTTGAGCAATCACCCGCGCTAGGCGGCCTGCTCGCGTCCTTGCAAGACGGAATTTCGCGGCGCGATAACCGCCACGGCCGGCATGACGTTCGGTATGTATGGCGTATTGTTCCTGCTGCCCTTAACGCGGCAAAGCACCGGCAGGCTCGATGTCGCAGTCCTTGGGGCCGTGTTCGCGGCGGCGCATGGCGGGCCAAGTGGTCTGCGTCTCGCGATGCTGCTTGGAGGTCTCGTTCAGATTACGTGCGCTGCGCTCGCATGGACGACAACGCGTCCGGCTCCAGGCATGGCACGCTGAGCGTGTCCTGCATGCGAAGTTGTGTATGAAAACAAGAAGCGATGCTGCGGGTGCCTCGCATGAAACGGCGTTTACCGGAGTTTGTTTTCTCGGTGTTTTTCGTACGCCGAATTCGTTTTTAATCCGTAAGAAGAACCCGAAAACCCGATAACACGCCGACATCCGCTGTTCTGGCCCGATCGAGGTGTTCCAAATAGTTAATCGCTATCGATCGATGAGCATATGAATAGCGAGATTTATGCTTTTGTGCCGCGATGCGTCCTCACTAGAATTCGTAACTTTTGAACCGGACGCATCTGCCATGCCGATCGCCAATGCCCGGATGTACTCGGTCAATCCAGTTGCACGCGAAGATTGGAAAGCGCTATTTCATTGGATATTGGATCGGGCAAATCTCGAGTGGAGTGTGATCGACTACGACGCACCCGCACCGCTTGCCGCTTTATGGCAGCGCACCGATCTTGGCGCCGCAATGATGTGCGGCTTGCCGTTTGCGCAGCGCTCGCCCCAACCGCAGCTCATTGCGGCGCCCATACCGTCGCTCGCGCATTATGGCGGAAGGCCCGTGTATTTCACCGAATTCGCGGTGGCGGCAAAGTCCGCCCATCGCACCCTGGAGGACACGTTCGGCGGCCGCATCGGCTATACGCTCGACGATTCGATGTCCGGTGGCGTCGCGGTGCGCCATCACCTTGCGCCTTACCGAGCAGCCGGTAAGGAGAAGCTCTATCGCGACGCCATCGGGGGTCTCGTCAATGCGCGCGGCGTGATTGCGGCACTCGATGCCGGCACGATCGATGTCGGGCCGCTGGATAGTTATTACCACGATTTGCTGCGCGCCTATGAGCCGGAGTTGGCATCGAAGGTCCGCGTGGTGGCCAGCACGAAGTTCACGCCGATTCCGCCCGTGGTGTCGACCGCAAGCCTTAACGGCGACGTGCTCAGCCGGCTGCGGATGGCCTTCGGCGCGGTGGAATCCGCCACGGAATTGGCGCCGCTCAAGGCACGCCTGCTTTTATCCGGCTTCGCGTTTCCCGATGTGACGGATTACCAAGCGTTGTCGCGGATTGCCGGACATTCGATGCCTGCATTCGGGCAACTCTGAAGAAGATTTTTCGATCGACTGAAGGATGGATCTTGCATGAACCGGTTGAAACAGTTCTATGACCGATACGAGTTGCCCACGGTCGCGCTCGGCCTCGTGCTGTACGGCAGTTGGCTGCTTCTCACCCGCTACTACTACGTCATGCCAGGCTGGCTGCTGTTCCTTGCCGGCGGTTACGTGACGCAATGGCATTTCTCGTTGCAGCATGAAAGCATCCATGCGATGCGCAACTGGCCAGCATGGCTGCGCACCGCATTCGTGTGGCCGCCGATCGGTTTGTGGATGCCGTATCCGATCTACCGCCGCAGTCACAGTACGCATCACGTCAACTATCGGATCACGCACCCGGCCTACGATACCGAAAGCTACTACCAGTTCCGTGACGCATGGCCTGCCTATGGGCATGCGCACCGCGTCCTGTTACGGCTCAATCAAACGCTGTCGTTTCGCCTCGTATTCGGTCCATTCCTGCGCTTGCAAAAGCTCGCCACGCGCGAGATCGGCCGCTTGCGCCGCCGCGATTTCTCCCATGTCGGGCACTGGTTGGCGCATGTCGTCAGCGTCGCGGCATTGCTTTACTGGGTGATCGGTATCGCGGGCATGCCGCTCTGGAAATACCTGCTTTGCTTTGCCTATCCGGGGATGTCGCTCGGCATGTTGCGCACGTTCACCGAGCACCGTTACGGCAAATTGCCGATGGAGCGCGTGGCGATCGTCGAATCGAATCTGCCGATGGGGATTCTGTTTCTGTACAACAACCTGCATCTGGTGCATCACCGTCAGCCAACCATGCCGTGGTATCGGATTCCCGCGAGTTTTCGCGAGAACCGCGAGTCGCTGCTGGAGGTCAACGGCGGTTTTTACTATCGCGGCTATCTGGACATCACGCGGCGCTTCCTGTTCCGGTCGGTCTTCGAGCCCGCCCATCCGGAATGGTGAGCGCCCAACGCAGTGCCGCAAGAACGAGGCGCACGCGCCTACATCGTCGAGGAACGATTACACGGAATGACCATGGAATTCTCGCAAAGCACCAACATAAGCTGGGTTCGATCCGAGCCGGCGGTATCGTATAGAAAATTGATCGCGGCAGCGTCGCTAGGCACAGTGCTCGAATGGTACGACTTCTTCATCTATGCGCTGCTGGCGTCGATCATCGCTAGGCAGTTCTTTTCCGGTCTCGACGAAACCTCCGCCTATATCGTCACGCTGCTGTCCTTTGCTGCGGGAACGTTGATTCGACCATTGGGCGCTTTGTTCTTTGGCCGCTACGGAGACCGATTCGGGCGCAAACGCACGTTCATCGTCACCATTACGCTGATGGGCGTTGCCACCTTCTGCATCGGACTCCTTCCGAGCTATGCGACCTGGGGCGCGCGCGCAACGTGGCTGCTGATCGGCCTGCGCCTAGTGCAAGGATTTGCGCTCGGCGGCGAGTATGGCAGTGCCGCGACCTATCTCGCCGAGCATGCCCCCGAAAAGCGACGCGGGTTTTATACGAGCTGGATTCAAATCACCACGCCATTGGGCCAGATTTTCGCGTCGATCGTGATCTTCCTCATTCAGTTGAGCGTCGGCGGCAAGGACTTCAATGCGTGGGGCTGGCGAGTGCCGTTCGCGCTCTCGATCCTTTTGCTCGTGATTTCGTTGTGGATCCGGCTGTCTGCTTATGAATCGCCGATGTTTTCACACCTTCAAAAAAGCAATGCGGTGTCGAAGACGCCGATCAAGGACATGCTGCTCGATCGCGAGAACCGGCGCGCGCTGGTGTTGGCGCTCTTCGGCTTGACGGCAGGGCAGGCGGTGGTCATCAACGTCGGCATGACCTATTCGTTCTTCTTTCTAGCGCAAACGCTCAAGGTGAATCTGCAGACCGCCAATGTGCTTGTCGGTATCGCACTGGCGGTGACTGCACCGCTGTTCGTCGTTTTCGGTGCGTTGTCGGATCGGCTCAATCGCAAATATCTGATCCTCGTGGGTCTAGCGGCTGCGGTATTGACTTATCGGCCGATATTCCAGCAACTGACGCACTACGCCAACCCGGCGCTCGAAACGGCATGGCGCGATGCGCCGGTGAGGGTCGTCGCCGATCCGCAGGATTGTTCGTTCCAGTTCAATCCCACGGGAGTCGCCCACTTCAAATCGTCGTGCGATGTCGCCAAATCGTTTCTGAGCCGGCGCGGCACGCCTTACGTGAATGTCGACGCACCCCACGGCACGATTGCACACATCGAGATCAATGGCCACTCAGTGCAAAGCTTTGACGGCAGCGCGCTGTCGAGTCGGCAGTTTGCCCAGCGCGCAGCGCCGATCAACGCTGCGTTCGACAAACTGGTGACCGATGCGGGTTATCCGCTCAAGGCTGACCCCAAACGGATCGACGCGCCTAAGGTGATTGCATTGCTCGCGCTGCTGATGGCTTTCGCCGCGCTCGTGTATGGACCGATGGCGGCGCTGCTCGTGGAAATGTTTCCCACACGCGTGCGCCTGACTTCGGTATCGACCGCCTACAACATCGGCAATGGTTGGTTCGGCGGCTTTACGTCGCCGATTGCGTTCGCATTGATTGCAGCGACGGGCGATATCTATGCGGGCCTCTGGTATTGCATCGGCGTGACGTTGCTCACGTTGGTCGTGTCGGCGCTGTTTCTCAAACCCGTCCCTAGGGCGATCGCCTAATGTTTCCTTGTCGCGAGGCCGACTCCTCATGTTCTACGAACCGCATCTGAACAATCACGCGCTCCCGCACAATCCGCTGAAATCGTGCGTCGTGCCGCGGCCGGTCGGCTGGATCACGACCTTGGCCGACGACGGGCGAATCAATCTGGCGCCGTTCTCGCAATTCAACATCGTGGGTTTCGATCCAGCCTACGTGATGTTTTCGGCCAATCGGCATCCGCCCGATTGGCGCAGAAAGGATTCGCTGGAATTGGCGGAGCGTCGCTCCGAGTTCGTCTACAACATGGCCACCTGGGATTTGCGCCATGAGGTAACGCGCAGCTCGCAGATCTACGATCCGACGATCAGCGAACTCGATGCAGTGGGCCTGACAGCAGCACCTAGCAAGATCATCAAAACGCCGCGCGTGGCCGAGTCGCCGGTTTCGTTCGAGTGCGTGCACCACACCACGCTGTGTTTGCCGGGCGACACGATCGGCACTACGCACTACGTTGTGGTGGGGAAGGTGGTCGGCGTACATATCGCCGACGACGTGATCGGCGAGGACGGCAAGCTCGATATTCCGAGGATCAAACCATTGGCCCGCCTCGGCTATGCCGACTACACCTATGTGGATCGCGTGCTGCCGATCGAACTGATCGACGACTTTGCCGGCCAGGAGGAGGCGGCGAGACATAACCGGTACGGCCTGTTTGGTGGAGCCTGACGTTTCGCAACGCTGCGCTTCGATGCGCAGCGTTCGGTACACGAAGTATGCGTGCACCGCGAGACAGCGGAAGTGATGGGCCTTCCAGCAAGGCCCGTCACGCATCAATCGACTACGTTATTCCTGAGCGCGGCTCAAAAATTTGAATAGCGGATTTCCGCGAAAATTGAGCCGTCTCGACCAGCGGGGCGGTTCGTTCTTTTCAGGCATCGGTTGACCGATACGTGCGTAGAAGATGTCTTCCGGCTGCACTTGATCCACCGTGTAGTTGATCAGCTTCGTAGCAATCTTGATCGCGCCGTCCGCCTCCCTTTTTATCAGGAAGGTGTCGATGCCATCGGTTACCTGGTTGTGCATGATCTTCGGATCCCGGTAGGCCCAGCGCTCGGTCACCCACGTGCCCTCGGTGCCGGTTTCCCTGACGACCGTGTCGAACACGAGGTACTCGGTCGTCTTGAGCAAATGCGTTAGCCAGGCCGCGGACGTTTGAATGGCTTGCTCCCCGCGTGCGTTGAAATTGACTTCGCCCGTTAATGCGAACACCAGATCTTTCGAGTAGTTTCTTTCCAGATCCAGTGCGAGCAAGTCACCGCCGCATAGACGCAGGAGGATGTGCTCCCAGTACACTTCGCTGCCAGAACGTTCCCCTTCAGGCGGCAGATTCCCGCTGATCACGCTTTCGAGCGTTTTACGGCTCGGGCGGTCTGCCGGACTGTCGATGCTCGCGCAGAGCTTGTCGAACTCACCGCGCAGCCATGCCTCGCCCTCTGGCGTTTTCGGGTCGGTGATTTGATGGGGCGCTTCGCCACGCAACGCTCCTACAATCTTGCGCAGCCGCTGTGCCAAGTCCGTGTCGGATATGTGGGCCTGGATCGCTTGAAATGTAGGATGTTGGCGCACAGCTTGGCGTGCATCGAATGCACGCTGCGCGAGCCTACTCTCGGGCGGAAGCGGGGTGCCTTGCCCGCCAGGCAAACGATCGGACCGCAGCATAACGGCGATCGGCTCGCCTTGGGGCGCGGCTTCGGTGACCCTAGCGATGCTGGAACGGGCAGGCCCCACCGGGCCGCCAGGAAAAGACGCCCCCTCCCAAGCATTGAGGCCTGCTTGCGATTGTTCGGCAGGCAACTCGCTCGCCTCGGATTGGCTGCGTAGCAATCGACGACGGCGATTCAGCCGTTCGAGGAGAGGCGAGGATGCAGTCGGCTTCGGTGAAACCTCGGTGCGATCGTCGAGGGGCCGTGAGGATTCAGTCAAATTCTGAATTGCATCGTGGATTAGAGCTCCGATCGAAAGTCTTTCTGTCATGATCTTATTCCGTGAGCTTTTATAGCTAGAACGGGAGCGCAAAAGCGCAATGGAATCGACGCAGCGTGTCTGATCAGACGATGCTAAGAGCATGATCGAAGGGGTATTGCACACCAAAGCGAATCGAGATATTGCCGAGCGAAAATAATTAACGCATCATTTCATCGTTGCTTATTGAAGTATGAGATATATTTTAATGATGAATGGTTTTTATAAAAACAGATAAAGCAATGCCAGTGAAGTTCAATTAATCAGGCGCTTGGACGCGATCGCCCCCTTCGGCAATGCGATCTCATTGCCGACTGCTTGCCTGCTGATTCGACGGCTTGACGCCGTTCCACTGCCAACCGCCACCCAGGTTCTTGACGAGTCCGACGCTGCTTTGCACGAGCAGCGAGCGCGTATCCTGCAGATTCTGGTCGGCTTGCAACAACGTAAGCTGCTGCGTCAGTAGGTTCAACTCGCTCGCCGTACCTGCCGAAAGCTGCGCCTTCTCGCTCGCGAACAGCGCCTGATTGCGTTGATAGATATTCGCGTAGGCATCCGCTTGGCGCGACAGATGCGTCCATGACGACAGACTGTCTTCGACGCTCTGGAACGCCGCGAGCACCGTCTGTCGATAATCGGCGACTTCCTCGTCGTAAGTCGCGCGCGCCCCGCGCACGGCTGCCGATCTCGCTCCGCCGTCGAACAATGTCGCTGCAAGATCGGGACCAAGCGTCCAGACACGGCTAGGCAATGAGAACAGATGCGCGAACGTATTGTGCGAAAAACCGCCTTCGGCGCTCAAATCGAGTATGGGGAAGAACGCTGCCTCGGCCACGCCGATCTTCGCGTTGGCCGCGGCCGCGGTGCGCTCGGCGGCAACTACGTCGGGGCGCCGCTCGAGCAGTTGCGAAGGCAGCGCGAGCGGCACGGCCGGCGTCTCGAACCGGTAGTCGAGCCGCGGCGCGAGCGCGAACACCGCCGGCGGCTCGCCGAGCAGCACGGCGATCGCATGCTCGTCCTGCTCGCGCGACGTCTGCGTCGACTGCAACTCCGCGATCACGGCTTCGAGCGTGTCTTGAGCCACGAGCACGTCGTCGTTCGATGCGGTGCCTTGCGTATAGGCCGTGCGCGTGATGTCTAGAATCCGCTCATCGATGCTGCGCTGCTTCGTCAACGATGCGATGTCGAGATCGGCCTGCCGCAGCGCGAAATAATCCGTCACGACGCTCGCGGCAATCGACAGCCGCTCGCCCGCCAGTTGCGCATCGGTCGCCTGCGCGCTGGCCTTGCTCGACTCGATCTCGCGCCGGATTTGCCCCCACAGATCGGGCTCCCAGCTTGCCGCCAGGTTCGCACTGACGACGTTGCGCACGCCCGTGCTGGTGCTGGTACTGCTCGTCACCGCGGCGGGCCCGCTGCCGCTGCGTGTAGCCGATAGCCCCGCCGAAACCACGGGGAAGAGCGAGGCCACGCTCGAATCGACACTCGCCTGCGCGACGCGGTAGGCCGCCTCCGCGGCCGCGATCGACTGATTGGCATGCAGCGATTGTTCGACGAGCCCCGTCAGCGTGGGATCGCGATAGATCTCCCACCAGGTGCTCGACAGCGACGCCTGCGGATTGGCCTCGGCCCGCTGCCAATCGACCCCCTCCTTGAATGTGGCGGGAATCGCGACTGTCGGCGTGTGGTAGTCGGGGCCGACCGCGCAGCCGGCCAGGCACAGCAGCGCGATCGCCGCGCAGCAGCGGCGTACCGTGAAGCCGGGCCGCGCGCTTGCGAACGGGACAGGGGAGTTCGTCATGATGATGCTTCCTTCATACGACGGCGACGCAAACGTTGGTAAGCGCGGTCGAGCCAGAGATAGATGACGGGGGTCGTATAGAGCGTGAGCATCTGGCTGAACAGTAGCCCGCCGATGATGGAGATGCCGAGCGGCTTGCGGAATTCGGACCCGTAGCCGGAGCCGAACACGAGCGGCAGCGCGCCGAGGATGGCCGCGCTCGTCGTCATCATGATCGGGCGGAAGCGGATCAGGCAGGCGCGCGTGATGGCTTCGTCCGGCGGTAGCTTGCGCTCTCGCTCTTCGGTAATGGCGAAGTCGATCATCATGATCGCGTTCTTTTTGACGATGCCGATCAGCAGCACGACGCCCACGAGCGCGATGATCGAGAGTTGCGTGTGCGTAGCGAGCAACGCGATCATTGCGCCGACGCCGGCCGAGGGCAGCGTCGAGAGAATCGTCAGCGGATGCATCAGGTTCTCGTAGAGCATGCCGAGCACGATATAGACGGACAAAATCGCGGCGAGCACGAGCAGCGGCTCGCTCGCGACGGCCTGCTGGAATACCTGCGCCGTGCCCGCGAACTGGCCGACGATGCTGGCCGGCATCCGCAATTGCGCAACGGCCGCATCGACCTCGCGCGTGGCATCGCCGATCGAAGCGCCGGGCGCCAGGTTGAACGATGCGGTCACGGCCGGGAACGTGCCCTGATGGTTGATCGAGATCGCCGTGCGGCCAATCGTGAAATGCGCCACGGCCGCGAGCGGCACGAGCGCTTGGCCGCTCGACAAGGCAGCCGTCGATGGCGTGCCGGCCGGCGCGCCCGTGCCGCTCGCCGCTTTCGGAAACAGCGCCGAACTCGCACTCGTTGCCGTGCCCGAGCCGCCCGTCGAGCCGCCCGCTGCCGCGCTCGGCGCGCCGGCCGGGACGTAGATGCCCTGCAGCGCAGCCGGATCGGTCCAATACTCAGGCGCGAGTTCCATCACAACGTGATATTGATTCGCCGATCGGTAAATCGTCGAGACCTGGCGCTGACCGAACGCATCGTAGAGCGCCTGGTCGATCGAATCGAAGTTCACACCGAGCCGTGCGGCCGTATCGCGACTCACCTCGACGCTCGCCTGCATGCTGTTGTCCTGCTGGTCCGTGTTGACGTCTTCGAGGATCGGGATCTTGCGCATCGCGGCTACGACCTTCGGCACCCAAGTGTCGAGCTCGCTTTGGTCGTCGGCCGTCATCGTGTACTGGTATTGCGCGGCGCTTTGTCGCCCGCCCACCGTGATGTCCTGGGACGACTGCAAATAGAGCCGCGCGCCGGGCACATCCGAGAGCTTGCGGCGTATCTGCGCGATGACGGTGTCGGCCGTCACCTTGCGCACGCCGAGCGGCTTCAGCGTCACGAACATGATCGCCGTGTTGATCGAATTGGTGCCGCCGATGAAGCCCCCGACCGCCTCCACGTTCGGGTTCTGCAGCACCTGCTGCGTGATCTTCGTGAACTTCTGCTGCATGAGCCGATACGAGATGTTCTGCGAAGCCTGAATCGAGCCGATCAGGCGCCCCGTATCCTCCTGTGGGAAAAAGCCCTTCGGCACGATCACATAGAGCGTCACGCTCAGCACGATCACGAGGATCGTGACGATCCCCATCAGCGATGGGTGAACCATCACCCAATGCAGTGTGCGTGCATAGAAGCGGTGGAAGCGCGAATCCGGATACTCGCCTTCGTTGTGCCCAGCATGCTCCTTGCGCAGCGCGACGCTAGATAGCATCGGCGTGACGGTCAGCGAAATTACCATCGAAGTCAGGATCGCCGCGGCGAGCGACACCGAAAATTCGCGGAAAAGGCGCCCGACGATACCGCCCATCAGCAGCAGCGGAATGAAGACGGCGACGAGCGAGATACTGATCGTCAGCACCGTGAAGCCGACTTCGCGCACACCTTGCAGCGCGGCCAGCATGGGCGGCTCGCCGCGCTCGAGGTGCCGCATGATGTTCTCGACGACCACGATCGCATCGTCGACGACGAACCCGGTCGAGATCGTCAGCGCCATCAGCGAAAGGTTGTTCAGGCTGAAGCCGAGAAAGTACATCACGCCGAACGTGCCGAGCAGCGAGAGCGGCACGACGATGGCCGGCACGAGCGTCGCGCGCCAGTTGCGGAAGAAGACGAACGTGACCGCGGTGACGAGCAGGATCGAGATCATGAGCGTGATCTCGACTTCGATCAGCGAAGCGCGGATCGTCGTCGTGCGGTCCATCAGAATGTTGAGCTTGATGGTCGGCAGGATCGACGACTCGAGATACGGCAGTTCGGCCTTGACGTTATTGACCGTATCGATGACGTTGGCGCCGGGCTCTTTGTAGATGATCAGCAGCACCGCGGGCTTGGCGTTCGAAAGCCCGTAGTTCTCGAGGTTCTCGACGTCCTGGCGCACGTAGCCGAGATCGGAGATGTGCACCACATCGTTGCCCGACGCCCGGACAACTAGGGGCCCATAGTTAGCCTCGTTGTAGAGCATGTCGTTCGCGCCGATCGTATAGCCGACCCCGCCGAGCGCGGCCGTGCCCTTCGGCAAGTCGACGTTTGCAGCCGCGATGACACTACGGACTTGCTCGAGGCTGATGCCGTAATGGCTCAAGCGATCGGGGTTCAGTTCGACACGCACGGCAGGCAGCGCACCGCCGCCGACCGTCACGTCGCCGACGCCGGGCGTCTGCAGCAGCTTTTGCTGGAGGACGGTGGACGCGGCGTCGTAGAGCTGCCCGCGCGTGGCCGAATCGGAAGTCAGGCTGACGATCAGGATCGGCGCATCGGCCGGATTGACCTTGCGATAGGTCGGATTGCCGTCGAGGTTCGCGGGCAGATTCGTGCGTGCCGCGTTGATCGCAGCCTGCACGTCGCGCGCCGCGCCGTCGATGTTGCGGTTCAGGTCGAACTGCATCGTGATGCGCGTCGCGCCGAGCGAGCTGACCGAGGTCATCTGCGTGATCCCGGCAATCTGCCCGAACTGGCGCTCGAGCGGCGTTGCCACCGAGGTCGCCACGGTGTTCGGATCGGCGCCGGGCAGGTGCGCGGTCACGTTGATGGTCGGGAAGTCGACCTCGGGCAATGGCGCGACGGGCAGCAGCTTGAACGCGAGCATGCCGAAGAGCGCGATGCCGATCGCGAACAGCGTGGTCGCGATCGGGCGCCGGACGAACGGCTCGGACAGGTTCATTGCGCGTCGCTCCGCGGCTCGACGCGTGGGCGTGAGGTGCTTTCGATGCGATGCAGCGCAAGGTACATCACGGGTGTCGAGAACAGCGTCAACAACTGGCTCACTGCGAGCCCGCCGATGATCGCGATACCGAGCGGCTGACGCAGCTCGGCCCCCATGCCCGTGCCGAACGCGAGCGGCACCGCGCCGAAGAGCGAGGCCATCGTCGTCATCAGAATCGGCCGGAACCGTAGCTCGGCCGCGCGGCGGATCGCATCGATCGCCGAGAGTCCTTCGTTGCGCTCGAGATCGAGCGCGAAGTCGATCATCATGATCGCGTTCTTCATGACGATACCGATCAACAGCACGATGCCGATCAGGCCGATGATGTCGAACTGCGTGCCCGTCAACACGAGTGCGCCGAGCGCACCGAGCGCGGCCGAGGGCAGCGTCGAGAGGATCGTCACCGGATGGATGAAGCTCTCGTAAAGAATGCCGAGCATCAGATAGACGACGATGATCGCCGCCGCCACGAGAAACGCTTCGTTCGAGAGCGAGGACTGGAACGTCGCCGCCGAGCCTTCGAGCGAAGCCTGTACCGAGGCCGGTAGGCCGATGCGCTGCTCGACGTCGGTCAGATGCGAAAGCGCCGTGCCAAGCGAGTAGCCGGACCCGAGGTTGAACGAAACGTCGGCATAGGGAAACTGGCCCTGGCGATCGATCATCACGGGCATCGGCACGATCTTCACGCGCGCCATGGTCGCGAGCGGCGCAACGCCGCCCGACGATGTATCGACGTAGAGGTTGTCGAGCAGATGGGCCGGGTCGCTCGACGTGCTGTCCGCGGTCAGCACGACATGGTACTGGTTGAGCTGCGTGTAGATCGTCGAGACCTGGCGCTGACCGAACGCGTCGTAGAGCACGTCGTCGATCGCCTGCGGCGTAACGCCGAGCCGCGAGGCGCTCGCGCGGTCGAACGTCAGCTCGATCTGATTGCCCTTCTGAAGCGACTGGCTCTGCACGTCGGCGAACGCCGGATCTTGGCGCAGCGCGGCAATCAGCTTGCCGGCCCAGAGATCGAGCGTGGCTGAATCGGTCGACTGCAAGCCGATCCGATAGCTCGTCGTCGACACGGTGTCATCGAGCGTCAAGTCCTGCACCGGATGGAGGAACAAACGCATACCCGACTCGCTCGCCGTCGAATCCGACAAGCGCCGGATCACCTCGGCTGCTCGGTCGCGGTCGCCCACGTCCTTGAGGTTGATCAGAATCGTGCCCTGGTTCAGCGACGGGCTCGTCTGATTGATACCGATGAACGACGACAAACTCGCGACGGCCGGGTCCTTGAGGACCTGACGAACCAGTTGCTCTTGCTTCTGGACCATGTGCGGGAACGAGATGCCGGGCGCCGCCTGCGAGATTCCTTCGAGGAGCCCCGTGTCCTGCTCGGGGAAAAAGCCCTTCGGCATTGCATAGAGGATCGCGAACGTCAGCCCGGCCGTCACCGCGAGCGAGACGAGCGTGGCCACACGATGCTCGAGCACCCACCCGAGCGCCTTCACGTACTGCGCGTTGATGCGATCGAAGAAGTCGGCGCGGTGCTGCTCGCTCGCATGTTCGTCATGCGGCTTGAACATGCGCGAGCACATCATCGGCGTGAGCGTCAGCGAAACGAACGCGGAGATCACGATCGCAATCGCGAGCGTCAGCGCAAACTCGCGGAAGAGCCGCCCGACCACGTCGCCCATGAAGAGCAGCGGAATCATCACGGCGATCAACGAAACCGACAGCGAGATAATCGTGAAGCCGATCTGCTTCGCCCCCTTGAGCGACGCCTCGAGCGGCGTCAAACCCATTTCGAGGTAGCGCGAGATGTTCTCGATCATCACGATCGCATCGTCGACGACGAAGCCGGTGGCCACCGTCAGCGACATCAGCGTGAGATTGTTCAGCGAGAACCCGAGCGCATAGGCAATCGCGAGCGTGCCGATCAACGAAAGCGGGACCGTTACGGCCGGAATGACGGTGGCGGCGATCTTGCGCAGAAAGATGAAGATGACCATGACGACGAGCGCGACCGCGACGGCCAGCTCGTATTCGACGTCTTTCACCGAGGCGCGGATCGTTTGCGTGCGGTCGGTCAGCACGTCGACCTTCAGCGTACCCGGCAGGCTCGCGCGCAGTTGCGGCAGCAGCTTCTGTACGCGATCGACGACGTCGATGACGTTCGCACCCGGTTGACGCTGTATGTTGAGAACGATCGACGGCTTGTCGTTGGTCCAAGCGGCCTGCCGCAAGTCTTCGGCGCCATTGACGGCCTTCGCGACCTGCGAGAGCCGGATCGGCGCGCCGTTCTTGTAGGCGATCACGAGATCGGTATAGTCGTCGGCCGACTGTAGCTGGTCGTTCGCGCCGATCGAGTACGACTGGAACGGACCATCGAGATTGCCTTTCGCCTGGTTGACGTTGGCATCCGCGAGCGCCGTGCGCACATCGTCGAGCGACATTCCGAGCGCGTTCAACGCGCCCGTGTTCGTCTCGATGCGCACGGCGGGGCGCTGCCCGCCGCTGATCGTCACGAGGCCCACGCCGGAAATCTGCGAGATCTTCTGCGCGAGACGCGTATCGGCGAGGTCCTCGATCTTCGTGAGCGGCAGCGTGTCGGAGGTCAGCGACAAGGTCAGCACGGGCGCATCGGCCGGGTTCACCTTGCTGTAGACAGGCGGGTAGGGCAGGTTGGCGGGCAAGTAGCTTGCCGATGCGTTGATCGCTGCCTGCACTTCCTGCTCGGCCACATCGAGCGATTCCGATAGATCGAACTCGAGCGTGATCAGCGAGACGCCGTTCGAGCTGGTCGAGTTCATCGTCTTGAGGCCGGCCATTTCGCCGAGCTGCACTTCTAGCGGCGCGGTGATCGACGAACTGACGACATCGGGCGCGGCACCCGGGTACTGCGTGTAGACCTGGATCGTCGGATAGTCGACTTCGGGCAGCGCCGAGACGGGCAGCAGGTGATAGCCGAGCAGGCCCGCGAGCAGCACTGCCACCATCAGCAGCGCCGTCGCGATCGGCCGTTCGATGAAAGGACGGGAGACGTTCATCGGGCAATGATCAGTGCGAAACGACGCGCACGAGCGAGCCGTTATCGAGCTTGTCGGCGCCATCGGTCACGACCTGCTCGCCGGCCTTCACGCCATTGCCGAGCACGGCTGTGTCGTTGCCGGTGACGGGCCCTTCTTTGATGTTGCGCAGTTGCGCCTTGTTGCCGGGCCCCACGACGAAGACGAAATCGCCGTTGGTGCCATGCTGGATCGCCGCGGTTGGGATCACGGGCACCTGACTGAGCAGGTCCGCCTGCATGCGCGCGTTGACGAACTGGTTAGGGAAGAGCGCATCGCCGACATGCGGGAATACGGCACGCACCTTGACCGTGCCCGTCGTCGTGTCGACCTGATTGTCGAGCGCGAGCAGCGTGCCCGTCGCGAGCAGCGTGCGCTTGTCGCGATCGTAGGCGAGCACCTTGACGGGGCCGCGCCCCATCGCCGTATGAATACGACCTAGATAGTCCTCGGGCACGGCGTAGATGACCGTCGCGGGCTCGAGTTGCGTGATGACGGCCATGCCGGTCGTGCTCGTCGTGCTCACGTAGTTGCCCGGATCGACGAGCCGCAAGCCGATCACGCCATCGACGGGCGAAGTGATCGTGCAGTAGCCGACCTGCACTTGCAGGTTCTTCACGTTGCCCGCGTCGGCCTGCACGGTGCCTTCATCCTGCGCCACGGTGGCCGTCTGCGTGTCGAGTGTCTGCTGGGTAATCGAGCCGACCTTGATCAACTGCTGATAGCGCTTGAGGTTCAAGCGATCGTTCGTGAGCGTGGCCTTGTCGTGCTCGAGCGTACCCTGGGCCTGCTGCAGTTCGGCTTCGAGCTGGCGCGAATCGATATGGGCGATGACCTGCCCCTTATGAACGCTCTGGCCTTCCTTGAAATCGACCGAGTCGAGAATGCCGTTGACCTGCGTGATGAGCGTGACGGTGCGAACCGGCGTCACCGTGCCGAGCGCATCGATGTAAACAGGCACGTCCGCGAGCTTGACCGCGACGGCGGTGACCGGGGTGCCGCGCGGCGCTGCCGTGGGCTTGTCGGCACCGTGCGCGAAATGGGTTGCCGTCGCCCACACGGCGACGCATGCTAGCAGCCCCGCGGTGGCCAGCACCGGCCAGCCGAAATGTGTTCGTTTCATAAGGCCTCGTTCGGCCATCGGCTGCGGCACCGTCGTCTCGTGACGCCATCATCGGGACACGGCGCCGCGCAGCGTATGGTCATGCATGAAGGGGGAAACAATTGCGGGGGCATAATGGCAAGAAGCGTGCCATCGATGCCCGCTCGACTCGGCGGGCGGTTCACGACGGGCGCTGATCGTCAGCCGTCGGGAATCGCGACGGCGACTGTCGTGATTCCCGACACTCGTGCACCGATTTCGCGCGCAAAGTCCGATCGGGGCCGCCGGCGAGGCCGAGCGGTCCGTGTCCCGCACGCCGCGACGATCGCGGCGATCATCTGGCACGGCTTTCGCGTACGATAATGCCCGTCGATTTCTCAACCGCAACCTGCATAAACCGGAAACAGGCGATGCTCCGATCCCTGCGCGGGCGCCTCATCGTGCTGCTCGCTTTGCTCGTCTGCGCGGCCCTCGCATCGGGAATGCTGATGGTCGGGCTGTTCCATCAGTCGGCCGCCGCCCAGCTTGCCCAGGCCGCCACCGAGAACAGTCGAGCCTGTGATGCGATCGCCTCCGCCTATCGCCAATACAGCGTCACGCACCCTCGGCTCGTCGATACGACCAACTACACGGCGCTCAGCGAACAGCTCAACACCATGCTGGAGCGCTCGCTGCGCGAACGTCCGACCGTCCAGGGCGGCATCTGGCGCGACACGACAGGCTCGCTCGCGTACGCCTTCCCGACCTACGTCGGCGCGGTCAAGCGCACGACGCCGCCCGACGGCGAACTGCCGAGAATCCGCGCGATCAATGCAGCCGCGGTAGGCGGCGATCATACGGTCAGCCAGCATTATGGGAGCCAGTCGCAGACCCTGCTGCTCGCCGCCTGTCCGCTGCCAGGCCCGATTCCCAATCTAACTGCCTGGACGATGAGGTGGACGTTGAACTTCCCGAGCCGCAGCTATCACCAATTGATGGCCGGGCTTGGCGTCCTGCTCGCAACCGTGCTCGCGGCCGCGGTGCTGCTTACCCATTTGACGATGACCTGGTCACGCCATGTATCGCAGATCGAAGCCGCACTCAATACACATGATCTGGCCGAGCTTCCCGTGCTGCCCGCAACGCGCGAGCGCGAACTCGACCGTATCGTGCTCGCGCTCAACGAAGCCGGCGGGCGCCTTTCGGCCGCGCGCCGCCGCGCCGATACGCTTGCGCGGCAGATGGCGACGGCCGAGCGACTCGCGGCGATCGGGCGCGTGGCGGCCGGCGTCGCGCATGAGATCCGCAATCCGATCGCCGCAATGAGACTCAAAGCCGAAAGTGCGGTCGCGGCCGGGCCCGAACGGCAACCGCAGGCGTTACAGGTGATCCTTGGGCAGATCGAACGACTCGATGCGCTCGTGCGGCGCTTACTCAGCATCACCGAGCATGATGAGCCGCAGCGCGAGCGCGTGCGCATCGGCCCGTTTCTCGATGCGAGCATCGCGCAGCACGTCGACCTTGCTGGCGCGAAGCGTCTGACGATTAGGCACAGCGGCGATCTCGACGAGGCGCGCTTCGATCCGAACCAGGTGCAGCGCGCGCTCGACAACCTCGTGCTCAATGCGATCGAGGCCGCGCCGCCTGGCACGGCGATCGAAATCTCGGCACGGCACACAGCCGAGGCCGCCGTCTTCTCCGTGCTCGATCAGGGTGCCGGGCCGCCGGCGCAGATCCTCGATCATCTGTTCGAGCCGTTCGTCACGGGGCGCCCGGACGGCACGGGGCTTGGCCTCTCGATCGTGCGCGAGGTGGCGGAGGCGCACGGCGGCTTTGCTCAACTCGTGCCGACGCCCCAAGGCACCCTCTTCGAAATCGTTCTGCCATGGCCCAAGTCCTGATCGTCGACGACGACGAGACTATGCGCGATGCGCTCGCCGAGGTCGTCCGCGACCTCGGCCACAACGCTTGCCTTGCGCCGAACGGCGCGGTCGCGCTCGACCTGCTCGACCGCGAAGCGATCGATGCGGTGTTGCTCGACCTACGGATGCCGGGCATCGATGGGCTCGAAGTGCTCAGGCGCATGCGCGAGCGGCCCGTCATGCCGGCGGTAACGGTGTTGACCGCACACGCGACCGCATCGAACACGATCGAAGCGATGCGGCTCGGCGCGTTCGACCATTTGACGAAGCCGATCGGCCGCGACGACCTCGCTCGCGTCATCGAACGCATGCTCAGCAGCGTGGTGGGGACGCAATCGCCCGCGGCGAGCGCCGAGCCCGAGACGCTGGTTGGTTCGAGCGATGCGATGCGCACGGTGCAAAAGACGATCGGCGTGCTCGCCGACAGCGACGCGACGGTGCTGATCACGGGCGAGACCGGCACAGGCAAGGAAGTCGTGGCGCGCGCGATCCACGAGCACGGCCGGCGCCATCGCGGCCCGTACGTCGCGGTCAATTGCGCGGCGATTCCGGACGATCTGCTCGAAAGCGAGCTATTCGGCCACGTGCGCGGTGCATTCACGGGGGCAACCGCCGATCGTGACGGCGCGTTCCGGCAGGCCGAGCATGGCACGTTGTTTCTCGATGAGATCGGCGACATGGGGATCGCGATGCAGGCCAAGATCCTACGCGCGCTGCAAGAACGAATCGTCACGCCGGTCGGCGGCAGGCCGATTCCGGTCCAGGTGCGTGTGATCGCCGCGACGCATCACGATTTGACGCGCGCCGTGCGCGAGGGCACGTTCCGCGAAGATCTCTACTATCGGCTGCACGTCGTGCCGATCCACCTGCCGCCGCTGTCGGCGCGTATTGCCGACATCGTCCCGCTCGCCGAGTATTTCTTGGCGCGCGCGGGGGTGCGTAAGCGCTTGTCCGCCGACGCCGCCGCGCGCCTGATCCGCCACGGCTGGCCCGGCAACGTACGCGAACTGAAGAACGCGATGGAGCGCGTCGCGGTAATGGTGCGCGGCGAGTACATCCATACGACCGACCTCGTCTTTCTCGAGCAGGATCGCGAACCCGGCGAGCCGATCGTCGATTGGCCCGACGAGGACTTGCCGTCGGCGCTCGCGCGGCTCGAGGAGATGCTGATACGGCGTGCGCTGAAATACAGCGGCAACAACCGGACCGATGCGGCGCGGCGGCTCAATATCAATCGGCAATCACTTTATGTGAAGCTCAAGCGATATGGGATCGAATCGCCGGACGAAGATGCCGGCGCGGCCGAGACGGATCATTCGAATGGCTCGAATGCTGCGCCGCCGCGGCGCAGTGGGCCGGGGGCGTAGTCTTATTGGTCAGTCTGCGTTACGCTGCGGACTTGCGAATGGGCAACGACCACGTGACAATGCCCAGTGAAAACGGCGAGCCTCTGGCGGAAAAGCGCCGCGTTCGTCTTGATGCTTGCTTTGGTTGTGCCCAGCAGGAGGCGCCTGCCGTGCGTACCAAGCTTTGCCGGTGGGCCGGAGTCCTCTGTCATCTGAAGGCAGTCATCGTATCCGGAGGCTGGTATGAGCCAGGCATCGCCCGCCCCAGCGAAGCGCTCGAGCCTTTCCCGCGTGGTGATTGCGGTCGTGGTGCTCGTGCTCGTCGCGCTCATCGTCATGCATATTCTTCACAAGAAGGCGCCCGCGAGCGGCGCGGCGCGGCAAGTGGTGACGGTTGCCGCCGCGACGCTCGGCGCGATGCCGGTCGTCCTGTCCGAACTCGGCACGGTCACCCCGATCGCCACCGTTACCGTGCTGCCGCAACTCAGCGGCTATCTGGTCGAGGTCGGCTACCGCGAGGGGCAGGACGTCGTGAAAGGGCAGTTTCTCGCCCAGATCGACCCGCGCCAATATGAAATCTCGAAGCAGCAGGCCGAGGCGCAACTCGCCAAGGACAAAGCCTCGCTCGCGCAAGCCCGCTCCGACCTCGCGCGCTACTCGCAGCTCTACGAAAAGAAATCGATCGCCGAGCAGACCTACATCGATCAGAAGTTTCTCGTGCAGCAGGACGAGGCCGCGGTCAAATCCGACGAAGCCAACATCGCGCAGTTCGCGCTCGATCTCACTTATTGCCATATCACCTCGCCCGTTTCCGGACGGGTAGGCTTACGTCTCGTCGATCCCGGCAACTACGTGACGGCGTCGAGCCAGCCCGGCATCGCCGTCATCACGACGATGAAACCGACCACCATCGAGTTTACCGTGCCGCAGAACTCGCTCGGTGACGTGCTGCAGCGCTTCAACGCGGGTGCGAAGATGACGGTGACCGCGTACAGCAGCGACAACACGCGCGAGGTCGGCACCGGCACGCTCTACGCGATCAACAACCAGATGGCGACGGCCACCGGTACCGTCTCGATGCGCGCGACGTTTGCGAACGACGACGAAGCGCTGTTCCCGAACGAGTTCGTCAACGTGAAGCTGCTCGTCGATACGATGCAGAACGCGGTGCTCGTGCCGACGCCCGCCGTGCAAAGCGGCGCGCCCGGCGACTACGTCTATCTCGTCAATGCCGACCAAACCGTGTCGGTGCACAAGGTCACGCTCGGGCCGAGCGACGGCAAGCATACGGTGATCGCGTCAGGCCTCGCGGCCGGCAACACCGTCGTCACCGACGGCATGGACAGGCTCTCCGACGGCGCGAAGATCCAAGTCGCGCAGGCGCGGCCCGCGGCCAGCGGCGCAGCCGCGGCGTCGGCGCCCGGCGGTGCGAGCGGTACGCACCACCGGCGCGAAGCGAGCGCCGCGTCGCAAGCTTCGTAAGGCGCGAGGCGCACGCCGATGAACATCTCGCGCCTCTTCATCCTCCGGCCGGTCGCCACGTCGCTGCTGATGATCGCGCTCGTGATGCTGGGGCTCGTCGCCGTGCGCTTCCTGCCGGTGTCGTCGCTGCCCAACGTCGACTATCCGACGATCCAGGTGCAGACGTTCTACCCCGGCGCGAGCCCGACCGTGATGGCAACCACGGTGACCGCTCCGCTCGAAGTGCAGCTCGGCGAGATCCCCGGTTTGCAGCAGATGATTTCGTATAGCTCGGAAGGCGCGTCGGTCATCACGTTGCAGTTCGATCTATCGCTGAACCTCGACGTCGCGCAACAGAACGTCCAGCAGGCGATCAACGCGGCCAACAGCTTTTTGCCGAGCGGCCTGCCGGCGCCGCCGACCTACGCGAAAGTGAATCCGGCCGACCAGCCGATCCTCACGCTCGCGGTAACGTCGAAATCGATGTCGCTGACGCAGTTGCAAGACGCCGCGAACAACCGGCTCGCCACGAAGATCTCCGAGGTGTCGGGCGTGGGCGTCGTCACGACGGCGGGCGGCAACGTGCCGGCCGTGCGCGTCGAAGCCGATCCGCAAAAGCTCGCGGCCTACGGCCTCAATATCGACGACTTGCGCTCGCTGCTGGCGAACGTCAACGTGAGCCAGCCAAAAGGCAACTTCGACGGCCCGGAGCTCGACTACACGATCAACGCGAACGATCAGATCTCGGACCCGCAAGACTATCTCGACGCCGTGATCGCCTACCAGAGCGGCGCGCCGGTCTATCTGCGCGATGTCGCGCGCGTGAGCCAGGCGGCCGAGGATGTGGAGCGCGGCGCCTGGTACGGCCGTACGCCCGCGATCGTGCTGAACGTGCAGCGGCAACCGGGCGCAAACGTGATCGCCACGGTCAATCAGATCAAGAAGCAACTGCCGATACTCGAATCGACGCTGCCGGCGGGCATGCAGGTGACGATCGTCGGCGACAGCACCGGTGTGATCCGCTCGTCGGTCTCCGATGCCGCATTCGAACTCTTGCTCGCGATCGCGCTCGTCGTGGCCGTGATCTTCGTGTTCCTGCGCAACGTGCCGGCGACGGTCATCCCGAGCATCTCGGTGCCGGTGTCGCTCGTCGGCACGCTCGCGGTGATGTACGAGCTCAACTACTCGATCGACAACCTCTCGCTGATGGCGCTCATCATTGCAACGGGCTTCGTCGTCGACGACTCGATCGTGATGATCGAGAACATCGTGCGCTATCTGGAGGAGGGCATGAGCCCGCTCGAAGCGGCGCTCGAAGGGGCAGGGCAGATCGGTTTCACGATCCTGTCGCTGACCGTTTCGCTGATCGCGGTGCTGATTCCGCTTCTGTTCATGGGCGGCGTGATCGGGCGACTGTTCAGTGAATTCGCAATCACGCTCGCGGTGACGATCGTGATTTCGGCCGTAGTGTCGCTGACCGTCGTGCCGATGATGTGCGCGCGGATTTTGCGCGCGCAGGCGCAGCGGCACCCGAGCCGCTTCGAGCGCATCAGCGAAGGCCTCTTCAACAAGACCCTCAACGCCTACGACCGCGGCCTGCGCTGGGTGCTCGAGCATCAGATGCTCACGCTGCTCGTCGCGCTCGGCACGCTCGTGCTGACCGTCGTCTTGTACATCGTCATACCGAAGGGATTGTTCCCGGTGCAGGACGTCGGCGTGATCCAAGGCATCAGCGAAGCCGACAACTCCGTGTCGTACCACGCGATGGTGACGCGTCAGGCGGCGCTTGCCGACGCAATCCTCAAGGATCCCGACGTCGTGTCGGTCACGTCCTACGTCGGCATCGACGGCACCAACACGACGTTGAACAACGGGCGTTTTCTCATCAACCTGAAGCCGCGCGACGACCGCTCGCTCACGGCCCAGGAAATCGCGCGCCGCTTGCAGGACGAAGTTGCCGATGTGCCCGGCATCAAGCTCTATGTGCAGCCCGAACAGGACTTGACGCTCGATACGACAATCTCGCCGAATCAATACAAGTTCGTGCTGCGTGGCCCGAGCCAGCAGGCGTTCAACCAGTACGTGCCCGCGCTCGTCGAGAAGATGAAGCAGATTCCCGCGATCACGGACGTTCAGAGCGACCTCGACACCGACGGCATGAGCGTGAACGTCGAAGTGAACCGGCAGCTCGCGGCGCGCTACGGCATCACGGCGGCGACGATCGACAACGCGCTCTACGACGCGCTCGGCCAGCGCATCGTCTCGACGATCTTCGAGCAGTCGGACCAATACCGTGTGATTCTCGTGGCCAAGCCCGAATCGCTGTCCAACGTAGCGTCGCTCGGCAATCTGTATCTGCCGAGCCAGACGGGCAGCAGCGGGCAAGTCCCGCTCAAAGGCATCGCGAAGATCAGCATCACGCGCTCGCCGCTCGTCATCAGCCATCTCGCGCAATTCCCCGCGGTGACGATCTCGTTCAACCTCGCGAAGGACGCGTCGCTGTCGACGGCCGTCGATCGCATTCGCGCGGCCGAAAAAGCGGTCAACCTGCCGCCGTCGATCCAGTCGGCGTTCCAGGGCACGGCGCAGGCGTTCGAGGATTCGCTCTCCAGCGAGGTCTATCTGCTGATTGCCGCGCTCGCCGCCGTCTATATCGTGCTCGGCGTGCTCTACGAGAGCTATATTCATCCGGTGACGATTCTCTCGACGCTGCCGTCGGCCGGGATCGGTGCGCTGCTCGCGCTGATGATCGCGGGCAGCGACTTGGACGTGATCGGCATCATCGGCATCGTGCTCTTGATCGGCATCGTCAAGAAGAACGCGATCATGATGGTCGACTTCGCGCTCGTGGCCGAGCGCGTGCACGGCAAGCCGCCGAGGGAAGCGATTTTCGAGGCGTCGCTGCTGCGCTTCAGGCCGATCCTGATGACGACGCTCGCGGCCATGCTCGGCGCGCTGCCGATGCTGCTCGGCACCGGCACGGGCTCGGAGCTGCGCCGCCCGCTCGGCCTTGCGATCATCGGGGGGCTGATGTTGAGCCAGCTACTCACGCTGTTCACGACGCCCGTCATCTATCTGATGTTCGACCGGCTCGCGCAGCGCGTGCGTAACCGGAGCAACCGGAGCAACCGGAGCAACCGGAGCAACCGGAGCAACCGGAGCAACCGGAGCGCGCCGTGAACATCTCGGCCATCTTCATCCGGCGGCCCGTCGCGACCACGCTGCTTGCGATCGCGATTGCGCTGTCGGGTGTGCTGGCCTATTTCCGTCTGCCCGTCGCGCCGCTGCCCAACATCGCTTATCCGGTCGTCGTCGTGCAGGCGAACATGGCGGGCGGTAGCCCCGAAATCATGGCATCCACGGTGGCCGAGCCGCTCGAGCGGCGCCTCGGCACCATCGCGGGCGTGAACCAGTTGACGTCGATCAGCTATACGAGCTCGTCGATGATCATCGTCGTGTTCGACTTGAATCGCGACATCAACGGCGCCTCGCGCGACGTCGAAGCGGCGATCCAGGCCGCGCGTGCCGACTTGCCGACGACGCTGCGCAGCAACCCGTCTTACCGCCAATACAATCCGGCCGACGCGCCCGTGATGGTGCTCGCGCTCACCTCCGATACGCTCACCACGGCCCAGCTCTACGATTCCGCCGATTCGGTGATTCAGCAGCAGCTCTCGCAGATTTCGGGTGTCGGGCAGATCACGCTGGGCGGCGGCGCATTGCCGTCGGTGCGAGTCGAATTGCAACCGGGCAAGCTCACGAGCTACGGCATCGGCCTCGAAGACGTGCGCGCGGCGATCGCGGCGGCCAATGCGGACAGCGCCAAGGGCCACATCGACCAGGGCGACCAGCGCTACGAGATCCTGTCTAACGATCAGATCAGCACGGCCGCGCCCTACAAGGATCTGATCGTCGCCTACCGCAACGACGCACCCGTCAAGTTGCGCGACGTGGCCGAGGTCATCGATTCGAACGAAAACATCCGCAATGCGGGGCTGTACAACGGAAAGTCCGCCGTGCTCGTGATCGTCTATCCGATGCCGGGCGGCAACGTGGTCAAGACGGTCGAGCAAATCCGCTCGCGCTTGCCGATCATCGAGGCGGCGCTGCCGAGCAGCATCCACGTCGGCATTGCGATCGACCATTCGCAGTCGGTGAAGGCGTCCGTCGACGATACCGAACGCACGCTGTTCATCGCCGTGCTGCTCGTGATCGGCGTGGTGTTCATCTTCCTGCTGTCGCCGCGCGCCACCCTGATTCCGGCCACCGCGCTGCCGTTATCGATCGTCGGCACGTTCGGGCCGATGTACCTGCTCGGCTACAGCATCGACAATCTCTCGCTGATGGCGTTGACGATCGGCACCGGCTTCGTCGTCGACGACGCCGTGGTGGTGCTCGAAAACATCGTGCGTCACGTGGAGGCGGGCATGCCGCCGCGCGAGGCGGCGTTGCAAGGCAGCGCCGAAGTCAGCTTCACGGTGATTTCCATGAGCTTGTCGCTGATCGCGGTGTTCCTGCCGATCATGCTGATGCCGGGCATCCTCGGCCTGCTGTTTCATGAGTTCGCGATGACGCTGTCGATCGCGATCCTGATCTCGCTCGTGATTTCGCTGACGGTCACGCCGACGATGTGTGCCTACGTGCTCACGCGCCAGAGCGTCGAGCATTCGAAGTCGCGCTGGGCGATGTGGATCGAAAGCCAATTCGACCGCTTCAAGAACATGTATTCACGCACGCTGCATGCCGTGCTCGACCATGCGCTATTGATCGGCCTCCTGCTGATCGGTTTGCTGGCGGCGAACGTGTTCCTGTTCCGGCTGCTGCCCGCGACGTTCTTCCCGGAGCAGGACACGGGCATCCTGATTGGCCAGATCATCGCCGACCAGAGCATCTCGTTTCCTGCGATGAAGCAAAAGCTCGCGCAGTTGCAGGGCATCGTGCAGCAGGATCCAGCCGTGGCGGCCGTCGCCGGTTTCACGGGCGGCCGCGCGCTCAATACCGCGAACGTCTTCATCGAACTCAAGCCGCTCAGCGAGCGACATCTTTCCGCGACCGAAGTCGTCAACCGGTTGCGGCCGAAGCTCAATGCCGTATCTGGCGCTCGGCTCTTCCTTCAGGCACAGCAGGACTTGCGGATCGGCGGCAGGCAATCGGCGGCCGAGTACCAGTACACGCTGACGAGCGACGATCCCGATGCGCTCTTCAAATGGGTGCCGAAGCTCGTCGCGGAGCTCGGCAAGTACCGCACGCAGATGACGGACGTGAACTCGGACCTGCAACAAAACGGCTTGCAGACCTATCTCAGCATCAGCCGCAGCACTGCGATGCGCTACAGCTTCGCGCCGAACCAGATCGACAACGTACTGTACGACGCGTTCGGTCAGCGTACGGTCTCGACGATCTACAACGCGCTCAACCAGTACTTCGTGGTGATGGAGGTGGCGCCGCCTTACTGGCAATATCCGCAGACCCTCGACAACGTCTTCCTGAGCACGGCGGCCGGCAACGCGAGCGGCACGAACCAGACACAGATGCCCGGAGGCACCGTCTCGGCGGTCCGGCAAGCAGTAGCGGTGAGCGGCGCGCAAAGCGCCGCCGAGACGACGAACTCGCTGAACGCGAATGCCGAAGCGAACCAGCTCACGAACAGCATTTCGAACAGCAAGGGCGGCAGTTCGAGCGGCAGCGCCGACAGCACGGCGGCCGAAAGCATGGTGCCGCTGCCCGCGATGGTGACCTACGCCAGCAATCACACGGCAACGCAGGTGAACCACCAGAGCGGGCTCGTTGCCGCGACGGTCTCGTTCAACCTGCCGACGGGCGGCTCGCTCAGCGAGGCCAAGACGGCGATCGACAAGGCCGCGCTGGCGATCGGCATGCCCGCATCGATCCACGGCGCGTTCGCCGGCGCCGCGCAAGCATTCGCGCAGTCGTTGTTCGCGATTCCTTTGCTGATCCTCGCTGCGCTGATCGTCGTCTACATCGTGCTCGGCGTCCTCTACGAAAACACGATCCACCCGCTCACGATTCTCTCGACACTGCCGTCGGCCGGCATCGGCGCAACGCTCGCGATGCTGATCTTCGGGACGCCGTTCTCGGTGATCGCGCTGATCGGGATCATCCTCTTGATCGGGATCGTGAAGAAGAACGGGATCATGATGGTCGACGTCGCGATCCAGTTGCAGCGCCAGCAAGGCATGGACGCGAAGCAAGCCATCCACGAAGCCGCCGTGATCCGGCTGCGGCCGATCATGATGACGACCGCGGCCGCCGTGCTCGGCGCGGCGCCGCTCGCGGTCGGCATCGGGCAGGGCGCTTCGCTGCGCCAGCCGCTTGGCGTGACGGTGATGGGTGGCTTGATCTTGAGCCAGGTCTTTACGCTGTACACGACACCTGTGATCTACCTCTACCTCGACCGTCTGCGCGCGAGGCTCGTGAAGTGGAGCGCGCGGCTGCCGTGGAACCGCCGACCGGATACGAGTGCATGACGATGAAGACATTCTCCAAACCGCTGGCCGCCGTCATGATCTTGCTGCTCGGCGGCTGTATGGTGGGGCCCGACTATCGCAAGCCCCAAGTGGCCGTGCCCGCGCATTATCAAGAACTCGAAGGCTGGACCGAGGCCGAGCCCGACGCGGCGGCGGGGCCGAAGGGCGATTGGTGGACCGCGTTTCATGATCCGCTGCTGGACGAGTTGGAACCGCTCGTTAGCGTGTCGAACCAGACCGTGCGTCAAGACTATGCGAACTACCAGCAGGCGCTCGCCGAGGTGCGTGTCGCGCGCAGCGCGCTGTTTCCGACACTAGGCGCGACCGGCTCCGTCACACGCGCGCGCACCTCGACGGGCAGCCTCGCTAGCGCGAGCAGCTCGCGGCTCGGCAACTTCCAGGCCGTGAACAACTCCGGCTCGCTCGAAGGCAGCGTGAGCTGGGCGCCGGACTTATGGGGCCTCGTGCGTCGCCAGATCGAAGAGAGCGCGGCCACCGCGCAGGCGAGCGAGGCGACGCTTGCGAACGCGACGCTCTCGGAGCAGATCGCGCTCGCCACGGCCGTCATCGATCTGCGCATCACCGACGCCAACATCGATCTTCTCCAACGCACGGTCGAGGCGTACACGGGATATCTGCGAGTCGTCGCCGATCAAGACAAAGCGGGCACCGTGCCGCCGTCCGATCTCATCACCGCGCGCACCCAGCTCGACAACGCGCGAGCGAGCCTGATCGCGCTCGGCATCGCCCGCGCGCAGAACGCGCATGCGATTGCGGTGATCGTCGGCAAGAACCCCGAGGATCTCACGATTGCGCACAGCCCGGCGCTGCCGATACTGCCGACGATTCCCACCGGCGTGCCGTCGACGCTCTTGGAGCGCCGCCCCGACATCGCCATTGCCGAGCGGCAAATGGCGTCGGCCAACGCGTCGATCGGCGTCGCGGTGGCGGCTTATTACCCGTCGATTTCGCTCTCGGCGCTCGACGGCTTCACTCAATCGCCGCTCAACGGCCTGCTGCGGATCGGCAACTACGTGTGGTCGCTCGGCGGCAGCGCCACCGAGACGATCTTCGACGGCGGCGAACGCAACGCCGAAGTCGCCGCCGCGAAGGCCGCTTACGATGCCGCCGTCGCCAACTATCGCGGCGCTGTGCTCACGGCGTTCCAGAACATCGAGAACGACCTGGCCGGGCTACGTATCCTGGCACAACAGGCCGATGCGCTGGCCGCCGCCGTGCGCGACGCGACGCGCGGCACCGAAATCGCGCTCAACGAATATCAGGCAGGCACCGTCGACTACACGACAGTCGCGACCGCGCAGACGACGCAACTCACCGACGAGCAAAGCGCGTTGAATGTCCAGCAACAGCGGCTTCTCGATGCGGCGTCGTTGATTGGCGATTTGGGGGGAGGGTGGTCGGCGGATACGCTGCATGATCCGCGGCGGCAGCCGCAGCGTGCATGGGTGCCGTGATAACAACACGCGTGAACGGAGCGGTGGCGCGACCGAACGCATTGATATTCGGTCGCGGCAGATCTCAATTTGCAGATTGGTCGACGGCACGTCGTGAGAACGAATACACGCCGTTTACAGCCAGGAAAACAATTTGTCGATAATGGATTGGTGATCGGCAGGCGGCATCGGTGAAACATAGTCTGTATCGACTTCCTCTTCGCTAGCCCAATTGCGGTCGTACTGAGCAGTCAATTGGTTCGGATCGGCGAACGAACCATCCGGCTTGAGACCGCCTGCAGAAATCATCAATTCGTCGTCGTTGACGTAGGGATTGACTGGATCGGAACCCGGTTTGGACGGCATGGAGATGACGACGCCGAGCCCCGTACTGCTGCCGTCAAGATTGTAGCCGTTGAGGTTGTACGCGACATCCACCGAGATGGCGGGCGTATTCACAGTGCCGCATTGCAGCGTCACCTCTTGCTGGGGACCTTGAGTGAAATAGTCGTCGGGATCTGGGGCGAGGTCCTCGGAATGAAGGCCACCCTGATTGACGATGTTGCCGTCGACATATGAAAACGTCGCTGCGCGTGTTTTTCCGGTATTCGGGTCGACGCGAGGCTTGCCCGTACTCGGGTCGTATGCAGTCACGGTAACGGTATCGTTCGCATGGTCGACGACGACCGAACCGACCGTTTGATTCTGATTGTTCTCGAGCGTTGCGGTTGCCGTCACGCCGTGTCCGTCGACGCCCCAGACGAGATGAGCATTGCCGGCTGTGATTCCCGAATCGGCCTTCTTCGCGGGCGGCGGGTTATGTTGCGGCGGCGTCGAATCGGGAATATAGCCAATCCGTGCATGGATCGGAGCAGTACCTGTGGGATACACGTTAGTTCTCCTAAGTAAATACCGAAAACCCGAGCGCGAAACGGCGAACCACGGTTGCCGCTCGCAACGTGCATCATCCCAATTGCCTCGAACGCGGTGCACGTATTGATGGGCCGGAATTATGTGCGACGCCCCACGCGTTCGAAGGGCTTCGTTCCGTAGTCCGCGCCATGACAATTCGATGAAACCCTTCGCAAACTGCGAACCCGGGTCGTTACTTACGAGAGTTAGTAGCACTTGCAACGTCGGTGTAAGTAGCAAGCGCCCCATAGACAATCGGATGCCCACGTGACGACAACAATCGAAGGAGGCTCAACCGCTAAGCAATCAAAGCACGCTCCAAGACCCTGGCCACGTGGACCGCTTCTGTTTGAGCGCCGTCCTTGATTTGATGCCTACAACTGGTACCGTCCGCGACGACGATCGCGCCATCGGGACGTTTGCGCACCGCCGGCAGCAATGACAATTCCGCCATCGCCTGCGAGGTTGAGAAATGCTCCGCCTCGTAACCGAAGCTGCCTGCCATTCCGCAGCACGACGATTCGATGGGGGAGACATTGAGCTCCGGAATCCAACGAAGGACCGTCTGCACGGGGGCAAACGCATCGAAGGCCTTCTGATGGCAATGCCCGTGCACGAGTGCCTCCGATACATCGAGCGCGCGTAGAGGCAGCCTCAATCGTCCCGCTTCGTGCTCGTGCACGAGGAATTCTTCGAATAGATAAGCCTGACTGGCCAATCGCTTTGCGTCATCGCCATAGCCGTAGGTCAGAAACTCGTCACGCATTGAAAGCAAGCAGGAAGGCTCGAGTCCGACGACGGCGACACCCCGCTCGAGATAGGGCCGCAACGCATCCAGCGTGCGGCGTGCCTCCGCCTTGGCTGCGTCGACAAGACCTGCAGCGAGGAACGTGCGGCCGCAACACAAGGGGCGCTCGCCCGCCCGAGTATTGAAGCGAACGGTGTAGCCGGCAGCCTCGAGGACGGCCTGAGCCGCGCGTGCGTTCTCTGGCTCGTAATAGTTGCTGAATGTGTCGACAAAGAGCAGAACTTCCCGAGAGGAAGATTCGATGTCGGAAGAAGAGAACTGAACACGCGACAGGAATGGCCGCGAAAATTTCGGCAACGTCCGCTGCGATGCCAGCCCGATCCATCGTTTCACTGCGGGCGCGATATATGGCACCTTCTCCGCAACCGTCAACGCGCGGCGCACGCGTGCAGCCCACGGCGCATAACGCGGCAGATAGGCAATCAGTCGCTCGCGCAGGGTCGATCCGTGCTTCATGTTCCAGGCATGGCGTGCTTCGATCTTGAAGCGCGCCATGTCGATTCCGGTCGGGCAATCGCGCTTGCATCCCTTGCAGGACACGCAAAGATCCAGCGCCGCCTTGACGTCGTCGCCGGCAAGGCCGTCTCGACCGAGTTGTCCTGTCACCGCAAGGCGCAACGTATTGGCGCGGCCGCGCGTGACGTGTTGTTCATCGCGCGTCACGCGATAGCTCGGACACATCGTGCCTGCATCGAACTTTCGACAATGGCCATTGTTGTTGCACATCTCCACGGCCGAGGCGAGGCCATGCGTGGCGTCGGCGCCGGTACCGGGATCGGTCTGCTTGCCGGTCAATGGATCGCGGTTGACGTTCCACGCGGACCAATCGAGTGCGGGCTGTAGCGGCAGGGCCGCGTAGCCGGGCGCGAAGCGGAAATGCTCGCGCGCGTCCATGCGCGGCGGGTCGATGATCTTGTTCGGGTTGAAGCGGTTGTCTGGATCGAAGAGAGCTTTGATCTCCGCAAAGGCCGCGTTGATGCGAGGGCCATATTGCCAGGCCACCCATTCGCCGCGGCAAAGGCCATCGCCGTGCTCACCGGAGTAGGCCCCCTTGTATTCCCGCACGAGCGCGGCGGCCTCGTCCGCGATCTCGCGCATATGCGTTGCCCCGTCTCGCCGCATGTCGAGAATGGGGCGCACGTGTAGCGTCCCGACGCTGGCATGCGCATACCACGTGCCCTCGGTCCCGTGTTTGTGGAAGACATCGGTCAATCGACGCGTGTATTCGGCCAAATTTTCCAGCGGTACTGCGCAATCTTCAATGAAGGACACCGGTTTGCCGTCGCCTTTCATGCTCATCATGATGTTCAAGCCGGCCTTGCGGACATCCCACAGCGCTTTCTGAGCATTGGCCTCGGGCATCTTCACTACGCTGCCGGGAAAACCCAAATCGGCCATGAGCTCTGCAAGGCGATCAAGTTGACTGAGTTGGATGTCGCGCGACTCTCCGGCAAACTCAACGAGCAATATCGCGTCGGGTTGCCCCACCAAAGCCTGCTCGATGACAGGGCGGAACGCGGGATTCTCCATCGAAAGGTCGATCATGGTCCGATCGACCAGTTCCACTGCCGTCGGCTTGAGCGCGACGATGTGTTGCGTCATCTCCATCGCTTGGTAGAAGGTCGGAAAATTCACGACCCCTAAAACCTTATGTGCCGGCAGCGGCGCAAGCTTGAGCGTAATCCGACGGCTGTAGGCAAGCGTGCCTTCGGAGCCCACGAGGATATGAGAAAGATTGGCGTGGCCGTCGTCGGAATACGCGCGCGGGTTCTGGCATTCGAAAAGGTCGATGTTGTACCCCGCCACTCGGCGCAGCACCTTCGGCACCCGTTCGACGATCTCGTCGCGCTCGCGCCGTGCGATGCGCTCGAGGCCTAGTAAAATGTCGCGCGTACGATCGCCCTCTATCGAATGCGCCAGCGAGCCGAAATGGCATTCGCTGCCGTCAGCGAGCACCGCATCGATCGCGAGAACGTTGTGCACCATATTCCCGTATTCGATCGATCGAGAGCCGCACGAATTGTTGCCGGCCATGCCCCCGATCGTGCACTGTGCGCCCGTCGATACGTCCACCGGAAACCACAGCCCGTGCGGCTTGAGCCAGGCGTTCAAGTGATCGAGCACGATACCGGGCTCGACGGTCACGGTGCGCGCATCGGCATCGAAATCGACGATCCGATTGAGCCATTTGCTATTGTCGATCACGAGCGCTTCGCCGACCGTCTGTCCGCACTGGCTGGTACCCGCCCCGCGAGCCAGGACCGGAATCTTCCGGTCGCGCGCGATATCGAGCGCCACGAGGAGATCGGCTTGATCGCGTGGCACGACGACACCCAAAGGCATGATCTGATAAATGGATGCGTCCGTGGCATAGCGTCCACGGGTTGCACGATCGGCGTAGACGTCTCCGCGCAATTGCTTGCGAAGCTGCGAAAACAGCGGCGAGAGCGCGGCGCTGTGCGACGGCAAGAGACGTACGGGTTGCAACAATGGCGAAGAGACAGCGGAAGTCATGGCGGCGATGGATACGGAAAGAGATGACGTGTCAGATGAACGTGACGCTCACGGGAGGGAGCCCCGGGATGTGGCCGTTCGCCGAGCCCGCGTCCCCCGGAAAGTACATGCCGGTGTATGAGCCCGTGGTGACGATCGTGCCGGCGGGTAATGCCATTGCTCGCTGCGTTGCATGATTCACGAGCCGAGGCAGAAGGCGACGCGGGTCGCCCGCGGGATTGCACGCAGCGCCGCTGATGACGCTATGGCCGCCGAACGTGAACGACGGCTCCGGAGTTGCGAACGGAAAATCGGCGCGATAGGGTACCGTCTCGCCGACCACGAGCGCCCCGTGGTTCAACAGATCGGCAAGTTGCGCCGTGGGGGGGACCCCGGGCCATTCTCGATAGCGGCTGGCGACCACCTCGATGGCCGCGGCCATCTGTGCGATGCTGCCGAGCACGTCCTCATCGCTGTAGGCTGCAGGGCGCGGTTCGAAATCGCGCCCGAAGCGGAACGCGATCTCCAATTCGAGGCCGAGCGGTCGAAAAGCGCGGCGCGATAGCGTCGCGCCACTCTCTCGCAGGCAATCCTTCGGCAACGGCGAGCAACGGATCGCGTCATCCGGCGATTTTGCGCCGACCTTCCAGCCGCCGATCGCGGCGTTGCGTAGGCACAGCAGTTGATCCTGCACGGCATACGCGGCGTCGATATCGGCGGGAACGAGTTCGGCCGGCAAATCGCGGAATGCGATACCGTTCTCCCATCCGGCTGAGAGCAGGGCGGCCAGTTCGTGCGTGGTGTGAGTCATTGGATTCAAGAATTGATGAGCACTGCCGGTTGGGCAGCGCAATGTTGGGCTTATGCAGGGGAACGCTTGCTAACGGCTTGGGGTGCGTCGCACTCGTTGACGAAGCGGCTCTCCGGCTGCATGCGAAATGCGAGGATCGCGCCCAGCGCTGTCAGAGCGATACTTCCGATAAACGGCAATTCCCAGCTACCGAACCGATCGATCACGTAGCCGGAGATAACGGGCGACAAGATAGCCGCAAGCGCGGAGCCCGAATTCATCATGCCGCTGGCCGTACCGGAGTACTCGGGTGCAACGTCCATCGGCACCGCCCACATCGGCCCAATCGTCATTTCGGCGAAGAAGAAGCCGGAGGCCAGGCAAATCACCGACACGTAGAGATCGTGCATGAACAGCAAGGGCAGGAGTGACGACATCGTCAGCAGCATGCACACGGCAACCATCCAACTCCGAGCGATTTTCAGGCGGCCCGTTTTCGTATAGAGCTTGTCGGTCACCACGCCGCCCAGGGTGTCGCCGAGCACTCCGGCGAAGAACACTGCGGATGCGAACACCGCGGACTTTTTAAGATCCAGCGAATAGCTGTGCAAAAAGTATTGCGGGATCCAACTCAGAAAGAGCCACAACGTCCAGCCGTAGCAGAAATAGACGACCGTAACCGGCATCATGCGCTTGAAGAGCGAACCCCACGGGATGTTCGTCGATTTCTGCCGCGGCAACGGAAGGATGGCGAGTTCGGCCTGCGTCATGCGGGGATGGTCTTTCGGGTCTTCGGTATAGGTCAGCGCCCAAGCCAACAACCAGAGCAGACTGAGGCCACCGCAAATGTAGAACGACATGCGCCAACCGTACACGGCCATGACCGCTACGATCGCGGTCGGCGCGACGGCGTTACCGACACGAGCGCAGGCATGCGTGAGGCCCTGCGCAAAGCCGCGCTTCTCGCGAGGTACCCACCGTGACATGGCCGCGGTCGCGGCCGGGAAGGTCGCACCTTCGCCGAGTCCGAGAAGAAGCCGGGCAGCCAATAACGCGAGGAGTCCGCCCGCGCAGCCGGTGAGTACCGTTGCCACGGCCCAGAGCAACCCGCACGCGAGCAGCGTGCGACGAGCGCCAAAGCGGTCGCTCACCCAACCGCCGATGATCTGGAATACGAGGTACGGATAGGCGAAGGCCGAGAAGACGAGCCCGATCTCTGTTTTGTTCAATCCGAATTCCCGGCCGAAACCGGCAGCGGCCGTGCTTACGTTGACACGGTCGAGGTATGTGATGAAATACATCACGCACAACATCACCAATACGACATTCGTCGCGCGGACCAGCTTCATGTCTCGTCTCCTGATGTTGTAGGCCCGGTACTTGGAGCCGGGCTTATTTGCGGCTACATGTTGTGTCAGCGAGATTTCACGATCGCCCATCGACCTGGGCGAAGTAATCCCATGCGGACAAGTAGCAATCGAATGGAAGCGATGGCGCGCGGCTGTCGTGCGCGCCACCTTGCAGATGCGCTCAGGCTGCCGCGCGCAACGAGGCGGTTCGTGCGGTCGAGGTCAGATAGTCCATCGCCGCGACCACGCCGCTCGCCGCGACAGCAACGCCGGCGAGCCTCAATCCCATTTCGCAGCCGGCGAGCGTCGCCATCAACGTGAGGTCGTTGCAGTCGCCAAGATGGCCGATACGGAACATCGTGCCGCGGATTTTGCCGAGTGCTTGCCCCAGCGACATATCGAACCGCTCGTAAACAATTTTGCGTACGGCATCGGCGTCGACACCCTCGGGCATGATCACACCGGTCAACACCGGACTGTAGACAGCCGGGTCGGCGCACTGAATCTGCAGGCCCCACGCGCTTACGGCGCGGCGCGTGGCCTCCGCTAACCGGCGATGGCGGGCGAACACGTTCTCCAATCCCTCGCCGAGGATCATGTCGAGCGCTTCCGACAGGCCATAGAGCAAGTTGGTATTGGGTGTGTATGGCCAGTAGCCGGTCTTGTTGGCTTCGATGATCTCGGCCCAGCCCCAGAACGCGCACGGCAATTTCGCGTGCTGGCTTGCTTCGATTGCTTTGGGAGAGAGCGCGTTGAAGCTGATGCCGGGCGGCAGCATCAACCCCTTTTGCGAACCGGACACCGTCACGTCGACACCCCATTCGTCGTGGCGATAGTCGGCCGATGCGAGACCGGAGATCGTATCGACCATCAGCAAGGCTGGGTGACGCACCGCATCGATGGCGCGCCGAACGGCCGCTATATCGGACGTGACGCCCGTCGACGTTTCGTTGTGCACGACGCAAACCGCTTTGATTGCGTGGGCCGTGTCCGCGCGCAAGCGCGCTTCGATCATGTCCGCCTGCACCCCGCGTCGCCAGCCGTCTAGGCCCGGAAGGCCGATGAATTCGGGCTTCAGGCCCAGCGCCTCGGCCATTTTCTTCCAGAGCGTTGCGAATTGACCGGTTTCGTACATCAGCACGGCGTCGCCGGGACTCAGGGTGTTGGAGAGCGCTGCCTCCCATGCACCCGTACCGGAAGCCGGATAGATGATCACCGGGTGTTCGGTCTTGAACACCTTCTTGATGTCGGCCAGCACCTTGCGTCCCAGCGCACCGAATTCGGGGCCGCGGTGATCGATGGTCGGGTAACTCATCGCCCGCAGAATGCGATCGGGAACGGGGCTCGGCCCCGGGATCTGCAGGAAATGGCGACCGGACGGATGAAAGTCGAGGTTCAGCATGGCCTTTTGGCTCCTTGGTTGAATTTTGAATTTTGCATGCAAAATACTGTAGCAGACCGAGGGGCCGATCTCCAGGGAAGATTTCGCTATATCCCGTGGTGTTTACCCGGTGCTCGGGGGTAGCTTAGTGCGGGTGCACGAGTTGCAGTAAAATCGCGGCAGATGAGGACAAAGGACTTTGCATGCAAGAATCCACCCAACGAACCCCGAGTGGCGGGGCGCCTCTGCTCCCGCCGCTGGAACGCCAACGGCTGCACGACACGGTGGTGGAACACCTACGCAGGTTCATCGTGGAAGGCGTGCTCGAGCCGGGTACTCGGCTGAACGAGCGGGAGATGTGCGAGACGCTCGGTATCTCGCGGACTCCGCTGCGGGAGGCCCTCAAGGTGCTGGCCTCCGAGGGCTTGGTCGTATTGCTGCCCAACCGCGGGGCAAGCGTCTACCGCATGAGCGAATCGGAAATCCGGGAGACATTCGAACTGATGTCGGGGCTCGAAGCGTTTTCCGGTGAGTTGGCCTGCGAGCGAATGACTGCGGCGGAACTTGCCGATATCAAGGCGCTGCATTACGCAATGCTGGCGTGTCGATTACAGAACGATCTGCCGGGCTACTACAGCCGCAACCAAGAGATCCACGACCGTATCAACGAGGCGGCGCGTAACTCGGTATTGCGCAATACGTATCAGTCGATCAACCGGCGCATCATGGCCATGCGTTTTCGCTCGAATCAGCACGTCGAGAAATGGGATCGCGCGGTGCACGACCATGAAGAGATCATCAAGGCACTGGAGGCGCGTGACGGGAAAGCGCTAGCCGGCATTTTGCGGCGTCATTTGTTGGAGAAGCGCGATGCGGTGTTGCTGATGGGTCTGGAGGATTCGGGGACGGTGGGGGATGTGGCGTGAGGAAAGAGATACCCCTCAACTCTGCCTAATCTGACGCGATAGGTTGAATAGCATCGTTTTCATATCGCGTTGCCTGTTGCGGAGGGGGCCAAATCGCCATCGCCGTGCGTACGACCGCCTCCAGCGTTTTTTGCGTGACGCCGTCGCGCGCTTGTAACGACATGCCATGCAACACGGTAACGAAATAGGCCGTGAGATCGTCGACGTCGGTGCTCTTCGGCAATTCTCCGTTCGCCAGACCTTGCACAAGGCGTTTGCGGATGTCTTGTGATGTGGCAAGCCGCAGGCCGCGCAAAAACTCATTCGCCGCCCCGTTGGGCGGCGCGCAGTTGGTGGCGCCTAGGACCACAAGGCAACCGCGTGGCCGCCCATTCATGGTGAGATCGGCAGTTGCCGCCATCAACATACCCTCAACTGCTTCGCGCGCGGAAACAGCTTCGCGCAATGCCTTGCTGGTCGAACTGCCTTCGGTGGCGCGATAGTGCGCCACCGCCTCGCGAAATAGCGCTGCCTTGTCGCCGAATGCAGCATACAAACTGGGCGCCTTGATCCCCATTGCAGCAGTCAGGTCAGCCATAGACGTGCCTTCGTAGCCACGCGCCCAAAACACTTCCATTGCCTGCTGCAGAGCCGTTTCACGATCGAAACTGCGCGGACGTCCACGTTCGGGCATGCCGGATCCAATTTTTTAACAGTTACTAAAGAATTTGACGATCTCAGATATTTCTGGCTATTCTATAACGATCGTTAATCAATCGGAAGGACATACGATGACTCGACTGACTGGAAAGGTCGCGCTGGTAACGGGCGCAAGCCGTGGGATCGGCGTGGCAATCGCAAGGCGGATGGCCCAAGAGGGCGCGGATGTTGCCATCACTTACGCCAGTTCGGCGGCCAAGGCGATCGGCGTGGTGAAGGAGATCACCGAAACGGGTAGGCGCGGGCTGGCGCTTGTCGCTGACAGCGCGGACCCACATGCCGTCGTCGAGGCGGTGGATCGAACCGTAGCCGAGCTGGGACGCATCGATATTCTCGTGAGTAACGCGGGCATCGGCTACTGGAAGACATTCGACGAATTTACGTTCGACGAGTTCGAGCACATCATGGCGGTGAACGTGCGCGCCGTGTTCGCCGGTGCACAGGCCGCAGCGAGGCACATGGGAGAAGGCGGCCGCATCATCACCATCGGCAGTTGCAACGCCGAACGTGTGCCGCTGCCCGGCAGCGCACTGTACGCGATGAGTAAGTCCGCGCTGATCGGCCTGACCAAAGGCATCGCACGCGATCTCGGCCCGCGCGGCATCACGGCGAATCTCGTGCAACCAGGCCCCATCGACACCGACATGAACCCGGCCGATGGCGCGCACGCAGATTCGTTGCGTGCATTGATGGCGCTTGGCCACTACGGCAACGGCGAAGATATCGGCGGCTTTGTTGCCTATCTCGCCAGCGACGAAGGTCGCTTCATCACCGGCGCGGCGTTGACTATCGACGGCGGCTACAACATCTGAGATGCACTGCGGCGAGTAGCGGATAGCTACTCGGAACCCGAAGCATGTCCTTTCCATGGATGAGGTCTGCTGCTATGCAGAGTCGCCTGTCGTTCGATTTAAAAGCGCGCGCTAAGGATTTCAGATGGAAGTAACCTCGGAGAGCGATGCGAATAGACATCGCACAGACGGCGCCGACGCCAAAGCGTTCATCTTGGCTACCGTCTGCCTGGCAGGACTGGCGATGCCGCTCAGTTTCACCGGACCGGCGGTTGCCACGCCCGTGATCGCGCGCGAACTGGGCGGCAACCCGATGGCGCTTGCCTGGGTGGTCAACGCGTTCGTGCTGGCATTTGGCAGTTGCGTGATGGCAGCCGGCGCGCTGGCCGATCAGGTGGGACGCAAGCGCATCTTTCGCGCTGGCATGATCGGGTTCACGATGCTGTCGCTCGTGATCGCACTGGCGCCCAATCTTGTCGTGCTCGATGTGCTGCGCGGCGCGCAGGGCATCGCCGCCGCGCTCGCCATGGCGGGTGGCGCTGCGACGCTCGCGCAAGAATTCGAAGGCCCGGATCGCACCCGGGCCTTCAGTCTGCTGGGCACGACCTTCGGCGTGGGACTCGCGTTCGGACCAATGTGGTCAGGATTTCTGATCGAATGGCTGGGCTGGCGCGCGATCTTCTTTACCGGCGCGATCCTGGGCTTGCTGGTGCTGATTTTCGGCGTGCCGCGCATTCACGAAACGCGCGACCCGGATGCGCGGGGCATCGACTGGTTGGGCACGCTGAGCTTTACGGCGGCGTTGTCGTCCTTGATCTTCGGCATCACACTGGCGCCGCAATCTGGCTGGGCAAGTGCGTGGGTGCTCTCGTTGTTGCTGAGTGCCGTGGCGTTGCTGGTCGCTTTCGTGCGGATCGAATTGCGTCAGACGCGACCCATGCTCGACGTGTCGCTGTTCCTGTATCCGCGTTTCATCGGGGTGCAGTTGCTGCCGCTGGCGACCGCCGTCTGCTTCGTGGTGCTCCTGATTGTGATGCCGATCGGTTTTATCGGTGTCGAAGGCTATAGCGCCATCAAGGCCGGCACGATGATGATTCCCTTGTCCGCACCCATGGCCATCGTGCCGTTTCTCGCCGGCAGGCTGGCGCGGCGCGTCTCGTCGGGAACACTATCGGCGGTTGGCCTGGTGATTGCCGCAATCGGTCTCGTGTGGCTCGCGTTCGTACCGGTGGGGCAGCAGTCGATGGCGGTGATCGGGCCAATGCTGCTGATCGGCATGGGCACGGGCTTGCCTTGGGGCCTGATGGACGACCTGTCGGTCAGCGTGGTGCCGAAGGAGCGTGCCGGCATGGCCACCGGCATTTTCTCGACCATGCGGCTGGCCGGCGAAGCGATTGCGCTGGCCGGGGTCTGGGCGACGCTGATGGCACTGATACATTCCGATTTGCAGCGCAATAGCCTCATAGCGGGAGAGGCGATTCGGGCCATCACAAACGATATGGTGGCCGGCAACTTCGCCCACGCCGCCGCGATTGCGCCTCGAGCGAGCCGTGCGCTGCTCATTACGGTGTATGCCGACGCTTTCCGCACTACGCTGTTCGCGCTGGCGACATTGACCGTGTTGGCTGCGGTGACGTCGTTCGTTATGCTGCGCCTGCCGCGCAAGGCAGCGAGCGGCAGCATGGCGCTCAATTGCGAAGCGTAGCGTGGCTCGCCTTTGGAGAGGTCGATGAACGCAGACGTTATATGCCATTACGTCGCTGTGCTCGAACGGCAACAGCGGGGCGCCTGGCATATCCATGTCGCCGTAAGCGGCCGGCAGAATTGGAAGCTACTGCGTTCGATCTGGCTATCGGTCGTGAGCAAGCGCGGCACGGACGGCGCGGTGAACGACAGCACCGGGGCGCTTTAAGAAGTACTGCGCTTTCAAGCCGATCGGCGGCAAGGGCCGTGCGATGCGGCATCGGATCGCGAGCTACATCGCGAAGTACATCGGCAAGGATGCCGGCGCGTCGACGTTCAATAAGAAACGCTATTGGACGAGCCGGGGAATCGTTGTGCCTGAGGTCGAGCCATATGTGCATCTTGGGCGCGAATGCAGCGCACAACAGGCTGTAATTGCAGCGCACCAGTGCATCCTGTCGAGCGGTGGTACCTGCAATGTTGCACAGTTCTATTGGAATCAGGGAGTTGGCGTGTTCTGGATGGCAACGGGAAACATTTTTTAGTCACCAGAGTAGCCTCAGTTCCCTCGCGGTTGCGAACGGGGGTATTCTCTGAGGATTGCATTCCAACGGGGAGATAAAGATGGAGTGGGGATATCCTAAGAAGACGGGAGATTCAACGTATGAGATTCCGGGGCATTGGCTTCATATTCACTATTTTGAGGCGCTCAATATTTTATTTCGACTTGAGAATTCGCTTCGCATGTTTGTTTTCTCCGTGCTGAAAAACGCCATGTTCGACAATTGGGTTAACATTCAAATATCCGTCGAGGATGGGGGGCCATCAAACACAATTAGCGTAACGGCCAAACGCCGAGCAGGTCAGGCAAAAGGATTTGAATATCTTGGTTATCAGGTGGCATGCCCCATCATGTATTTGACGGGTGGTGAATTGTCGAGAATAATCGCGTCCGAAGAATATTGGAGGTTGTTCGCAGGCCACCTAAAAGGTTCCAGGGAATTAATTAAAACCAAGCTCGATGAAATTGGTTATATTCGCAATGCGTTGGCGCACTTTCGCCCTATCAGTGGCGACGATATCGAGGTGATTCGGCAGAACGCAAAACAAGTTTTGTCTCCGGTGGAAGACTATCTTGGCGGGATGACAAGCTCCACGGGCACCGTTCCTACAAATACCGACGACAAGTGGTACCACGATCTGCAGGCCCTTGCGGCTGTCTGCGCTGAAAATGACTATAGATTTGTACCGCGTCAGGATAACACCGGTGATTGGGTCGAGTTGGCTGTCGGATTTTCATTGCCAAATATAAAAGAACGACGCGACGGCAAATATCGCTCCGTTACCACTACGCTGTTGTGGACGTCTGCAATTCCACGTTTATTTCCGATTATTGGGAAATATATTACGCGGATTTCGGAGTCGTCGATATGGTTTGATGCGCCCGATGATGATTCATGCGAAATTAGAAAGAATTGCAAATTTTCTTTTCGAAAGAAAGTGCTTGAGGAGCACTCGGAAGAAATCGCCGAAGCGTTTGTTTCCTTGATTAAAAAGGTTGTGGAAGAAACGGTGCTGGTTGCCGAGGATAATCTTGCTCGGGGATCTCTTGTGCGATCCGGCCGGTGTCACGCCATATGGAAGGAGGATGCCGAACGGTGGGAGGGACGAATTGAGCGGTTGTGGTGTCCTGTTGGTGAGGACGATGCGCCAGAATACTGGGGTAGGTTAGATTTTGGCTTTGTCGATATCGTTGCGGGCGCATCGAGGTATCCGTGGATGGCAGTTGACGTTTCTTCGTCGACAGGATGGAAGATGTGAAAGATGGTGGAAGGCGGCGGTCGCCGCCTTTGGCTGTGTTCGCTATTTCATGCGATGTCTAGGCGAAGCTGCACTGCGTACTGTCGGTCGTTGGCTGCAGGCCGTACTTTGATATCGTCATGGTGATCGTGTCCGTTGCAGCCATCGCCGCCTCCGGCACCGGAGAATCGGCGCCGGTCAAGCTTAGGCCGCTTCAAAGCGGACATCTGAACTTGGCTACAAGCGGACGTTACAACTTAGCCACTACAACTAGCTCGGTTGATAATTGAGATTATGTCAAATATCATGACCGCGCTGCGCTGCGCGATTCGTGCATCGACAAGAAATGAAGCATCGTGCGAACCAACACACCAACACTCTCAGTGAGCTACGCCGCTACAAGCAGCCCCGCATCGAGCGCAAACGGCAGCCACATCAGCAATTGCGCACTGATCTCGTCCTGAGCCCGCCCGAGTTCGCCCGCCACGCTCGGAATCAGGTCGCGCACGCTGCCCTCTGTATCCCCCAGCAGGCTAAGGAACGAAAACGACCATGGCTCGAGCCGATGCAGCCGCACGCGATAGTGGCTGCGGGCCACGGCGACGTGTGTGTCGCCCGCTGCGGGATTGCTGAACGGCTGGTCGGCCGCCACCGCCGCAATCAGACTCGAAAAATCGAAGTCGAGCCGCAAAAGCCGCAGCGACGCCGGCGCGCGCAAGCGAAGCGCGTGTAACAAAACGATATCGAACGGAGCAGGAAACAGCGAACGTTCGCCCCCTTCGATACCGGGCGCGCGCTCCACTTCCGCAAACGCACGCTCGAGCCGCGCGAGGCTCGCCGGCAGCGCTTCGAGCGTGCCGCGCCCATCGTTGGGCTGCGGCCGCGCGGCTTCGAGAAAATCGGCAAAGCCAGCGCCCAAATCGAACAGCGTATAGGACGAAGGCGGCTTGGCGCCGAGATACGCGCCGGCAAAGAGATCGAAAACCTGATCGCCGACGAAACGCCTCAGCACCGGAAATTCCGCGCGCAGGCATTCGATGAGACGCATGCGATAGCTGACCACATAGATCTCGAGGCGCTGGCGCGCCGGCAATCGCTCCGTACCAACGATCGCCGCATCGCAATCGATACCGTATTGGGCTGCGACGCTCAGCGCGTCGTCGAGCGTCCAGGATTCGCCGGCGACGACATCTTGCATCCAGTGTTGCAGCGTGGCGAGATCGCGATCGTTCACGTTATCGGTCAAAGTCAGCGGCTCAATTGAAAGTCGACTGGGGTGGACAACGCCCCCCCTGTCACGAGGCGCACGTCGCCCGCCTCAGGCATCGCGCCGCCGCGCGCAACTTTCGCCTTGCCGAGTTCGTCGAGTAACGCGGCAAACGGCGGAATGCTCGCATCCCATTCGAGCAGCGTCGCCACACCCGCCGTGCGCGCCTGCGCGAGCGCGTAAAGCGGCCACACGGCGGCCGGCACGGGTTGGTCGTGCGTGTCGATGAGATGGGTACCGCAATCGCTAGGGCCCGCGAGATGGATCTGCACAATGCGCTCGGCCGGCAACTGCTCGATATAGGCGACGGGGTCGAAGCCGTGATTCCTGGCGCTGACGTAGACGTTGTTGACGTCGAGCAACAATCCGCAGTCCGTAGCGTCCGCCAGCCTCGCGAGAAATTCCGCTTCGGACATCTGCGACGCGTGAAACGTCAGATAGCTGCTCGGATTCTCAAGAATCAGCGCGCGCCCAAGATAGTCCTGCACGGCGCGAACGCGATCGGCCACGTGCGCCAGGCTTTGTTCGGTGAGCGGCATCGGCAGCAGATCGTGCGTATTGCGGCCGTTGACGCCCGTCCAGCAGAGATGATCGGAAATCCAGGCGGGGCGAACGCGCTCGGCCAGTTCGCGAAGCTTGCGCAGGTAGACGCGATCGAACGGCGCGACACTGCCGATCGAGAGCGACACGCCGTGCATGACGATCGGCCGATGCGCCGCGATGCGCTCGAGCACATGAGCCGCATAGCCGTGGTGATCGAGAAAGTTCTCGCTAATGATCTCGAACCAGTCAACGCCCCATTCCGACGGCGCCGTCGCCATCAAATGTGGAAAATGGACGTGACGCAGCCCGACCCCGTCACCGAGATTCGGCAGGCCGAGGCGGCAAGCCGATGCGCTTGCCGCCTCGTACAAGACGGCCCCTGCGGTCATGTCGACGGCGGCATGGCGATGCGCAGCGGGTTCGGCGGCAACTCGGGCGGCACCTCTTGCTTTCTTGCCTCCAGCACGCGCTTGTAGGCCTCGTAGGCGATCTTGTCGATGCGGTCGCCCTTCTCGAATGCGATCGTCGCGTCCGGGCCTTCGAGCGCTACCGCCTGCCAATGCGGTTGGAAACCGCCGATCTGCTTGTAGTCGAACAATTGCATCGTGCCCGCAAGCGGGAAGCGCTGAGAGGCCGAAATCGGCACCGCGCAACCACCGAAGCCCTGGCAGCGGTTGTCGCCGGGCGCGCTGTAAACCGGTAGCGGATTGCAGCCGTTGCCGAACGTGCGCATCTGCAGCGCCGTGCTCGCACTCGTGCTTGTGCCGCAATTGCCGCCGCCCGAGACCTTTTGCACGAAGCCGCAGCCGCCCTGTGCGTTGCATTGATTCGAGCCGCGGCAGCTATGGAAAACGCCGACCTGGGCGCAATCGTTCGGCGCTTTCGCGACATTGAGGTCGAGCCCTTGGCACGCGTGATACAAAATCTTCGAATCGAGCGGCTCGAGACCGATCGACAAATCGGGCGCCTTCCCATAAACGGCCCAACAGATCGCCATGCGATCGCCCGAGCCCACCATCGACGGAAACGGGAACTGTACGGGATTCTGTGCCTGGGCCGCGGCGCTCCAAAAGTCGTCGAGCACGGTCAGCACGCCCGCGATCGAACCGACCGCGGCCTGGCTCAGCGTCGGGTAGTAGCGCGCCGGCTCCGCGCGCAGCGTGTTGAGCGCCTCGGCGACCTGATCCGGAGAAGGAATGGGATCGTCGGCCGGCCGCACGTAATCGGGCTTCTTCAAATCGCTACCCTGCCAGCCACCGCCCTCCTTCGCCCGTTCGGCCCACCAGTCGATCCATGTGCGCACGCCGCCCTGCTCGAACAGATCCCGGATATCTCTGTTGAACCGCTCGAAGTGGTCGGCTTCGTCGTGATCGGTACGCGCCGCCGCATCGGCCGAAGGCATGAGCGCGCCGCTATCGTTAAAGCTCGGATAGTCCGATTCAAGCGCGACGGGCGACGGACGATACTCCTTCTTCACCGCGCGCAAACCGATCTCTCTCGCGCGCTGCAGCAGTTGCTGCTTGCGCTCGCCGCCTTGCAACAGCCCTTGCGGCTGCGCCGTCAGTTCGGCAAGCACCGGGAGCGCGTCTTCGGGCAAAGTATCGACCCCGAGCGCATCCTTGAAAACCTCGTGAAGGTTCTCGTAATTGTGCGTCTCGATCGCCTCTCCGAGATGCTCGCCGAGCACCGCCACGGCCTTTTCCACGCGCCGACGGACCCGCTCTTTGAGCGTGCTGCCTTCGCCTTGATCGGTGATGGCGCTCATCATATTCAACATCTGCTCTTTGGCGATGTCCTTGTATGTGAGCGCGATCGTTGCCTCGAAGCCCATGAACTCGCGCATCGGATGACCCGCGCCCGAGAAGTTGTTGAACAGGTCGTTTTGCTGGCCGTTCGGATTGAACACGCAATCCCACAACGTCGAGCCGTCCTCGTAGACCACATTCACATAGTTGCCGTAACACTGATACATCCAGCCGATCGAGCCGAATTGCGGCAGCGGCTCACCCGCCTCCCAGGGGCCGCGCTCGCCGCCCGACTTCCAGATATCGTCGAACGGGGCGATCGGGAAATACTCGCCGCGGTACTGCTCGAGCACGTCGGTGCGCGCGTCGGCATCGTCGCGCTCGATCGCGCAGAAGAGCCACAGTTTCTCGTCATTGAGCGCGCCGACATCGACATCGGCCGCCAGCCCCTGCTCTTTGCGATCCTGATAGCTTTGCGTATGAGCGAGATCGATGATGTTCGGAATGCGCGTCTTGCCTGGGCCGTAGCATTTCCATGCGTGCGTCTCGGGGTCGACGAGCGAGCAAGTGCTGTATTTCGGCGGCGAATTCGGGTCGCTGACGGCCGTCGCCATATTCGAGGCGAGTTGCAAATGCAGCATTTCGTCGATAAAGACGGAGAAGAGAATATTAAACGCCCGCTCTTCGTTGCTCGCCGGATTGCGCACCGGCTTCGCGCCGGGCCAGAGACGACCCTTGTAGAAATCGAGATTTTTTCCCGTAATGGCATGCATGCCGTAAATCGAATACAGGCTCGTCATATACAGTGGAATCGTGAAGAGCTCGACCTCGAGCGCGGCTTGGGCGATGGCCCGCAAGGCGGCGATGTCGGTTTCTTTATGTGCGGGGCTCCGCTTGTTTTCTCCGACTCCGTTACTGCTTTCAATGCTTTCCATGCGTGGTCTCCTACTGATCGGCGAGCGCATCGGAATGTCGGTCGCCGGCTGCGGGTGGGAAGCGACGGCTGGTAAGCCGTCTTTTTTTATAAAGACAGGCAGAACGACGAGCAACGGGCTTGGACCGGTTTCTCCGCACCGACCTTACATCTGACGAAACCATACGGTAGCCATATCGGCGTGTCAAGCGATGAGATGAGATTCAACTCACGCACCGCAAAGCCTGCAAGGCCATGGTGGGGTTGCTTGAACTGGCCGCGAATCGCGGAGTCGAGGCGGTTCTTGCCGAGCGGCTCGAGACGATGCTCACCGCTCGTGTTACGCTGCGCCGAAAGCAGATATTTGAGCTTGGCTAGAAGCGCACATCACGACTTAGTCGTTACAATTGAAGCGCTCCATGCAAGGCATGATGCATCAATAATTTACGATTGACAAAGGAGAGGTGTCGAACTTATGGAAAATAACGTCCCCCAAGAAAAAATACCCGCCCCTGTTGTGCGAGTGTCGCAGGCAAATTTTGATTCGAATCGATTTGCGGAAGTGAATAAAATGGCTGAGGATATCGGCAAATATTTGATTCCCGCAATAAATAAATTGCCAGGACTCATTCACTATTATGCAGCCTGCTCCCCTGCCGGCTTCATGATTCATGTAAGCATTTGGGATACGGATGAACATGCAAAACAAATGAGCCACCTAAAGGAAATGATCATTGACGCCAAAAATGATGCGGAAAAGGTAGGCGTTATCTTTACCCCCATCATTCACTACCCTATCAACTGGGAGATTGTTGCTCGATAGTAAATTTCTATCGTCTATAGCAATATTTTCTTCCAGCGCACGCTTGCACGTAAAACCGAGGAAGAGCCGCGGCCCTTCCTCTCGCACTGCACGGGATCGACGCCAATCAATCGTAAAGTACGGCTGCGATCTTCGGATCGTTCATATTGGTCTTGTCGTACCAGTAAAAGCCCGTGTCGACTTTCTTGGGCAACTTCTCGCCCTTCAACGCTTTCACCGCTGAATCGACGACGCATTTGCCGATGCCTACCGGGTTTTGCGTGATCGCACCCGCCATCAGGCCGGAGGTGATGTCGTCCTTTTGCTCCTTGCCGGAGTCGTAGCCGATCAACACCAGTTTCTTGCCCGATTCCTTGACGCCGATCGCCGCGCCTTCCGCCGAGCCTTCATTGGTACCGAAGATGCCTTTGATGTTCGGGTTGCCCTGGATCATCGCCTTCGCGATCTCCGCCGACTTCAAATGGTCGCCGCCGCCGTACTGCACGGAAACAATCTTGATGCCAGGATGCTTCGACTTCATCTCGTTGAGAAAGCCGTCGCGGCGATCGATACCCGTGCGGCTCGTCTGGTCGTGCACGATCATGCCAACCTCGCCTGAATTGCCGATCATCTCCGCCATCTTGTCGGCGGCGAGCGCGGCGGCCGCAACGTTATCGGTTGCGCACGTCGTCAGCGGAATGTTGCTGTCGACGCCCGAGTCGAATGCGATCACAGGTATCTTGTTGGCCTGCGCGCGTTTGAGCAGCGGAATGACCGCCTTGCTGTCGAGCGCGGCGATGCCGAGCGCCTGGGGATTCTTGGCGAGCGCGGCCGAGAGCATGTCGATCTGCTTGTCGACCATGGCCTCCGTTTCCGGGCCTTCGAAGGTGATCCTGACGTTGTGTTCCTTCGCCGATTGTTCCGCACCGGCTTTCACGGCTTGCCAGAACTGATGCTGGAAACCCTTCGAAATAAGCGGAATGTAGGGTTCTTCGGCATACGTCGAACCAGCCGCCCCGACAAGCGCGCCGACTCCGATCACGACACTGATGAGTTTTCTTTTCAACATGGCTTCTCCTCCTAAGGTGGGCTATCAACCTCCTGCCGTTAAGGGAGCCTTTCGGTACTCCCTGTTCTCTCTTTGCTGTTCCGCTCTTCCTTATCGGCCTCTCTTGCGCCGCAAGATATCCGCGTAGACGGCGAGGATGATGATGAGGCCCGTCACCACGATCTGCCATTCCTGCGCGACCGACATGATGCGCAATCCATTGGTCAGCACGCTGATGAGGAAAGCGCCGATGATGGTGCCGAGTATCGTGCCCGAGCCACCGCTCAACGACGTGCCGCCTATCACGACGGCCGCTATGGCTTCCAGCTCGTAACCCTGACCGAGCGCCGGTTGCGCCGAATTCAGACGCGATGCGATGAGCAGCCCCGCAATCCCGCAAATCGCCCCGCCGAGGCCATAAATGGCGATTTTCCAGCGGTCGACGTTCACGCCGGAAAGGCGCACGGCCTCTTCATTGCTGCCGAGCGCAAACGTATAGCGGCCAAGCGCCGTGCGATTGAGCGTGATCGAGCTGAGAACGGCGAGTACGAATAGGATCAGCACCGCATTCGGCACGGGCACGCTCGGCAGGATGCGGCCGATCAGCGAATCCTGCGAAATCATGTAGAAGTTTTCGGTGTCGGTGAAATAGATGGGCCTCTCGCCCGAGACGACGAGCGAAAGCCCCTTCAGCACCAGCATCATGCCCAGCGTGGCGATGAAGGGTGGGATTTTCATTTTCGCCGTCAGCGTTCCCGAAACGGTCCCGCTCAGCGCGCCCGTTCCGATCGCAGCGAGGATGCCCGTCCACATCGGCAGGTGCCAATAGCTGAGAAACACGCCGCAAATCACGGCCGTGAAGGTCATCAACGTGCCTACGGACAAATCGATGCCCCCCGTGATGATGACGAACGTACTGGCAACGGCCAGCACGCCATTGACGGCCGTCGCCTGCAAAATGCCGAGCATATTCGCTATCTGCATGAAATCAGGCGACGCGAAGCTGAAAAAAATCAGCATCAGAAGCAGGCTCGCAAAGGCAAGCAGCTTTTGCACCGCAGTCGGCGAGAAAATGCGCGCCCGCAAGCCGGACGACCGTTTTTGGTCGGACAGCGCCGCGGTATCCGATTGCATCGTCATGGATTCGACCTCTCGGGGCTCATGCTGTTCGTAAGGTTTCGCGCTGCGTCGCGAGATGCATGATGCGCTCCTGCGTTGCCTCGCCTGCGGAGAGTTCGCCGGTGACACGGCCTTCGCACATCACTACGATCCGGTCGCTCATGCGCAGGATTTCCGGAAGTTCCGACGAGATCATCACGATTGCCTTGCCTTGTTCCGCGAGCGCGCGCAAAAGCTTGTAGATCTCGCTCTTGGCGCCGACATCGATGCCGCGTGTCGGCTCGTCGAAGAAGAGCACGTCGCAGTTCCGCTCCAGCCACTTCGCAATGACGACCTTCTGCTGGTTGCCGCCCGACAGCAGCCGAACCGGCTGCGTCGCAGAAGGCGTGCGGATGGCGAGCAAATTGATGAAATGTGCCGCCGCCTTGCGTATCCGCACGCGACGCAGGAACAGGTTCAGCGACAGGAATTTGCCGAGGTTGGACATGACGATGTTCGATTCGACGTCCATGCCTGTCGCAAGGCCGAAGCGCTTGCGGTCTTCGGAGAGATAACCGATGCTGTGCGCAACGGCGTCGCTCGGTTTTCTGATCGGCGCCTTCACGCCTTTGACGAAGATTTCGCCGGATTCGATCGGGTCGGCGCCGAACACGGCGCGCGCGACCTCGGTGCGGCCGGCGCCCATCAGTCCGGCAAACCCCAGAATCTCGCCTTTGCGCAACGTGAAGCTCACGTCCTTGACGAGCGGACCAGCGTTCAGATGCTTCACTTCGAGCGCGATGTCACCCAGATGCGCACGACCCTGATAAGGCGCGACGTCCGCAAGCGTTCTTCCCACCATCATGCCGATGATGGCCTGCACGCTCGTATCGGCGGTGGCGACGGTGGCCACGTATTCGCCGTCTCGCAACACGGTGACGCGATCGGAAATCTGCTTGAGTTCATCCATCTTGTGCGAGATGTAGATGATCCCGACTCCGCGCGCCTTCAATTGACGAATGATTCGGAAGAGTTCGGCGATCTCCGCGTCATTGAGCGCGGAAGTCGGTTCGTCCATGATGAGCACACGCGAATCGAACGACAAAGCCTTGGCGATCTCGATCATCTGCTGGCTGGCGACAGTAAGCGTGTCGACGATGGTGCGTGGGTCGAGATGCACATGCATGCGGGCGAGGATCTCGCGCGCTCGTGCATTGAGTTCGTCTTCGTCGAGCAACAGACGCAAACGAGCGCGCGGCTCGCGGCCGATGAACATATTCTGCGCGACGGTCAAATGATTCATCAGTTGAAGCTCCTGATGAATGATGCCGACGCCCGCGGCTTGGGCCTCACGCGGGCTCGCGAACGCGACGGGCCGGCCGTCATAGAGAATTTCGCCTGAATCGCGGGTATATACGCCGGCGAGAATTTTCATCAGCGTCGACTTGCCTGCGCCGTTTTCCCCCATCAGCGCGTGCACTTCTCCCGCCGCGAGTTCGAATTGGACTTCATGAAGCGCTCTCACGCCGGGAAAGCTCTTGCTGAGCTTGTTGACGGAAATGAGCGGAGTCATTTTGACGTACGCCTAGGATGCGAAAAGATCCGGCCGTTCTTTCGCGGACCGATGCAACTCCGCCACCACCTGATCGAGATGCTCGTGCATCGCCTTTGCCGCCGCGTCGGCGTTGCCGGCGCAAATGGCCTCGAAAATACGTTCGTGCTCGTCGAGCGTGTGCACGAGCCGCTCGGGACTTGCCAGCAATTGCCTTGCGCGATCCAGCGCGTTACGTGATACCGCGACGATTTCCTTTACTCGCGGCAGATTCACCGCATCGAGCAGGATTTCATGAAAGACCAGATCGAGCTTATGAAAAGCAAGGCGCTGGCCGTTCCCGGCAACCTTACTCTGCTGACTGAGATTCTCGGCCAGTGCATCGATCGTGGCCCGGTCTCGCATCAGCGCGACACCGCGTACCGTTTCGACTTCGAGCGCGCTACGGATGAACAAATGCTGGCGGATGTCGTCGAGCGCGATCGGTTTGACGCGCGTGCCGCGCTGCGGCAACACTTCGACGAGGCCGGCATGGGCAAGCCTCGCCAGCGCGGCGGAAACGGGAAAGCGCGATACCCCCATCCGTTCGCAGATCGCCATCTTGTCGATCATCATTCCGGGTTCCAGCGCAAGCGTCACGATCGCTTCTCTCAGCGCCTGTTCAACCGTGTCGGTCAGGCTGCCGCGTTCGCCACCGCTCACCTTTTGCAGTGCGACATAAGGATTGCGGACGGCACTCGATACATCGGGTAAAAAGCTCACAGCGTGCTTGATTTTCAAGAGACATGCTAGCATGCTAGGTAGTGAATTCGGCATTGTCAACGCGTGCAAACGCCTGATTCCCCTCGCTTTGTCGATGTCGCTCGTACCGATGCACGCGTGAAACGGTTCGTCGTCGCTAACCGGCCAAAGCCGATAGCCGTCCCCCTGGAGGGAGGTCAGATGACCACGATCACAAGGCTGTCCGTTCGGGATATCCGGTTTCCCACTTCGCGTTCGCTCGACGGCTCCGACGCGATGAACGCGGCGCCCGATTACTCCGCCACTTACGTCACGCTCGAAACCGATTCGCCCCGCCAGTTCACGGGACACGGTCTTACGTTCACGATCGGGCGCGGCAATGAAATCTGCGTGACGGCCGTCAATGCGCTGATGCCGCTCATCGTCGGCAAGCGTCTCGAAGACATTACCGCGAATATGGGCGCATTCTGGCGCGCGTTCACGTCCGACAGCCAATTGCGCTGGATCGGCCCGGACAAAGGCGCGATTCATCTGGCTACGGCGGCCGTCGTGAATGGCGTTTGGGATCTGTGGGCGAAGTCGGTTGGTAAGCCGGTGTGGAAGCTGCTCGTCGATATGAGCCCCGAAGAACTTGTGCGCTGCTTGGATTTTCGCTACGTAACAGATGCGATCACCCCTTACGAAGCGTTAGCCATGCTGCACCGCCACGCGAAAACCAAGGGCGCGCGCGAAAGGGGCATACTCGCGCAAGGTTATCCCGCCTATACGACCTCGGCCGGCTGGCTTGGCTACGACGACGACAAGATCCGGCGTCTCGCGCGCGAAGGCGTTGCGCTGGGCTGGACGCATTTCAAGCAGAAAGTAGGCGGCGATCTCGACGAAGACGTGCGGCGGGCCCGCGTTCTGCGGGAGGAAATCGGCGAGAACCTGAAGCTGATGATGGACGCCAATCAGGTGTGGGACGTCGACGAAGCGGTTGCGAACATGCGGCGTCTAGCGGAATTCGACCCATGGTGGATCGAGGAGCCGACAAGCCCCGACGATATTCTCGGTCATGCGACGATACGCCAGCGCCTGGGAGGGATTGGAGTCGCGACGGGCGAGCACTGTCACAATCGCGTGATGTTCAAGCAGTTGTTGCAGGCGCACGCGATCGACTTCTGTCAGGTGGACGCTTGCCGGTTAGGCGGCCTGAACGAAGTGATCGTCGTGCTGCTGATGGCGGCGAAGTTCGGCGTGCCCGTCTGTCCGCACGCGGGCGGCGTCGGATTGTGCGAGTACGTGCAGCACATTTCGCTGATCGACTATATCTGCGTGTCGGCGTCGCTCGAGAACCGCGTGCTCGAGTATGTCGACCATCTGCACGAGCATTTCGTCGATCCGGTCATGATCCGCAATGGCCGGTATATGCCGCCTCGGCAGCCGGGTTACAGCATTGAAATGAAGCTCGACTCGCTCGAGAAGTACGCTTTCCCCGAAGGCGAAGCGTGGCGGCCTTAGACAGTGAGTTGAAATCAGTGAGTTGAAATGACAGGGGGAGTCTCTGACACTCCCCCTGTCATTTCAACTTTTAATCTCGAAGAAGCTCCATGAGTTTCTGCTTGATGAACGCTGCGTCCACGGGGTTGAGCGCTGGGCCGCCAGCCATATGCCCCCATATCGACGGAATGACGTGCAGTTGAGCATTGCGCATGTGCGCGACTTCGATCTCGCTATCTTCCGGCGGAAAATACAGATCCGTTTGCGACGGCATCACGAACGCTCGCGCGCGAATCTCCTGCAGTGCCCTTTTGAAGTCGCCGCGATAGTGCTCGTTGTCGCCGATATCGCCATGCTGCCACGTCCATAGCATTGCCAATAGGTCGTTGGCGTCGACGTCGAGAAAAGCACTTTCCCAGAATCCGATGATGAAGTCTTCGAGCGACGAGTAGCCGAGCGCCGTCAGGTCGAGACCTTCGCGATAGAACGCTTGCGATAGCGCCCAGCCGGCATATACGCGCCCCATCGCACGCAGCCCGCGCTCCGGGCGCGTCGTGTACGCCCCTCGCGCAAACGCCGCGTCCGCCGTAAGCGCCGCCCGCACCCCTTCGAGAAACACCTGATTATGGCGGGAACAGCGAGCGGCGCCGCAGAACGGCGCGATCCTGCGAACCAAGTCGGGATAAAGCGCCGCCCAATGAAACGCTTGCATGGCGCCCATCGACGATCCGGTCACCAGCTCGATATGCTTGACGCCGAGATGCCGGGTCACGAGTTCGTGCTGCGCACGCACGTTGTCCACCATCGTCACGGCCGGGAAGCGCGGCCCATCGAACGGCGCAGGCGTATTGCTCGGCGACGAAGACAGCCCGTTACCGAACAAGTTCGGCACGATCACGAAGTACCGCTCGGGGTCGAGCGGCTCGCCCGGACCAATGAGCCATGTATTCATGTCGTGCGTACCGGCAAACCATACCGGCGCGACGATGGCATTGTCGCGCGCGGTGTTCAGCGTGCCGTGGGTCGTGTATGCGAGTTTCGCCGCGCGCAGCGTGCCGCCCTTTTGCAGCTTGAAATCACCGAGATCGAAGACGAGAAAAGGAGTCGATGTCATACGAAAATGCACCTGAAAATTGCAGTGAAAAATGCCGATGTCTACGCGGTACGCTATCTAAGCGGTCCATGCGAGCTCATGCGGCAATGAGGAGGCAGGCAAGCGCATCGCAATGTCGAGCAAATCGCGATCGCTTCCGCGTGGGCCGATCAGCGATAGGCCGATCGGACACTTCGCGTGACGCGCGATCGGCAGCGTGATCTGCGGCAGGCCGCCGAGGCCGGCGATGCATGTCAGCGCGAGAATGCGCGCGCGCTGCAGGTCGAGTGTCTCGGCCGATGCGTCGCGCAACGGCGCGATGCCGGGTGCGCTGGGTATGCACAGAATCGTTGAAGGCGACACCGCATCGGCAATACGTTCGCGCACGTCGGCCAGTGTGGCCGCGTGGCTCGCGGGCGGCTCGGCATGGAGCTCGCGGCACGCCCGCAAGCGCGCCTCGATCGCGCTGTCGAAACGGGGGCGCTGCGCGGTGTACCACTCACCGTGCGCCGCCCAGACTTCAAGCGACTGCGCAACGCGATACGTTTGCGCCCACGCATCGAGGCTATCGACACTTAGGCATATCTCCGCGCATGCGTCGAAGCTGTCGCGCACCAGCATCAGCGCGAAATTCAACGATTGCGCCACGCCGGGATCGAGCAACGCGAAGGCGTCGCTCGCGATCGCGAGGCGGTAGCCCGACACTGCGTCGCGGCGTGGTGCGTGTCTCCTCGCCGGCAGCAGCACGTTGCCGAGACATTTCAGCATGCGGGGCTCGCGCGCGAACCACCCTACCGTATCGAAGCTAGGCGCAAGCGGCACGATACCCGTGGTATCGATCGCGCCCCAGGTCGGCCGCATGCCGTACAGGCCACACCAGGACGCCGGCAAGCGAACCGAACCGGAGGTATCGGTGCCAAGCGCCGCGTCGGCCAATCCCGCTGCGACGATTGCCGCCGATCCGCTCGACGAGCCGCCCGGCAGGCGATCGGGCGCCTGCGTATTCAGCGGCGTTCCATAGTGGATATTGCGGCCCGTTATCGAAAATGCGAGCTCATCGCAGAGCGTCTTACCGATGATCGTCGCGCCGGCGTCGAGCAGCTTCGCAACAGCAGCCGCATGGGTCGTAGCGGGTTGCGCCGTGCGCGCGAAATCCGGATTGCCGGCGCCGCTGACATGGCCTGCAATATCGAACACGTCCTTGACGGCGATTCGAAGGCCACGCAACGGCCCGCTGTCGAGCGGTGGGTGAACGCATACTCGCCGGTCGAAGCCGTAACGGTCGTACTGTTCAGTCATGCTTGCGTTCCTTTGGCGCAAGAAGGCCCTCGGCGTTGATGATCGATTCGGCCATCGCCGAAATGGACATTTGGCGCGCCATGGCTTCGGCGCGCATTGCCGCGTAGGCGGCGTCCTCGCTCAGTTCCAGCCGCGCCGAGAGCACGCGCGTGGCCCGCTCGATCAGACGGCGCGACTTGAGCGTGTCGTCGAGACGGGCGATACGTGCAAGCAGCTTTTCCTCGTAACGAGAAAGCGTGCACGCCACGAACACGCTCGCGAGAATGCCGAACGTGCGTATCGGCTTGCTGACTACCGCATGTGCATTAGCCGCGGCGATCGCTTCGAGAACCACCGGGTTCTCATAGGCAATGACCGCGACGCGCACGGCGGACACGGGCTCCGCGTGCCACAGATGGCGATGTCTGCCGGCTGGGTCTTCGAGGTAGAACACGACGTCCGCACGCGCAGGCAGCATGGCCGGCGGCGGCCACATTGCCGTCACGCGGCAGCCAATGCGGCGCAACTGCTGGCACAGCGCGGTACAGTCTTCGTCGTCGGGATGGATCACGACGACGAACGCTCGCGCCAGCGACCGGTATGAAGGTGGATCCCATGACATAGGACGGCTCCAGTTGCCGCCGGGTTAGCGGACGTGGCGGTTGTAGCTGACGAGATACGGATCGGGTTGCACGGCCGATTGCGCCTCCCAAATGATCTCGAAGCTCCCGTCGGGCCGCGCGCGGCCGATGCGCGGCTGCAACGACACGTGGTTGTTCTCCGCGTCGACGACGATCTCTCCGTGCGGCGTTCCGAGACGTGCGCCTTGCAGCGCCGCAAGCACCGCGCCGGTGTCGGTCGCACCGGCCTGCCTCACGCCCAAGGCGAACAGATGCACCTGGGAGTAGGCGCTCGCGGCATACATCGACGGCCATTCGGCGAGACCATAGCGCTGTTGATAGCGTTCGACGAACGCGCGATTCTCCGGCGTATCGATCGCGGGAAAGTAGGGATTGGCGGTCAGCACGCCTTCGCGCGCGCGAGGTACGGCGCGCGCAAGCTCGCCTTCGCCGGCGGTGAGCGTCGCGACTGGCGTGCTGCTCGCCCGTATGCCATGCGCGTTGCAGGCATTGAGCAGCGCGGCAGTGTCCTCGCCGACGACCGTCGAAAGGATCAAGTCCGCGCGGGCCTTGGCCACCTGCTCCACCGCGACGCGCAACTGAGCGGCACTCGGTGAAAAATCCAGATACAGCTCACCGGCGACGATCGCCTCGCTCTCTTCGAGAAACTCGCGTGTGATGCGGTTGATTTCTCGCGCGAACACGTAATTGGAGCCGATCAAGAACACCTTGCGGCCGCAGGTGCTGAACAGATATTCGAGCAGCGGCACGACTGACTGGCTCGGCGTGGGGCCACTGTAGATCACGTTCGGCGAGTACTCGAATCCTTCGTACACAGAAGGGTAGAACAGCAGCGTATCGTGCCGCTCGACTACGGGCAACACGGCTTTGCGGCTCGCCGACGAACAGCAGCCGAAGATCGCGCTGACGTGATCGTGAACGATCAATTTCGTCGCTAGGTCGCGATAGTTGATGTGATCGTCGAGCGGCGACTCGATATAGGGAATCAGCATCCGCCCTTCGATGCCGCCGGCACCGTTGATCTCGTCGATCGCAATCAAAGTGCCGCGCAGCATCGCTTCCTCAGTGACCGCCATATGTCCGCTCTGCGCAAACAAGACCCCGACGGCGATGCCGGTTTCCTCGACCGTACGCGCTGCAAGCGTGGAAATCGGAGCGTCATTCATCTGCTATCTCCTGTCGCGATGGCAAGCGCCTTCTCAGCGTGAACCTGTGCCGGGCCGCGCGTGTGCCACTCGCTCAATTGCTGAAAGCGTATGCCGATTTCGAGCAATGCGAAATCGGTCCCTGGCCGTCCGAGCAACGATAGGCCGACCGGCGCCCCCGCTTCGCCGATACCGCATGGCAGGCTGACGCAAGGCATGCCGGTGAAGTTCGCCAGCCACGGCATGCGCGTCATTGCGTCCTGCACGCTGACCCGGGTGTCGCCGAGCGTCACATCGGTTTCGTCCGCGAGCGGCGCGACGATCGGCAACGTCGGCAACACCCACGCATCGCAGTCGCCGAGCGCAGTGCCGCACTGCTCGAGGAAGGCGTTGCGATATTGTTGCGCGCGCAAGTAATCGACCGCGCTGATCGAACGCCCTGCCTCCAGGCGGCTGCGCACCGCCGCGGAATATGCGTCACCCGAACGGTCGAGCAAGTTTCGGTGCCATGCGCTGGCTTCGGCATGCATGATGACCTTCCAGGCCGCAAAGCCGCTTGCCAGATCGGGCGGATGGCGCGTCTCGATCGCGGCGCCGTCCGCAGCCAGCAATGCGAGCGCTTCGTTCACACATCGTCCGACGTCGGCGCTCGTTTCGAGTCCGACGCCGTCAAGCACGCCGATACGCAGCCCGCACAACGTAGCGAGGCGGCGCGCGGCGCGAGGCGGCGGGCACGCGCCCTCGGTCGTCGGGTCCTTGGCGTCCGGTCCCGCCAGTACGCGCAGCAGCAAGTGGAGATCCGCGGCGGAGCGGGCGATCGGGCCCACGCAGTCGAACGACCACGCAAGCGGCAGCACGCCATGACGGCTGACGAGCCCGTGTGTCGGTTTGATCCCGCTCACGCCGCAGGCGGCGGCCGGAATACGCACCGAGCCGCCCGTGTCCGTGCCGAGCGCGGCCGGCACGATGCGCGCGGCGACGGCGGCGGCCGAGCCGCCGCTCGATCCGCCGGAGATCCTGCCCGTGTCCCAGGGATTGCGGCATGCTCCGTAACGCGACTGGGCATTAGTCGCGCCATAGGCCCATTCGTGCATGTTCGTCTTGCCGACGACGATCGCGCCCGCGGCGCGCAACCGAGCCACCGAGGTCGCGTCCTGTGCCGCGCAGTCGGTCCCACGCACGTGCGAGCCGGCCGTGCTCGGAAAATCCGTCGTCAAGCAGTTGTCCTTGATTGCGAGCGGAACGCCCGCCAGCTCGCCGAGCGTTTCGCCCGCTTGAATCGCGATGTCGACGCGACGCGCCGCCTCGAGCGCAGCTTCGCGATCATGAGTGACGAAAGCGTTGATCGGTCCATTCAGGCTCGCCAGTGCATCGAACGTTGCGCGCATGACCGCTTCCGCGCGAATCTCCCTGCCGCGGATCGCTTGCGCAAGCGCTTCGGCGCTCAAGCCATTCAGTTGCGGGACGTTCATCGGCCGCACTCCGGTTTAGCGGCATCGAACCGCGGCCGAAAGGAGAAAGCCGGCTCGCGACCGCCGACATCCGGCAACATCGCCATGGCAGTCGCCAGTTCCTCGACGATACCGGCTACCTGCGAGGCAAAGGCAACGCCCTGCTCCCAAGGTTCGGCGATCGCGCGAGGCGGTACAGGATGAGAAGTATTTCGCATGTTCAGTTCCGTATCCGTCGTCGCTCAAACGGCAAGCAGCTCATGCAGCAGCGCCTTGTCGCCGAGCAGATCGTCGCGCGTGCACTCACGTGCGACAGTGCCGTGGTCCATCACATACGCGCGCGATGCGATCGACAGACAGAAGTCGAGATCCTGCTCGGCTATCAGCATCGCCAGCCCCGTTTCGCGATTGAGCCGCGCGAGAATGCCGGCGATGTCATCGACGATCGAAGGCTGGACGCCCTCGGTCGGCTCGTCGAGCAAGAGCACGGCCGGACGCGTGGCAAGCGCCCGCCCGATCGCGAGAATCTGCTGCTGCCCGCCGCTCAGCTTGCCGGCGAGCACCTGAGCGTGCTCGCGCAACATGGGGAATGTTTCGAAAAATGCAGCGACCGCCGCGGCACGCGGATAACCGCAGGCGTATGCGGCGACGGCAACGTTCTCGGCCACGGAGAGCCGCGCGAATACGCGGCGCCCCTGCGGCACATAGCCCAGGCCCTTGCGTGCGCGCAGCTCGGGCGAAGATCCCAGGCGCTCGCCGCGCAAGCTGACTTCGCCGCTCTGTTTGCCTGCGAGCAGCCCCATCGCGTACTGCATCAGGGTCGTCTTGCCAACGCCGTTGCGGCCGAGCAGACCGACCATCTCGCCGTTTCGGACCTCCAGCGAGACGCGGTGAAGAATGGGCGTGCCACCGTAGCCGCCGCTTGCATTAGATATCGAGAACATGTTTGCGTCTCCCGAGGTAAATGTCGAGAATCCGGTCGTCGTTGCGCAGCGCCTCGATATCGCCTTCCGCGAACACCTCGCCCCGATGCAGCACGGTGACGTGCGCATCGAGTTCGCGCACGAAGTCCATGTCGTGTTCGACGACGATGACGACGCTATGAGAGGCCAGCGCGCGAATCAGCGCGCAAAGTTCGCGGCGTTCCGCTCCGGTCATGCCGGCGGCGGGCTCGTCGAGCAGAATGACGTCGGGTGACGAGCACAGCACCATGCCGATGTCGAGCCACTGCTGCTCGCCGTGCGACAGCTCGCCCGCGAGCCGCTCGCCGATCGCGCTCTGGCCGATGACGCGCAGCATGTCGTCTGCATGGCGCGACGCTTCGTCCGCGTCATGCGACTTCGCATAGGCCGCGATCCACAAGTTCTCGCGCACGCTGATCGCATCGAATACTTGGGCGACTTGCATCTTGACGCCAAGCCCCGCCCGCACCCGCTCGAACGGCTTTGCGCGCGACATGTCGCGGCCGTTCAGTTCGAGACGGCCGCTATCGAGTGCGTACACGCCCGTGCAACAGCGCAGCAGTGAGCTCTTGCCGGCGCCGTTCGGGCCGATCAGGCAGCGGACGCGGCCGGGCGAGAACCTCAGGCTGACCTCGCGCACCGGAACCACGCCGCCGAACGCTTTGACGAGGCGATCCGCCGACATCGAGGGCGAGTGGTTCGCAAGCGGCGCGCGTAGGTCGGCAAGGCGCGCAAGATCGATCTTCGGCGTGTCGACGCCCTCCGCGCTCACTCGAGCCGACGCCTGGGTAAGACCGGATGGCGAATGCGCAACCGCCGTATCGACGCGCGCTTGCCCGGGCGTGCGTCCATCCTGCTTGCGCTTGAGCAGCGCGCCCAGCAGGCCCTCGCGCAAGAACAGCACGAGCAGGATCAGGCACACCCCCATCACGAGCGTCGTCTGCCCTCCGATCACGCCGCCGCCGAGCCAGAAGGACAGGCCGCCCACGAGAGCCGCACCCATGAACGGGCCGATCAGCGTGCCGAGACCGCCGACGAGCACATAGATCGGCAGCATCAGCGCCTCCTGGGCGCTGAAGATCGACGGACTCAGGTAGTGGGACCAAGCGCCGTACAACGCGCCCGCAATGCCGGCGATCCCGCCGGACAGCGCGAACAGCACGGTCTGATAGCGGCGCACGTCGTAGCCGAGCAACTCGGCCTTGTCGACGTTCATACGAATGCAGTCGATGACGCGGCCAAACGGAGAGCGCATCAGCGAGCTCGCGGCCACGCCGATCGCCACGGCAATGGCCAGCACGCAGATGAAGCCGGCGCGCGGCGTGAGCGCGGCCGCGTCGGCACCGAAGCCGAGGACCATGTTCGGGATGCCGGACAGGCCGTTGTCGCCGCCTACCGTCGCGGCGCCGACCTGGACGTTCAGCGAAACGGATGCGGTCCACAGTAGCAGCGTGCACGCGTACGTGAGGATCGTGCCTTGCAACGGCCCCATACGCCCGTAGAAGATCGCCGCGCCGAGCGCACCGGCCAGTAGCGCACCGGCCAGCGCACCAGCCGGCAGCGACCAGATCAACGTGTCGCCGGTCAACGGCGAGAAGTTGATCGCGACGATGCTGCCGACGTAGCCGCCGATGCCGTACAGCGCGCTTTGACACAGACTCAGGAAGCCGCCACGCCCCCATACGAGATCGAGGCTCAGGCCCGCGAGCCCGAAGATCAGCCACGACGTGGCGACATAGCTGAGGTAGGGGTCGGCAACCGAAGCGCCGATCACGAGCAGTAGAACGATGCCTGCGAGCAGATACAAACCGCGTCGTTGCGCCCCGTGGGTCGAGTGTCGCAGGCTGGGCATGCTGCCGGCAAAGAAAAGGTTGGCCAGGGTTTTCATGGGATGTCAGCTCTCAAAGTTTGATGCGCCATCCGGCGGACAAGCCACGGGGGAAGACGACCAGCAACGCGATCGTCGCGGCGAAGAACAGGAGATCACCCGCCACGCTCGACCAATACGTCGCACTCGCGCTCGCGAGTGCTCCCAGTACGCCGCCGGAAACGAGCGTGCCCGCGAGCGTCACCGGACCGGCGGCGACGACCGCGAGGAACGCCTTGATGACGAATGCAAAACCCATCCCCGGCGTGGCGGGAATGATGGGGAGCAGTACGGCACCCGCGAAGCCCGCAAGGCCCGACCCGAGCGCGAACGTTAGATTGTTCAGACGCACGGTCTGCATGCCGAGCGCACGAGCGATGTTCGGATCCTGAATCGCGGCGCGCGCGGCGATGCCGTAACCGGTACGCGTAAACAGCAAATACAAGCCGGCGAAAAGCAGCGCGGCAACGCCGATCATCGAGAGCGAGTACAGCGAGATCGAGTACGCGCCGATTTGCACGGACGTGGTCGCGATCGCCACCCCTGGGGTCACCGTGCCGAACATCAGTACCGCGCCCTGATAGAGCGCGAGACTGAGTCCCCATGTCGCCAGCATCGTGTCGAACAAACGCCCGTACAACCGGCTGATGACGAGACGTTCGATGAGCGCACCGAAAGCAGCGGCGACGAGCGTCGCGATCGCGATCGCGAGCACGAACGGCACGCCGGCACGGACGGCGCTAAGCGCCGCGTAGCCGCCAATCATGATGAACTCGCCGTGAGCGAGATTGATCACGCCCATGAGTCCGAACACGATCGCAAGGCCCAACGTGGCGATCAGCAGAATCGATGCGCTAGACAACGAGAGAAGCACCGTCTGCAGCAGATAGTCGAGATGCATGGCGCACTCCGTTACGGGTTTCGCGCCGGCGTGAATTGCGTGGCCGTGGCGGGATGGTGAATGAGGTCGCAGGTCTCGTTTTCGTACACCGGCGCAACTGCCGTGTGCGATTGCACGAGTTGGAAGCCGCGCTTGAGATCGGCGCGCACGATATAGATGTTTTCGCGCACGTGGTGCGAACCGGGCTCGAGCGTCACCTCGCCATTCGGGCCATCGAAGCCGATGCCCGATTGGAGCGCGGCAATCGTCTTGTCCGGGTCCGTGCTGCCGGCCTTCGATACGGCTTGGGCCCAGAGGTGCAGCGCATTCCACGTGTTCACCGCGACGCCGAGCACCGGCTCGGTATTGCCGTACGTCTTGTGCCAGAGCGCCTTGAACGCGGCATTTTCAGGCGTGTCGAGCGCGTCGAAATACTCGAGTGCCGAGACCACGCCGGCGCTCGCCGCCGGCGACACCACGACCTGCTGATTGCCGGAACCGTAGTTCGTCGATACGAGCGCGATCGAATGCTTGAGACCGGCAGCCGCGAACTGCTCGACGAACCCGGTCTGATTCGCGCCAACCGGCAGCGCCACGACGAAGTTCGGCCGGGCGGCCTGGATCTTCTGCAGCGTCGGCCCGAAATCGCTCAGCGTCAGCGGCAGGAACTCGACGCCGGCCACGGTGGCGCCATTCGCCTTGGCGTAGCGATCGATCCATTGCGCTGAGATCGTGCCGAAGTTGTAGTCGGGCGCCATCACGTAGATGCGCTTGCCATACTGCGCCACTGCCCATTTGATGAGCACGCTGAGTTGCTGCGATGCGCTGGGCCCGGTGACGAAAGTGAAGCGATCGCAAGCCCCGCCTTCATAGAGCGACGTGTAGAAGTACGGAATGCGGTAAGCACGCACGACGGGCCGAATCGCTTCGCGCGCCGCGCTCGTCAAGCCCGCGAACAGCGCAACGACCCGGTCGCGCATGATCAGCGTATTCGCGTACTGGGTGTACTTGCTTTGCTCCGACTGCGCATCGGCCTCGACGATTTTGATCTGATGGCCGAGCACGCCACCATGCTTGTTGACGTCGTCGACGGCCAGATGCAGCGCGCGGCTCTGCTGGATGCCGTAGATGTTGAGGCCGCCGGTCAGGTCGAAGATCGCGCCGACCGGAATGGCGTCGTCGGCCATGGCCGGACGCATGACGCCGACGAAAAGCAGGACGAGCACCGCGCACGCGCGCGCAATGACCGCGCAACGCAGTCTGCTCGATGAAAAGAAACGGTTCATTTCAGTCTCCCGCAGGATGAACTGTCGCGGCGGCGACAATTCATTGCCGCGCACCGCGATGGACCACCGGGAGAAAGGGAGAGCAGAAAAGCAAAAACGCCCTTCCTCCCGGAATCCGGGTAGGTAAAGGGCGTCATTGCCTCAGTAATGTCGGCTCGATACGTCTGCCGTTTGCACCGCTTGCCGCCACGCGAATGACGGAAACAGCGACGCTAGATTAGGTCTCGCAAACCCGCGAGACAACGGGGGGAAACCCGGGGGGAAACCCATAACTCGTCGTTCGAGCCGGCTCGAACCGGACCGTACGCCTCATGGACTCATTCGGTTTGCCACGCACTGCCCGGCGAGCGTGCGCGCCGGGCGATCGTCTGAAGCGCCATTTCCAGGATCTCTTTGGGCGGCTGGCTCAGCGCGAGGCGAACGGCCGCCGGCGGAAGGCCCGCGACGTTGAACGCCGATGCGGGCGTCACGGAGATACCATCCCTCGCTAAAGCCACGGCAAACGCATCCGCCGACGCCTGTGCTGGCAGCATGAGCCAGCAATGATATGCGCCATCGCCCCAACGCAGATCCAGGTCTCGTAGTAATCGTCTGGCAATCTGCATCCGTTGATGAGCATCTCGTCGCTTGGCCTGACAGATCTCGTCGACCGTTCCTTGTGTGATCCATTCGACCGCCGCTTCGACGGAGAACGCCGAAGGCGTCCAGGCACCGGCGCGGATCGCCGCAAATACCGCGTCGCGCAAGGCGAGCGGCACCGCGAGGATGCCCAAGGTCAGGCCCGGCGCCAGGCGCTTGGAAAGACTGTCGACGACGATGCAGTGGTCCGGCGCGAAGCGCGCGATCGGTGGCGGTGAATCCGCAAGGAAGGCGTAGATCGAGTCTTCCACGGCAACGATGCCCAGCTTCGTCAGCAACGCGCCTAATTCGCGGCGGCGCGCCTCGGATTGGGTCGCGCCCGTCGGGTTGTGAAGCGTCGGCTGAAGATAAACGGCTTTGATGGCGTGAGTGGCATGCGCATCGCGAATAGCCTGCGGCGTGACGCCCTGCTCGTCCATCTCCAGCGCAACCAACTCGAGGCCCATGCGTGCGGCGAGTTCCTTGACCTGCGGATACGTCAGCCGTTCCACGCCGATACGGTCTCCGCGCGCCGTCAGCGCGGCCAGGGCCGCCGCAATAGCCTGCTTGCCGTTACCGGCGAACAGCACCTGCGATTCGTCTGGATGCCAGTCGTGCTGAGCGAGCAGTTGTGCGGCGGCGCTGCGCGCGGCACTCGACACAGCCGGGTCGACCGGTCGGAGCGCTGCCGCGAGCGACTCCGGCCGCCGAAGGATCCGGTTCAATGCGGGCGCCATCAACGCGCTCTGCGACGCCAGCACGGGAAAGTTGTTTTGAAGGTCGACGCTCTCGTGTCCCTTCCCGGCAGCGATGGGCATTCGCACGAAACTGCCCCGCCCGACCTCCCCGATGATCAGCCCGCGGCGCACCAACTCGCGATACGCCCTTCCGGCGGTGGACGGCGCGATGCCGTACGACTGTGCGAATTCGCGCTGCGGCGGCAGGCGATCGCCAGGTCGCAGTTTTCCGGACAGGATGTCGGCCGCAATCGAATTCGCGACGGTTCGATAGTCTTCCATAGCTCAACTCAATTTTGTAAATTGCACCGATAAATTTTTCGTCACCCCAAGCGATTCTCTTGATTTCCGTGCAATCAAGAGTTTAAATTAAGAATCAATTCGAATCAATTACTTAAATTGCACTTACACAGGAGAAGCAAATGGCCATAGCGAAGACTGAAAATCTGACGATTCACTACGACGATGCAGGCGATGGAGACCCCCTTCTGTTCATCCACGGTCACCCCTTCGACCGGTCGATGTGGCGCGAACAGGTGAGCCTGTTCAGCCGCAGAGGGTATCGCGTCATCGCGCCCGACTTGCGCGGTTATGGATCGACTCCGCTGCCGGAAGGACCTGCCGGCTTCGAGGTGTTCGCACAAGACCTCGCGCAGTTGCTGGATCATCTCGGGATCGACCGCGTAGTCGTCTGTGGATTGTCGATGGGCGGGCAGATCGCGATGGACTTCTGTCGCCAGTTTCCCTCGCGCGTCCGTGCGCTGGCATTGATGGCAACCTTCCCGCAGGCCGAAACGGCACAAGGCAAGGTCGCCCGTAACGCCATAGCCGACCGGTTGGAACGAGAGGGGGTAAAGGACTACGCGGTGGAGTTGTTACCGAAGATGCTCGCGGCCAGCACGATCGAGCAGCAACCCGCCGTCGCGGCGGGATTACTGCGCTTGATGGGGTCGTCGAACGCAAGCGGATGCGCGGCCGCACTACGCGCGCGCGCAGAACGCCTCGACTTCGCCGAAACGTTGGCTGGCTTGCGCGTGCCTTCTCTGGTCGTGGTGGGAGATCAAGATGCCTTCACCACGCGCGCGGACGCCGAACGCATGCACGAATTGCTGCACGACTCGAAGTTGATCTGGATGGAAGACGTTGGCCATATGCCCAATTTGGAATCGCTCGCTTCGTTCGACGAGGCTTTCAGGCAGTTCCTGCAATCCGTTTGTCAAAGCGAGGCAGCCCAATGAGCACGCCGATCGAAACACCCTCCACCGTCCTCGTCACCGGTGCCAGTGCCGGCTTCGGACGTGCCATCGCGCGCCGGTTCGCCTCGAAAGGCTGCAAGGTCGTTGCCACAGGCCGGCGCCTGGAGCGCCTACAGGCCCTAGCCGACGAGTTCGGCGAGAACCTCGTGCTTCCGATGCTTATGGACGTACAGGATCTGGCGTCCATCCAACGCGCGATCGCCGACCTGCCGCCGCCGTTTGCCGCTATCGACGTCCTGGTGAACAACGCGGGCCTCGCGCTCGGCCTGGCCACCGCGCCGTCGGCCAGCCATGAGGATTGGAGCCAGATGATCGACACCAATTGCAAGGGTCTGGTGCACGTCACCCGCGCGGTGTTGCCCGGCATGACCGAGCGCGGCCGGGGGCACATCGTCAATCTTGGTTCCGTGGCCGGCACCTACCCCTATCCGGGCGGCAACGTTTATGGCGCGACCAAAGCCTTCGTCCATCAGTTCAGCCTCAACCTGCGCAGCGACCTTCACGGTACGGGCCTACGGGTGACGTGCATCGAACCCGGCATGTGCGGCGGCACCGAGTTTTCGCTCGTGCGATTCAGTGGCAACGCGCAAAAAGCGCAGTCTGTCTACGATGGAATGGTGCCGCTTTCTGCCGAGGACGTGGCGTCGGCCATTGATTGGGCCGTTTCATTGCCGCCGAACGTGAATGTCAACACGATCGAGCTGATGCCGGTGGCGCAGAGCTTTTCATCCTTCCAAGTCCACCGGCAGTCGTAGCGCCGAAACGGATTGTCAACGCACGGCGGGCGCGAGATCACCTCCTACTTTCCTCAGCCGCCCGCCCGATCCCGCAGATCAATTACACTTACGCCTTCCGGTCGAGGCATTGGGTTCTTTGTCGATCGGCACCGATTCGCAATTAGCCCCGAAAAATCGCGGCGATAGAGAGATCGCCGAACGCGATCGTCCGGCGCCGTGCGCAACAAAGCGGCTGCTCGACGATCGTCTCGTACTCGATAACTATGAGCGCCAACATCAGCGGCAGCGTTCCAGCCGCACGCCCCGACGCGGACGCCGCGGACAGCGAGGCAATTGCCCCGTCCTCGGTCCCGGCGCAGCCGTCGCAGCCGTCGCAAACGGCCCCAGGTTATGCCCCTGGGCTCTCGGGCCTCGAGCGCGTGCGCCTTGCTCGAAAACCCGAAACGACGCGCCGCCTACATCGGCTACGCCACGAACTCGGGAAGATCAGCCCTCTTCCATCGAACCCAACGCAAGCGCGTATCGAAATCGTGGATGCGATGGCAAGAGCCAACCTCTCCGCGTGGACCGTACCCGAGCTATCCGGTCCCTCGGCCGTTCGCCATGCCGACGGATCGATTTACGTCACGCTGATCTCCCACGCCATCATCTTCAATCCAAGTGGAGCGTTTCGGATAATCGATTTGCATCATGATGGGCGCGTCTACTTCGAAATGGCCGGCGAAGGAAATCTTACATTCCGTCAACTCGGCCGAGATGCGGGCGAGCCTGGCGCGTCGGCTTGCAATTAAGAAAATCTTTATCCAACCGTTAAGTTTCCTAAATCACCTACTCCGATTGCTTCGCATCCGATTCCACACGCTCGGCGCCCGCCGAGGGTCTATCGGACAACTCAGCCTCCGGTCGCTCCGCCTCGTCGGTTCTGAAACGCGTCATCTGCTCGGCGAGATCTTGCGGCCGCGCATGCAGATGGGGTTGCACATTCCAGTTGAACACCGTGCGCGCCACTTCCGCATGACCGTGAACGCAGTTGCTCTTTTCCATGCCGCTCGTTTCATAGTCGGCAAAGATCGGCCGCTCTTGAATTTCCTTCATACGCGCGATTTGCTCATCCGTCATTTCACCGTGATCGATCACGCGCGAGGCTTGGCTTCGATCGATCAACTTATCCTCGCCGGAATTGATTGCCGCGCCCTTGAGCGCGTTGACGCGAAACGGCTTACCGTCGGGAAGCGTGCTGCTGACCTTCAAGCGTTGAGGCCTTGGTGCCCCCCCATCGGTACGGCGCGAATGACCGATCGCGCGGGCAAGACTCGGCTCACGCCGGCGTTCCGCTTCCGATGTCTGGTACTGGATATGTCCCGGATCCCTGACTTTGCCGTCCTCGTCGATCTTCGTCTCGATCGCGACCGTATGAACACGTCTGTCGCGTGACGGTTCGGCAAAAACCGATTCCCCGCTGCGTCCCGCCTCCGATGCTGGCTGCGGGATGTGGACCGAGCCCGCAACAGTGCCGTCCTCGTCGGTCGTCTCATCGGTGACGACCGTGTGGATGCGCCTGCCGCGCAGCGCATCGAGCATAGGTGAGCCCGTCTTCGCGCGCGAAGACGCTACGTTCGCTTGCTGCTCGTTCGTCTGCTGACCCGTGTTCCTGCTTCCCGTCACTGCCGCCTGCGCCAACGCCCGCGCGGCGCGCCCCACCCCTCTGCCGTACATCCCCGTCTCCCCGCGTCTCGATCTGTAAGGTCAATATCTCGCGATGGGTGTACTCGCTTTCTCAATCGCGGCGAAAAACCGATTCCATTAACGAACTCATCGATCTCGTTCAATGGAGGCGAAATCATTTGATTTTCATTGTCACGCGCATGACATACGAATTCCGCGAAATAGTGTTCTGTGCTTTCTTCCCACAATCAAATATTTTATTATTGCCTCTATAAAAATTATTTATGAATCACGCTCTTCATTTCCTCTCGCCGGCTAAGGCTCGCCCTCGAGCCGATGAGCGCGCACGGGCACGCCGTCTGACTCACCGCGACTTACCCGCCCTGCTCGATCTCGAGCACGAGAAGTGGAACGACGTCCAGGCTGCGTCGCAGGAACAGCTTCGCGAACGGATCGATACTCATCCCGATCTCGCCATCGGCGCTTTTTGCGCGCAATCAGGCCGCCTTCTTGCATCCCTGTTCCTACGGCCCGTCGCCGACGATTTTCATCGAAGCGCGCACACGTGGGAGGACTGCACGTTACTGCCGGCGCCGCGTACGACGTCCACCCTGTTCGGTATCAGCCTGACGAGCCGCGATCAAGCCGGCGTCTTAGCATTGTTCGAATTTATATGGCCCTATGCGCTCAAGCGCGGCTGGCGCCATATCTATCTCGGCTCTCCCCTCCCCGGCTTGCGCGACTGGATGGATGCGCATCCCAAAGGACGCGTCGAGAACTACGTTTATGCACAACGACGCGGCCTGCCCATCGATCCTCAATTGCGCTACTACGGTTCGCGCGGCTTCGCCAAGATCGTTTCGATCAAGCGCAACTACTTTCCGCATGAACGGTCGCTCGACTACGGCGTGCTGCTGCGTCGCACGGTCCCATTGTCGGTATTCGGTCCGCTCTGGGCCGCCGTGTCGCTGGCTACCGTAAAACGCGTCACGCGGCCGCTGATCGCGTTGCTTTGAGTCGAGCCGCTATGAGTGTCCGAAATCGACGAGCCTTTTTGCGCCGGCATGCTGATGCACCGAGCGTGCTGTTCTTGATAGGAGTCCTAATCAATACCCTCTTGATTTCCGTTACGGGCAATTTTTGGCTCACTGCGCCGCTCACGCTATTGCAAGCGATCCTGTTGATCGGATGCCAGGAAGCGAAGCATATGTGCGTACATGGAACGTTCATCGGCAATCGCTATGTGAACGATGCAATCGGCGTTGCCTGCGCCGCGCTGTTCGGCGCGAACTTCATCGTTTACCGATACTTTCATCTCGCCCACCATCGCGCCACCTGCAATGAAGCCGATCCCGAAGGACGTCTGTACGCGCACAGTTGGCGTACGCGCTGGCTTTGGCTCGTCGCACCGATCGAGGTGGCTTGGGTGTCCTGGTACATCGGCCGCATCGGTTGGTCGACGGTTCCGCGAAACAAACGCGCACTACGAACCGCAGCACTCATTTGGATGGCGGCATTTGCAACGCTTGTCGCCGTCGGTTTGCACTACGCGCCGCGGGCGGTCATCTTCGCCTATCTGATCCCGTTCGCCCTCTTCTCGTGGTTCGATTTCCTCCTCACGCAAGCCGAGCATTACGGCGTGGCGATCGTGCCGGCATCGTCGCGGCGCGAGCAGGGTGCAATTACCCTCGACATCGCGCTGCCGCCGGTGCTCGGATGGTTGACGCTACATCGCTCGTTGCATCGCGTACACCACGGCGATCCCGCAGTGAGATGGTTCGAGGCGCCATATCGCCTAAAAGCCGATCCCACCTCAGCGCCGATCACATACGCCACGTTCATGCGCCTCTGGCTCGCCGGAGGACCCAGATTGTGGCGAACAGCGCAAGGCACATGTGCCAACGTAACCGCACCGATCGAATCGTGATCTAGATATCTACACCGCTTATGAGCTGCTACGAATTTTCCCTGGCACGCCCGACAGACGACGCTCAACTTCGCGAACGAATGGCGCTCGATTGGATCGAGGGCGCCGCCGCAATCAGCCTGCGCCGCGAGCCGTCTTTTTTCGAATCGTCGCGACTGTTGGGCTCGTCCGTGCAAACGATCGTCTGCCGCGACACGGTGACGGGCCGCATTCTGGCCGCTTTCAGCCGCTGCATCACGACCTCCTACATCGACGGCCAGCCGCAACGCACCGCCTATCTCTCGGACCTTCGCATCGACCGCGATCACCGTCATGGCTTGCTGCTCGCGCGTATCCATCGCTATCTAAGAACGCTGCACGATGCCGACCCGCTGCACTGCTGGGCGCTGATCTACGACGACAACGAAACGGCACTCCGCAATCTCGTCGGAGGACGCGCCGGGCTGCCGTTCTATTTGCAGCGAGGCCGCTTGCTTGCACGAGCGATCCGGCTCACGCGCCGGCGTGCCGCGCCGACCTTGCCCGGCATCGAACTTCGGCGCGCGCGCGCCGAAGAGCTGCCGGAGTTCGTGCGGTTCATCAATCGCCGACGCGCGTCGCGTTATTTGGCCCCTAGGCTCGACATCACCGATTTCGACCTGGGCCGCCGATGCGATACGCTGCGCGCGGAGGATTTCTTCGTGGCGACGCGGGACGGGCGCATCTGCGCCACGATGGCCGCGTGGGATCAAGCGTCGATAAGGCAGGCACATGTCGAACGATATCCTCGATCGACGCAATTGATTAGGATTCCTTATAATATCGCCGCATCGCTGCGCCGCCTGCCGAAACTTCCCGCCCGCGGCGAGGCGCTGCCCTACCTCTACCTCGCATTCATTGCGGTCGAGGACGACGATACGACGCTATGCGCCGCGTTGCTGCGCCATGCCTATAACGCACTATGTCATGGGCAATGGCTCTATGCGTTGGCTGCGTTGCATGACGACGATCCGCTACTCCCCGTGTTTGCCGACTATCCGGCAACGACGACTTCCGTCGTAAGGCTCTTCGAAGTCGATTTCTCCCACACGCCGAAGCTCGCGCAATCAGCCTATTCCCAGCGTGCTTGCGTCGAATTCGCACTGTCATGAACGCTGCGATGCGTGATGCTTACCGTCCCGCATCGGTATCGATTTCGTCGTAGGGCACGACGTTTCGTGCCAACGGATCGAACCGCAACACAGCGGCCCTAGGATGTGCGTCGTCCCCGCCTCCTATCTCGTCCGATCATGAAATCCGCACCGAGCCGCATACTCCCGGTAACGTCGCCTCCCACCGCCTCGCCTTCCGCGGCAGCGGCAGCGCCCGATGCACAGCAGCCTCAAGCTCCGGTGAATCCAACGCGATCCACACGCGGCACCGTGCGCGGCCGTTTGGCGCAATTGCTCGACATCAAGAAGGTGCCGCACGAACCGGCAATCAGCGTCGAGCGCTGGGACGAGGCCACGACGCTCGGCATCTGCGAGCGCTGGGCCGAAGGGCAGCGCCGGCAACCGTCGATCGTCGGCCTTGCGCGGCTGACGGCATTGAACTTCGAGCGCTCGCGGCCCGACGCGATCCCCGCCGACATGAGAGATCAGCGCTTACTGCCAGAGGGTTCGAGCGAAAGCGATTATTACCGTGAAATGATCGCGACGTTTCTCAAGACGGCGGGACTCGACGATACGGATGCTGTCATTGCGAGCTTCAAGACGACCGGCACAGGTGCCTTGCACCGTCAGCACGTCAGTGTTTCGGCGACGATCAACGGGGCGGTCAGTGTCGCGCAGCTAGCGGCTTCCGCTCATCTGCCCGCCAAAACGGCACTCTCCGCCATTCAGTTTCTGATGACGATACTGACCACGGAATTGGCATTCGAATCGGCCAATATCCGTTTTCGCAACTCGGGCACCGAGGAAATCATGCCGCTCGGCAAAGCCGACGCGTCGCCGAGCGCGAAGACGGGGCCTAACGTTCTGCAGGCTTCGAGGCGGCTCGCGTGGGATTTGCGCAAGGTCGGCCGCGCCGTGACAAAAATGGAGCGCGCGCAAGCCGATTTCGACGAAGCGCGCACGCGCCTGGAGAATCCGAACGCCACCGTACAGCAACGCCAACACGCGGAGCAGGACATGCGATCGGCAAGTCAAGCGCTCGGCGTTGCATACGCGCGATTTTGCATGCGTATGGAGTTGAAGTCCGACTACAAAACCGCGGCCGAAAGCGCGAAGATCGAATATCACGGCAACAAGCGGGCGCTCGGTGTCAGCGTCGCATCGAGCACGGCCAGCATCACGGCCATCGTGCTCGGTATCTTGACGCCCGTGGTCGTCGCCTCCACCGTGACGGCCGGGACGACAGCAGCAGCCGTCGCACTCGTGGCGGCGCTGTACGTTGGCTATCAGTTGAGCTCGGGGCCGAGCAAAGACGGCGAAGCCAAAGCCAAGCGCGCGATCGTTGCACTCGCCAAGTCGTTCGATCTACTCGCGGGCAACGCAGCCAAGCAGCAAAAAGAGCGCGCCGATGCCTATCGAACCTATATCGCCGAAAAACGCGTGACGAACAAACCCGAGCTGCGTCGGCAGGCCAAAGCGAATCTCGTCGCCGCGCTCGATGACATCGCGCGTCGCGACACGACGAAGAATGATTTCAATCCGCTCGAGAACTGGACCGATTACGCGAAGCATCGTCGTCAGATTGCCGAGGCAGGCGCAGACGAAGCCGCCGTGACAGAAATAGAAGCTACCTTCACGCAGGCTCACGCTAGCCAGTTCAAGACATCGACCGTATCCGACGCATGGAAGACCCCGGAACGGATGCGTTTCGACAGCATGGGACGGCTATTGCTCGGCAGGGTCAGCGAATCGCTCGCCTCATTGCACGATTTCAACGCCGAAGCGGCGCGCGTGGGCGCGCGCGACTCCCGCCGTCAAGCAACGGCGCGCACGCATCGGCACGCCGGCCGGCGCGCGGACGTCAAGGCCACTCTGCGCGACTGGCTCCACTTCGAACTCGCGCAGTCCCGGATGAAAGCGGCGCTTGCCGAGCAAGACCCGATTCAGGCGCGCACCACGCTGCAAGCCGCCGCACAAGCCCTGGCAGCGATCGAGAATGCCGACGCGCGCGCGCTGTTCAGCGGCGACGCCCGCAAACAGGTGGACGCAACGAAGCTCGCCAAGGGGATGACCATCGGCGAGCGCGAACGCTATACGATGACGAACGCCGGGCCCGCGGCGTTGGGCGCCGCGGTGAACACATTCGGCGCGGCAGTGAGCCTCGGGCTGAATATCGACAAGAACGTGGCGGTGAGCCACGGCCATCATCCGAGAGCGTTGTACGGCGACCAGAACGATGCACGCGTGCTCGCGCAAAGCACCGCACCGGTTACGGCGCCCTATTCCGCAGCCGAGCGCGCGCGATTTCAGAAGACCGGAATGGGCAAACTCGTCGGCACGCTCGAGCGCAAAGGCGAGGCCGTCGTGACAAAGCTCGATCTACCCGCCGCCAATCCGATGCTGCTCGATCTAGGCGATCGTCATAGCGATGCGGCACTCGACGCACTACTCGCGGACATCGAATCCAAGCACGACATTCCCGACGAAATAACGGTATCGGTCGGCGGCGCGAAATTGTCGTCGGGCAAGCTCAGCGGCACGACGGGCTACTACAACTGGCGCTATCGGCATGCGCCGCTGGCAACGAAGGCCAAATTCAAGGCACGACAACTAGAAATGCTCGCCGATAGCACTGCCATTTCCGTGGTCACGCCGATCGCTCAAGCGGTCGCGCAAGTGCCGCTGTCGAGAACACGGAGGGCCGTCGATCTCGGCAAGGCGATGAGCGCAGGCGTGCGTGACCGTTTGACGAGCGCCGCCATGCGCCCGCCGGTAGACGACGCGTCGCAACCCAACGAACACGCCTTAGCGCCAACGCCCGATCCTGAGCAAACGCCGCCTTCGTTCGACGCGCACACCACGGCGCTCGCGCTGCGCGACATCCCCGAACTGGGTGGCAGCGCACGCGTCACGCATCCGGTCATCCCTGCAGCCCGGCCCGAAAACGTCTTCGCGCCACGCCCCCACCAAGCGGCAACGCCCACGGGCGAACGCGACGAGCATCCCGAACTCCAACAACAGCGCGACATGATGATGGGGGATGGACGGGACGAAACGCTACGATGGTTCACGCAACACAATATCCGTGCGGCCGAAAACAGCGGCCACGCGTCGATGGACTGCTTGATCATTTCACTGCTGCAGCATGCGACGGGACGCTACGACGCGCAATCCGAGCCGCTACTCGCCGAACAAGCGGCCCGCTATCGGAGCGTATTGGCACGCGAGCATCCGGAGATCGAGCAAGGCGACCGCATGCTTTACGACGACGAGCCCGCCGTCGCTGCGTTGATGCGTATGGTCAACCGGGACTATCGCGTCGACATGAATCTGCAATTGATCATGCCGAGCGTCAGCGGTCCCGTGCGTTTTCAATCGTCGGGATTGGGAACCGATCCCGTCGGCATCGTGATGTTCGGCAATCACTTTCAGGCTGTGCACATGGCGGCCGACATACGCGACGAGCGCGTGGCCGATGTTTCCGTGGAATCGACGATATCGTCGATATCGTCGAGCGAGCAAACCGTCGATGCCGAACCGCCGCCGCAAGCAGTCGCGTCTGCGAACAGTCGCGTCGAGGCATGGTTGTCTACGTTTCCGCCCAAACCGCAGACGATCGGTATGCTCAGGCAGGCACAATTGCTATCGAACCGCGAAGCGGAACCCGCAAGCAGCCGCGTCGAAGCATGGCTGTCCACGCTTCCGATGGAACCGCAGACGATCGGTATGCTTAGGCAGGCACGATCGTTAGGACAACGAAGCGATGGTGAACCGAGATTCTCAGCGGCGAATTCACCGGCAGCGGCTGACGTTTCGAGCGATCGAGCCGCATCGGTGCGAGGCCCCGAGCTTCGTGCCCCATCCCTCGAACGGCAGCCATCGATCGCCGAATCTATAGCCGCGCTAGCGGGTTCTCGCCGTTGGACACAAGGCGTCCGCTTCGACGCGGCGGCCAAGACGGCTGACGGTGGGACAAAGCCGTCAAGGACACGCGCGAACGACGAACTCGCTCACCGGATCAAAATCAACGAACGCGCGCAAACGCTCTACGAGCGCAATCGCACGTCAATGCCCAAAGACACGAAGAAAAAGCTCCGCTCCGGCGAATGGGCGTTCGACGAAACGAAGGCGACGGGACGTGCGGTACTCGCTTCCTATGAAGAGATGGTCAAAAGCGGACATCGGGTATTGAAGAAAGACGTCAAAGAGCGCCGCGCTCGGCTCAGAGCATCCACTAAACGGCAGCAATCGGACGAACCGACCTCCGACTGACTCGCTGATGGCCTGCGCGGTCCAAGGCGGGAGCGCGGGGAAATCAATGGGACGAATACCCTAATGAACCACCCGGAGTAACGATGGGATTGAGCTTCTCCAAGACACGCAGTACCGAGAATCTTCGCTACGAAGAAATGGCGAGTGTGACGCCTGTGCTCGCCGACAGCGGTACGCCCGCTTCAAGCAGCCGGCGAGCCTTGGCGGCCGGCGGCGTTTTGGCCGGCCTTCCGCGTAAAAGCGCGAATATGTCCCGGAAAATCGTGCCGCAATCCGCAGATACTTGGAGCGCGGTCCGCGCGCACATCCATAACCCTGGCGACGACGCCCGAGTCTCGAAGCTGATAGCCATGCTCCAAACGCTCCATCGGGGATCACCGAGCTTCCGTTCACGTTTGCAAAAAGTTGCCATGGAAGGGGGTGTCACGATCACCGTGGCGGATATGAACAAGATGCCTCACGCCTTCACGCATCCGGGCAAACGCCGCATTCATCTGTCAGCGGAAATCGCGACCGACACTCAGGGGCACGCTGCCCGGTCACTTCCGGCGCTCGCGGTGGAAATTTCGAATCTATGCCGGCGCGACGAATTCGAAACCGTGAACAACCACTTCCGCAATCGACGAATCGGGATCGCACATGCTGCCCGATTGAAAGAAGCCGCGGAATACGGCTCCGTGAGCGACATGGTCCGCTATTTCTCCGAAGCGCGCGAGATGCTGGAGCAAATCGGCTTCGGCAACCCCTCACAGTGGTATGCGCGCGTAGGAGCCTACGGTGACGTTCGAGCTGCTTACCCAACGCTGAACGACTACCTGCGGGTAGCCATCAGTTCAGGCCATACGGCAGGCTACGAACGCCAGTTCTCGAACATTGCGGCGCAAATGGCTGATCGGGCCGATTCGCCGGTAAGTTCAGCCGAGCGTGCCGCGGATTGAGACAGCGTTCTCACGCATAACCGACCGGATAACCGATCGCATAGGCACGATGCCCCCGATAGCCGGCCGCATGAACGTGATGGCCGGCATAAGCCGCGCTAGCCGAGCCGTAGCCCGCGTAACCGGTAGACGGTGGCGCGTGATAAACAACCGGATTGAATAAACCGCTGCGCAGCCCCGCAAGAAAGTCCTTCGTCAAACTGCCAAATCCGAAGCGCAGCGTGTGCCGGCGGCCGAAATAATGAAAGCCGATATGCGCGTGCGCCCCGCCGAAAGCGTCGTGGCCATACCCGTAGGAAAACCCGATAGGCCGGTGAGCCCCAACGACATGTGTGTGATATCCGGATGCGCTCCAATGCGAGGCGTAGACCGGGTAACCATACACCGGCGCAGCGGTGGGCGCGGGTGCATGAATCGGCGTTGATTGCGCCGCGTTATTTGGACTCGCGTTTGCGCTCGGCTTCGGCTTCAACTTCGCACCACCAGGTTTCAAGCTCGGCCTCGAAGGCGTGCCCTCAGGCATGGATTCGCTTTCGCTCGTGCGCATATCCTCGTGTGTAGCAAGCAAACGTGCCGCCTGCGATCGCTCTCTCGACGTAGTCGGCATCGTGCGTTGCCGCTCGAGTGCCGCGCGCGAGAAATCGGCCAATCGACTCGTCGAATCGGCGCGCCGCAGCGGCGTCGCGCTTCCCGGCGCATCCGCGCTGTCGGTGCGCGTTCGTTGCGTCAACGATCCTAGCGCGGCCTCGCCGCCGCCCAGTCGAGCTCGAGTATTCGGCGGCGGCCATGCCGAGGACGGGCTATTGCTCGCCGGCGTTGGGTAGTGATCGCCGAGCGGCGTAGAGGATGATCCGATACGGGGTGGCATGGTGTTCTCCTGCGGCCCGCTCCGATCGCTAATCGGAGCGGCGATGGCTTACCGTTGATTTACCCGCCAGCGTAATCTCGCGGCTCAACGGTGATGCCTGCTAGGAACGATAGCGAGTGTCGTCGAGCGAAATATCGATAACTAAATCGCGATGCTGACGTACTGCCGCCGCGTGCCACCGACGACTGCGCTCTCAACGGCTCGCGAGCCGAAATTGCGAGACCGCCTCGGCCAGCGTGCCGGCTTGCTCTTCGAGCGACTGCGCCGCGGCCGCGGCTTGCTCGACGAGCGCCGCGTTTTGTTGCGTCACCTCGTCCATTTGCGAAACGGCCACGCTGACCTGCTCGATCCCGCGGCTTTGCTCGTCGGAAGCTGCGGCGATTTCGCCGATGATGTCCGAGACCTGCTTGATGGCGCGCTTGACATGCTCCATCGCTTCGCTGACTTCGCTCGCTTGCTTCGAGCCGTCCTGAATCTGCACCACCGACGATACGATCAGTTCTTTGATTTCCTTGGCGGCGCTTGCCGAACGCTGAGCCAAGCTGCGCACCTCGCTTGCCACGACAGCGAAGCCACGCCCCTGTTCGCCCGCACGCGCGGCTTCGACCGCGGCATTCAACGCGAGAATGTTGGTCTGAAAGGCGATGCCTTCGATCACGCCCGTGATCTCCGAAATCTTCGTCGAGCTACCGCTGATCTGCTCGATCGTGCCGACCATCGCCTGGACGGCATCGTTACCGGTATCGGCGAGGCCGGTCGCACTCACGGCAAGTCCGTTCGCCTGCCGTGCATTGTCGGCGTTCTGCTTTACCGTTTCGGTCAATTGCGTCATGCTCGCGGCCGTCTCCTCGAGCGAGGCCGCTTGCTGCTCGGTACGCGAAGAGAGATCGGTATTCCCACTCGCAATTTCACGCGAAGCCACACCGACCGAGTCGGCTGCGTTCTGAATCCCCCGCACGGTGTGCGAAAGCTGATCGTCCATTCGCCGCAGCGCTTCGAGCAATTCACCGAATTCACCGAGCACGTCGACGACGATACGATTCTCGAGCTGGCCGCGCGCAATGTCGTTGGCCACACCGATGGCCTTGCCGAGTGGCCGCGAAATGGCCCGCACGAGATAAACACCCGCGATGATCATCCCAACGACGCTCGCCGCCACGAGTGCGAATGCGACGATCGCGGCGGTTCGCGCCGTCGCCGCGCCGTCCACCATCGCCTGCTTGGCCTGTTTGCGGTTCACTTCGATGTCTTGGTCCATCAGCTCGATCGAGGCTGCGGACGCGGACGCTTGCCGATCCACGATTTTCGAAGCCTCGTCCCCGCTTCCGCTTGCAAACAGCGAAACCGCCTTTTGCGTCATATCGACCATATCGGGCATGCCCGCGTTGATCTTGTCGGCAATCGCGCGTTCGTCCTCGCCACTGATGGCGGCCGGGTAGTAATGGCTCCAGGCGCGGTTCATCCGCTGCAGATCGTCGCGAACGCGATCGAGCGATGTCGCCGCATCCGCCTGGTCGAGCGGCGTCGCCGCACCCGCCTTGTCGTGTTCAATTCGGCGGAACCGCAAACGAATGTCCAACTGCGCGGTGCGAACGTCGGTCAGATCGATGATCGGCAGCGTATTGCCTTCGTATGAATCCGTGATAAAGCTATCGAGCCTTGCGATGTTGATCGCGCCGTATGATCCGACGATCGCCAGCAACGCGACGCTGAGGCTCAGTACGGCGATGATCTTGAATTTGATTGTTTGGGTAAAAGTTTTCATGGCTCCGTGGATTCTTACTGTCATTCGGCGAAACGAAGCAGGGCGTGTCGCATACCCTATTCCCCGTGAATGGGTAAACGGCACGCCGCGCTTACCGGCACAGGGCAAACGGCAACCGGGAATCGCTGAAACCACTGTAAGGAATTCCTTAGCGTGCGGCAGATCGCTAAAGCGCCCAGCACGACGAACGGCCGCAGGAATCCGCAATCGTCCCGGCTAGAGCGAATGAATCCTCTATTTATTAGGACTTCTAACTTTTAACGACCGCCCCTTCTCTCACCTCGTGCGATTCCCCTCATATGATTTGGAAGGAAATCCTTACAGCGAAATCAAGCCTTCCTTACCCATACTTTCGGCTTCTCCCTATCGAGCCTGCGCGCACACACGCGTAGCATGGAATCTCGCACGCAAACCCGCGCACCAGCACCGACACGTTCTCATGCAACGCGGAACCACACCCATTCAATCGGAGAACAGGAGCACGCCGAAGATGATCACCTCGTTCCTAAACACCGATTCGCCGGAGCTGCCAGGGGAAGAATTCGAACTGCACCAGTGGTTGGCGGACTGGCATCACTACGCGCTGACCGACGGCCATATTCATTCGACGTATGAGCTCGATGACGAAACGGTCGAGCGGCTCGAAAGCTACTTCAAATTGGGGCTCACACCGCGCGAAGGCGTCGGCGTGCTATTCGGTACGCTGCATTGAATCGCGCAACGCCGGCATCGAGGTGCCGGCCATTCGAATATCGCCTGCTAGTATCGCCCGCTAAAAGCAAGCATTCACTGCGCCGCGAGACCGTGGCGTATGGAATAACGAAAGAGTTCGGCGTTGTTGCCAACCCCGAGTTTCTGCATCAAGCGCCGCTTGTGCGTGCTGATCGTCTTGGCGCTCAATGCAAACGCCTCGGCGATATCGTTGATGCTGCGCCCGCTCGCAAGCAACCGCAGCACCTCGAATTCGCGATCCGAGAGGATTTCATGCGGCGGCACGTCGCTCGAATGCCGCTCGAAAACGACCGCATCGACGAGCGTCGGATCGATGAAGCGCCCGCCCGTCGCGAGCTTGCGAATCGCGGCCAGCAGCACCTCGGGATCGCTGTCCTTCGTCACGTAGCCGCTCGCGCCCGCCCGCAGCGCGCGTGAAACGACTTGCGCTTCGTTATGGATGCTGAGAATCAGGATCGGCATGTCCGGATATTCGCCGTGTACGCGGCGAATCAGATCGACGCCGCTGATACCCGGCATCGTAATGTCGAGTAGCAGCAAGTCCACTTCCCGGCCGCGCAGCTTGCCGAGCACGTCCGCGCCGCTCGCTGCCTCGTCCACCACCGTCACGTCGGTAGCAGTCGCCATGATCTGCTTCAAGCCGCTGCGCACTACCGCGTGATCATCCGCGATCAGAATCTTGATCATCTTCTCTTCCACTCTCGACAGGAATACTGATCGATACCACCGTCCCCGAACCGGGGGCACTGTCGATCTGCAATGACGCTCCAATGAGCCTGGCTCGCTCGCTCATGCCGAGCAAGCCATACGAATCGCGTTTGCCGGCCGCCGCCGGATCGAAGCCGCAACCGTTATCGCTCACGTTCAGTATGAGCCCGCGCTCGTTACGCATCATCGTGACGTGAACGCGCGTGGCCCGCGCGTGGCGCGCGACGTTCGTCATCGACTCCTGCACGACGCGAAACAGCGCCGTCGCATGCGCATCGTCGAGTTCGGGCTCGCCGGCGTTCAAGACGAGCCGGCACGGAATACCCGTGCGCTTGCCGAAATCGTCCGCCAGCCATTCGAGCGCGGAAACAAGCCCGAAGTTGAGCGCGGCGGGCCGCAGATGGTTCGCCACGTTGCGCACCATCAGGATCGTCTGCTCGACGAGATCGCGCATGCCGGTTACCTTCTCCAGCAAGTCGGGCGCATCGCCCAAACGCATCTTGAGCAATGATACGTCCATCTTCAAGGCAGTCAGCAATTGACCCAGCTCGTCGTGAATCTCGAGCGCGATCCGCTTGCGGTCGTCTTCGCGTATCGCCTCCATGTAAGCGCTCAACTGACGAAACTGCTCTCGCGATTCCAACAGCGCTTGCTCGATACGTTTGCGCTCCGTCACATCGCGGATACCGACATAGATCGCGGGCTCGTCCTGAAACGTCGCCAGCCGCGCCGTGATCGCAACCCAGAACGTGGTGCCGTCGAGCCGGCGCACGGACACTTCGGTGTCGCTCACGTTGCCGTCGAGCCTGACGCGCTCGAGCAGCTTGCGCCGCCCGTCCTCCTCGACGTAGAAGTCGTTGATGCTGACATTCGGTTGCTCATGCTCCGCCACGCCGAACAACTGCCGCCACTGCTCGTTCGCATACAGGACGTGCGGCTTGGCGATCGAGCCGATGCAAAGCGGCACGGGGCTCGCCTCGACGATCTCGCGCAAGCGCGCCTCGCTGAGCTTCAAGCGCGCCTGCGCGTGTTCGCGTTCGGCGATCTCGGCGCGCAGGTCGTCGTTGGCGCGTGCGAGTTGCTCGGTGCGGCGGGCCACGCGCAATTCGAGCTCGTCGCGAACGCATGAGAGTTCGAACTCGGCCTGCTGCCTGACCCTCACCTCCTGCTGCAGTTGCCGGTTCTGCTCGACGAGCGCCGTTTGCATTTCGCGCATCGCCAGGTGCACGTCCATTCGCGCAATGACTTCGTCGATCCGTACCGGCTTCGTCACATAGTCGACGCCGCCTGCGCGAAAGCCCTCGATCATGTCGCTGATGCCATCGGCCACCGTCATGAAGATGACGGGTATGTCGCGTGTCTGCGCATCTCCCTTCAGTCGCCGGCAGGTATCGAAGCCGTTGATGCCGGGCATGTTGACGTCGAGCAGGATCAACTCGGGCTGGGAAAAGCGTGCGCGCTCGATCGCCTCCGCGCTGTCGAGCGCGATCAGCACGCGAAAACCGCGCTCGCCGAGCGCATCGACGACCACGGCAAGGTTAGCCGGCGTATCGTCGACGATCAGCACGGTCGCCGTACGCGGGCGGTAATCGTCCAATTGAGTCACGCAACCCCTCCCGCATGTAGATGACGCTCGACGAACGCGAGCAGCGCCTTCGACTGATAGGTGCGCGCAAACGTGCGCACGGCAGAGGCGAACGGCTCGTAGCGGGAATCGCCTGCATTCAGCACATCGGCCCAGTCCCGCACGCCACGCATGTCGCCCATGCGCGCGAGCTGGTGCAGTTCGTGCATCGATTCGGCCGGCGGCGTCGGCAACACGACGTTCGCGAGCTGCGCGAGATCCGGCGTCTGTTCATGACGTTGCAATGAATAGATCCACTTGATCCCGAGTAGCGCGGCGATTTCCGTCTCCAATCGATTGAAGTCCAGCGGCTTGGGCAAAAATGCATTGGCACCCGCCGCAAGCGTTTTGCCGACATCCGTTGCCGACGAACTGGCCGACAGCGCGATGATCGGTATGCCGTGAAACTCGGGTAGCGCGCGCACGTGACGAATGAACTCGAGCCCGTCGATGCCGGGCATCACGATGTCGGTCAGAACGAGCGACACGTCCGATCGCGTCAGGGCCACAAAGCTTTCGGCAGCGTCTTGCGCAGCGATGACCGCAAATCCCAGGCTGCGCAGCCAATCGGAAACGATCGCGCGGTTGACCTCGACGTCGTCGATGACGAGCGCGGTGCGCCGCGGGCCCTCATAGGCGGTTGCGATTCGCACGCTGTCTCGCGCCAGCGCGAATTCGCTCGTCTCGATCGCCGGCGGCAGATCGAAACGAAACACACTGCCGCGGCCAACCTCGCTATCGGCAGCGATGTCGCCACCCATGGCGCGAACGAACTGCCGGCTGATCGCAAGCCCGAGCCCCATGCCGCCGTCGCGGCTCGTCTTTCGCCTGCCTTGCTCGAACGGCAGGAAGATGCGTTCGAGTTCGTCGGTATCGACGCCGCACCCGGTGTCGCGCACTTCGAACCCGGCTCCGCCCGACGCGCTGCGTCGCACGCACAACTCGACGGTTCCGCGCCCCGTGAACTTGACGGCGTTCGTCAGCAAATTCAGCAGCACTTGCCGTAGGCGGCGCTCATCGGCGCGCACGCCGACGGGCACATCGGGTTCGATCTTGCAAACGAATCGAAGCCCCTTCTCCGCGGCCTTCATGACGATCACCTCTTTGATCGCGCTCACGGTTGCGGCCAGCGGAACGTCGGTAATCTCGACCCGCATGCGCCCCGCTTCGATCATCGCGAAGTCGAGCACCTCGTGAATCAACGCGAGCAACTGCTCGCCGCAACGCAGCATCACGGCAACGGCCTCGCGCTGCGTATCGCCGAGCGAGCCGTCGCGGCGCAGGATCTGCGCGTAGCCGAGAATCCCGTTCAGCGGCGTGCGCAATTCATGACTCATGCTGGCAAGGAACGCACTCTTGGCGCCGTTCGCGGCCTCGGCGGCATGTCTCGCCTCACGTTCGACCGCGGCGTCGAGCTCGTCGAGATACGCACCGTGCACGCGCGAGGCCATCGCATTGATGGCTGACACCACGTGATCGAGCTCGTCGGGCACGCCGCCCGAGCGGCGGTGGAGTGTCAACGGCGTCGGCAGCTCGCGATAATCGTAACGCGCGACCGCTCGGGCTATCGCCACTAGATGCCGCATCACGAGCCGGTTCAACAGCCACGTAATGAAAAGCGCGACGAGAAACGTATTGGCCGCCTGATTCACGAGAATCAGCGCAGCGGTACGCGCCAGCGAGCGATAAAGATCGTCCAGCGTGGCCTCGACGTGCAAAATTCCAATCGATCGTTGCGCGCCCTGCACCTCGCGCATGATCGGAAAATCGTGGGCGATCGCAGCGCTTGCGCCGACGAGGTGGCCCGCCGAAACGATCATCGGATCGGCGCCGTCCTCTCGCACTTGCACAGCACTGATGCCGTCGAGCCGAAGCATGCCCTCCAACTCGAGCGTCAGTTCCGATCGATCGAGCCGCCATAGCGCTTCGGAAAGGCTACCGCTATAGATGCGATCAACCTCGGAAAGGCGCCCTTGCAGGAGCGCAACGCCATGCCGGTACTCTCGATAGAGCTGCACGGCGGTCAGTGCTACCGTGACGATGCAACTGAACGCGAATACGACGACGAACAGCCGCAGTACCACGCTGCCGCGTAGACGATCCATCAAGCGCCGCCTCGAAATTGACGCATTGAAATTCATGTTTGCTTCAGAAGAAACACACCCTCACGACCACCGGATCAGTTGGGCATCCAGTATTCGTTCGGGATATCGCGGTCCGCGTCCGACAGATGCCGATTGTCGAGGTAGATGACCGTTCGGTGCCCGAGGTCGGCGCGCTCGAGTGCCGTCCGAATGCAGGGTTGCGAATCGAACAGCCGCTGGAACGAACCGTCGCGATAAGCCGCGCGCAAGCCCGATTCGATCGTCCGCGCGAGCTGTTCGTCACGCTTGCTCGTATAGAAAATGAAATCCGAGCGGTAGACAAGCATTAAATGACGCTCGACGACGAGATCTGGATTGGCCTCGTGTAGCGCCTTCAATTCGGTCCACGCTTCGACGAGGCCGCGCGGAAAGTAGTCGATGCGGCCCGCCTCGGTCATTCGAAACAACGAATCGTAGGTCGACGTGTCGATATGCAACCCGGCATCGCGAAGTATCTCCGTGTCAACCCATCCGAAACCCTGCCCCCCCGTCATCGCCTTCAATGCGTCGAGCGAGTTGATTTTATCGAACTCGGCCTGGCGATCCTTACGAATCAGCAGAACCCGGTAGCCGATCAGGCCTCGATAAATCGGCATTCGGATCGGGCGCAGCCTGGCTTCATCGTCGGCCGACATGCTAACCCAAGCGAGATTGACCGAGCGGCCTTCGGCCAACTCGCGCAGTGCCCGCTCGCGCTGCATGACGTCGTGCGACGGACGAACCGTATAGTCCGCATGGGCTTCGCGCATTGCGAGATCGAGAACGGCTTTGGCATAGGCCGCCCTCGGATCGTCGACGCTCATGAACCGCGGATAAACGATGTCGAAGTGCTCGGCGTGCGCGAACGGCGCGAACAATCCAAGCACGCCAACGATTGCCGCAGACAAGACATGGAGAGAAACGCGAATCATTCACTGCCCACTGCGAGCGACGTCCACGGGCTCGGCGAAGCGCACGCCGGGGGCCGCGCGCAACGCAGCGACGATCTTCTCGGTGTCGTGGCGTGGGCCGAGCGTGCCGAGCGAATAGACGCCGTCCTCGTTCGGGCCGCCGACGATCTGCAGATTCAGCGGCGCGAGCAGCGCCTGCAACTTGCCGACCGTCATCGAAGAGTCGACGACGAGCCGGATCGATGCCTGGGGCAATCTCGCATCGGACGAAGACAACGTGCGATAGGCGGGGCTCCGCGGGGATGTGCCCAACGCGACGAGGCCACCCGCTTCGAGCAGCACCATCGCGGCCAAGCCGCACGCGGCCCAAGCCCAACGGCTGCGCGCCGCTCCGCCGGCACGCGCGTAGCGGGCTCCCTGCCGCTCCTCGGCCTGCACTTTCTGCATCAATCGGTCGAGCCCCCGTTCGACGGGCAGGTCGACGTCTACGGCCACGTTCATCGCCGCATGTACGCGCCGTTGGCGAACGAGTTCCTCGCGGCAAGGGACGCACTCGCGCACGTGCTCCTCGACGTCGCGACGGACGGCGTCGGACGCGGTCCCGTTGACGATCCATGGCAGCAAGTCCCAAACACGCAGATGGGTGCGCTCGGAACCGTCGTTGATCGATATGTTCTTCACTGGTCGTCCTCGGCAAAGCCGGCCAGCGCCGGCATGACGTTGCGTAACTTCACGCGGGCGTGAAACATCCGAGCCTTCACCGTACTCACGGGCGAGGCGGTCATCTCGGCGATCTCTTCGAGCGAATGTCCCATGACATAAGCCATTTCCATCACGAGGCGCTGCTCGGGCGTGAGCCGCGTCAAACCCTTGTTGAGCCAATCGATCAACTCGTGATCGATTGACTCGCCCGCGACCATCTCGTGCTCGCCTTGCAACGGCTCGAAGGGTAGATCGCCTTGTCGCAGCGCTTTCAGCGTCACGCGATAGGCGATTCCCATGATCCAAGTGGACACGCGCGCCTGCGCCCGAAACTCATGGGCTTTTTGCCAGACGACAAGGAACGTATCGTTGACGACCTCCTCGATCACGTCTTCTCGACGCGTGAAGCGAACCAAGAAGCGAACGAGCCGGCGATGGTACTCGCGATAGAGCGTGGCCAGCGCCGCCTTGTCGCGCGCCGCGATGCGCTCGAGCAACGCGACGTCGTCCGCATCGTTGCTGCGGGCGGTGGCCGGCCGCGGCCGTGTTTCCGTGGGTTCGACGATCGGCAACATACTGTTCTGAATCCACCCGATTCGATATTTCACTGTAGGTACCCACTAGCGTGAGAAAAGTTGCAACTCATGCGCATCGATCCGGCGCAAGTTTCACTTTGCCCTATGCGTCTGACAATTTAGATCGGAAAACACGGATTCAAATGTAAGGAAATCCTTACGCAACCTATGCACAGGCCCGATGAAATCCTTTACTGCCGGCCATTTTGCCGCGTAAGGATTTCGGGGGCCACGTTTTTCCTGTTGCGCAACTAGCGCGGCGCCCATGCATCCGGCATCACGATCGCCGGCACTAACGGACAACAAGACTTCATTCATCGAAGCCGGGCGCGACCGAGCGCGTCCCACCTTTAGGGATGACATCGCAGAACAAGCGAGCATCTCCGGAACGAAACATCTGTCGTGAGAGGACAGTAGGTTTCGCCGTCTGATGGGACGGCGCCGATGCCGCGGGTGCAGAGGCGGCGCCGCTAGTGCACGTGACGCTTCGACGACGAAGCGCGCTGAATGGAGAGTAAAGTGCGATTCGCTCTTGTTACCGAAGATCATCAACTGACAGCCAGCCTGACGGACTCGTTTGCGGACGAGGCCATCGCGGTCGACGCGTTCGATGCGGAACTGCCCCTGTTTCGTGCAATGCGCACGACGGCATTCGACGCGGTGCTGATCGATGCGAAGAACAACTCGATGCTGGTCAATTCGCTGCTGTCCTGGCGCAACTGCAACGGGGACCTCTGTACACCCGTCATCGTACTGACGCCGTTCTCCAACTGGTCGGCGATGCTGCGGTGGATCAATGCGGGCGCGACCGACGTCGCGAACCGCTTCGATCTCGAGCAAGTGCGCCTGCGCGTACATGTCGCGCTGCAGCGACGCACGCAGGAAAAGGTCGACGATGTCATCTCACTTGGCTCCTATACGTTGCGACGCGATGTCGGCACGTTGACGATCGACGGCGAGGAAATTCCCCTAACGCCACGCGAATTCGCGATGGCATGGCTGTTCTTTTCGAGCCCCGGAAAATTCCTGAGCCGCGCTCAGATCGCCAGCAGTGTCTGGGGTTCGTGCGAAGACGTCGCCGGTCGCTCCATCGAGCAGCATGTCTATAAGCTGCGCCGGAAATTGCGCGTCGCGGGATCCGCGGGCGCAAATCTGAAGACCGTCTATGCGCTCGGCTACAAACTGGACTTGTCCGCTTTGGGTGCTTCGCAAGATGAAGAGCCCGCGTCCGCGGAAGTGACGCGCCAAGCCCCTTCCGCAGGCTCGGCGGAGCTTTCACCGAATCACTCCCTGCCGGCCATGAAAGTGGCCGAATTCTGAATCCAATCTCCCTCCGGCCTTTAGATCGCGTATCCATCATCGGCGTCGATGATGGATGTGGTCGATCGTCCATTGCCGCCATCAACATCGACCGTCGATGACATTCGCCGACGTCGTTCGTCAACATGGACACCGATTCGTCAACATCGACGCGAATCCATCAACGTCGATGCTGATTGTCGATATCGATTGCGCGCTCGCTCATCGATTTCACCGATTCGTTTCGCCGATGTCCCGACGACTTCGCCGATACCAGGAAGCTGACCGATAGCGGCCGCGTATCGTCGATCCCGAGCGATGTGCCATGCCGCCGTGTTTCCAGCGGGAACGTGCGTGGGCGCTTCGTCGCGCGGCGAAACATTCCCGCATTGCCCTCGGGCAGTGCGCATCCCCATTCATGATGACGAGGTTATTCATGAGCGTAGCAATCGACAATTCATCCGGCTCGGGCATCAATTCGCTTGATTTTTCGAGCCCGTCGCAGTCCGGCGGCAACTCGGCCCAGCAACTCGAGCAAATCCTGGCCGAAGTGCTGCAGATGATCGAACAACTGCTTGCCCAAGCGGTTCAAACGCAGAACGCACAAACCGGCATGGATTCGAACGGCGGCGGCGGTGGCGGCAGCCCCTCGCCTGATGCTGCGGGCGGTGGCGGCGCGCCGTCAGGCGCGGGCGCGGGTGGCGGTGGCGCGCCCGCAGCAGGCGGCCCCGCGGACGCAGGCGGCGCGAACGGTGTCGGTGGTCCGTCGGACGCCGCGGACGGCGGCCAGCAAAACTCGCTCGACTCGACGCTGCAGAGCATCCTGACGATGCTGCAACAGCTCGAATCGCAAAACAGCCAAACGGGCAGCGGCCAGAACAACAACGACCAAATCACACAAGTGCTCGGCGAAATCCTGAACATGCTGAAGCAGCAGATCGACGGCGCAGGTGGTGCAAGCGGCGCAGGTGGCGGCGGTGGCGGTAACGCCGGCGGTGCAAGCGGTGCAGGCGGGGGCGATGCCGGCGGCCCGAGCGGCGTGAGCGGACCCGACGGCGCGGGCGGCCCCGCAGCAGCAGGCGGCGCGAATCAGCCGCAGTCGATCGAATCGATGCTCGCGGAAATCACGGAGATGCTCCAGCAATTGCAATCACAAGGCGGCCAATCCAGCGGCGGCGGCTCCGGCTCCAACTCCGGCGGCGGTGGTCCGACGCAGAACCAAGTGCAGATGCTCGGCGAAATCACGCAAATGCTGCAGAAGATCATGGATCAGCAGAAGGCGTCGGGCGCCAGCGGCGTCTGATCTCAGGCGGAACGAGCCGGCGCGATGCGCCGGCTTTTCCCATTTGAATAGCGCTACTCGGTATAAGGATTGCCATGAGCATCTTTTCAAAAATCAAGCATGGGCTCGAGCACGTCGGCAGTGACATCGCGCACGCCGCGAAGGACGTCGGTCATGGGCTCGAAACGGCGGGCAAGGATGTCGCCAAAGTCGGCAAAGGCATCGTCAACGGCGTCGAGGAAGTAGGCAAAACGCTCGTCAGTGACGCCGCGCAAGTTGCCGAGCACACGCTGCAAGCGGCGGGCGACCTCATGCAGGGCCATCTGCAAAAGGCCTTGAATCAAGCCATGCAAGCTACGCAGGATCTCGCCAAAACCGCCTACGATGCAGGCACGGCCGGCGAACAAGCTACCGTCGATTCGCTCGCCCACATGCATCTGAGCAAGAAGATGGATACGGCGATGGGCAAGGCCGAGAAAGGCATGCAGCAAATCGGCCAAGGCATCAAGACCGGCGTGGGCATGGTCGGCACGACGCTCGGCAAAGACGTCGGCACGGTCGGCAAAGATCTCGCCAAGACCGGCGACGATCTCGTTCATGGGCGCTGGCAGCAAGCGCTCAACGATACGGTCAAGACTGCCCAAGACGGATTCAATACGGCCTACGACGCCAGCACCGCGCTCGGCCATGCCACCGTCGACTCGCTCGCGAACATGCATCTGAGCAAGGGGTTGGACAACGCGATGGGCAAGGTCGAGAAGGGTTACAACGCGCTCACCAACGACGTCAAGTCGAGCGTCGACCAGGTCGGCGCTCAGGTCGTCGACGGAACCGAAGGCGCGATCAAAGCCACGGTGCAGGCGGGCAAAGACGCGGCGCATGGTCAATGGGGTGCCGCGCTCGGCGATCTCGGTAGTGCCGGCATGGATACGCTCGAGGTTGCATCGGACCTCTCGCCCGAAGGCGCGATGGCGGCCGTCGGCACGCAGGCGCTCGTCAACGCGCACATCGGCAGCCAGCAACTCGACGAAGCGATCGGCGGCGCGTTGCACGGCAACGTCACGCAAACGGTCAAGGGCGTCGTCAAGAACGTCTCCGAGATGGAAGTCAGCAACGAGGCGGAGGACAAGCTCGGCTCGCTGGCATCGAAGGTCATGCCCGAGGGCGCTGCGGGCTCGGGCTCCCCTTACGCTGAAATTGCAGCCGCGGGTGCCATGGGCATCGCCGGCAGCGGCGGATTCTCGGTTGGCTCGAAGCGCTCGCACTCCTCGGTCGAAGGTAGCGCGGGCGGCGCGGGTGGATCGTCGAAGACGAAGCTCGGCGAACGCGTGAGTGCGATGGTGGGCCGCGGCGGGAGTCAGGGCCGCACGGCCGGAAGCAAGCAAGCGGCCGCCGGCAAAACCGAGGACAAGAAGGAAAAAGAGGAAAAGCAAGCCGACAATGCGCAGAATGCTTCGAGCAATACCGCCAACCAAGCTGCCGGCGCCAACGGGCAGCCTGACGAGGAGATGCTCGAGATGTTCATGCTGCAAGCGGGCATGTCGCGGCAGGACGACGCGAAGAAACGCCGAGCCGAGTTGACGGGCGACGCCTGAGCGGCGAACGTTCGCTTCGTGTCACGAAAAGGACCGGCTCGCGAGGCCGGTCCTTCATTAGGCACGTGCTGCGCTCAGTGCGGCCGGTTGGCATCGATCCAGGCCTGCGTGGCCGTCAGCGTCAGCCGGTACCGCGCGCAGTTGAATACCTCCAGCTTCCTCAACTCGTCGAGCAACATTGCCTGGAAGCCCGGGGCTTGGTCCTCGGTGAGCCCCAGCTCTTCCATTGCGGCCTGCGCGGATCTTCTATCGCGAACCACCAGGGCGATAGCCTCGGTCAGATGCTCCCGGTATCGCAATCTCAGAGGATTCGGGGCTGCCATGGACTCCATCACGACGACATACTTGCGCATCGAGCGACGATAAGTCCATGCGAACAAGTCCACCGCGCGCGAGACATCGAGGAATTCGTATACGCCCAGCATTGCTTGGGCGTAGTCGTGAGGGTCGACGTCCAGGAAGGACAGCGGCGAACAGTTATAAAGCATCAGCGGAATGTTTGCCGCGAGGCGACTGGTGCGCTTGTTGCCATCCTCGAATGGCTGTAGGTACGCCAGATTCACCCACGAAAAGAAGGCAGCCTCGATCGGGTTCTTGATGAGTCTAGCCTTGGCCAGGATCGTCTCCAGCATCTCGCCAAGCACCGCTGGCACTTGAGTTGGCACATAGACCGTGTCACTGATGTTGACCAACTTCTTGCGGATGACGCCCAGCGCCTCGGTATCCGCAAGCAGGTCCTGCATGAGCACGGCATGCAGATTTCGGATGAGCGCCGTCGAGAGGCCCTGCAACGGCACCGCATCGACCAGAAACTCGATGGCGGTCTTGTGGTTGAGCAGCATCACCGCGTCGGCGTCGCTGCCGGCGGTCCCGCGCTTGAACAAGTCCTCGGTCGCCAGCAAGGTGTAGCGGTTGCCCTCCAAACGAGAGGACGACCAGGACAGGTCGATGAGCAACTGCTCCAGCACCTTGCGCGCGTATGTCCCCGCTGGTTGTTGTCCGCCCAGGCGACCGTCACGATAGAGCGCTTCGGCCAGGTCTCGTGGCATCAGCCAACTCTTGTTGGGCACGTAGTCGTCGACAAATTCGCTCCGGTAGGTAACCGGGTCGCGGGCCGCCAAGGGCATGTCGAGTTTGCGGCCGAGTTCAACGGCTGCGGGCGACCATACCGGATGCGGGCCCGCGGGAGTCTCTTGCGGGGTGGCGGTCGGGACGGCTGCAGCCACCGCGGCCAGCCGGTAGCGAGTTGCGCGGCCCTTGCCACTACGTGTGAGTTGCCCGCTGCCGAAAAGCGCATCGAGGTGACGCCGGACGGTGGCAGAACTACCGTGCGTTGCGTGGACGACCTCGGTAGAGGAAACCTCCACGTGTCCCGTCTGGGCCAAGCGTTGGAAGGCGTCGAGAATAAGTGCCGACGTTACTCTGCTCATTTATCTGCTCAGTATCTGCTCACAGTTGAGCAAATACTATCCAAAATGAGCAGATACCTCAAGTTTTGAGCAGATACTGAGCAGATTCGCTGCCGTGAGCCGATTTGAGCAGATTGCAGAGCCTAGGCATGGCACCTTGCGGCGGCCCTACTCCCCCACTACTTCGTTAGCATTCCTAAAGATTCGGACGGCTGACATCCATCGCATGGAACGGCATCATCCGGCGAAGCCGATACGACACGCGGCGTGAGCAAGAAAAGCCGCTGAAACTTCTGCCCTTGGTGATGCTTGAAGCGAAACAGGCTGCCGATAACAGGAAGCTTCGACAGCAACGGAATGCCCGACTCGCTGCGATCGTCCTGATCGACGGTATAACCGGCGATGAGCAAGCTCTGTCCTTGATCGATCAGCGCCTGCGTATCGATCGTGCTCTTGCTGACGACGGGCAGGCTCCCCACGTTCGAAGTCGTCAAATTGCCGTCTTCGATATGCACGTCGAGCCGGATCTGCGGTTTGCCCTGCCCCGACACGATGCTCGGCAACACACGCAGCGCAACGCCGGCCGATACGCTATAGAGGCTACCCGACTCGAAGCCCTGGACCGGCACGTAGAACGTCTGCTTGTTGTCCATGACCGCTTCCATGTTGTCGAGCGTGGCGACCTTCGGGCTAGCGGTAATGCGCGCATTGTCGGTCTGCTCGAGCGCGCTGATGCGGCTCAGCAAATATCGCCCCGTGCCGCCGATCACGGCCGTCAGCACGCTGCCCGTGGGCGTCGCGGCCACCGCCGCGCCCGTTGCCGCCGAGGACAGCGTGCCGATCGTACCCGTGCCGCCCGGTGCGGAAAATCCCTGCGGGTTGATCGAATCGGGAAAACCCGCCTGCGTGTTCTGGCCGTTGCCGGTTTCGACGTCGAAATGGCTCGAATGCAAGCGCCAATCGACACCGAGTTCCTGCAAGCCCGTCTCGGTGATCTCGATGATGCTCGCATCGATTTCGAGCACGCCGGGCCGACGGTCGAGCGAGGCGATGAGCTTCTCGAGCGCAGGCATCGTCTCGGCGTGAGCGCGTACCAGGATCGCGTTGTTGCGTGCGTCTGCGCGAATGATGGGCTCATCCGGTCGTGTCGCATTCGACGAAGGATCGGTCCCCATGGCGCTCGAATCACCGCCGGGAAGCGGTGGCATCGATGCGTTGGCGTTCGTATCGGCACTACGCATGTTTGCCGGCAGAGGCGGGTTGCCCGCCGAACGCGCCGACGCGTTGTCGCCGAACAGATTCGGCAGCGGAGGAAACGAGCGGCCGTTCGCACCCGGTGTCGAACTCGAACCCGTTCCTCCAATATCGTGCAGCCGATAAGCATCGTCGCTCGGCATAGCGGGCGCCTCGGCGGCTCGCCCACCCGGGCTGTCGGGATAGAGGCTGCGCAACGTCGAGGCGACGCCGGGCACGACGACGGGTTGCCCGTTGATCGTCAACGTGCGGTCCGTCGCCCATGCATAGTGAAGACGGAATGAGCGAACCTCGGGCGCATCGCCGCGCGCAACGTCGTGATCGATCAGGTGCGCGACATCGGTCACCAGTTCGACCAACCGCGGCGGCCCCGAAACCAATGCGGTGCGCATCGCATCGTCATAGAGGACGGGAAAGCGCGGGTCGGATACGCCCAGCCTCGACAACGCACCGCGCAAATCATCCGTCGTGGCATGCACGAGCCCAATCGTCGCGTTGCGTGCTTCGTTCGGCCCTGATATCCGCAAGACGGACCCGTCGTAGTACCAAATGAAGCCGAACGAATCGGACAGCCGATCGAGGAAACGCTGCGGTGTCTCGTCGAATCGGCCCGTGACCACGCCGTCGACCTGTGGCGAAATCCAGGTCATGACGTTTTCGCTCGCGCCGAGATCGCGCAAAACCTCTTTGATGTCCTTATGATCGGCAACGTATTGAAAGTGATTCGACTTCCACGGAATGGGTTTGGCGCAGGCATCGGGGCTGGCGAGTGCGGCAGCGATCAGCATTGCGAATGCGAGCGCGTTCAGGCGCCGCATGCGTCCGGGCAATTTCATTTCGTTGTGCTCCAGGCGAATGGGGGCGTCACCGCGTATACGCGACGATCGTTTCGGACGGCGATTCGTTGAAGTGCTTGCGATAACCCTTCGCCAGCGTCGAGCGGCTTTTCAAGCCCCACCGCGCCGCAGTGTCGTAGATCGATGGCGCCGGGCCGTTCTCGTCGAGCAGCGCTTCGCGAATACCCTCGAGGCGCAGCGATCGAATCAGGGCGCATGGGGTCATGCCGAGCGCACGCTTGAACACGAGCTGAATCGTACGCATCGTCACGTTCATCTCGGCCGCGACTTCGCGCGTCGTCAAATCCTCGCGGTCGATGTTTTCGATGATGTACCGATAAGCGCGCCGATATTTGGCCGGCAGCCGCGCAGAGACATCGTCGTTGACCGCGCCCGCCGCGGCGCGCGGGCGTGCCGTGGGAGCACTTCGCAACGTCGTCGTTTCGTTTCGCAGGCAGCGCAGCGCTTCGGTCGTGTACTGCGAGTAGAACTTCAACGCGCGGACGAGATCGCCGCGGTACGCCGCGATTTTCGCCATGCAATAGAGGTAGTCGAAATCGCGGTGCGGTTGCTCGCCGGTCGCGGGCAGGTGATCCATCATCTCCGCGGCCATTTCGTCGAGGCCACCCGCAAGCGCGGCAAGCACGACGTCGAGACGCGCACGAAAAGCGAGTTGCCGATTCGGCGCGCCGCGGCTCAATCGCGCAGCGATCACCGTGGCCGGCGTACCGCGGTCGCCGTCGGCAAGACGCGCCATGCAGTGAAGCTCTTCGATACGCAGCGACAGCAGCGCCGGGCGCGTCGCCATCGCCGAAGCCGGCTCGAGGTGCGAGCGTGGGCCCGCCGTCAGCGAGATCGACGTCAGCGCCGATTGCCAGAAGGCATTGTCCTCGAGTGCGCGCGAAGCACGAATCTTCAAACGCACGTCGAACTCTTGGGAAAGCAGTTCGATGACTAGCCGAAAGCGCGTTTCGTCGATTTCGTCGGCCAATTCGGCCGCCTCGATGAGTGCGTCGTCGGCCGCTTGTTGCTGCGCCAATTGATGATGCGCGAGCGCCATGCCGAGATAGGCTTCGATGCGCTGCTCGACGTGCGCCTGCGGCTCGGAAACCACGCGCGCGAAGCTGCGCTGCGCAACGCCCAAGCGGCCACGCAGCAACGAGAGCCAGCCCGTGTTGCGGCACGATTGCATGCGAAGCTGATCGTCGTTCTTCCAGACCATCTTTTGTGCACGTCGATAGTAATCTTCGGCTTCCTCCGAATTGCCGAGCACGAGCGACACGTCGGCCAGCGCCGTCAGTTCTTCGTTGCTGCGGGTGCGCGCCTGCGAATGCACGCGCTCGCTCAAATCGGCCGCGTCGTCCACGGCGCAATAGGCGCGCGTAAAGTCGCCGTCGAGGGTTGCGCTGCAATAGCGGGGCAGGCTTTTGCGGAATTTCAAAGCGGACAACAACGCCAAATAGACCGTCGGATACATAGCTCGACACTCGCTGTGTGCGCCCGACTTTTTTGACGGCCGATCGGGCTCAGGCCTTGGCAATCGACATCGTCGCGAAACGTTCGCGTCGGTGCTTTGCTTGAGGTCGATATTAGCCAGGGCCACCACGTCCAATTTCAACAATCTCAGCGGATCCTCACAACAATTCTCAACCAAAAAAATGAATATCCGGCATAAGAAATTTCGATGCCCCTCACCCGCCCCGGTGGTTCTCGCAAATGCGAATCGATTCGCGCTCGAACCGCGATGGGCGGTCGCAATCTCAATCGATTCTCAACGCGCGTGCTGCGCGGAGCCGGGCGACGCCAACGTGGCCGCCTCACGCGTGAACTCATCGAGGCGCAGCGATCCCAACACCTGCTGCGCGAATACGCCGACGAGAAAAATCAGCATCAGCAAGCCGATTGCACCGCGAATCGGCTGGCTCAGCGACGAAGGTTCGAGCTTTTCCGCTGCACGCGCGAGCAGGCCGATCGCGAGATCGATCAATATCAGCGCGAGCATCACGGGCGTGCCGAGCTTGACCGTGGCCGTCATGATCGAATCGGTGCGTGCGACGATGAAGCTTTGGGCGACGTCGGCCATCGAAGGCGTCAGTGAAACGAGCGGCCACCATTTGAACGATTCGAACATCGCGCCCATAAAAAACGTCATGCCGCCGCCTACGTAGAACAATGCAACGGCCATCTGCAGCAGCGTGTTGGAAATCGGCGTGCTCTGATCGCCGCGCAGCGGGTTGTTCATCTGTACGCTGTTGTAGCCTGCCAAGTCGTCGATCAGCGTGCCGACGCACTGTGCGATGAAGAACACCGTCGACGCGGCGTAGCCGAGCACGGCGCCGAGAAACATTTCCTTCAGCGAGATCATCAGCAACTGCACGGAATTGACGCCGTCGAAGTAATGCGCAGGCTGCGCAGCCGCTACAAAAAAAGCGAGCACGTAAATGATGCCGTTGCGCGCGGTGCCGGGCAGCATGTCGCCGCTCGTGGGAGGAAAGATCTGAAACGCGACCGCGATGCGCGCCGCGCTTATCGCAAGCGTCAAAAAGAATCCCTGATATTCATAGAACAAATCGGCGAGCGCGCGCCCGATGGCTAACCCTTCGTACATCCTATGCTCCTCGATGTATGCGGGCGGCGGCGGTTTCGCCCGCTTCTTCGTCGTTACGCTCCTCGACGCGGCGCTCGGCGGCCTTGATCGATCGATTCAATTGCTCGCGCGCAGCTTCGAGCGACGCATCGGCGCGGCGCACGGCTTTGCCCAGTTGCTCGACGGCTTCCCGCTGTGCCTCGGCCGCTTCGACGGCGCGGCGCACGGCGGTGCGCGCTTCGTCCACTGCTTGGCCGAGCGGTGCTCGAAAGCGATCGTGATCGAGATAGACGACAGGCGAAAGTCCATTAGGACTGCTAAGCAACTGCGTCATCTTTTCTTCGTGTGCGAGTCGCCTCGATTGCGCCGCTTCGAGCGCTTCATTGGCTTGCTCGGTGGCGTCGATGAGCGCCGCATGATGGCGGCGTGCATCGGCCAGTTCGCGCTCGATCCGCTCTTTGGCTCGGGTCTTCGCGGCCACCACGATTTTCCAGACGTGCTGGACGGCTCGGCTCATGATCGGCGGGTGATCGTCGAATGTCAGGTCTGCCCGAAGCTGCTCAGCAGATCGCGGGTCTCGTTCAAATCGGCCAGCTCGTCCGTGCGTTGACGCACGAACCCTTCGATGTCGTCGTTCATGGCGATCGCTTCATCGGCGAGCGGATCGGAGCCGCTCTTGTACTCGCCGATCTGCAACAGCATCTCGATCTCGTCGTACTTCGCCATCAGACGCCGCACGCGACCGGCACCCGCGCAATGCTCGGGCGATGCGATTTGCGGCATCACGCGGCTCAAGCTGCCGAGCACGTCGATCGCCGGATAGCGATTGCGCGCGGCGATCTTGCGCGACAAGATCAAGTGCCCGTCGAGAATGCCGCGTACTTCCTCGCTCACCGGGTCGCCACCCTCTTCGTCGTCGGCCAGCACCGTGTAGAGCGCCGTAATCGAGCCTTCGCGTCCCATGCCGGCGCGTTCGAGCAAGCGTGGCAATTCGGCGAATACCGAAGGCGGAAAGCCGCGCCGCGTCGGCGGTTCGCCGGCGGATAGGCCGATTTCGCGCTGCGCGCGTGCGAACCGCGTGAGGGAATCCATCATCAGCAACACGCGCTGGCCGCGGTCTCGAAAGTACTCGGCAATGGCCGTACCGACGTGTGCCGCCTTCGCCCGCTCGATCGACGAGCGATCGGATGTCGCGCATACCACGACGCTGCGCGCCATTCCCGCTTCGCCGAGAATCAGCTCGATGAACTCGCGCACCTCGCGACCGCGCTCGCCGATCAGCACGATTACGTTGACGTCGCAATCCGTGCCGCGCGCGAGCATGCCGAGCAACGTACTCTTGCCGACGCCGGCCGGCGCGAAGATGCCCATCCGCTGACCTTCGCCGAGCGCCATGAGACCGTCGATCACGCGCACGCCCGTGCCCAGTTGCGTCTCGATCATGCGCCGCTCCAGCGGGTCGGGAGCCGGCGCGAAAACAGGCACGCGGCACTGCGCGAGCACCGGCCCCAAGCCGTCCGTCGGCTCGCCAAGCCCGTCGAGCACGCGCCCGAGCAAGCCGGGACCGACAGGGACCGACAACGGCTCGCCGCTGCCCGTCACGCGGGTGCTGCGCGAGACGCCCGTCATGCTGCCGAACGGCGCGACCAACACATACTGCCGAGCGATGCCCACGACTTCGGCGCGCTGCATCAAGGTACCGTCCGCGCGCCACAGCTCGCACAATTCGCCGAGCTGCGCATCGAGGCCGCCGACCTTGATCAGCGTGCCGACTGCTTCGAGCACCTTGCCATAGCGATCGAGCGAGGCGCTGGCACCGAGCGCCGTCTCCAAATAGTCGGCAAAGCGGACGATCGAGCTCATGCGGCAACGCCCTCGGCGCCCATGCCGTTGGCACCGGCGTGCGAATCGCCGCTCATTGCCTCGGCATCCGGTGCCGTAGTCGAGGCGGCCAACGCCGCGCCGTTAGCCAGTGCACGCTCGAGACTCGCAAGCTGCGCGCGCAGGCTCGATTCGACCACACCGTAGTCCCATTCGCAGATACAGGTGTCCTCGTCCGCTTCGTCGTCAACCACGACTTCCAGATTGAGCGGCGGCGTTGCCTCGCGCGCAAGCTCGCCGAACAGGCGCTCGGCGCGATCGGCGTTTGCGGGTGCGACGGTCACCGTGAGATGCGTCGCATCGTCGATCGATCGCGCCACGGCCAGCGTTATGCGACGCATCAGCGCGTCGCGATCGGTCTCGGCTATCACCTGTTCGACCGCCTTCATCACGAGGCGCGCGAGCCGATCGGACGACGCCTGAAGGTCTTCATGCTCGCTGCGCGCGCGCGCGATAAAACGCGCATGCGTCTCGGCCAGCGCACGTCGATGACCGGCTGCGTAGCCGAGTCGCGCACTATTGTCGAACTTGCGTCGCGCCGCCTCGACAAAGGCATCTGCTTCTCGGCGGGCCGCTTCGACGAGTTGGCGTGCGCGCTCGGTTGCATCGCGCATCGTCGCCTGCACGACCTCGTCGAGTGCTTCTAGCGCGTCATTCAATTCGGTCACGCGCGCGAGTTCTTCCGCGCGCACGACATCGGTATCGACGGCGAGCACCTTCGGTTGCGCTCTCAACCAAATAGCCATTGAAACTCCGGAAACAAATCGCCTGCGATGGAAAAGAAACGGCTCGTGTCGGTTGGACCTTGTGGCAGCGTTGCATCAACGCGAATGCGATCGACGTCAATGTCGGTCGTATCCGTTGACCGTCCCGCATGCTCTTGCCCTCGCGGATGGCCACAGTCCGCAAACCGCATCCTTTGCCACGCTTCGCCACCCACGATGAAAGCTAGGCCCAGCACCACGATATTGCCGAGTGTCTCGTTACGGCATGCCCCGTCGCCCGACAGCATTTGCCAGCCATGACGCGCGAGCGCGTCGGGCGAAAGATCGTCGGGCAATGGCAATGGCTCGCTCAGCGCCGACGCAACCGGTTGGTCTTGCAGTTGCTTGAGCGCCTCCTCCCCAACGGCTAGCGCAAGCGCGCGCCGCTGTTCGCGGTCGATGCAACGGCGAATGCTGTCCTGGCAACGAATCAGTGCACGAGCCGCGAGCACGCTGCGAAGCGCCTGCGGTGCGAGAATCGCGATGCGGTTACCCGGATGCAAAAAAGCATCGAGCGGCACGGGCGTGGAAAACCAGAGACGTCGCGCCGCTGCGACCTTGATTGCTAGCGCGCGCCGGTCGCATGCTTCGGCCTGCGTCGCGCCGTCGAAGTCGGCGTCGCCGGCACGCACCGTCTGCGCCAACGCTGTCGCCAACCCGAGCACCCTTGCCTCGAAGCCCGCCAACATGCGGATCAACGGATGATCGGCGCCGCTCATGATGCGTCCGCCCGCTTGGGCGCCTTCGCTTTGATGCGCTCGAGCCAGCGCGCAGCCGAACTGCCTTTCCGCGTTTTCGGGGTGAACGCGAACCCTAGTGCAAGCGCACCCGCAAGCGCACCGAGGACAGCAGCCGCAACGATCCATACCATCGACAAACCGCCGCCGGCCGCAGGCGCGGCCGATGAGTCGATCGGCTGCGGCTCGGCGGCCTGCACGAGCGTCACGCTGACGTTGTCGTACGAGAGCCCTTCCACACTGTGCACGACGAGGTTCTTGATGCTCGGCACGAGCGCTTGAACATCCGTACCCGAGCGATACTTGATGAATACAGCGGCCGACGACGGCTTCACGACGTTCGACAACGGATCGTTGTTCGGCAACACGATCTGCACCTGCGCGAACGCGACGCCGTCCACGCGCGACAGGGTTTCGGAGAGTTGTTGCGATACGCCGTAGATGAAACGCACGCGCTCTTCGGTGGGCGTCGAAATCAACCCGTCCTTCTTGAACAACTCTCCGAGCGACGTGTATTTCTGATGCGGCAACCCATGTGCTCTGAGCACTTCCATCGAACGCGCGAAGTCGTCGCCGTCGACATCGACCGTCCAGCTCTTGCCGCTGTCCGGCGACGATTTGTTCGCATCGATACCGGCCTCGATCAACACGCGCATCAGGTCGTTGGCGTCTTGCTCTGATAGTTGCGCATACAACTGTTTGCTGCAACCGGCCAACAACGCACTGGCCAGCACGGCAATTGCCAGCGCGCGCAACAAGGTCGAAACACGGCGCATCGCGCCCTCCCGTCATTGATTCTTCATGAGTGTCTGCACGGTGCTCTTACCGCCTTGCGCGACTGCGGTACCCGTGTAGATTTTCACCATTTGTTCGGTGATCTCGCGCTGGATCTGTAGCGATTGCGCTTCCACCTGCTGCAACGACAGGTTGCCGCTCGATGCCTCGAACGCATCGATCTTCTGGGTCAGTGCGCCGAACGCCTCGTCTTGCGTCGCCACGGCCTGCGAGACCGTCGACGGTCCTTGAATGCGCCCGCCTTCCTCGGGCGCGAGTCGAGCCTGAGCGAGCGCCTCGCGAAAGCGTTCTCCAAGGCCGTTCGGTGCCTGTGCGCCGAATGCGCTTTGCGCGGCGCCGGTCACGCCTGCGGTAGGATCGGCAAGCGCGACGGACGGCGGCGGTGCGATAGCTGCGATTGCGGAAGTCATGGCCGTCTCCTCAAGCGCGCATATAGCTGAACGACATCGCTTGCCGGAGCAGTTCGGCCGCGTCCGATTTGCCCGCCGCTCCCGCATTGTTCGCTTCGCTCTTTTCGCGTTTGCCCATCAGCAGATTCATCAGCCCGACCGATTCGGTGTCCTCGTCGCGCGCGAGGACCTGGTTCGCGTAGATGCGCCAGCTCGCATCGCCGAGCGAGGACATGCAGACCGCCAGTAACGCCGTGACGTAGGGGCCGAACGGGGCCTGCAGTTCGCGGCCTTCGAGTTGCCGCAGCAGTTGCGCCGCATCGGCCATGCGATTGCGGCGAATCAGCAACCACGCGTCGTACGCATTCAATTCGACGAAGTTCGGACGCATCAAATGCAGTGCCGCGAGCAAGCGGTCCGCCTCGTCCAGGTGCCCCTTGCGTGCGGCCCAGGTCAACAACTCGACCAAAGCCGACACCAAGCGGTTGCTGCATGTCGTGAGATTCATCGTTATGCCTCGCGAAGTTCGATTCAAATTCAGCTATCAGGACGGCAGCCGCGCCTGCGTCATCGAAGACCGCGCCGCCGATGGCCATAACGTATCCGGCCGTGCCGACGCCTTTGCAGCAGACGGCGAATTCCGTGGCCCGTCAGCGAACCCCGCATATCCCTTTCCGCGCTGCGCCGCCCGATTTCGCCGGCCGACGCGCGGTTTCGTCGCTCGGGATGCGGCGCAAGCGCACGCCGGGCGAGACTCGCGGCCAATCCCACTCAACGCATGCGGAGCGTCAGCCGATGTCCGACGAGAAAACCGAAGAGCCGACAGACAAGAAGCTCCGGGACGCCCGCCGCGACGGCGAGACGGTCAAGAGCCCGGATCTTTCGTTTTCGCTGCTGCTGATCGCCGCATCGCTTGGTCTGTCGTTCGCGGGACCGGCAATGGGCGAGCATCTGCGTGCCTTGCTCGGCGTCGCGCTCGACATGCAAGCCTCGGGCGGAACGGATACCGATCTGCGCCGGGCAATGGGGCGCATCGGCGTACAAGCACTGCTTCTGTCGATACCGGTGTTCGTTGCAGTGGTGGCGAGCATCGTGTCGGTCGCCTCGCAAATCGGCCTTGCCATCTCGTTCAAACCGCTCGAGCCGAAATTCAATGCGATCAATCCGGCCTCGGGTTTGAAGCGAATGTTTTCGCTTCGCTCGTTCATCGACCTCGCGAAGATGCTCGTCAAAGCCGCTGTGCTCGCCGCGGCTCTGTACAAGACGATGATCGGGCTCGTGCCGCTGATCGTCGGCGTTGCTTATGAACCCGTGCTCGATCTCATCGAGATTTCGTGGTCGACGCTATGCCGACTCTTCGCAGTGGGCGGCGTGCTGTACCTCGTGCTCGGCGTCGCCGATTACGGCATTCAGAAGTGGCTCTTCATTCGCGATCACCGTATGAGCAAGGAAGACGTCAAGCGCGAGCACAAGGATTCCGAAGGCGATCCGCATTTGAAGGGCAAGCGCAAGCAGGTCGCTAAAGAAATCGTCGAAGGCAATCCCGACAAAGCCGTGGCCAGTGCGCAGGCCGTCATCGTGAACCCTACGCACTATGCCGTCGCCGTGCGCTACATGCCTTCGGAATATGACCTGCCGCGAATCGTCGCGAAGGGCGTCGATGCCGATGCGCTGGAAATCCGGCGCATGGCGGAGCGCCACGGCGTGCCGATCGTCGGCAATCCGCCGCTCGCACGCGCGCTCTATCTCGTGCCGGCGGGCGATGCGATTCCCGAAGCGTGCTTCAAGGCCGTCGCGGCGGTGCTCGCGTGGGTCGAAGACATGGCAGCCGCGCGGCGCGGCGAGACACCTCATCCGTCGACCGGCGCAGCGGGTGTGCAAGCTCAACCTCACCAAGGCTTACCGTCATGACCAAAAACGCCACCTTGTCGAGCGTGTCGCAATACAGCGGGGAGGTCGGCATCGCCGGCGTCATCGTCGCCGTCGTTGCGTTGATGATCCTGCCGTTGCCGACGTTCCTCATCGACACACTGCTCGGCCTGAACATCACGACGAGCATCGTCCTACTGATGGTGACGATGTACATACCGAAAGCCACGTCGCTCTCGGCCTTCCCTTCGATGCTGTTGTTCACGACGCTGTTCCGGCTCTCGCTGAACATCGCTTCGACGAAGTCGATTCTGCTGCATGCGGAAGCCGGTCATATCATCGAGAGCTTCGGCGAGCTCGTCGTCGGCGGCAATCTCGTGGTCGGCCTCGTGGTCTTCCTCATCATCACCACGGTGCAGTTCATCGTGATTGCCAAAGGCTCGGAGCGGGTAGCCGAAGTCGGTGCGCGCTTCACGCTCGACGGTATGCCGGGCAAGCAAATGAGCATCGATGCCGACGTGCGCGCCGGCAACCTGACCGCCGAGCAAGCGCAAAAGCGCCGTGCGCTGCTCGCGATCGAAAGCCAACTCCATGGCGGCATGGATGGCGCGATGAAGTTCGTCAAAGGCGATGCGATCGCGGGCCTCGTCATCACGATGGTCAACATCCTCGCCGGCATCGTCATCGGCGTCAGCTATCACGGCATGTCGGCCGGCGAAGCGGCGAATCGCTTTTCCGTGCTGTCGATCGGCGATGCGATGGTTTCGCAGATTCCGTCGCTGCTCATTTCAGTGGCCGCCGGCGTGTTGATTACGCGCGTCGCCGACGAAGACAGCAAGCCGCGCTCGCTCGGCACGGAAATCCTCGAACAGCTTTCGGGCAACTCGCGCGCGCTCTTCGGCTCCGCTGCGCTGCTGTGCGGCTTCGCGCTCGTGCCTGGCTTTCCGTCGACGCTGTTCGTCGTGCTCGCGGGCGCGCTGACGACCGGCGCCTTCGCACTGCGGCGCAAGCAACGCAAGGCCAACGAGCCGGCGGGTCCTGAACTGCCGGCACTGACGCGCGAAGGTTCGAAGGAAAGCGCGCCGACGATCTCCTCGAAGCCGCCTGCGTTCGCCGTTCCGCTGGCCATTCGATTCTCGCCTCAACTCGCAGCGCTGATCGATGCGGCCAAACTCGATGAAGCCTTCGAACGGGGCCGCCGCGCACTGACCGCCGATCTCGGCCTGCCGTTTCCGCGCACGGCTTTATGGGTGGCCGACGAGTTGAAGGACCACAGCTATCAACTACTCGTGCAGGATGTGCCATCGATTCCGGTCGATGTTCCGCCTGGCCTTAGCGTATTGCGCACCGTGCCCGACCCGCTACGCGAGCAATGCGAGGCGCGCAGCGACGTTGCTGGCCTCGACCATAGCTATTGGATCGAGACAGCGAAGGTGCCGGCCGATCTGAGCCGGGATGTCGTTAGCCGCGAAGCGTTGATTGCCGGTCATGCCGTCGCGCAACTCGGCTCGGAAGCGAAACTCTTCATCGGACTGCAAGAAACGCAATGGCTGCTCGAGCGCGCCGGGACCGAATACCCGGGGCTCGTGGCCGAAGTGCAGAAGGCGCTGCCGGCGCAGCGGATCGCCGAAGTGCTGCGCCGCATGCTCGAAGAGCGCGTGCCGATCCGCAATATGCGCGCGATTCTGGAAAGCCTAGTGATTTGGGGTCCTAAGGAAAAGGATCTGCTGATGGTGACCGAATACGTGCGCGGGGATCTCGGCCGCTTCATCGCACATCGGGCAACGGGCGGCTCGGGCCAGTTACCGGCGATCGTGCTCGACGCCGAAGTCGAGCAGACGATACGCCAAGCGATCAAGCCGACACCTGCCGGCAACTTCCTCGCGCTCGAGCCGGCCACGGTCGACACGCTGCTCGGCAACCTGGAAGGTATCTGCGGCGCCGATCCCGTCAAACATCTAGCGGTGATCGCGGCAATGGACATCCGCCGCTACGTGCGCCGAATGATCGAGCAGCGCTTGCCGTGGCTGCCGGTCTATTCGTTCCAAGAACTCGGATCGGATGCGCGCCTGATGCCGGTCGGCCGCCTCACATTCTGAAAGCGAGGCAACCGCTATGACCGATCGCGTGCGCAATCCGCAAGACATTCGCATCGTGCCCAACGGCGCGACGACCAGTGGTGCATCGCCGTCGCAGTCATCGTCCGCCAACGCGACCGCCGTGCAGATCTTCCGGCTGCTGGCAAGTCAGGCGCAGGCCGGCCCCCTATCGATGCCGACGATCTCTGCCGATGCGCCATCAGCGGAAGCATCCGACGTTCAAGGATCGAATGCGACGGGCGAGGCATGTGCGGCTACGGCACCAGCACAATCGCGTGAACCGCAGCAAGCGCCCACCGCCGCGCATGAGGCACACGAAGCGACGAAGCGCGATCCGTCGCCCGGCACCGAGCCCACGGGCTTACGCAACACCGCTCACCGCGCGACACCCAAACCCGAGCAACCCGAGCACGACGCTGCGCTCGGCAAACAGATCGTGCAGGTCTGTGCAATGGCCGCGCATGGCGAGCTGTTCACACGCGAGCTAACCGATCGCATTGCGCGTTTTTGCTCGATGTCGGGTACGTCGGACGGCACATCGTGGGCCGTGACGCTGCCGATGAACCCGGCCGTGCTGCCCGACACGCTGTTGCATCTGCAACTTTCGCCGTCGTCCATCGCAATTCGCTTCGAAACGTCGAATCCGCGCGCGACGCAATTAATCTCAGACAACGCCGACGCTTTGCGCAAACGACTGACCGATGCCCTGGGCCGCCAGATCGATGTCGAAGTCGACGCATGACGGGTGCCGCACCGCGCATCCCTGCCACGAGGAGAGCACGCAGACCATGAACCCAGCCCTGTCGACTTCGCTCGAAGGCAAGCTGCCAGGCTATACGAGCGCGCTCGCTCTACTCACGCGTTCGCTGGCGCTTCGTCACTCGACGCATCCGGCTGCGAGCCAGCGCCTTCGACTGCGCGGTATCGAAACGAGCACGTTCGAACAGCCGATGACGCTGACGCTCGACAGCACGCACGGCCCGCTATCGATCGTTGCCGATGCCGCCGAACATTCTGCACTCCTAAGCATTGCGCTGGATAGCGAACCCAAGCGCGCGAGCGCGCTTGCCAACATGTGGCTCGCCGATTGGCTCGCCCGTCTCGATACCGGCGACGGTGCCGTACCGTCCGTCAAAGCGATCGCATTCGGTTCGCATGCGACCGACGTGCATGGGCTTCAGCTCACGATCGATGCGAACGGCGCCGCAATGAAATGCGCCGTCGTCGGCCTGCCCGCCGCGCTCGCGGCCGATTACGAACGCGCGTGGACACGCGCGAGCGTCCCGGCCCCGCTCGATACCGTCGACGACCTCGTCTTACCGGCCGCGATCCGCCTGCGCAGCCGCATGTGTTCGCCGTCGACGCTCGCCTCGCTGCGCCGTCACGACGTGCTGCTCGGCTGGCAGCCCAGCCTGCCGTACACGCAAGGCAGCCCGATCGAACGAGCGTCGCTGCGTCTGGGCGCCCCGCGCGGCCGCCAACTATGCGCCGGCGTGCGCATCGACACGCATACCGTTACTCTGGAGACCCCCGTGACCCTTGCCACCGCCGCCCAACCCGACGACTTCGACCCGCTTGCCGGCGCATCGAGCGACCCGTCAGCCGACCCGATCGTTCCCGTCGGCGCGATCGAGCTGCCGGTGCACATCGAACTGCTCAGCGTGAATTTGAGCGTCGCTCAAATCGGCTCGCTGCAACCCGGCTACGTGCTCGATCTTCCGCTTCCACTCGCCGATGCGACCATTCGCCTAGTCTCGTACGGCCAGACACTCGCATTCGGCAAGCTCGTCGCGGTCGGCGAAAACTTAGGAGTACAGATCAACCGCATGGCGGCCAGCGATGAACGGCAATCTTGACATCGCCTCGCTGCTCATCGCGCTCTTAGCGTTCGGCCTGCTGCCGTTCGCGGCGATGGTCGTCACCTCCTACACGAAGATCGTCGTCGTGCTCGGCTTGCTGCGCAACGCACTCGGCGTTCAGCAAGTGCCGCCGAGCACCGTGCTCAACGGTATCGCGATGATCGTGACCTGCTTCATCATGGCCCCCGTCGGCATGGAAGCCGTGCATCGCGCGCAGCTCTCTAGCGAGCAAACGGCAACGAGCCAAGTGATGCCGATCTTCGACGCCGCACGCGAACCGTTCCGGCAATTCCTGCTCAAGCATACGGACGAGCGCGAGAAGGCCTTCTTCATGCGCTCGGCGCAGCAGATCTGGCCCGCGGACAAGGCCGCGAGCCTCAAGCCCGACGACCTCGTCGTCCTCGCACCCGCGTTCACGCTGACCGAGCTGACGTCCGCTTTCAAGATCGGCTTCCTGCTCTATCTCGCGTTCGTCGTCATCGATCTGATCGTCGCCAATTTGCTGATGGCGCTCGGGCTCTCGCAAGTGACACCGACCAACGTCGCCATTCCGTTCAAGCTGCTGCTGTTCGTGTCGATGGATGGCTGGTCGACGCTGATTCACGGCCTCATCTCGACTTATAAGTGAAGGAGTGAAGCATGGACGCCGATGCGATCACCCGTCTGACGACGGATGCGCTCACCCTCTGTCTGCTGGTCTCACTGCCGGCCGTGGGCGTAGCCGCGGTGGCGGGGCTCGCCATTGCATTCCTGCAAGCCGTGACATCGCTGCAGGACTCGACGATCTCGCACGGTTTCAAGTTTCTGATCGTCACCGTCGTCATCATCATCGCCGCGCCGTGGGGCGCGTCGGCCGTCATGCACTTCGCGCAGTCGGTCATGCGCAGCGTGTTCCCATGAGCATTCATATTCGCAGCATCGGCCCGAGCACCGTGCCCGTCGACGACGGCGCACCGTCTCTGGACACGCAAGGATCGCTTGGCGTTCAAGGCCATCATCATCACCATCCGGTTCACCAAGCGCAGAAGAACGCCAATCGTTCACGCATGAAGCGCCGACGCGGCGCCGATTCGCAAGACGGCATCGACGAATCGGGCGCCAGCGAAGAGTTGATGATGATGCTCACCGAGCATCTGCAGAAGCAAACCGAGTTCGCGATGCGCGTCGCCGAGCGTCATCCCGGCGAACGCGGCGGGTCGAGCGGCGACAGTCGCGACGGCAGCGATGACGGCGATAGCGCCGCGTCTCGCCCGTCGAAGCGCCTCTCGTCCGGCAAACGGTTCTTACGCGGCACGGACGGGGCCGATCATGCGGCCGAGGCCCATGAAGCCGCCGAATCGGCGCTGCTCAGCGCACGTGAAGCGCAAGCCGAGGCCCAAGCGCAGACGAGTTCGACGTATTTGGTGCTGGCCGCGATGCGCGCCTTCCTCGCGCTGCCCAGTGCCGCGGCGCAGGCTGCCGGCACGCTCGCCTCGGTGCGGGAACGGCTCGTCGAAGCGGTCGAAACGCCGACCAAACGCGCCACGGCGCAGCAACAGTCGATCAATTTGCTACTGCCGTTGATGCTGCTGAACCTGGAACGCTCACGCACGGATACCGAGCGTGCGCTCGCGGTCGCCAAGCTCAGTTCGCTGCTCGAGCGCCGCCGCTCTTACATTTGAACGCATATGCGAGACGTTGAACGCAACGCAAGCAATGCACAAGGAGTTCGCTCATGACCAAGGAAATTCGTCTGCTCACGGGCCGCCACGCGGGTGCCCGAATAAAGTTCAATCCAACACTGATGCGCATCGGCAACGATCGCGAAGCGGAAATCCAGATCAGCGACTGGGATCAGCCCACGATGCAATTGAGCCAACACGACGACGGAAGCCTCACGATCGCGCGTGCCTCTGATAGCGGCGAGCCCATTGCGCTCGTCGACTTCAAGCCACATCGATTCGGCAATGTCGTGCTCTGCGCCGGCGATGCCGACGGGCAATGGCCAACCGACATCGCGCTGCTCGAAACGCTGCTGGCGCCCGCTCCCACGCCGGAGCCGGAAAGCATCGTCGTGGATGAAGCATTGCCGGCAACACCGTTCGTGCGCCCGAAGAACCGCCGCAACCTGCATGCGGTAGGCGTCGCAGGCGTCGCTTTGCTTGCAATCGGAGGCGCGGGCATTGCGCTACCGGCCGTGTTGCACCCGCGCATGAGCGGCGCGCAACACGGCGCGGCGCCCCAGCCGAGCGTCGATCAGCTTCAGCGGGCGCTGGACCGACTGCATCAAGCCGACGTCGCCGTCACGCCGCAAGGTGGGCGCTTCATCGTCGTCGGCGTGGTGCCCGATAGCACGAGCGAGACGCTCGTACGCACGACGCTCGAGACGATCGCGCCGGACAGGATCGTCTGGCGGATCGGCTGTATCGATCAGATTGCGCGGGACTTGCAAGAATCGCTGCACGACCCCGCTTTGCAGGTGCACTACCTCGGCCACCGTGAATTCGGCGTATCGGGGGTGGCGAAAGATACGCATGCCGTGCAGACGACACTTGCGCAAATGAGTGCCGATCTAGCGCCGATGGTTATACGCGTGGCCCAGCAGGTCACACCCGACGACCGGATGGCGATGCCGACATCGGTAGCGTCGCTGCTTGCCGTCGACGATTTGCAGTACGTCGAAGCAGACGACGGCACGAAGCAATTCATCGATTCACGCGCAGCCGCGCACCCACTGAACTGAGGACGATCATGTATGACGCCGTGACCCCCGAAATGATCGACACGATCGACAGCGTGAAGACGCTGACCGAACAGCCCACGCCACAGCGCGGCAAGCTCGGCGATGCGGCCCTCGGGCTCGAACGCCTCGCGACCGACATCGCATCGCAAGCGGTCAAGCTCGCCGACCCGATGTTGCGCCAGTCGGCTACGACCGTGGCCGACGGCTTGAATGCCGCCGCGCAGTTGTGCCGAACCGCGATCGAATCGCCGCCGCAAACGGTTTAGTCAGCAGCAAATCGCATTAGTCAGTCGTTCCCGTACGAAAGTACGAAATCGTCGTACCCGTGTCCGTTAGGCCATGGCAATTTTTCCGCCCGATCGTGGGCTTCAATCCAATCATTAGGAGTACTAAAAATGGCTGTCAATACCTCTGCTCTGTCGTCCGGCGCAACCGTTGGCTCGAACGCTTCGACGATCGCTGAAATGTCGGCCAGCACGGCCAGCTCGATTGCCCTGCAAGACGCATCGACGCAAATGGAAAACCAGCTCAACGACGACGCCGCCAAGGATCAGCTCGAAGAAGCCGGTCCGAAGAACGCGAAGAGCCTCACGCAAGGCTAAGCGTCATTCGGGTGCGTCCTCGCGCCGCGCGGGGCGCACCCTCTCGATAGGTCCTATGAGCCTCGAACGCCGAAATGGGTTGATCCGCGAACTGTGCGATCTACGCGGGATCGGCGATGCCGATGGCGCCATCGAGCGCGGCGTCATCTGCATCGACGATTTCGACATCGCCGTCGATTTCTACGAAGAAGATCCAGCCGCCATCTACGTCAATTTTCAGTTTGGAATCGTCTCGGGCGGGCGTACGCTGCGCGTTTTTCGGCTGCTGCTCGAAGCGAATTTGTCGGTCTATGCGCAGGACCAGGCACAGCTCGGCGTGGAAGCCGAAACCGGCGGCGTCGTGCTCGTCGTGCGTGGCGTGCTGGACGCGAATTCGAACGGCCAATGGCTCGTCGAGATGATCGAGCATTACGTCGAGCATGGCCGCTATTGGCGAGAAAACATTCTGCTGTCCGATGACGAAATGTTTCGCCATCTAGCGGACGGCAATTATGTTTGGATTCGCGCGTGAGTCGTCACGGCGTAATCGGCACCAAGTATTCGACACACAGTAATGCGCCATATGAAGAGTTCGCTGCCGCCCCAGAAAATTCGTTGCGACGCGGGTTCGACGGCGGCGACAGTAGCAAAGTAGAGTCCAACGCAGACGTCGACGAAGCGCCCCCTAACGAGGAATGACGGTAAGCGTGAAGTAGGTAATGTGGTAAGCAGCACAGCAAGTTCGTTGCAACCGTGTCCCTCCAGGTCACGGCATCTATCCGCTCAGAAATGGGCCAAACCTTGATGATTAGGAGTACTTAACATGGCAGTCAATACGTCCTCGCTCTCGTCCGGCCTCACGACTGGCTCGAACGCCGCCACCATCGCCGAAATGTCGGCTAGCACGGCCAGCTCGATCGCCCTGCAAGACGCATCCACGCAAATGGAAAACCAGCTCAACGATGACGCGGCCAAAGATCAGCTCGAAGAAGCCGGTCCGAAGAACGCGAAGAGCCTCACGCAAGGCTAAGCGTCATTCGGGTGCGTCCTCGCGCCGCGCGGGGCGCACCCCGAGCATCCGAAAGAGCAAGTTCATGCCTCGAGTCACAAGCGCGAACCGTACCGGCGATCTGCCGCTCGATCGATCCGACGACGAAACGGAAAGCGCTTCGTCGCAACCCGCATCGCCATCCCGCCTTGCGCGCGGCGCCGGTTTCGAATCGCTGAACCGTCGTGCGGAATTCGCCTCTGGTCGGCAAGCCGAAACAGCGCCGCGACGGCGTGCACAAGTGCCTCGGCAAGACGAGGCTCCGCAAGCGGAAGGCCGTCCACAGCCCGGCGGACAGCCGGCGCAAGCAGCGCCGAATGCGGCTGGCCCGGGCCGCATGGGAAATCTGTGGAAGTTCTACGTTGGCGCACTGGCCGTTGGCGCCGGTTACGGCGTGTACCACGGCAGGCGGGAAGCGGGGCAACGCCCGGAGCCCACGCCGCGTTCGAGCGCAAACCGTCCACTCGCACCGCCACCGAAGATCGCGAGCCCAAGAATCGATTTGCCAACGGCCTATCAGGCCCGAGCCAATGTATTGCGGCGCTTCGGAGCGGACATTCCGGACAACAGCGTCTGCCATTCGATCGAGCCGCGCGTAGGTTCGGATCTTCCGCCCGGCATGCCGGGCCTCACACACTTGCAATATTCGCCGGCGCGGCTGAACAACGCGAGGATCATCGGCATGAGCTTGGATCGCGCACTGCCGCGCGAGTTGGGCGCATATATCGCTCAGCACGAATACGTTCACTGCTTCGCTAGCCCCGCATTTCAGGAACTACTCCTGCGCAGTGGCTATCCATCGATCGACGAAGGCCTCGCGCAGCATTTCACGGAACAGCTTCCAGACGGCAAACGCTATCGCGGCACCATGCTCGAAAACGGACAGGCCGCCGCGCGGCTCTCCAACAATAAGTCGGGCTTGGAAATGGCTGCGCAGCTCGAGCGCACGGTAGGCAAGGACACGCTCCAACGCGCGTATTTCGGCGGGGAGCCCGAGGCCGTTACGAAGGTCGCAGATGCTATTTACAGCATCTGGCCAAAGGCACCGACCCCGAACGCATGGCTTCATACCTCGAGTTGGCGCGGCGACGCACAACGCGCCATGGCCGAATGCTTCGTCGGCGCCACGCTGCTCCACACAAGCACGCTGCCCAGCGAAACGCTCGGCGGCAGCTATCCGATTCGGCTCGCCTTACCCGTGGGCAGCTTCGCGGATATTTCCGTCGAGCAAGCCGCCACGCTGCGTGCTCAAGCCGTGAAGGTGCGAAAAGCACTGGGCCCGAACGCATTCGATCGAGCGTTTTGCGCCACCCATCCGGCCAAACAGGAGAAAGCCATGAACAAGTTGGCCGACGAACTGCAAAAACTGTGGAAGCCCGTGCTCGCTTAAAACGTGAGCTTCGCCACGCGTGACGCGCCGGGAAAAAAGCAAACACGCGCTTGATCGAGGCACGCACCAAAATGATGCACACAAAAAAGGCAATCGATTCATTGCCGTTTTGAAGCTCAATATCTCAAGTTCTCGTTGCGGTTGTCGTTATCTCCGACGTGGTGCGTTCGTTTTTAATTACGTCATTCAAGCTCTCGGAGAGATACGGCAATGCTCGGAACCATTCGCGGTCGAATCTTGGTGGCTTGCGTCGCGATCGTTGTCACCGCGCTCGCGGTGACGGGCGGCCTCATCTACTACGTCGTGAAAATTCATAACGACGAGACGATCGACCAAAACTTCCAATCGATTCTGACGGGCCATGCGCTCGCCATCGACGGATGGATCGAGAGCCGCACGCGCGAAACGCAGGCGGTCGCCGACACGATCGCAATCGGCGAAGGCGATCCCTTGCCGGCGTTGAAGCTGCTCGCCAAATCGGGGGGCTTCGAAGTCATGACGCTCGGCTTGCCCGACAAGACGGCGTTCTCGAACGTGCCGCTCGCGCCGGGCTACGATCCGACGGCGCGGCCCTGGTACAAGCAGGCGGTTTCGGCCGGCCACATCGTCGTCACCGCGCTCTATCGCGATGCCACCTCGGGCAAACCCGCGTTTGCCTTTGCGGTACCGATCATCCGCGATGGAAATGTGAAAGCGGTCATGGCCGCGAGCCTGTTCATGCAAAGCGTCAGCGAGATCGTGACGGCCGTGCATCCGACGCCCGCGAGTTTCGCCTTCTTGGTGGACGAGAAGGGTGAGGTCATCGCCAGCGCGAAGACCGATCTCATCATGAAGCCGGCCACGGACATGGCGCCCGAACTGACGCCGGAAGCGCTGAAAGCGATGCAAGGCGCGTCCGCATCGGTCGCCGTGAGCATCGATGGCGCGCAGAAGCTGCTGCGCGCTCAACCGATCACGGGCACCGACTGGACCCTCGTGCTCGCCTTGGACAAATCGGACGTGACAGCCGGCATGCGGGCCGTGGCGACGACGACGCTCATTGCGATCGTTTTGGTCGCACTGATCTCGGCTGCGCTCGTCGGGGCATTGACGAACGCCGCCTTCAAGCGCGTATTGCTCGTGCGCGACGCGTTGACCGACGTGGCGAGCGGCAGCGGCGATCTCGCGCGGCGATTGCCCGTCAACGGCAGCGACGAAGCCTCACAGATCGCGCATGCATTCAATTTATTCGCCGAGAAGATCAGTGCGATCTTGCGGCATATCCGCGAGTTCAGCGAATCGGTGAACGTGGCGAGCGCCGAAATTGCGCAGGGCAATCAGGATCTGTCCAGCCGCACGGAGCTTGCCGCCTCGAATTTGCAGAGAACGGCCGCCGCGCTCGAAGAAATATCGGGAACGGCGCGCAATTCCGCCGATGCAGCCACTCAAGTGAGCCAGCTCGCGGAATCGGCATCGAGTGTGGCGATGCGCGGCGGCAAGGTGGTGGGCGACGTGGTATCGACGATGGACGCCATCACGAAAGCATCGACGGAGATCGCGAACATCATCAGCGTCATCGACGGCATCGCGTTCCAGACGAACATCCTCGCACTCAATGCAGCCGTGGAAGCGGCTCGCGCAAGCGAGCATGGACGCGGCTTCGCGGTGGTGGCCGGCGAAGTGCGCGCGCTCGCGCAACGCAGCGCGCAGGCGGCCAAGGAAATCAAGCAGTTGATCAGCTCATCGGTCGAGCGGATCGAGTCGGGGTCGACGTTGGTACAGACGGCCGGGGCCACGATGGACGAGATCGTCGAAGGGGTGCGCGGAATCACGAGCGTGATCGGCGAGATCTCGGTGGCCGCGACGGAGCAAAGTACGGGGCTCGGCCAAGTGAATCAAGCACTCGCCCAGCTCGACAACACGACGCAGCAAAATGCGGCGCTCGTCGAGCAGTCGGCCGCCGCCGCGCAGATGTTGCGTGAGCAGGCCGCGAAGCTCGCGGAGGCGGTTGGGGAGTTCAAGCTGTCGGCCTAGCGTTGCCGCTGTTTTGCACCGACAACGCAGACGCGTCAGCGGCATCGCAAGATCAAAACCTGCGCCGCTTCGCTGAAGGTTCTGCCGATGAGGAAGGACGCGACGACTGAGCAGCGCCGTCGCCAGCACCCCGTTTCCCCGGCGAGTCGCCCGGCGACGACAACGCAGCGTCATCGCTGCGTTCCGTCGACGGCGCCTTCGAGTCGGAGCCATCGGTGTCGTCATCCGCTCCATGCCCTCGCAATTCATCGGCGGCCTCGTGGTGCTCATGCTCTACAGCATGCGCCAGCGCGCTACGGCCCGCGTTGTCGACGAGGCGGAAATCGGCGCTGTAGTCCAGCAACAACGCAACCGCTTCGCTGCGGCCTTCCCGCGCGGCATGCATCAACGCCGTGCGGCCTTCATTGTCGCGCCTGTCGACGACGGCATGCCCATCGAGCAACGCCTCCATCACGTCGGCATTGCCGTCGCATGCCGCGATGATCAGCGCCGTCATGCCCTGGGGATCAGCGTCTTCAGTGTCGGCGCCGTGATCGAGCAGCACCTTGATCGCATCGGTATCGTAGCTCGAGGTGCAGTGCATGAGCGCCGTCATCCCGTGTGCGTCCCTCTGGGCAACATTGGCTCCGGCGGCGAACAGTGCTTCCAACGCTTCGACGTGACCGTTGTCCGCCGCGATCATCAACGCGCTGCGTCCGTCGCCGTCGCCCAAATGAACGTTGATTCCCTTCGAAGCCAGCATTCGAATCGCCTCGGCGCAGTTCAGGCCCGCAGCGAGCATCAAGGCTGTCCGTCCCTGCGAGTTGATCGCATCGAGATCGAGGTCGAAATTCACGTCGGGCGCGACCGCGGCAAGCTTTTCTATCGCCGCGGCACGATCGTTGATTGCCGCGACCATCACGGCATTGCATCCGTCGTTGTCGGTGCGGCTCATGTCGGCGCCTGCTTTCAGGAGCGTCTCGACGATCGCTGGATCACCGGCTTTGGCCGCATGGAGCAATGCCGTCATGCCGTCCGGCCCGGCACAATTCGGGTTCGCGCGATTCGTCCGCCGTGCGGTAAGTGCCTCGACCGCAGCGGCCTTGCCTTGTGTAACAGCGAGCAACAACGCGGTCATCCCTTCGTTATCGGTCATTTCGAGGTTCGCGCCACGCTCCGCCAGCTTATCGAGTGCGGCAGCATGTCCGTTCCTGGCTGCGAGCATCGCCGCGGTCATCCGTTGCTGCGTGGCTAGATTCGGATCGGCCCCGAGGTTGACGAGTGGATCAATCGCTGCGGCGTGTCCGTACTGGCTTGCGCACATCAAGGCGGTGACGCCTTGAGCGGCGGTTCGATTCGGATTGACGCGTTCCCGCGCGAGCGATTCGATCGCCGCCACGCAGCCATACCTGGCCGCGAGCATCAGCGCCGTCACACCTGCCGGCGTCGCCTGCTCCATATCGAAGCCCCCTTCCGCCAACTCGGCAATCGCCCCAGCGCCGTTATGCGCCGCGGCGATCAGCAATACGCCCCACCCGTTGTTGTCTATCCGCATGCGATTCGCACCGACATCGAGCAACGCCTTCATCGCGCCGCGCTTGTCGTGGGCCGCGGCGATCATCAGCGCCGTGGCGCCGTCGGTTCTCGTGAGTTCGACATCCGCGCCCTTCTCGACCAGCGCGTGTACCGCGGCGGCGTGTCCGTTCTGTGCTGCCAGCATCAGCGGCGTGCGATTGTCCAAATTGCGCACATTGAAATCGAGCTTGCCGCCGAGCCTTTCGATCACGCGCAACATCTGTTGACTCGCCGCATAATGCAACGCCGCATTGCCTTGACCATCGAAGCCGCGCACGGTCGGGAAGCCGCCGGCAAGATAAGCAGCCAGTGATTCGTCGCCTGCCTTCGCGGCGCCAAGCAGCGCCAGTTCCTGCCGAACCCCGCCCAAGGCGCGCATCTTCTCGGGAATGCGCGTAAACAGGACTGCCTCGGCTTCCGCGCGGCTGTCCCGATAGTTGCGTATCGTCGAATCGCTCAGGTGCGAGAGCCAGGCCAACGGCGTGCGCTCGGTCTCGAGCAGATCGGTCATGCGATCGGCCGGTATCGCGGCCAATTCATGCTCGGGCGTGTTGCGCAGCGCAGCGAGCACCATTTGCGGCGTTAGTCCGTCACCCAAACCGTCGAGATCTGCGATGGTCAGAGAACGGTTCTGCTTCTCGGTTGCGTTGTTGACGACGAACGCTTGATAGGCCAATTGTAGAATCCGTTCTCGGCCTCTTTCCTGTACCACGTGGACGGGAAACTCGTTCAACAGCCGGCTTTTGACAAGGCTTTCGCCGATCGTCTCCATCAGCAGCGCGGGATCATGAACCATTCGGTACACGGTTTCCTCGTTCTCGTCTTCGCTGCTGACGAACAACACGGCGGGCGGAACGACACCGAAGCGTTCCTCCAATTCCGTCAGCGCCCAGTTCTCGAACTGCGCATAGAACGAAACGACCTCGTCGGTCGCAAGCGGCCGGTCCGCGAACGCATGAAAGTGGCCGCGAATCTCACCGAGGCAATTTTCGGCAACGTGATGAACGAGCCGTCCGGGCGTAACCTGCTGCATGACGTGACGCTCGCAAGCCTCGAAGTCGGCATCCGTCATGCTCAAGCTCGGAACGAATCCGTCGGCGGATATCGCCATGCCATAGTGCGAAGCCAGATGATTCCATAGTCCATTGTGGTAATGGATTTCATTGTTCCGATAGTTCTGCCTGAGGCCGAATCGCTCCTGAGCGAACTCCAGGATCGATTGCGTCAGCATCTTTTCCCATTCCGAGCGCGCGTTGAACTTCAACCCACCCGCGCTTTCGAGTTCGAGCAATCGCGCACGCCTGACCAGTTGATCGATCGCGCCGTCCGCACAGGCGATCAGTTCGGGCGCCAGATTCTTGAGCGTCACCTCGCGCCTTTCTTCGTCGTTCTGGGGATTTTCGACGTTGAATGCAAGTTGCTCGAGGGCTTCCTTACCCATTGAGTGCGCGAGCGCGACGCGCGTGGAAAAGAAACCCGTCGAGCCGGACTCGACGCGCTTGCCGAATTCATCGATCTGCGCCGACGCCGCTTGATTCACGGTGCTCTGTTTTCTGTCGAGGAACTGACGGAGCGAATCGAGACTCTTGCGGATCTGAGCCGTCGACGCGCCATATTCAGGCGATTGCTCGAAGCTGGAAAAGCTGCCGTGCTTGAGTGCATCGAAATATACCGGCTGCTCGCCATAGCGAATCTCAGCCTTCGCGGTCGCGGCCTCGCGAATGTGTGCTTGTTCCCCGTCGCTCTGCTCGACCTGGAAATCACCGCCTTCTTTGAAGGTGATTTTCATTAGCCGCGCGTGATCGCAAGCAAGGCTTCGCCGGCGCGCTGCGTGAGGCGCTGCAGCATCTGCGAGATCAGCATCGCCAAGTCGTTCAACGCTGCGATTTCCTGCTGCAGCAATTGATCCTGCTGCGATGCAGGCGCCGCCAGCGCGTGGTGCATGGCGTTGACGTGGTGGTTGACCTTGTCGGCAATCCCCGCCATTTCTTCGTGCGGTTTCGAATGCTCGATCTTTGCGCCTTCGATCTTTGCGCCTTCGGTCTTTGCGCCTTCGGTCTTTGCGCCTTCGGTCTTTGCGCCTTCGGTCTTTGCGCCTTCGGTCTTTGCACCCTCGATCTTCACACCTTCAGATTCGGTGCTCTCGGTTTTTGGATGGATCGAAACGGGGCGCAACAAACCGGCGTCGCGCTTTTCCGCGCCCGGTTCCTTCCCACGCCGAACCACATCGCCACCGTTATCGGCCTTGGGCATGCTCGCCTTCAGCTTGTCGAATCGCGTTTGAAGATCGAGCGGCAACGCCGGGCTCGGCAACGCTTGGATGCGGGCCACTTCGCGCGCCGTCACCGCGGCTTCTGCTCTTGCTCGGGCTGCGGCGCCTAGCCGGGGCAAATCACGAGCCGATAGCCTTGGACGTGCGGCCCCGCTCTTGAGCGAGGCTGTTCCGAGCGGCATAGCGCCCCTACGCGTTGCAAGATCTTGCAACGGGGCGTTCGTCCCAGGCCGCAATGCTCCGGTCTTTCCGGAGGCGGCAGGCGGCTTACCCGCACCGCGCGTGAATCCGATGAAGGACGCTATTGCCTTGGTGATTTTGGTCATGGCAAATCCCGCTGTTCGAATCCGTGCACGTCGTATCCCGTTGCACGCAACGTCGAAGCGTCGGCATGCAGCCACCGTGCGAGCAGGTCTAATCGATCGGAGCGAATCGGCCTCGAAAAAAAGACGCATAGGCAGACGAGCGCAAGCAACAGTACTCGCGACCCACGCCTGGGACGAACAGAATGAATTTTCATTTTCATCTCCCTCTCCGGAATTCGACTTGCGCAACACGGCAACACCGCAACACCGCAACGGCGGCACGATGAATCGATTGTCGTTGCGATCGAACGGACTGGAGACGGCCTGCGACGAAGATCAGCATCCATCGACGAATCAATTGGCCAGCATGATTCATGCAATGGCATGCTCAATTCGCTAAGGACTACTAATTTTAAATTCTTATGGCGGGAGAAGACCGACATATGCCGATGCACGGCATACAGAAGACACCGCGTTCGACGCATCGAACCGGTAAGCGGAAACGACCGATGAGTATCATCGTTCGCGAATGAAAAACTGGCTCGACGCCGAGCGCTCAATGCACGTGATTGACCGCCTCGCTGCATGCCACGCCGGCGGCCGACAGCGCACCGCACGCATCGACGGTTTGCCGCGTCGCGTCGCCATGCGTGCTGTTTTTTAGCGCCGCATAAATCTGGTCCGCGTCGAGTCGCGGATCGACCGCAAGCAATAGCGCGGCAACGCCCGAGACGAATGCCGTCGAAAACGACGTGCCGGAAAAGAAATCGTAATGACCGCCCGGCGTCAAGCTCAGAACACTGCGGCCAGGCGCGCGCACTACCGCCGCCGAAGTGTTCGCGCCCGGGTAGTCGGCTGCGATCACGTGCGCAATGCCGACCGGAAATGCGCGCATGTCACCGTCCGGTGGCACGGCGCCGACCACGACGATGCCATGCCGCAGCGAATATTCCACGAGCTGCGTCAGCAGCGGATCGGGCGGACCGCTCACGCTGAGATTGATGACGCTCGCGTGCGCTTCGATCGCCGCCGCGAGCGCCTGCGCAAGCGTCAGTGAATTGCAGACCGACGGATCGTTACCGCGGCCGTTCTGGCCGGCGGGTGCCTGCCAGCAGGCTTTCAGTGCGAGGATGCGTGCGCGCGGCGCAACGCCCATGATGCCGTGCCCGCCGTTCGGATTGGCCGCGATCACACCCGCCACGGCCGTACCGTGCACGTCGTGATCGAAGGCCGCCCAACCTTGCTCGACGAAATCGCGCTTCATCACGATCGATGCGGAGATGCCGGGATGGGACGTGTCGACGCCCGTGTCGATGACGGCGACGCGCACGCCCTCGCCTTGCGAGACCCGCTGCGCGGCAAGCGCATCGATCTCGTGCAAACCCCGTTCGAGGTTGACATAGTTGGCGTCGTAGCCGCGCGCCGATGCATCGGCGACCGTACCGATATCACCGCCGGGCTTGCTCAAGGATCCGACTGTACGAAAGGACTGCAAGGGCTGCACGATCTTCACGCGCCGATCGTGCGAGAGCTGCTCGATCACTTGCGCGCGCGTACGACCGTCGCGTACCTCCAATACCGCGCAATGCACTTGCAACGGCACGATCGGCCAAGCCATCACCTGTTCGAGTTTGTAATCGTGCGCGATGGCGTCGACCATCGCGCGCGCGCTGCCATATGCCGCGTAACCGGGACCGCCGTCGTAGCCGCCGATCGTCGTGCCGGCCAGCATAGGCACCGATTCGCTCGGATTGTCGACGGCTACGACGATCATCCGATCGCCCTCGTCGTGTATCTGGCGCAGCACGTCGGGATCGATCTGAACATTGGACGGCGGCACGAGCGGCTCGCCGCTGCACGCCACGACGAGCGGTGCAACGAGGGCGGCGAGCGCGACGAAGCGCAACATCGCCATGCGCCGGGCCGCCGCCTTCAATACCGCCACCCCTACCGCGACGATGCGCGTTCGGGCCCACATATTCATGGCTGTCTCCCGGTAAGGGATGCACCGCCGCGGTGCGGCGTGCCGGGCAAGCTGTTTCTCATTGGATATCTTTCTCCGGGTTGACTGATCGAGATGCAAGACGTGACAACCGTGAGTACCAATGGCGAGTAAAAACGTTGCTGCCCGAACGCATGAAATATATCAAACACGACCGGCGGCGGGCGGAACGACGCTGCTCGCGCGCCCCGCCCGCGCATTTCATCAGACATCGATCAGGCGTTGTCGAGTCCGCCCTGCGCCGCCCAATCGAAGTCGTTCGCGCCGGCAATGCCGTCGGCGCCGGGCACATCATGCGTTTCGATCTGGTTGAACGTATCGGGATTCTCGAGCATGAACTTCGCGGCATCGGAGACTTCCGACGACGTGCTGGCCGACGGGTTGTATGCCATCTGATAGAGCTGGTTAGGATCGAGCGACCAAATGCTCTGCGTATTCATGTACGCGGCGAGCGCACCCGAGGCGCTTTGCGCATCCATCGGCTCGCTCGACTCGTCAGCGGAGTCTTCGAAGCTCGACGCATCGTCCAAAATCGCCGTGTCGCCGGTATTCGAAGCGTCGCTCAACCCGCCTTGCGCCGCCCAATCGAAGTCGTTAGCGCCGGCAATGCCGTCGGCCCCTGACACGTCGTGCGTTTCGATCTGGTTGAACGTATCGGGGTTCTCGAGCATGAACTTCGCAGCGTCGGTGACAGCCGACGGCGTGCCGGCCGCCGGGTTGTACGCCATCTGATAGAGCTGGTTGGGGTCCAGCGTGTTGATCCCGTTCTGCTGCATGTAGCCCGCCAGCGCGCCGGCGGCGCTTTGCGCCGTCATGCCGGAATCGGATTGATCGCCGCTGTCGACGCTACCCGTGTCGGTCACACCGTCTTGGGCGAACACCTGCTGCAGCATCTGTTGGATCGATTGCAGCGCCGATTCGTAAACCGCCTCGTAGTTCGCCACGGCCGCATCGACCGGGGAGGTGTCCGTGGGACTCAGATCGAGTGATGCGATCTGTGCGTTGCTACCTGTGGAAACATTGACGCTCATGGTATTGACCTCCTCGTATGGTGTGGGGCGGCCCATGCACACCGTGCGCAACGGGCCTGCCGCATGAGCGGCGCAACATGGCCGGCATCCCTCGATATGGAAAAGGGCAACGCGTCGCTCTGCGCGCCAAGATAGCGATAGCGCTCGCCTGCCCCACTCACTCACGGCGAAATCCGAACGCTGCCGACGAATCGTCGCTTCCGGCACTGCGGCATATCGACGACATTGACCGGCAATACCGAATGTTTCGCCGCCGTCGACGGATTTTCGCCCGCCCGTATGCGCTCAATTGCAACACCATTCGCAATCGGGCTTACCCATAGCTCGTCGACCGTTATTTTCTGAGGTAGCATCGTCACGTCCGGGTTCCCTGCCGTGGAAGTCGTTGCCGTTGGCTGACGATACTTCGGCGCCCGGCTTTATCGAAAGGAAACCGGTACGGGTTATGAGTTGCAGGCATGCGTTGCTTCGAATACGAATGGGATTGCCATTGCTTTTGCCATTGCGTCCGTATTCGTTGATCGAGCGGCGCATGACAAAGGCTCTGCGATGTGCAATCGCGCTCACGTTCACCGCGGTATGGCTGCCGTCGGCACAGGCATCCGCATCGGATGCTTGGAATTTTCAGGTGGGCGGCACGACCGACCGAATCAATCGTGGCATCGATCTCAGCCAGGGCGAGCCCTCGGTGGACGTAGCCGCCACTTGGTATCCCGGTACGGGCCCGTTTGCGGGCATATCGGGTTGGACCGTGAGGCCGATCCCCGGAACATCCCTAGGCGGCGAGTTCGTTGCCGACGCCGGCTACGGATGGCGCGTCGGCGACTGGGACGCGAAGGCGATGGTCGTCCACTATCAGTTCGCTCATACGCCATTCGCCACGCTGCTCGAATACGATGAAGCGGGGCTCGAAGTCGGGTGGAGGGAAGCCCTGTTCGGCTCGGTCACCGTATCGCCCAATACGGCCTATGTCGGTTCACCGCGAACGCTCGCGCTGACTTACAACCTCGTCGGCCATTACCCACTGGCTCACGGCTTCTCTGCAACGGCCGGCGTGGGCTATTACGACTTGCATGCGGGACTGGGCGGCGGCTTTTTCTACGACGACGTCGGACTCAATTACCAATATCGCGCGCTGCAACTGCAACTCGCCTATTTCGGCACGCAGGGCCCGGCAAGCATTAAAGCGCAGTTCGGTCCGATGCTCATCCACCGCTGGGTCGCGCAGGTGAGTTGGGCTTTTTAGGCCGGCGGCATCGACCCGCATAAGCGCAAACGCAACGTTTCGCTACCGTCGGTACCTATTCGCCGCAATATTGTGCCCAATACGGGACGTACGGAAACAATCGGTATCACCGCACCGGCTGGTGCGATCGAATCCTTTCCGATTGGAGCAAATCCTATGTCCGGCACACGACCGCTCTCGCCATTCAGAACGTACCCGGCGACATCGCCGGACGCACACCGCCCCACGCCCGCCCAAACTCCACCCAGGGAAACGCCTAGCAGTCCGAAGGGGAAGACGGCAGGCGTCTTTCAAAATCTGTCGCGCTTCGTTCGCAAGACGATAAGCGGATCCTCCTCATCGTCGGCGGTGCCTGCCAATCAGGCTGCGCCCAGAGGAGCGCCCCCGGGAACCAAACTCGTACGGCAAAACGCGCTCAGCCCTGAGAAACGAAGGGAATACGAAACGCACATATCACAAGGCAGTTCGCTTGCACAACACGCTGCGCCGCCGACGCCGGACCGGCCGATGGGGCGGGTTTCCAAGGCCGAGGCGGAGCGGCGAACACAACTGCTTGCACAACGGCTCGGCGGACGGCTCACGGCTGCGTCAGGGCAGGCCATTCCCACGCCAACGAGTCGGCCTGCGGCCATGCGGCCGGGCCTCGCCAAAAAGCCAGGTACGACCGCGGCACTTTCTGCCCCGTCCGCAACTCGAACCGCCACTCAAAAGCCTGCGAGCGCGAACGGCCACATCCCGTTCACATCGCTGGAGCCAGCCGTTCAGGAAGCGCTGCTCAATCGCCTCGATCCGATCCGGAAGCTCGGGCTGAACGATGACACGGTGCTCTATCGAGCGACGGATAAGAGTTGGTTGAAGAAGGGAGGCAAAGGCGGACAGTTCACGCTCCAGGGAAACCCGAATTCTGTCGCGTCGATCACCAACCATCTCGAACTCAAACGTAACCCCTTTCACGGCAATCAGAAATTGTTGTCGACGCTGCCGCCAGAAATACGCCAACGTTTCGACACGGATCCGAGTATGCGTTATGCGCCTACGGCAACCGACGCTAATAAGCTGAAGGACCCGACGCTCAACGTGATGTACGGAAACCGCGCAACCGACGGCGCCGAGGGCTACGCGAACACAGGGAAGCACGTCCTGGTCAAGATGACGTTGGGCGACCTGCGTAAGGCAGGGGGCGGACAGGTGTTTTTTGACGACAGCGCGGCAGCTCGGGGGAGCAATACCGTCCCGTTGATCGTCACGCTTCCCGCTGGAAAATCCGTGCCCGTCGAGATCGTCTGACCTGCGAGCGAACGTGGGCCGCGCGGATCGTCGGCACGGTTCTGCTAGCCATAAGCGCGCCAATGCATTTGCAAATTCGATTCGCCGCGGTAACGGCAATTTCGCCGCCCATCGCAGAGCGCTCATAAACGGCTCGCGATACTAAGCGCCGTGACTTGAAAGAACTCGCGAGTTTCAGCCACACCGACGAGCGGCCGCCGTCTCACGGCTCGCTCGACTGTTCATCTCTGTCCAGGAAAAGTCCATGACAACCGTTCAATCCAGCCGCGCATCCACGTCGAGCGCCCATCTCGACGCATCGCCCGGGCACACCGATGGCGCTGCCCAAAACACACCCACCGGTACCGCGAAACGCAGCAACACCGAATCGCCGATCGGTAATTTAGCCAAGCGAACGAAAAGCGAAAGCAGCGACGCAGCTTCCACGCTGCAATCACATACGCGCTTTTTCGAAGACGGCAGTACCACCACGACCGGCTCGCGCGTGCCCTCGCGCGTGCCCATTGCCGAACGCGCCGGCCATATCGCGGCTGCGCTGCGCGGTCGGCAGATCGATGCCGTGACGCACAGCACGAGCAAGGAAGCGCTCGAGCAAGCGACCAAGACCACGCTCGGCAGTTGGACGTCCGACTCCCATTTCCATCCGACGCAATACACGCAGCAAGGCATCTTGCCCGAGGAAATGCTGGCGATGATGGACAAAGTAGGCGTGTTCCGCAGCGTGATCATGCCGATCCCGACCGACGTCATCCCCTGCGGCCATCCCGACGACAACCATATTCCGAAGGAAGACTATTACGTTCCGAAGGAAGACATGAGCATGGCGCGCCATGAGTTGACGGCGGAGCGAGAAAACAAGATCGCCAAGAGCGCGAGTCTCGTCGTCAATCAACAGGTCGATGCCGACACCGCCGATTTCATGGACATGTCGGGCTTGACCGATGCGCAGCGCGATCGTCTCGATCCGATGGTCACGGGCCTGCATCTGGGTTCGCCGCTGAGCTCGGAAGCGCTGCTGAAGAAACTGCACAAGGACCCAGGCACGTTTACCGGCGTGGGCGAGGTGACGATTCACAAGGAATTGGTCGAGCGTCAATTCGACGGCGCCCGTCAGGCGAACCTGACCAACAACGTGCAATCGTTCAAGCAACTGCTCGCAACGGCCGGCGTGGTCGGCATGCCCGTGGTGCTGCATTGCGACGTGGATTCGACCGAGAATCAGCGCAAGAACGGGCTGGGCGCACCGCAGCACCTCGATGGCATCAAGAAGCTGCTCGCTTCGCCCGAGGTCAAGAACACGTCGATGATCTGGGCGCATTTCGGCGGCATCGGCCGCTTCGTCGCCAAGCCCGACAATCATATGGACAACCTGCGCCAGATTCTCAAAGACCCCGAGATGAAGCACGTCAATGTCGACATCTCGTGGTCGCGCGTGGCGCGGCAAATCGTCATGAAGACGGATGAGCACGGCGTCGAGAAGCCGGACGAGGCATCGATCGACGCAGCGGCCAAGTTGATCACCGAGTTCCCCGACCGCTTCCTGATGGGCTCCGACGCTCTCGATCCGAAGAAGGAAGCGACGTGGGCCGAGACGGGCGACATGTACAAGCCACTGCTCGACAAGCTCTCGCCCGAAGTGCGCCATCAAGTGACGATCGGCAACTATGAGCGCGTGATCGTCGGCTCGCGCGCCAAGGTTCGCGCGTTCGAAAAGCATGTGCTGACGAACGACTTCATGAAGACGAGCATTCGCCCCTCGGGCCCGACGCCGGTGCGCGACGGTCCGCACATCGAGCCGGACAAGCTGCGCGCCGCGCGCGATGCAGCGTTCGCCGCGGCCGGCGTCGATGAGCGTGGCGAGCCGGTAGCGAGCACACCGCACTAATCGAAGGAGGCATCTCGCCGGCACCGATCCGATCCGCGTCCTATTCGATTCGATCGGTGTTCGGCGAGACGCCCGTACGCAAGAATGCATTGCAAGAACGACGCATTTCCTCGCGGCCAAAATCCCTATCGTCGCCCTGAAGCGAGAGCGAGACCATGAAAATCTTCCGAAGCGGCACTTCGTCCACCAGTGCCAGCCAAACGCCCACTCAGACAGGAAACGGCGCCCGCACGCGCGAGTCGCGTTCGAGCGGAAGCCGGTCCGTCACCGGTTTCTTTTCGAACTTGACGCGGATCGGACGATCTTCTAGGAATGCATCGCCGCAAGGGGGCGGTTCGGATCGCCGGCAAACGACGTCTACATCAGTTAGGAGTCCTGATAATCCATCGCTCTCCTCCAGCGAATCAGACGATGACCTGCGTGCCACCGTCTCTCGCGTCGTTTCACAAAGGAGTGCATACCGCAACGACGGCAGCGATGGGACATCGAACGTCGGCGAGCCGCCGATGACGATGGGGCACATCCTCGCTCAGGACTTCGGGATGGGACGCGCCCCTGCCGGGCTATCGACCCGCGCTTCCACGGAGATTTCGACCGACGCACCTACGCAGCGTTCACGGCGCGGCATCTCCCGGCTGTGGCGGCGCAAGTCCGGTTCGTCGACACAGACGAACACCACCCGCAACGAAGGTGCCGGGTCGAACGGACAGTCGCGCTTGAATCAAGCTTCGCCGGTGCGCACGCCACCCGTCGCGCCCGAGACCCCGACTGCTCTTGAAGACCCAGTCGGCGACGTCGTCTCGTGGATCAACGAACAGCACGACACAACGTCTTCCACGCTCGAATCGGCTAACCCATCGCATGGGGCCGTACCTACGCCGCCGCAACATGTGGATACGAACGCCGAGCATGAGGCATCTCGCACGTCGAGCGCTTCGAACACGACGTCCGAGCACAACGAAGACACGCACGTACAAGACGAGTCACCGCACCAATCGACCGCCGAGCAAAGATCGTCCGATGCATCGTCGACAGAGCAAACGCAGGGCCACGATAGTGGTCCGATCTTCGACAAGTCGGACGGCGAGGACGACACCGACGTCCAAAACAAGTCACCACGCCAATCCACGACCGATCGAAGAGCATCCGATGCATCGTCCACTGAGCAAACGCAGGGCCACGATAGTGGTCCGATCTTCGACGAGTCGGACATCGAGGACGAAAACGATCTTTTCGAGATCAACATCGACCGCACGCCTTCGGAGCCGCCGTCCGCGCAGCAGAGCATAAACCGTCGGGTTTCGTTTGCCGCGCAGCTCGTGACCGAAATTTCCCCGCCCCCCGAACCCGAGCCGATGCCTAGCGCCTCCGCGCCGCGCGGCGCGCTCGGCAAACTCAAACAATTGAAGCAAACGATCAAGGGCTGGCATGCACACGCAAAAGACGAAGCGTACGTTCACGGTTTCGGGATCTCATCGACGAGCCTGTCTGCTACGCCATTCAGAACAGACACGCGCACGGCGCGCGCCAAGCCATTCACGGGTGTCGTGCGGGAAGGCGACGCGGCCATCGAGCCGCACCAGCGTCTGACGAACCTGCCCGGCGGCACGCCGCCGGCCGTACTGCACGAAAGCCCCATCGTGCAGGCCCTCGAGGCGTCGAATGCACTCGACCGAATGTTCCTCGACGAAAGCATTCTCCCCGGAACGAACCGCCGCGCGCTGTTCGATTCGATCAAGCAAATCGCGGCGCAGAAAAAGCTGGAGCCATTCGAGGCCGCTAGCCTCACGCAAGCGCTGCATATCGCATTCGCCCCTCCGCCCAATCGTCAGCGCGACGCCGCCTACGATCCCGCATACGACGCCGCACACGATGCAAGCATCGCGCTGAAATCGCTCCCGCAGACGAATCTGCTCGATTCGCTGCGCGATACCGCCGAGCCGCCGGGGGAACCCCACTACGACGCGGACAAGGCTTGGGCACTCGCGCAAGAAATCGTTCATATTCCAGGCGGCGTCGGCATGAGTCTCCTGGAAAAGCTCACGCCGCAAACGCCACGTCCCGAAGGCACGCATGCCTCGGTCATCGAAAAGGACCGCATACTCGTGACCGTGCTGCTGAAGGCATCGCAGCAGGCCGTGCGTGAAGCGCGCGCTTCCGGGGAGCCGAAGAAGGACGGCAAGGCGCTCGGCATGTTCTCGCGGCCCTCGCGGCAAGTGGACAACGCGGCCTCGCCTTCGCCGGGCGGCCCGCGCATGCTCGCGCACGATCCCGCATCGATCTTCGCCGACGGTGCGCTGCACGCGGCAATCGCCGAGGCCGGCGAAGACAATTGGCCAGGCCGCAACAACACGCCGGTGCCGAGCCATCTCACGCTCGCACAAAAGGCGATGCTCGCCGTGAAGGAAGAGTTGAGCGAAATCGACGCGCACGTCGAGCGCGACGCGACGCGCGGCACGGCCTTCAGCAAGGGCACGCATGGCAGCCGCTTCGCGATTTCGATGATACGCGGCGACATGCTGACCGATGCGACCCACGAGCCGAACGGCGTCCGTAGTCAATTCGGCCTCACCGAATCGCGACTCGGCAAGAGCGTCGGCAAGCACTTGGATCGCGCAATGCGCCGCCCCACGACGTGGGCGCGCTTCATGGGCACGATCGAAGCAATGGGTAGACATGTCGGCGTCTACAAGAACAAGAGCCCGTTCTATACCTACAACCGTATCGCCGAGAACGACGACGGACGCGGCATGGGCGTCGGCAACCGCAGCGGCACGCATGCCGGCCGCGCGTTCCGCGACATGATCGACACGGTCCACTCGACGATCGATGACATGGCGAACCTCCCGCAAGAAGCCGCGAGCGGCGACGATCAGGCACTGCGCCTGCTCGTGCGATCGTCGATCATGCAGACGACGAAGGATGAAATCGGTCCCCTGCCGCGATATGCGCAGCCCGGTACCCTCTCCGAGCTTTCGCAAGAAAAGGTTGTCAAGGCGGTCATGGACAAGCTCGGGCGCACGAGCGACGACCCCTTGCATGCCAAAGCCATGGCAATGACGGCCGAAGAGAACCACCCCCTCACGGCACAAAGACTGATGCAGTGGGGAGCCGCGGTTGGCGGCCCCGCCAACGAAGAAGCGCTGGAAGCGACCCTGACCGAGCCGTCGGCCGACCGTTCATGGCACCTGTTTGCCGACGCGTTCAAACGCGCGGAAAACCCCGGCGATATCGCGCCGATCGAGACACCCTCTTTGCGCGGCAAATCGCGCGAGGAAGTCGCCGACATCCTGGCGAAGATCGTTGCGGCGGAAGAACTCGGCTCGGGCTTCGCGTTCGATAGCGCCGGCAATGTCCAAGGCACGACGAAGAACATCAGCGGCCTCATCTCGCGCGCCGCGATGCACTTCATCGGCAGCGTGCACGTCGATCTCGGCGGCGGCCAAGTCCGCACCGTCCGTTTCGAGTCGGTGACGAGCACCGACCGCAGCCAGTTGCGCGTGAGCGTCATGACGCTCAAACGCGGCCAAGGCGGCGTGGGCGGCACCGTCGGCCACTTTACCGGCCACGATCATCCGGTCACGCTCGGCGGCGGCATCGACGTCGGCGGCGCGTACGAAGTGGTTCATCAGGAAGGCGCCGTCCTCGGCTTCCCGCGCAATCTCTCGGGCGGCGTCATGGGCGACCGTGCCGTCAACGAGAAAAAAGCACAGCTCGTCAAGATGCTCGTACTTGGCGGCCAACTCGAAGGCCATACGCCACCAGCCAACGAAGAAGACCGCAAATCGCTGATCAAATGCGCGTATCAAGCATTCGGCGACGACCTCTCGATCGGCTTCTACGAGATGGATCAGACCGACAAGCAGGGCACGCTCGGCGTGAACGCCAGTGTCGGCATGCGCTTCGATCGCTTCAAGCTCTCGGGGCCCACGCTTGGCGTCACCGGTAAGTCGCAAGGCACGACGATTCGCTATCGCGATCAATCAGGATTCCTAAAGACCGAATGGGAGACCGATTCGACGAATTACAACGCGTCGTTCCAAGCATCGCTGGCGGGCTTGAACGGCTATGACGAGATTCAAACCGACCCTGGCGATCCCGGCGCTTCGGTCATGACGTCGGTGGCTCCGTTCCTCTCGGGCTCGGCGCAGTTCTTCCGCTTCGGCGTCGCCGATCGGCGCGTGCAGATCATGCAAGACGGCAAGGAACTGCCGACGAGTTTTTCGACGCGTACGTTTCAAGCGCCGATTTCGTTCCTGCAAGAGTTCGGGCAAAACGTCGACAAATATGCCGAGGAAAAAGCCAAACAGTACTTCGCGAAGGAATACAACGCCGGTGGCCAGGCGCGCGAGAACGTAGTCGCCCGTGAAAAGGCGCAGTTGATCAAGTTCGTCGATCACTACCTGAAGCAGAAAGATTTGACGTCGACCCCGCAGCTCTATACGGAATTCGGCGGCAACGTCGACACCGCGAACAAGCTGCGCGCTGCCGCCTATATGGCCGATCGGGCCGGCAACAAAGACACGGCCAATGCGGCACGTCAGGAAATCGACGCGATTCACACCGATCAGAAGTACCGCGAGGGCCGCTTCTTGACCAGCCTGCAGGTCGAGCAGGAAGGTCGGCAAGTCGGCGTCAACGGTATCGTCGGCCTGACTTACGCGCGCAATGATGCGCGTGCTCAGCAAGTGCTGACATTCACGTAAGCACAAGTATTCGCGGCGACGGAGAGGTCGCCGTACACGATCGTCGGCGCAGCCGCACCTGACGATCGTTTCGCAGTCGATAACTCAAATATGAACGTCAACATCAGCATGCGCGGTGCGGCCATGCTCTCCGCGGCAGATGCCTCGGACAGCGAGGCCGTTGCCGCTTCGCCCGCGCCGGCGAAACCGTTACAAGCCGCCCATGGACTCGCGGAACTGAGGCCGAGCCTGGCGCAACAACAACCGCGCGACCTAAGCCGCATCTGCCTTGCGCGCAAACCGGAAACAACCCGTCGCCTGCATCGGCTGCGCCGCGAACTGGGCAAGATCAGCCCTGCCCCCCCGAACCCAGCGCAGGCACGCGCGGAAATCATCGACGCAATGGCAAGAGCCAACCTATCGGGGTGGACGGTGCCCGAGCTATCCGATCCGTCGGCCGTTCTTCATGCCGACGGATCGATTTGCATCACGCTGCTCTCTCACGCCGTCATCTTCCATCCAAACGGAGCATTTCAGATCATCGATTTGCACCACGATGAGCGCATCTACTTCGAAATGCCGGGTCGTGGGACTCAAGTGTTTCGTCAACTTGCTCGGCAAGCCAAAGAGCCAGGCCGATGAATACCCGCGCCGCTCACGTCTTCATGCAGCTGCCCCGCCATTCATCGTGCTGCCGACGCTTTATTTCTTTATCAGTATTTGCGATCGTCGTTCGCAGAAAAATTCATAAGCACATTTCCTCATGTCTATGCAATAAGTTCAGAGCGAATTTTTCATCCTTTTCGCTCATTTTTCGTTTGCAAGGGTAATCACTAAAGCGACTGCCACTAAGGTCGAGCTACAGCGCGAACACCGAGCCGTTTCGATGTATCACGGCCCGGTAGCCGCGTATCAAAACCTACTCTTGGCAATCACTTATATGGAAAGCAAACGAATCTCTACCGGCGCTGTAGGTTCATCGAATTCTGCAGAACCTCGGAATGTCTCTCCGCGCACTCCTTCTGTCCGCTTACGCGCCGAAGCACCCGCGGCAAGTGCCGAGTTCTCGGACTTGCGGCCCTGGCGACAACAGGTAGGAACGAGCGGCTCGAGCGCACCACCGCGCACGGCAACGCTGCTCGTCTCCGATGCGAGCCCGAGCGCATCGCGTCGCATTACAGCAAGAACGGACTCCGATGTGGCGGCAGAATCTTTTAGCAGCGCCGTCTCGCGACTTTCAACCGAATCATCGAATACGTTCGATGCGCCGAGAATCTCGCAAGAACGCAGCATCGCGCGGGAGATTTCATTTGCCTCTCGGACCTCGTCCGTCAACGCCATACCGGAAAACCATGCATTCGTGGCGCCGCCACGTGGCGAGGAGGAAGGCACACCGGCGCCGGCCGCCCGACGGCGCCAATTGCTCGACGATTACCTATCTGCCACCCGGCGCCCGCTCGATCTAGAGCGCGCACTTGCCGCCGTCAAGCTGCGATGCGCCGCCGAAGTTTTTTGCGAGAAAAACGAATGGGCCCGCTTCGCGCCCCGGCTGCCGAAAAGAGGCGCGGCACGGCGGCGCTTCGCGGAATTGGCCGCCGTATCGGCGGACGAACTCATCGCGGACGTCCAAGCACACCCCGAGCACTATACGAGAACCCAGTTGACGGACCTCGCTCAACACCACTTGTTGACCGCGCTGAACATCGACGTCGAACTGTATAAACAAGGTCTTCACAAGGCTGGGCTATACGAGGGACTACACAGCGTTGCAGGCCGCGTGACCACATTGGCGGCCGCGGCCGCCACCGGCGGAGTCTCCACCATTCCAGGTGCCGAGCACGCCCTGAAAGCTGCTAAAAAAGCGATCAAAGTACTGGCGCACGAACTGCCGCCGAACATCGTCAATCCTGCTTTGACCGGAACCCTTCGATCGGTCACCGACGTCAAGGAAGCCTTCAAACGCGTGGGCGGCCAACCCGTCGTGGCACCGCAAATCGAAAGAAGCCCCGACCTGGCGACGATCGTCCGATCGCTTCGGACACAGCGCGGTGAGCTAACCAACGCGACGAATCAGTTTCGCGAGGCGGCGCAATCGGACGCTGTCGGGGCCGAAGCGATCGGCCCCATGATCGACGCGTTCCTTGCGTTGCACGACACGGCGGATCGGCAATACCGCCGCCGAATCGGCCTGAATAGAACGCAAACCTACAGCAAGGGCTGGGGCATGGCCGTAAACGGCGTGGGTGTCGCAGGCACCGTCGTGACGGCAACCGTGCCCGTCGTCGGGCAAATCGCGGGGCCCGCCATATTGGCAGCCACCGTACCGATGCAATGGGGCGCGGGCTACCTCGACGAACGGCGCAACAAGCATCGCTATAACCTGCGCGCCAACACCAAGTGGGGAGACTTCTTGACCGCAGGCGCAGCACGCATCCACTTCAAGGATTTGCGGCCCGAGCATGTTTCGGAAGCCGCGCTCAGACGGTCCTTCATGACGCAACCCGAAGTGCAAATCGCCGCGGTTCGCGAAGTATACGAAGATGCGCTCGGCGAATGGGTGCAGCAGCATGCGGAGTTGGAGCGCAAAGTTGGCGCAATGGAATCGAGCGGCACGACGCCGGTGCGCGCACTGATGCCGCATCGCGCGCAGTTAGCGCAACTGACCGAGCAGATCGAACTTGCCAAGCAGCACGCGGCACAATTCGAATCATTGGACCCGGCGCAATGGGCTGCCATCCCCCAGGACAGCCTCATCGGCCGCTGCCTGGACGATTTGAAACAGCTCGAGAAAGCGAATCGTCGTGCCCGCATGCGCAAACCCGGAGAAAGCGCGCAAATCGTGCAGCGCTATGTCCAAGCCTTCCACGCCGGCGTATCGACGGGCACTGCTCTGCCGATCATGGATGCAATCACGGCAACCGATTCGTCATACATCACCGATGCACAGGGTCATCAAACGCATCACCTGCACCCGTCCGATGAAGCAGGCACGCTCACCGCGGGCATCGGAGGCGGCGCGGTATTCACGGCGGCCACCGGCGAAGTTCGCATGACCAAGGCCGACAACAAGAAGGTGCTGTCGCAAACCCATGTAAGCCCGCTGCAAACACGCTTGCATGAGGCGCGTTGGGTATTCGAGGCAGGAAACCGGCGCGTGGACTTGCGCACGACCGCGGGCTATCGCAAGCACGTTCATTCGACGTGGGACGAACTCAGATTGCTCGGCCGCGCCGTTCGACATGGCTTGGTCAGCGGGCCCGTGGGCCTGACGAACTTGGTACGCGCGAAATGGTGGCCGCGAGGCGAGTTGCGGCTCGCCAAGCGTCAGTTACGCGACACGCTCGACGCGCTCGGACAAGCGGGACTCCAACGAAACCCACCGCCGGACGCGCGCCGAGCCAACACCATTTCGGCCATGAAAGACGAGCTTTATGACTACGCGGCAGTGCGCCGGCATTTGGGTGTGGAAACCGCGTAGCGGTATTGATCAGAGGGCACCGGCTTTATTACGACCCGCGATGCCTCAAATTAGTTGTGTACACAACCACTTAGAGACATCGCACAAGAATCGGCTCAACCGGACCTATAACGATTGGCCTCTTGCGAATGTTCGGCGCGAGGGTCCCACTCTCCTCCGTCGACATCGATCACGATCGTATCGTCCGGGCCCAGCAGCCGGCCGGACTGGGAGCGCAGTTCGAGACGCCTCACAGGCAATCGCTGCCGCTTGTCGACGAGGCTCACGTAATCCTCTCCGGGCTCGAAAAAATACGTCTCGCCCCACTGCCTCAATGCGACGAGTAGCGGAAACAGCCCCTTGCCCTTTTCAGTCAGCACGTACTTTTGATAAGCGCTGCCGTCAGATGCAGGGGCCATCTCCAGAATGCCGTGATCGACCAGATTGTGAAGCCGTGCGCTCAAGATGTTCTTGGCAAGACCGAGGCTTTTCTGGAACTCTCCAAAACGCTCCAAACCATTGAAGGCATCACGAACGATCAGCAGAGACCACCAGTCTCCAATTGCGTCCAAGGGCCTTGCAATGGCACAAGGCGCTTCCTTATGACTTGTTCGCTTGACCATCGCGGCCCTCCAGTTTCATGTAAACGCGCCGCGACTTCGAACAATAGGGCCGTGCGAAACGGCGGAGCAACTGGTCGCAGTATAAAACTAGTTCCGCGGCGAAACAAACAGGGCGCGCCATACGCTGTCGATTGCCCGCCTGCGCCCGCCAATACGGTGCGGCTAACGTTGCGTCTTGCTCGGCGAAAAGATCATGAAGCTGATCGCACCCAGAACCCAGACGCTGATTCCGCCGTACAGCATCAGCCAACTGAACCCCTCCAGCAACGCGGCATGCACGACGACCCCGGACGGGTCGGCCTGAAGCAGCATCGGAAAGTGCTGGCCGAGCGATTCCACCGTGCCGCCGCCGGCGATTCGTTCGGCCAGCGATTGCAGATCGGCGGCGCTCAATACGTTGGCCAAAGCGTCGCGCAGATGATCGGCGATGCCGGCCACGAGCACGAACCCCATCAGGGCAATGTTGATCGCGAGGCTGATCAAGCGCGCGCTCAGGTCCATCCCCGAGGCCATCCCGGCACGGTTGGAAGGCACGGAACCCGTGGTCGTGTTCGTCGTCGGCGTGTTGGTCAGGCCCAGCCCGATGCCGGCAATCAGCGAACCCGGCAGCATCGTCCAGCCGCTCGCCATCGAAGCCGTCGCGCCGAAGCGCATCAAGAGAAACCCCAAGCCGATCGTGAACAAGCCGAGCGGAATGATCGTGCCCGGCTGATACCGATGCGAAAGGCGTTCGGCCAAAGGCGGAATCGCGAGCGTCGGCAACGTATAGGCCAGCAATGAAAAGCCCGCCGTGACGACGTCGTAATGAAGCCCGCTCTGATAAAAGATCGGCAAGAAAATGATGAACGGCCAGAAACTGAAATTCATGCCGGCCGAGCCCATGATCGCACCGGAAAACCTTCTGATTCGGAACACCGAGAAATCGAACATCGGATGCGGGTTGATTCGCTCGACGAGTACGAATGCGATGAAGCCGACGACGGTTGCGCCGATGATGGAGAGCGCGGCGCGGCTCACGAATCCGATCTCGGCGCCTTGCGTGATGTAGTAAGTCAGTCCGAACACGGCCAGCGAGAGCGTGACGATGCCCAGGATGTCGAGCTTCTTGGCATCGGGGTCGCTCGACTCCTCCACGCTGCCGAACGCCAGCGCCAAGGTCAATACGGCGAGCGGAACGTGAATCAGAAAAACCCATTGCCAGCCGGACAATGCGACGATTGCGCCGCCGATCATCGGCCCGAAACCTAGGCCGAAGCCCAGAAATATCCCCCAGATACCGAAGGCCTTGACGCGCTCCGCGCCCTCCTTGAACTGATGCGAGAGGATCGCGATGGTGCAGATGAGCATCGCCCCGCCGCCTATGCCTTGAACGAATCGGCCGGCGATCAGCAACGGCGCGCTATGGGTGAGGCCGCACATCAGCGAGGCGATGCCGAACACCGACGAGCTGATGATGAACATCCGCTTTCTGCCGAATCGGTCCGCCAGCGTACCGGCCGCCATGAGCACACTCGTGCAAGCGATCGTGTAGGCGTTCATGATCCATTGCAGATCCTTGAAATCGGCATGAAGCACCTTTTCGAGCGTTGCCAATATCACCGGCACGCTCGAAATTTCCAGCGCGAACATCAACTGTGCGAAGCAAATAGCCGTCAATGCGATGACGTTTCGACTAGAGCGAGTGTAGGAAATATCCATGGGTCGTTCTTCCCAATTCGATGTTTGCGGGCCGGTCGTGCCAGCAACCGGTCTTGGTTTTAACATGAAACCAAGACCATCGTAATCGATGAAGTTTTAATTTGCAACCACGTTGCGCAAAGGTACGCGAGCGCAGGCGAAGCCATTCCTTTCGGTAGGCGCTGGTCGACAAATAGGGAAGAGTCGAATCGGCGCGCGACGGATCGTCGGCGTCGTGAAGGAGGTTCAGGCGAGGAGAATGCCGCCCGAGATGAAGCTAAGACACTTCATCTCGGGCGCGAACCACGACGTCATTCCACCGTGCTTGCCAGGCAGTGAAATACCGCCCCCATCACCGGCTTGCCTTCGGCAGTCGGCCGATAAGGCGTAACGAGCAACTCCCATGCGTCGCCCGTGGACGAAGCAATACGATAGACGTTCTGCGGAAGATTCACGTCCGCCGGCATTTCGAAAATCGCGGAATAACACACGTAGTTCTCGTCCATCGGAATGCCGTCGCGCACGTCGGTGAGCTTCGCCGCAACGGCCCAGTCGCCCGCTCCTGAAAACATGAAGGTGTGGCCGAGCGAAGCGGTCAACTGGGTTCGAGTCGGAATGGTCATCGCGCTGCTATGTCCTCATGCAATGAAAATGAATGGTTTTCAAGCGTTCACGCGCTTCTTTTTTCAGTCAGGCGTCGGATAGATACCCGTCAACGCAATCACGAAATTCGTCGCGAGATAGGGATTGCGAACGTCGACCGGCGTATTGCCGCCCGTGTTGCCGATCGTGAGTGAATTGACGCTGATCTTCGCCGGTGCATCGAAAGGTGCCAGCGTCGTATTCGGCGTATCGGTACTGTATTGCGTCGTCGGATGCGCACTCGCCATGCCCGCCGCAAGAACGGTGTTGGTGCCCGGCGCAGCTTGTAGGTTCGTCGAAGCCGTGGTTGCGGGAATACCGATTTGCACCGACGAGCCCGAGGCCGATATCGCCGCGGTATGGTTATGCAATGGCATTTGCGGAGTCGTCAGTTGCACGTCCTCCGCACCACCCGTGTCGGCCAACGACATCGGCGTCAGATTTTGTCCCGTCCCCGTCCCTACCGGGCTTCGACCCGAGAAATTCGGCAACTGAAAGTTGACCGGCGCCGTGCCGCCGTAAAGATTGCCGATCAGCGCGTAAAGAGCCTGGTTCTGGCTCACCTGGATCGATTGCCCTTGACAGAGTGCCCAACCGTATGGCGCGAACTTGAAGCTCACCATCCGAATTTCACCGATATATGGGTCGCTCATGAAGGTCTCCTGTAGTAAGTGCGATGGTTGTGAGGCAAGCGAAACGCGCTGACGTTTTGCGACGATATTAGTCTACAGATTGAGTCGGCGCAAACGCATCTTTATTGGCCGCCTCCTTGCGGCTACGTCGGCACGCACTTAGCGCGCGGCAGAAAAGTGCCAGCGAATGTGACTTTTGTGTAGAGGCATACACGAGCGGGTCACATAGCATCCGTTACACCACGACAGCACCCGCTGCATCGCGTTGTAGAGCGGTCGTCGACGGTGAGACTTCAACGAAAGTCGCTATACGACCACGTCGTTCAGATCAAATAAATCCACTTTGGACGGAGACATGAGAAATCTATCGATGGCTGCTTTGCGCAAGCCAGCTCTCGGCTTGGCCATCTTCTGCTGCATGGCCGAATTCAGCTACGCGGAAGTCCTCACAGCGCCGAACTCGTCCGCGCCTCCCCAGACGCAATCGGCATCGCCCAACGGCGCCGCACCGCCTCAAACCGTCGGCACGGCCGATCAACCGCCGGCCGATTGGAACGATACCTACATCGGCTATCGCTGGAGCAATGATTTCCACTACCCGGGCGTGCCGTCGTCGGTGGTGCAGAACATCGGATCTCTCACTTCCGTCGGCGGCTTCAAGTACGGCAGCTATGCATTCAACGTCGATTACCTCGTGTCCAACGCGGCCAATCCGGAAGCCGGCGGCCCCTCGAATGGCGGGGCGCAGGAAATCTACAGCGTCGGGCGTGTCGAGCTCAGCGCGGGCAAGATCTTCGGGCGCTATCTCGGCTACGGCTTCATTCGCGACTACGGAATGACGGTCGGTTACGAGTTCGGCACCAAGAACGATGCCTACGCCGAACGCGCTCGCATGCTCGTGCTGGGACCCACGATCGAGTTCAACATACCGCACGGCTATTGGAACGTCACCGCGGGCATGCGCACCGAGAGCAATCACAACGGCATCACGGAAACCGACGTGCATTTCCACGCGGCATGGCACGTCGAGAGTTCGTGGCTCTATCCGTTCAGAGTAGGCCCCGTGCCGCTCGTCTTCCGCGGTCTCGCCAGCCTCACCGGGCCCAAAGGACCTGACGGTTTCGGTGTGCAGACGACGACCGAATTCTTGACTCGCGTCTCCTTGCTTGCGGATGTCGGCTCGTTTGCGGGCCATCCGCGCACGATCTACGCCGGTGTCGGGTATGAATACTGGTACCACATGTACGGCACGCCCACGACCGAAACAACCGGCACGATCACGTCGACGCCGATGTTGATGGCCGAAATTCATTTCTGATTCGATTGCCTGATATATGCGATCATTGGCGGCCCATATCTCGGGTTGTCGATGATCGCTTACGCATTTCCCCATGGCGTGCATGCACCGGCAATGTGTTTCCGTATCAAGGCACGTCCTTCTAAATGAACAATAGCGTTCTCCAGCTTTCATCGTTCCGGTTTTTCTTTCTCAGCCGCATGGCGATGACGATGTCCACCCAGATGCTCATGGTGATCGTCGGCTGGCAGATGTACGACTTGACGCACAGCGCCTATGACCTCGGCCTGGTCGGCTTGGCGCAATTCGTGCCCGCACTCGCGCTGTGCCTGCTGGTTGGGCAAGTCGCGGATCGTTACGATCGCCGTTATGTGCTCATCGGCTGCCAGATCGGCCAATGCGCAGTCGCGTTGGCGCTGACGGCCGGCACACTGGGCGGCTGGCTCGGGCGCGACGTACTCTTGCTCGCCTCGTGCGCGCTCGGCACGGCCAGAGCATTCCAGAACCCGACGCAGCAAGCGCTGTTGCCTACGCTAGTCCCGCTGTCGGCATTGCCCAAAGCGCTGGCCATCAATTCGGCGGGCTCGCAGTTCGCGACCATCGTGGGCCCGGCGATCGGCGGCTTCCTCTACGTGGCGGGGGCCGGCCTCGTCTATAGCGCATGCGCCGCAATGTGCCTCTTTGCCGCCGCCATGATGGTCTTGATCAACCACCGCACCGAGCGTGCTCCGCGTCCACCGGTGACGCTGGGCACCCTGCTCGCCGGCATCGAGTTCATTTGGAAACGCGAGCAAATACTCGGCGCCATCTCGCTCGATCTGCTCGCCGTGTTGTTCGGCGGAGCCACCGCCCTGTTGCCCATCTTTGCACGAGACGTCCTGCATGTCGGCTCGTGGGGGCTCGGATTGTTGCGCTCGGCGCCGGCCGTGGGCGCGTTGGTGGTCTCGCTGTATCTCGCGCATCATCCGATCGAGCGGCGCGCGGGAAAGATGATGCTCGCGTCGGTGGCGCTTTACGGCGTGTCTACGTTGATCTTTGGACTATCCCGTTCGTTCGCGCTCTCGTGCGCAGCGCTCGCGCTGACAGGCGCATTCGACATGGTCAGCGTCGTTGTGCGGCAATCGCTGATTCAACTCGATACGCCGAACGACATGCGGGGGCGCGTCAGTGCCGTCAATTCAATTTTTATCGGCGCATCCAATCAACTCGGCGAATTCGAATCCGGCGTCACGGCCGGCTGGTTCGGCGCGGTACCGTCGGTCCTGATCGGCGCCACGGGCACGGTGCTGATCGTGCTGCTTTGGACTAAATTGTTCCCTACCCTCGCACACCGAGAAACATTGACGGTCTCGCAAGAAGTCGAAGCAAACCGCTCGATCGGCGCGGGCAACAACTAACCGCTCAAAAAGCAGATGGGGCGTCGCCGCGTGTTTCGCGCTCGGCCCCATGATTTTGCGTATTGCGTCCAACCTTCAAAGCCGAAACTTCGCCACCGAATCGACGAGTTGCGCAGCCTGCCGCTTGAGGCTTTCGGCTGCGGCCGCGCTTTCCTCCACGAGCGCGGCATTGCGCTGCGTGGTCTGATCCATCTGGCCCACTGCCTGGCCCACCTGCTCGACGCCGATGCTCTGTTCGGCGCTCGCACTGCTGATCTCGCCCACGATGACGGCCAAGCGCTGAATGGCACCGACGATCTCGGTCATCGTCACGCCGGCACCGTCGACGAGCGCGGTACCGTCATTGACGCGCTCGACGCTGTCCGAGATCAGCGCCTTGATCTCGTTGGCCGCTTGCGCGCTGCGCTGGGCGAGCGTGCGAACCGCGCTGGCGACGACGGCGAAGCCTCGACCCTGTTCGCCCGCGCGAGCCGCTTCGACAGCCGCATTGAGCGCCAGTATGTTGGTCTGGGCCGCGATCTCGTCGATGATGCCGATGATGTCGGCAATCTTGCGCGCGCTCTCCTTGATGCCCTTCATCGTCTCCACGGCCTGGCCCACCACTTCGCCGCCTTTCACCGCAACGGAGCAAGCGCCCGTCGCCAACTCGCTCGCTTCGCGCGCGTTGTCGGCGTTCTGTTTGACCGTCGAGCTCAATTGCTCCATCGAGGCTGCGGTCTCCTGCAGTGCGCTCGCCTGCTCTTCGGTTCGATGGCTGAGGTCGGCACTGCCCGAGGCGATTTGCGACGAACCGGACGCAATCGCATCGCTGCTGTGACGCACTTGCCCCACGATCCGCGCGAGCGAATCGGCCATGTCTTTCATCGCGGCCATCAGGCTATCGGTATCGCCGGGCCGCAGATGCAGGTCCACGGCGAGATTGCCCGTTGCGATCTGCCGTGCCGCGTCGCGTGCATCGTCGGGCTCGCCGCCGAGCTTGCGCGTAATCGAGCGCGAGAACACAATGCCGCCCGCTATCCCTGCCACCAATGTGAGCGCCATCGCACCGAAGCTCCAAAGCGCGGCACGCTCTTGCTTTTCCTTCGCTTCGGCGTCGGCGGCTCGCGTCTGCTCGACGATCTTGTCGGCGGTCACGCGAAGCAGGATCACCGAATCGCGATCGAGGCCGTCGATCTCGCGGTCGCCGACGGCGATATCGAATCCCGATGCCTTGAAGTCGCCGAGGGCTTTGCGAAACGCCTGCCCCATCTGCGCGTGCATCGCGTCGAATCGCTCGAGTTGCGAACGTACTTCGCCGGGCGGCAGTTCGAGTGCTAGCTTTTCCGTCGTGTTCTGTGCGGACTGCTCGAATTTCTGAAAGGCCCCCCAGTACTTTTCGTAGTCCCGCGGGTCCTTGCCTCGCAGCAAGATATCCTTTCCGTTCTGCACTTGATTCTTGAAATCGATCATCGCGTCGGTCACCTGGCGCGCCTGGGCACCGTTGACCTCGATGAGCCGCCGATACGTATCCGCGGCCTCGTTCATTTGAAATACCGCAAACAAGCCTGCCGCGGAGGCAAGCAGCAAGGCAGCGCCCAATGCCAGCGGAAGCTGATGAACCAGTTTCATTCTTCACCCACCCTCGGAATAAAAACGGCGCTGTGCGAATGCACAGCGCCGCCGTCACGTCGATGCCGTCAATGAATCATTTCTTGTTGGGGATGAAGAGAGGCATGGCCTCTTCCCACAACGTATCGGTGATCGCATGCGGATCGGAGCCGTCGGCATTCATCACCCAGTTCTGCCCGTCGGGCTGGAAGCTGTCGTCGTACAGCGAGAGCTCGTCCCGGAAGCCGTAGCTGCCCGAGCTGTAGGCGATGCGGCCGTCCCACGTCCACACGGCATGACCTTGATTGGAGCCGTCCGTCGTCAAACGCTTCAGATCCTTACCGTTCGGCTTGATCGTGAACACGTCGAAGTTGAACTTGTTCGGATCGGTCGGATTGACGATCTTGCGCGTGAACACGATCTTGGTGCCGTCCGGCGACCAGTTCGGAAGGTTGTCCGGATCAGTCGTCAGCACCGTGGTCTTGCGCGTGTCGAGATCGAGGATGCGCAGGCCCTTCTCTTTTTCGCTCCACACGCGATAGACGATCTTCTTGCCGTCCGGCGAGTAGCTCGGGAAACCGGCATTGATCGAACCATCCGTCAAGAATTCCGGATGACTGTTCATGCTGCCGTCCGTCTTGATGCGCGCAATGCGTCCAGGGCCGGCGCCGCGCGTGAAGAACCAATCACCGAGACCGAACGCCACCCATTTGCGATCGGGCGACCACGTCGGATAGAACGCACCGGCCAATCCCGCGGCAATCATGTGCGGATCGAGACCGCTCGTCGACGAATCATAGATGCGCCGATAGCCGGTGAGGTCCGCGTTCATGATGGCGATGGAAGAGCCGACCGCTTTCTCCGTGTACACCAACTGCTTTTGATCCCGCGACAGTTGCGGGAAAACGTCGATGTAGGTGTACTTCCACGCGGGATCGAAGCTGAACAGCGGCGTACCGTTCGCGCGGGCCGGACGCATCGTGATCTTCTCGTAGACCATCTTCGTGCCGTCCGCCGAATAGTGCGGCGAGCGGATGCCCGTATTGGCCGTCGAGCGGAACGTACCGGCGGTCGTATAGATGCCCTCGGTGTGGCCGCCCTTGACGTGGTATGCGACGTTCGTATCGCTCAGATACTGCGGAAACACCTTGAAGCCGGGGCTCGATGTCAAGTCGGTGCGGGCCAGGGTCGAAACATCCACCGATACGATTTGCGAGCTGACCTTGTCGATCAACTCGGGACGATGCGCGCCCCAAGTCGATTCCACCGGCGTTTCATAGAAGACGACGCGCTTGCCGTCGGGGGACCACGAGGGAGAGCCTTCGGCATAGCCCGGTTTGCTGGCGATCTTTCTCCAGCCCGTACCGTCGGGTCGGATCACATAAATGCTCGTTTCCTGCGTGCGCTCCCAGCCGACCGGCAGGTTGTGGCCGCGCCAATCGCTGCCGGTGTCGGACGACAGCGCGAGCCACTTGCCGTCAGGCGACCACGAGGGCCGGAAATAGCTATGCGGCTTGCTCGCATCGAACGGCAACGCGCCCGTGACGTTGTGCAGCGTGCCCGTCTTGATGTTCAACGTCCAAATGTTCGTCGTGCCGAAGCTCGCCTTGCCGCGGCGCGACGAAACGAATGCAATGGTGTTCGGATCCGTCGGCGAAAACACGGCGGCATCGTCGACCGCGATGTGATCGGTCAGGCGCTGCAAATGCGTGCCGTCGACCTGGACGCGATAGATGTCCGCTTCGCCCAAGCCGGCGCGTTCGGAAGTGAAGACGATCCACTGTCCGTCCTTGGAGAAAGACGCGTGATAGTCGAAGCCGTCCGTCGGGAGCAGGCGGTGTTCGCCGCTGCCGTCCGCATTGGCGACGTACAGTTCGGACGTGACGGGGCCGACGCGATTGAGCAACAGGACGCCCTTCGTTGCGGTTGCCGCACCGGCCGTGGCAAGCACGAACGTGCAGGCGCCGACGGCGACGATGCACGGCAAAACGCTTTTAACTAACTTGTTGAAGCGCACAGTGATTTGTCTCCTGAATGATGCGGACCGAGCGTGAAGAAATGCGATATTTTTCTGATGCTGCTTTGCTGGTGCGCGATCGTCTTCAATGACGAATCGAAGGCTCACCTACGCATGAGACGAGACGAAGCGAGGCGTCCGGCTCGCGCCGGATGCGTCATCTCGATGGAGAAAGCATATTTGAGGGAGGGTCGGGCGTCCCTACACAAAAGTCAGATTCGACAGCACTTTTGTGGTGCGCTGTGGTGCGCTGCGATGCGCTATGGCACGGCGATCGCCCGACGAAACAACTGAAACGGCCCGCGAATGGGCCGCTCGATTAATCTTCCGTGCTCGGTGATTCTTCCCTTTGTTGCACGGAGGCTCTTTTCACGACGAAACTGGGGCGCTCGCCGGGCCCGCTCTCGTGCCCCTCGTCCGGCACAGCGCTCGCGTGGCCGAAAATTCGAACGTGACGGAACTGCTCGACCTCCCGTTCCTCGGCAAACACGGACGTCGACGGCTTGAGTAAGTCGTGCCGCGATACGATGCCGACCAGGCGATACGTCTTCTCGTCCTCGACTACCGGAACGCGATCGAGCCCTTTGGTCGCCAGGCGTGCGGCCACGTTTCTGCAAGTCTCGCCAGGCAGCGCGATCTCGGGCGGCGTCCGCCCGAACAACGTGCCGAGTGCGGCGGTGCGGTTTTCGGCGGCAGCGCGATCGAGCAGCGCCCGGTCCACGATCCCGATGAGCGCACCCGAGGCGACGACGGGATAAGCGCGAAACTTCTGCTTTGCCCCGAAATAGGTTCCCAATACGTCGGCGATCGGCGTTTTCGCATCGATCGATGCGACCGTACGCGTCATGACTTCCTCGACGTAATGCCGTTCGAGCGGATCGATGCTGTACTCGCGATAGATGTGATAACCGCGGCGTGCGATCTTTTCCGTCAGGATCGAGCGGCGCATGAACATGACGGTAAAGCCGTAGGCCACCGCCGCCGCCGCGAGCAGCGGAAGCAAGGCGTTCGCATCCCCGGTGAGTTCGAACGCGAATACTGCCGCCATGATGGGTGCCCGCATCATGCCGCCGAGCGCCGCGGCCATGAAAATGAGCGGCCAGACGGCCGGCTCTCCCCCCGGCATATAAGGCGCGGCAATGGCGCCTATGCCTGCGCCCATCATGAGCAGCGGCGCCAACACACCGCCTGACGTGCCCGAAGCGAGCGCGACGACCCAGATAATCGCCTTGACCACGACGATCGAAATCACGGCGCTCAACAAGAGGTGTCCCTGCAGCATGTCGCCGATGACGTCATAGCCGACGCCGAGCGCTCTCGGTTGGAAATAGCCGCCGATGCCGACGGCGACCGCGCCCAACGCAGGCCACCACATCCAATGGATCGGCAGTTTGCCGAATGCGTCCTCCATTTTGTAGAGCGACGTGGATAACCCCCACGACAACGCACCCGCGATCAGGCCCGCAATGGCCGACGACAAGAGGCCGATCGGACCAAGCGGCAAGGTATGCAGCGGAAACAACGGCCCCGATCCCAACAGCAGCGGCCGCGTGAAACCCGCCACCGCGCAGGCGATGGCGACCGGCAAGAGGCTACGTGGCCGCAACTCGAACAGCAGCAGCTCGATCGCGAGCAGCACGGCAGCAACGGGCGTACCGAAAACCGCCGTCATGCCCGCCACGGCTCCCGCCACCAAAAGTGCCTTTCTCTCGGCGCTGGACAAGTGGAAGTACTGCGCGATGAGCGACCCGATCGCGCCGCCCGTCATGATGATCGGGCCTTCCGCGCCGAACGGGCCGCCGCTACCGATCGCGATCGCCGAGGCGAGCGGCTTGAGTATCGCCACTTTCGGCGACATCTTGCTTTTGCCGAACAGGATCGCCTCGATGGCCTCCGGTATGCCGTGGCCGCGGACCTGCTCCGAACCGTACCGGGCAATCAGGCCCACCAACAGGCCGCCGATCACGGGCATCGCAATGACGAGCAGTCCGAGCGCATTGTGCGACGGCGAGTTGTTTGCAGACGAAACCTGCTGGAAAAAGAACAGATTCGTGAACAGACGAATCAGGTGCAGAAGAAAATCCGCGGCAATCGTACTCAGTGCGCCACCCGCGGCAGCAATCGCGCTAATGCGCAGAAGCCTGACATCCGTCGCGAAATCGCCCTTGTTCTCACTCATGAACTTCCTCTTGGGGGAGGCCGGACCGTCCGTGGCCAATGGCTCCATATATATCACAACGTGATGTAATGTGCGCAAAACCGCGATGCGCGCAAGCAACTTGCGCGCGCGATCCGGTCTCAGTTGTCTGCGCTCGCGTAGTTGACGTACATCGACTGAATGCCGACGCGGCCTGGCCCGGTAAAGCGATTGACGATGAAGTTCACGCCCGCGCCGAACAGGCCGCTCGTCAGTCGATCGACGACGGTTTCCATCCGCAGGTCCGGCGTTTTATAAAGCCAGCCGCCGGGCTCGACGTCGATCGTCTCGCCGGGCGCGAGCATCTTCTCGAAGACATTCCCGTAGCCGTGCACCCACAGCACGCCATCGGCCGCGTGGCTGCGGAATTTGTCGATGAAAAAGCCGCTCTGCCCGAACAGCATGTTGCTGATGCCTCGCACGCGTTCGAACGTGTAATCGACGCTCGCGGTGGCCGCCAGGAATTGATGCTCGCGCACGTGCAGCTCTTCCCCCGCCGCAAGATGGATCGGCACGATGTGCCCCGCGCCGTCACGGCTGAAGGCAATGATGCCGGGCCCGCTCGCTTCGGTGACGAACACCTGAATACCCGCCATCATGCGCTTGACGGCGCCCTTGAGCGGCTTCAAGCCGATTCGGACCGTCGAATTCTTCCACAGCAGGATATGGTGTTCGAAGTACACGGGTTGCTTCGATACGTCGACCGACAGAACCGGCACGAGTTCGCCGCCGATGTGATAAGTCACGCCGCCGTAGGTTTCGTCGGCGGCACTGGTAGGAAGCAGCGTAGGAAGTTGATTCATGTTTCCCCCTTCGTGATTGATTACCCAACGGCGAGCCGCTCGATCAGTGGCTCGCCCGATCAGTCGACGCTGAGCGTGAAATAGCCAAACTCCAGGTTGCTGGTATCGAGCAATGCCCGGACTGTCGCGTTTGGGTCGTTGGTCGTTACGGTGTCCGTCGTCACGCCGTTGATCACGGCATAAACGGCATGCGTATCGCTCAATTTCAACGTCTTGGTGACGAATGAGTTCGTCACCACGACAGTCTGCAAGGGGACACCGTTCTTGGCGATCGTGAAGGTGACCGGGCCGATCGTCGTTTTCTGGAACTCCATGCGATCGGCAACCGTGCTCGGCCCCATTTGCACCTCGAAGTCATAGGTGCCTTGCTGCCGATTCTGCTTGACCTGCGCAAGGAAGCTGACCGCTCCGGAAACGTCGAGGGGCGCGGTCGAATACGTGTTGCCGTCGATGATCGTCGTGGCGGTGATTTGGTAGGTACTGTCCGTCGGAACCTGCAGTTGGGCGCCGGGGGCAATGCCTGGCACACGAGCGGTGATCAGGTCGCCGTTGAACACGACGAATTGGGCAACATAAGCGGTCTCGTTCAATAAAGTGAGTGAGCTCATCTAATTGGATACCCCGTTGGCAGAAAAACATCGATTATTTCGGCATCCTACTCGCGCAACGGGGAATAACGCTACCGCTTTTTTTGCCTTTCCGCGACAACCTCCATTAATCGCTTCGGTTTTGGCCTTGGCAATCGCCTCTACCCCGCACTAAGCAAACCGTTTCGAATCGCGGCAGTGATAGGTTGGGGCTCGAAAGCGGGATTTTTCGCCACGCGCGCCGCGACTTTCTCGGGATTGGGTTCGAATTCCGGGTGGATGACCGTCGGGACGCCGCGCTGTTGCGCCTCGACCAGTTCGTCGCGCGCAATATCGCCGCCGCCATACGCATAGTAGGCACCCCGCCCATCGGCCGCGACAGTCACCATATAGGACATTCCATCCGACGCGACCGTCGACCACGTCTGCCCGGGATCGGGCACATAAACGACATAGTCGCAATACGACGAAGCGCCGAACGCCCTCGCCTCCTCCGAAACGATCCCGAGCGTATCGATCGAGTAGTCCTTGGCAACGCGGTATCCGATGTCTCCAATGCCGTCACTCGTTGCGCCGCCGACGACGATGATATTTTCGGCGCCGTGGGCTGCGATCTCCCGCTCCAAATCTTGCGCGCACGCGCTCGCCACGGCATCCTCATCGGCATAACCCAACCCCGAGTAGCCGCCGAAAACGACCACGCGCTTGCCGCTCGTTTTCTCGAGGATCTCTGCAATGACAGGATCTTCCGACGGCGTCGCCCCGAACGCCTGCATCACCCCATTCAGCTTGAGATTGCTCAGAATCTTCGAGTTCTGAAGCATGCTCGACGCGGTAACCAATGCGCCCGACGTCCAAGCACGCCATGAGCTGGGATTCATCGCAATCTTCTGCGTCGCATCTGCAACCTGCAAAACCGAGGTCGCCTTGAGGTAAACCTGCGAGCTGTCATAGAGCAGCCCAAGCACCCCGTCAGCCTCCGGCGAAACGAACGATGCGACGCCCATCACGCCGAATCCCAATATCGCTCCGCTGGCTTGAAGCAGCACGTCCCAATTGCTTACGTGCTGCTTCGGTCCGGTAACCGTTTGGCCCCATACGTCGACCGGCGTACCGGCGCCGCTGGTCGTCAGGTGCGGCTGCGACAACATGGTGCCTTTGGCCAGCCCGTTGTCTTGCACCCACGCGTCATAGCTGTCGAAGGCCTGCGAGCTTGCGGGCCCGACATATTTGCGCCCCGCCTCCCCATCGACCTGAATCAATTGCAGAAGTTGCGCGTTCTTTTGTTGATCGTCGCTTTCCTTCGATAGGGATGCGTCGCTCCAATACATCACGGGAAGCAGCGTGATTTCGATCGGCGAGGCTTCGCTCGGCGCGCTCACGTTTTGCGAGGCCAGTACCGTATCGGCAAGATTGTTCAGGGTCGTGCCGCCGTAGACCTTGTCATTGCCGTCGTATTGCGGCGCACCCGGCGCCGCGTTCGTGACAGGCGTCTTGCCGTATGCGCTTCCGAGTGCATCGATGAGCGCCACGCGCGAGGTGATGATTTGCGTGCTGCCCTGCGGGGCGACCGAACCCGGCGCGGCGTAACCGACTGCGGACGACGCCGTCGATGATGACGATGCCGCCGATGCCCGGCCGTTCAGCGATGGCAGCTCGTCCTCGATGAACTTCGCGGTCTGCGAGTGCGGCTCTGATGTGACGATGTCCTGGAATAATTGAGGATTGACGTCCTGATTACCGTCTTTATCGATCCAATTCAGATCGTAGTCCTTCTCGTCGCCATCTCCTGTGACGACGAAGCTATTGCCGTCCATACGAGTCTTCACGACGTTCAGCAGAGCGTGGCCTGCTGCGGTCCGCGCCGCCGGGGTAGTCGCGTCTCCGAGTGCGGCGTAGGCGTCCCCCACGTCCATCGCATAACGCGGCCCATCATCGTGTTCCCAAAAAACGGACAATCCATCCGCCGTGTTCCAGGTTCCATGGGCAACCAAGTGCTCGAAACGCGCTTCGAACTTCTCCTGATAGAGCGCGAGCGTGAGATCCGCATCGGCGGGCGTGCCTACGCTTTTCAGAATTTGCGCATCGGCATGGACCACGTCGACGGCATGTCGAGCGTGCACCGACCTAGCCAAATCAGTGAAGCGCTGTTGAACAGGCGCCGATCGCGTCACGGCTGTCAGCAGATCCTGATAATTCAATGCTCCGCCGTTCTTGAATTCGGCCAATATCCCCGACGTCGCGCGCAGATCGGCTTCGGCCTTTCGCGCGGATTCAGGCGCCGTCGAGCCCGCCTCGCCCACCACATCGCTCACATCGCGGGTTTGCAGGTTCACGATCGACGGATCGTGCGTGATGTCGTTGTAGAGCGTCCAATCGTCCACGTTCACCACGCCGCTATACGACGTGAATCCGTATGGGTTCGCCGGTGCGGTCAGTTGATTGGTCGCCGGATCAATCGTTAGTACACCTAAATTTTTGAGTTGCGTCGTCAGTTCGATCGTTTGCGCGACATCGGTTTCCTTTTGCAGGGTCGACGGCGATTCGCCGGCCTGGTGCACAGGCGTTGCGTTCGCCACCGCGGCGAGCGTTTGCAGTTCGATCAAGGCCAGGCCGAGATCGTGGCTCGTGCGTTCGCGCGCGGCTGGGTTGGCCGAGGCCAAGACCTGCCGAACCACGGTTGCCTCGCCTTGCAGCCACGCATCGATACGAGTGGGATCGTCGATCCACGCGATACCCTTTTCACCGACGAATGCGTTTAGCGAATCGGCCAGCGCCGCTCGCAAAGCGCTCATATCGCTCGAATATTGCGCCGAACCCTCCGTATCCGCGGCGAGTCGGCGGGTCGCCGCCGCGAGTGCACGGTCGTCGATCGCCCCGGCACGGGGTGTCGCGGCCATTAACCGGGTGGCCTCGTCCAGCGTGCGCGCGTCGAAGTATTTCATCAGCGTTGCGGCGGCCAGGCGGACGGGGCTAGGCCCGCTCGGGTCGTGCAGGTAGCCTTCCATCGATACCGGCGCTTGTACGAAGAGCGCTGCGCAGGCAAGCGTCAGCGGATCGCAACCGGCTCCCCCATACTGCGTCGAGATGCATGCGAGCGCTTCGGGTAGCGTAGCGCCCGCGTTTAGGTAGCCGCTCAACTGCGATGCTGCGTTCTTGATCGACGATGCCGACGGTGCTTGCCCATTCGATGCATCGCTCGGGCCGACCAATGCGGCGCCGCCCGCGGTCGACGCCCCAGCTCCAGAGCGCATTGCCGCTTCCACTTTTGCGAGCGTTGCGGCGTTCAATAGAGGCAGATGGTCGGCTTCGAGCTCTTTCACCGCGCTATCGACGGCATCCGTGCCCTGCGCTCGGGTAGGTGCGCCAGGCTCCATGTCGTACTGAATTTGAATCGTTACCGCCGCTTGCCCCTCGATAAGCGCATCGTCGTTGCGGCATCGCCATGCGGCTTTGACCGCGGCGGCCATCGTGCCGGCATCGACCGGCTTCCGGCCGATGCTTTGCGTCATCGCCGCATAGGCCTGACTGGCGAGAGACGGCTCGGGGGGAGATGGCGCAGCGGGTGGAGCCGCCACTGCGCCCATTGATGAATCGATCAGTCGTGGAATCATGGCGCCTCGAACGGGCCGGTGCATGCGCAAGCATGCACCGGCCCGCGGAAGGCTAGATTTTGGGTCGACAGATTTGCGTCAGCAAGCCGGGCTTTACGTAGGGCCTACTCCCTTTGCAGCGGCGAAACCGTTCCCATTCCGAAGCTCACGTCGAAGACCCTGCGCGTTATCGTTCGCGGCAAGCGCTCCGTACCGCGAGCGCCGCGATTTCCGCAGTATCAATGCTGTACCTGCCACGCCAACACCGGATGCGTTGCGCCCACCGGCATCGCCCAAACGCCGTTCGGCCCGAAGTCGTACCCCGAGAACGAAGCACTCTGTTTCATCTGTGCATTCGTCAGCCCGTTCGCGGCGAGCACGGCCGTGCCCGAGTACACGCCCGACGTTGCGCCGGTCGTATCTTTGTTCCAATAGACATTGCTGCCGATCGTGCCGCCGTTGATCGATGCGATGCCTGCCACTGGAATACCGTTCGGGTCGGTCACCTGACCCGTGGCGAACGATTGCGTAATCGTGCCCAGGTTGTACCAAACGAGGGCCGCCGAGCCCGAAGTGCATCCGGGCCCCGGGCAAAAGGAAAACGCCAGCGTCGTATTGCCGGTCGCGTACGACTCGGTGATCAAGCCGCTGTTGCCGCCCACGAGCCCACCTGCTCCACCCGCATACGGCTCCGCGGTGAGGTTGCCGGTAGCGAACGATTGCGCGATCTTGCCGTCGTTCTCGCCGACGAGGCCGCCGAGATTGCCGGCCGAATCGATACCCGCACTGCTCGACGAACGCAAGATCGTGCCCGCGTTCGTCCCGACCAAGCCGCCCGACGTCGTGAGGTATCCCCCGAGATTTCCGGACTGATCGATGTTGCCCGACGAATTTGCACCGACGATCGTGCCGTCGTTCACACCCGCGAGCAGGCCGATCGAAAAATAGCCGCCTTCGCCGACGGAGCTGCCGCTCACGCCGACATAACGCACCACGCCTTGGCTGCCGATCACCCCGAACAAGCCTTGCGCGGCCAATTGCACGCCGGGCCCCGACTCGTAGGGGCCGCCCGCCACCATCTGGACCAAGTCGAGCGAACTGATCCGATAGCCGCGGCCGTCGAACTGCCCGGTGAACGGAGTGTTGTAATTGCCGATCGGAACGAACGAACCGTCGGTGGTCGAGCTTGCGTCGATGTCTTTGCCGAGCGCGTAATTCCCGGCGAGATCGCTCGACACGTTCGTTAGGTCTGCTAACGAATTGACGAGCTGGTAGCCCGTGATCTGCGTGACGAGACCGCTATAAGGCGCTGCCTTCCAAGACGCATTGGCGAGCAGCGTGCCCGGCGTGTAGATGCCGTTCATGTCGTAGAGCGCGGTGACGATGCCCGTGCTGTTCGACCAATCGATCGTGCCGTTGTTGACGATGCTGCCACCGTTGTCGAGTCGCGCAGTATCGGCATCGAGCGTCAAGTTGCCGGTGCCGCAGTTCTTCAGCTTGGCGCCTGCTTCGATCGTCAGCGACTGATACGCGCCGAGCGTCAGCGATGCCGCGCCCGTCCAATGAATCGACGACAGGACGTCGATATCGCCGATTCCACCCTGCGGCACGCCCGTCGCCTCGGCATCGATCGACGTGCCGGCGGACAGGCTTCGAGCGAACGTTGCGGCCGCCGCATCATCGATCGTGAGGTCCGGGCTAGTCACGTTCCATTTGCCGGCTTTGATCAAAGGGTCGACGCCGTCGCCCCCGAGCGCAAGCAGTGCGCCGTTGGTGTCGACGGTACCGCCGCTGCCGTTGGCGTTCGTCGCCTCGATCGTGCCGCCGAGCGCGACGATGCCGGAATCGGCAACGAGCCATACGTGCCCGTCGCGCTCGGCGGTGCCCGTTGCCCGAATCGTGGTGTGCTGGCCCGCCAGCGCGAAAATGTTGCCGTCGGCGGCCTGTAGGCTCACTTGCGCGCCGTCGATCGGGCCGGCGTTCTCGATCGTGCCGCCGCTGCCCGTTTGCACGAACACTTGCCGGCCCGTCGACGAATCGTGCAGCAGCACGCTTTGCCCAACGGCCAATTCGGCCGTACCGTTCGGGGCGGCGATCCGCCCTGCGTTGACGATGCTATTGCCCGCGATCAGCATGACGTCGCCGCCCGTGGAGCCAATCGTGCCGAGATTGATGATGCTTGCGCTCGAGTTGCCTGCGAACGTCAGCGGATGCCCTTTCATGAATCCGCAATTGCAGGTATCGAGCGTAGAGGCGACGAACCGCCCGCCCGTGCTGACGACGCCGCCCGGGCCAACGAGGATGCCTTGCGGGTTGATCAGATAGACACTGCCCGTGGCGGACAAAGTACCGTATATCGCGGACGGATCGCTTCCCGTGACGCGATTGAGCGTCGCACCGCTACCGTTGTCGAAAACGACTCGATTGCCGCTGCCGATCGAGAACTGCGACCAATCGATCACGCCGCGGCCGCTGGTTTGATCGATCGTCAAGGACGTGCCGTTGCCGCTGATCGAGCCCGCGCCTGCAACGAAATGGCCGCCGTTCGGCAAGATGCCGGCCGCATGGGCGGACAACGGCGAGACCGCAAAGCTCGCGAGCGCGGCGGCCAACGGCACCATGCGAGCGAGCGGCTTGAGTCGAATAGATCGATCTGCGTCGATCCCGCGAAAACTACGAACGTATCCCTCGGTCGCACTTCCGATGCGCATGGCCGCCCCCGTCTCCGTTAATTGATCGCGTTTGCGCCGCTCCGGTGCTCACCGGAGTGACACGACCCAAACGATAGCGGGAGTGACCCTCGGCATAGGCGCGGAATGACTACTCAATCCGCCAACAGTTCGGCGTTTTCGGTCGATGGCAATTTGCGCGAGTCGATGCCGAATTTGGGCGACCCTCGGGCGGACCATCATTGACATCATTGCTTTTGGCAACTAAAAATATGCCATAAGCAATGATGGAGCGACTTTCCATGTCCACGCAACCACTCCAACCACTCGACGACCACGCAGAAACGGTTCGCCGTTTCAATCGTTTCTATACCCGTCAAATAGGCGTGCTGCACGAGCATCTGCTGGACAGCGACTTCTCGCTGACCGAGGCCCGCATTCTCTATGAGCTCGCGCATCGCGACGGCCTGACCTCGTCCGACCTGTGCCGCGAGTTGGGCCTCAACGCGGGCTACGTGAGTCGGGTCATCGCCGGATTCGAGAGGAAGGGGTTGCTCGTCAAGACCCGGTCAGCCTCCGATGCGCGCGTCGCGCAGCTACGACTGACGGACGAGGGACGCGCAACGTTCCAGCCATTGAACGAGGCCTCGCGCCGTGAAGTCGGCGCGATGCTCGAACGGCTCGCGGCGCCGGCGCAGCATCAGTTGGTCGACGCCATGACCCAAATCGAAGCACTGCTCGGCGAAACCGAGCGCAGCTACATCCTGCGCGACCCGCAGCCCGGCGACATGGGATGGATCGTCCACCGACAGGCGATGCTCTACGCGCAGGAATATGGATGGAATGCGCAATTCGAGGCACTGGTGGCGGAAATCGTCGCGAAATTCATCCGCGAGTTCGATCCGACATCGGAACGTTGCTGGATCGCGGAAAAGGACGGTAAGGCAGTCGGCTCAGTGTTCGTCGTGCGGCAAGACGAAGAGACCGCGAAATTGCGGTTGCTCTATGTCGATGCCAGCGCACGCGGGCTCGGGATCGGGCACCGCCTCGTCGACGAATGCTTGCGCTTCGCGCGGCTTGCCGGATACAAAAAGATGATGCTTTGGACCAACAGCGTGCTCGTCGATGCACGCAGGATCTATGAGAAAGCAGCGTTCAGGCTGATCGAAGAAGCGCCTCATCACAGTTTCGGCAAGGATTTGATCGGGCAGATCTGGGCACGCGATCTGTAAGCGTTGTCGTGGTCGCGCTGTGGTCATTGTGCAACGCGATATACCGCTCTTGGCGACCGTTGGCCGCTTCCAGGGGAAATTTTGTGCATCGCACTAGCTTTTTAATAGGGAAAACCCTAGAATGTCGACTTAGGGATAACACCTAGTCAGCATTCAACCGGGAGTCGCCATGAGCTTCGTTTTTGCCCTTATTCAAAAGATCAACGATTTCTTCGCTTCGCCGCACCTGCCGCTCGATTCCGACTACTCGTTCGAAGCTCGCCATCGTGAAGCCGAACGCGCTCGGCTTTCGCGCTCAACCGTGTTCGGCATTCGTCTCATCGACTAAAAATTTCAGGTGGCGCGCCGCCCGCCACGGGCCGGCGAACTGAGCGTAGCGTCGCGCAGCGAGAACGGCACGAATCACGTCGGAAGCGGTGCATCGCGTGGCCAAACCCGATCGATCGCATCGATTTGCCGCGGTGTGTGAATCATCGAAATGAGTTCGCGCTCGCCGGTCGCGCTTTGGTCGAGCGTCGCACGCACGCCGAAGTTCAAGCCCGGGCTGCTTTGCCGTCCGACCCGCTCGTAGACTTTGAATTCGACCGGCAACCAAGCGTCGGGCCTGGCCAGCACTTCGGCATAGTCTTGTTCCCAACGGGCGACCTCGTCGTCGCTACCGCCGTTCGCGCGCAGCGTGGCGGCGCGATCGGCGTAGGCGTCGAGCTGCTTGGCGGCGTGCTCTCGCAAGCGGAAGCGGTGGAACAATACTTGGTTGTCCTTATGATCTCGCCTCACTTCGGCGAGATGGGACTCGATCCGCGCGCGCCCGCGGGCCAGCACGGCATCGCGCTCGGCGCCGCTCGGCATCGCCGGGTGGTCGGGATCCATCCCGAACATCAGCGCCCAACGGTCGTCGTTGCGAATCGCGTGCGCATAGTCGTCGACATGCGCGAATTCGGTATCGGCGTAGGAGACGCGGTGAACGAGCCGCCCCTCCTCGCGCACCAGCGACATCTTCGCGACGTGCTGGCGATCGCGGATGCGATAGCGGACCATCGGAAAATCGCTTGAAATCAGGCCGAAATTGACGACTTCCTTCGTCGAGTTCGGCGAATTGCCCAGACTCGTCGAAAGCCCGGCACTCGCGATGTGGCGGCCTCCCCGGCCGCTTCTATGACTTTCGATCGCGGTCGTGCCGCCCGTATCCTCGCTATCGGCGACGCTCTTCGATGCATAGTCGTAGGCATAGCCGAATTGCGGCCCTAAGCGCCCGGACATCTCGCCCACCGAAGCCTTCACGCTCACGCCGCCCGATAGATTGACGCCGTGGCGCCGCTCGTTCTGATGCTGTTCGTTCCAGATCGCCGAGAAATCGTCGTTTTCGAGAAACGTTTGGGCGAGCGCTTGCCACGCCGCCTCGCCATCGGTCAGATCACGGTCGCGCGCGTGATCGAACATGAACGCATTGACGGCATGCATCCCGCGCTGCAAGCGCTTATCGTCGAAGCCGCTGCCGTCCGCTTTCATCCGGCGAGCCACGATCAACGAGAAAGCATTGCGGTTCAATCGATCGGTCTGATAGGCGACGACGTTGGCCGTGACGCCCGCCCGAATGATCGCGTAGTCGCCGCCGAGTTGAATGCCCGCACCCGCGTCGAATGCGACGCGATCCTGCGAGCCGGCCGAGAAGTAAAAGCAGGCGGTACGACGGCCGTATTCGGCGAACGCTTGTCGGCCGCCACGCACACGTAGGTTCAAGCGCGGCGAAACGACGATACCGGCCACGTGCAAAAGCTTGCCGATATTCGCCGACAGCCCGGCGGTGCTGAAGCCGACTTGGCCGCCGTCGACGAGCACGACCTTGCCGCCCGACTTCATCGTATCGGCCAGTTCATCGAGGGCCGCCTTTTGCGCTACGGGCGAGAGATCTTGCGGCTTGATCGGCTTGGCGCGCGCGATGCGCGTGATCGTCTTCCAATCGGACTCGGCAGCCGTCTTCGCTTGCGGCAAGCGCTTGGCCATCGCATCGAGCTTGTCGATATCGAGCGTCGCGCTACCGTTCGCCAGCCGCGTACGCACCGGCGCCCAGGCATGCTTGCCGCCGCGTTGCGCGGCTTGTCTCAACGTCACGCAGAAGCTGCGCAGTGCGAACCACGCATTGCGCTGGGCCGGGGGTGCCGAAGCGGGCGGAATCGGCAGCCGCGCGAACGCCAGCCGAACGTTCGATGCAATCGCTTCGCAGTCCTCATCATTTAGTTTCTCGCCATAGGCACGCGCGGCACGATTCATCCACCGCGCGATTTCCGCGCGCTCCACGAGAACGGAGATCGCATCGCCGCCCGTTTCCTCCATGTGGGAAACGATGGCCGCGAGCGAACGCGTCGCATCTGCGCCCGAATGATCGGCACCCATCTGTCCGGCCAACGCCTCGAGCGCGCTGTCCGTCGACGTGCGCAATGCGGCACGCTCCTTGTCGACGATATCGAGGTGCGCGCTGTGAATGCCCTTGTCCAACACCGCGAACGCCGTCTTTTGCTTGCCCACGATGCGCGGCAGCGCCGTTTTCCATCGCGACTCCGATGCGCGCGGAATCGATGTATCGATCGTCTTGAACAGCCGCGATTTCACTTTTGCGAATGCCGTGCCCGGCCCGTCGGTCATGAAATCGTTGCGGCCTGCGAGGACAGCGCCCGCCTCGGCCGGCGTCAACGAAGCGAGGTTGCCGGTTTGCCAGAGCTTTGCGGCTGCGAGCGTCATCGCCGCCAAATGGCGCCGCGTCGGATCGGCCGTCGGGTCGCCAAGCCATTGCTGCGCGCGTTGCATCAGATCGACGGGGCTCGCGTTGGCATGTGTCGAGCGCACGATGGCATTGCCGGCGCGCAGCAAGACGCGGGGTGCGTAACGCACGCCATCGGTTTGCGGCCAGTTGCCACCCGCGACGCGACGCAGCGCTTCGTAGCCGCTCGTCGTCTGCGACATCAACTGCGCCGTACGCCAAACACAGCGCTCGACGCCTCGAGTTTGGGCTTGTGTCTGCACCTTGGTTGCTTCCGCCGTCGCCGCGGGCGTCGGCTTTGGTAATGTTTCGTTGTCCGAAGCAATTTCTTCAGGCTCGGATCGCGTGGCGCTCAAATTCAAATCGAGTCCCTGCTCGAGCCGGTCGAGCACGGCGTTCGCCAGAGCGGAATCGCCGCCGGTCGCCCGTGCGAGCGCATCCGCGCAGGCCATTGCATCCGTATAAGCCAATTCGTCTCGCGCAGCGGTCGGCCCCAGCGGCGGCGCGGCAAACAGATCCGCGATCCGCAGCGCCAGCACTCGGGCGTTGGTAGCGGCATCGAAGGGGCCCTTGCCTTGTGGATCCCCGCTGCCGAAATGCCTCAATACCTCGCCGATATAAGCGTCTTCGGCACTCAACGCCGATTTCGCGAGCGTGTGCGCGGCATCGGCGATCGTCGTCGCATGAAGCGGCGCGAATGCATCGATCACGCGGCCCATATCCGCGTCCGTCCGCGTCGACGATGTTGCCGCGCTTTCGAACATATCGTGCTTGAGCGGTGCCGCCGCCGACGTGGGCATCGCCGTCGGGATCGCGCTGTCCGTTTTCGAACCCGGTGTCGTGAACGTCTTACCGAAACGGCGTCCGCTGTACACGAAACTGTTGATTTCGAAGTCGTGCGTGCCGATGTCGCGCAGCTTGTCGGGTAGACGCTTCAAGCCGTCGCTGAACTGAGATGCGTTCGCTTGCGACGAATGGGCCTGCGTCGAGCGTAAAGGCGGCGGCGCCTGCTGCGCCTGCCCGAACGTTTGCAATTCCAATTGCTCATGCGGCGGCGTGCCGTCCGCGTCCGTCGTCCTGACCATGGCGTTCGCTCTCCGAGCGGTTGACGTCCATGCAATGTCAGGTCCGAATATGACCGCCTGAAGAGGCTAGCGAAGCGCAGTGACGTTATGCGAAAAAGTAGCCGGCCGCGTCGTCGTCGAGGAAACGGCTAATCGAGATCGCTTGCCCTACTCCGCAAACACTTCTTGCAGCGTATACAGGGTATTCATGAGTGCCTTGTCGGCAACGACGCCTTCTTTCTTGACGAGCCGCAGCTTGTCCACTGTGCGAATCTGATCGAGGAGGATAAGCCCTTGCTTTCGCTTGAAGGTGACCGGTACCCGGTACGGTGCGGGGCGGCCTTTCGAGGTCATCGGTGCAACGATGACCGTGCGCAGATGATCATGCAGTTCCGGCGGGGATATGACGACACACGGCCTTGTTTTTTGAATTTCGCTCCCGAGTGTCGGGTCGAGCGCGACAAGCCATATCTCGCCGCGCACTACCACACCAGCCCCGCGTCATCGGCATTCCCGAACTCGCCCATGACAAGTGCGTCGTCGCCAGCCTGCGCGAGCGTCCTGCTTGCGTCCGCCCAACCCACGCGCGCCTGTTTCTGCGGCTTTCGAATGACCAACGCATCGTCCACGACTTCCATCTCCACTTCGCCCTCCAATCCAAGCTGGGAAAGAATCGGTTTGGGAATGAGCACGCCTTGCGAGTTGCCCATTTTTCGGATCTTGACTTTCATAGCTCGATCGTAAGGGAAATGTTAGCCAAGGTGTTGCATGGCGTCAATACAATGTTATAACAAGAACCGCGGCTAGGCCATTCGCATCTCTAGAAGAGGCTCGCTGATACGGACCCTGCATCGACGCCGTTTCGCATCGATCGGTCAATATTTCAGCGCCTTATAAAAGCGCAACTCTTCGTACTGCTTCGGATCTCGAAACGCCGCTTCGTCGCCGCGGCACGCCCACTCTTCGGCACTCCTTACTCTTGCCCACATGAAGACGCATCTCCGGCGATGCGTCGCCAACCGAGGAACGCCTCATGTCGAAGTCAGCCGCCGAAGTCGTACCGCATTGCGGACACGTGAGCGATATCATGCGCCAAGCACTGCTCAACCACCTACCTGCCACCGTCTGGCTCACCGGCTTGAGCGGCGCCGGCAAATCGACACTCGCTTATGCGCTCGAAGCGCATCTCATCGGCGAGCACCACGCATGCTGCGTGCTAGACGGCGATAACCTCCGGCACGGCATCAACGCCGATCTTGGGTTTACGCAGGCCGAGCGCCGCGAAAACATGCGCCGCGTTGCGCAGGTCGCGCGCTTGATGAACGATGCGGGACTGATCGTCATCGCCGCCCTCGTTTCGCCGTTCGACGCCGACCGTGCACTGGCTCGCGAGATCGTCGGGAGCGATCGCTTCTTGCAAGTGCACGTTGCCACGCCGCTCGCCTGTTGCGAAGCGCGCGACGCCAAGGGCTTCTATCGTCGCGCCCGAAACGGCGACATGCGCGGTTTCACCGGCATCGATTCCCCTTATGAAACACCGGCCGATCCGGCGATCGTGCTCGACACGAGCTGGATGAGCGTCAGCCTTTGCATCGGTCGGCTCGCGCGGCTGCTCGAACCGTTCGGCGTGGCGTCGTCCGTTTCCGCGCGCGCCGCGTGAACCGAATTTTTCGATGACTTATTTAGGATTACTAACTTTTTCGGCGAAACGAACGTGTCCCAACTGCTCATCAGCTTTTGCTTCACGAGCCCGCCCGGCCATGCGCTCGCAAAGCTCGACGTCGATTCCGAACGGCTCGAATGGATCGATCTCGCCCACCCGGACTTCCTGATCGACGGGGCCATGGGCATCAGCCGCTATCGAGACGGCTACGTCGTCGTCTTTCATGCAACGCGCGACGCTCGGCCAGTCAACTGCATCGGCGAATTCGACGGCATGCTCTCGCTCAAGCGGCTAGCGCCTTTGCCATCGGTGCACGACGGGCATTCGGTCATCGAGCACGACGGCGCGCTACTCGTCGTCAGCAGCGGCACGAACCAAGTGATACGCGTCGATTGGCCCGATGGTGCCGCCCCGCGCGAGCGCGTGTTCTTCGAAATCGATCCGGGCGACGACACGCTACACATGAATTCGCTGCAAACGTTCGACGGCAAGCTTTTCCTATCGATGTTCGGCAATCGCGGCAGCTCGTCGTGGCGCGATGCCGCGAACGGTCGCGTCGTTCGCCTAGACGACGGTGTCACAGTCGCCGAAGGATTGCACCATCCGCATGGCCTGTTCGTCGACGACGGCTCATTGCTGTGTCTTGCTTCAGCCACCGGCGACATCCGCCGCGTCGGCGGCGCGGCCCGCGGTGCCAGCGCCAAGCTCGAAGGCTACTTGCGCGGCATCGCATCGGATGCGCGCTTCGTTTATGTCGGCACGAGCCGTCTACGAAACCGGAGCAAGAGCACGGGCAAGAAGCAGGGTGTGCCACTCGTCGAAACCGGCGTGGGCTGCGGGCTGCATCTCGTCGACAAAGCGGCAGGTACGTCGCGATGGCTCGACTTGAGCCCGTTCGCCTCGGAGATCTACGACGTCTTTCCGCTACCCGAGGGCACGCCGATCGAAGGAACGCGCGAAGCCGCCATGCTGTCGCGGCTACGCGCCCTGAACGCGCACACGCCGATCTTGATGGTGCAAGCAACACAAGCGGAGCAGTACTTCCATGAGTTCAACGGCGTCATCGGCGAATTGATTGCGGAACGCGACTTCGATACTGCCGCGACGCTACTCGAGCGGCTCATGTGCGGCCCGCTGCGCACACGGCTCGATTGGCACGCCGATTACGCACTGTGCCTGCTGCACAGGGGCGACATGATCGGCGCGATGCAGCATTACGCGAAGGCGCTCGGCGAAAATCATCCGCGCCTGACCGAGATCCAAAGCCTCGCGCTCGCCAGCCTGCAAAGCGGCAACCGCGACGATGCGATTCACCAATTGCGCAAGTCTCTGGCCATCATGAAGCGGCAATCGCGCAAGCTGAAGCAGCGTCGCACGGGTGCGCGGCCACCCCACAACGGCCGCGGCTCACGTGCCGCGGGACGCCGCGCAAACAACGCGACGGCGAACGTGGGCGCCGCGCCGCCACAAGGAATGCGCACCTGACGCGCAATGGGCAATGCGCGGCGCGTTCGAGCAAGGTGATCGCACGAACGGCACGATCTTGAAGCGATGTCCGCCGCACGTCGTTTCTTCAACCTGAAGGAGAAGCAGCATGAGCGTGAAGGTCACAAGTGGGTCATCGCCGAGCAGCGTGCCGTCGACGAGCAGCACGTCGTCCCCGAGCAGTACGTCATCGACAAGCAGTACGTCGTCGACGAGCAGCACGTCATCGGCAAGCAGTCCGTCGTCGGCAAGCAGTCCGTCGTCGGCAAGCAGCCCATCGTCGGCAAGCAGCCCATCGTCGACAAACAGCCCATCGTCGACAAACAGCCCATCGTCGACAAACAGCCCATCGTCGACAAACAGCCCGCCGCCGAAAAACAAAGCTTCATCGCCAAGCAGCACGCCGTCGACCAGCAGAGCTTCATCGCCGAGCAGCGCGTCCAGCGACAGCAAAACGAGTCCTTCGAAAGATCAGAGCCATATGGATATGCAACTGATCGAAAAGCTCATCCAAATGATCGAAGAGTTGCTGCAACAGATGCAAGGCTCACCTTCCGCCGGCTAGTCTCGACGCCACCCGTACAACGCGCCGACGCAACGGACGGTCCGCAGTTCATGCACATCGACCCTTCCGACCACACAATCAGACCGTCATGAGCCGCCTTCTCATCAGCTTCCGCGTCTCCAGCCCCCCGGGCCACGCCCTCGCGCAATTTAACACCGACACCGAAGCGTTCGATTGGATCGATGTCGGCGACCCTGTCTTGAAGATTTACGGGGCGATGGGCATTTGCCGTCACAACACCCGTTATTTCGTCGTGTTCCAAGCTCGCCGCGAAGGCAAGCATCTTTCCTGTCTCGGCGAACTCGACGCAAAGCTGCGCCTCACGCGATTGGCTGCGCTGCGCCGAGTCAAGGACGGGCATTCAATCGTCGCGCACGACAATGCGCTGCTGATCGTCAGCAGCGGCACGAACCAAGTGATTCGGGTCGTCTGGCCGCAAGGCGGCGAGCCGAAAGAAAGCGTCTTCTTCGAAATCGCCCCGGGCGCCGATACGTTGCACATGAATGCGCTGCAGGCATACCACGGCAAGCTCTATCTGTCGATGTTCGGCCCGCGCGGCGACGGCCTATGGCGCGACGCGTCGGACGGGCGCGTCATTCGCCTCGACGACGGAGCGGTCGTCACGCAAGGTCTCTATCATCCGCATGCGCTGTTCGTCGACAATGACGCGCTGCTATGCGTGAGCTCGATGAAGAGCCGCATTTATCGCGTGGACGGCGATGGAAGTGGCCGTGCCGAAGACGAGCCGACCGCATTGCCGGCGCTCGACGGCTACTTGCGCGGCGCCGCGACCGACGATCGGTACATCTATGTCGGCACGAGCACGGGACGCACGCGCAGCCGCGCCACCGGAGCGATCGTCGGCATGCCCGCGTTTGCGAAAGGGGTCGACTGCGGCGTTCATGTACTCGACAAATCGACCAACACCGCGCGCTGGCTCGATTTGAGCCCGTTCGCTTCGGAAATCTACGACATGATCGCGCTCGAGCCCACGGTGCCGATGCGCGGCGATCGAACGACGGCCATGCAGGAGCGGCTACGAGCGCTGAACGCGCACACGCCCGAACTGCGGCATCACTCGAGCCAAGCCGACCAATACTGCCGCGAATTCAACGGCGTCATTCGCGAGCTCATCGATACGCGACGCGATTACGCGACGGCGTCGCGCATCCTGAAGCGTCTGCTCGCACGCGCCGGCAGACCGCGGCCTCAATGGCAATTCGATTACGCCACCTGTCTACTTGAAACGGGCAACGCACAAGGCGCGCTCGAACACTATCGCCGCGCATCACAGCAAGGGTACCCGCGCGCAAGCATGCGCGATGCGATGGCACGCGCGCTTGCCGCCGCCGGCGTGGACGACGAGACGGCCCACGTTGAACTACAAGCCGATGAAGCGCAGGCGCATGCCGATTACGCTTCGCAGATGCAATCGAACACGATACTGCGGGCTGCCGCAACGCCAGCTCGCGCTCAGCCCGCTCCGGTGTCCGCGCCTGCCGACGCGCTCGCGCACGAGCCGGTGGACGCAACGTCCGATCCACGCGCACGGGCGGAAGCGACGCTCGCGCGCCTGCGCGAAAAAGCCGGGCGAACGAGCAGCCGAAGCGCAGTTGCAACGCTGGCTGATACGACATCCGGCGCAACGCCGCATGCGAGTTGAATCCACGATAACCAGTGACCCGAAAGGAAGCGATCATGACCATTGAACAACCAGGGCTCACGTTGGACATTCCCGAGTCCTTTTCTCCCACGCAAGAACTCGATTCCGGCTACGGGTCGAGTGATGGCGATCATTTCGACAGTTCGTCGCTGAACGAGATGGAACACGAGCTCCAGCATGATGACAAACAGATCGACAAGTCGATCGAAAAAATGCTTGCGTTCGAGGAGAACGAAATCGCGCAGTTGACGGGCAACGCCCCTTCGTCAGGGTCCGGCACCGGTATGCCCGGCGGCAAAGGGAAAGGACACGGTCACGCTCAAGGACACCAGAGCGTGCCGCAAGGCGCACACGGCTTCGGTACGAGCCATAGCCGCGATATGCCGACATCCGATTCGGGAACGCCGACCTGGGGCAGTACCGAGGGTTCTCCAAAGAACGATCACGGGAAGGTCACCAAGTCCTCGCCGAGCAGCAGTAGTAGCAGCAGCACGTCCGGCACGCCGCTCGTCAAAGGACAATACACTTCGTCCGATCTCGGCACGCTGCCGCCTGCGTTGCAGCCGTATCGCGCCGACATTCTCAACGCCGCCAACAAATCGGGCGTCCCGCCTAACGTGCTTGCCGCGCAGATTTATCAGGAATCGCGCGGCCAAGTCAACGCAGGCTCGACGAATCAGGCCACGGGGCTGACCGATGCGGGATTGATGCAAGTCGATCCGGCGACGTTCCAATCGTTGCGCCAGGAGCATCCCGACCTCGGTTCGGATCTCAGCGATCCGGCGACGAACATCCTCGCCGGCGCTTACTACGACGAGGACATGTACAAGCAATTCGGCAGCATCCCCCTGATGCTGCGCGCGTACAACTCGGGACCCGACGGCGTCGACAAGAGCAACCCGAACGCGATTCCGGCCGGCGTCGGCGATCCGAACTACGTGACGCTCGTCATGCAGTACGCCAACGACATTCAAGTGGGGAAGGCGCTGCCTGCCTGAGCCTCGATTCGAGCGACTGGAAAGGCTGCGGCGCACCTCGATCGAGGTGCGCCGCAGTTTCTTTTTGTGGCTTCTTTTTGAGCGTTTCCAAACTATTTCTTTACACCGAGCAACGCGCGCATTTGCGCCGAAATATCGGTCAACGCCAATTGACTATGGACTTGATTGATGACGACGCCAATCAGCACCGCCACGAGCAGCACGGCCAGCGCGCCTTTGATCGCATGCGCGAGCGAATTGATGTCGATTTTCTGCGCCGCCTTGCCGACGATGCCGAAGCCGAGATCGACGAGCACGAGAATCATCACGATCGGCGCCATCAGCTTGGCGATCGTCTGCATCATCGAATCGGTTTCATGCATCGTGAACGATTCGAGGATGTTGCCTGCAATCGGCGTGACGCTCGCGAGCGGCCACCAGCGATACGACTCGTAGATCGCCGACAGCAGAAACGACATGCCGCCGAGCAGCCAGAATGCGGCGACCACGCATTGCAGCAGCAGCGTCGACGTCAGCGTCGTTTGCTGCCCGCTCGTCGGATTCGTCAGTTGCACGTTGTTGTAGCCGGCTACGTCGTCGATATATTGACCGACGCTCTCGGCCGTCCAAAAGATCGTGGAGGCTGCGAATCCGATCACGAGCCCGATCACCGCTTCCTTCACCGCCACTTCGACGAGGAAAAAGCCGTGTAGCTGAGGCATCAGCGCCTGCTGTCCATAGGCAACGACGCTGCTCCACAGCAGTGCGAGCCCATTGCGGACGGGGCCTTGGATCAGGCTCTGATCGGTCGGCGGCAGCACGATCATGACGGTCAATAGCCGCACGCTGCACAGGCCGAACAAAATCGCGAGCTGATCGAGCGACGTGCCGATATGCTGCAAGCTCAAATCGCTCATCTCGTCCTCGCATTGCCGGCCGCTTCGGCATGGCTCTGCGCCTCTTGCGCCCGGCGCTTGCGCAGTGCGCGCGCGGCCATGCTTTCTTCGACCTCTTCGTCCTGCGCATCCTCGACGGCCTGCTCCGCCACGCGCTTGAGTTCGGCGATACGGCGTTCATAGACGTCGATCTGGCCTTCGTTGCGCAGGATCTGCCGGCGCGTCTCGATCATTTCGGACTCCTTTTTTTGCGTCGCCTTCTGCGCTTTCGTCCATTCGCCCTGCGCGGCCACGTGACGTTCGGCAACGACGCCGCGATACTCGCCGCAGTGAGTCAACAGCGGAATGCTGAGCGGCACTCGGCTCGACAGCATCTGCGTCAATCGCCTATCGTATTCGGCGAGTTGAGCCGCTTCGGCGTTCACCGCGGCTTTCGCCTGTGCCTCCTGCTGCGCAAGCGTTGCATGCGCCGCGCGCTGCCCCGCCAACGTTTCGCGCAGCGCTTCGTCGAGCCGCCGCCGGCGCTCGAGCATGACGTGAAGTGCAGCGACGCGTCTGTCTTTCATTGCACGCTCATCCAATCAACCGCGCAGTTGCGCGAGCATGCCGAGCGTCGCGGACGGCTCCACGAATTCGTCGGTCCGCTGATTGAGGAACGCGCGAATGGCCTCCATCTTGGCGATCGCCTCGTCGGCCAGCGGATCGCTGCCCTCCTTGTATTCGCCTACTTGCAACAGCGTCTCGATCTCCTTGTATTTGGCCATCAGACGCCGCACGTGCCCCGCGCGGTCCATGTGTTCGCGCGAGGTCACCTGCGGCATCACGCGCGATAGGCTGCCAAGCACGTCGATCGCCGGATACTGATTGCGCGCGGCAATCTCGCGCGACAAGATCATGTGTCCATCGAGAATCCCGCGCACCTCTTCCGCGATCGGATCGCCGCCCGATTCGTCCTCGGCGAGCACCGTGTACAACGCCGTGATCGAGCCGCGCGACGATAGACCGGCGCGTTCGAGCAAACGCGGCAACTCGGCGAAGATCGATGGCGGAAACCCGCGACGCGTCGGCGGCTCGCCAGCCGCGAGGCCGATCTCGCGCTGCGCACGCGCGAAGCGTGTCAGCGAATCCATCATCAACAAGACGCTCATGCCGCGATCTCGGAAATATTCAGCCACCGCGGTCGCCACATAGGCGGCCTTCGCACGCTCGATCGACGAGCGATCGGAAGTGGCGCAAACGACGACCGAGCGCGCCATGCCGTCCGGGCCGAGAATCTGCTCGACGAACTCGCGCACTTCGCGGCCCCGTTCGCCGATGAGTGCGATGACGTTGATGTCGCAACGCGCGCCGCGCGCGAACATCCCCATCAACGTACTTTTGCCGACGCCTGCCGGCGCGAAAATGCCCATACGTTGGCCCTCGCCGAGCGTCATGAGGCCGTCCACGATACGCACCCCCGTCGGCAAGCTCTTATCGAGTAGCGGACGGCTCATCGGACTTGGGGGATCGGCGAAGATGGGGCGATATTCATCGCAAACGATCGGCCCCGCTTCATCGATCGGCAGTCCTAAGCTATCGATGACGCGACCCAACAACCCATCGCCGACCGGAACCGAGAGCGGTCGCTTCAAACCGACGACTTGCGTTTCGCGCGAGATATCGCCGAGCCGCCCGAATGGGGAAAGAATCGCGACGTCGCGCGAGAAGCCGACGACTTCCGCGTTTTGCAGCAATTCGCCCGTCGGGGCGCGCAACTCGCACAGTTCGCCGAGCCGCACGTCCAGGCCCGTCACGCGCACGAGCGTGCCGATCACCTCGAGTACCTTGCCGCGCGTTTCGAGCCGCGGGCGCGCGCGCAGTTCACGTTCGATCGCGCAAGCCAAGCCATGCAAACCTTCGATTGCCTCCGACGAAGGCGAGGCGCTCGCGTAGGTATCGGTCATGTCGTTTCCTCCTCTGGATCGATGACGACGGCATCACATGCCGCAGCCGACACGGCCGCATCGCGCTCGAGCGCGCGCTCGACCGCTGCGCGGATGGCCGCGAGCTGAGTGGAGAGGCTCGCATCCACGGTGCCTAGATCGGATTCGCAGATGCAGGCGCCCGGCGCAAGCGCGCGATCGACGATAACGCTAACCGGCGCCATGCGGCCGCGTTCGCGCCGTTCGTCGGCGAAGCGGCCGAACTCGCGCGCGGCCGCTTCGTAGTCATCGGGATGCACGCGCACCTTCAGATAGCTGCAGCCCTCGGCAATTCGATCGAGTGCCGTCGTCGAGCGCGCGAACAGCGCACCCGTATCCTCGCTGCGCACGATTTGCTCGACAGCGACGACGACGAGTTCCGCGAGACGTTCACGCAACAGCGCATGCATATCGCGCTGATCGGCCGCGTGTTCGGCAACACGTGCATGCCAATCGCCGATCGCTTGCGTCGTGCCTGCCTCGTAACCACGCCGCTCGGCGCTCGCATATTCCTCCTGCGCCTGCTCGATCAGCGCAAGCGCCTCTTCCTCCGCGCGGGTAACGATGTCTTGCGCTCGCCGCTCGGCATCGGCAAGCATCGCCGCGTGCCGACGGCGGCATGCTTCGCTCGCCTCATCGAGTGCAACCACGGTCGCATAATGTTCGCGCCGCAGAACGTCGCCGTCCTCGAGCAGACCGACATCGACCGAGGCTCGAATATCGTCGCTCAATTCGACGTTGGGGTTTCGCAGCCAAATGACCATGCACGCTCCGGAAACAGAATGGGCAGGCGAGCGCAAACCCGCTCGCCGCCGTCGGCATCGATCTCGCGCGGACAGCGCGCGAGCCATGCGGGTCGCATCAGTGCACGCGGCAGTGCGAGGCGCAGCAGCGCCGCACATGCATTGCCCGCGATCAGCATGCCGTCGCGTTCGAACAAGCAGTAACCCTCCCAAGCGAGCGCGTCTTCATCGAGCGTATCGAGCGGCGCAACGCCGATCGTGCGTGCCAACGTCGACATCTCTGGTGCACCCGCAAGCGACTGCAACCACCGCAACAGTGCGCCGCCTTCGTCCCCGAGCGATGCGGCCAACCGCTCGCGCCGCGCTCGATCGACGACGCGCCGCACTTCGCCTCGACGAAACACGAGCGAGCGCAGATGCAGCATCCGCACTTGATCCGCCACGGGTAATGCCGCCAACCGCATACCGTACCGCCGCCCGGCCGCCGCTTGCCGAGTATCGGCATAGTCGAAGGCCAGGTCCGAGTCGAGCGCCGGCAATGCCAGGGCCTGCATCAATGCTTTGGCGCAATCCGGCGCGGCAAGCGCGTTTTCCGGCAACGATGCGGCCGCGAGCCAGGTAGGAAGCCACGAACGGTCGATCCATTCGACCGCCGTCGAGCGGTTTTGCTCGAGTTGGGTCAGCCACGCCGCCGCGCGGCCGGCGGGACTCTGAACATTCATCTCGACCTGCATCGCATTCTCCTGCCTGTCGATGTCGGCACCGCTTGGTCATCGCGGCGGTGCGATTACGCTGGGTCGCTCAAGCGTCGGCCGCGGCGGGTGCCGCGCTTTCGTCGCCTTCGCGCTTGCGCTTCACGCGTTCGAGCCAATGCCCCGCGGGACCATCGAGCAGCGCTTGCCGCTTGATCAGCAACAGCAGCGCGCCACCGCACAGGAAGAATGCGCACAGCGCCGCCATCACGAGCCAACTGCTCTTTTGCTGCTGCATCGGGGCGAAGTCGACCGGATCGGCAGGCACCGATGCCACGCTCACCTGGTCGTACGTCAACCCCTCGACGCTATGCACGACGAGATTCTTGATCTGCGGCGTAAGCGTCTCGAGGTTGGCGTTCGGCCGATATTTGATGAACACCGAGGCGGACGACGGTTTGATGGATTCCGCAAGCGGATCGTTGTTCGGCAGCACGATCTGCACGCGCGCGACGACGACGCCGTCGATCTTCGACAACGTATCGGACAGCTCCTGCTGCACGCCGTAGATGAAACGCACGCGCTCTTCGGTCGGTGTCGATACGAGTCCGTCCTTCTTGAACAGATCGCCGAGGTCGTCGTACTTGCGCTCCGGCAATCCGCGCGCGCGCAGCACTTCCATCGCGCGAACCATCTGCTTTTCGTCGACTTCGACGGTCCATGTCTTGCCGCCATCGGGACTGGTCTTCTGTGCATCGACCCCCTCCTCCAACAATGCGACGTCGATCTCGTTCGCATCGTGCTCGGTAAGCGCGCCGTACAACTCCTTCTGGCAAGCGGTCAATGAAAGCACGAGCGCGATGCAAGCGAGCGTGACGACACACTTGCGATACGGCATCGCGAACCGCGCCAACAGCCGTGCGAGGTTCATCATTGATTCCTCATCAGCGTGCCGATCGCATCCTTCGTCGACGTGACGACGGCAAGCTTCACCTGCATGTCGCATTGCAAGCCTGAGGTTTCCATCATCACCTGCGCCTGGGCGGCAAAGCTTTGCTGCATCGTCATCTGCGGCATCGACTGGATCATGAAGAGCGCGTCGTTGCTGACGGCTTGCGTGGCAAGATCCTGCTGGCGCACGACATTCGAGATCATCGTCTCGGTGTCCGTGCCCTGCGCTTGCGGCGGCGTCATGTGGCCGCGCTCGTAGAGCACTTGAAATTTGTCGGCAAGCTGCTGCGTGGATGCCGAGCCCGGCGCGCTCGCCGCGCTCTCATGCGCCAGCAACTGCTGCAACTGCATCGAAGCGAGCATCGAGTTCATGTTTGGCTCTCCAAAACGTCGCTCGTCGTGTGTCTCGCTCTCACAAGCGCATGTATTGATGGCCCATCATCAGCGACGGGTCCATCGCGGTGGGCACCGGTTGCGCCTCGGCCGCTTCGGTGGCCTCACGCTGCTGACGCTCGGCGACGAGCTGCTTCAGCGAATCGGGAAACGCGAATTCGCCCGTCATTTTCGATGCTTCGAGCGCGCGGTTCAGATCGTTGCGCGCGACCACGGTGCGAATGAGCCGGATCGCGTCGGGCGACGTTTCGTCTTCCAGCATGCGATGCGCTTCGACGCGCCAATCGGCGTCGTTGTTTTCGCTCATGCAATAGATTTGCATCGCTCGGCTGTTCGGCAGGCATTGTCCTTTTTCGGCCAACTCGCGGAACACTTGCGTGGCGGCGATCCAGTCGCCGCGCACGATCAGCATGCGGCCCGCGATCATATCTAGCTCCGGCACCGCCTCGCAGAGCAGACGCAGCGCCGCGGTCATATGGTCGAGTTCGTCGTGATCGATGCGTGTATGCGGAAATTTATCGATCAATGCCAGGTTCAGCACTTCGACGATGCCGCGCAAGATCTCGTCACCGCAGTTCACGTAATCCTTCAATTCGCTCATGTCGATTCCCCCAAGGATGCGTGACCGACAGCCGGCCACGCAACGAAAGTAGCAAAGGGGTGGCGGCCGATTCGAGGGTGACGCGAAGCGGATCGTTCAATTGCGAAGACAGGCCGCCTCTTCGCAATCCGTCCCGCCGCTTCGCCCGGCAAGCAAGTCCGGTCTCGTATGCCCGCTATCGTGCGCAGCATCGTCGGCCGCTCGAGCGCCGATGCCCTGGGAAGACGAACCCGATGAGCGAGAAGACCGAACAGCCCACTCAGAAGAAGCTCGAGGACGCACGCGAAAAAGGTCAGGTCGCGAAGAGCCCCGACTTGACCGAGACCGTCTGCATGCTCGGCGTCATCGGCGTGTTGACGATGGGCGAGCACATCTTCGCTGACGCGTTGCGTGGCCTCGTCACGCAAACGCTTACGTTCGTGAGCGGCGATCATTCACAGCAGAGCATTTTGCACACGCTCTATCACCTGCTCGGCGTGGCCGTCACGTTGGTGCTTCCGATCGCGGGTGCGGGTGCGTTCGCGGCTGCCGTCGGCACGGCGGCGCAAGCCGGGCTCGTCGTCGCATTCGAGCCCGTGATGCCGAAATTCGATGCGATCAACCCTGGGGCGGGATTGAAGCGCATCTTCTCGATGCGCGCTTTGATCGACGTGGGCAAACGCCTGCTCAAGCTGGCGGTACTGCTGCCCGTGATGTGGGTGTCGATCGAGAAAATGCTGCCGCTGATCTCGAGTGCGTCCTATCAACCGCTGGGCCCGCTCATGAAGGTGCTCTGGCAAGCGTTGCTCAAGCTGCTGACGACCTCGTTCGTCGCCTACCTCGTGATCGGCTTCGCCGACTTCAAGATTCAAAAGTGGCTCTTCATCCGGCAGAACCGCATGTCGAAGGATGAGATCAAGCGCGAACGCAAACAACAGGATGGCGATCCGCAAGTCAAGCGCGAGCGTCGCAAGCGCGGCCGCGAAATGATCAACAAGGGGCCGGACAAGCCGGCCGTCGGCTCGGCCAATGTCGTCGTCACGAACCCGACACACTATGCCGTCGCGATTCGCTTTCGGCCCGGCGAAGATCCACTGCCCGTGGTCGTCGCCAAGGGTGTCGATCAAGAAGCCGCGCTGGTGCGCCGCTATGCGACCGAAGCCGGCATCCCGATCGTCGCCAATCCGCCCGTCGCCCGCGCGCTGTATCGCATCGAGCAGGACGCGCCGATTCCCGAAGCTATGTTCGAAGTAGTCGCCGCGATCCTGCGCTGGGTCGATAGCGTCGGCGCCCCACGCATTGGAGCCTGATCATGTTCAAGTCGCTGCGTATTCCCGGCGCGGGAGAAATCGGCATCGCGATGCTCGTCGTCGCGATCGTCTCGCTGATGATCCTGCCGCTTCCGCCCGAAATCATCGACGTTCTTCTCGCTCTCAATATTACGCTCAGCGTGACGCTGCTGATGGTGACGATGTATGTCGGCAGCATTGTGTCGTTGTCGGCCTTTCCGTCGATGCTGCTTTTCACGACGCTATATCGGCTCTCGCTGAACATCGCATCGACGAAGTCGATTCTGCTGCACGCCGACGCGGGCCATATCATCGAAAGCTTCGGCGAACTCGTGGTAGGCGGCAATCTGGTGGTGGGGCTCGTCGTCTTCATCATCATCTCGACCGTGCAGTTCATCGTCATCGCCAAAGGTTCGGAGCGCGTGGCCGAGGTCGGCGCGCGCTTCACGCTCGATGCAATGCCGGGCAAGCAGATGAGCATAGACGCCGAACTGCGTGCGAACGTGCTGTCGCCCGAGGATGCACGCAAGAAGCGCTTGCAGCTTGCGATGGAAAGCCAGTTGCACGGCGGCATGGACGGCGCGATGAAATTCGTCAAGGGCGATGCGATCGCGGGCCTCATCATCACGATGATCAATATCCTCGGCGGCATCGCGGTGGGCATTGCCTACCATGGCATGACAGCCGGCGAAGCCGCGAACCGATTTTCGATTCTGTCGATCGGCGATGCGATGGTGTCGCAGATTCCGTCGCTATTCATCTCCGTTGCGGCCGGCGTCATCATCACGCGCGTCGAGGACGGCAATCATGAGGCCGAACGCTCGCTCGGCACCGATATCTTCCGCCAACTCGCCGGCAGCGCACGCCCATTGTTTTTCGCCGCGCTGCTGTTGCTCGGCTTTGCGGCCGTGCCCGGATTTCCCGCACCGCTCTTCATTTTGCTGTCGGCCGTTCTCGCTTTCGCGGGCTATCGGCTCACGAAGCAAGGCACGGGCCGGCGCGCGACGAGTGCCAAAGGCGCGCCCGTCGGTGCCTTTCAGCGCGCCGGCGCCAAGGGCGACGCGCCGTCGATCCTGCCGCGTGCGCCACAATTCACGGCGCCGGTCGGCGTGCGCGTTTCACCCGACCTGATCGCGCGGCTATCTCTTGCGCATCTGGACAAGGCGTTCGATACCGAGCGTGCCGCGTTGCAAGACGAACTCGGGCTGCCCTTCCCCGGCATCATGATGTGGGCCTCGGAATCGCTCGAAGCCTCCACCTACGAGATCCTCGTTCACGATGTGCCATGCTCCCGCACGGAACTCGCGCAAGGCAAAGCGATGCTGCCCGATGCGGCGAACGATGCCGCGCTCGCGGCGCAATGCGAGCTGCGCGGCGCGGCAGGCGGCTTTGCGCAAAGTTACTGGATCAACGAAAAGAGCGTGCCGGCAGGGGCGAAGGCATGGCGAGCCGAACAGGTCATCGCACGCGAGGCGATCACGCTGTTGCGTTCGCGCGCACAGCAATTCCTCGGCATTCAAGAAGCGCAATGGCTGCTCGATCAGCTCGGCGCCGATTATCCCGGGCTCGTCGCCGAAGTGACAAAAGCGCTGCCGCTGCAAAAGATCGCGGACGTGCTGCGACGTTTGCTCGAAGAACAGGTTTCGGTGCGCAACGTCCGCGGCATCATGGAGAGCCTGGTGGTTTGGGGTCCTAAAGAAAAGGACATGCTGCTGCTCGCCGAATACGTGCGCGGCGACCTCGCCCATTACATCGCTCATCGCGCCGCGGGCGGCACACGCATGCTGACGGCCGTCGTGCTCGACGTGCCTGTCGAACAACACATCCGGCAATCGATCCGGCAAACGCCTACGGGCAATTTCCTCGCGCTACCGCCCGACGAAATCAAATATTTCGTCGACAGTATCGCCGCGCATGCGGGCGACCAGCCGCGCGCGGCATTGGCGGTCGTCACGTCGATGGACATTCGCCGCTACGTGCGCCGCATGATCGAGAGCCGCCTCGGCTGGCTGCCGGTCTACTCGTACCAGGAACTCGGTGGGCACGTCGAGCTGCAGCCGCTCGGCCGCGTCACGATGTAACCCGCATGATGGGCATCATCCGCACGTATGCCGTGCATGCCATCGACGACGACGACCTTGGCGTCGCGCCGGCCGCACGGGCCGAAGCGCGCAAAGGATTCGACTACGCGGCGCTAGTGAGGCGCGCGCGGGTTGGCGCGCGAGCACCGCAGCGCCGGCAATACGAGGGCAATGAGCGGCATCCGGATCCCAATGAACGCGAGCACGTTTCCGAGCACGAGGGCTCGCAAGCGCACCGTGCGCCCAACGAATCACAGGCCGACAGCGGCACGGCCGACGAACGATCGCCGCATGCGCCGCAAGAAGACGCATGTCGTTCCTCGATTCATCAGGATTCCTCATCATCTTCCGCCGGCGGAGCGAGTCTCGCGCAAGCGCGGGGCGCCTCGGCGGAATCGCTGACGCAGCAATTGCAGCGGCTCGACACGCCGTATCTCGAAGCGCTCGCGCGCGAGCAACACGCGGTGTTCGTGCTGATCGATTACCTCGCCGCTCGCGTGGCCGATTTCTGCTCCGATCCCGCCGTGCTGGCCCAAGGACATTGGTCGATCGACTTGACGCTCGACCCTGCGATTCTGCCCGACTGTCGGCTTGCGTTGACGCTTTCGCAATTCGACTTGGCGCTTCGGTTCGACACCCAGCATGCGAGTTCGAAGCAACTAGTCTTACATCACGGAGACGTACTCAAGCGTCGACTCGAAGCGCTCCTCACGCAGCACGCTACCCAACACGATATGCAGCGGACGGTGGAGATCGTCGTCGAGTAGGACCAAGGCACCCGATCCGATTGACCAACAACAAGGCAAGCATGGAATTCACGTCACCGACCACTGCGGCCGCCGCAGCGCGCGGCCCGATCGTGCGGGGCGCGCAGGCACTCGCGGCACTGCCCGCGATCGATGCGCGCATGGCGCGTCTTGCGCGGCTAGCTGCCGACGAACGCCTCGCCGCATGGCTGCAATTGAAGCTCGGCATTACGGGTTTTGCCGTCGGCGCGGGCGATGCCGTCCGTATCGTCGAACCGGGTTGGATCGATCTCAGTCACGGGTTTGCGCATGCATCGATCGCAATCGATCTACGCCGTCACCCGGCGCTCGCGAGCGTCGCCGTCGACGGCGACAATCGCGACGCAGTCACGTCGAGCGCCGGTATCGATGCGGCCGACGGCGCGCGCAGCGGCGACATCGCATTGCGCAACGCTGTCGCCGCAATCCTGCTCACGCCGTTCACCGACCGCTTGGCCGCACTGGGATTGCCGGACGTGCGCGTCCTCGGCATCCGTCGCGGCCGCGAGCCAGCCGATCCTCGCACGGCGCTGTCGGTCGGGTTCCGCTTGGGCGAGCGTCATATCGAATGCCGCCTCGGTCGGCTCGACGACGCCTGCGTCGAAGCAATCGCCGGCTGCATCGGACGCCAACGCATTCCGTTCGCACAGCATGCCAGCGTCATCAATGTGCCGGGGCGACTCGTCGTCGGCGCGAAGACGTATCGGATCGCTACGTTGCGCACACTGCGCATGGGCGACGTCCTCTTGCGCGCGCTGGACCCGGCGCTCGCCGGCACATGTGCCGAGCCACCGCAGGCCGCCGATCTACGCGCGCTCTGGGGCATGCACGGATCGGTGCAGTTGGCCGCCACCGCGCGCCTCGAAGGATGCACGCTGACCTTAAAGGAGACCCCGACCATGAGCTATGAAACAGAAGACCACGATGCCGGCACCGCGAGCGGCGATGAACCGATCGACATCGGCGAACTGAACCTGCCCGTCAAGTTCGAGCTCGATACCGTACAGATGCCCGTCGTTCAGTTGTCCGCGCTGCGGCCCGGCTATGTCGTCGAGCTGCCCGTGCCGATCGCCGACGCACGGATTCGACTGACATCCTACGGCCAGACGATCGGCACCGGCGAGCTCGTCACCGTGGGTGATCAGCTCGGCGTTCGCGTACTTCAAATGACGCACGGCAATGGTTCAGTTCAGTGATTACACGGGCCTGCTCATCGCCGTGCTGGCGATGAGCATGGTGCCCTTCATCGCGATGGTCGTCACCTCATACGCGAAAATCGTAGTAGTCCTAAGCTTATTGCGCAACGCGCTCGGCGTTCAACAGGTCCCGCCTAACATGGTGCTCAACGGCATTGCGATTCTCGTGTCGATCTACATCATGGCCCCGGTCGGCATGCAGGCGATGGCGAACATGCAGAACCGCCAGCTCCCGACCGAGACCTCGCAGATGATGATCAGCGCGTTCGGCGCCGCGAAGGAGCCGTTCCGCCAATTCTTGATCAAGCACACGCACGAACGCGAGAAGCGATTCTTCCTGCGCTCGGCCTCGGTCGTCTGGCCGAAGCAAATGGCCGCCGAACTGAAGGAAAACGACTTGATCGTATTGGCACCGGCCTTCACGCTGACGGAGATGACCGACGCATTCAAGATCGGATTCCTGCTCTATATCGCCTTCATCATCGTCGATCTTGTCATCGCGAACGTGCTGATGGCAATGGGCCTGAACCAAGTGCAGCCGACCAACGTCGCGATCCCGTTCAAGTTGTTGCTGTTCGTCGTCATGGACGGCTGGTCGGTATTGATGCATGGGCTAGTCCTGACCTATCGATGAGAAGGCGCAACGGGCCTCAGCGAACCATCGGAACCGTAGGAACCGCGCCATGGAAGTCGAAAACCTCGTTCGCCTCGCAATGCAGGCGATGCTGCTCTGCCTTTACGTATCGCTGCCCATTGTGCTCATTGCCGCGATTACCGGCCTCTTGATCTCCTTCATCCAGGCCATTACGTCGCTGCAGGATCAAACGATCTCATACGCGGTGAAGCTCGTCGTCTCGATCGCGGCGATTGCCTTGCTCGCACCATGGGGCGGATCGGCGATCCTGCATTTCGCCAATGAAGTGGTCCAGCTCGCGGTGCCGACATGAGCGACATTCGCTACGACAGCTTCGCTCAAAGCGAGGAGGCGCTCGAAGAAGCGCGCTCCGAGCAGACACAAGCGCAACAGCAGGCGCAACAAACGCAGGCACAGCAAGCCGGCAACGACGCCGTCCGCTTCAAGCGTCAGCGTTTGCTCAAGATGCGCCAGGCCGCGGCGCGACGACGCGCGGGTATGCAGTTGCAAGCGCGTTTCGCAGCGGCGCGCGCATCGGCCGAACGCACACGCGGGTCGAAATCACAGAAGCTGCTGAGCGAACTGAGGCCGCGCAAGAAATCCGACAAGCAGGAAAAGGCGCACGGCGAGCACAAAGCGCATGGCGATCACAAACTGCACGAGCACTCGGCCCATAGCGACCATCCGCATGGCCCGCACGCTCCACGCGAGCACGGCGCGCATCGTCGCATCGAACGACAGGACGGCGACGGCCGGCAAGGGTCCGGACGCCAACAGCAACAGCAGCAAGAGGACCCTGCGCCCGTCGTGAAGGTGAAGCTGAGCAAGCGCATCTCCCCTTCTGCCATTCGAAGCGACTTGCGCTCGCTGGCCGATGCGAACGAAGACGAACCGCTTCGGCTCGAGAATCAAATGCGGCTCGCCTGGACGCGCACGTGTCTCGGTTTCGGCATGGCCATCTCGCTCGATCCGAAGGCCGCGGTCACGCCGATCATCCTCGGCAGCTCGCTCGACATGATCGCCGCGCGATTCCGGCACGCGGCGCTTCGCGATGCGACACGTCAGACGGGCTTGGTCGGCGTCAAACATCAGCTTCAGACGGTGCAGGACGAACCTGAGTTTCGATCGAAGCCATCGGGCGAGTTATCGCTATCGGATCGGCAAAAGGATCTGAACCTGCTCAAGCCGCTCTTCGTGCTGCACGGCGAGCGCCCTTCGACGCGGCCGCAATTGCGTTTGTCCGTCTGCCGTCTGCGCACGCTGCTGTTCGCGACGGGCCAAACGGTCGACCCAGCCCAAGCGATGCAGGCCGAACGTGCGGCACGTGTTACCCGTGCGCGGCAAACGAATGCTACGCGTACGCACGAGCGCGGTGCATCGCCTCACGAGCCCGGTAACGAGCCCAGTAATGAGTTCGGCAACGAGCCTGGCCCCGCTTCGCAAAACTTTTGACCGGTTCGCATCGACCGCTACGAAACAAGACTGCCTCACTAGACTGAGCATCAAGCAATCGGCGCGAATGCCGCATCGATCCACGTACACCCTGACGCGAGCGAAGAGGCAACCGAAATGAAAAAGCTGCGCATCTTGACGGGGGCACATTCCGGAGCACAAGTGACGCTCGTGCCCGGCGTCTATCGCCTTGGCGGCGACGACGGCGCGGACGTGTGCATCACGGACTGGACCGAAGACAGCATCTGCATCGAGCTCGACAGCGCAGGGGTGACGCGATGGACGTCGGCGGCCAAGCAACAGGCCAACGATGGCGAGGACAAGACGGCCGCGCAGCACGAATCGACGGTGACGCTGGTACCCGATCTCGTACCGATTCCGGTCGGCGAAATCGTGCTTTGCTTCGGGCCTGAGACGGCGCAATGGCCGGCGGACGTGGACCTGCTTCGCATGCTGTGGGTCAAGCCGGAAGAACCCGAGGCACCGGTGCCGCACGCCCTGGGCAATCCGCGGGCCATCGGCGTCGCACTCGCGGGCGGCATGATCGCGGCGGTGCTCGTCGCCGGCGCGACGCTGTTCGGCTCGAAGCCGCGCGACGCGCAGGCGATGCCGAGCCCCGAAGCGCTCGCGACACGCATCGGCGGTGCGCTGCATGCGGCCGGTCTCGCCGATCTGCAGGCGGTGCCGCGCGGCAATGCGGTCGTCGTGCAGGGAATGGTCGCGACGGCGGCCGAGGATGTCGCGGCGCGCGGCATCTTCGCACACGTCGCGTCCGATCAAAACCGGATCTTGCGCCAATACGACGTTGGCGAAACGGATCGACGCAATCTCGAGGATGCGCTCGCCGTCGACGGCACGCATGTGAAATATCGCGGCGACGGCGTCTTCGAAGTCGATGGTGCGGTCGATTCGATGTCGCAATTTCAAACGGCGCTGGCGCGCGTGAAGCGCGATCTCGACACCAATATCAAGCACATCGACGTTGCGGTAAGCGAGAGGCCCGCGCCTTTGGGCAGCGCGGGCGACTATACAGCGCTCATCGCGATCGGCGATGTGCGCTATGTGGAAACGCCCGATGGCGTGAAGCATCTGTACCCCGGCAATGCCGCGGTACCGGGCGAGCCACGCCATGCGGGCGCGAAGGGAAACGGGGTCTTGCGATGAGCGGACCGTCGATCGAAACCAAGTCGAACCAACGCGAGGTAACCACCATGTACGAAGCACTGCAAGCCGTCGCCGCCGATATGGCCAGCTTGGAAGCCACCCTCGATTCGCCGACGAGCCACGCGCGTGTCGCGCGCCTCACCTCGGCGCTCGATGCCACGGCGCAGCGTTTGTCCGACAAGCTCGCGGCTGCCACGGCCGAGCGCGAGCGCGCGCATCTGCAGACACTCCATCGCGGCTTCGTCGCTGCCGGCCGCGTGGTGCAGCGGCTGGCCGACTTGAAGGCGCAAGCCGGTATCGACGCCTGAGCGGATTTTTCGGCACAACCGCTTTAGCGATTTTTGCGTGGCCGCCAAACGCGGCGCGCACCCGGTTCGCCGGTCGCGGGTTTGCGCCCGCGATCATCGGCGAAGCAAAGCAGCAATCGTTCCTCAACCGTAGCGCTCTTTAGGAGACAGTCATGTCGATTGGCGGATCAGCAAGCGCAGCTAGCGGCTCGATGAAATCGAGCATGAGCCAAATGATGCCGATGATGCAGCAAATGGCTCAAATGCAGATGCAAATCACGATGATGGAGTCGGTTCTGAACCTGCAACGTTCGTTGGCAGCAGCGGTAAAAAACGTATCGACGACACCCCAGTGACGATCGGCCTGTCGTCGGGGCGGCTCTTTGGCTTCGACGTCAGGCGCTTCGATTACTGGAGCTTCTCGCTCATCGGGCCGATTGGGATCACTTGGACCGCTGGCCACGCTCTCGCAACGAGGGTGCGGCGCCTATTAGAAATCAGGACAAAGGATGAGCTTCGAACGTTACGTCGACGTCGTGCGGGAGACATGCGCGGTGATCGGGCTGCCCGATGCCGAACAAGTCCTGCAGACGCGCACGCTCGAAGTCGAGAGCTTCGACGTGCGGATGGATCACTTCGAAAACGATCCGCTCGCGATGTACGTCAACTTCCACTATGGCACGGTGACGGCCGGACGAACCCTGACGATCTTTCGTCTCATGCTCGAGGCGAATCTACTTATTTACGCGCAGGACCAGGCACAACTCGGGCTCGATGCGGATACGGGCGGCATGGTGCTGATTTTGCGTTTGCCGCTGACGCAGGACGTCAACGGCGAGGTCGTCGCCGATTTGCTTACGCATTACGCCGAGCATGGCCGCTATTGGCGGCAGAACGTGATCGAGTCGTCCGATGAGATGTTCGAAGGGATCGCGTCGGGGGCTTATTACTGGTTGAAGGCTTGAGGGTGTGAGGGTTCGATGGCCTGCGACCGGGCGGTCAGGGGCAAGTGCAGCGCTACTCCCCCTTCGCATAGGGCACGAGCAGCACCACGCGTGTCCGCGGCGGCACGCGTCCGCTGCTGGCCTGATCGCCTCCATCCGAGCCCTCGATCCACGGCGCCACACCACCCGCCGGCGCCGCGGCGATCAGCACCGCGCGTTGCGACGGCACATCGACTCGCACGGTAGCCGGCGGGCCGCCGGCGAGCGCGAATCGCGTCGTCAGCACCACGTGCGGCAGATCCATCGCCCCCTCGACCGCAGGCGTCACATCGAGCGTCATACCACCCGGCACGTCGAGCAGCGAAGCATCGCTACCTGCCCCACCAACGCCGTCATCGGCCGCTGCGACGAGTTTCGCGGCGCGCGCATCGAGTTCGACCGCTGTCCCGTCCGCCGTCAACACATCACGCTGCAATTCCATGCGCGCCCGCCCTTCCGTCACGAACTCTTTCAACTGCGCCGCGAGAGCCGCTCCATCGTCATCGCTATAGGCATAACGCGCGGCCGGCGGTGTACCCGGCACCGCATAGACGTCGGGTGCCGATCCATCCACTGCTCGCCACTGCAACGGCAATGCCGCCAACGCATCGGGATCGACGTCGGCGACGTAACCGACGATCCGTACGAGCGGCGGCTTCGTGTCGTAAGCACGCGCCATTTCGGCATCGCCGTCGAGCCGTTCGGGTCGATCGCGTATCAAGATCGTATTGCGGTCGATGTCGGCTTCGACGATCGGCAAAGGCGCTTCGAATTCCAATGGCACGATGCCGTCAGCAAATGGCTTCTGCCGATTCTGCGTGAATCGCTCGCGCAACCGCGTCGCCACGCCCGGCATCACCGACGGCACGCCACCTATCGTCTCGTGCCGATCGCCCGCGCGCGCCGACTGCAGCGTCACGACACGCACCGCGGTACGGACACGCTCGCGTGCCGTTCGTTCCAATGCGCGCGCCGTCGCCTCGATGCGCGCCACGTACGCGGGCGGTCCGCTAACGACAATCGTGCGCGTCGCCTCGTCCACCTGTGGAGCGAAGCGCGGATCGCTCGCGCCGGTACTCGATAACTGCGCGAGCAGCGCATCAGCCGACGCGTAATTCAAGCGCATCGCCAGCGTGCGGCGATCGGCTTGCGGCGCAACGTGCAGCACCATACCGTCGTAATACCAACTGACGCCGTACGTCGACGCCATCGCCGATAGAAATGCCTGCGGCGCCAAATCGAAGCGCCCCGTCACGCTGCCCATCACGTCGGGTGCCACGTCGATCTGCACGTGTGTTTGCGACGCAAGCGCCGACAATGCGTCCGCCAACGGCGCCGCGTTCGCCGTGTAATCGAATCGCTCGGTCTGCCACGGAATCGGCGCGCTTTGCGCAGCGCATGGCAGCGCTACCGTGCCAATACATAGGAGTGCGAAGCAATTGGATATTAGACGTCGGTTCATCGCATTCATCGCAACGCGACTCTCAAGAAGGTTTGCGGTTCGACCAGACCGATTCGAGCGAGGGCTCTTCGGAAGGGCTATAGGACGCGGCGGAAGGCGAGTCGGCAGGCGTGACTATCGCGCGCGACTCCGAGTCCGCGGCACCCTCCTCGCTTGCATTCATATTGAGCCGATAGCCCGTTGCGTAGACGGATTGAATCGTCCAGCCGACACCGGCCGCCTTCAAGTTCGATCGCACACGGCTCACGTACATATCGACCGATCGGCTCTGCACGTTCGCATCCCATCCCCATACGACGCTGAGCAGGTCTTGCCGCTGCACGACCGTGCCCGCATGCGTCGCCAGGTGCCAAAGGATATCGAACTCCTTCGTACCGAGCGGATGCGCGGTACCGTTCGCGACGAGCGCCTGTTTGCCGCGGTCGAGCACGCATTCGCCGACGATCATCTTGCGTCCATCGACGTTCGTGCTGCTCGCGCGTCGCAAAACCGCCCGCATCCGTGCGAGCAACACAGTTCGATCGACCGGCTTGACGAGAAAATCGTCGGCCCCCGTATCGAGAATCTTGGCGATATCGGCTTCCGACGAATGCACGGTCTGAAAAATCACGGGCACCGAAGAACGCGAACGCCCGCGCACGAACGAAAGTAGCTGCTCTCCGTTGACGCCGGGCACGTCCCAATCGAGCAACAGCAAATCGGCCCAGTGGTCAGATAAATAATTGCGCGCCTCCAAGCCATCGTGGAACGACGTGACTTGATAGCCCTCCGCCTTGAGCCACGCCACAAGCATCGCATGCTGCGCGGGGTCGTCTTCGACGACGAGCACGCGAACGGGTTTGCCTGCCGCCTGCATCATTTCAGTGCTCCGGCCGCAAATGCGCGCACCGAATCGCGCACGCTGGGCATGGCCGCGGCCGCGGGATCGGCCGCGCGTTGCTGTTTGATCAGGCTCGGCAAGCGCATGATGAACGTCGTGCCGCCGTCCTCGTTGATTTCCGCATGGAGGGTGCCGCCATGCAGCGTGACGATGCGCGTGGCCAGCTTCAAGCCAAGGCCGAATCCTTTCGATGTCTTTTGCGAGAGTTCGTCGAAGGAGTCGATGCGCCCCTTCTGATGCAAACCCGGCAAACCGCCGGCCGCATCCTTGACGCCGATTTCGACGAGATCGTCTTGCTGCTTGAACATAATGGACACCGTCGCCCCGCCCGGCGAGGCTTGAATCGCATTGTCGATGAGGTTTTGCAATGCGCGCGCGATGAACGGACGCAGGCCATTGACCCAAGCCGGCCGGCCGTCCGGTAGCCACAACCGCAACGACACGCCGCGATAGACTGCCGCCACTTCGAGTTGCGGCACGAGTTCGCGCAGCGTCGTGCGCAAGTCGAAGCGAGAAAAATCGCGGCGCTCCAGATTGCCGACGACCGAGGAAAACAAGAAGTTTTCGCCGAGACCGAGCGCATAACGGGCCAACTCGCCGATCTGCCGCATCCCCCCGCACTGCGCGAAAGTGGCGGCATCCATCTCCTGCAATTGGCTCAAAGCAACGATCGAATTGAGCGGCGAGCGTAAGTCATGCGATAGGAAGCGCAGCGATGCGATGCGCTCGTCGAGCGCTCGATGCACGGGACTGATATCGACGACGGCTACCGATGCCGCGACGAAGTACGGATCGTCGTCGCTCATGCCTTCCTCGTGCTCGACACGCGTGAGCTTGAGCCAGCACCATGCACCCTCGATCTCGACTTCACGGCCTTGTTCGAGTGCCGTATAGGGTTCGGCACCGTCACGCAAGCAAAAGCCGAATATCTGCTCCATCGGCGCGCCGATCGGAATCGGCATCCGCAGCATCGCGCAAGCGCGTGCGCTCGCGGCGACGACGCATCCGTCCGAGCCGAGGGCGATCGTCCCCCATGGCTGGCTGTCGAGCATCGACTGCAGCCGCTTTCTGTCGATATTTCTGTCGGCATTCCTATCGGCATCGTTGCCCTGCTCGCGCTGGGCGACGGATTGAATGTGTCGAAGGTTTTCCATGTTCGTCCCTCGCAAGATGCACCGCGTCATACGGCGCGTCATACGTTTAAGCGATTCGTCACGGTTCGATGATGCGCGGAGTCAGCAAAAACAAGCGCTCCATATGGCTGTTGCTCGTGTTCGTGGTCTTGAACAAATTGCCGATCAGCGGGATCTTCGACAACACCGGCACACCCGTGAGTCCGTTCGAACGGTTGTCGACGCGATAGCCGGCCACGAGTAGTGCCTGTCCCTGCTTGATGAATGCCGACGTATTGATGTCGGAACTCGTCACGACCGGCAAATTCGACACGGTTTGCCCCGTGAATTCACCGTCTTCGATCGATACGTCGAGCTTGATTTGCGTCGAGCCGTTTTCGGTCACGACCATCGGCAGCACGCGCAGCGAGACGCCCGTCGACACCGAATAAAGATTGCCCCCCGTGTAGCCCGTGACAGGCACGAAGAACTGCGTCTTGTTCGCCATCACGGCTTCGAGATTGTTCAGCGTCGTGACCTTCGGGCTCGCATCGATCTTCGCTTGGTTCGTTTGCGTCAGCGCATCGATGCGGGTCATCACATAGCGGCCTGCGTCGCCCAGCACGGCGGCCATCGACAAGCCCGTCGGCGAGACGGCTACCGGCGTTTGCAGCGAGCCGTTCAGCGTCGTGGTGCCGAAGGTCTGCGTGAGCGTGCCGTTGTAAGTGTTTTGCGGCAGCGTGCCCGAGCCCGTTTGAATGTCGACGTGGCTGTTGTGCGCCGACCAATCGACGCCGAGTTGCTGCAACGCGTTGTCGTCGATTTCGATGATGTGCGCTTCGATCTCGATCAATTGCGGCTTGACGTCGAGACGCTTGAGCACGTCGGGATACTGGAACATGCGGTCGGGCGTATCGCGTACGAGCACCGAGTTCGTGCGCGGGTCGGCCTGGATGACGGGCAACTCGTCGTCCTTCGGGTCCCCGCTCGAATCGTCGCCACCCGAGCCGCCATTGTTCGTCGCTTGCGCAACGGCCGACGACGGCTTGCCCGACAATCCCGCGAGCGGTCCGCCGCCCTGCGTCGGCGGCAACGGGGGCATGCCCGCCGTGCCCGTGCCGCTATTGGGGTACCCGCCCGAGCTCGAGCCCGAGACGTCGTTCATCGGCTTCGACTTCATGATGCCGGCCGCAGCGGTCGCCACGCCTGCGGCGGCACCCGCGCCCGATTGATTCGGGTGATACATGCTGTTGAGCAACGAGGCAACGCCCGCGAGCGTCACGGCCTGTCCATCGACGTCGACCGTGCGGTCGGTGGCCCACGCGTGATGCAATGGAAACACGCGGATTTCGGTGCCGCTCCGATGCGACGCGTTGTGATCGATGCGATCGGCCACGTTCGACACCATTTGCACGTAGCCGGGCGGCCCGTTGACGATGACCGAGCCTTGCGAGTCGTCGTAGATCAACGGGAAACGTTTATCGGCCACGCCGAGCTGTTCGAGCGTGCGCCGCAGTTGCTCGGCCGAGGCACTGTCCAGATGTATCAGCGTGCTCTTCATCTCGGCCGGCGTGACGATATCGAGCACCTCGCCGTCGTAATACCAGACGAAGCCGAACGTGGCGGCAAGCGTGTCGAGGAACCGCTGCGGCGGCATATTGAATCGGCCGCTGACGGTGCCCGACACCTCGTTGCCGATATTGGCCGGAATGCCTTGGCTCGCGGCGAGATCGCGCAGAACGTCCTTGACGTCCTTGCCTTCCGTCGAATAAGTGACGCTGTTCGTTTTCCAGTGCACGGTCGCGGCCGATGCGCCGGGTCCGATCAGCATCAGCGCGAGGCCGAGCACCGCGAGCGAAGCGATGCGCCGATGACGATACCGCGTCGGGCGATGACGATCGTGTTGACGGTGATTACGCACGCTTTGACTCTCCGTTTGACGCGACATATTCAATAGAAAGAATTGATCGTCCAGCCCGCCACGACCGGTGACGTTGGCACGACGTTGCCGGACGGGCCGCAGTAGTCCGTCGTATAGGGTGTCTTCAAGCCGTTGTAGTTGGCCCAGTCGGTCTCGACCACGACGTTGTAGCCGCTGTTGTTCGGCGAGGCCGATTGCAGGAGATTGGCGTTGATGCCGGCCGCGTCGTCGGTGATCGTCGGCGACTGTGCTTCGTTGCGGCCGATGAGCGCGCCGGTGTCGTTGTTGTAGATCGATACGTAAACGGCAACCTGGCCTTGATTGTTGAAATTGATGTTGCCGTTGACGCATTGTTCGTCGTACATGTGCGCCCAGACGGCTGCCGCGATGATGCCGGGCTTCGAAAGCTGAACCGTGCGCGTTTCCGTGTAGCTGTAGCTGCCGGTGCCCGCGTCGTATCCGGGGTTGCCGCTCGCGCTCGGGTAGGTCCCGCTATACGAGTAAGGGCACGAGTAGTCCGTGGCGCCCGGACTGCCCATGATGATCACGCACCCGACGTCGCTGCCGCCCGGGTTGATCTGCGATTGGTTTTGCCATGTGCCGTTTTGGCAGGACAGGACGTTTCCCGATGCATCCATCGAGATTTGCCCCGCACCCGTGATGAACTGAGAGTCGTCGGGACACCCCGAATTGATCGTGTTCGTCTGCGTCAAATCGAGCCGCGACGCGGCCATGAGCGCGTTGCCGATGATCAGGTTGCCGTTGTTGTCGACGACAAGCGAATGCCATACCCCGCCGACGTACTCGTATGGCACACCGGTTTGCAGCACCAACGCGACGTCGCCCTGCTGAGGCGTGCTCAGCGCATTGAGATCGGCTTGCGTCGCCACGGGATCTCGCCAGTACGATGAGCCCGCGAACTGCCAACTACCGCTCGATTCGCACTGAAGCACGCGGCCGTTGGCATCGGCCGTGATCTTGCCGATCGAATTCGCGAGGCCCAGCGAACAGTCGTTGTCCGATGTATTTTCGACGTGCGTAACCGTATCGTGCAGATAAAGCGGCGCATGCATGGCGTTCGCATCGGTATAGCCGGGTACGCGCACGCGATAGAGAAAATCGGCGTTTTCATTTGCGGGGGCGCTCGTGAACACTTCGCTGACGAGGTGGCCCGCACCCGTCGCCGTGCCGCTGCAGCTCGCGCCCGTTCCGTTAGGACTGCCAACGATCCATGCGCCATATGCGCCGTATGCCGCGCCATTATTAGCCGCGCCCGAAGCCGTCTTCGAAGGAATCGAGCCGCCGCCCTGCCCCGCATTTGCCGCGATGTATCCAAGTTCGAGATCGGGAATCGTCTGCCCGCCCTCGGTCACGAGCAGCGCATCGATTCCGCCGCTCGCCGGGGCGGTAATCAGCAAACACGGCGACTGACTGTAGGCGTTCCGCCATTGTATGCTCACGGGCAGGAAGCTGGCCAATTGCAGCGCGGTGCCGCTTGCGTGCAGCGGCACGACCACGGGGTTCGTCGGCGTCGCCTCGGAGGCCAGCGTCGCGTAGTTCGCCTGCACGAGCTGCCCCGCCGCGGTCGCGAGTTGCGACTGATATTGCGCGGCTTGCTGATCGCGAATGTTCTGCATCGACGTGTTGATGAGCATCGACAAGCCGATGAACATCAACGCTGCGATGAACAATGCGGCAAGCGCCTCGACGAGCGTGGCGCCGCGTTGACGAACACGTGAGCGATAAGCCGGCGAGCGGTGCATCGAATCGACCCTCCCCTTAGCTCGGATTGACCTGCGCCAGCCAAACGGGGCTGCCGTTCGGAATGGCGCTCGCGATGCCGGATGGCAACGTGACGGCGATCGTTGGATCCGTCGGCGGCACTTCGCTGCCGTTCAAGGCTCGCCCTGCTAAGACCGACCCTTGCGCGAGTTCCGACATATCAACGACGAGTTGCGGCGACACCGCGCTCGTCGTATAGACCACCACCATGCCGTTTTGCACATAACCCTGCCACATCGCGTTCGGCGTGTAATTCGCCGTGGGCGTCAATTGATTCGTCTGCACGGCTCCTTGAAACGAAGGATTGGCGAGAACATAGGCGATCACCGTTTGCCGATAGGCCGCCAGATTCAACGCGAGCGCCTGCGTCGACGTCGTCGAGACGACGTTCATTTGCTCGTCGGCAAACGTCTCGTAGCCGGCGATCAACATCGCAAACACCGCGAAAATGGCGATCACTAACACGCTTTTCTCCGTAACGAGGGTGAGCAGGGCCCGCCGGCCGCCGGGCCGGAAAAATAAGTAGTCCTAAGGATGGTGGCTAGTTAGAAATCCAAATGACCTTCCCGGCAGTCGTTCCGCAAGCCGTCTTAGCGGTGGCAGGACTGATCGGAGGTGGATACGGCGTGTTATCGCCGGGCCCGGTCACCGAAATCCAGCCCGTGGTCGTCGACGTCAACGCATTGACGCACACATCCACAGGAACGGCCGTGTACGTGATGTCGAATTCGGTATTGGTGGTTGCATCCGGCGCAACGGTAACCGCACCTCCCCATGCATTCGAAACCGTGGTATCGGTCGTACTCAGCGTCTGCGGAAAACCCTTCGCGCTAATGAGCGTCGCCGTGAAATCAGCGGCGCCATAGTTACCTTGAGTCGTCATGAACAGCTTGCGCGACGCCGTTTGAATCGCCGAAAGCTCGGAGTTCAACTCATTGGAGTTCGCGCTACTGAACGCCGTGTTGAGCAATGCGATGGCGCCGATCACGACGATCGCGGCGATACCCAGATAAGCGATGCCTTCCAGCAGCGAGGCGCCCTTTTGCAAACGGCGCGGCGTCGAATAGTGATGTTTCGTCATTTTGATCCCCAATTCATAAAAGACCGCTACACCATTGATCCCCGAAGTACCGCATCAGCGCATCGAGCGCGTGACAGCGGCGATCTCCTGCTGAATCCCGAAAAACCCGGTAATGAGCCATGCGATGACGAGCGCGAGAACGATGATCGCCGCACCGTTCAACACATGCATCTGCACGGAAATCGTCTCCACCCCCTCCTCCAACCACTCTTCGGCGATCGTCTTCAACGCATCGGCAAATCCGCCGTACTCGGAGTAGACGCACAAGTCGTCGACGATCTCTTGCGACGGAAACCGATAGCCCGCGTTGCGCATCGCCTCGCCTGCATTGAGCCCCGACTTCACGCCGAACAACGTGTCGTCGATCCGCGCGCGCAGCCAAGGCCGTGCGTTCGTGCCAAGCCGTATCAGCGACTTCTCGACCGTGAAGCCCGACGCTTGCAACGACGCGAACGCCATCAAAAACCCGCTGCCGACGACGAGCCGATAAATCGAGTAAGGCGGCATGCGATCGAGCATCGTGCGCACACGCCCGTTCCAATACGGCATCGACCAACCGACGATCGCGATGAAGAGCCCGAAGACGATCAAGCAGAGCCACAACCAATGCTCGACGAAGCCCGACATCAGATAGAGCGAACGGGCGGCGCCGTGCCAATCGGCAGGATTTGCGAATTGCTCGAAGCGAGGAATGACACGCGTGCCGAACAAGTAGACGTAGCAGACGATCATCGCGAGCACCATCACCGGATAGGCGATGCCGCCGAGGATCGACGAGCGGATCTTGCGGCTCGACTGCACGACGCCGGCCACCGAGATCAGCGCTGTCTCGATCCGCCCGGCTTGTTCGCCGGCCAAGATGATCAGTTGCTCCGATTCGGGCACCCAGCCCGCCATGCCCTCGGCGAGCATGCCCCCGTTCTGCACCGCGTGGCGCCAATCGCCGAGCACGATCGCCATCGCCTCTTTCGGCTTGCGTCCGCCCTGCGACGCGCGCGATTCGAGTTCTTCTAGCACTTTCAACAGCGGCAGCCCGTTCGACAACATCTTGCTGATCTTGCGATAGAGGCGTAGCCGCTCGTTCGTCGTCAGTTGCAGCTTCGCGAACGCGCGATTGAAATCGGGCAGCACGGCAGGCCAGTGCACGACATCAAGCCACGCCATAGTTGGCTCCGATCACGTTGCCGCCGAACCCGTCGTAGTCGGCGTGTTCCGTTAAATGCCCCACCACGCGCTCGGCCATGCGCGGGTCGACGAGGCCGTCGAGCACCTTTTCGATCGCGTGATCGACCACCGTCTGCCCATCGAGATGTCTGAGCCAGTACGTGATCGCACCGGCCTTATCGCCCTCGCGCAGCAGCGAGAAGAAGCGCGCGTCCGTGCGAATCACTTCGGCCACGACGGTCCGGCCGATCGTGCCCCGTTGGCGGCAGTGTTCGCAGCCCGGACCTGCCACGCAGATGTCGCCGATGCGAGCGCCGGCCACGCGCTTGACGCGCGCGACGAGCGCCGTATCGAGTTCATTCAATTGATCGGCGAAGCGCAGCTTGCAATGCTGGCATAGCAGCTTGACGAGACGCTGGCTGATGAGGCCGGTCACGAGGGACTCGTCCGTCACCATGCGCAACGGCAGCCCGAGATCGATCAGACGGTCGACGATGGCGATCGCGCTGTTCGCATGCAGCGTTGTCCAAACCTGGTGCCCCGTCATCGACGCGCGCAGCGCGCTTTGTGCCGAAGCGCGATCGCGAATCTCGCCGATCATGATCGTGTCGGGATCGAGCCGCATCGCATTCGCGATCGCTTCCGCGAACACCACCGAGCGCGCCTCCTCGCCCAGCGCATTGATGACAGGCGTTTGCACCGCACCGGCAATCGGATACTCCACCGGATCTTCGACGGTGATGACGTGGATCGTCCCTTCCGTCTCCGCGATTTCGCTCACCAGCACGCGTTGCAACGTCGTCGATTTCCCCGACCCGGTCGGCCCGCTGATGATGTTCATTCCGATCGGCTGCGCTCGCAGAAATTCGAGCGTCTCCGCCTGGGCATCGGTGAAGCCGAGCCGCTGCAATTCGGTCGCATCGCCGGCGTCGTTGTACAGCAGACGCAGCACCATCACGCTGCCCTCGCTCGTCGGCGCCGTGGCAATTCGAACCCCATACAATTGATCGGGCAGTTTGTCTCGATCGCCGATCGCCGCGTCTTGACGCTCGGTGGGCTTGTAGGTGTTGTCGGACACGCTTGCCATCGCCGCATAGAGCGTGGCGAGCAAGCGTTCGCCTTGCTCGCGTGTCTGCTCCCGTACGCGCTGCAACTCGTTGTGCACGCGAAACAGGATTTCCGTGCTGAAACGGTTCACGCGAATGTGAATGTCGGAGGCCCGTTCACGGCACGCCTGAGCGATCAACTCTTTGGCCAGTACCTGCATCGCCGTATGATCGAGCGGCTCGGCGCCCGAGCGCCGACGCTCGCGATAGGCGCGACCGACGACGTCGAGCCCGACGGGCGTTGGTACATAGCCATGGCGAAGCCGATCGAGCCGCGCGCGATACGAGAGCACGAACGGGTTCATCTCCTGCCCCTCGGCGATCAAGAGCCGGCCGTCGTCGAGCAGACAGAGAAACTTACGCTCCTCGTCGCTCGCGGCAAACTCGCCGCTGTCGGAGAGCGCCTTCGCGTTCGCGAGATTGAGCGGTACGTTCGCCGCCTTTACTTCGGACTGCTTAATACCGAGTGTCGCTCGCGCCACCTCGATCGACGTGCGTGCGGGATGCAAAGGAAGGGGAGCGGCCGGATGGTCTTTGGCGGTCAGCATGCGCATGATCAGTTCCTCGGCATCGTCGGCAGCGGCGGGAAGGCCGTCGTATTGGAATCGGGTGCGCCGGCGTATGACGATGCATCCCACGAGACCACCATCGGCAATTGAACTCTCGCGCCGCCTCGTACCTGCGCATAGACCGCGTTGGGCTTGATCGATACGATCCTCATGCCGTTGGGCAACGTGTCGCCCACCTTTACCTCGAATTCACCGGCTGTATGGCTCTCGAGCGTGGCGAAGAGCTTGGTCCCGAGACCTTCTACCGCGCGCACGCGAACGTCGTCGTTAGGTGCACCCGATCCGTTCAGTCGATTCAATTCGGCGGTGCGCTGCGCGATTTGCGTCTGCGTTTCGAGCTTTTTGAGTTCCGCCTTGAGCACCACCGTTTCGCCCTCGAGCCGCGTGAGCGCCGCGACCGTCTCCTGCGCCTGCGGCGAAGGAGGGTCGCCGACGGCCGGCGCGGAGGCCGCGGGGGCCACGGCAGCCGGCTTCGGCGGCACCGCAAACGCAAGCGGCGACACCGCGACGGCAACGCACGCGATGGCAAATGCCCGCATGCTTTGGATCGACTTACCTTGCATAGATCTCTCCTTCCACCGTCCAGGCGCCGTTACGGTACGACACCTTCTGAAGTCGAACGCCCGGTTGATCGAACAGCGAGGCGACGAGTGTGGGCGCGATGCCGGCGAGGTTTGCCGACAAGCGCCAGACGCGCCAATCCGGCGCGGCCGCGGGCGGATTGTGCCCGCCCGGTAGTGACTTCACGATTGCGGACTTCACCGAGGTGTCGTCGCGTTGCTGCACCACGTCCAGCTTTAATGCCACACCGAGCGGTTGAAAAGCGTCGAGCAGGCGCAGCCGCAAATGCGTTTCCGAATCAAGCGGCTCGTCTTCGGTGTTCGAGGCAGCAAGCGGCACCGTCATCACCGCGCGATCGCCGCTGCCGTCGATCTGCGCGCGTGGCTCATCGGCCAACAGATAGCCGACCGTCGAATCGTTGCGCGACCAGACGTAGCTCGCCGATACCTGCGAGCACGAATATTCGTCGAGCTGCCAGCCGCCCGGCGAGACGATCCCGAACGCGCGCATACATGAGCTCAGCATCGCCGAAGGCGCCGGCTGCGTCGCCCAGGGATGGGCGATCGTTGCAGGGCCTGCGGGAACGTGATTGCCCTTCGCGGCGGCACGTTCTCGCATCAGTTCCACCATCTTGTCGAACTGCACCTGGCGCTCGTGCTCGCGATACTTCGAATAGCCGAACGCGGCACCGAGCAGCAGCACAGCCGCGCACGCGCTCGCCAACAACGGCGTGCTGAGCGTGCGGCGCACCGGTTGCAGCGCCCACCGGCGCTGCACGCGCAACTTGCCGTTGCGCAGCGGCAGCAAGTCGTCGAGCGTGCGTGGGTAGAAATTGTGAAACCCAAGGCTTTCGAGTTCGGCGTCGCCGATCACGACGTTCCATCCGCCCAGGCCGTAATCGGCAACCAATCGATCGAACACTTCCTCGCGCGTGCCGAGCCAATCGCCGTTCGGCAAGAACAAGTTGTCGCGCACCGCGAAGTAGGCCCAGCGTCCATCGGGCACCTTGAATGCGCCGAGCCAGTTGGGAGCCGGCTGCTGGCGGCCGTCATAATGCGCACCCTGGGTCGCGATCGCTTCGCCCACCATCGCACCGAGCGACAGCAAGCCCGACTGCACGCCGTCGCGCGCACTCGAGAAGCCGGCCTCGGCAACATCGCGGCCGATGCGCACGATCAGCAAGTCGAAGTTCAGCTTGTGCGCGAGCTCGAGCGCTTCCTTGCGCAACTCGCGGCGCCGCGACAGCGACTGCCAGAACAGTCCGCTGACGAACCGCTGGCGACCGATCTGGATGATGAGGTTCGACATGACGTGGGCGCTTTTCAGGGCAATCGTGCAGCCTATGCGCCGGCCGACGACATCGTGATCGGCGTAATCAGGATCACGATGATGTCGCGCGAGCGAGTCGCTTCGAATCCGCCGCCGGCCAGGTAGTTCTGCGGTTTGCCGACCCCCTGCTGCGTGAGATTGTCGTTCGTGCCTTCATATCCGCTGATCACGAGCGTCGACCCCGACTTCATGGCCACGCGCTGCAGGAAATTGCGCGTATCGATCTCCGGTGTTTGAATCTGCAGCGGGTTGCTGCCGCCGCTCGAGACCGACTGCAACGTAACGAGCGACGACAGGTTCGTATAGAACTGCATCATCACCGTGCCGTCGTCCAACACGTGCGGCAGTAGCGTCATATTGAAGCCGGTCGTGACCGTGCCTGGGGTCAGCGACGTCTGCGAACCCACGTTGGCCGTATTCGTCGTCGAGATCGATGCGAGGTACCCCTGCTGCGTCGCGACCTGCACGGGCACCGGCTGATTGTTGAGCGTCGTGACCGAAGCGGATGTCTTGCGGCGCACCTTACCCTGTTCGGAGAGCGCGGAAATCATTGCCGACGTTCCATTCGCGCGGCTGCTCGGCGTAAGAACCGCGGCGGAGAACGACACCGGGTTCGTCACCGTCGGCGCGAACGTATTCGTGAGACCGAAGCGCGTCCCCAGTGCTTGATAGACCGCCGTCCAATCGATGCCGTAGCTGTCCGAATCGGTGAGCGTGACCGTCAGCACCGTGACGTTGATCATCACCTGCCGCGCCATCACGCGGTTCTGCTCTTCCATGAAGTGCGCGACACGGTCGAGCGCATCGGGCGTATCGGTGACCGAAATCGAACCCGTGGCCGGCGACGAAACGACTTGACCGTACGGCGAGAGCATCGCCTTGATCGCGGCATCCAAGCTGCCGAAGATCGACAGTTGCGAATTGACCTGAGTCGTCGAGGTGTTGTCGGACGAGACACCGGTGCCGCTCGTGCCGGACGTTCCGCCAGTCGAGCCCGTCGCCCCGCTCGTGCCGCCGTTCGTCCCGTTGCCGTTGTCGTTGTTGGCGGCGCTCACGACGTTGGCCTTCACCGCCGAATCGCCGGGCACTGCGCTGACTTGGAACGTGCGCGTATCGGTGAAATAGAAATCGACGACGCCGTTCGCAAACTTCCAATACACGCCGAACTCCGCACAAGCGGAATCGAGTAGCCCTTTGAGATCGCCGTTGCTGTAGACGATATGCAGCGGCACCGGGGCGATGCTGGTCGAGAGCGAACCGCCGCGCGTAGGCGGCAGCGGCGGTTTCACGGTCACGGCGCCGATCGCATTGCCGGCCGCGGCGCCTGCTCGCGTGTCGCCGCCCGCGACGCCTTCGAGCGTACGTTCGGCGGCGGCGCTCGCATCGGGTGCGACCTTCGTCGGCAATTGCGTCAAGCGCGTGACGCGCTCGGCGAATTCTTGCAGAGACGACACCGAACGATCGAACGTCGCCGGTTGCGCAAAGATGGCCGGCAACGCGGCCGCGGTACCGAGCTTGACCGTGCGGCCCGACAGCCAAATGCCGTTGTTCACGACGACATCGTCGAGCGCATGCACGGCAATGTGCCCTTTCTCCGAATCGGCGACGAGCGCGTGCCCCTGATCCGTGTCGTGACTCGTCGCATCGGCGATGCGCTGGGTAAGGCCCGTGCAGCCGGCATTCATTAGGACAACGAAAGAAATGCAGGCTGTCGCAAAACGGGTGAACCGGACGTTGCCCATCATGCTGCCCCCTTCGCGACGATTCGAAGCACCTTGTTACCCCTGTATAGGATCGCTTGAATGGGCGTCTCGGATTTTTTCAGTGCTTCGACGACGGCTTGCAGCGCTTGCTCGAACGTGCCTGTCACCGTCGCATCGGCGTCGATGCCGAAATCGATCGGCACGTCCCAGACGAGTTGCCAGCCATCCTCCTTCGCCCAGCGCGTGAGCGCGGTTTTGACGGTGTGGTCCGACACCGACAGATGCCATTGTCTGATGGGCTCTGCCGATGGTTGCGCGGGCAACGAATCGCCGATCGCGTCGGCGGTCGTCGTGGTGTTCGCCGTCGTCGTGCTCGCCGTCGTGGCGACGACCGCGCGCGGGTTCGTCGTTGCACCCATCGACGTAGCACGGTTGGCGATTGCAGTCGGTGCGGGCGCAACCGCGACATGAGCGGGCGGCGCCGATTGCATGGCCACAAGCAAGGGCGGCTGCGTGTTGAGCGTCGGTACCTGCACAGGCTCAACCGGAGGCGGTACCAGCGTGTTCGTCGCCGTGTTCGTCGCCGTGTTCGTATGAGGCGGCAAACCCCAGACATGCTTCATGGCGAATGCGGCGTCATCGCTCGTCGCATCGTTGCTTGCGCTCGCACGAACCGTGACGAGGCGCAGCTTGAGATCGACGTCGGCAGTGACATCGGGCGTGGTCGCGAGTGCTTCGCGCAGTGCGACGATGAACGGGACGTGCGCGTGCCAGCTCACCGGCGCGTCGGCCCAGGGGCCCGCGTTGGGCAGGTTGATGCTGTAAGCGGGCGGAACGATTTGCTCGAGCGCGTGCCGCAACGGCACGCTGCTGCCGCCCTGCTCGACGCGTGCCACATCACGGCTCTCACCGACGACCCGCACTTGCGCCGCATCCAACGTCTTCGCTCTCGCCGAGGAGCAATCGGCGACACCGCACATCAAACCCACGAGCGCGGCGATGCACACTGTCAGCTTCTGCATGTTCTTGTCCTTGCCGTCGGATTTGACGAAGCCGGCGGCAAGCCCGGACGCAAAAGCAGCATCCGACGATATGCGCGAACGTCCGCGCCCTCGTAGCCGTCCCCCCACGAGACGGCTCGCCTACCGCCGGTTTCGCTCCAGTCGCTTGCACCGCGCGAGTCTGGAATCGTCCGGCTGTTTCGTTTGTTTTCGCCTGCTTTACTTTGGCAGCGTTACTTCATAAGCTCGCGGAAACCGCAACGCCCCGCGCCGCGTCCATCACTCACAACGACAACTTACCGCCATGACTACCGACTTCGGCATGATGCGCGATCTGACGCGCGAAATTCTCGATCTCGTCGACCTGCGCCAGACGTTCACCGACATTCACATCGAGCAGGACCGCCCGATCATGATCAAGACGCCGCGAGGCTGGGCTGAAACAGGTGACGGCCCCGTGCTCTTCGACGAGATGCTGCCCATGCTCGAGGCGATCGATCCCGACTGGCAAACGCGGCTTGCCGTCGGCGCGCTTGATCGCCCGTTCGTGCTGACGCACTGCCGCTTGCGCTGCAACGTCTATCGCAGCTCGGGCGGACGCAAGACGGTGATCTCGATGCGCCGCCTTCCGCTCGAGCCGCTTGCGCTCGACAAGCTCGGCCTGCCCGCTTACGTGAAGACGATGCTCGAAGCGACGAAGGGCCTCGTACTCGTGACGGGCCCGACAGGCTCGGGCAAGACGACGACGATCTCCTCGCTGCTCGATCACGTCAACCGCACGCGCAACTCGCACATCATCACGATCGAGGAGCCCATCGAGTACTATCTCGACAGCCGCCAATCGATCGTCTCGCAACGCGAAGTGCCCACCGATACGCCCAGCTTTTCCGCCGGCTTGCGCGAGGCGCTGCGGCAAAAGCCCGACGTCATCATGGTCGGCGAAGTGCGCGACCTCGAAACGGCCGAGACAGTCTTGCAAGCCGGCGAATCGGGACATCTCGTATTCGCCACCATGCACACGAGCAGCGCGATCAGCACGCTCACTCGATTGCTTTCCTTCTTTCCCGCCGCGGAGCGCGAGCGCTATGCCGTGTCGCTCGCCAACTCGCTGATCGGTGTCGTGTGTCAAAGCCTCGTGCCGACCGAGGACGGCGAAAATTTGGTGCTGGCGAGCGAGCTCTTGTTCAATAACAACCAGCAAGTCAGCAAGCTGCTCGTCGATCCGAACAAGCTGCATTTCGTCGGTGAGTTCATCCGTCGCAAGGAGGACAACATGTCCCGTTCGCTGAACGAGCATCTCGCCTCGCTCGCGGCGAAGGGCGCGATCTCGTCGCGCGACGCCCTTCGTGCCACCTATAACCGGATGGAACTGCATGAGATGCTCCAAGGTTCGGTCAAGCGTTGAGCGGATTAAAACCGGTCAAACGCTCGCTCCGCACGATGTTTGACAAAGATTTACAAACTCGAATGCCCTGGCGATGCCCACTGATTATTGGTTCGAAAACTTACCGCTCTCTGACACGACAGCGACATGATTTTTGTGCAAAAAGAGAACCATCCTATGACTCTTCAGTGCATGCACCGTAGAACCGCCTTATCGGCAGCGGAGTATAACGTCCGTATTAGGGTTTTCACTAGAAGTAATTTAGTGCATTCATAATATTGCAAAAATTATTCCCTGAGTGATCCATTCAGTTCAATTTTCGGCTATCGATGCGATAGCTTTCTCCAATGCAAGCGGGTTCCGCTCGCCGCAAAATAGAATGAATTCGAAAGGTTAAGCGCGCCGCTTCGCGCCGGCTTCGCTTCGTTTTGAGAACCGGCGCTTCGCGGCGTTCGAATCGACGCCCAGGTACGGAGTATCGATACTGCCTCAACGGAGGTTGCACGCGCAACGGTCCGCACGATTCCGGCGTCGCGCCGGTCACTTCATGAGGAGAGCGCCATGCCTGTCGACAATATCAGCACCAACCCTTTCGAGTCGGCACCACTCGAGACCGAGAACGCTCATCAAGAGACGACCGCGCCTGTCTCGCAGGAAAAGCCTAGCTTCCCGTCGAGCAACCCGTTTGCCGAACTGATCAATAAAGAGGAGTCGCGCACGCCCATCCAAGACACCACCGGGTTGCGCCTGAACGCGAACATGTCGAAGCTCAATGCGTTCAAGCAAAGCAGAGGCGAGCAACTCATCGGGCAATCGGGGCGAGTCGGCGATGAAGGCGTGCACATGGCGGGCGAAGCGAACCATGTCATGGACAACAAGATGGAACGAATGATGCAGATGCAAGAGGATGCCGCCGAGCGCCAGATGACGCTCAAGATGTTCGAAACGTCCCTCGAATTTCAAAAGGACCTGGTCGGCGGAGTAGCAAGAATGTCCCAAAAGATTCAATAGCGCGATATTGCCGCTTGTTTAGCATATTTTCGGCTCTGTTTATCAAGCACGGCCGAGCCAGCGATGCGCCGCATTCCCGCGGCGCATTTCATATCTGCATTCCCGCGTTTCCGCCTGCTCGAACGTCATGCCCATCGGCGCAACCGCAACGTAACAGACCATCACAATCCGCCCGTCTCAGCACAACCCATTGAGAACATTGCAGCCAAGACACGAGATGTCGACCCGGTTGCAAGCACAACGATCTCAATGGAGTGTGTCATGTTCTCGACTCTTTACTTCGCCGTCGCTTCCGCGCTCTCCGTCAACGAGCGCTTTCCCGCGTACACGCGTAAGGTAATCGTCGGTCAGTTGAACGAGGCCTGTTCGACAGCGGCCGCATGGTCCGAGCCCGACGGCGCCGGCCGCGACCTGGACTACATCCCGCTGCTCGCCTATGGCGACGCACAGCTCGTACTCGGACGCCCCGTCGAAGCAGAGGAAACGTATCGACGCGCACAGCGCCTCATTCGCGATTGCCGCGAAACGATGCGCATCGTCTCGTGCCGCAACGCGGGCTGGCAGGCATTCTTTCAGCACCGCTTCACGACCGCCTTGACCTGCTTTGCGCGCATCGGCGGCGAAACCCATGCCACCGCGCAACAAAAGATGGAAAGTCTCGTCGGCGAAATCCTCGTCCTTCATCAACTCGGCCGGCTCCCCGCCATCGACGCGCGGGTCGACTCACTCAAAGCGCTCGCCGCGCAGGCGGACGACGCGCGCTGGTCGGCGCTCGCCGGCGCGTTGGTGCGCGATCTTCGTATCCAGCAACGAGTGCGCAGCGCCGACGAGCTGCACGACCACATCTACTGGCGCTCGATCGAATCCGATCGCCCCACCGCTGCCGCGGGCGCCGACGAAGACCTCGATGCGAAGGCGATCGCCGACCTGCCCGTCGTCTCGGCACGCCTCGCCTACCTCGGCCGCCTGCAGGATTTCGCCGAGGGCCGGCGCGACGTGGCCGACCAACTCGACGAGCATCTGCATTGGTCGTCGCGAACAGGGGTGTGGGCCTATCACCGCGGGCTGTGCCTCGAAATCGCCGTCGCGGCGCTAGCAGCGGGCGCGCCGCATACGGCTGAATCCATGCTCGAGCAGTGCCGAGTCGGGCAAGGGCAACAGCCTTGGCACGAGCGTTGGTATCTCGAGTACGCGTATTGTTTGTCGAAGGTCCGCCAACGGCAAGGGCGGATTCAGGAATACGCGCAGCTCTACGGGCGCTATGCGCTCGCCTCCATTCGTCACGTGCGCGCCGACAATGTTTCGATGACGGCCGTGACCGCCGATTCGCTGCAAGATACGCGTCAGCCGACATCGGACGACGTCAGTACGCGTCTGCCGGGCAAGTACCGGCGCGCCTATCGCTACATGATGGAGCACCTCGACTGCCCCGATCTGTCGGTGCGCGAGATGGCGACGCATATCGGCGTGACCGAGCGGGCCATTCAAGCGGCCTTCAAGACCTATCTGGGCCTATCTCCGAGCCAACTGATCCGACGTCAGCGAATGGAGCGCATCCGCAACGAACTGACGCGCGACGACGGGCGCTCGCCCGGCGTGCTGGAGGTTGCGAACCGTTGGGGTGTGCAGCACCGTTCGACGCTCGTCAACGGCTACCGCAAAGTCTTCCACGAGGCACCATCCGAAACGCTCGCGCGCTAGGACGCTGTTTCGCGTGCGCACGCTCGCATTCGCGCTCGTGCGTCCATACTCATCCGCATTGTCCGTGAGGTCGACGTTATGGAACCGTTCGTGCCGCCTCGCTTCATCGAGACCGATCATCTTTTGCTGCGGCCGTTCGCGCAAAGCGACGCGCCGCAATTCTTTCATGCGCTGTTCGGCGATCCCGACGTCACCGAGTGGCTGCCTACCGCGACGCTCGAATCGGTCGACGACGCGCGCGCCATGATTCGCAAGATGCAGTTGGGCTGGGAACGCAATGCGTGCTTCGCCTGGGCACTCGAGGACAAGCGAACCGGATTCATCTCGGCAATGATCGAGATCCGCCCCAACCTGCCGCGCGTCGAACTCGGTGTCGCGATCAGCATGCGCGAGACACACCAGCGGCGCCGTGCGGGGCTTGCCGCATTGCGCAAATTGATCGACTGGATCATTGCCCAGCCCGGCGTTCAACGACTCTACGCATGCTGCTCGCCGCAATCGAAATCAGCGCCCGTCATGGAAAAGCTCGGGTTCAAGTTCGAAGGCCGTCTCGTCAACTGGGACGCCCGCCCGAACGCCGGACTAGAAATCGACGATGCACTGATGTTCGCGATGACCAAACCGATGCAAGCGCAACCGGAGGCAACCTGTGCCCTGCACGAGGTGCAACCGATAGCAAGCCAGCCGCGAGCGCGCGAAACGGTAGGCGCGGTCTTGACCGCTTACTAAACGTAAGGAGTGCTAAGCAATGGAGTTCGGCACCTTCATGACGATGCAGTCGCCCGAGGCCGCGCCCGCCGACCGCATCTATGCACGCGCGCTCGACGTCGCGCAAATGGCCGAATCGATCGGCCTCACGCGGCTATGGCTCGCCGAGCATCACTTTACGAATTACGCGTATACGTCGCGGCCGATCGTACTGCTCTCGCACATCGCCGCGAAGACACGCCGCATTCGCCTCGGGCCGGCCATCGTACCGATCCCGCTGCATCATCCGCTGATCGTCGCCGAGGAACTCGCGACGCTCGACGTGCTGAGCGGCGGACGTGTCGAAGTCGGACTCGGCAAAGGCTATCAGCAATATCAGTACGACCGTTTCGGCATGACCAAAGGGGAGGACGAAACACGATATCTGGAATCGCTCGAGATCGTGCGCCGCGCCTTGCATCAACCGACGTTTTCATACGAGGGGGAGCGCTTCAGCATCGCACCGACGCGGCTCTACCCGCAACCGCTGCAGCGACGCGCGCCGTTCTGGCTCGTGGTCAATTCGAGCAAGCGCGAGTCGGTGGCGAGTGCGACGCTTGCGGGGATGAACCTCTTTACGGGCGTACTCGAGCCGATCTCGCGGCTCATCGACGTGCGCGCCGCCTATCCCGACCTGTTTGTAGACCACCCTCGTCTTCTCGTCGGCACGCAGCGGCCGGTGTACGTCGCGGAGAACGAAGCCGATGCGGCCGATGCGGTGCGCGCGGCGCGCTGGAACGGCCGTGCGACGGTGCGGCTTCGTTACGATGCCGCGCAAGTGCAGGACGGCGTCGTGCGCGCCGAGGCGTTCCCAGGCGAACCCACCGACGAACAGATGCGCCGCGATTACGTCGTGATCGGCACGGCCGACGAATGCATCCGTCAATTGCAACGAATCCGCGACGGCCTCGGATGCGATTATTTCAGCGCGAGCTTTTGGTTCGGCGACTTGTCGCACGAGCGTGTGCTCGCATCGATGGCGCGCTTCGCTCGCGACGTCATGCCGGCGTTCGCCCGCGCTCGCCAAGTCGAGCACGCCTAGACTAATCGTTGATCGCCACCGCTGCGCTTCGTCGATTTCCGCTACGCGCGCGGTGGTTGCGATAGATGACAGTCCGTTAGGATTCCTGATCGATGATCGCCTTGAGCCGCTCGCCCATTTGCGCGAACGTACGCAATTCTCGATTCGCGATTTGCACGTAGCGCTCGCGCAATTCGTCGAGCTTGGGACCGATGCCCGCATCGATGCGCTCGAGCACACTCTGTTCGAAGCCTTTCTCGTCGCACGAAAGTGCCCAATCGCCCAGCTCGTTTTCAGCGAAGAGTTGATCGATGCGGCTGTCCATCGATACACCGACGACGGGCACTCGATTGGCGATCGACATCACGGAGGCGTGATAGCGCGTCGTTACGTTCCATTGGGCATGCTCCAGCGTCGCCACCACCGCATCGAGCGAATGCTCGCCGCGCGCGACGACCGGCGCGTCGAACGGCAATAGCGCCGCGATTTCTTCGCATGCCGCTCGATCGAGGCGCTCCATGGCGACGAAGACAGGTGCATACCCCCTGCGTTTCAAACCCTCGGCAATGGCCGCGAAGCTGCGCTTGTAGGCGGCGTAGCGTGCTGCACGAAGATCGTCCCACGTGTGAAAGCTCAAGGGCCCATAGCGCAGCGGCGATTGCGCGCCGGCGACGTCGAGTTCGAGCGCGCGACGCACGTTCGTCTGCACGGGCCACCAGAACGGATTGTTCGGGCAGAGCACGGCATGGCGCGCCGGCAACGGCGGGCACGATCCTGGAGCCGCTCGAAAGCGCCAGGCGGTGTCGGCGCCTGGCGCGGCCGTCACACCCAACGTTCGCAGCCGCTCGCCCGCCCCACGGCTGCGACAAACGATGTCGACACCGTCGGCGGTTTGGGTGGCGAAGCGCGTCAATCGCTCGGTCATCGCGCCGGCATCGACGCCGTATGCGCAAGCGATGCGTCCATGCGCCGCCGCCAAACCGACGCCGCCGATCAGCAGCGCGGCAAGCGCATCGGAAAATTTCGACGTGTACGTCGAGCCTTCGACGTTGAGCACGACGTCGAAATCATCCATCGCTTCGGACAGCGCGTCGGGAAAATAATCGCTGCGCGGCGTGAAGACACGAACGGAACGCAATGCCGGGTGATCGAGCAGGCCGCCGAGCGCGAACACGGTCAACTCGAGTCGCCGATCGGCGAACAGCGAGCGCAACTGGCGGATCGTCTCGATCGTTCGCAGATCGGCGCCCGTGTTGCCTGCGCCGGTGTATCCGAGCAATAACACGCGCAACGGTGCCTTGCGGTCACGTGCACGCTCGCGCTCGCGCGAACGCGCGCGCGCCGCCTCGATCAGCACGTGAAAATCATCGAGCAGGACGGCGTCCGGATCGACCGCGCACAAAAAGCGGCGCTGACGGTCTCGCTTCGCCGCGGCGCCGTCGCCCGCATCCATGGAACCTGCTTGGCCTGCCGCGCAGGCTGTGTCGATGGCATTCAATCGCGTACTCCTCGTGTTGTCGTCATGCCCGGCACTGCGCGGTTGCGGCTATAAGTCAGCCAGCATCACTTCGAGACATTGCAGTCCGCTGAATGCCGAATCGGACGGCACGGCTGCTTCGACGATCGTGACGCTGTCATGCCGCGCCGCGCGATCGAGTGCCGTACGCAACGACTCTCGGCTCTGCGCGCGTTCGAAACGCAGTTCGAATGCGGCAGCCAGGTGTCCGATATCGAATTGGTAAGGATTCCTAATTGCCGTTTTGTACTCGGGCCGGCGCGCGAGCGGCAGGAAATCGAAAATCGCCCCGCCGGAATTGTTGATGACGCAAACGCAAGCAGGACGTCGATGCCGCTGCAAATTCGCGAGCGCGGGCAAATCGTGCAGAAAGGCCAAGTCGCCCAACACCAGCAAGCCGGGCGCATCGAGCGCGACGGCTTCGCCGAGAAAGGTGCCCAGCGTACCGTCGATCCCCCATACGCCTCGGTTCGAGAAGGCCGGTCGGCCGCTCGTGCGCGTTTCGTAAAAGAGATCGGCGTGACGGATCGGCATCGAGTTGCCGAAGTGGACGAAGTCGAAACCGTCGTGGGAGAAAATCTCGCGGGCAGCCGGCAACTCCCCCCACGACAGCACATCGGCCACACCGCGGCGTCGCGTCGCGACGAGGTCGGCCGCGCGACGCCAGCACGCCAGCCAATGCTTATCGCCGGGCCCGAGCACATCGGCCAACGCGTCGAGTTGCGCGGCACTCGGTGCGACGAGCGGTGCGAACGACCGATGGAGATAGTCGCGTTCGAGCGCGGTGCGGCTGACGCGAATCGTCGAGCACGGGTGTTCGAGCAGATAGTTCTGCACGCCAGGCATGACAGGCGCGAAGCCGAACCGAATCACGAGTTCGGGCACCTCGCGCGGCCGCGCGCTGCGCGCGCTGAGCGCATCATAGCCGCTCATCACGGACGGCACGCCCATGCTTCGCATGCCGCTCGCCGCATCCGCGAATACGGGGAAGCCGGTGCGCGCGGCGAAACGTGCGAGCGCATTGGGCGCGATACCGCACTCGGGTCCGGCCACGATGATGCCTCTCATGCCCGCACGCAAGTGCAGTGCGCCGACCAGCTCGGCGATGTCGTTCGCCGCGGGCGCTGCCGATGGGTGGAAAAGAGCCGGCCGTCTGGCTTCTCGTAGCGCGGTGGGGGATATCGCGCATGGCTCCGTCGAGTCATAGCGGCCGGCGAAAGGGATATTGAGCTGTACCGGGCCCGGCCGTGCACCGGTGGACGAAGCGAGCACTTCGACGACGCGCTTGCGCAGATCCACGAATGCCTGCGCATCGTCGATCGGATCGGGCAAATCGACGCTCGCGCGAACGAATGCCCGGCATGCCCCGACGTGATCGATCATTTGACCGAAACCGCTGCCGCGCAGCGTGCGCGGGCGATCGCAAGTGACAAGCACGAGCGGCAGCGCGCATTCGTCGGCCTCCGTCAGCGCGGGCACGAGATTGGCGACCGCAGAACCGGAGGTCGTGACGATCATGGCCGGTTCCCCCGTCGCCTTGATCATGCCCAGTGCCGTATAGGCTCCCGTGCGCTCATCGGTGCTCACGACCACGTCGGAGAACGACGTACGCTCGCGCACCGTCAACGCCATGGCGGCCGAACGAGCGCCCGGACACAGAACGACTCGACGCACGCCCGCGGCATCGATGGCGGCGAGCACGCACTCCAGCCACAACTGGTTCAGATTGGCTACGACCGTCGTCGCATTGCCGGCGCAGTCGTCGGAGGTCTCGAGGCAGATTGCATCCATCGTCGGTAGCTCCTGTTCAGCGGCCGAGTGTCGCGTAATCGGAGAGAAACACGGTAACGACGCGCTGCGCCGGCTCCCCGTATTCGCAGGCTTCACCGCTCGCGCGGGCAGTGTGATGTTCGCTCGCCGCTCGCGGCGAATCGGCGGATTCGTGCTCGCGCCGTTCCTCCGCGATCTTGCGCTCCATGATCCGGCGCGCGCGCACGCCCGCGGCATCGATCGAAAGCATGACGGGGCGCGCAGCCCAGAAGTCGCCGTCGCCGAGCGCGCGCTGCTGGGCTTCGAGCATCGGCAGATCCTCTTGCTTGAACGGCGTCATCAACCCGTGCACGGCGTATTCGACGAGCGCTCGCGCCGCTTCGCCCATCGCCTTGGGCAGACCGAACGCGAAGAAGTAGTGTGTCGACGCCTCCGTTTCCGGCGTGAGGAAGTGCCCCGAGAACGACACGCGGCCATACTCGGGCGGCAGGCCCGCCGGCGCGACGCCGACCTCGATCGACATCAGCCCCGGTGCATCCCACCGAACGTTCAGCCGGCGATCGACGGCCATCCCCGCCGGCACGCCGAACGCGCCGCCGACGAACTCGTGCAAGCGCTCGCCGCGGCATACGCGACGCGACCAGACCGTGTCGCCGATTTCCTCGAACGTCGCCGCGCCTTGGGCGGCCATCTCGTCGCTGCCGAGCGTTTCCGGGTGCAAGAATTGAAAGTGGCTCAGATCGAGCAGATTGTCGGCGCTCAACTGGTAGTGCGCCTTTGTCAGCAAATAGCCGCAACTCGTCTCGTTCTCGCGCTCGTCGAGATAATCGAACGACGGCAGCGCTGCGATTTGCGCGCGTTCGGGCTCGCCCATCCAAATCCAGACAGCCCCATAGCGCTCTGCGAGCGGATAGCTCGCCACTCGGGCCCCCGACGGAATGCGGCCATCGCCGTGCGGGTTGTGCACGCATCGACCGGTTCGATCGAAACGCAGGCCGTGATAAGGACATTCGATCGCATCGCCACGCACCTTGCCGCCCGACAGTGGCGCGAACCGATGCGGGCACTGATTCGCCAGCGCGACGCCTTGGCCTTGCGAGTCGCGAAACAGGACGATCGATTCGCCGAGCAACGTCCGCTGCAGCGGCGGGCCGCCGCTCAACTCGCGGCTCCACGCCGCAACGTACCAGGCGTTTCTCAAGAAAGGCATCGGTGATCCCCCGTCGTTTTCGTCATCGAATATCGAGCCCGCCGCGCGCAAGCGTCGGCGCTTCGAGGCGTTCGAAATGAGTCTAACGATGGGTTTGCCCGCGAGCGTCCCGCGCAGCGAAGCGCTCGCCTATGATGCGAAGCGCGCAAGATGATCTACTGGACCATCCCGTATAGCGCACGAACGGGCATCGGCGCTACACTCGGATATACCTCGCCCCCGGAGCGCCATCATGACCGATATCGATCCCGAGCGGACCTTCCGCGGGCTTCCGCTCACCCCGGAACAAGACGCCGAGATCCGGCATTACATCAAGGTGCGCAAGCAGCACGGGAAGCCCTGGGACACGCCCGAGCTCGCGGCCATGTTGCGCGACATGCTCGAGCCGCCGGGCGAGGAGGACGTGGAAAACGACTTCGACACCGATTTCGGTGTGACACGCACCGCGGCCGAGCGCGCGCAGTTTTCGGTCGAGGATGAAACGAATCCGATCGAAGCCTCTGAGGAATGGCATGCCGCAATCGAATCGGAAACGATGAAAAGGCTCGATCATTGAATCACGTGCCGGCGCCGGCACGTTCGGCCCCTAAAAGGAACGCGAAACGTGCCGGCCCCGCTCAACGGCCGTTACTTCGGCTGCGCGACGGTGCGCAGATACGGCTTGAGCGTCTTGAACCCTTGCGGGTACTTCTTCTTGGCGTCTTCGTCCGAAACCGACGTCGGGATGATGACGTCGTCGCCCGGATGCCAGTCCGCCGGCGTCGCAAGGCCATGCCCGGCGTTCACCTGCAAGGCGTCGACCAAGCGCAGCACTTCGTCGAAGCTGCGGCCCGCGCTCATCGGATAGATGAGCATCGCCTTCACCTTCTTGTCCGGCCCGACGATAAACACCGACCGAATCGTGGCATTGTCGTTCGCCGTGCGCGTACCGCCGCTCGCGTTCGGGTGAATCATGTCGTAAAGCTTGGACACGACCAGTTCGTCATCGCCGATGACCGGGAAATTGACGGCATGCCCTTGCGTCTCCGCGATGTCGCCAACCCACTTTTTGTGATCGCTGACGGGATCGACGCTCAGGCCGATGACCTTCGCCTTACGCTTGTCGAACTCGGGCTTCAAGCGCGCCACCGTGCCGAGTTCGGTCGTGCACACGGGCGTGAAATCCTTCGGATGCGAAAACAGGACGGCCCAGTTGTCGCCGATCCATTCATGGAACTTGATCGTGCCTTCTGTGGTTTCAGCAGTGAAATCGGGCGCGACGTCGCCGATGCGGATGGTCATATCAAACCTCCTCGATAAGGAACGTTGGCAAGCACGGAATCCGCGCGGCACGCTATTGCGCATAAGCGCGCCCGCGGTATGAGATGAAGATGCGGCTCCGAATTATAGACCCCGATGGCGCACCTCATCCGCCAAACACGCACCGAACCGGACATCGGCGCGCCGAACGAGTGCGGCGCGTTCGACACTCTGCACTGCTGCAGTGCGGCACGATGCCCCATCCTCGCCTTCGCGCCACCTTCCGACTCCAGCAAATCACCGCCCGTAAAGGGTCTTGCGCACATGGCATGCCCCTTGCATAGACATCGCCCGTACCCGGCAATGGCGTCGGGATGCATGCAACGCAACGCGATCGCGAGATAAGGGTCGAGCCGTTCGTCCCGACGCTGCGCCATCGCACACGCTTCAAGGACAACGGCGTCCCTCGTGCACGGGCACGAGCGGACGCCGTTTTCGTTGACGCATGCCAAGTGGCTGGTTTTGTCTACCTGTCGTGCAATGACGCTGCGACCTCAACGGTTCAAGGAGTAACACACGATGAACGCGCCCCGACTCGTCGTAATCGGCAACGGCATGGCCGGTATCCGTACGATCGAAGAGCTGCTCGCGCTCGCACCGAATCAGTACGAGATCACCGTCTTCGGCGCCGAGCCCCATCCGAACTACAACCGGATCCTGCTCTCGCCCGTGCTCGCCGGCGAGCAGACGTTCAAGGACATCGTGCTCAATCCGCTCGAATGGTACGAGCAGAACGGCATTGCCCTGCATCTGGGCAAGTCGGTCTCGCGCATCGATCGCAAGCGGCGGATCGTGATGGCCGACGACGGCACCGAAGCGCCCTACGATCGCCTGCTCATCGCCACGGGGTCCCAACCGTTCATCCTGCCCGTGCCCGGCGCCAACCTCAAAGGCGTCATCACCTATCGCGACATCCACGATACGCAAGCGATGATCGACGCGGCCGAGGTCAAACGCCGCGCGGTCGTGATCGGCGGCGGGCTGCTCGGGCTCGAAGCGGCCAACGGCTTGAAGCTGCGCGGCATGGACGTGACCGTCGTGCATTTGGCATCGACGCTGCTCGAACGCCAGCTCGACGCGAACGCGGGGCGCCTGCTGCAGCGCTCGCTCGAGGCGCGCGGCCTTAACTTCATGCTGTCTAAAGCGACGACGGAAATCGTCGGCAACGATGCCGGCGAAGTCGCCGCCGTGCGCTTCAAAGATGGCGACGAAATCGAAACCGATCTCGTCGTCATGGCTGCCGGCATCCGCCCCAATACCACGCTCGCCGAATCGGCCGGGCTTCATTGCGATCGCGGCATCGTCGTCAACGACACGCTGCAAACCTACGATCCGCGCGTCTACGCCGTCGGCGAGTGCGTCAGCCATCGCGGCGTCGCATACGGTCTCGTTGCCCCGCTGTTCGAGCAAGCCAAGGTCTGTGCGAACCACCTGGCACTGATGGGTATCGGCAGCTACAAGGGCTCGGTGCTGTCGACCAAGCTCAAGGTCACCGGCATCGATCTATTCTCGGCCGGCGATTTCATCGGCGGGGAAAACACCGAGCAGATCGTGCTGTCCGATCCTGCCGGCGGCGTCTACAAGAAACTCGTCATCGAGGACGATCGCTTGGTCGGCGCATGCTTATACGGCGACACCGCCGACGGCGCCTGGTATTTCAAGCTGCTGCGCGAAGGCCGCAAGCTCGGCGAGTTGCGCGATCGCCTCATGTTCGGCGAATCGAGCATCGGCGATGGCGGCGTGCAAGGCCATAATCGCGCAGCCTCCCTCGCGGACGCCGACGAAGTCTGCGGCTGCAATGGCGTGTGCAAAGGCACGATCGTCAAGGCCATCACCGAAAAGGGTCTCTTCACGCTCGACGAAGTCAAGAAGCACACGAAGGCCGCGAGCTCATGCGGCTCGTGTTCGGGCCTCGTCGAGCAAATCTTGATGAGCACGGTCGGCACGAGCTTCCAGGAAACGCCGAAGACCAAGGCCATTTGCGGCTGCACGGATCGTTCGCACGACGAAGTGCGCAAGGCCGTGCGCGAACACAAATTGCTGACGCATCGCGCGGTCTTCGACTTTCTCGAGTGGCGCACGCCGAACGGCTGCGCCACGTGCCGCCCCGCCATCAATTACTACTTGGTTTCGACTTGGCCGCACGAGGCCGTCGACGATCCGCAAAGCCGTTTCGTCAATGAGCGCGTGCACGCGAACATTCAAAAGGACAACACGTATTCGGTCGTGCCTCAAATGAAAGGCGGCGTGACCACGCCCGCTGAACTGCGGCGCATCGCCGACGTGGCGGACAAGTATCGGATTCCGATGGTCAAAGTCACGGGCGGTCAGCGCATCGATTTGCTCGGTGTGAAGAAGGAAGACCTCGTCGACGTATGGAAAGACCTCGGCATGAACTCGGGCCATGCGTACGGCAAGTCGATTCGTACCGTGAAAACGTGCGTCGGTAGCGAGTTCTGCCGCTTCGGCACGCAAAACAGCACGCAAATGGGCATCGATCTCGAGACGATGCTCGCGAACATGTGGTCGCCGCACAAGGTCAAGCTCGCCGTCTCCGGTTGCCCGCGCAATTGCGCCGAGGCCGGCATCAAGGACGTCGGCGTGATCGCCGTCGACAGCGGCTGGGAGCTGTACGTCGGCGGCAACGGCGGCATCAAGACGGAAGTCGCGCAGTTTCTCGTGAAGGTCAAGACGGCCGATGAAGTGAAGGAGTACTCGGGGGCGTTCCTGCAGCTCTACCGTGAGGAAGCGCATTACCTCGATCGCACGGTTCACTACATCGCACGCGTGGGGCTCGATTACGTCAAGCGCAAGATCGTCGACGACGCGGCGAGCCGCCACGCGCTCTATGAACGCTTGCTCTACTCGCTCGAGGGGCTGCCCGATCCGTGGCAAGCGCGCATCGACGGGCACAACGAGCGTGAATACATCCCGCTCAAAGTCATCGCTTGAGGACAAAGATCATATGGATATGCAAACCTCCGCTACGTGGACGCACGTTTGCAGCGTCTCCGACATTCCGCGGCTGGGCAGCCGCGTCGTCAAGCGCGCAGACGGCGACGTCGCATTGTTTCGTACTGCTAACGATGAAGTTTTCGCGCTGCACGATCACTGCCCGCACAAAGGCGGCGCACTGTCTCAGGGCATCGTGCACGGCAAGACGGTCACGTGCCCGCTCCATAGCTGGAACATCGCGCTCGAAACCGGCGAAGCGTGCGCGCCCGATGAAGGCTGCACGCTGCGCTTTGCCGTGAAGGTCGACGGCGAGGCCGTGTTCGTCAGCTTCGCGTGACGAGGGCGGGGGCGCGATGAAGACCGTCACGCGTTCGACGTGTTGCTACTGCGGCGTTGGCTGCGGTGTGCTGATCGAAGCGGAAGATGGCCGCGTGACGGGTATTGCAGGCGACCCCGATCATCCGTCCAACTTCGGCCGGCTCTGCACGAAGGGGCGAACGCTGCCGTTGACGGCAGCGTCCGACGCCGGCCGTGCGCTGCGCCCCGAAATCCGGCTCGCACGCGAGTCCGAGCGCGAGCCGACCGATTGGTCGCACGCGCTCGACTACGTCGCGACGCGCTTTGCCGACATCATCGAGCGCGACGGCCCCGATGCCGTTGCGTTCTATATTTCGGGGCAGCTCCTCACGGAGGACTACTACGTCTTCAACAAACTCGCGAAGGGCTTGATCCGCACGAACAACATCGACACGAATTCGCGCCTGTGCATGTCGAGCGCGGTCACGGCCTACAAGAAATCGCTCGGCGCCGACGGACCACCAACGTGCTACGAAGATCTCGAGCTCGCGCGCACCGTGCTGTTCGCGGGCAGCAACATGCCGTACGCCCACCCCATCCTGTTTCGGCGTCTCGAAGAAGCGAAGGCGAAGAACCCCGACGTCAAATGGATCGTCGTCGATCCGCGCCGTACCGATGTTGCCGCGCTCGCCGATCTGCACCTCGCGATTACGCCGGGCACCGATGTGGCGCTGTTCAACGGCATGCTGCATCACATGATTTGGGAAGGCTCGATCGATCCGGCATTCGTCGCGGCACATACGAGCGGATTCGACGAGCTCAAAGCGCTCGTACGCGGCTACACGCCGCGCATGGCCGCGGAGATTTGCGGCATCGCCGAGAGCGATTTGCTGCAGGCGGCCGAATGGTTCGCCGAGAGCGATGCGGCCTTATCGCTCTATTGCATGGGGCTCAACCAGTCGAGCCACGGCACCGACAAGAATCTTGCCCTCATCAACTTGCACCTCGCAACGGGGCAGATCGGCAAGCCGGGCGCGGGACCGTTTTCGTTGACGGGTCAGCCGAACGCGATGGGCGGACGCGAGGTCGGCGGCATGGCGACGATGCTCGCCGCGCATCGCGACATCGGCAACGCCGACCATCGCGCGCAAGTCGAAGCGTTATGGGGCGTGAGCGGATTGTCCGCGCGCGCCGGGCTGCCGGCGGTCGATATGTTCGATGCCGTTGCCGAGGGAAAGATCAAAGCGATCTGGATCGCCTGCACGAACCCGGTCCATTCGATGCCCAACATCGAACGCGTGCGCAAGGCGTTGCGCGCGGCGCAGTTCGTCGTCGTGCAAGAGGCATTCACGCAGACGGATACCGTGCCCTATGCCGACGTGCTGCTGCCCGCGGCCAGTTGGGGGGAAAAGGCCGGCACCGTCACGAACTCCGAGCGGCGCATCTCGCGCGTGCGCGCCGCCGTCGAGCCACCCGGCGATGCACGTCCCGACTGGTGGATCGCCAACGAATTCGCACGCAGGCTCGAAGCGCGATTGTCGGCGAATGACCTCGGCGATGGATGTCCCACGTTATTTCCTTTCGTGTCCCCGCAGGATGTGTTCGACGAACACCGGACACTCACCGTCGGACGCGATCTCGACATCGGCGGGCTCTCCTACGCGCGGCTCGAGGACGACGGCCCGCAGCAATGGCCGTTTCCGGCCGGCGCCGCAACGGGTGCCGCCCGCCGCTACACCGACGGCCAATTCGCCACGGCCGATGGCCGCGCACGTTTTCATGCGCCGCGCTACCTGTCCGTCGCCGAACCCGCCGATGCGCGCTATCCGTTCCGCCTGCTGACGGGGCGGCTGCGCGATCAATGGCATGGAATGAGCCGCACGGGGCGCTCCGGCAGTCTTTTCAACCATGCCCCCGAAGCCGCCTTGTCGATGCGCCGAGAAGATGCGTCGCGCCGCGGACTCAAGGACGGCGACCTCGTCACGGTGACGAGCCGCCGCGGCCGGCTAGTACTGCCGCTCGAAACCAGCGACGATCTCTCTTCCGGCACCGTATTCGCACCGATGCATTGGAGCGGCCAGTTCCTCGCGAGCGGCGGCATCAACGAAGCGACGATCGGCGCCGTCGACCCCGATTCGGCACAGCCCGAACTCAAACATGCGGCCGTGCGCATCGAAGCGGCGAAGCTGCCGTGGCGGCTCGTCGCCGCCCGGCGCGGGGACGCGCTCACGCTGCGTGCAGCCGTGCAGCCGCTGCTCGCCGAACGCCGCTATGCCTCGATCCGCGTCGAAGCCGATGATCTCGTCGTCGTCACAGCAGCCGATCTCGTAGCCGACCCGCAATGGACCGAACGCCTGCACGATGCGTTAGGATTGGCGCGTGGCGACGATCTGCTCGAGTACCGCGACGCGCGGCGGAACTTGGCGCAGCGCGTCGCCTGGCGCGACGAGTTCGTCGACGGGTTCCTGCTGACCGGTGATACGAGCTCGGCGGCGGCGCTGGTCGAACACATGCGCACGGCCTCGCCGTGGCAGGGCCCGCGACACGCCATCGTCTTGCTCGGCAGCGATACGCCCGCGCACGCGCGAGCGCCGCGTGCGCGCGTCGTCTGCAACTGCAAGCAGGTGACGCAATCGCAGATCGAGCAGGCGATCGCCAAGGGCGCCGCGCTGGACGAATTGAAGTCGACGCTCGGCTGCGGCACCGTCTGCGGCTCGTGCGTCCCCGAAATCAAGCGATTGCTGAGCACGACGACACCCGCCTAGATGCTGCGTATTTTGCTTGTCACCGATACCGACAAACCGATCGGCGAGCTGCGCGAGGCCCTCGCGCGCCTCGGCTACGAAATGCTGCCCGAGGCTGCCGCACCGCATGCGTTGACGAAGGTCGTCGAGCGCGAACGGCCCGACGTCGTCATCATCGATACCGAATCGCCCTCGCGCGACACGCTCGAACATCTGGCCGTCATGAACGAGACGGCGCCGCGTCCCGTCGTGATGTTCAGCCACGATGCCAATCAGCAGTTGATCCGCGCGGCCGTCGATGCCGGTGTCACCGCCTACTTGGCCGAAGGCCTCGCGGCGGACAAACTCGCGCCGATCCTCGAGGTCGCGCTCGCGCGCTTCGCGCACGAGGAAAAGCTGCGCCAACGTTTGGCCAAGGCCGAAACCGAACTCGAAGACCGTAAGACGATCGATCGCGCAAAGCGGCTGTTGATGGAGCGAGGCAAACTTTCCGAACACGACGCGTATGCAACGTTGCGCAAACGCGCAATGGATGCCGGCGTGCGCCTGGCCGAAATCGCACGCCGCGTGCTTGAGGCCACCGACTCATCGAGGTAGCAAGGCAATGGACATCGCAACGCCGACCGACGACGCTCCTGAGAAAACGCATCTGCGCATCGGCTACGTCGCGCTCTCCGATGCCGCACCGCTGATCGCAGCCAAGGTGCTCGAGTTCGGACATCGTCACGGGCTCACGCTCGAACTGTGCCTGCAACCGTCGTGGGCAGCCGTGCGCGACAAGCTGCTCTCAGGCCAAATCGATTGCGCGCACGCGCTGTACGGCCTCGTGTACGGCATCGACCTCGGCATCGGCGGGCCGCGCGACGAGATGGCCATTCTGATGGTGCTCAATCGCAATGGACAAGCTATTACGCTATCGACGCAGCTTGCCCGCGCGCTCGACACGCAAGGCGATCTAAAAAGGGCACTGGCCACGCTCGGACGACCACCCATCTTCGCGCAGACGTTTCCGACGGGCACGCATGCGCTCTGGCTCTACTATTGGCTCGCCGCGCACGGGGTGCACCCGCGCGACGATATCGAAAGCGTCGTCATCCCGCCGCCGCAAATGGTCGATGCGCTAGCGCGCGGCACGCTCGACGGATTTTGCGCCGGCGAGCCGTGGCATGCCGTGGCCGAAGCGCGCGGCGCCGGCGAGACCATCGTCGCCACGAGCGAGATTTGGCCGAACCATCCCGAGAAAGTGCTCGCGTGCCGCCGCGAATTCGTCGATCGCTATCCCGCTACGGCGCGCGCGCTCGTCCGCGCGATGCTCGAAGCATGCAGATGGGTCGATGCGCCCGTGCATCGAGACGAGATTTCATCTTGGCTGGCTCAACCCGAAGCGCTCGATGTGCCGCGCGAACTGATCGCGTCGCGGCTCACGGGTCGTGAAGGTGGCAAGCGCTACACGCACGCGCCGCTGCCCGTGGCATTTTTCGATGGCGGTACCGTCAACTATCCACGCGTGGCCGAGGGACGCTGGTTCCTCGCCCAATATCGCCGCTGGGGGCTGCTAAGCGAATCCGATGTTCCCGCGATGCGTGACGAAGCCATTGCCGCTCGCGTCAATCAAACGACGCTCTATCGAGAAGCGGCTGCGCTAGTCGACGTGCCGTTGCCCGCGACTGACGAAACCTACGTCGACATCTTCTGCGACGGCGCCGCTTGGCGCTGAGACCCGCGCTGAGACTCGCGCTATAACCTGCTCCAAGACCTCGAGCCCCAATTCAGTCGAGCAGCCCGCGCCGAAGCGCGACGGCCGTCGTCCCGCCGTCCCGCCATCTCCCATTCCTTATACGGAAGATTTGCGGTTTCGCTACAACGGTCCCGCTGCCTACGATGGCGCGTTTATATCACATTGACATATAATCGCCGGCTCTCGAGGCGACGGTGCGACCGTTCGCCGCTCTTTCAACATGTCATCCGAAGAAAACCGCCGTGCCTAGCCAAGCCGTGTTGCGCTGGTTCGCCAGCTTCGCCCCGCATCCGATTGCCGTCTCGTGGCGCGAGCGCTTGCGCGCCTGTCTCGGCGCGCTATTGGGCATCGCGGCGATGGGCGCATCGGTGCATTGGCTGCTCGGCCCGCAAGCGCAAGTCCCGTATCTGATCGCGCCAATGGGCGCATCGGCCGTGCTGCTGTTCGGCGTACCCGCCAGCCCGCTCGCACAACCGTGGTCGTTCGTCGGCGGCAATCTCGTTGCGGCGACGCTCGGCGTGCTCACTGCAATGTGGGTCGGCAATCCCATCGCCGCTTCGGCAATCGCACTCGCCGCCTCCATCGGCGTCATGTTCGCGCTGCGCTGCATTCACCCGCCGTCGGGCGCGGTCGCGTTGACGGCGGTACTCGGCGGCCCGGCCATTCACGCGCTCGGCCTGCGCTTCGTCATCGAGCCCGTCGCCCTGCAGTCGGTCGTGCTGCTCGCATCGGCCGTCATCTATCACACCGTTACCGGCCATCGCTATCCGCACGTCAGCCGCCCCGCCGCGCAAACGGCACCCGGCGCAGCCGGCGTGACGCGCGCCGATCTCGAGGCCATCGTGCGCGAACGAGGCGAATTGATCGACGTCGCCTCCGACGACCTCGAATCGCTCGTGCAAGAAGCGCAGTTGCTCGCCTATGCACGCAGCTTCAGCGAACTGACGTGCGCCGGCATCATGTCGCGCAACGCCGTCAGCGTATCGAGCGAAACATCGGCCGCCGCCGCTTGGCGACTGATCGAACGCCATCGCATCAAAGCGCTGCCCGTCGTCGACGAAACAAAACGCGTCGTCGGGATCGTCACGCGCACCGATTTCGTCGGACGCACCACGTTCGGGCTGCGCGGCCCCCGCGGCAAGCGCTGGTCGTTCCGGCGCAATGCGAGCGAAGCATACCGCGTCGACGACTTGATGACACCGAACGTGCGCACCGTCGATCCGACCTTGCCCGTCGCCGAACTCATTCCGGTATTCGCTCATTACGGACACCATCACATTCCCGTCGTGGACGATGCTCGTCGGTTGATCGGCATGATCACGCAATCGGATTTGATCGGTGGGCTGCATCGGCAAACGCAGACGCGCCAGCTCCGAACGGCGTAAGCAAGGAAACCGGGCGTGGCCGCGCTTCGGGGTCTGCGGCAGCACACCGATGCGGCGCTACTTTCGAAAGGCTCGATGTAAATCATTGCGCGCCAATATATATCACAACGTGATATTATTTTGGGCTTCGCACTTGCCTTCGACCATGATGAAAACGTCCGCAGCCCGCGCGCTCGCCAAAGGCGATTTCGAGCAACTATCGGAGTTCCGCTATCAGATGCGGCGCTTCGAACGCTTTTCCGAGCGCGCCGCGCAAGGTGAAGGCATCACGCCGTTGCAATACCTGTTGCTGCTGCACGTGAAGGGGTATCCCGGCGGCGAATGTCCAACGATCGGCGAATTGGCCGAGCGTCTGCAAGCGCAGCATCACGGCGTCGTCGCACTGGTTTCGCGCTGCGAAGCGCTCGAACTCGTGAAGCGCAAGGCGAGCGAAACCGATCGGCGGCAGGTGGAAGTCCATCTGCAAAAAGCCGGCGAAGCGGTATTGGCAAGGCTGGCGGAGCTGCACCGCGCGGAGCTGAAGTCGCTCCAAGGCGCGTTCAGTGTGCCGCAAATCGATTTGTGACTTAGGTAAATTTATGAGCACCGAACACCTCGACCCAAACAAACGGGACTTCTCCGCCAACGCGCGGTTACCCGGCATCTGCGCCTTGGCCGCCGTCATCGGCGTCCTCGGCACGGTAGCGGCCATCGTGCTGCTCAAACTCATCTACCTGTTCACGAACGTGTTCTTCTTCGGCACGTTCTCGCTCGCGAACCATTCGCCTGCCGATAACAAGCTCGGTTTTTGGGTGGTACTCATCCCCGCGCTCGGCGGGCTCATCGTCGGCCTGATCGCCCGCTTCGGTTCGGACAAGATCCGCGGCCACGGCATCCCCGAAGCCATCGAAGCCATCTTGTTCGGCAAGAGCCGCATGTCGCCGAAAGTGGCCATCCTCAAGCCGCTTTCGTCGGGCATCGTGATCGGCAGCGGCGGGCCGTTCGGCGCGGAAGGTCCGATCATCATGACGGGCGGCGCGCTCGGCTCATTGCTCGCGCAGTGCGTGAAGGTCACGGCGGCCGAACGTAAGACGCTGCTCGTCGCCGGCGCGGCGGCCGGTATGACAGCCGTATTCGGCACGCCCGTGGCGGCAGTGCTGCTCGCCGTCGAGTTGCTGCTGTTCGAATGGCGCCCGCGCAGCTTCCTGCCCGTTGCGCTCGCGTGCGCGGTCGCCGGCTTCATGCGTGCGCAGTGGTTCGGCGTGGGCCCGCTGTTTCCGCTCGAGACTGCGCCCCCGGGCACGATCTCGCTTATCTCGTGCTTGATTCTTGGCGTTGCCAGCGGCGCACTCGCTTCGGGATTGTCGGTTTCCCTCTACGCCACCGAAGATCTGTTCGCCAAGTTGCCGGTGCACTGGATGTGGTGGCCCGCGATCGGCGGCCTCGCGATCGGCCTCGGCGGCCTGATCGAGCCGCGCGTGCTCGGCGTCGGATACGACGTCATCGGCGATTTGCTGCACGGGCAACTTGCGGTGAAGGTGGCCGTCGCGATTCTCGTCGTGAAGGCGATCATTTGGGTCATCGCGTTGGGTTCCGGTACGTCGGGCGGTGTCCTCGCACCGTTGCTGATGCTGGGCGCAGGCTTGGGTATCGTGATGGGCCCCATCTTGCCGGGTCATGAGGCCGCATTGTGGCCGCTCGTTGCGATGTCGGCTACGCTCGGCGCCACGCTCGGCGCGCCGCTGACGGCAATCGTCTTCGCATTCGGCCTCACGCACGATGCCAACGCGCTACTGCCATTGCTGACGGCAACGCTCGTCGCTCACGGGTTCACGACGGTCGTCATGCGGCGCTCGATCATGACCGAGAAGATCGCGCGGCGCGGCTATCACATCTATCGCGAGTACGGCGTCGATCCGCTCGAACGCCACCATGTGGATGAAGTGATGACGCGCGAGGTACTGACCATCGATGCCGAGCTGCCGCTGCTCGAAGCGCTCACGACGTTCTTCGGCCCGAATCAAGCGCATCGCGCCTACCCTGTCGTGCGCGGCGAACGGATCGTCGGCATTACCGATCGCGCAAGCCTCGCCTCGTTGACCGACGCACACGGCGGCTCGGGCGCAGACATGACGATCGGCGATGCGCTCGCGGCCCATCCAGTCACCGTCGCCTTGCCGGGCGAAACGTGTCGGCTCGTGGCCGCACGGCTTGCCGTCCATGGTCTCGAGCGTATGCCGGTCGTGGCCGACCGCGAATCGATGAAGCTCATCGGCATCGTCTCACGCAGCGACCTCGTCAATCCGTCGCGCACGCACTTCGAAGAAGAACAGAAGCGGGAACGTTTCCGTCGCATCTCTTGGCGACCCGCCAAGCACCGCAATGGAGCGTAACGGCTAACGATCGCACGGCGCAGCGCCGGTCGGTATTACTTGACCCGCGACGCGCCCTGCGCTGCGGTACTCGAGGGGCTCGTCACAGGACGATCGCCCCTTTTTCATGCGTGACGCGCGCATGACTTCCGTCGGATTGTTCGCGCCCCTCCCCTGCGCGCACAGTGCACCTTGACCGCCGGCCATCGCCGGCCTCATCGGTTCACGCACGAGGACGATCGTCATGCGCCTGCCTGGGTCCCCTATCCGCCCGCGCGCGAGCGCGCCGCCGGCCGCATCCGCCGCATCTGCCGTTATAGGCGACACACTCGACGCGCAGCTTCGCAACGAATGCGACGCCATGGCGCGTTTTGCACTCCGTCACGGGCTGCCGATCGCACCGGACGCCATCGCTGAACTCGCGCGGTTGATCGCACATGCCGATACGGCCGAGCCCGGGCCGATCGACGACGAGCGCGATGCGCGCCGCACGCTGGCGGCGATCCACGGCAAACTAGCGGCCGTGATCGCACCGGCCACGCCTCACGCCGTGCTGCTGCTCGATGGGCATTATCGCGGCCGGCATCGACTCGCATGGCTCGGCCCCGTTCCGCTGATCCGCTGGCTCAGCGTCGCTGCGATCACGTTTCTCGTCGCCGTCATCGCAACAGGACTCTCGCCCGACGTCTCGGCGAAAAACATCGAGCAAGGGTTTCTCGACTCGAGCGGCGCAAGTCTGCTCTGGAACACGTTGTTCCTTATCTTCTGCGCAGGGCTCGGCGCCTCGTTCGCCGCACTCTTTCAAGCCCATCGCTACATTGCGAACGCCACCTACGATCCGCGCTACGACGCATCGTACGGCGCCCGTTTGATTCTCGGCGTCATCGCCGGATTGATCCTCGTCGAGATGCTGCCGCGCGATCTGTTCGCGAGCGGCGGCATGCGCAGCTTCGGCAAGCCCGCGCTCGCGATGTTGGGCGGCTTCTCGGCCACGGCCGTGCATCGTCTGTTGCAGCGTCTCGTCGATACGCTCGACGCCCTCGTCAAGGGCGATCCCGCAAGCGGCATTCAAGCCATGCGCGATGCCGAGCGCGCCCAGACCGCGCATGCTCGTACGCAGATGCAAAGCGAGATCGCGGCAAGCCTCGTCGAACTTCAGCAAGCGCTAGACGATACGTCTTCGACCGAAGACGTCAAGCGACGCCTCGCCGCCCTGACCCGCACGATGCTCGGTGCCGATGCGATCCGCCCCGCAAGCACCGCCGCGCCGCCTTCGAGTTCGTCATCGTCCTTTGACGCCGGCGCACGATGACGAACCGAGCAGATATCAACGTCGACGTCAATCGGCCCCCACCCACGCCACGCGCTGCTGCGGGGCTGGCCGCGCCGATTCGGCCGGCACGCGGCGCGCGAGCCACAGGGCAGCCTCCGTCCGATTGCTGACACCGATCTGGCGAAAGAGCGCATAGAGGTGGTTCTTGATCGTGCCCTCCGCGACGTTGAGCGCCCTGCAGATCTGCTTGTTCGACTTACCTTCCGCAAGCAACCTCAACACCTCGAGTTGACGCGGTGTCAATCGATCGAGCCGTCGCTCCCCGCCCCCCGTGCGCGACGATGGCTCGCCGTCGTCGCAATATCGCGACGGTACATAGATCGCGCCGGACGCCACTTGCTTGAGCGCCTGTGCGAATTCGTCGGCTGTCGCATGGCGTTCCACGACCCCCGCCGCCCCCGCGAGCAACGCGTCCGCAATCGCATGCCGTCCTCCGGTGCGCACGACGAACAACCAAGGCACCGCCCCGAATACTTCGGGCAACACCTTCGGCCAGCCGACGCGTGCCGCCTCGTCATCCCATTCGAGCGTGACGGCATCGATACCCTCTCCCAGTAATTCCCGGTGCACCCGATAAACGTCCTCGGGATTTTCCGCGGGCCATACTTTCCAATTCTTATCGAGCTTGAGCAGAGCATCGGCCACTCCGGCTACGAATAACGGCAGACTGTCGATCATCAGGACGTTCATTTATGCGCTTCCCTCGGTAGCGAGATGTTTTATTAACGACGCCTAACACATCTCATTCGGTTGCTTTTTACCGCCGTTTTCTTCGGGGCGCACTAGCACCGAAGCTCCATGACCGACGTTCTAATCCTAAAGGCCCGGGGCCGCGCGGCCCAGCGCAGCGCATTGGTCCTGTGTCTCCGGCCATGACCAGCGGCCTCTTCGTTCATCTACTGGAACCCCGTAATCTGAACTTCGACAGCGTAACTACGCTGCGCCATTTCTGACACGGAGGGCTTTTTCTTATGGAAGCGAATTTTATCGGGTCGGTGATCAACGCATTGCCGATGGACCAAATGATTGCGGGCCCGCTGAAGGCGATGATTACGGCGCAAACGCAAGCGGCGAAAAGCTACGCCGACTTTTTGATGCAGGTCTGCATTCAAGACGGCAAAGCAGTTGCCGTACAGTTCGATTACGACGAATCGCTCGTCGATGAAAACGGCGTCTCGAAGGGCGTCATGCAAAAGACGATGCGCATTCCGCTCCTGGCCGCCATCGTCCACCCGATCATCGCGATCGAAGAAGGCACGATCGACTTCGAACTCGAAATCACGCAGTCGGAGAAATCGTCGTCGTCGACCGAAGCCGGCGGCGAATTCCAGGCCAAGCTCGGCTGGGGGCCGGTCAGCGTCAGCATCTCGGGGCGAGTGTCGCACAAGTCCGAGCAAACGCGCAGCACCGATACCCGCGCGAAATACTCGATCCATACCCAAGTGCGTCGCCAGCCGCCGCCCGAAGCGCTCATGCGCGTCATCGATTTTTTGACCGATGCCGCCACCAAGCCCGTCGTGACCGAAGACAAATCGAAGAACGTGAAGGCGCTCCCGCCCACGCCGACCGACGGCACGCTGGTCGGTCAGAAGAGCAACGCGGCGGCGCCGGGCACGACGCCCGTGGCGAACGCGCAGCCGCAACCCGCGACGACGCCGTGAGACGCATGACACAGCCGACCAGAGATCGACATGTTCAAGCTCTTTAAGCGCCGGCGCGCGGCCGCCGAGCCCGCGCCTTCGGATGCGCAAGGACCTGCGCCGGCTCGCCCTGCCGACGACGACGCCTCGTGGCAAAAGTGGGACGGCGCTGCGTCTCCGATGAAAGAGCCGAGCCCTCTCGCGCCCGGCGACCCATCCGGCTCGCCACCGCCGACGCCCCCAACGCCGCCCGACCCGCCGCCACCGCCGGCACAACCGCCGCCGAGCGCACCGGCACCGCGCGGCCTGGCGCTCGACGAAATCGCTCGCGGCATGCAGCACGCGGCTGCCTCCGCCAACCAACTACTTGCTCAGCAGTACACGCGCGTCCTCGATACGTTCTTCGATTCGGACGGCAACGGCCTGTTGACCGCCCGTTCGGTCGACGTCGAACTCGACGCCGAGCACACGATGCCGGTGCCGCTCGTCGCGCTGGCCACGCCGCGCGGGCTTGCGCTGGAGAAGATGGTCGTGCACCTGACCGTGCGCGGCGATTTCGCCGAAGCGATGCCGGTCGACGGCGGCGACCACCGCGCGCGCTTTCACGTCACGCTCGCGCCGCCGTCCAAACGTGCGGGCGACGCAGGATCGCGCGAACGCGATACCGAGCACATCGACATCGAAATGCACTTCACGGCGCTCGATCCGCCCGACGCCATCATGCGCGTCATCGACGAGTACACGCACCGGCTCGTTCCGCGTCCGAAGCGGGGCAACCGTACCGACGAGGAGAAGACTCATGCTTGAACATCCCGAGCACACCGGCCCGGACGGCATCGACCTGATCAAACGCTTCGAAGGGCTGCGCCTGAGGCGTTATCTCGATGCCGTCGGCAAGCCGACGATCGGCTATGGCCATCTGATCTTGTCGAACGAAAAATTCGACGCACCGCTCACGGCAGCCGGCGCGCAGAGCCTGCTAAAAAAAGATTTGCGCAAGCACGAGCTCGCACTACGCAAGCTCGTACGAATCGCGATCACGCAGCAGCAGTTCGACGCGCTGATGGCGTTCGTCTTCAACCTGGGCCCCGGTCGTTTGCAGTCATCGACACTACTGCGTTGCCTGAACGCCGGGCAATTCCAACGCGCCGCCGATCAATTTCTCGTATGGAACAAAGCGGGCGGCAAGCCGCTCGCGGGTCTCACGAGGCGCCGCGAAGCCGAGCGCAAGCTGTTTCTCTCGTGACGCTTTCGTCACCGCTCACGAGCCGAAACCATCGAGGCGCGCACCGTGCCGCTCGTCATAGAACGGACATCCGGTGAAAAGACCTGTGGCATATGCCGCATTTAGCGCTCACCCAGCTTCTCGTACGCTACCGAAACCGATGCAGCTCCGGCACACCCAGATAGATAGGAATCCTAAATGAAAAATTCAACGGAACAACGCCGATCGACTTTACCGTATCCCGTTGCAAGTTCCGCTCGTCTCGAAGCCGTTCGCCACGCGCAGGCAGCCTGCGACGCGCGTCGCGCAACTGCCGGAGCGATACGGCGCATCGCGTGCGCCGCCGCGATCGGCTTCGCCCTCGTCGCGATCGCGACGGGGGCCGCTCGTGCGCAAGAGGCCACTGTCGCGCCGTTGCGGGGCTATGGCGCAGACCTGTCTCGTACCTCGGTTTCAGGCCTGTCCTCGGGTGCATTCATGGCGGCGCAATTCGACGTCGCTTACTCGGGCGAATTGATCGGCGCGGGCATCGTCGCCGGTGGCGAGTTCTATTGCGCGGGCGCGGCAGGCGTCAAACCGCTGTCGCTTGCGGCCGTCACCTCGTGCATGCAGCCGATCGGCCCCGCGCCGAAAGCGGAAATCGCACTCAAGGATGCACGACAATTCGCGGCCGAAGGCGTCATCGACGAGACCGCCAATCTGACGCGCCAGCGCATTTATTTGTTTAGTGGTGCTAAGGATTCGGTCGTCTTCACGAAAGTCGTCGATCAAGCCGAACGCTTTTTCGAACTGGCCGGCGTGCCGAAGCAAAGTATCGACTACGAGAAGTTGTCGAACGCCGGACACGCATTGCTGACGAACCGCACCGAAGACATCGCCTGCGACTCCAACGCGGGGCCTTACATCAACAACTGCGGCATCGAGCAGTCGCACCAAATCCTGCGATGGATCTACGGCACGCCCGGCGTTGAGCTCCATGCGGCGGACGAAAAAGCGACGGGCGAGCTGATCGCGTTCGATCAAAGCGAGTTCGATCCCGAGCGTCGCGCATCGCTGGCGCGCGACGGCTATGTCTATGTTCCGACAAGCTGCCGAACGGGGGGCTGCGCCATTCACGTCGTTTTCCACGGTTGCCTGCAAAACGCACACAAGGTCGGCTTGCGATTCGTTCGCGATACCGGCTACAACGAATTCGCCGACACGAACAAGATCATCGTGCTCTATCCGCAAATCGCGTCGCCCGAGCGCGGGTCGCCGAGCAACCCGCTGCAATGCTGGGACTTCTGGGGCTATACGAGCGACGACGCGAGCCACCCCGATTTTTACACGCGCAAGGCACCGCAAATGGCGGCAGTCATGAAAATGATCGAGCGCCTGCACGCCTCGCCCCGCTAAGCCCCCTCTCGATAAGGACTCGCCATGCTCACTGCCCTCATCGCGCAATGGGAGAACGCGCAAAAAGCCGCGCTCGACCTCGCCGACAAATTCGCCGCGGAAACGCATGCATCGTTGCAGACTGCCGGCGTCGTGCCGACCGCGGACACCTGGAAGCGCTTCGCGAAAGCCACGCTGAACATGAGCCGTCACTATGCCGACGCCGTGCAATCGGCACTCGACGACGGCTGGCGCAAGGAACGCGATCGATTGAAACTGAAGGACACCTCGGCATCGATCAAAGCATTGACCGAGATTCACACCGATTTGGCTTTACGCATAACACAAGGGCAAACGCAGCACGCAAGCGCTCTCACGAGTGCCGCCACGCAATACATCGAAGGCCTCGAGCGCTGCCGTAATCTGCAGGACGCATCGATGCTCGCGGCCAAGCTCGCAGGCGACGTGCACAACCAAGCCAGCGCCTACACAGCGCATCTTTCATCGCTCACCGTCGGCATTCCGGCGGCGCTCGTGCAATGGGCTGAAATGCAACTCGACGACGACAACGACGACGCGGGGGCGGCATGAACATCGCGCTGCGCTTCATCAATCGTTCGAATGATTGCGGCAACAGTGAGGTCGTGCTCTTTCAACGCAACGTCGTGCCTGAATTCGACGAGCTTGCGATCGCCTGGCGCGTGATCCGCTATTGCGGCCGCGATTGCATTCATCCGTTTGCGTATTCGAGCGACGTCGAGGTCGCGCTCGGCGACGATCACGGCAATTTTTCCCCACGCATTTCGGCCGCGAGCGGCAGCCGCCTCGTTGTCGCGGCCCATCCGGGCGGCCGGCCACGTCTTGCCGGCTCGCTCGAAAGCACACTGCATAGCGACATCGAAGTCGTCAATCAACTTGGGCGCGGCGCGGTCAACGTCAACGCCTACGTCGCGGGCCATCTGATGGCCGCGAAGTCAGCCGTCGCACCGGGTCAAAAGGCTGTCTTTCGATTTACACCCGTGCTTTGGATCGGCGTCGGCTCGCAAATCGAAGAAGGCCGCGCACTCGCATCGGCCGTGATTTCGAGTGCGAATACGCCGTTCGAGCTCGGCGGAATCGCGTCGGCCGACATCGTCATGACGGGCGGCGGCGGCGGCGAGCGTGCGCAGCCGTTCCTATTCGAACTCGAAAACGTCTTGCGTCTCTAGCGACGATACGCACGCATTCCTCGCAGTCTGTCTTTCAGGTAGTCGATTCACGTTCGACGATCCGCTCTCGTGCGGGCCGGCGGCCAGGTACGCGGCAAACCGATTGCCGCTCTTTGATCAGGAGCTGTAGATGGACATTCAACTGAACTTCGTCAATCGCTCGAACGACGCGAACAACTCGAGCATCGTCATTTTCCAAAAGAACGTCGCGACGGACTTCGACGAACTGCATGTCGCATGGAAAGTGATCCGCAATTGCGGCCAGGGCGATAACCACCCGTTCCGCTTTCCGATGGCGACGACCGTGAGCACGAGCGATAGCTATGGCAACTTTATGCCGCAACAAGACGCAACGAACGGCCAAGTGTTCCAGGTGGTACGCGCGCCGTCGGGGGACGTGCTCCAACTCGCTTCGCAGCCGGGCTCGAGCAAGGAAGTACAGGTGCGCAACGATCTTCCGCAAGGTGCGGTGAACGCAACGATCTACAAGGACGGTACCGCGCTCGCGCTGAAAACGTCGATCGCGCCCGGGCAAAAAGCCGTATTCGAGTTCAAGCCGACGGTTTGGATCGGCGTGGCATCGCAGGTCGAGCAAGGCAAGCTCATGAATTCGGCCGTGATGTCCGACATCAACACGGAAATCTCGTTGCTCGGCATCAAGAGCGCGGACATCGTCATGACGGGCGGTGGTCCGGGCCGGCTGTCGTTGCCGTTCACGTTCAAGCTCGAAAACGTGGTGATGGCGTAACGCACCATACGAGTCGCGGCATGAGCGACAAGCCGCGTCATCTATGCCGACAAACATTCAATAGGCAGGGTTAGCGATGGATATCAAACTCAACTTCATCAACTTGTCGAACGACGTCAACAATACGCAAATCGTCGTCTTTCAAAAGAACGTATCGACCGACTTCGACGAACTCGCGGTTGCATGGAAAGTCATCTCGAACTGCGGCCGCGGCGCGAACCACCCGTTCGTGTTCCCGATGGCGACGACGGTGACGGCCAGCGATTCGGACGGCAACTACATGCCGAAAAAGCCCGCGCAAAACGGCCAGCTCTTCGCCGTATCGCGCTCGCATTCGGGCAACGTGCTCGCCCCCGGCGGCGCCGCGTCGACGTCGCGCGAAGTGCAAGTGCGCAACGATCTCGCCGCGGGCGCGATCAACGCCTCGATCTTCAAGGACGGGCGCCTGCTGTCGACGAAGACAGGCATTGCACCGGCACAAAAGGCCGTCTTCGAGTTCAAGCCCACGCTGTGGATCGGCACGGCTTCTCAGATCGAGGAAGGCCGGCTCATGAACTCGGCGGTGCTCTCGGACATCAACACCGAGCTTTCGCTGCTCGGCGTCGCGAGTGCCGACATCGTCATGACGGGCGGTGGCGGCGGAACGGCGGCCGTGCCGTACCGATTCGAGTTGACCAACATCGTGATGGGCTGATCGATCGGGCACCGGCATTCCATCACTCCGACGTACCGCACCCGTCGCCGCGAGCCGTACGGCAGCGACGGGCGCTTGCGCATAGGTAGTTACCACGCTGTTGCTGCCGCACTGTGTCGACTAACATTCCTCATACCAAAGAATGTCGAAATGACACGGGGGGCGCTCGATAGCGCCGGCGCAGGGGAGCTGTGCAAGCCTTCGCGGATGACGAGTGAACGACGATAAGCAGCGGGCGGTACGCCCGCGCACATTCGCGGCGTGACGGGGGGCACGAGAATAAGCTCACGTGAAACAGCATGGATAACTCGGCTGTTTCGACGTGAATTTACGATCGTGTGCGTCAATGGCGCCAGCACAAAATGAAAACGAGCGAGCGGGGATGCCGGCTGAATACTCGGTACGAATGCGATTGCGTGCAGGATCGACACGCGCGCGACAAAAAAAGCTTCGACGAGAGATTCAGCCGGTTTCGCAACGCCACACCGTGCGGCAGCGCCTAACGGGGAGGCGTGACATGGACATCATCGAACTAGCCCGGCAAGCGGGCCTACAAGTACTGCTCGATGCACGCATCGGCAGCCAGACCTACCACAGCATATGCGGCTCACTGCCAGCGCTGCAGCGCTTCGCCGAGGCCGTCGAAGCCGCAACGCGCGAGCAATCGAGGCAGCCGCGCGACGCCGTGCGACACCGCGCGGGATCCGCGCACCGTCCAGCGGTGACACGCCTGCGCAAGCGCGCGCCGAGGTGTCGCGAGACACGGGCGCGCACCGGCGCCGGCACCGACAAGACACGCGCAACTTTTACCGCCCCCGTGCAGCTTGTAACGCGTGACTGATGTCGTCGCGCAAGCGGCCCAAGGTCTACTTCTAAAGCCTATCGGCCGACGGCCCCAGTCGGCACGGCCGCATTCGAGCGCCGCTTCATCGCGTGCCCGAGCCACATGACGACGAGCCAGGCGGGCACGAGCCAAACGGAAACGGACAACCCCGGCGTGAACGCGAGAATGCCGAGGACCATCGCCATGAACGCGAGGCAAATCCAATTGGCGACCGGATAGGCGATCGACTTGAACACGAGTTGCTGCCCCGCCGCGACCATCGCCTTGCGCGCCTTCAAATGCGTGAGGCTGATGAGCGCCCAATTGATGACGAGTGCGGCGACGACAAGCGACATCAAGATGTCGAGCGCGCGTCCGGGAATCAAATAATCGACGATGACGCACGCGAACGTCGCGACCGCGGACAGCCCGATGGCGACGTACGGCACCCCTCGCTGGTCGACCTTGAGCAGCGCGCGCGGTGCGTTGCCCTGCTCGGCCAAGCCGTAGAGCATGCGGCTGTTCGCATAGACCGAGCTGTTGTAGACCGACAGCGCGGCGGTGAGCACGACGACATTGAGCACATTGGCCGTGAGCCCCGCGCCGATCTGCGAAAAGATCATGACGAACGGGCTACCGCCTTGCGCGACTTCGTTCCAGGGGTGCAACGCGAGCAGCACGACGAGCGAGCCGATGTAAAAAATCAGAATGCGATAAAGCACCTGATTGACCGCTTTCGGAATCGTGCGGCGCGGCTCATCGGCTTCGGCCGCCGTAATGCCGATGAGTTCGAGGCCACCGAACGAAAACATGATGACGGCAAGCGTCATGAACAGCCCGTGCACGCCATGCGGGAAGAATCCGCCGAAGCGCCACAAATTGGAAATCGATGCCTGTGGCCCACCACGTCCGCTTTCCAGCAAGTAGATACCGAACACGATCATGCCGATGACGGCTACGACCTTGATGATCGCAAACCAAAATTCGGTTTCCCCATAGGCTTTGACGTTCGCGAGATTGACCGCGTTGATGACGAGAAAGCAAACGAGCGCCGAAGCCCAGGTGGGCACGCCGGGCCACCAGAAATGCACGTAAGTGCCGACGGCCGTGAGCTCGGCCATGCTGACGAGCACGTAGAGCACCCAATAATTCCAGCCGGAGAGAAAGCCCGCGAAATCGCCCCAATATTTGTACGCGAAGTGGCTGAACGAACCGGCCACGGGTTCCTGCGCAACCATTTCGCCGAGCTGGCGCATGATCATGAAGGCGATGAGCCCGCCGATCGCATAACCCAGGATCATCGAAGGCCCGGCCGCCTTCAATACGCTGGCCGACCCGAGAAAGAGACCGGTACCGATCGCGCCACCGAGCGCAATCAATTGAATGTGGCGATTTTTCAGCCCGCGCTTTAAGCCGTCGTGCTCGCTGGGACGCGTCAAAACAAACCTCCTCTCCGGATGGGAACGATGTATCGATGAGGTGCCCGATCGACTCATGATCGACCGGGCAAAGCCGAGTATTGTACGACGGCCCGTGTGCTACTCCTGCTCTCCGTTGCGCAGCAATAGGAGTGGGACGGTTGCGTCGTGCAGCAGCGATTCGGCCACGCTGCCCGTAAAGAGGCGCCGAATGCCGCTGCGTCCGTGCGAATACATCACGACGAGATCGGCATCGAACTCGTCGATGGCGCGCTTCAGCACCACCGCCAGCCCCTCGCCGTATGCATCGATGGCACGCACGGTGCCCTGGACGCCGAGCGGTGCGATGCGCTCTCGTGCTTCGGCGAGCACCGACGTCGCGGTGTCGCTCGACGTGTCGCGCACCTGCACCTGCTCGGCGAAGCCGGCCGCGACGTCGACCACCTGCGTCGGATGTTCGAGCACATACACGGCTTGCAATTGCGCACCTGAGAGTTGGGCGAGCTTGAGCGCCTCGTCGAGCGCATGCCGCGCACCTTCGCTGCCGTCGACGGGGACTAGGATTCGCTTATACACGGCATCCTCCATGATGTGCGCCGAACGCCCAAGCGCGCGCGGCGAGCTTCAAATCGTTCACAGTCCGAAGCAGTATTGCGACGGACTCCCCCGCGATCAACTGTCGAGATTACGAGTGGGCTGCCTCCCGTGCCGCCGGCGCGCCGAGAATGCGTTCCGACAACTGAGCGTCGTAGCTCGAATGCACGTGCACGCGCTTTTTATCGGGGAACGCATAGGCATAGGCCTTGCGCAACGCCAGCGATGCCTCGTGAAACCCTGACAAGATCAGCTTTTGCTTGTTCGGATAAGTCGCGATGTCGCCGACGGCGAAGATGCCCGGCACGGATGTTTCGTAGTACGAAGTATCGACGGCTACACGGCCCACGCGCACGTCGAGCCCCCATTGAGCAATCGGCCCCAAATCCGCCACGAGCCCATAGAGCGCAATCAGATGATCGGCCTCGATCGTGACGCCGCCGCCGAGCATTTTGACGTCGATCGACTGCAATGTGTCGCCGAGTGTGTTGAGCGTCGCGATCGTACCGATGACGAGATCCATCTGGCCGGACGCCACCGCGCGCTTGACCTCCTGCACGGTCGCCTCGGCGGCACGAAACGCATCGCGCCGATGCACGAGCGTGACGTGCTTGGCTTGGCCGCACAGCGCGAGCGCCCAGTCGAGCGCCGAATCGCCTCCGCCAGCTACGACGACGCGCTGATCCGCAAACATCGCTCGCTTGCGCACGGCGTAATGAACGTGCCGCCCTTCGAGCGCCGGCGCCTCGGGAAGCCCCACGCGCTGCGGCACGAACGCACCGTTGCCGGCGGAGAGCAGCACCGCGGCCGCGTCGAACACGGCACCGAGGTCCGTCGTAACGCGCCAGCGCTGCGTTTCGTCATCGCGCTCGACCCGCATTACACGATGCCCGAGATGGATCGGCGGCGCGAACGGCTTGCATTGCTCCATGAGGCGATCGATCAATTGACGCGCCGTACATACCGGGACAGCCGGAATGTCGAAGATAGGCTTGTCCGGATAGAGTTCGATGCATTGGCCGCCGACTTCCTCGAGCGCGTCCACGATATGGCAAGACAAACCGATGACGCCGGCCTCGAATGCCGCGAAGAGCCCTACCGGCCCCGCGCCGACGATGACGACGTCGGTGCGAAGCACCTGTTCGTCGATCGGTACTGATGCTTCATTCACGATCGCTACCTCGATGATGTCGATTGCTCCGACGATGTCGATGCATCCAGCGTGCACGAAGCGGATTGCCGTACGCACACATGACAAGGACAAGTATAGGGAGAACCCCGATGCCACGCCGCAGTGGCCCGTCGGCGAGTAGGGAGAAGCGCGGAATGTAGGAGGATGAAAAAATCGAATAAGAAAAAGGCGCCGCAAGCGCGACGCCTTTTATGCAACTCAACCGATAACCAAACCGATACTGCCGGCTTAGAAGCGGTGGCGCAGACCAACCGTGGCGGCGGTCTGGTTGTCCGAAGACGACGCACCACCAAGCGTGCCGTTATAAATCCACGCGGCAGCGCCCGTGCCGTTCGCGTGTTGGTACGTCACTTGAGCGTACACGTCGGTGCGCTTGGACAGCGCGTAGTCAGCTTGCGCGCCGATTTGGTGGAAGCGTTGCGACGCTTGCAGGCCGAACAGCGATTGGTTCTGATCCGTGAATGTGTAAGCAACGCCCAAACCCAGAGCCGGCGTCAGGTTGTACTTCGCGTTGATTTCATAGTTGTTTTGGTGGATCGACAGCGGGATTTGGCCATTGTCGATACGCGCTTGCGTCCACACCGCACCCACTTGCGCCGGGCCGAACGCATAGCTTGCGCCCGCACCGTACGTACGTTGACGGAAGTTGCCGATCGACGTCACAGCGCCGCCCGACAAGCCGCTCACGAAACCGCCCGCGAACGCGCCAAGGTTCGAGCCGGTGCTTGCGCCGCCGGCCGCGCCGAGGGGGCTGTTTTGCTGAGCATACGCAGCCGCCACGTGCAGACCTTGGAACGCATAAGCCGCGCCGAGGCTGTACTCGCGGTTGTTCGCGAACGCGCCGGCTTGGTTCGAGAAGCCGTACGTGCCGCCGAACGTGAAGCCAGCGTAATCGGCACTCGAGAACTTGATCGAGTTGTTGACCGCGATGCCGCCGTTCGTGTTCAGGTTGTCGAAGTTGCCGTAGTGGGCAAACGACGTACCGCCCCAGCTACCCGTTGCGCTCAACGGCGCCAAGTAGTCTTGCGACGCGTCGTACTGGCGGCCGAGCGTAACCGTGCCGTAGTTGCTCGACAGGCCGACGTACGACTGACGGTTGAACTCGCTGCCGCTGTTCGCGAAACCGCCGTTGTTCACGTTGAAGCCGCTTTCCAGGTTGAAGATCGCCTTCAGGCCATTGCCGAGATCTTCAGAACCCTTCAGGCCGAAACGGCTTTGATCGATGCCGCCCGAGCCTTCTTGCCAAGCGGCGTGGCCGCCGACATTGCTGGTGTACGTGATGCCGGCATCGACCACGCCATAGAGCGTGACGCTGCTTTGAGCGTGTGCGGCGACTGCGAAAGAGGCGGAAACCGCTGCAACGACCAGGGTTTTTTTCATTAGAGAAGTCCTATTTATAAAACTGGCTGGCTGCCAGACTTCGGAATAGACGGAGTGACCATCGACGCCGCTTCCGAAGCGGCTGTGTAGTCAAAACGATCGACCCGTCCGATGAGGGGCGAGTCTACGTGTCGACCCGAATAGGGTATACGCTGACCACACAACACATTCTTGCTCAAAAAGAAACAATCAATCTAGCAAAAACCCCTAGCACATTGTTTTTGAACGATTTTGTTTTGTGATAGCGAAAGGGGCGGCTGCGCCGAATACAGTTGATAAGCGGCCTGGAGTTGCAAAAGAGCAACGGTTTTTCACCAGATCGTCATGCTCAAGAGGCAAGCGCAGCGCGCGTTTCGAGACAGTTCGATGTTCGAGGCGCCGATTTCGGGCCCGCATCGGCATCGATTATTGTTTCCAAAGACTCAAATCGCACATCGTCCAGTTCTGGAAGGCGCGATAAATGGAAAGCAAGCGGGAATCGGCGGAGGGAAAAAAGACGGCCCGTCGGCGAGACGCCGAACGGGCCTAGGAGGGTTGGCCTCGAGATAGCCAAGGCCGACTATACCGAAATGAAAATCGCCCCGGGTGTTTCGTAACGGACCGTAAAACTTTTTCGCGCCGTCGCGAACGGCAACGATTACGGTCTCAACGCCTAAAGACACTGTGCTCGGGCCGAATGGCGTTTTTCTCCACAGCCTGCAAACGCCACATACCATCGGTCGCCCCGAGTTTGTCCGACGACCATTGCGCCCCGCCCTGCGCCGCGGTCGGGGAATCGCGCTCGACATGCAAGCCCCGCAACGTGCAAAGCGGTTGCTCGGCCGTGGGAGCGCAGAGTTGGGTCACACCGCCTTCGTCACGCAACTCCCCCCAGGGCGGAAGGTCGATCCCGTCATGCGATTCTCTGGACCATACGCGCTCGTCCGTATCGAGCCAAAGCACGGCGTAGTCATGATTGACGGTGGGATCGGGACCGTTAATCAAAATGGTCAGACGCATTGCCTAGTCCCCCAAGGTGTTCATCGAGACATAAAGTCTATGCCGCGAGGAGTCGATTGCAAGGCGACAAATGTCGCACCGGTACTCGCCGGTGGGGAAATGGAAGCGAGCGCCGCGCCTGTTCTATCGCGACGACGGACAGAGGTTATTGCACGCCGTATCCGCGCGCTTGCATGCAGTCGCCGTAAGCCTGCCAATAAGCCGTCATCGGCGGCTCCGGCGGCTCTGGCGGGGGTAGCGGCGGCAGATTCGACGATGCCGCCGAGGCCGCACCGGCCGAACCGGAAGCCGAGGCGGTCGCTTGTCCGGCAACGGCGTTTGGCACGGACGACGCATGAGATTGCGACGCAACCGTCGGCGCACTACCGGCTTTAGATGCGCCGCCCGCCGCGTCCGCCGCCGCCCCCGCTTGTGCCGCACGGGAAGCCCCGCCCGGCATGCCGCGCGGAGCAGGCAACGGCGGCTCGCTCGCCCCTCTGCCCGCATCGGGAGTGAATTGAATCGGCTTGGTGCGAACCGGGCGTTGCGACTGACGCGCCATGTCGACGCCGGTCTGCTTCCTCGCTTGCCAATAGCAATATGCGTTGTCGACGCCCTGGGCGGCCCCACTCTGGCTGCGCAACGGATAGACGAGCGGTCGCTGCGCGAACGCCGCCGTCGATAACGCGAGCAAGGCCGCACTCGCCCATAGGGAAATTTTCATCAGACGTCTTTCCTCGGTATCCGAACCCAATCGCCACGAGGCGTTGCAAAACACGGTGCGAGAGGCCGCGACGCAATTCTCGCGATCGAACGGACCGGCAGACGCCGCACGGCGCCGCTATGGTCAGCATAGAAGCGCGGGCAATCACCATAACGAGAGAGTATCGGCAGGATCCGCCATATTCCCCGCAATAAGGGACAGATAATCAAGGCTCGCGGCCACCATCGCGACAGCCTTTATGCGCATAAATTTCTTATAAAACTTCTAACGAAAATATCTGCTTGTAAGCATGCAATTTGGTTAGGACAACTAACGAATAGGCATGCATCGCATTCACCCTACTCCGCCGCGCGCGACGATCGATTCGCGTCGTCGCGCGTCCTGACGAACCGGAACGTCAAATTGATCCGCTCGCCCCGCAAACCGGAGACTTTCGCGATCCGGTGTCGCCAATCGTGTTGAGTACGTCCGCGCATGACCAAAAGACTACCGCTAGTGAGCTCAAATGCGCGCAGTTGGCCCGTTTCGTTGTGTCGAAGATCGAAGCGCCGCGCAACGCCTAGGCTCACCGAAGCGATCACCGGCTCGGTGCCGAGTTCTGGCTCGCGATCGGCGTGCCAGCCCATGCTGTCGTCCCCGCTTCGGTATCGGTTCAGCAAGACGCTGTTGAAGCGCATCTCGCATTCGGTCTCGGCCAGCGACTTCAACGCAAAAACGGTCGGCGTCCATGCAAGCGGCTCGTTGCGAATGCCCGAGTAGACATAGACCGCCCCCGGATCGCCCTGCCACGCCGTAAGACGCGGCAGCGGCTTGATGCCGCCCGGCGTGCGAATGAGATCTTGCTTCCACGGCACCTCATCGACGAGCGCGGAAAACGCCACCGTTGCTTCGTCCGGCGACAGCCAATGCGGATACCAGTCGACGTCGACCTGCGGTGCACCGCCGAACATGTCATCGATCATTCCTTAACACCCTTGCCGGCCACGCAGCCGGTTTATCGCTTCACCTACGTTCATATCGCACAATCGACGACACGACAATCGAGAACCTGCCGGCTCATCCTGCGCCGCCCGCCGAAAATTCCATACGCTGCAAGAAGATGCAGCCGTGGCTATCATTGAGCCCTCTCGAACTTTCGGCTCACGGCGCCTCTTCAGTCGATCATGACACTTTCCGACGACGCTCTCGATCAGCTTTTCCGCGAAGCACGCACGCACAATGCCTGGCTGCCCAAGGCGATCGACGATGCATTGCTTCGACAAATCGTCTCACTAACCGTGATGGGGCCAACGTCGGCGAATTCGAGCCCCGGCCGCTTCGTCTTCGTGAAGACGGCCGAGGCGAAGGAAAAGCTGAGGCCGGCGCTTTCGGCCGGCAACGTGGGCAAGACGATGGCGGCCCCCGTCACCGTCATCGTCGGCATGGACATGGCGTTCTACGAACATCTCCCGAAGCTGTTCCCGCATGCGGACGCGCGCAGTTGGTTCGTCGGCAACGACGAGGCGATCCGCGCAACGGCCTTTCGCAACGCTTCGCTGCAAGGCGCCTATCTGATCATGGCGGCGCGCGCGCTTGGCCTCGACGCGGGCCCGATGTCGGGCTTCGATGCGGTTAAAGTGGACGAAGCCTTTTTCGCGGGGACGACGATCAAATCGAACTTCCTGATCAACCTCGGATACGGCGATCGCTCGACGCTGCATGCGCGTAATCCGCGCTTCTCGTTCGACGAGGCGGCACGAATTGCGTAATCGGCACGCATTCAAAGAAAACCGTGCGCCGCTTGGGCAAAACCGGCATTCCGTCCTGCGCTAAGCCTCCCGGCAGCGCACCCGCAATGCCTGCCTTATGTAAGCAGCGCGATATAAAACACGACGGCGCCGATCAGTGCGCCGACAAAGCAAAAACCTTCGCCTTTCTCGTTGCCGTCGGAACGCAACCACGCGCCGGCAACCCCGAACAGACCGGCGATACCGAGTGCGACGAACACCATCGCCACGTCGAACAGTGCGCTACGGCTGATCTCGAGCAGATCCGCGCGACGGACGACGTAATAGACGACCAGCGCCATCAGCGAAAGCCCCACGAGCGGCAGCATGACATGACTGCCCTCGTAGCCGAGATGATGAGGACGATGCGTCCTATGGTGCCATTTGGCAGCTTTCATCATTCGCCTCCTCTCCCTGTCGAACGCCGAACCGGCGCGAGAATCGAATCATGAATATTCATAGCTTAGATCGATTTCACGAAGTGGGAAACCGACGTTATCCCGCCCCCGACTGAGCCGAGCGCGGCGTCCCGCCCCCCACGGGTACAATGCTCAACGCAATCCTCCTCGGTATGGCCGGTTCATCCCCATTTCGGCACCCTCGCTCATCGCCTATGCGTCGTTCCTCTTTCTTTACGCGCGCGATCCTCATCGGCGTGCTGATGCACATCTACGTCGGTCTTCGTCTCATTCCCGAGCTACCGGTCGGCACGCTCGTTAAAGTATTCGCCGGCTGCGCGCTCGTATTGTCATGCTGCTTGATCCCACTGGGGATGCTCGCTCGAACGTTCGACCTTCGTGCGCATGCCGACCGGATCGCTTGGATCGGCTTGATTGCGCTGGGCTTTTTCTCGTCGCTGCTCGTCTTTACGGTGCTGCGCGACGTTGCACTCGCGTCGGCGCTGACCGTCGATGCGCTTTGGCCCCGTGCGCTGTCTCTCGATCGCTTGCGTGTCGATACGGCTGCAGCCGTACCGTTACTCGCCGTATTGTCGACGGCCATCGGCTTCGTCAATGCGCGTCGGCGCGCCAAGGTCGTATCGATCGATGTCCCCATCGACGAGTTGCCTGCTGCACTCGTAGGGCTAACGATCGTTCAAATCAGCGATATCCACGTAGGGCCGACCATCAAAGCGCGCTATGTCGATGCAATCGTCGACGCGGTGAACCGTCTCGAACCCGATCTCATCGCGGTCACCGGCGATGTCGTGGACGGCAGCGTCGCGAAATTGGCCCGCCACACCAAGCCGCTGGGGCGCCTCACGGCTCGCTACGGCACCTATTTGGTCACGGGAAACCACGAGTACTACTCGGGCGCCGCACAATGGGTTGCCGAATTCGAACGGCTCGGGTTGCACGTTCTCTTGAACGAACACGTGGTGCTCGAGCATCAAGGCACCCCATTCATCGTCGCGGGCGTCACCGATTACTCGGCAGGGCACTTCGACGAAGCGCATCGCAGCGATCCCGCGGCGGCATTGGCCCACGCGCCACGCGACGTGCGCTTCAAGCTGCTGCTCGCGCACCAACCGCGTACAGCCCTTGCCGCGGCGAATGCCGGTTACACGCTGCAGTTGTCGGGACATACGCACGGCGGGCAATTCTTCCCGTGGAATTTCTTCGTTCGTCTGCAGCAGCCGTTTACGGCCGGGCTCGTGAAACTCGATGCCCTGTGGGTCTACACCAGCCGGGGAACAGGCTATTGGGGCCCGCCCAAGCGGCTCGGTGCACCGTCGGAAATTACACGCCTTCGGCTGGTCCGCGGCGCGGCGGCTTAAAGGGGATTAATGGAATTCGCCGGCACGCGTATGCGCGCAACGAGCGGATAGTGGTCGGACGCCCGCCGAGCAATTGCGCTGCGGTGAACTTTCACGTCGATCAAGCATTCCCCTGGGTGCACCCAGATACGGTCGAGTGCAAAAACCGGATAGAACGTCGGGAAAGTACGAGGCGCCGGCGCTCGCCGGAAATGCGAGACGAGCGCACGCAATGCACGCCCGCGCACGAACCATTCGTTGATATCGCCGACCAAAATAACGGGCAACTCGCTATTATCGAACGCGGCTAGCAGGGTGCGCACTTGCGTATTCCGTTCGCTGGCCGACAACCCGAGATGCGTCGCGACGACACGTATCAAACGCCCTGCGCAGTCGATGTCGGCGTCGAGCGCACCACGCGGCTCGCGTCGATGAAACGACAGATCGAGCGTACGCGCCATACGCACAGGCAGCCTGGATAGCACCGCGTTTCCATAACGGCGTTTTGGCGTATCGAGCGTCGGGCCCTCGACGGCGAACATTCCGCTCGCCTCGCGCAGTTGCGACAGCACGTCAGGTGTTTCGGAACCGCCGAGCGGGACCTCTTGCAAAGCGACGATATCGGCATCGAGTTCGGCAATGACCTGTGCGATGCGCGAGACCATCTGCCGCTTGGACTTCGCCGTCCACGCGGGCAGGCCGCCATGAATGTTGTAAGTCGCGATCTTGAGTTCGCCTACGCGAGACGGTGCGGTATCCGCATCGTTATTGTGCGCGGCTTCGCTGGACGCGAAATCAACGCTCGCATCGACGCGTTGGTTCAGATTAGCGTTCACTTGCGCCGCCCCAGCGAGCGTTGCAGCGCCACGGAAATACCGACCAGCACCGCCCCTATCGCTGCCATTGCCGCGACGGAGCCGAGGGTGGGATGCCGAATCGCACTCACCAATTGATGCGCGAACGTCACCGTCAGCACAATGCCCGGCACCATGCCGACGACGGAGCCGATCACGAAATCGCGCAGCCGGATGTGCGACGCCCCTGCAACGAGATTGACAATCGTAAATGGCGCGATGGGCAGCACCCGTAGAACGATGACGGTAACTACACCACGCGCTCCGATACGTTCGCTGAGCCGATTCGCGCGCGCGCCGGCGAGGCGGCGCACGGCGTCGCGCCCGAGTACGACGCCGAGGCCATAGGTCGCGATCGCCGACAGCAGCGTACCGCCGAGCGCGTAGCCGATACCCGGCCACGTGCCGAATACAAGGCCCGTAGCGGCGATCAACAGCGTGATCGGAATGGAAACTACCGCGGCAACGACATAGCTCGTCAGCACGATGAGCGGTGCGAACGGCAGTGCGTCGATTTGTCTGATGAGCCGCGCAAGTTCGGCGAGATTCAGCCGATTGCCGAGCGATGTGACGTGCCAAAGCAAGGCCATCACCGTCAGTGCGAGCACCAAAGCGCCGAGCAAGAGAAAGCGCGCAGTCAACGACTTGCCCCGCCCCTGCGGAATGAACTCGTGCACGAGCGCCTCGGGTGCGATCGGCTGTTCGGGATCCAGCCATGCGTTCAGCGGCACCAGCGCATCGAGGTCGGCCGTAACTATGGGCGTGAACGGCCGCAATGTGCGGCCTTGGCTATGCACGAGCGTATCGATGGCTGCATTGAGGCGATGTTCACGTGTGAGCGCGCAGGCCACGTCGGCCTCGCCCACGTCGAGATGCTCCGCCAATAGACGATTGCGCCAAAGCGCAATCGTCTCGCGCACGCGAGCGTCGCCGTTTGCGTCGATCGTGACGTTGCACTCGGTGTCGAGCACCATTGAGCGATTGTTGAGATTGGCGCTGCCGACCGTCATCGCGGTATCGTCGACGATCATCACTTTGCTGTGCACGTTGACGCAGCTATCACCGAGCCCATCGACGTGCGGGCAATACATGCGAAAGCGGGCTTGTCGATCGGCATCGACGAGCGCGCGATGCAAGCGCGCGCGCAGAACGCCCATCGTCGCTTCCTGGAGCCAGCCGCTTTGCATGCGTGGCACGACAATCGCGACATCGGGTGCATCGTCCTGCGCGAGCCGGGCACCGAGCGCCTCGCGAACGACCGCAGCCGTGAAATACTGGTTTTCGATGTAGAGACCTTCGCGTGCGGCAGCGATCATATCCGCGGTCAACGTTCGAATATGCTGGACCGCGCTGTTCGCGCGATGGGGCGGTTCGGTCAACGAAATACCGAGCATGACGTCGCGCAGTTCGACGTTTGTGGCTGGAGGCCAAGGGTCCGTATCGCGATCGACGGCCCGATGCGCGCGCACCGCGATCCGTTTGCCGCATGTACGGTGCCAGCGCTCGCGTGCGAGTACACCTATCGTGGCCGCCGCGTTGCCGTCGAACATTACCTGAACATCGTGAAACGGCCCATAGGGCAAACCGTTCGCGTCGCGGCGCCGAGCGTCGTCCGCCAGGTGCGCGGGCGTGTCCCAACGCGAACGCGTCAGGTCGAGCCCACCGACGAACGCCAGTCGATCGTCGATCACGACCATTTTCTGATGGTGCGATGCGCCTCGCGGGTGGAAACCATCCTGACGAAACACGATGCCGCGCTGCGAACGCCAACCCGTTTGATAGACGGGCATCCATTCGCGTTCGAACGCGTAAATCATGGCGAAGTCCCACGCAAGAATGTAGATGCGCAACCGCCGACGGATCGCGGACAGCGCTTGCAGAAACTCGCCTAACGCTTCGGGAAGGCCATCGTTAGCCCCCTCCGGCACCAGCCGCATACGACTGTCGAGATCCCAGCCGACGATGAAGATCGTACGCTCGGCGCGGACAAGTGCCTCTCGCAAGGCCGAAAAATAGGCGTTCCCATCGATTAGGAGTGCCAATCGATTTGCGTGCCGAATCGATTCGCAGTTGCGTCCGACCTCGAGCAAGCCATATCGAAGCGTCGGTAAACACGATGCGCGTGCCGGCTCGTGCTCCCGCTCGCGAATAGCCGCGTGCGTGTCGGCATCCCTCGTCATTTCTATCGGTGCGCAGTTCAAGTGGTCGACCGGTCGCCCGTCACGGCACCCGTCGCATCTGAAACGTAGCTTGCCTCGTCGCTTTAGGCATTGGCGGCGTCGGGTTGCTCGTCATGTCGGCTCCTATGTCGCGCGCTGCAAATACAGCACCACTGTGGAACGGCGAGCAATGGGCATGCCCCGTTTTATTTCGAGCGGACTGGACGCGTATCGATGCGAGCGCGACGCCGACAGGGAAAGGGGGATGAGTCGGCGCGAGGGGGTAACGATCGAGCGCGGTGCGAATTGTCGAGCGAGGCTTTCCGGAGCCTGCTTTCCGGAATACAACGAGACTTTTTGTTCGAGCATAAAGCACAAACCCCCGGTAGCGGGCGCGCTAACGGGGGTTTGTAGGGTAGGGAGCCTGACGATGACCTACTTTCACACGGGCAATCCGCACTATCATTGGCGTGGAGTCGTTTCACGGTCCTGTTCGGGATGGGAAGGGGTGGTACCAACTCGCTATGATCATCAGGCATGACTTGTTGCTACGAGGCTTGTGGGCCGCATAGCCAATCTGGGAAGAAGTATTGAGCGCGCGGTGTGGGCGGGCTCGGTGTTTCGGTGTAATGGGGGGTGATCGATGGGGGGTGATTGCGTGGCACGGATACGCGAGTCAAACCTTGAGCGCTGAGCCCCCGTTCGGGGGTGCTCTTCAGTCGGTGCTGAGGCACACACACTGAAGGCGAAACGCTCCGGTTATAGGATCAAGCCGTACGGGCAATTAGTATCGGTTAGCTAAGTGCATTACTGCACGTACACACCCGACCTATCAACGTCCTGGTCTTGAACGACCCTTCAAGGGGCTTAAAGCCCCGGGGATATCTCATCTTAAGGCGAGTTTCCCGCTTAGATGCTTTCAGCGGTTATCTCTTCCGAACATAGCTACCCGGCGATGCCACTGGCGTGACAACCGGTACACCAGAGGTTCGTCCACTCCGGTCCTCTCGTACTAGGAGCAGCCCCCTTCAAATATCCAACGCCCACGGCAGATAGGGACCAAACTGTCTCACGACGTTTTAAACCCAGCTCACGTACCTCTTTAAATGGCGAACAGCCATACCCTTGGGACCGGCTACAGCCCCAGGATGAGATGAGCCGACATCGAGGTGCCAAACACCGCCGTCGATATGAACTCTTGGGCGGTATCAGCCTGTTATCCCCAGAGTACCTTTTATCCGTTGAGCGATGGCCCTTCCATACAGAACCACCGGATCACTATGACCTGCTTTCGCACCTGCTCGACTTGTCGGTCTCGCAGTTAAGCACGCTTATGCCATTGCACTATCAGCACGATTTCCGACCGTACCTAGCGTACCTTCGTACTCCTCCGTTACGCTTTGGGAGGAGACCGCCCCAGTCAAACTGCCTACCATGCACTGTCCCCGACCCGGATCACGGGCCAAGGTTAGAACCTCAAACAAACCAGGGTGGTATTTCAAGGACGGCTCCACGCAAACTAGCGTTCACGCTTCATAGCCTCCCACCTATCCTACACAGATCGGTTCAAAGTCCAATGCAAAGCTACAGTAAAGGTTCATGGGGTCTTTCCGTCTAGCCGCGGGTAGATTGCATCATCACAAACACTTCAACTTCGCTGAGTCTCGGGAGGAGACAGTGTGGCCATCGTTACGCCATTCGTGCAGGTCGGAACTTACCCGACAAGGAATTTCGCTACCTTAGGACCGTTATAGTTACGGCCGCCGTTTACCGGGACTTCAATCAAGAGCTTGCACCCCATCATTTAATCTTCCGGCACCGGGCAGGCGTCACACCCTATACGTCCACTTTCGTGTTTGCAGAGTGCTGTGTTTTTATTAAACAGTCGCAGCCACCAGTTTATTGCAACCCCTTCACCCTTCTGGCGCAGGCCAGTCAAGCTACAGGGGCGTACCTTATCCCGAAGTTACGGTACCAATTTGCCGAGTTCCTTCTCCCGAGTTCTCTCAAGCGCCTTAGAATACTCATCTCGCCCACCTGTGTCGGTTTGCGGTACGGTCATCATGAGACTGAAGCTTAGAGGCTTTTCTTGGGACCCCTTCCGATTGCTTCGCAGCACTAGGCCGCTCGCGCCACACCCTTGAATTACGCGCCCGGATTTGCCTAAGCGCCTTCTCCAATGCAGCGACCGGGACTTCCAACACCCGGACAACCTTCCGCGATCCGTCCCCCCATCGCATCTCACGACGGTGCAGGAATATTGACCTGCTTCCCATCAGCTACGCATTTCTGCCTCGCCTTAGGGGCCGACTCACCCTACGCCGATGAACGTTGCGTAGGAAACCTTGGGCTTACGGCGAGGGGGCCTTTCACCCCCTTTATCGCTACTCATGTCAGCATTCGCACTTCCGATACCTCCAGCACACCTTACGGTGCACCTTCGCAGGCTTACGGAACGCTCTCCTACCATGCGCACTTGCGTACGCATCCGCAGCTTCGGTGACTGGCTTAGCCCCGTTACATCTTCCGCGCAGGACGACTCGATCAGTGAGCTATTACGCTTTCTTTAAAGGGTGGCTGCTTCTAAGCCAACCTCCTGACTGTTTTAGCCTTCCCACTTCGTTTCCCACTTAGCCAATCTTGGGGACCTTAGCTGGCGGTCTGGGTTGTTTCCCTCTTGACACCGGACGTTAGCACCCGATGTCTGTCTCCCGTGATTGCACTCTTCGGTATTCGGAGTTTGCTATGGCGAAGTAATCCGCAATGGACCCTTCAACCATGACAGTGCTCTACCCCCGAAGGTGATACACGAGGCACTACCTAAATAGTTTTCGGAGAGAACCAGCTATTTCCAGATTTGTTTAGCCTTTCACCCCTATCCACAGCTCATCCCCTAACTTTTCAACGTTAGTGGGTTCGGTCCTCCAGTACGTGTTACCGCACCTTCAACCTGGCCATGGATAGATCATCTGGTTTCGGGTCTACGCCCAGCAACTGAACGCCCTATTCGGACTCGCTTTCGCTACGCCTGCCTTAATCAGTTAAGCTTGCTACTGAACGTAAGTCGCTGACCCATTATACAAAAGGTACGCCGTCACCCCTTACGAGGCTCCGACTGTTTGTATGCATGCGGTTTCAGGATCTATTTCACTCCCCTCCCGGGGTTCTTTTCGCCTTTCCCTCACGGTACTGGTTCACTATCGGTCGATCACGAGTATTTAGCCTTGGAGGATGGTCCCCCCATCTTCAGACAGGATTTCACGTGTCCCGCCCTACTTCTCGTACGCTTAGTCCTTCAACACTGTTTTCGCTTACAGGGCTATCACCTGCTATGGCCGCACTTTCCAGAGCGTTCAGCTAACAACATCGATAACACGTACAGGCTCTTCCCATTTCGCTCGCCACTACTTTGGGAATCTCGGTTGATTTCTTTTCCTGCGGCTACTTAGATGTTTCAGTTCGCCGCGTTCGCTTCGCGTAGCCTATGTATTCAGCTACCGATACTCCATTCGGAGTGGGTTTCCCCATTCGGACATCCCCGGATCAAAGCTCGTTTGCCAGCTCCCCGGGGCTTTTCGCAGGCTACCGCGTCCTTCATCGCCTGTGATCGCCAAGGCATCCACCACATGCACTTGTTCGCTTGACCCTATAACGAGAGCGTCTCGCGGCCAGAGTTAGCGCTTTAGCGCTTACTCTGGGCTCGCCCCCTTGCGGGGCACCTAGAAGGTACCACCTACGGGGTTAGAACCACTCGCACTACAGGTTTGAGTTCTCGCGTTGTGCCGTATTCCAAGTCATCTTTCGATCACTTTTCATACTTGATACAATCACTACCCATCGATATCTTCCACGTCCATCTCATAGACGCTTCCAATATCCATTACTACTTCTTCCAGATTGTTAAAGATCGACAGCCGACTCGGACTACTTCAGTCGCTCTGACTGGCTCAATCGCCAATGACAAAGACTCTTCCTGCGCAACGCCTTGCGCCGAACCCTTGTCATTGGTGGTTGGTGGAGGCAGACGGGATCGAACCGACGACCCCCTGCTTGCAAAGCAGGTGCTCTCCCAGCTGAGCTATGCCCCCTCACTCAGTACAGACACAGACAGCCCACCTCTTCGATGAGCTCCCCAGGGGCGCAGACATATGGTGGGTCTGGTTGGATTCGAACCAACGACCCCCGCCTTATCAAGACGGTGCTCTAACCAACTGAGCTACAGACCCCTGAGTCTGTCTTGATCTACAGCCGATAAGCGTGAGCGCTCAACCTTGAACACGTCAGCTCGAGAAAGGAGGTGATCCAGCCGCACCTTCCGATACGGCTACCTTGTTACGACTTCACCCCAGTCATGAATCCTACCGTGGTGACCGTCCTCCTTGCGGTTAGACTAGCCACTTCTGGTAAAACCCACTCCCATGGTGTGACGGGCGGTGTGTACAAGACCCGGGAACGTATTCACCGCGGCATGCTGATCCGCGATTACTAGCGATTCCAGCTTCATGCACTCGAGTTGCAGAGTGCAATCCGGACTACGATCGGTTTTCTGGGATTAGCTCCCCCTCGCGGGTTGGCAACCCTCTGTTCCGACCATTGTATGACGTGTGAAGCCCTACCCATAAGGGCCATGAGGACTTGACGTCATCCCCACCTTCCTCCGGTTTGTCACCGGCAGTCTCCTTAGAGTGCTCTTGCGTAGCAACTAAGGACAAGGGTTGCGCTCGTTGCGGGACTTAACCCAACATCTCACGACACGAGCTGACGACAGCCATGCAGCACCTGTGTGACGGTTCTCTTTCGAGCACTCTCACCTCTCAGCAAGATTCCGTCCATGTCAAGGGTAGGTAAGGTTTTTCGCGTTGCATCGAATTAATCCACATCATCCACCGCTTGTGCGGGTCCCCGTCAATTCCTTTGAGTTTTAATCTTGCGACCGTACTCCCCAGGCGGTCAACTTCACGCGTTAGCTTCGTTACTAAGGAAATGAATCCCCAACAACTAGTTGACATCGTTTAGGGCGTGGACTACCAGGGTATCTAATCCTGTTTGCTCCCCACGCTTTCGTGCATGAGCGTCAGTGTTAGCCCAGGGGGCTGCCTTCGCCATCGGTATTCCTCCACATCTCTACGCATTTCACTGCTACACGTGGAATTCTACCCCCCTCTGCCACACTCTAGCTCGCCAGTCACCAATGCAGTTCCCAGGTTAAGCCCGGGGATTTCACATCGGTCTTAGCGAACCGCCTGCGCACGCTTTACGCCCAGTAATTCCGATTAACGCTCGCACCCTACGTATTACCGCGGCTGCTGGCACGTAGTTAGCCGGTGCTTATTCTTCCGGTACCGTCATCCCCCCTCGATATTAGCGAGGAAGATTTCTTTCCGGACAAAAGTGCTTTACAACCCGAAGGCCTTCTTCACACACGCGGCATTGCTGGATCAGGCTTGCGCCCATTGTCCAAAATTCCCCACTGCTGCCTCCCGTAGGAGTCTGGGCCGTGTCTCAGTCCCAGTGTGGCTGGTCGTCCTCTCAGACCAGCTACGGATCGTCGCCTTGGTAGGCCTTTACCCCACCAACTAGCTAATCCGCCATCGGCCGCCCCTTGAGCGCGAGGTCCGAAGATCCCCCGCTTTCCTCCATAGAGCGTATGCGGTATTAATCCGGCTTTCGCCGGGCTATCCCCCACTCCAGGACACGTTCCGATGTATTACTCACCCGTTCGCCACTCGCCACCAGGGTTGCCCCCGTGCTGCCGTTCGACTTGCATGTGTAAGGCATGCCGCCAGCGTTCAATCTGAGCCAGGATCAAACTCTTCAGTTCAATGCCTGTTACTGTTTTCGATTCACGTAGTTGCCTACGTCTTGAATCGGTCGCTCACTCAACGTACTGACAGGTCGAATCCATCTCTCGATGAACCCTACCTCAATACTGTGTGAGACTTGATACTTTCGCTTTCGGCCAGGCCCGAAGACCCAACCTCGCGCTCGCCATCAAGCGCCCACACTTATCGGCTGTAAATTTTTAAAGATCGCGTCGCTCAACCAACAGCGCCAGAACAACCACCCTTCCAGCACCGACCGTCTTGCGTTGCTGCGTCAGCAGCAGAGAAACGAGATTATGCAGAACCTTGCACATACCGTCAACTGTTTTTTAGCACTCGCGCTATCGAACCGTCGCCGTCGGAGCCTGGCGCAAACCCTCGCGCAGCAAGACTCCATCCACTCCTCGCTTCTCTCTCGCGCCGTCTATCGACCGACGCGAAGGGCGCAATTCTATGCACCTTCCGCAGGCCGCGCAAGCGGAAATTTTCCATCGGCCTCACATGCTCGTCGGTGCGCATGTGGCAACCGAGCATGCGGCAACGAGCGTACCGAGACGCTTGACGGCAACATGCGCTTGCGGGTTCCATACGGGCTCCGCCCGTTAGCACAGCAGAGAGCAGAGCGCGCGGCGGTGAGGCCTCTCGCACGCCTATCGGTCTACGAAAATACCCAATGAACCATCAGCCGAACTACACGCTCATCCTCGAGCAGATTTATCGCGACATCGACCCGTGGCGAACGAAAGGGCGCGTCGCCAACTACATCCCCGAACTCGCCAAGGTGCCCGCGGAACGCTTCGGCATGGCCGTCGTCACGTTGAACGGCGAAGTGTTTACGGTCGGCGATGCCCAAGCGCGATTCTCGATTCAAAGCATCTCGAAGCTGTTCGCGTGCACGCTCGCATTCCAATTGCTCGGCGACGCGCTGTGGGAACGCGTCGGGCGTGAACCGTCGGGCACCGCGTTCAACTCGCTCGTCCAACTCGAAACCGAGCGCGGCCTGCCTCGCAATCCGTTCATCAATGCAGGGGCACTTGTCGTCACCGACGTGCTTAGCCGTCGCTTCGTGGGCGCCGAGACAGCACTCGTGCAATTCGTGCGGCGGTTGTCCGGCGCGTCGGACATCGATTACGACTCGCGCGTCGCGCACTCGGAACTGCAGCACGCCGAGCGCAACCGTGCGATGGCGCATTTCATCGCGAGCTTCGGCAATCTGCAAATGCCGCCGGAAACCGTCGTCGATGCCTATTGCCGTCAATGCGCCATCGAAATGAACTGCGTCGAGCTTGCGCGCGCCGCGCTGTTTCTCGCCAACGGCGGCGTATCGCCCGCCACGCAGGAGCGAATCCTCGATTCGAGTTCGGCCAAGCGCCTATCGGCGTTGATGCTGACGTGCGGCACCTACGACGCCGCCGGCGACTTCGTTTATCGCGTGGGCCTTCCGGCCAAGAGCGGTGTCGGCGGTGGCGTTCTTGCCGTTCTGCCCGGGGAGATGGCCGTGTGCGTTTGGTCGCCGGGGCTCGATGCCAATGGCAATTCGCTCGCCGGCACACTCGCCTTGGAGTGGTTGACGACCTACTCAGGGCGATCGATCTTTTGAAGCACCGAGAGGCTGCACGACTGATCCGGCCAACGGCGACAAATTGACATCGACGCGCACCCGCCTCATGGTTCGGACGGGCATAACATCGAAGTGGTTTACCGCGAACCCAAAACCTAACCTTGCCGTCGAGAAGACGTCGGCGGCGCGGCGCTCGCCTGCTTGTTCCATGCGAACGCTTAACGAAACACTCAACGCTTCGGCGTCTTAACTCAATATCGTAGGTATTTACCCTAGCGCAGAATACTAACTCGTTGCTGCGGAACGTCGCGGCCAACTTCAAGTTAGAAGGGTAAGAACATGAACTTTTCGATCAAAGCCGCTTTCGTCACCGCCGTTGCCCTGATTCCGGCACTCGCATTCGCCCAGTCTAATGGGCCTCTCACGCGCGAGCAGGTTCGCGCGGAACTCGTACAACTCGAAAAGGCCGGCTACAACCCACTCTCGGATTGCTCAGGGGACTGCCCGGGAAGCCTGCGGCGTGCCGAGGCCGTCATCGCTCAACAACAGAACAACGCATACTCGGGTTACGGGCCCGCCATGACTGGCACCGGACAATCCGGGAAATGAGTCAGAGGCATTCCAGCCGCTGCACGGCACGAACGGAATAGGTCAACCGCTTTTGCGTGGTCAATCCGTTCAACCCGCTCAATGTAGCGGCGAGAATGCCCATTCTTTTCCCATTGATTGGCTCTTTCCGCGATGCTTCGTCGATCGGCCGCAAAATCGCTCGCATCATTGCGCACGTGGCCGGCAAGCGACACTTCAAACGTACGGCATGGAATGGGCGGGTTCGGCAGTCGTTCTTTTGGCGCCTACGCTCACTTCCGAACGCAGCGGTTAGCGAACCCGCGTGAATCGTCCTAATCTTTAAGCGTCAGGACAGCTTTTCCGCCGGCGGCGACGCACTCGCAGGCGTCGACTGAAAACGATGAACATCCATCCGTTGCCGCGAATCGCGTCGACTCGCCAACCGCGCCCGCCCGCGTGGCTGCGCCTATGGCTTTATCGCTGCATCGCCATGCTCGTCGCGCTCGCTGCCTGTACGGCGGCCGCCAAGGCAACGCCGGTCGGCAACGTGGTCGTCATTCCAGTCGCCGGTGCGATCGGCCCCGCCAGCGCCGATTTCATTACGCGCTCGCTCGCGCGCGCCGTAAGGGAAAACGCCCAATTGGCAGTCATCGAGCTCGACACGCCGGGCGGGCTCGATACGTCGATGCGGCAAATCATCAAGGCCATACTGGCCTCGCCCGTGCCCGTCGCCGCGTTCATCGCACCGGGCGGCGCACGCGCCGCGAGCGCAGGCACCTATATTGTCTATGCTTGCCACATCGCGGCGATGGCGCCGGGTACCAACCTCGGCGCGGCCACGCCGATCCAGCTCGGCGGCCCTGGGATCGCATCGCCCGAACCCAAGAACCCAAGCGAACATGACAAAGGCACGGCTTCGGCGCCGCTGGCCACCGATACGCAATCGACCGAAACACGCAAGCAAATCGACGATGCGGCCGCCTATATCCGCGGGCTTGCCCAACTACGCGGGCGCAATGTCGCATGGGCCGAGCGTGCCGTCCGCGAAGCCGTCAGCTTGTCGGCCAATGAAGCGCTGGCTCAAAACGTCATCGATCTCAAGGCGCGCGACGTGCCCGATCTGTTGAACGAGCTCGACGGGCGCACCGTCGAAACCGCAACCGGCGCACACAAGTTGGCGACCGCGCGCGCTCGCATCGTGACGCTCGAACCCGATTGGCGCAGCCACTTCCTCGCCGTCGTAACGGATCCCAACGTCGCGCTGATCCTGATGACGATCGGCATGTATGGGCTCTTTTTCGAATTCGCGAACCCCGGCTTCGTGCTGCCCGGCGTCGCCGGCGCAATTTGCCTACTGGTCGGCCTGTTTGCGCTGCAATTGCTGCCTATCAGCTACACAGGCTTGGCGCTGATCTTTCTCGGCATCGCGTTTCTCATCGCGGAAGCCTTCCTGCCGACGTTCGGCACGCTCGGCTTCGGGGGGATCATCGCGTTCGCCGCGGGTGCGCTGATGCTGATCGACACCGATACACCCGGCTACGGCGTGCCGCTACCGATGATCGCCGCCATCTCGGCCGCCAGCGCCGTGTTCGTCTTCTTCGTCTCGAGCTTCGCATATCGGGCGCGGCGACGGCCCGTTGCGACCGGCGGCGAAGCGCTCGTCGGTAGCCTCGGCGAGATCATCGATGCCGCGCTCGTGCCAGCCGAAGGCCAAGCGGAAAACGCAAGCGTCGGCTGGGCGCGCGTCCACGGCGAGCGCTGGCGCGTGTGCGCAGCAGCGCCTCTCGCGGCGGGCGCACACGTGCGCGTCACGGGCCGACACGGGCTCACGCTCGACGTCGTGCCGATAGAAGAGCCAAAACAAGGAGTGTCGCCATGATCGGATTCACTTTCGGCTTCGGTACTATCCTGTTCCTGATCGCGATCGTCCTCATCGCCTCCTCGGTCCGCATCTTTCGCGAATACGAGCGCGGCGTCGTCTTCTTGCTCGGCCGCTTCTGGAAGGTTAAGGGCCCGGGCCTCGTGCTGATCGCTCCGATCGTGCAGCAAGCCGTGCGCATCGATCTGCGCACGATCGTATTCGACGTACCGCCGCAAGACGTCATCACGCGCGACAACGTTTCCGTGAAAGTCAATGCCGTGGTGTACTTTCGCGTCGTCGACCCCGAGAAGGCCGTCATTCAAGTCGCCCGCTACTTCGAGGCAACGAGCCAGCTTTCCCAGACGACGCTGCGCGCGGTACTCGGCAAACACGAACTCGATGCGCTGCTCGCCGAACGGGAGCAATTGAACGCCGACATTCAAAAAACGCTCGACGCCCAAACGGACGCATGGGGCATCAAGGTCTCGAACGTGGAGATCAAACACGTCGACATCAACGAGTCGATGATTCGCGCGATCGCTCGGCAAGCGGAAGCGGAGCGGGAACGGCGGGCCAAAGTCATCCACGCCGACGGCGAACTGCAAGCGTCGCAAAAGCTGTTGCAAGCGGCTCAAACGTTGGCGCAGGAACCTCAGGCCATGCAATTGCGCTACCTCCAGACGCTAACGACGATCGCCGCCGACAAGAACTCCACGATCGTTTTCCCGCTCCCCATCGAACTGTTGAGCGGCCTGATCAATCGACGCTGAATCCCTAGCGCCGCGGCGCACGCGCGGCAGGGCCGTACGGGCGTCATGCACCGCGCGTGATGAGCGCCGATAGATAGGCGGCCTAGGGTAGCGCCGGCAAATGGTCGCTATTACACTGTGCGGCCGGTTTGCGAATAGGTGCTGTCGTATTCAGCGCAGCTAAACCCAGCGGTACTCGACCGGCATCGAACCTCATGGAACAAGTCAAAACACTTCCGCTCATGGAATCAGTCAAACGCTATTTCGGCTTCGACGAAGCCGGCACCGATCTGCGCACGGAAATACTGGCCGGCGTGACGACGTTTCTTACGATGGCTTACATCATCTTCGTCAACCCCGCGATTCTCGGAGACGCGGGAATGCCGAAAGATGCCGTATTCGTCGCCACCTGTCTGGTGGCGGCCATCGCTACGCTGATCATGGGCCTTTACGCGAACTACCCGATCGCCTGCGCCCCCGGCATGGGTTTGAACGCCTATTTCGCCTATACCGTCGTCAAAGGCATGGGCTTCACCTGGGAAGCCGCGCTCGGCGCCGTCTTTATTTCGGGGTGCCTGTTCTTGCTCGTCACGCTGGTGGGCGTACGCGAGATGATCGTCAACGGAATACCGCGCTCGATCCGCGCCGCCATCACCGGCGGCATCGGGCTATTTCTCGCCATCATTTCGCTGAAGACGGCCGGCATCGTCGTCGGCGACTCCGCTACGCTCGTTACACTCGGCAATCTGCGCAAGCCCGACGTCGCGCTCGCGACGATCGGCTTCTTCGCCATCGTGACGCTCGACTTCCTGCGTGTGCGGGGCGCAATCCTGATCGGTATTCTCGGCGTCACCGTCCTGTCGTTCTTTTTCGGCGGAAACCAGTTTCACGGCGTCGTCTCGGCGCCCCCTTCGATCGTTCCCACGCTCTTTCACCTCGATATCCGCGCTGCCCTTTCAACGGGGATCCTCAACGTCGTGCTCGTGTTCTTCCTCGTCGAATTGTTCGACGCCACCGGCACGCTGATGGGCGTAGCCAATCGGGCCGGCCTGCTCGTCGAGGGGAAGATGAACCGCTTGAACAAGGCGCTGCTCGCCGATAGCACGGCCATCGTCGCGGGCTCGCTGCTCGGCACGTCGTCCACCACGGCTTATATCGAAAGCGCGTCGGGCGTGCAGGCGGGCGGCCGCACGGGCGTGACAGCCGTCACCGTCGCGGTGCTATTCCTGGCGAGTCTGTTCATCGCGCCGCTGGCCGGCGTCGTGCCGGCCTATGCCACCGCGCCCGCACTGCTCTATGTGTCGTGCTTGATGCTGCGCGAACTGGCCGATCTGCCGTGGGACGACGCGACCGAAGTCGTACCTGCCGTGCTGACCGCGCTGCTGATGCCGTTCACCTATTCGATCGCCAACGGCGTCGCATTCGGCTTCATCACGTATGCAGGCCTGAAGCTCTTCACGGGACGGGCTCGTCAAGTCAAACCGATCGTCTGGATCATCGCCGCTATCTTTCTGTTCCGCTTCTTCTATCTAGGCGGGGGATAGCGTTATGCGCCGGCGTTCGCTTCGTAGAACCTGACGTAGCCGCTGCGCAGCGTCATGCATTGGCCGCTGGTTTCCGACAACAGCCTGCGTGTCGCCGCCTCGATCCGCGTTCGATGCGCATCGAACGCGCCGACCACGTCCTCGAGCCTCGGCGAAGCGGCACCGAAGTGGTCCTCGAGCGCTTCCGCCGTGATGCTGCACCAGACGCGCTCGCCGTTGACGAGCGCGGGAAACGCCACTTTCAGCTCGCGCCCCGAGTACTCGGGCGCTTCTTTCGGAAAACTGATCTGCATGGTATTCGCCTTTGCCGTGACGAAAACACCGCGCCGAGTGGGAGTGCTTCCTTCTTGCTGGAAGCGCGGACTACCGGCGAAAAACGAACCCTCTGTCTACGCCGATTGCATTCACTTTAGAACGTTTGCGGCGACGAGCAAGTTTTCCTTGGAATCGACGGTTTATCCTCCATTTCTTCACACGAAAGGCGCGCCGGCATCGGAAAAAAGCGGAGGCGTGCGGTAAGCTCGCCGAAATACGCTCCACAATGCTGCCGATCTTTCAATGCCGGCCTCTGTCTGTCATGACCGCACCGCTCAAAGCGCCTATCGTTCGCGTCGAACCGCACGGGTACACGTTCGAGGCGCCCCCATCGCTCACGCTGCTCGAGGCCGCCGCGGCTGCTCAGGTAAGGCTTCCACGATCGTGCCGCAACGGCACCTGCCGCACGTGCCTATGCAAGCTCGTCTCGGGGCGTATCAGCTATCGCATCGAGTGGCCGGGCATCAGCCGCGAAGAAAAGAGCGACGGGTGGATCCTGCCTTGCGTCGCAACGGCCGATACCGATCTGGTCATCGACGTTCCGGACGCGGAGCCGATGCAGTCGGCCCCGATGCGCGTCTAGGATCGCCACGGGCACACGGGCCGCTTTCGATTCCGCTACAACTGGACGACGTCCAGCAACATTTTCTTCCCGTCCTTATAGGAGAAGATCGAAATCGCGCCGTGACGGAGATCGCCCCGATCCGTAAACGTCGTTTCACCGATGACGCCCTTGTAGTCGGTGGCCGGCATAGCCGCCAGGATCTTCGCCGGATCAGTCGAATTCGCCCGTTTCATCGCGTCGACGATGATGTACACCGCATCGTAGGAAAAGGGGGCGTAGACCTGTAATGGTTGGTGAAAACGCAACTCGTATTTCTGCGCGAACCGAGCACCGCCGGGCATTTTCTCGAGCGCCATGCCGGCCTCCGAGCACACGATGTTGTCAGCGGCCGGGCCGGCAAGTTTCACGACGTCAGTCGAACAGACTCCGTCGCCGCCCAGAATCTTCGCTCGCACGCCCAACTGCCGCGCCTGTTTCGCGAACGGCCCGCCGGTTGCATCCATGCCGCCGTACATGATCGCGTCGGGATTCGCGCCCTTGATCTTCGTGACAATGGCGCGGAAGTCGACCGCCTTGTCGTTCGTCGCATCGCGCGACAACACTTTGATGCCGTCCGCCTTAGCCGCCTTTTCGAATTCGTCGGCAAGACCTTGCCCATACGCCGTGGCGTCGTCGACGATCGCCACCGTCTTCACACCGAGGCTCTTCGCCGCGTAACTCGCCAACGCCGGGCCTTGCTGCGCATCGGTCGCCACGACGCGATAAGTCGTATTGAATCCTTGCTGCGTATACGCCGGGTTCGTTGCCGCCTGCGAGATCTCGACGATACCTGCATCCTTGTAAATCCGCGACGCAGGGATGGACGTACCGGAGTTCAAATGACCCACCACACCAACGACCTTGTCGTCGACAAGTTTTTGCGCGACCTGAGTGGCGGTCTTGGGATCGCCCGCATCGTCTTGTGAATCGAGTTGCAGCGTCACGTGCTTTCCGCCTACCACCAGGCCCTTTGCATTGATTTCCTCGATGGCGAGCCGTGCGCCGTTCTCGCTGTCCTTGCCCAGATGGGCGATTGCGCCGGTCAGCGGCGCGACGTGACCGATTCGCACGATTTCATCGGCGCGAGCCGCGAAAGGATACGTAAAAGTCACGGCCAAAACCGTGCAGTACAGGGTATTTCGTTTCATCTCCATTTCTCCTCATGAAGCGCACGCGTGCGCCGTTTTCGTCTGCTTCTTACTTCAATGTCGGATGCTGGCCCGGGCCGCCCCAACCGACTTCGCACGCTTGCCGTTCGGGTTGCCGACCGCCATGCCGTAAAGATCTTTAGGATCGCGCGGCGCCGCAATGAGATCGAGCTCGATGCCGATGTTCCGCTCGCGCGAGACTGCGTATAGATAACGAAGGGCGGAAAAATCTTCGAGCGCAAAGCCGACGGAGTCGAATACCGTGATCTGCTCGGACGACTCCCTTCCTCTCTCCTCGCCCGCAACGATCCGATGAAACTCGATGACGGGAAACTCACGAGGCAGTTGCTGAATGTCACCCTCGATGCGCGTTTGAGGCTCGTACTCGACAACGACGCGCGAGCGCCTCAGCACGTCCGCATGCAGTTCGGTCTTGCCTGGGCAGTCGCCGCCGACTGCATTGATGTGCATGCCGGCTTCCACCATGTCCGGCGTCAAAATCGTGGCGTTCGTCTTGTCTGCCGTCACGGTCGTCACGATGTCGACTCCGCGCACAGCCTCTGCCGTGCTGCTGCAGCGAACGACGCGAAGCTGCCTGAAGCGCGCGAGATTGCCGATGAGTTTTTCCGTCGCCGCTTCATCGACGTCGAACAGGCGAATCTCGTCGATGCCCAAAGCCTCATGAAAGGCAATCGCCTGAAATTCGCTCTGCGCGCCGTTTCCGATCAATGCCATCGATCGGGCGTCGTTTCGAGCCAGAAAGCGCGCGAAGAGCACGGAAGTCGCCGCAGTGCGAATCGCCGTCGTCAATGTCATTTCGCTGAGCAGCAGCGGGTAACCGGTATCGACATCAGCGAGCACGCCGAAGGCCATCACGGTCGGCAAGTCGGCCCTCGTATTCTTCGGATGTCCGTTGACGTACTTGAACGAGTAGTGTTTCGCGTCGGACGTCGGCATCAGTTCGATGACGCCGTCCGGCGAATGGCTCGCCACGCGGGCCGTCTTATCGAACGTATGCCACCGGCGATAATCCTGCTCGATGCGGCTTGCCATCGAGCTCAGGACACGCGTCACGCCCACCTCCTGAATCAACTTTGAAACGTCATTCACATCGATATATCGCGTCATATTTAGTACTCCTATCTTTTATGGCCCTCATGGGGCCGAAATTTCTCGGCCCACCCTATCAGGCTCTACCTTCGAAGCCCAGCAGAACGTTGACGGCATTGATGCCGATCTCGTCGACCATGTAGCCGCCCTCCATCACGAACAAGGTCGGCGCGCCAAGCCGTTCGATCATTTCCCCGATGCGTAGGTAATCGGCCGTGCGTAGACGAAAGTGACTGATCGGGTCGCCTTCGAACGTATCGACGCCAAGCGAAACGATCAGCGCATCGGGCGCATGTCGTGCAATCGCAGCACCGGCCTGACGCAGCGCGACCTCGAATTCATTGATGGCGGTGCCCTTCGGCAACGGCAAGTTCAGATTGAATCCCTCTCCCGAACCGACGCCGCGCTCGTCGGCATGCCCCGAGAAGTAGGGGTAGGAGACGGCAGGATCGCCGTGAATCGAGACGAACAGCACGTCGGAACGGTCATAGAAGATGTCCTGCGTCCCATTGCCGTGGTGAAAATCGACGTCGAGCACGGCGACGCGCTTCGCGCCTTCCTCGATGCAGCGTTGTGCGGCAATCGCCGCGTTGTTCAAATAGCAATAGCCGCCCATGTATTCGCGGCCGGCGTGATGCCCTGGGGGACGACACAAGGCGAAAGCCGCGCGCATACCGGCGGACAGCCGGTCGATGCCCGTCAGCGCGGAATTTGCACTCGAGCAAACCGCGTCCCATGTGCCCGCGTTGATAGGCGAGCCCGCGTCCATCGAAAACAAGCCCAACTTCCCATCGATGAATTGCGGCAATTCAACGCTCGGCAATCCTCTTACCGGCCACACGAGCGGCAAGGCCTGGCATGTCCGCCCCGTGGACGTCCATTCGCCCCATGCCCCAGCGAGAAATTCGATGTACCGCTCGCTGTGCGCGCCGACATAGCTCGATCGGGGATAAGACTTTGGGCCGACGACCTCGCCCAATCCGGTGGCCCTCACCTGCGCAAGAACGGTTTCCGCTCGGGCAGGCTTCTCGAACGATTCTGTAATCGCGCCGTCCTTGAGTTCGACGCCATGGTGAAAGCGATGATCGCTGCTGTAGATGGTGAGCATGGTTGACTACCGCGTTGAAGATAGCCGACAGTCTACGGATGGTCGGCTGCGAAGATTTTGCTTTCGATTTTGGCTGAGCCTAGACTAGCGGATAGTTTGTCTACGAAACGATGAGAATGAGCACAAAGCGTCCAAAGGTCGAAATGGATACGGTCGATCGGTCAATGCTGCGCCTGCTTCAGGACGACGGCTCGCTGTCCAATGCCGCGCTCGGGGAGAAGCTCTCGCTGAGCGTGACGCCGTGTTGGAGACGTCGTAAGCATCTGGAGGATGAAGGCGTGATCACCGGATATCACGCAAACGTCGATCGGCGCGCTGTCGGATTGGATCTACTCGCGTTCGTGCAGATTCGAATCAACATTCACTCGGATCAAACCGCGGACGACTTCGAAGCCGTCATCGGCAGCCGGCCGGAGGTGCTGTCTTGTCACAAGGTGACCGGCGACGCCGATTACATTCTGCAGGTGGTCGCTACCGATCTAGACGCCTACGGCGAATTCGTCGAGCGGGTGCTGCGGCGGCAATCCGGCGTGGCGTGGATTCAGTCCAGTTTGACGCTGCGGGAAGTGAAACTTTCGTCGCGAATTCCGATTCCGGACGAAAGCTAGCCCGCGCTTGACTGCACCCAACCAGACCGGAAAGGCATTCCATGGATTTCGACGTCATCGTTCTCGGGGCAGGCATCGTCGGCGTGTCTTGCGCCATTCATCTGCAGGATCGTTCGAGGCGCGTCGCGCTCGTCGATCGACGCGGCCCAGGCGAAGGAACGAGTTTCGGCAACGCCGGGCTCATCGAGCGTTCGTCAGTCGTGCCCTATGCATTCCCCCGCAACTTCGGCACCGTGCTCCGTTACGCGCGCAACCAATCGACCGATCTCTATTGGGACTACAAGGCAATGGCCGATTTCGTCCCGTGGCTCGCGCGCTATTGGCACGAATCGTCGCCCACGCGGCTCGCGGCGGCCGCGCGCGACATGCTGCCGCTCATCCGCCTTTGCATCGACGAACATGAGGCGCTGCTCGCGCGTGCAGGCGCGGACGCAGCCGCGCTCGTTCACGATGGCGGATGGATCGAAGCATATAGGACTCCTAACGAGTTCATGCTCGCCGCCAAGCGCGCCGAAAACTTGGCGAGCGCACAAGACCTGCGTCTCGATACGCTCGATCGAGCGGCGTTGCTCGAACGCGAGCCGGCACTCTCCGATGCCTTTTGCGGCGGGCTGCACTGGCGCGACCCGAAAAGCGTAACGAACCCGGGAGCGTTGACCAAGGCTTACGCCGCACTATTTACGAAGGGCGGAGGACGAATCCTCGTAGGCGATGCGACCACGGCGCGTGCGCAAAGCGATGGCTGGATCGTACAAACCAGCGATGGCCCGATCAGCGCCCGCGAAATCGTGGTCGCGCTCGGCGCTTGGTCCGACATCGTATTCGCGCCGCTCGGCTATCGCATTCCGCTGCGCGCGAAGCGCGGTTATCACATGCATTACGAAGCGACACGCAGTGCGGCGCTCGGCCAGCCCGTCCTCGATCGCGAGCAAGGGTACGTGATCGCGCCGATGCAGCGCGGATTGCGCTTGACGACCGGTGTCGAACTCGCAAAGCGTGAGGCACCGCCCACGGGCATCCAGCTCGCCCGCGCCGAAGCCTACGCGCGCGAGGCCTTCGGGCTCGGGCGGCCCCTCGATGCCGAGCCCTGGCTCGGGCTGCGCCCTTGCACGCCCGACATGCGCCCGGTCATCGGCCCCGCGCCGCGGCATCGCGGCCTTTGGTTCGCATTCGGCCATGCTCATCACGGCTTGACGCTCGGCCCCGTCACCGGCCGGCTGCTCGCCGAAATGATGACGAATCAAACGCCCGTCGCCGATCCGCAGCCCTATCGCGCCACCCGGTTTTGACGACAGGCGCACCTTTTGCCGGCCGGGGCCAAAGCCGAGATTGGCGACCGCACGTCGGCAGCGTTTCGACCGTTTGGCAAATGCCGCGAAGGCATTACCGTGCTTAGGTGCAAAAACGTGTGCAGATTTGTGCAAATTGGCGTAACTGCCCCCCGATTATTGCTATTTTAAGAATTGTGTTTCTACGGATATAACGATAGCGATCCTGGCTCGACCCGAATACATTTAGGGAGCTCGATTCCAGGAGCCGCTATGAGGGCAAATAAGTCTCGCGCCGTAGACGCCAGCCGCGTCCAAATCGAAATTCTCGAACAATCCGATACCACGCTCATCATCCGATGGGTCGAGCCCGGCCGCTGCCACTATGGGGAACAGCGCTGGCGCCGACGCTCGGCGAATGCGTCGGGTACATGCGTCGTTTCGCGCCGGGCCATTCGCCGCGGCGATGCCGTATTCCGCCCTGCGGAACGTCCGGCACCCGCCAATGCAGCGGCCATGATTTCGGTCGATGCATTTCGTCCTACGGCCGAGGAATAAGTCGATTGAATCGGCCGTACGTCGCTACGATTTTTCGCAGTTGCGCGCTGCCGGCTTTCATGCTCGTTTCAGCGCGCGTTGACACACTCCCGCCTCACGTCTCTCATCACGTCGTGGTCGCAATCGAGCAGACCACCGTCGCCTGTTGGCAATAGATAACCATTTACGCTGCCGATATTCCGGCGGTAGGCGCTCGCTTGCGGCGCTTACCTCAACGGTCGTTTTGCCGTCTTTCGACGAACATCGACGCCCGTCCACTAGACGCGCGCGCCGTACGCGGATATCGCCATGCAAACATCGCTCTCGATTCGAGGCGGCCTTGCCGCCACCATAACCGGCTACACCGCGTTACTGATGCTCGTCATCGCCGGCGCGGTGGCAATGCTCTCGGCCGGCAACGTCGCGCTCGCCGCCATGTATCGCGACGACACCGCATCGCTGCTCCATTTGAAAACGAGCTCCGAGCGGCTGCTCGTGCTACGCGGCGGGCTGAGCGAAGTCGAGCAGTTGATCAGCGCCGGCAAATCGGCGAAAACCGAAACTGCCCGCTTGCACCAATTGCTCGCACAGAGCAACGACGAATTGGCCGCTTATCGGCGTCTGCACACCCCCGACGCGGTCGAAAAGCATTTGCTCGATACCTTGCTCGCGCGACGGCACGCGCTATTCAGTCAAACGATCGAAAAAGCGCTGTCGCAGTTGGACGACGACGATATGGTCGACTTCCTGTCGACCCAGCGCGATGCGTCGCCCGCACAGTTCGCCGCTTACCAGGACGCCATCACGGCATTGGAGAATCTGCAAGTGACTCGCGAAAAAGCGCGTTTCGAAGCCGCCGATCTGCGCTTTCGCCGTGCCTTGTGGATCCTCGGCGCCGCGGGCGCGCTGGCGCTCGTCGTCGGCGTCCTGACGCAACGGGCGCTGGCCCGAGCGATCGTCACGCCCATCAATTCGGCCGTCGATCATTTCGATCGCATCGCTCGCGGCGACTTGACGCGCGAAGTCTCGGTCGCGCGCGCGAACGAAATGGGCCATCTGCTCGCGCGCCTCAATCAGATGCAGGCCGGATTGACGCAAACGGTCGGCCAGGTTCGCTCGAGCACCGAAGCGATCGTGGGCGATGCGCGCGCCATCGCCCACGGGAACATGGAGTTGTCGGATCGCACGGAGCAGCAGGCGGCATCTTTGCAAGAAGCCGCGGCGAGCATCGAACAGCTAACCGCCACCGTGCGTCAAACCACCGACAACGCTCGCAGTGCCCGCACTCATGCGGGCAGCGCCGCCGACATTGCGCTGAGGGGCGGTGAGGCGATGACCCGCGTCGTCGCCACCATGAATGCGATTTCGACGAGTTCGACGCAGATCGCGAGCATCGTCGGCGTCATCGAGGGCATCGCGTTCCAAACCAACATCCTTGCCTTGAACGCAGCGGTCGAAGCAGCGCGCGCCGGGGAAAACGGCCGTGGTTTTGCCGTCGTGGCAGCCGAAGTGAGGAATCTGGCGCAACGCTCGGCGTCGGCGGCCAAGGAAATCAAGGCGTTGATCGGCGACTCGACGCAGCGCGTCGACGGCGGCAGCGCGCTCGTGGGCGAGGCTGGCGCGACGATGAGCGAGCTCGCGCATGCCGTCGAGCGCGTGCGCACGATCATCGCCGAGATCAGCCTCGCATCCGAGCAGCAATCGATCGGTATAGAACAGGTGAACACATCGGTCGCACATATGGAGCAAGCGATGCAACGCAACGCCGCACTTGCGGAAGAAGCATCGGCCGCGGCTGCCTCGCTCGAAGATCAAAGCCGCTGCCTCGACGAGGCCGTCGCGCGCTTTCGCCTCCCGCCGAAGGCAACCTGACGTGCGGATACCATCGGCACGGCGATTCGGTTCTATCGGTTAAAAATCCGGCCTGCTCTACTTGGACACGCCGCGCAGTGGTAGTTGTGCGCTCGTCTGCGCCACGCGCCTTTTCATGAAGACCAGGACTATTTCTATGTCAACGCCCGACCGTTCTCATCAATTCGTGCTGACGCTGGCGTGTCCCAGCGCCGCCGGCCAAGTCGCCGCCGTCGTCGCATTGCTCGACAAGCATCGCGGCTATATCGACGAACTCACCGTTTTCGACGACGACCTCAGCGAACGCTTCTTCATGCGCTGCGTCTTCCACGGAGTACACCAGTACGACGCATCGCTCGACATTAGCGCCCTCAAGGCGGAATTCGCCCCGATCGCCGCCACATTCGACATGACGTGGGCCATTCACGACGCCAACGTTCGCCCCAAAGTGCTCATCATGGTGTCGAAGCTAGAGCACTGCCTTGCCGATTTGCTGTTCCGCTGGCGCATGGGCGAACTGAAGATGGACATCGTCGGCATTGCGTCGAACCACACGACGCTCGAGCCGATGGCCGTTCAGCACGGCTTGCCGTTTCACTACCTGCCGGTGACCGCGGATACCAAGGCGCGCCAGGAAGCACGCTTGCTCGATTTGTTCGCAACGACCGGTGCGCAATTGATGGTGCTCGCACGCTATATGCAGATTCTTTCCGAAGAAACGAGCCGGAAGCTGGCCGGACGCGCCATCAACATCCACCACTCGTTCCTGCCCGGCTTCAAGGGGGCGAAGCCCTATCATCAAGCGCACGCGCGCGGCGTGAAGCTCATTGGTGCCACCGCGCACTTCGTCACCGACGACCTCGACGAAGGGCCCATCATCGAGCAGACCGTCGAGCGCGTCGATCATTCGCACAGCCCGGAACGCCTGCTGACCGTCGGGCGCGACGTCGAGTGCATCACACTGGCCAGGGCCGTAAAGGCGTTCATCGAACGGCGAGTATTCATCAACGGCGAAAGGACGGTCGTGCTCCAGTAGCCGTTCGCCGCCGATCGCGACGCCCCTCGAAAAAAAGCGGGGCGCAACGGCCTTCCCGGCCGTGCGCCCCGTATGGGACACCCGATACTTCGTACACTCAATACTTCGCACTATTTAACGTCGGCGAGCCAATCGGATACGCGATCGGGATGTGCCGACACCCACGACTTCGCCGCATCCTCAGGCTTGGTACCGTTCTGCGCGGCCAGCATCACGCCGTCGATCTCACCCGGCTTCCACTGAAATTTCTTCAAGAACTCGACCACCTGCGGCGCCTTCTTTTCGAGTTCGGGGTTGATCACGTTGTCGACGTGCTCCGCGCCGCCGAACACCTTCTTCGGATCGTCGAGGAACTTGAGCTTCCACTTCGCGAACATCCAATGCGGGGCCCATCCTGTCACGACGATCGACTTGTTCTCATGGATCTCGCGTGCGAGCTCGGCCGTCATCGCACTACCCGAGCTCGGCATCAGTTGATAGCTGAGGTTGTAGGCCTTGATCGCGTCGTCGGCTTTCTTCATGACGCCGGCACCTGCGTCGATGCCGACGATACGGCCGTCGAAAGCGCCTTTTTGCGCCTCGAGATCCGCAATCGTCGTCACTTTGGCGTCGGCCGGCACGACCAGCCCGATCTTCGCATTGTTAAAGTTCACGCCTAGATCTTCCACCTTCGACTTGTACTGTGCCCAATACGCAGCGTGCGTGGCGGGCAACCATGCCGACAGCGTCGCGTCCAAATCGCCGCGCGCCACACCGCCCCACATCACGCCCGCCGCTACCGGCACGAGCTGAACCGGATAGCCGAGCTTCGTCTCGATGACTTGCGCCGCGACGTTCGAGGTCGCGACGCTATCGTCCCAGCCCTCGACGTAGCCGATCTTGATCGTCGGCTTACCGTCCGCGAACGCCGGTATGGCGCTCGTCAGCGCCGCGCCGAGCGCGGCGGTCAACAGCAGTTGTTTAAGCAGATTCATGATGGTCTCTCCTGGTCGTCCATCCGCGGTGCGGTGATTCAGTTGTTAGCTTGATCAGCCATAAATCGCAGGTGAGTGCGGTTTCCGACATGCGTTTGTCCGCAAACGACGGCACGTTGCCGCTATTTGTCGACGATTAGATCACTGAGCGGTTTGCTGCAGCAAAGCAGCACCATTCCCTGGTCGATCTCGCGTTGCCGAATGCCGCCGTTATGGCGCATCTCCACTTGCCCGGAGACGAGCTTGACCTTGCAGGTGCCGCACATGCCTTGCGTGCACGACGCCGGCAGCCGCAGCCCGGCGCGTTTCGCCGCGTCGAGTACGTGCTCGTGCGCGCCGCACTCGATGTCGCGGCGCGTCTTCGTGAAGCTGACGGCGAATCGCGTTTCATCGTTCGTCTCGCCATCCGCCCCAACGCTATCGGCAAACGCGCCCGCGCCTTCGGATGCCGCAGCCCGATCCGCAGGCGGCAGCGCATCGAACGAAAAGCTTTCCTCGTGATAATGCGCACGATCGAAGCCCGCTTCGTCGAGCAGGTCGCGCACGGCCTTCATATAGGGCGCGGGCCCGCACGTAAAGATCTCGCGTTCCATGAAATCCGGCGCGATCAACCGCAAGAGCGGGAGCGTCAAGAATCCGATGATGCCAGGCCAGTT